>NZ_JNYZ01000022.1 GCF_000717335.1 Amycolatopsis jejuensis
CAACTCCCTCCACAATGCGCAACGATCGATCACATCACAACAGCGACAACCGCTGCCCGTATCACCCCGTAACACCCCCACCCGACAACGTGACACCACAACACCTGTGCAGCTGAAACAAACGCGCCAAAGCAAAGATCACCGCGGGCAGGACCGGTGGGAAAGGAAAGAACAGGAAGGGCCGGGAGAAGAGAAGCAACGGACGACTCCACCCGCGGCCGGTCGGCGACGGGTGGGGTGCGACGTCGCGGGTCAAGCCAGGAGGGCGGGCAGGGGCACCGAGTGCGGTGCGGGGCGGGGCGAGACACAGGGCGTCGGCCAAAGGCCATCGGGCGCAGGCGATGTGCGGCCAGGCGAGGCACGGGCGGGAGACACATGAGCGCAGGCGACAGCGGGCAGGCGACACGCAGACACAAGCGAAACTTGGGCGAGCAACACGTGAACACAGGTGACAGCGGGCGAGCCGACACGCAGGCGCAGGCAAAGCGCGAGCCTGACCAAAACCCAGCCCTCAACCCATTAAGAACCGTCCTCAATCCCCAACTGCCACAACGCCATCCGCGCATGCCGCGCCGCAGCCGCTCGCCCTGGGGCAGCCCTCAGGCCAAGGAGCCGTTGCCGATGCGGTTCGCCCAGCAGGAGTGTGAACAGGGCCGTCGCCAGGTCCACATCGTGTTCCGGCAAACGCTCGTTCAGCGCCGCGATGTACGCCTGAGGCCCATCACGGTAGAACTCCCGGGCCAGCTCCGGGAAGCTGTGTGCCTCGGTGATCATCAGCCGGTGCAGGGCGATGCCCTCGTCGGAATGCAGCGCAGACACGATTCCGGTCGCCAGTGCCAGCAGGCCGGTGTCCGCGGGGGGCTGTTCGAGCGTTCGGCGGCGGAGGCGGTCGACCGCAGCGAGGAAGATCTCGGTCCGGTCGCCGAAATAGCCGTAGATCGTGCGTTTCGTGACGTGTGCCTCGGCCACGATGTGGTCCAGCGTCACCTGGCCGAAGCCGCCTGTGGCGAAGAGGCGTACGGCCGCGTCGAGGATGTCGTCACGGCGTTGTGCGCGCTCTGTCTCGGTGGGGCGTCCTCGTTTGCGTGGACCTGTCACCGACCCCGCCCCTTCGATCGACATCCGGCCCGAACCGGCCTATAATGAACCGTACTTCGTATCATTATAGGCGTTCTGCCGCACCCGGCAAGAACGAAGCCCCGCCACCACGCGCGCGCGGGCGAGAAGGAGACCCTCGATGCCCCCGAAAACCGCTGCCCCACGCCGGACGGCCGACGCCCGGCTGCTGGGCTTCTACCGGCAGATGGTGCTGATCCGCCGCTTCGAGGAACGCGCGGCCCGCGCCTACACCGAGGCGAAGATCGGCGGGTACTGCCACCTGAACCTCGGCGAGGAGGCGACCGTCGCCGGGCTCATGGCGGCGCTCGGCAAGGACGACTACGTCTTCGCGAACTACCGCGAGCACGGTTACGCGATCGCGCGCGGCGTCGCGCCGGAGCGGGTGATGGCCGAGCTGTACGGGCGGGCCGACGGGGTGTCCCGCGGATGGGGCGGGTCGATGCACATGTTCGACCTCGCGTCGCGGTTCATGGGTGGTTACGGGATCGTCGGCGGACAGGTTCCGCTGGCCACCGGGGCAGCGCTCGCGATCGACTACCGCGGCGGCTCCGAGGCGGTGCTGTGCCTGATGGGCGACGGCACCACGAACATCGGCGCCTTCCACGAGTCGTTGAACCTCGCCGCGCTGTGGAAGCTGCCGATCGTGTACGTGGTCGTCAACAACGGGCTCGGCATGGGCACCACCGTGGAGCAGTCGTCGGCGGAGCCCGAACTGCACCGGCGGGCCGCCGCGTACCGGATGGCCTCGGCCCGGGTCGACGGCAACGACCCGGCCGCGGTGCACGCCGCCGCCCGCACGGCGCTCGCCGCGGCGCGGGCGGGGAAGCCGTACCTGCTGGAGACCGTGTCGGGACGGCTCAAGGGGCATTCGGTCGTCGACCCGGCCCGTTACCGCAGCCGCGAGGAAGCCGAAGCGTTGAAGGCGGCCGACCCCGTCGCGGCGTACGCGGTGCGGTTGCACCAGCAGGGCCTGCTCACCGACGAGCTCATTGCGCAGATCGACGCCGAGGCCACCACGCAGGTCGCCGCAGCGGTCGCGTTCGCCGAGGCGAGCCCGCACCCGGACGTGTCGACCCTGTTCGACTACACCTACGCGACGCCGGTCCCGAACGATTCCCGCCGCTTGCCCGCGGACCCGCTGTTCCCCGCAGGTGCCCCGGCATGAGTGTGATCAGCTACCGCCAGGCCCTGCACGACGCGCTGCACGACGAGATGCTGCGCGACGACGACGTCTTCCTGATCGGCGAGGAAATCGGCCTTTTCGAGGGGTCGTACAAGATCACCGCCGGGCTGCTCGCCGAGTTCGGCGCCAAGCGGGTCCGGGACACGCCGATCGCCGAAGAGGGCTTCACCGGCGCGGCGATCGGCGCGGCGATGCTCGGGCTACGGCCGGTCGTGGAGATCATGACGATCAACTTCTCCCTGCTCGCGCTCGACCAGATCGTCAACCACGCCGCGAAGATCTACGGCATGTTCGGCGGGCAATCCCGCGTGCCGCTGGTGATCCGCACCCCCGGCGGGGGCGGGCAGCAGCTCGGCGCCACGCACTCGCAGAACATCGAGCTGTACTACGCCTTCGTGCCCGGGATGAAGGTCGTCGCCCCGTCCAGCCCGGCCGACGCGAAAGCGCTGATGCTCGCCGCCATCCGCGACGACGACCCGGTGCTCGTCCTCGAAAACCTCGCGCTGTACAACACCACCGGCGAGGTACCTGATCACGACGAGCCCGCCGAAATCGGCCGGGCCGCCGTCACGCGCGAAGGCTCGCACATCACCGTGGTCGCGTACTCGCGGATGGCCGTGGTCGCGCTCCAGGTGGCCGAACGCCTTGCCACGGAAGGCATCGACGTCGAGGTCGTCGACCTGCGCAGCCTCCGCCCACTCGACCGCGACACCGTCGTCGCGTCGGTGAAGAAGACGAACTGCGCGGTGGTCCTGGAAGACGACTGGCTCACGTACGGCATCGGTGCCGAGATCGCCGCAACCATCTCCGACGGCGCCTTCGACTGGCTCGACGCCCCCGTCCGCCGCGTCGCGATGGCCGAGGTCCCGCTGCCGTACGCCAAGTCGCTGGAGACCGCGGCCCTGCCCTCGGCCGACGACGCGATCACCGCCATCCGCGAAACCCTCGACGCCGTCACCCGGCGCCGCTGAGAGGACCCACCGTGATCGACATCCTCATGCCCCGCCTCTCCGACACCATGGCCGAAGGCTCCATCAATGCGTGGCGCAAACGCCCCGGCGACCCGGTCGCACCCGGCGACGTCCTCGTCGAGATCGAGACCGACAAGGCGATGATGGAACAGGAGGCGTACGAAGCGGGTGTCCTGGCCGAGATCCTGGTGCCGGAAGGCGGGACCGCGGCGATCGGAACACCGATTGCGAGGCTCGACAACGGTGCCTCGGCCGGGGAAACCTCGACGGTGGCGGCCGCCGAACCGCCCGCGGCAGCGCAACCCCGTCCGCAACTCACGTCGGTGCCACCCAGCCCAGTGCAACCCAGCCCGGCGAGGCCCGCGGCGCCACCCGAGCCGCAGCGTCCGGCGGTGCCACCCGCGGCAGAGCACCGTCTCGCCGCCAGCCCGCTGGTCCGCAAACTCGCCCGTGAGCGGGGCATCGACCTGGCGACCGTCCCCGGTACCGGCCCCGGTGGCCGCATCATCCGTGCCGACCTCGACGCGCACCAGCCACCGGAGCCGAGCGGGGCAGGCGGGCCGACCGGCGCGACGGGGCAGAACGCGGCAACCAGGGCAACCGAGCCGAGCGGGCCAGCTGAAACGGTGCCCACCGGAGCGGACGCGCGTGACCCGCACCCGGTCCCCTTCGACACCATCCGGCAAGCCATCGCCACCCGCCTCGCCGAAAGCGCCGCCACTCCCACCTTCACCGCGACCGCGTCCGCCGACGTCAAAGACCTCCGGAAACTCCGCGCCGGGATCAACGAGAGCGGCACGAGGGTCACCGTCAACGATCTCCTTGTCCGCGCGGTCGCGCTCGCTCTCCGGGCCCACCCTGGGATGAACGCGTCGTACTCCCCGGATGGGCGCGGGCAGACCCTCCTCCACCAGCGCATCCACCTCGGCATCGCGGTCGCCGCACCGGCGGGGCTGGTCGTCCCGGTTGTGCACGATGCCGATCGCCTCGCGGTCACGGCGATCTCCGCCATCACGCGCGACCTCGGGCGCCGCGCCGCCGATCGCACCCTCACCACCGCGGACCTCAGCGACGGCACCTTCACGATCAGCAACCTCGGCAGCTACGGCGTCGAGCACTTCACCGCGATCATCAACCCACCCCAGGGCGCCATCCTCGCCGTCGGCGCCGCCCGCAAACGTTTGCGCTACACCGTGACGGCCGACCATCGCATCATCGACGGCGCCCTCGCCGCCCAGTTCCTCGCGACGCTGACCGACCTCCTCGAGCATCCCCTGCGGCTGGTGACGTGAGCGCTACTGCCCGATCGCGTGTACCCCGCCGTCGGCCCACACCATCGAGCCCGTGGTCGCCGGTAGCCAGTCCGACAGCAGGGCACAGACCGACTGAGCCGCGGCGGTCGGGTCAGCGGCGTTCCAGCCCAGCGGAGCCCGCTTGTCCCAGTCCGCCTCCATCTCCGCGAAGCCCGGGATCGACTTGGCGGCGATGGTCCGCAGCGGGCCGGACGCGACCAGATTCGTACGGATGCCGCGCGGCCCCAACTCCCTGGCCAGATAGCGGTTCACCGACTCCAGCGCGGCCTTCGCGACGCCCATCCAGTCGTAGTCCGGCCACGCGACGCGCGCATCGAAGTCCAGGCCGACGATCGACGCGCCCGGGTCCAGCAGCGGCAGGACCGCGGCGGCGAGGGCGTTGAGCGAGTACGCCGATACCTGCAGGCTCGACGACACGTCCGGCCACGGCGCGCCCATGAAGTCACCCCAGCAGCTGGCCGGCGCGGCCGCGATCGAGTGCACCACGCCGTCCAGGCCGTCGACGTGGTCGCGGACCCGGTCGGCGAGCGTCGCGAGGTGGGCCGGATCGGTGACGTCCAGCTCCACCACCGGCGCCGGTGACGGCAGCCGCTGGGCGATCCGGTTCACCAGGGACAACCGGCCGAACCCGGTGAGCACCACGTCCGCACCTTGCTGTTGCGCGATCCGCGCGGTGTGGAAGCCGATCGACGCCTCGGTGATGACCCCGGTGACCAGGATTCGCTTCCCGTCTAGCAAGCCGGTCACGACGGCCACTTTCGCAGCACCAGCACCGCGTTGTGCCCGCCGAAGCCGAACGAGTTGCTCATCGCCACCGAGATGTCGTGCTCCTGCGCGCTTCCGGCGACGAAGTTCATCTCGGGGTCGAGCGGCTGGTCGCAGTTGATGGTGGGAGGGGCGACGCCGTCGCGCATCGCGAGGCACGACACGATCGCCTCGACCGCGCCGCCCGCGCCGATCATGTGCCCGGTCATCGATTTCGTGGAGCTCACCGGAATCTCCAGCGCATGGTCTCCCAGCACTTCCCGGATCGAGTGGACCTCGCGCTCGTCGCCGATCGGGGTGCTGGTGCCGTGTGCGTTGATGTAGTCCACAGTGGACGCATCGACCCCTGCGTCCGCCAGCGCCGCTCGCATGGCGGACTTCGCGCCCGCGCCCTCGGGATGCGGAGCTGTCCAGTGGTAAGCGTCCGAAGTGGACCCGTAGCCGATCACCTCGGCGAGGATCGGGACCCCGCGGGCCGCCGCGTGTGAGGCTTCCTCCAGGACCATCACCCCGGCACCGGCGCTCATCACGAACCCGTCGCGGCCCTCGTCGAACGGCCGCGAGGCCAGCTCAGGCGAGTCATTCTGCGTCGACAGCGCCCGCGCATTGCCGCTCCCGGCGAAATCGCCGCGAGTGAGGCAGTTGTCCGCGCCACCGGCGATCACGACGTCCGCGAAGCCGAACTGGATCCAGCGCGCGGCCTCGCCCAGCGAATCGGTACCCGTTGCGCAAGCCGTGCTCTGTGCCCGGCTCGGACCCCGCGCACCGAACTGCATGCTGATCTCGCCTGCGGCATTGTCGATCGCACCGGCGATTTGCGCGAACGGGCTGACCGAGCGAGGACCCTTGTCCCGCAACGTATCTGCGACCCGGTGGTTGTAGTTGACCGGACCATACCCGCTACCGACGAGCACTCCGGCGCGCGGCGCAAGTTCGTCGTCAAGCGTCAGCTTCGCGCATTCCATGGCCTGTGTGGCCGCCCCCATGGCGTACAGCGCGTACGTGTCCATCCGGCGGCTGACCTTGTGCGGCACGTACAGATCCGGGTCGAATCCCCGTACCTCGCCGCCGATCTGCGTGTTGAGATCGGCGACGTCGAACGCCTCGATCCGGCGGATTCCGCTGCGGCCGGCGAGCATCGCGGACCAGGTGTCCTCCACGGTGAGGCCCAGCGGGGTGATCGCGCCCCAGCCGGTGACCACTACCCGGCGACGCAGGCGCCGCATCTCTTCGAGCACCATCATTCCTCCATTCAGCGTCACGGGTGCACGGCGGGGAAGTCACCGTCCACTTCGGATAGTCCGGGCGGGGAGTCGGCGAGGTCGACGGGTACGTACAGCACCGAGACCCGGCCGTCCGAACATGCGGCGAGAGCTTGGCGCAGGACGTCTTCGGTACGCGCGGGATCGTCGAGAACCCGTTGCTGCACCGGGGAATCGAATCGGGTGGACGGAAGGCCACCACCGGCAAACGAGAACCGCTCACCGTCCAGCCTGCGCTGGTCCAATTGCGACTGAAGCCAGCCGTAACCGCCATTGCACAGTACCACGAACAGCACGCCGAGCCGTTCCTTCGCGAAAGTCTCCAGGTCGGCATCGAAGAGGGTGAAGGCGCCGTCGCCGACGAACGCGACCACCTGGCGTCCCGGCGCGGCCAGCGCCACCCCGCCGGACGCGGCGGCCCCGAAGCCCAGGCTCGTCTGTTCCGAAGGGACGATCGACCCGGCTTCCGCGCGGCACGGCAAATGCGGGAAAATGTAGGACCACATGTCCTGCAACCCGTTCTCCTGCACCAGGATCCGGTCCTCCGGGAGAACCGTGTCCATCGTCTGCAGGAGCCGCGCGATCGTCGAGTTCTCCGCCGTTGTCTTGGCGTCGGTGAAGATCGCGTCCCGGGTTTCGGCAATCCGGCGCTGCCACTCGGGATCCGGTGCTTCGGAAACCGCGTTCAGCCAATCCTCCGCGACCTGGCCGACGTCGCCGATCACGCGGTGCCCGTCGAACTCGAGCGAGAACTCTTCAGCCGCGAGGTTGACCTGGACCACCGGCGGCGCTTCCCAGCCGAACGTCGCAGTTTCTTCGAGCCTGCTGCTGAGCGCGATGACCAGGTCCGCGTCCTTCCACAGCTCGGCAGCCGCTTCCGGCAGATACAGCCCGGACAGCCCCAAAAAACGGTGGTGCGATTCGTCGACCGCGCCGCGGCCGGTAGCAGTGCTGAACACCGCGGCGCCGAGACGATCGGCAAGCCGTTCGATCACGCGGTCGCCGTTGCGTTGCCGCGCGCCACCACCCACGAGCAGGACCGGCTTGCGGGCCGCCTGGATCGCGGCCAGCGCCGGACTTTCTTCCGGCATCCGATGCACCGGCTTTTCCGGCAACGCCTGCCACGGCCGGGTCCGCTCGATTTCCGTGGTGAGCAAGTGATCCGGCAACTCCAGGTACACCGGACCGGGTACGCCGCCGGACGCGATGGCCCATGCCTGCTGAATGGCCGCAACAACGCGTCCGGGATGGTCGACCCGATGCGCCCACTTCACCAGCGGACGCACGAACGCGAGCTGGTCCAGTTCCTGGAAAGCCGCCGACCCGCGCCGCTCGGCCGACGTCCCCGCCGCCAGCACCACGAGTGGCGCGCGGGAACACGACGCCTCCAACACGCCCGTAAGAACATTCGTGGCGGCCGGGCCTTTCCCGATCACGCACACCCCAGGACGGCCGGATTCCAATGCATAGCCGGTGGCCATGAAAGCGGCATTGCGCTGGTCTCGGCACAGCACCAGCCGCAGGTCGCTTTCCTGGATTGCGGCCAGCAGCACCAGATCGTCGGCCGGAAGGCCGAACACCGTGCTGGTGCCAGCTGTTTTCAGGAAATCGACCACGGCATGCCAGCAGCCGGGATAGGTGGTCATCGGATCGCCCCCGTCGGTACCTTGAAACCCTTTTCCGGATACTGCATGACGGCTTTCGGCGTGACGACCGCGGTCGGCACACTGTTGCCGGTGAGCCGCGCGAACATGTTGCGCGGCCCGATGATGTACGCCCGTTCCGCACGGCTGGCGCGGATGCCTTCGACCACAGTGGACCAACGGACCGGACTCGTCCAGCCGTCCAGCAGGTCTTTCCGCACGGCGGCGGGGTCGGTGAGCAGCTCACCGGTGACGTCGGAAAGCATCGGCAATTCCGAGCGCCGCCACGAGAATTGGCTGTACACCTCGGTTTCCAGCCGCTGCCGCAGTTCCGCCACCATCGTGCAATGCTCGGCCCGGTTCATGAGATAGAACGCGAACCCGCCCGCCTCCGTGACGAGTTCACGGAACCTTTCCAGGCCGGTCATCGTGCCGGACACGCCGTGCACGGAGTTGTCCAAATAGATCGATCCCTCGACCCGGTGGCCCTCAGCCAAGCACTGCGCGATCAACCCGTCGACAGCCGCGGAATCCAAGCGATAGAAGAAGAAACAGCCGACCGGTTCGGCGAGCCCGCCGAAGTAGTCGAGCTCGACGCGCGTGCTTTCCCGTACCAGCAGCAAGGCTTCCGCGTAGTCCAGCACCCCGGCGTACACCGCGCCGACGATCGCGCCGAAGCTCTGTCCACCGTAGACAACCGGGTCGAGGTCGAGGTGTTCACCCGCCCAGTCCGCGAGCGCGAGACTCAGCGCCATGAACCCGGCTTCGAAGACTTCCCAGTCGTAGACCTCGGCCTTTTCGTAGGCGTCGATCAGCGAATAGCCGAGTACCTCGTCGGCGACCGCCAGCCGGCGTTTCGCGAACTCGTTCTCGGTCAGGAAGTCGGCAATCGCGGGAAACGTGGTCGGTACCAGTCCCGGGAAATAGATCGCGTCGGCCACGTACCCCTCCTCCACGGCTGCCGTGGCCGGGCACGGTCACAGCCGGTCGAGTTGCTCCTGCTTTCTGCGCTCGAACTCCTCATCCGAAAGGAGTCCGGCCTCGCGCAGCTCGGTGAGCGCGCGAATGGCGGCGACGATTTCGTCGGGCAGTCCAGGGCCGGCCTGTGCCGGCGGCAGGGCACCGAGTGCCGTGTGCTCCCCCGAGCAACGCTGGATTTCCGCCAGAAGCGTTGCCGCAAAGGGTAGCGAATCCGCGATGCTGCCGTAACCCATTCCGAAAAGAATCACCCGCGGATCTTCTTCGACGTCTCCCGCACGTTCTCCGGTAAGCACCGCGAGATGGCCCGACATCAGGCTGGGCTTGACCCATTCCGCGCCGGTGAGCTCACCGAGCGGGTACACACTTTCCCCCTGCGCCCGTTTGCTTCCGGCCGCTTCGTCGTTCCACCGGAACCGCAGCACTCCCGGCTCCAGATGCGCGTCGCCGTCGTAACACTTCAACCGCAACGGCGGAGTTTCCGCGTCCAGCAAGAACTTCTCGCACGGCTCCGCCGGGTTCTGCCCGGCCCGCAGCCGCAGGCCGTCGGCGTGGTACCCGGCGAGATCCTCCTGGCCACGCGCCAGCTCCAGGTCGTACAACGCATGGTCTTCCGGCAGCTGCCCGGCCGCGGCCGCCAGGTACGGATCGGCGCCCGGACGCAGCAGCAGCTGCAGCACCGGGACACCCCCGGTGTGCCCAGCCTGCGCACCGGCAATCGCCTCGTCGGGAATCACCCGTCTGCCGATCCGGCGCAGCAATTTCGGATTGCCCCAGTTACGTGAATATTCAATGACCACCCGGCCCTCTTCGAGGGTCCAGGTGGCATTGTCCCCGGCGAGCTCGAAACCCAGCGTCATCGGGGCCGGCTACCGGTCCAGCTTCTTGTTCTTCGACGGGAAGATCATCACCGCGCCGGTGACGACCAGTTCGATCGCGCCGAGGATGGCCAGCACGACCCCCACCTTGTCCAGCGAGAACACCGGAATTTCGACGCCTTTGCCGGTCTGCCACAGAATCAGGCCGCCGACCAGCATCACCACGCCGATGATGAGTGACTTGACGTTCGCGGACAAGAAACCCCTCCCTCAGAAATACGCGGCCCGAACGCCGTACCCCCGACCCCCGGTTCCGCTCGTTGTCACCGCCCGTCAGCTTCCCCGCCCGATCGCATCCCGTGCAACGGCCGGACGAAGAACAGTGCAAGAGCTATTCCAAGATAGCAGAATCCGAGAACCACGAAAGTGTGACGGGCCCCCGTGGTCGCCAGCAACCTGGTCAGCAACGACACCGCAACCGGGCTCGGCGCGGCGACGACCGTGGTGGCAATACTGGTGACCCGGCCGAACATCCGCTGCGGCACGCGTTCCTGCAGCACCAGCATGTACAGCAGGTCGACCGGGCTGATCACCACGCCGGCGACGAACATCAGCACGAGCGCGACGGCCACGCCGATGTCGAAGGCCAGCAACAGAATCAGCACCGCGAGCCCGAGATACGCGGTGAGATACGCGGCACGGCGCGGAATCCGGTGGCCGAAGATGCCGTAACAGATGGTGCCGACCAGCGATCCGGCGCCGAACGAGCTCACCAGGCCGCCGTACCAGGCAGGCGAACCGATCTGCTCGCTCGCGTACGCGGTGAGGCCGATCGTGGCCAGTCCCGTGTCCAGCGCGGCGAACACCGTGGTGGCCGCGATCAGCGCCCGCAGCACCCGATCGCCCCAGAAGAACCGCAGCGCGACCCGGAACTGCCGGTAGTACGACCGGCCGTGCTCCTGCAGGTCGTGCACCGGATTGTGCGGCGTGGCCAGGAAGAACAGTACGATCAGGGCGGCGATCCCGCCCGCGACGGCGTCGATGAGCAGCGTGACCGGACTGCCGAGCAGGCCGACCACCGCACCCGCGACCACCGGTCCGAACAGGTTCGCCATCGAGTTCAGGCCACGCAACGTGGCATTCGCGCGTTCGAGTGTTTTCCCCGATCCGGCAGCCAATGCCGGGAGCAGGCCGAACGTGGCGACGCGGCCGGGTTCGTCGGCCGCGGACCGGATGAAGGCGAGGACCAGCAGCAGCCACCACGACAGGGCATCCGCCTGGTCCAGCACGAAAGTGAGCCCGGTGACGACCGAGCCGACCGCCATCGAAACCAGCCACGAACGGCGTAGTCCCCATCGGTCGAGCAGTGGGCCCATGAAGAGCCCGGTGAAAATCGAAGCGACCACCGACACCGTGACCACGGTGCCGGTGAACGCGATGTCCCCGGTGGCCGCGAGCGCGAACAGCGGGTACGCGACCGCGCCGACGCTGCTGCCGATCAGGTTGACCGCAAAAGCGATCTGCAGCACGCCGTACGCCCTCGCCCCGGCGCGCCCGGGCTGCGTGCGCGTGTCGAGCATGGCAGTCCCCGTTTGTGCAGTGGGTTTTCGGAGAGCTTTCGCGAAGCGGCGGCGGGCCGTGGTCCGCCCGTAGCAGACGAACCACGACCCGCCGCCTTCTCGCTTGCTCCGGCCGTGCCGTAAGCGCCCGCGCGAGGGGGAGGTATCAAGCGGCTCACGGCCTATGACCGGGAATTCAGCACTGGTTCGAAACGGTGCTGCCCGGAAGCGTGGCCTCGGCGGCGCTGGTCTCCAGGGCCTGCAGGTCCAAGATGGTCATCCTCATTCACCTCCCCCGATGCGGTACCGGAATTTCATCGTGGAAAAGAACTTCAGCAGGCGTTCGAAACGGTGCTGCCCGGGAGGGTGGTCTCCGCGGCGCTGGTCTCGAGGCCCTGCAGGTCGAAGATGTTCATGATGATTCCCCTTTCACATTTTCACTGGATTGCCGTCCGGTTCCCCGGCCGCGAAGCAGGCACCGGCCGCCGCAGCTCGGCCACCGGCCGGCACGCCCGACACCGGGGACAGGAACGGAAGGAACGGGATTCGCGGATCGTGTACCGAGGCCAGTGCCGCCAGTACACCCGCGTTCCCCGTGGCGAAATCCATGGACAAGCGGCTACATCCGTCACCGGGAAAAGAGACATGTCCATGAAAAGCAAGGGAATGCCAGCCGAGATTCCCCAGATGGGTTTTCACTTGCTCTGCCTCAATGATACCCGACGCTCCCCGCGAAAGTCGAGCCAATACGGCAAGCAATCCGGCCCGGCCGTGAAAAAGATTGGCGTCGGCCACGAATACGCTTTGCCCGGCCCGGCTCAACGGGGCAAGGGACTCGAGAATCCGTTCGTCGGCAACGTGCCCGGCGAGCTCGTCGGCGACCAGCGCGATGCCGACGCTGCCCACCTCGAGGTATGGCAACGTACGGAATCCCCCGTCCACCTGAAGGGTTTCTCCGGCGGGCACGCAGAGGTCGAGATCCCGGTGCACAGCACGGACAGCGCCGTCGAGCCAGTATTTGTCGCCGGTGGATTCATACAGTCGCAACAGGAACAACGCCGGACCCGACCAGCCGCGCAGCAACCCGGCATGCGTACCCGCGTCACGCGCTCGCCCGAGCGCGCCCGGCGGCTTGTCGATGCCATGCGGTTCGCCGTCACCGATCGCTGCCTCAACGCGTTCCGCCAGCCGCAACGCCGTAGTCAGGTCGTCGTATTCCGCGCGTTTTTCCGCCAGGTGCAAGAGATTCAGCCCGACCCCGGCAAGCCCGCTGAACAACGTGACATCCGTGAGCTCGTCCACCATCCCGGCCGCGCGTTCGACCAGTTCGCCCGCCGCCGCCCGGTGCCCGAGCAGGTCCAGGACGTGCGCGACGCCGTGTGCGCCATCGCAGAACCCCGGTCGCGCCACCGGTTTCGCCGCGCGATCCAGCAGCCAGCGTTCGTGCGCGGGCTCGACCTCGAATCCGGCGACGGTCAACGCCCACAACACCCCCGCCGCGCCATAGGCGAACGTGTCGCCGCCGCTCCGGAAAACCTCGATGTCGCCGGGGAAAAGCCGGTCGCTGCGCTCCGGGGTCGCACTACGGCGGATCGCGTCGGCCATCGAGCCGAGCGCGTCCGGCCAGTTCAGCGCCGCACCCGCGGTGACCGGCGACGGTCGCGCCGGTCCGGTCCCGGCTGTCTCGGCCTCGATCGACGCGGCGAACCCCCCGGGCAGCTCGAAAAGCCGTTCGGCGGTTTCCGCGAGCTCACCGAGCTTGCCGGGCGCGAGCGCGGCCAGCGACGTGAGCGGAAGGAACATCCAGAGCCGCAGCACGGCCAGCGCATGCCGGTCAATAGCCCGGCCCAGTTTGGCCCCGGCGGTGAACCCGGCGTACCCCATTTTCTGTTGCCGTGACTCGGTTTCGTCGAAAGCGGCTTCGAAATCGACGAGGCCGACCGTGCCGTCCTCGTCGACCAGAATGTTGGCCGGATGCAGGTCGGCGAACACGATCCCGCGTTCGTGCACCTGCTCCACCAGCGCGCCGATCCGCTCCAGCACCGCCAGCGCGCGCTCGACGTACCTCCGCCGGTCCGCCGCCGTCGCCGACGTGCCGACCAGGGGAAAGTTCAACGCCAGCCACTGCTGCAACGTGACCCCGGGTACCCGGTCCATCGCGAGGAACCGGTGACCGGCGACGCTGAAGACGTCGTGCACCCGCGGCACGCCGGGCACCCCGTCGAGCCGCCGCAGTGCCTTGATCTCCTGCTCCATCCGGCCGACGGCGTCGGTTCCGCCGCCACTCAACCCGGCGTACGGACGGGCTTCCTTGAGCACCACTTCGCGCCCGTCGGACCCCCGGGTCGCGACGTAAACCCCGCCGCCGTTGGAAAAGTGCAGTGCCTCGGTGACCCGGTAGTCGAACCCGTCGCCCGCCTGCCCGCGGGCCGCGAAGCTCTCGGCGAGGAACACGGGCAGCTGCACCCAGTCCGGCATCGTGAACACCGGACGGCGTTCGTCGGGCACCAGCCGGCCGTCCGGACTGCGGGTGGCCAGCACCCGTTCACCGTCCGGCTTCGTGCAGTACATCGGCGTGAAACCGCCGTAGCGTACGTAAAGCGGCCCCTCGCGGTAGCGGAGGTCGCTCAGGATGTACGGACCCTCGGCGCCGGCGAGCGCCGCGTCGAGGTCCGTCAGGCAGGTCTGCAAGTCGCTCTCGTCGCGCGGGTACAGCGCGAGCACCTTGCCACTCGACGCCCGTGGCGCGTATTTGAGACTGAACGCGCGCACGAGGCTCGGATTGACGAGGAACTTGAACGCGATCGAGTGCGCGAAACAGTATTCCGCCACCGTGTCCACAATGGCCCGCGACGATTCCGGAGTGGCCGAAACGTGAATTTTCCAGCCCTGTTCCGGTAATGCGGCACCGGGCGGCGTGAGCATGACCCAGCCGTCGGTACCGCCGCGAATCCAGCCTGCCGGGACGTCCGGCGCGAATTCCTCGCGCCCTTCCCGCCAATGCACCGGATCCTCGAAGAACACCGGATCCGCCAGGGTGTACAGCTCCGCCAGCGGCTTCACGGCCGCCCCCTTTCCGGCCTCAGTAGGGCCGCTCCCGTGCGGCCCGGTCGGCGAAATCACGCAGCGACGTGGGCGGATCGCTCGCCAGGTACTTGGCGAACGCCTCCTGCGCCTGCTGCTTGTCCTCCGCCGGAATGACGTCCTCGACCGGGCTGCTCTTGGCGAATGCCTTGGCGCCGACCACGAATTCGTCGCGCAGGATCGACCACACCGTGCGGTCGTGATACTGCCCGTCCAGGAAGTAGTAGTCCCGGAGCACGCCTTCGAGCACGAAGCCGCCCTTGGTGAGCATGCTCATCGTGTGTTTGTTGTACGACGCCGTGGTGAACTCGACGCGATGCGCGTTGAGCTGGTGGAACAGGTGGTCCACCAGCATTCCGAGCGCGTCCGCGCCGATTCCCCGCTGCCATTGCCCGGGATCGCCGATGGCGCCCCCGATGGCATACGAACCGGCGCTGCCTGCCTTGCGATGGTTCACCATGCCCACCGGTTCGCCGCTTTCCGCGACGACCACCAGATACCGCACCGCACCGCTGTCGTGCGCCGCTTTGAGCTCGGCCGCGGTGATGGTTTCGTTCATGTCCCCGGTGAGCGCGCTCGCCAGTGACAATGGTCTGAGCCATTCCTCCATGACGTGGTAGTCGCCATCGGAAGGAGGGCGCAACGAACACGACTTTCTCGACACAGCTTTCGACACCCCCAGATGTCAGCCCGCACCGCTCCGCCGCCGCGCTGCCCCCAGCCGGCGGCGGAATAGCCGGACTACCCCCGCAAATCCCCAGTAACCCCAGTAACCCCAGAATGCTTTTTCGGAACTTCAGTACCTACGTCGCTCACACAATCCCCAGGACAGGTACGCCTCTGCGTAGATCGCCAGGTAACCTCTGCCCCCCAGCCCACGGGAACCTGTTCGCCCCGGAATGTAGACCAGGTCGGACAAAACTGTCAACCGGCAGGGACCGCAGAACGGGACATCGCTTCGTTATTGAATAAGTTTCACGAAGCTTTTACCGGTTGAACTTTCATCCTCTCGAAAGTCCCGACTTAAGTCTTGCCAAAGTCGTTGAAGATCCCCCGGTGCTCGTGTACCTTCGGCGGCATCAGGCCACGTCGCGGCCACTCTCTGTTCTCTGGTGCGGATTCTGCGCACTTGTCATGCCTTCTCCCGTCCACCCCCGCTGCGGAATACGCGCAAGCGGGCACGGGAATTCGATGGCTTTCGTTGACTGGAGGACTTTGTGACCCGGTGGACCACGTTACTCATGGACGATGCGCAGCTGAGTGAGCTGCCGCACCTGCCCGCCGAAGACGTGCTGCGGCACGCCGATCTCGTCGCCGCCCGCAAGCCCGAGCCGATCCAGCTGTACCGGCGCTGGGAACGCCAGCAGTGGTCGGCGGAGGATCTCTCGCTCGGCCGTGACCACGCGATGCTGCACGACGAGCGCGTGCCCGCCGGGATGCGCGCGATGCTGTCCAACGCCATCGCCACCTTCATCATCGGCGAGTACACCGGCCTCGACATGCTCGGCCCGATCCTCACCGGATCACCGGACGAGCAGTACTCCGTCTTCCTCGGCACGCAGATCGCCGACGAGACCCGGCACACCCGCGCGGTGTTCCGGATGGGTGCGGAAGTCCTTGGCCTTGAAGAAAATCCACGCACCATGCTCGCCCAGGCCTGGAATCTGTCCACGCCCGCGCACACCGAGCTCGCGCTGCTGGAGGGCCGGATCGTGCGCGAGGTACACGAACGGCCGATGGACTACGGCCAGTGGCTGCAGGCCGTCTCGCTCTTCCACCTGATCACCGAGGGTGTGCTCGCGCTGGTCGGCCAGCGGGTACTGGTGCACGCCCTGCGTGACATCAACCTCTTCGACGGCATCAAGACCGCGTTCGTGGCGATGTGCCGCGACGAATCCCGGCACATCGGCTTCGGCCTGCACGCGCTGCGCACCGGCGTCCAGGAGGGCTACGCCGAGCAGATCTACGGAGTGCTGGAGGAGGCCGTACCGCTTGCGCTGCGCCTGGACAACGAGTTCGACGGCATCGCGGTCGACTTCCGCGCGATGAGCATCGACATCCTCCGCCGCCACCTTGGCGCGATCGGCGCCGACCCGGCGTTCGTCTCGCACCTGCTCGACCGCCATGACAGCCGGACCGCGCTGCACACCGCCTGAGGAGCTGCTGTGAACAACGAAGCCATCCGGATCGTCTCCCCGCGCGGAGCGCTGTCCGGCCGCGACGTCCGCCGCACCTGCGCGGGCATCGCCGACCACCTGCACGGCCTCGGCCTGCGTCCCGGCGACCGGGTCGCGCTGGTCGCCGCGAACTCGGTCGACTACGTCCTGACCCTGCTCACCCTGATGCACCTCGACGTTTCCCTCATCCTGCTCGACGACCAGCAGGCGACCGACGAGCGCGCCCGCGTGCTGCACCGGGCGTCGGCACGCTGGCTGATCTGCGACCCGGCGGTCCAGGCAGGCGACACTCCGGTGCGCCGCGTCGAGCTGGGCGAGCTGGCCGGAGCCGAGGGTACGGACACGTTCGTGCCGGACCTGGAGCGCTGGTGGGCCCGCGAGGACGCGCTCATCGTGTTCTCCTCCGGCACCACCGGCGAGCCGACCGCGGTCGTGCGGTCCGGTCCCGGGCTGCGCGGCAACATCGAACGCACCCAGCGCCGGATGAACTACACCGGCGGTGACGTCCTGCTCCCGCTGCTGCCGTTTTCCCACCAGTACGGGCTTTCCCTGCTGATGCTGTGGTGGTCGGCCGAGTGTTGCCTGGTCGTCGTACCGCACACCCGGCTCGACGCCGCGGTCGAAGCGATCACCGAGATGAACGTCACGGTCGTGGACGGCGCACCCTCGACGTACCACAGTTTGTTGCGGCTGCTGGAAAACCGTTCCGTGCGGCGCGACGCGCTGGAGTCAGTTCGGATGTGGTGCGTCGGCGGCGCTCCGCTCGGTTCGAGCCTGCCGTCGAGGTTCACCCGCTTCACCGGCAAGCCGCTGCTGGACGGCTATGGCAGCAGCGAAGCAGGCAACATCGCGTTGTCCTCCACGGAGTTCCCCAAGTTGTGCGGGCGGCCGCTGGACGGCATCGAGATCGACATCGTCGACGAGGACGGCCGTCCGGTGCCGGACGGGGAGATCGGCGAGCTGATCGTCCGTACGCCGGACCTGATGGTCGCCACTCTCGACGAGCACGGCGAGGTCCGGCCTGCCGAAGGGCCGGAGCACCGCACTGCGGACATCGGCTACCGGACGCCTCGCGGTGACATCGCTGTGCTCGGCCGGAAGGGCGCCGTCCACCGGCACGGCTATACGCTGTACCCCGAAGCGCTCGCCGCGAAGGCCGAGGCCGCGGGCGCGCCGGTGAAGGTGATCGACGTGCCGGATGACCGCCGGGGCAGCCACCTGGTGTTCGTCGTCTCCGACGAATCGTGCAAGGACGCCCGCGCGTGGCGTCGCGCGTTACGGCCGCATCTGGCCACCCACGAACAACCCAACCAGGTCCTCGTCGTCCCCGCTTTCCCGCTGGGCCGGACCGGAAAGATCGACATGAAAGCCTTGCGTGAGCTGGTTGAAGCGGAGTTCTCGCCGAGTGGCGACACCCTGTCCCGCAAGCGGCCGGACGAGTCCGTGGTGCCGTTCGCCGAGCGCGTCCCGGCACTGCTGGCGACCGAGCGGTACCTGAACGAGCACCGCGCGGAGATCCTGTCGATCCTCACCGAGGTCTCGAACCACCAGACCGCGGCCGGGGAGCTGGACACGGCCATCGAAACCCTGCGCGGCGCGGTCGAGGAGATCTCCACGTACCGGCCGTCGCAGGTGCGGCAGACGGCGGTGTTCATGCCGTCCAACATCCCGCTCTACGCGTACGTGCTGTACCTGCTGATCCCCAGCCTGTTCAGCGAAAGCGTGGTGTTCCGGCCGTCCAGCCACATCCGCAGCGCGCTCGGTCGGCTGCACGAACGGCTGTCGGCCGTGCACGGGCTGCCGATCGAGCTGTCCGCAAGCACGCAGCGCGAGTTCGTGTCCGGCCCGGTCGCCGAATCGGACCTCGTCGTGTTCACCGGCACCTACGCCAACGCGGAGAAGATCCGGACCCGGCTCACCGACCCGCAGCTGTTCGTCTACTTCGGACAGGGCATCAACCCGCTGGTCGTCGGCCCGGGGGCGGACGTCGACCTGGCCGCCCGCGACGCTGTCGACATCCGGCTGCTGAACTCCGGGCAGGACTGCTTCGGCCCGGACGTCATCTTCGTGCACGAATCACTGAGCGAGCAGTTCCACGCCCTGCTGGCGAAGCGGATCGACGAGCTGAAGTTCGGCCCGAACGACGATCCGGACGCCGACTACGGCCCGATGTACTACGAGCAGGCATTCGGTTATGCGCTGGAGTACCTGCACAACAACGCCACGCACATCGTCCACGGCGGGCATGCCGACCTCGGCCTGCGCCGGCTGGAACCGACCGTGCTGAGCCGCGCCGCTGCGGGGGTCAAGGCGAACTGCGAGGAGCTGTTCGCGCCGATCTTCAATGTGCTGCGCTACTCGGATACCACCGAGCTGCACACCCTGCTCGGGTCGCCGTTCTTCGAGGAACGTGCAATGGGCGCGATGGTGTACGGCGATCTCCCGGAGACCGTCGAACTGCTGGCCAAGCGGCACGAGGTCTGCCTCAACACCACGTTGCTGCAGACGGAAAACGGCAACGCGCCGATGGGCGGTCGCGGGATCATCGCCAACTACGTCTCCTACGGCGGACGCCGCACTGCCGAGCCGCTGCTGGTGTCCAAGGCCGTCGCGGATTACCTGGAGCAGGGCGCCGAGCAGCGGGAAACGGCATGAGCGCAGTGCTGCCGGGGCCGCGGCTGTCGGCCGCCGTGCAGACTGCGCTGTACTGGGCCTCGCCGCGGCGCACCGTGCGCCGCTGGCAGGCCGCGTACGGCGACGTCATCGGCGCGACCGTGCACCCGATGGGCCAGGTCGTGTTCCTGTGCCGGGCCGGTGACATCAAGGACCTGATGCGCGCCGACCCGGCGACCTTCCGCGCGGGGGCAGCCAATGCCGCGCTCGGCGGGTCGTCCAGCACCTTCTCGCTGCTCACCGCCGACGGCCCGCAGCACACCAACGCGCGAGCGCTGCTCATGCCCGCGTTTCACGGCCGGGCGGTGCGGGCGCAGGTCGAGTACATGGCCGAGATCACCGACACGAACATGGCCACCTGGCCGGTCGGGCGGCCGTTCGCCCTGCACCGGTACACCAAGGAGATCGCGCTCGACGTGATCCTGCGGGTCGTGATGGGGATCGGCCCGGACCGGCTGGCCGAGGTCCGGGCGGCGATGCTGCAGCTCAGCCGCACCGAGTCCGCGGTCGAGCTCGCACTGGGCAGCCCGGTGCTCGCGCGGCTTCTGCCGTACGCGCGGCGCCGGGAACGCCATCTCGCGGACTCGCACCGGCTGCTGCAGGAAATCATTGCCGCACACCGCGACGATCCCGCGCTGGACCAGCGGGTCGACGCGCTCGCGCTGCTCGTCGGCGCCCGCGGCGAGGACGGTAAACCGTTGTCCGACCGGGAAATCGAGGAGCAGCTGATCACGCTGCTGGTCGCCGGGTACGAGACCACGGCGGCGGGGTTGGCCTGGACCTTCGAGCAGCTCGTCCGTACTCCTTCGGTACTCGCGAAGGCCGCCTCGGCCGCGGATACCGATGACGACGAGTACCTCGACGCGCTGGTCAAGGAGAGCCTGCGGCTGCGCACGGTCGTACCGGACCTGAGCCGGATGGCGATGACGGACGTCGAGTTCGCGGGTCACCGCATTGCGGCGGGCAGCATCCTGACGCCGTGCCTCGACGTCGTGCACGAGTCGCCTTCGCTGTTCGGTGACGCCGGAGTGCTGCGGCCGGAGCGGTTCCTCGAGGACAAGGCCGCTAACTGGCTGCCGTTCGGGGGCGGGATCCGGCGGTGTCTCGGCGCGACGTTTGCGCTGGTCGAGATGCGGACGGTGATCAAGCAGATGCTGCGTCGGTTCTCGTTCTCGGCTACTTCCGCAGCGGACGAACGGTTTGTCCGGCGGCACATCACGTCGGAGCCGGGGCGAGGGGCGATGGTCACGGTGCAGGCACGCGCGGCGGTCGCGGCGGCGCGATGAGGATCTGCATCGTCGGCGCCGGGCCGCGGGGAACCGGGGTACTGCAACGGCTTTGCGCACTTTCCTCCGGGCTGGAGGTGCACGTCGTTGATCCGTACCCGCCCGGTCCGGGGCGGATCTGGCGGCGCGCACAGCCGGACCTGCTGTGGATGAACTCGCCGGTCGGCGGGGTGGACATGTTCGGCGAGCTGCCGTCGTTGTGGGAATGGGTCCGCGGCGCTTCTCTGTCGGCGCTCGGCGAGTTCGCCGGGGAGGCCAGCCGGATCACCGAGCGCCGGTTCGCCTCGCGCCCGCTCGCCGGGGTGTACTACGAGCAGGTTTTCACGGAGGCGGCGGCCGGGGCGCGGGTGCACGTCCACCGTTGCCGGGCGGTGGATGTCCGGGATCATGGCTCTGCACAAGCGGTTTGGCTGGAAGGTTCCTCTTCTCCGCTGGTCGTTGATGCGGTGATTCTCACGCAGGGACACGTCGGTGCCCGGCCTTCCCCGGCTTCGCTTTCGCTGGCTTCTTACGCGGATTCGCACGGCTTGACCTACCGGCCGCCGGGACATGCGTCGGAGGTTTCGTCGCTGCAACCGGGGGAATCCGTGCTACTGCGCGGGATGGGCCTGACGTTCATCGACCAGGTGACCTTGTTGACGCAAGGTCGTGGCGGCAAATTCCGCCGAACCTCCGCGGGTTCGCTGGTGTACGAACCTTCCGGCGAGGAACCCGTTCTCTACGCAGGCTCGCGGCGTGGCGTTCCTTATCACGCGAAACCGACGTCGTCGCTGATTGCCGGACCGCCGCCGTTGCCCCGTTTTTTCTCTCGATCCGCCGCGGGGAGCGACTTTCGCGGTCAGCTGTGGCCGTTGGTGGTCAAGGAGATTCTGGGCGGGTACTACCACGAGCTGTTCCTCGGCCATCCCGAGCGGACGACCATGGGGTGGGCCGAGTTTTCCGCCCGATTCGCCTCGGCGGACGATCCGGCGTCGTTGATCGCCTCGGCCGTGCCGGATCCGGCCGATCGGTTCAATTTTTCCGCGGAACCGATGGCCGGATTGGAATTCGGTTCTCTGTCTGCGCTGGCGGAGTGGATGCGGGGGTATTTGCAGGCCGACCTCCGGCAGCGGTCCGATTCCCGGCACACAGCGGTACTCGGTGCGTTGGAGGGACTCAGTTCGGCGGTCATGACGACCCTCGAACTGTCCGGGCAGATCGATCCCGTCTCGTGGATTGCCGACGTCGAACAGTGGTTCCTTCCATTCGCGAGCTACCTGTCGAGCGGGCCGCCGCAGCGACGCCTGGCCGAGCTGATCGCGTTGTCGGAAGCGGGAATCGTGCGATTTCTGGGTCCGCAGCTTTCAGTGTCCACTCGGGACGGTTGCTTTGTGGCCGCGAGCCCGGCGGTACCCGGGACCGTAGGGGCGACCGCGTTGATCGAGGCCCGGCTCGCGGAGCCGACCGTGGAGACCACCACCGATCCACTAGTGAATGCGTTGTTCCATCGCGGAGAATGCATTGCGGATGCGGGAACGGGACGGTTGGCGGTGCGCGATCATCGACTGGTGACGAAATCCGGTGAAACGCATCCGCGCCGGTTTGCGGCCGGGCCGTTCGTGACGGCGGTGCGGACGTCGGAGTTCGGTTTCTACGCGGTGAACGATTCGCTGGCCCGCGCGGTGCTCAGCGACGACGGCTGAGCAGGACTTTGCCGAGTGACCAGACGGTGTCGAGAAGAAAGATCGCCGTCCAGATCCGGCCGACGTTCAGCAGCCAATGTCCGCTCGAATTCCAGAACCACGACGAATCGTGCGGTCCGCTGAAGATCGCTTCCACCGGCCAGCTGTATCCGGCGAACGCCAGCGCGACCTGGACGACGAGGTAGATCACCGCGTGTCCGGCCCAGGCGTTGAGGGGTGGGATCTTGGGCTTTTGCTTTTCTTCGGGCTCGGGTTCAGGTTCGGGCTCGGGTTCGGCTGGGGGTTCCGTTGTTTCCGGCCGATCGATCGCCCCGACCCGGGCGAGTGCAGGCCGGATCACCACCGCCGCAACCACCAGCAACCCGGCAGCAGACAGGCACGCAATCATCCAGCCGCTGTCGAGGCCGTACAGAATCCCCGCGCCGAACGTGCCGATCGTCGCGCCGAGCAGGTTCGCGCTCTCGTAAATCGCCATTCCCCGGCCGAGGTCGACCCCGGCTGCTTCGGCGACCACCGACTGTTCGACCGGAATCGCCGCCGCAAATGCCGCGGCCGCGAGTACCCAGGCAATCGCGATGGTCCACGGATTCGGCGCCAGTGAAAGAATCGCCGCGAAAACGGCACTGCTGGCCAATGCGATGGTCATCACCCGCGCGCGCCCGAGCCGCGTGACCACGTTGTGCAGGAATTCGGGAACCGTGCTGTACACGATGAACCCGGGCAGGAACACCGCGGCAATCGCGCCGAGGCCGAGATGGTAATTCCGTTGCAGGTGCAGCAAAAGCAGCAGCGCGACGCCCGCCTCCGCAACCGCAGTGAGCGCGACGACGCCAAGCAACGGCCACATCCGGCGCCCGAGACTGCCGAGCCGTGGCGTCGTGGTGGTGGCAGGCGGTTCGGCTTTGCCGATAAGCACCACCCCGGCCGCAGCGCACGCGGCCGCGCAAAGCCAGAACACCCCGCGGTAATCAATGCGCGAAATGAGCGTGACCGCCGCCGCGAACGCGATCCAGGTACCGGTTCCTTCGGCGGCGAACAGTTTGGCGAAGACTCCGCTGTCCTCGCGGAGCCCTTCCGCCACCTTGGCCCGCAAAGCAACCCAGAACAGCGCCCCGCCAATGCCACCGGCGACCGCAGCGCCGAGCGCCATCGGAAGCCCGGTCGCGAGCGCGTACCCGACGAAAGACAGCGCGTACAAGAAGGCTCCGGCCGCGGCGAGCCGTCCACGATCAACCCGGTCGGCAAGCACGCCCGCAACCGGCCGGCTGAGGAACGACACCAGCGTTTCGGTGGCAGTGAGCGCACCGATCGCCGCGGGCGACAGGCCGAGCGCGCTGCCCGCCCACAACGGCAGCACGAAGTCGAGGACCTCGACGGGACCCTTGGTCAGCGCCGCGGCAAGGTTGGCGACCCCGGCTCTCCGGGTGGTCGCTGCTGGTCCGGCCATTCCGCTCCCTCCGGTGATAGAATACAGTCGTATCTTGATCACGCAAGCGGGAGGCACCGTGCCGAAGGTGGTGAACCGCGACGAACGCCGCCGCACCATCGCGAGCGCCCTCCTGAGACTGGCCGCGCGCGAAGGCCTGGCGGCAGTGAGCGTCCGCTCGGTAGCCGCTGAGTCGGGAGTCTCGGCCGGTGCGGTGCAGAAGTATTTCCCCAGCAAGGAGGACATGATCCTGCTTGCGCTGGAACTGACCGAGGACCGGCTGGAACGCCGCTACGCAGCACTGCCGGAGAACGCAGACATCGGCGAATACCTCCGCCAGTCCCTCCCCCTGGACGAGGAACGCCGCGAAGAGGCAATCGTCCTCACGGCGTTCACCGCAGCCGCCGCCAACCGCCCCGACTGGGCCAAATTCCTGGCGGAGGGCTACGCATCGATCCAAGACACCACGGCTGCCCTGCTCCGCACCGCGCAGTCCGCCGGATTACTCCCGGAGGACCACGACGCCGACGCATTGGCCGCGGGTCTGACCGCATTGAGCGACGGCTTCACGTCGCGGATCCTGCAGTTGGCCCCGGGGTCCCCGGAAATCGACCGGTTGTTGACCGCGTTGGACATTTCGGCGCGCGCGTTACTGGGGCTGGGCGCGGCGTAATGGGCGTTAGTGATGCCAGGAGAGCTTCCCGCCGGGTGGGTCTGGCGAGTCAGGCACCTATCGCCCGAGTTTCGCGCGCTCTTCTGATCTGCCGCAGCGTTGCGCAGAAACTGCGCCACCCAATGCTTTCCCGGTAAAGTGCAGTTGGATACCAACCCGTATCGCGCCTTCCTCAGTCCACTCGGCTGACCAGGCCGCAGAAGGACGCGACACCACCTTCATCCCGATCAGAACAGGAACCACCGGCTGACCGGCACCTGCCCGGCCAGCAGCCGGATCACCTCCCGGCCGGGATCACGATGACGGGCATTTCCACAGCGAGCCGGAGGTGTCAACCCCGAACTGGCCACCGGACCGGCACAGCCACAAGTGCGCCGCAGCCCACTGTGAAAGCACCACCAGCCGTTCCTTCCATCCGAGCGCCGCGGACTACCACTGCGGTCAGCGCGGTGACCGTAAGACCGCGGTATCCAGGCCGGCCACGATCGCCCTGTCTGATTCTCCATGGACGCCCCACACACACAGCACAGAAGGTGAACCCGACAGCGTCGAGATCCACTCAGCCTGTCGCACCGGCCTCAACGCCACCGTCAGGACGGGTTTTCCAACTGTCCTGACGGAACACCCGCCAGTCGGATTGAGGTCACCTCGTGTTTGAAGAACCCCGGGATACCGTCGGCGCGTGCCTCAAATGTCGCCTGGTAAGGAGTTCACCGACGGGACCACAATTCCGAGACTCAAGTCCCGAGTAAACCTGACGAACGATTCACCAAACCCCACCCAACCAAATCCGGTACCCCGCACGAGGCCGCGACGGCGCCTCGTACGCGCGACCGGGAGGTCGTTCGCGCGCGCCCCGGCCGAGGTTCGCGCAGCATCCGGACGGGCGCCCACGACCTCGCGAAACAGGCTCCGAAACGTCGGATCACACAGCACGACGCGCGAGAGCAAACTGAAGTGAAATGAGCCAAACGCGCTCCATCGCTGCAGCTCAGCAAGTGTGCTCCCCGCGGACGCGGGGATGATCCGTCTCGCCCGTCCGACGCGATCCCGGCGAGCGCGTGCCCCCCGCGGACGCGGGGATGATCCGGACAACAACCGGAAGGCGAGGCGAGGGTGACCGTGCTCCCCACGGATGCGGGGATGGCCCGTCGCTGAGAAAGGCCAGATCCCCGAGGGACACGTGCAAGGTGCCGACTCATGCAGCATCGGATGCGTACAGAACCACCGGTCCGGCGGGTTGTCGACACCCACGGAACACGACCGCTTCCGGGCGCTGGGTGCCGGAAACCGGCGGCACCGCCGCACCGTCACCGGCATCTCCGGAACGGTCGACACACCCACGCGGCCTACCTCCACTCCGAATGCCGCACCGCCTTCCGGTCGCAGAGCTGCGCGGTACCCACCTCGGTGGCACCGGTGCTGTCAACACCAGCACACCTTCCGCCTGGTAACCCCACCGCCGCCCCGCCAGCCTGGGGATCACCCGAATTCGCCCGGAAGGACGTCGATGATCCCGACCTCGCACCATGACCTGCTGATCGGCCGCAGTGTTGCCCTGAGCACCGTCAACGATGACGGCACAGTCCAGACCACCGCGGTGTGGGTCGACCTCGGCGACGACGGCATCCTTCGCACCTCCTTGGCAAAAGCCCGGGTCAAGTACCGCAACCTGCGCAAACGTCCCCAAGCCACGGTCTTCTCCCTGTCCCCGGAGGACCAGTTCCACACGATCGAGATCCGCGCCGAGGTGGCGTTCGCCGCTGATCCGGGGCTCATGTTCTTCAGCCGGTTGCTCGCCCCGTACGGGCAGACGCTCGAGACCTTCGCAGCTCAAGCGGCCGAAGACCGGGAGACCGTCATCTTCCGCCCAAGCCGGATCCGCACGTCGGCCTAGCACACCAATTCGGGGGTGGTGGGTTTGTCCCGAACACCCGACTCTGTGGCCGTCCGGAACGTCGCCGCTGCTCAGGCGGGGGTCGTTCATCCGACGATCATGAGGAGACAGCGTGGTCTCGTCGTCCACCAGCCAGCAGAGCATGGGCCGCATCGCCGTGGCCAGCCTGGTCGGTACCACCGTGGAGTTCTACGACTTCTTCATCTTCGGCACGGCTGCCGCGCTGGTCTTCAGCAGCAGCTTCTTCCCGGCCATGGGACCGGCGGCGGGAACGCTCGCGGCACTGGCCACGTTCGGGGTCGCGTTCGTCGCGCGGCCGTTCGGTTCGATCTTGTTCGGGCATTTCGGTGACCGGATGGGCCGGAAGACGACCCTGGTCGTCACGTTGCTGCTGATGGGGCTCGCGACCGTCGCGATCGGGTTGCTGCCGACCGCGGCGTCCATCGGTGCCGCCGCCCCGATCCTGCTGGTCGTGTTCCGGTTGTGCCAGGGCCTCGCGGTGGGCGGGGAGTGGGCCGGTGCCGTGCTGCTGGCCGCCGAACACGCCCCTCCGACGCGCCGCGGCAAGTACGCGATCTTCCCGCAGCTGGGTCCGTCGCTGGCGTTCGTGCTGGCCAGCGGCACTTTCCTGATCACGAGCCTCACCCTCAGCAAGGAGCAGTTCGCGTCCTTCGGCTGGCGGATCCCGTTCCTGGCCAGCGCGCTGCTCGTGCTGCTCGGGCTGTACGTGCGGATGAAGATCGAGGAGACCCCAGCGTTCACCGACCTCGCCGCGACGAAAGCCCGCGTGCCGCTCTTCGAGGTCGCCCGCCGTCAGCCGCGCGAGGTGCTGCTGGCCGCCGGGTCGGTCACGATGCTGTTCTCGTTCTTCTACATCGGCGTGACGTTCCTGACCGCGTACGGCACCAACACCCTCCAGCTCGGCAAACCGGCCGTCCTGATGATCGGCATCCTCGGCGGATTGTGCTTTGCCGCCACCACGATCATGTCCGGCCTGCTGTGCGACCGCGTCGGCCGTCGCCGGGTCACCACGGTGGCCAACGCCGCCGCGATCGCCTGGGCGCTGGTGTTGTTCCCGGTGCTCAGCATCGGGACGCCGCTGGCGTTCGCGATCGGGATGTGCGTGACGCTGGGCCTGGTCGGCGTCGCGTACGGCCCGGCCGGCGCGCACCTGCCGGAGCTCTTCCAGGCGCGCTACCGCTACACCGGCGCCGGGCTGGCGTACAACCTGGCGGGCGTCCTCGGCGGGGCGGTGCCGCCGCTGGCCGCCGCGTGGCTGATCGAGTCGTTCGGCAACGGCGCCATCGGCCTCTACCTCGCCGCGATGGCCGTGCTGAGCCTCGCGTGCTCGATCGCACTACGCGAGACCCGCGAGGTCGCGATGGCGGAACCGACCGTGCAGCCGACCTGACCGTTCGTGACGGGTCCTTGCCTGGCGAGGACCCGTCACGAACCACTGATCCGGGCGGCGGTGATGCGGTCGAGCAGGCGATCCGGGAGCAGCCGCGCCAGCCGGGTGAACAACGCCGCATCCCAGCCGATCGTGTAGCGGGTACGCGGTTTTCCCGCGGTCACCGCTTTCGCGATCACCTGCGCAGCCTGGTCCGCGGATCGGCCGTTCGCCATGTTTGCCGCCGTGTTCGCGTTGGTCGCCTGGAGCAGCGGCCCGTAGCGCTCCTGCTGTTCCGGGGACATCGCGGCCGCGAGCCGGTCGGTCTCGGCGATCGCCCGGCCGCCGATCGCCGTGCGGACCGCGCCGGGCTCGACGACCACGACGTGCATGCCCAGCGGCGCCACTTCCCGCCGCAGTGCGTCGCTGACCGCCTCGAGCGCGAACTTGGTACCCGAGTACGGACCGCACGTGGCCAGTGCGACCTTTCCCCCGATCGAACTGATGTTGACCACGCGGCCGGAGTGCCGCAGGAGGGCAGGCAGCAGGGCCTGGGTGACGGCGATCTGGCCGAACAGGTTCACCTCGAACGTCCGGCGCCATTCGTCCAGCGGCAGGGTCTCGAACGGGGCGGTGACGGAGATCGCCGCATTGTTCACCAGCGCCCGCAACGCGCCCGGCCACTCGGCGATCCGCGCGGCCAGGTCGGCGATGTGCTCGGGCTTGGTGACGTCGAGGATGACCGGCTCGACGCCAGGAGCCCGGATCGCGTCGGCGTCCTGGTCACGCCGCACTCCGGCGAGGACGTGGAATCCCCGGCGGGCCAGCTCCCTGGCGCTGGCCGCGCCCAACCCGGTCGAGGCGCCCGTGACGACGACGCAGGACTGCGTTTCAGCCGACGTGGTCACTGGACGACGCATCGGCCGCGGCGATGTTGCGGCGCTTCGCTTCGGCCACGAACTTCGCCGAGATCTCGTCGGCCCAGACGGTGAATTTCGCCGGATCCGAGATCATCGAAATGCTGTTCTCGTTCACCGATTTCCGGGAATCCGACACGAAATCGTCCGGCTGCCCGAATTCCTCCAGGATGGCGAGCAGCTTGCCGCCCCACATGGAAACCCGCCAGGCCGCGTGGATTCGCGGCTCCAGCTGCAATGTCGGCGCGGCTGCGAACATCGCGGCGACGACTTCGAAAAGGCGCTCTTCGATTTTCGCGTCCATCAGCTCTGCACCTCGTACGGCGTGTGGAAACTGTTGTGGTGAATGGCCGGGCGGAAGTGCGCACCGCGCGCGTTCGGGACCCTCGGCTTTTCGATCGGGTACCCGATCACGACGGTGGCATCCGGCCGGACGTGCTCCGGGATGTCGAAGAGCTCCCGCACCGCGGCCTCGGACCAGCTCGTGATCGTGCAGGTGCCGAGGTCGAGCTGGCGGGCCATCAGGCCGAGGTGCGCCAGCGCGGCACCGGTGTCGATCCGCGAGATGCCGTCGCCCGCAACGTTGTCGACCTCGACCGCCCCGAGGTCCGAGCAATGCACGATGATCAGCGCCGGGTCGACGGTGATCACAAAACCCGGCAGCACCTGCACCGCGGTCTTGATGAGCGCCGGATCGTCGACGACGATCAAATGCCGGACGCCCGGCCGCCCCTGTTGTGCGCGGCCCGCCGCCCACAGCAATTTGTCCACGTCTTCCCGCGAAACCGGCCGCCCGTCGAACTCACGGAACATCCGGCGTTTGCGCATGGCGAGGTCCAGCTCCACAACCTCTCCTTCGTTCGTTTCCGTTGCTCGGGGAGCACTCCTTGCCATTGTGGATCAACCGCCGGACGGCCGTCCATTGGGAAGAATTCCAGGTGGAATAGGGAAAATCTTCAGTGCTTCGCGTCCGTGTCGTCGCGGGTGATCACCAGCCACAGGTGCGCAGTACACCGGCCCCGGGTCCCCCGCGAACCGGACGATGCGGGCACTCGGCAATTATCCGCCACTGGCCGAAAAGACTTGGGCGGAACTCTCGTCACGACCTGCGGAGTTCGACGTCGTCCCGTCCTGCCTCACCGACGACCCGCACCGAACCGCAACGCGGTGCGGGAATACCCCATCCTCATCGCCGTGGTGAAGGCATTCCCTCGTACGACTTCAACGTGATCGAGTTGGCCGACTTCTGGATCCCGCCCATCATCTTGCCGCCGCCGGGCAGGTGCGGAAGCAGGCGCATGAACTGGTTGCGCAGCCGAATCCCCCGCCGGGTGCGCGGGGCGAAGCCGTTCGCCCCGCCGGGTGGGCGCTTTCTGTTCTGCCGCACGTATTCGCGCATTTCGCTGTCGTACCGGGCAAACGCGACGCGATGGTCACCACCGGCTGCCGCCAGTTCGCCTGCCAGCACGTAAGCGCCGACGAGGGCCATGCTCGTACCCATCCCGAGGGAGCCGCCGAAGGCCGAGTCGCCGAGTAGGACCGTGCGGCCGCGGTACCAGCGGTCGACGCGGACCTCGCCGACCCGCGCGAAGTACAGGTCGTCGGTGTGCTGCAGCTGGTCGATCAGCGACGGGATTTCCCATCCCGACCCGGCGAACACGTCGGCCAGCAGCGCCTTCTGGCCCGGCACGTCGTGTGGTTCCCTGGCCAGCTCCGGCGAGACGAACCCGAACAGCGCCCGGATCTCCCCGGTGTTCCCCAGCGGGTACAGCACCGCGACGCGGCCAGCGACGCCGTTGCCCGCGGGCAGGTTGTACATCACTTCCCAGCCGTCCAGGTCGAGCTCGGTGCGGGCCGGGAAGTACGAGGTGTAGTAGCCCAAGTCTCGCACGAGTTCCGAGCCTCGCCCGAACGTCAGCGCGCGGACGCCGGAGCCGAGCCCGTCGGCGCCGACCACCAGGTCGAACGATTGCGGTGGCGCGTTGTCGAAGGTGACCTCACGTTCGGTGATCCCGGTGATCTGGGTGCCGTAGCGGATCTCCACGTCCGCCGCGTCGTGCAGGATCCGCACCAGGTCGCCGCGCAGGATTTCGAGTTCGGCGACGATCCCGCCCGAGTCCCCGAAATCGTCGCCGGACATGGCTGCCACGCGGTTGCCGTTCTCGTCGAGCCAGGCGATTCCGCGGGTACCGGTGTGGTGCGCCCGTACGGCGTCCAGGATGCCCATCCGCGTCACCACCTCGCGGGCCGCGCCGCGGATGTCGATCGCCTGCCCGCCGGTCCGCAGCGCAGTGGCGCGTTCGACCAGCGTGGGCTGGAAGCCGTAGCGGCGCAGCCACACCGCAAGGGAAAGCCCGGCGACACCCGCGCCGGAAATCAGGACACTACGCATGTGTACACCGTACGAGCACTTCGATACAGTGTACATTTGCTCTAGTGCACTTGTGTAGGCAAAGCAGCTCGGCGGACGGCCGCACTAGTGCACCGGGAGGTCTGATGAACGCGCCGTACCAGCGGATCGTGGCGGAGATCCGGGAGCGGATCACGAGCGGGCGGCTGCGCCCGGGCGAGCGTGTCCCGTCGACCCGGCGGATCACGCAGGAATGGGGCGTCGCGATGGCCACTGCCACCAAGGTGATCGCCGCCCTGCGCGACGAGGGACTGGTGGATACGAAGCCGGGCGCGGGAACCGTGGTGCGGGCGAAGGATCGCGCACCTTCCGGCGACCAGAACCTGCAGCGCGCCGACGTCGTACGCGCAGCGATCGCGATCGCCGACGCGGAGGGCATGTCCGCGGTGTCGATGCGCCGGGTGGCCACCGAGATCGGGGTGGCCACCATGTCGCTGTACCGGCAAGTGTCCGGTAAGGACGATCTGCTGGTCCTGATGGCGGATCAGGTGGCCGGAGAGGAACCCCTGCCGAGACAACCTCCGCCGCAGTGGCGGGCGAGCCTGGAACTCTCGTCCCGTCTACTGTGGACAGTCTGCCGCCGCCATCCCTGGGTGGCCGAGGCACTGTCGTTGACGCGGCCCCGGGCCACCCCGAACCTGATGCGCTACTCCGAATGGGTCCTCACGACGCTGCGCCGCCTGGGGCTCGGCATGGACGACATGATGTACCTCCACCTCAACCTGTTCAGCCACCTCCGCGGCCTTGCCCTCTCGCTGCAGTCGGAAACGCGGGAACGGCAGGACACCGGCATGACCAACAACGAATGGATGGACACCCAGGTCGCGGAGTTCCGGGAAGTCGTGGCCACCGGGCAGTACCCGACCATGGAGTACGTGGTGACCCAGGACTTCGAGCAGGACCTGGACGTCATGTTCGAGTACGGCCTGCGGCTGATTCTCGACGGGCTCGACCGCCAGCTGGCGCGAAGGCCGCCCGCATCCGGTTGACGATGAACGCCGCCGGAACGAGGGCGACCGCACCCGCGACCTGCAGCACCACGAACCACAGCGGCAACGCACCGGGCACACTGCAGTCGATGGCGACGACCGCGATCGGGACCACGACGGAGATGATGCGCAGCCGGATGAACGCGCCTCGCGAGCCCCGGGCGGCGAGACCGGTGAGCCAATACGCGACCACGGCGCTCGCGAACATCCCGCCCGCGCGGCCCCACATGAACCCGCTCACCTCGTACCCGGCGATCGACTCGGCGACAACCGCACCGAGCACCACCGCACTGAACCCGCCGTAAACGAGGGCGAGCATCTTCACCTTGTTCAAGCTTTCCATTGCTCTTCCTTTCCAGTACCAGGATTTCGACAGTAGAAAAGGCCCGGACGCGCCGGTATGGGTCTGCCCCCACACGTGGGTGGGTCTGGACCCACTTCCGGCCCGGCGGAGAAGACAGCAGGCCCGACGCGGTGCACAGTGGACTTCCGTGAGGGAAAGGCAACTGATGACCGGGTTTCTGCGGGCATGCGCCGTGACGGCGGTCAGCATGCTGGTACCCGGGTGCTGGGCGGCGGCCGTGGCGCTCGGGATCTGGTGGGGCGCGGCGAACCCGTGGTCGTGGGTCGCGCCCGTCGTGCTCGGGTGTGTCGCGACGGTCGGGCTCGCCCGCCCGGTTTGCCGGATGTTCCGCGCACTCGTCGCGCGATGGACGGGCACCGTCATCCCTGCCGGGTACCGGGAAGCGCCGCCGGTGGTGCGGATGTCCACCGGGTTCTGGTGGAACGGGTTCACCTACGAGCGCACCCGCCGGGACGCTCTCCTCGACCAGCAGTGGCGGGTCCGGTGGCGCGACCCGGCCCGCTGGCGCGACGTCCGGTTCGTCCTGATCGCACCGTTCACCGCGGGCATTGCCGCGGCTGTCCCACCGGCCGGGGTCGTGGTGGCGGTACTCGGGTTCAGCTGGTCCGCGTGGCTGGTCGGAGTGCTCGGGCTGGTCGTCGGGGTTGGCAGTGCGCCATTCGCCTGGCGGGTCGCCGAGCCGGTGGCCGTCCGGTTTCTGCGGCCGTCCCTCGCGTCTCGCGTCGAGGAGCTCACGGCCCAGCGCGCGGACGCCACGATCGCACAGGCCGCCGAGATCAGCCGGATCGAGCGGGACCTGCACGACGGGGCGCAGGCTCGGCTGGTCGCGCTCGGGCTTGCCCTGGCGACCGCGGAGAAACTGATGGAGACCGACCCGGAGCAGGCCAAGGCCCTGCTGAGAGACGCGCGGGCCGGTGCCACGACGTCGTTGGCCGAACTCCGCGAGCTCGTCAAGGGGATCTGCCCGCCGGTGCTGACCGAGCGCGGGCTCGTCGACGCGGTGCGCGCGCTCGCGCTGGACAGCCCGCTGGAGGTGACCGTGCACGCCGACGTCCCGGGGCGGCTGGAGCAGCCCATCGAATCGGCTGTCTACTTCGGCATCGCCGAACTGCTGACCAACGCCGTCAAACACGCCGAGGCGACCACGGCGCAGATTACGATCACGCAGGATGACACCCATGTTGTCGCCGAGGTCGAGGACAACGGACACGGCGGAGCCATCGAAGGTGGCGGGCTCACCGGCCTGCGCCGCCGCCTCACCGCCTTCGACGGCACCCTCGACCTCACCAGCCCGCCCGGCGGCCCGACCCGCGTCACCATAGGGGTGCCATGCGCATCGTCATAGCCGAAGACCTCTACCTCCTGCGCGACGGGATGGTCCGCCTCGTCGAGGCTTTCGGGCACGAAGTCGTCGCAACCGCCACCACCGGCCCGGAGACGCTCGACGCGCTGCTGACCTGGCAGCCCGACGTCGCGATCGTCGACGTCCGGATGCCACCGACCCAGTCCGACGAAGGACTGCGCGCGGCGCTCACCGCCCGCCGCGAGGTGCCCGGGTTGCCGGTGCTGATCCTGTCCCAGCACGTCGAGCAGCTCTATGCCCGCGAACTCCTCGCCGACGGCGCGGGTGGCATCGGCTATTTCCTCAAGGAAAGCGTGTTCGACGCAAACCAGTTCATGACGGCGCTGGACCGCGTGGCCTCCGGCGGGACCGCCATGGACCCCGCGGTCGTCGGCAAGCTGCTGACCGGTGGGTCCGCGCGGCTCGGCCCGCTCACCGAACGCGAACGATCCGTGCTGGCCCTGATGGCGGAAGGCCTGTCCAACCAGGCGATCGCCAAACAGCTCTTCCTCAGCGACGGCGCCATCAGCAAGTACACCACCAGCCTGTTCGGCAAACTCGGCATCTCCCAGGACGACAACAGCAATCGCCGGGTGCTCGCCGTGCTCGCGTATCTGAACGACACCTGATCAGGCGAGGGTGACCTCCCGGAGCTGGGCCCGGGCGACGATGCCGAGCTTGGGGAAGATCTTGTGCAGGTGGTACCCGACGGTCCGGGGGCTGAGCAGCAGGCGCGCGCCGATCTCGCGGTTGCTCAGGCCGGTCGCGGCCAGTCGCGCGACTTCCAGTTCCTGCGCGGTGAGTGCCGGGGCCGCCTCGCGCCGGGCGGCGGCACGTCCTCCGCAGGCTCGCAGCTCGGCGCGGGCCCGGTCGGCCCACGGAGTCGCCTTCAGGCTGTCGAACAGTTCGCCGGCGAGGCGCAGTGGGGTACTGGCCTGTGCGGGACGGCGTTGGCGGCGCAGCCATTGGCCGTGCAGCAAAGCGGTCCGGGCGCGCTCGAACGGGAGCGATTCCATGCCGGGGGTGTGCAGCGCGAGCTGGAAGAGCTTGTCCGCGTGATCGTCCTCGGCCAGCAATGCCTGGCACCGGTAGCTTGCGCGGGCGAGCGTTTCGGCCGTCTGGCTCGCCTGTTCACGGTCACCGGTGCGGAGCTGCGCTTCGACGGTATCCGCGGCCGCCTGCGACGCGACGTGCTGATGGCGGTGGAGCATTCCAGTTCCGGACAGGCGTTCGGCCGCGCTTTCGTAATCGCCGCGGGCCAGGTCACGCAGGCCGAGGGCCCGGATCGCTTGCGCTGCGGCCCATCGGTTACGTACCGGCTCGGCGGTTTCGAGCGCGTGCGCCGCGTGCTCCCTGGCTTGGTCATCGCCCTGCACTGCGGCGAGAAGTGCAAGCTGGGCCTGGAAATCCGCTACCTTTGGCTGTAGGCCGAGATCGGTGGCGACGCGAAGTCCGTCTTCCGCATGGCTGCGCGCCTCCGGCCACCGGCCGAGCCGGAATTCCAGGTCCACCAGCCAGGGCAGCACCAGCATGCCGATCGCCTGCATGCCGTTGGCGATCAGGTCGGCGTACGCGGTCATCCCGAATTCCCGCGCCAGTACCGGATGCGGGCCGATCCAGCTGATCGCCATGGGGATGATCCATCGGTAGGCGCCGGACCGGCGGACGGCGTCGGGCGCGGAGTCGAACACGTGCCACGGCTCGGGGCCGTCTCCGTCCCCGGACACCGCCTTGGCGAGCAACCGGCCGCACCGGCGGTAGGCCGGATCGAGGTCCAGCTCGGCGACCCGCTGCGCGGCGGCAATGGCCCCGTCGATCTCGTTCGCCTGAAAAGCCGCGCCGACCGCCATGAACAGCAATTCGGCAGCCTGCTCCGGAGCCGTCCGATCGGCGTCCCGGAGCAGCCGGTGGTGGATGCTGCTCTGGTCTCCGGTACCCAGCTCGACGAGCCCGCGCAGCCCGGCGGCAATCGGCACGGCGTCCTCGTCCGGCGGCGGCAGTTCCTCCAGCAGGGCGCGCGCGAGGGTCACGTATCCGGATTTCCAGGCGCGCTGGGCGGCAAGGGCGCCTCGGCGCTGTTGTTCGCTCGGACTGCTGCTCAGCCGGGCCGCATGGCGGAGGAGGGGGATCGTCTCGGGTATTCCACGGTGGCCTGCGCCGTCTTCGAGCTGCTTGGCCAGGTCGTCGTCCGGTCCGGTGGTCGCCAATGCACGATGCCAGCCGACCGGGATCAGGGTGTCGACCAGGTCGCATGGACTTCGGTGTTTCATGAATTGCGCGATGGCGAGCGGGTTGCCGTCCGTAGCCTCGGTGAGCAGCGCGCTGGTCGCCGCGTCGAACAGAACGCCTTGCGCGGCAAGGAACTCCCGAACAGCATCAGCAGGGAGCCCGCCGATGGACAGCTCGGGGAGGGCCAGGTCGACGGCGGGATCGGCCGCGAGCAGGACTCCCACCGGTAGCCCGGACACGCGCCGGGCCACGAACGCCAGCACCTGCGCGGAGGCGGTATCCAGCAGCTGGACATCGTCGACGACGAGCAGCAGCGGTTCCGCCGCTCGCCGGAGAAGTTCGAGAACAGCGCTGCGGACCACCAGATCGGGCGCCGTACCGCTCTCCCGGCCCAGTGCCCGGCGAAGCACGGTGGCCTGTTCCTCGGGCAACGTGTCGAGCTGTAGTGGCGTGAGGAGCTGGTGCAGGCCGCTGAAACTCAGCTCGGTCTCGGCCGGTACGCCCGCGCACGACAGCACCGTGAGCCCGGTGGCGGCCGACATCGCGTCCCGCAGCAGGGCCGTTTTCCCCATGCCGAGGTCGCCGCGCAGCATCAACGCTCCGCCGCGTCCGGCCCGCACGTCCGCCAGCAGACTCCCGATCCGGCGGCGTTCGGCTTCCCGCCCGTAGATCACGCCGGTGACGCTACAAGGGCGATGCTGAGAGTAGCTGAGAGCGGAGACCGGTCGGATTGACAGATTCGCCCGGCGCGCGCAGCCCGGAGCCTGGGCCTGGAGCCGAAACCAGGAGGAGGGCCCGATGGCCGACGACAACACCACCGAACCCGCTGCCGAGACGCCGCGCGCCGCCGAGACGCCTCGCCGCCACAGCAGGCGCCGGATCCTCACCACCGGAGCCATCGCCGCGGGAGCCGCCGTGGCCGGAGCGGCCGGCGGGGTCGCCTTCGTACAGGGGGCGCAGGCGTCGCCGGTGATCCGCCCGGCAGAACGCCGTCGCTTCGAGAACAAGGTCGTCGTGATCACCGGCGCCACCTCGGGAATCGGCCGCGCCGCCGCAATCAGGTTCGCCGCCGAGGGCGGCAAGGTCGGCTTCTGCGGCCGCCGGGAAAACCTGGGCAGACAGGTAGAACAGGAAATCCGCACCGCAGGCGGCGAGGCGACTTATGTTCGTGCCGACGTCCGCGTGGAAGCCGAAGTCGCACACTTCGTCGATACGATCGCAGCAAAGTACGGCGGGCTGGACACGTGCTTCAACAACGCGGGAATCACGATCGAGAAACCACTGCACGAATACACGTCGGGCGAATGGGACGACGTCGTCAACACCGATCTCCGAGGCAATTTCCTCGCCCTCAAATACGAAATCCCGCACCTGCGCCGCCGAGGCGGCGGAACGGTGGTCGTCACGGCGTCGTCCAACGCAATCTCGACCAACGAGGGCCGGTCTGCTTATACAGCAGCCAAACGCGGCCTGGTCGGCATGGTGCAATCCGCAGCCCACGACTACGCCGCCGACCACATCCGCATCAACACCCTCATCCCAGGCACCACGAACACCGACCTGGTCCGCCGCTCGGCGGGCATGATGAATATGCCGGACGCGGTATGGAACGCTTTCGCGGCGAACTGGGCGAAATCGCACGTCCCGGGTTTGCAGCGAATGGCCACGGCGGATGAGATCGCGGTTTTCGCACTGGCGTTGGCTTCGGACGACTTCCCGTACATGACGGCCAGCCAGATGGTGATCGACGGCGGGAAGACCGCGCATGCCGGATGACCGGGCCGGTCCGGCGACGGCCTGGATCGGCGTCGTCGGGTCGCCCACCGGTGCTCGTGCGGGCGAAGTTCATGCACAATGCATGACCGGCTGATTCCCAACGACGACCTGATCGTCGAACGATTGGGCGGGATTTCCTCGGGAAAGGACGTTCCTTCGGTCGGTTTCGTAATGTGTATTATCGGCAGTATGACTGTGCAGGGGATCCCAGCGATCGATCGAGCCACCGATGGCTGACGGGCGAGCCACTTCCCTTTCACCGGCGGCCATCCCGGCCACCCGGGCGGCAGCGCTCGGCGCCGAGCTGCGGCGCCTGATCCTGTCCGGTGACCTGCCGGTCGGCACCAGGCTGCGGCAGATCGAGATCAGCGAGCGTTTCGGAGTGAGCACCACCCCGGTGCGCGAGGCGTTCACCATGCTGGCCAGGGAGGGACTGCTCCAGCAGGACGCCCACCGCGGTGTCAAGGTGATTCTGCCAAGCCAGGCAGACCTGCGCGAAAACTACGAGATCCGCTCCGTCCTAGAGCCGATGGCCACGGAACACGCAGCCACCCGGATCGGCAAGACCGGAATCGACGCGCTCAAGGACCAGGTCGACCGCATGGTCACCGCGTACGAACCTTCCCGCCCGACCGGCGACGAGACCCAACGAGCCGACGCCAACCGCGAGTTCCACCGCATCATCTACAACGCCGCGGACCGCCCCAAGCTCGCCGAACTGATCGAACAACTGCGCAACTCGGCCGACGTGTACCACCAGATCACCGTGACCGAGCCACCCCCCGCCTACCGCAAGAGGGCGATCCGGGAACACCGGGCAATCATCAAGTTCCTCACCGCCCGCGACGGTGCACGCGCGGCCGAGCAGATGCAGGCACATCTGCAGCACAACTTCGAGCACCTCTCGAAGACGCTGTCGGACCTGACGGCACAGGAGCCACTCAGCGGAAGGTCCTGACCTCGGCCGGGTCCCGATCCGGCCATTGTCTGCGTGTACATCGGGGTGACCGCTCCCGGCCGTGCCCGCTCAGCCGTTCCGGGCTGCTGCTGGGCAAGAACCTGAGGACTGTGCTCACCCACCCGCGCCGGGGGGCCGCCGGGCACGATGGCGGCGGTCTGCTTGGCACCCCGCCGCGGTCGGCTAGTAGCGTCCCTCGGCGGCGACCGGCGATCCATAATCCACGATGCCCAGCCCCGAGCAACGACTCAAGCGGCGGGCAACCGGAGCGAACACCGCATCAAACAACGGTCCATCCACACCAGGCAGCTGCCCGGCAAGAACCTGCAGACTGTGGCCACCCAGCCGCGCCGGGCAACGGTCAATCAGCAGCCGCGATCACCACTCCGCTCGCGATCGCGTCCAACGTCGCCACCCCGCCGCCCACCGTGTGCGCCAGGCCTACCCGCGCGCCGGGAACCTGGCGTTCTCCTGCCTCGCCACGGAGTTGTGCCGTCAGCTCGACAATCTGACCGACGCCGGTAGCCGCGACCGGGTGGCCCTTGCTCAGCAGTCCGCCGCTCGCGTTCACTGGTATCCGGCCGCCGAGGCTCAGTTCGCCGTCCAACACGGCGCGCAGGCCCTTCCCGCGGCTTGCCAGGCCGAGGCCCTCGATCGAGGTGATCTCGCCGATTGTGAATGCGTCGTGGACTTCGGCGACGTCGACGTCGTCCGCGGTGATTCCGGCTGTGGCGTACGCCTGGTCAGCGGCGAGCCGGGAAGGGAGCGAAGTGCCGAACTCCGTACCCGGGCCCATCGGGCTGCCCGACGCGAGTCCCGAACCCAGCAGCCACACCGGATTGTGGCCAGGGGACACCACATGCGAGGCAGCGAGCACCAGCGCAGCCGCACCGTCGGCGTTCGCGCAGCACTGGAGTAGCGTCAGCGGGTCGGCTACTGGACGGGAGCCCAGTACGTCCGCGCGGGTGACCGGCTTCCGGAACATGGCGTGCGGATTACGGGCCCCGGCAGCCCGGTTCTTGATGCTGACCTCGGCGAAATCGTCGAGATCGACCCCGTGGTCGTGGGCGTAACGCTGCGCGTTGAGGGCGTAGATCGCCGGCATGGTCAGCCCGAGCTGCGTCGGACGGTCCGTACGGTCCAAGGTGATCCCGCCCTGGAACTTGCCGGTCATCTTCTCCGCGCCGACTACGAGGACCACGTCGCACTGTCCGGCCGCGATCGCCAGGCGCGCAAGGTGTACCGCGGTGGTCCCGCTCGCGCAGGCGTTCTCGACGTTGACGACCGGTACCCCCGGCATCCCGGCGCGCGCGAGAATCCGTTGCCCGGCACCGCCGCCGCCGAGCACGTTCGCCGAGAACACCGCGCCGGGCGTCAACCCGGACTCGGCGAGTGCTTGTTCGACCGCAGCACTACCCAGCTCCTCCAGCGTGCGGTCCTCATGTTTGCCGAACGGGACCAGCCCCGTCCCCACCACCGCGACCCTGGTCATCCCTGTCCCTCCAGCTCGAACGTGTAGTACTCCGGTTCCGGCGCGGCAGCCAGCCGGACGGCGGCACCGATCGGTGCGTCTCCCCGGACTCGCGCGAAAAGCCGTGCGCCGGGCTCGAAATCGGCGTACGCCACCGTGTACGGCACTTCCACGCCAGGTGGAGCGACGCGGACAACAGTGCTGGACACCACCGTGCCGCGCGCGGCCAACGTCGCCTCGGTCAGGCCGGTACCGCCGCAATACGGGCACCGGTCACGACCATCTGTCACCGGAAATGCCGCACCGCACCGTCCGCATCGGCAAGCTTCCGGCGCGCTCACAGTGCCACCGAGTACCCGCCGTTGACCGGGATCGTCTGCCCGGTCACCCACGAACTCGCCCCGGAGCCCAGGAAAAGGATCATGTTCGCGATGTCCTCCGGCTCGCCGAAACGGCGGATCATGTACCGCTTCAGCTGTTCCTTGGCAGCCGCCGCGTTGTCCAGCAGGTCGGCGACGAACGGAGTCCGTGTAGCGCCGATCGACACCGCGTTGGCGGTGATGCCGTACCGGCCGCTGCTGCGGGCCACCGCGCGCATGAAACCGGCCGCCCCGGCTTTCGCCGCCGAATACACTTCGAGCCCCGGTTCACCCTGCCTGCCCGCGTCCGAAATCACGGTGATCACCCGGCCGCTGCCGTGCTCTCGCATCAACGGCACGCCGTGGCGCACGCAATTCAGCACGCCGTACAGGTTCGTGCCGAGCCAGCGATCCCAGTCTTTCGGTCCCTCCGACCAGAAATCGGAGAACCCGGCTTGTCCGCCCGGTCCGGCATTCCCCGCATTGTTGACCAGCACGTGCAGCTGCCCGTATTCCTCCTGCACGCGGGCGAAAGCGCCGGCCACCTGGTCGTGGTCAGTGACGTCGAACGCCAGCGGGAGCGCCTCGACGCCATGCGCCCGCACCTCCTCCGCGACGCTCGCCGCCCGGTCGCCGTAATAGTCGTTGACCACCACGGCGTGGGCCCCGTGGGTGGCGAAATGCAGGGCGACCGCACGGCCGACTCCCTGCCCGGCGCCGGTCACCACCGCGACCCGGCCTTCCATCGACAGCAGATTCTCGTTCACAGACAAGCCTCATCCCTGAATCGGTTCGAAGATCGACGGGCCCTGCAAGGTCGCTCCGCTCAGCAGGCTGCGGGCGATCACGAACTGCTGGATCGTGGGCGGCCCTTCCTCCACGACGTTCGCCCGCGCGTCCCGCAGCATCCGCTCGACCGGGAACATCCGGGTGAAGCCGATGCCGCCGAAGACCAGCAATGCGCGGTCGGTCACGCGGCAGGCCGCTTCGGAACCGAACAGCTTGCACGCCGACGCCTCGATGGGAATCCGCAGCCCGGCGTCCACTTTGGCCGCTGCGTCGTCCAGCATTGCGCGCAGCGCATAGACATCCGTCGCCATCTCGGCCAGGTACCGCTGGATCGACTGCCGGGTGCCGATCGGACGGCCGAAGGTGACCCGCTCGTTCGCCCGCGCGACACTCAGCGCGAGCGCCTCCTCCGCGGTCCCGAGCGACGAGGCCGCGACGAAGACCCGGCTCACCTCCATCCCGTGCTCGATCAGTCCGAGGCCCTGGCCTTCCTCGCCGAGCCGGTTGGCGACCGGGACCCGCACGTCGGCGAACTTCAGGTGGCCGTGCTGCAGTCCCCGGGTACCGAGGGTCGGCGGCAGTGGGCCGATGCTCAGCCCCGGCCGGTCCCGCTCGACCAGCACCGCGCTCACCCCGGCGGCGCCCGCATCCGGATCGGTTTTCGCGAACAGGATGAAATGGCTGACCCAGTCCGAATTCGTGGTGAGCCATTTCTGCCCGTTGATCCGGTACTCGTCGCCATCCCGCAGACAGGTGGTACCGAGATCAGCCCCGGTACCGTGATCCGGCTCGGTGATTCCCATGCCGAAGGACGCGTGCCCGGTGGCCGCCAAAGGCAGCAGCGCTTCCTTCTGCTCCTCGCTCGCCAGCATTTCGAAAACGTGCGCGGACGAATTGTGCGCGTGCACGAAACCGCGGAGTCCACCGTGGATCCGCGACAGGTCCGCAAGAATCGGCAAGTACTGCGAGACGGTGAGCCCGGACCCGCCGAACCTCTCCGGGATCAGCAATCCGAAAGCGGCGACCTCGCGTAATGCGGGCACGAGGACGTCCTTCGGAATCCAGTCCGTTTCCTCTATCCGGTCCTCCATCGGCGGGATCAGTTCCGCCATTGCCCGGTAAATCGCCAGGCGGAGTTTCCGGTGGTCGTTGTCGTCCAATTCCCCTCCTCGAACTGTCAGGAAAGCAAGGTGAGCCCGCCGTCGAGCGGGATCACGGCGCCGGTCAGATAGGCCGACGCGGCCGACGCGAGCAGCAGGACCAGCCCGGTCAGGTCGTCGAGTTCGCCGAGGCGACCCAGCGGGACCCGGCGGGCCACGCGCTCGCGCACGCTGTCCTCGGCCAGCAGGTCCGCGGTGAGCTCCGTCGGGAAATGCCCGGGGCTGATCGCGTTGACCCGGATCCGCAGCGGCGCCCATTCCCGCGCGAGCTGCCGGGTGAGGTGCACCAGGGCGGCTTTGCTTGCCCCGTAAGCCGCGGTATCGGGTACCGGGCGCAACCCGGCGGCCGACGCGATGTTCACGATCGTGCCCGGACGGTCCCGGTCGCGCAGCCCCGCGGCGACCACAGTGGACACTGTCCAGGCACCGGTGAGATTGACCGCCAGCGCGTGATCCCAGTCCTCGTCCGTATGGTCCAGCGCGGGCTTCACCACGCCGCCGCCCGCGTTGTTCACCAGAATTCCCGGCCAGCCGTGTACTTCGGCGGCTCGGGCAATCACTTCCCGGACCGCCGCACGATCGGTGATGTCCAGCTCCAGCGGGACGATCCGGCCAGACCCGCTGGGAATCCGCTCTACGCGTCGCGCTGCGGCGAGCACGGTGGCGCCAGCGTCCGCCAACACCTGCGCAATGTGGGCCCCCAGCCCGGACGACGCTCCGGTGACCAGGGCAACTTCGCCTTCGAGAGTGGTCATCGCCCGGTGAACCTCGGCGCCCGACGGGCCGCGAACGCCCGTACACCTTCGGCATAGGCAGCCGATTTCTGGTGCGCCTGCGCCACCGAGAGTGCATGCGCGAGCCCGGTCGCCCGGTCCTGCTCCAGTCCGTCCCGGAGCAGCTCCTTCATCCGTCGCAACCCAAGCGGGCTCTTTTCCGCCAGCTGCTGTGCCAATCGCCCGGCCGCCGGAATCAGTTCCGCCGCCGGTACGACGTCGTGGACCAGTCCCCAGCGCCGGAAATCATCCGCCGGGGCCATTTCCCCGGTCATCATGAGCCATCGCGCCGGGTTCACGCCGATCCGCCGCGGCAGCCGGTAGCTGCCCCCGGCCCCCGGGAGCAGCCCGGCGTTCGCGTGCACGTCGCCGATGCGCACGCCGGTGGCGGCGAGCACGATGTCGCAGCACAGCAACAGTTCCAGCCCGCCCGCCGCTGCGGCCCCCTGCACCGCGGCGACGACCGGCTGCGGCTGACGTTCGAGCAGGTCGAACACCGCGTCGCTACGGGCGAGGTCGACGTCCGGCAGAGCGTCCGATTCGACGGCGAGATCCGCTCCGGCGCAAAACGCCCGTCCGGCACCGGTGAGCACCAGCACCCGCACCGCGTTATCTTCGGCGGATGCGGTCAGCACGGTTTCCAGCTCGGACAACATCAGGGGCGAGATCGCGTTCCGCACCTCGGGCCGGTTCAGGGTAATCCACCGGACCTGGTCCTCATCCGACACCAGCAGCGTTTCAAAGGCAGGCAACGTCACGACAACCCCCTCCTCGCACCGAATTCCTCCCGCAACGCCCGCTTGAGCACCTTCCCGGAAGCGTTACGCGGCAACTCCTCCACAGCGACCACAGTGGACGGACGCTTGTACCGCGCGATCCGCTCCCCTACATAAGCCCGCAACTCCGCACAATCCGCCTCGACCCCAGGCCGGAAGACGACCGCCGCGGCGACCGCTTCGCCGTAAACCTCGTCGGGTACCCCGAAAACGCTTGCCTCGGCGACGGCCGGATGACCGTGCAGGACCTCCTCGACCTCACGCGGGTAGATGTTCTCCCCGCCGGAGATGATGAGGTCGCTCATCCGGTCCACGATCGTGAAGTAGCCACCCGTTCCCCGCTGCGCAAGATCGCCCGTGTGCAGCCAGCCGTCGCGGATCGCGGACGCGGTTGCCTCCGGTTTTGCGTGGTAGCCGACCATTCCCGTGCCCGTGCTGCTCACCACTACCTCGCCGATCTCCCCCACGGGCACCTCGGCGCCGTCGGCATCGACGATCCGCGCATCGACGAGGAACACCTCGCGTCCGGTCTGGTCGCTGCGTTCGAGATGCTCCTCCGGGCGCAGGACCGCGATGGTGGTCGCCTCCGTGGTGCCGTACCACTGGAAGAACCCGGCGCGCGGAAACGCTTCCCGCGCACGTGCCAGTACCGTCCCGGCAATCGACGACGAGCCGTACCAGATTTTCGCCAGCGACGATGTGTCATAACGGCTCAAATTGTCGTCGCGCACCAGCATCGCGAGCATCGTCGGCGACCACAAAGTAATCGTCACCCGCTCACGCTCGACCAACGACAGCACGTTGTCCGCCGTGAAACCGCGCCCTGAAAGCACCACGGTGGCACCGAATGCGAGCGCCGGGAACAGCTGGATCACCAGACCACCGCCGTGGAACAACGGCATCGAGATCAGCATGACGTCGCCGCCGCGCAGATCTCCTTCGACGGCATACACCGGCAGCAACCGCACCGTGGCGTCGTGGGTCGCCAGTACCCCTTTCGGCGCGCCCGTGGTTCCGCTGGTGTACAGAACAGTGGCCACCGCGTCCGGCTCGGCGAGATCGACGGGTCCCGGTCCCGACTTCACCAAGTCCGCATAGGGCACGCCGAGCCCGCTCTCCGCCTCGTCGAGCACGACCAGCCGGGGTGCCTCCCCAGCTACCGCAGCCGCATACCCCGGACCGGCGACCACCACCCGCGGCGCGATGTCCCGCAGGACGTAAGAGAGTTCGTCCGGCCCGTAACGGAAGTTGAGCGGGACGAACCACGCGCCCGCCTTCATCGCGGCGAACGCCACCACCACGAATTCGACACAGTTCTCGGCCAGGATCGCGACCCGGTCACCCGGCCGCACGCCCAGACCCGCGAACGCCGCCGCGAGCGCGTCGGCCTCCTGGTCGAGTTCGGCGTAGGTCAGGGCCTGATCGCCCATCCGCACGGCGACCCGGTCGCCGAAGCGCCTCGCGCCCCGCCGCGTCACATCAGCAAGGGTCCGCACGCCTGCCGCCCTTTCTTCCGGAGAAAGCCGGAAACCTCGTCCGGCGTCCTTCCACGCTCTCTCATCGACCGCAATTAGTCAAGGCTCTCATCATCTCAAGTCTTACTAACTACGGAAGCCCGGTCTCCCAGCCACGGACGAGATCACATAGAGTGAAGTCTGATCGTCAGGATCGATCGGAGAGGTGACCGTGGACCAGATCCATGCCAAGGACTACGAGGAGCTCATGGTGGAGCGCGCCCGCCGCTCCGGCGTCGACGTCGATCTCGACGTGCTCACCGTGACGTTCAACCTCGTCCGCGCGGCGAACAAGCTCGTGGCCGACCTCGAGCAGAACGTCTACCGCTCCCGTGGCGTCAGCTACGCCGGGTTCCGCGTGATGTTCGCGCTCTGGGTCGTCGGGGAAAGCGAGCCACGGCAGCTCGCGCAACTCGCCGCGGTGACCCGATCGAGCGTGTCCAGCGTGCTCAACACGCTCGAGGACGCCGGGCTCGTCCAGCGGCGCCGGGAATCGGCCGACCGCCGCGTCGTCACCGTCGACCTGACCCGGCAGGGGCTGGAAACGGTGCTGGACACCTTCGAAAGCCACCACGCCCGCGAGCGCACCTGGACCAGCGAGCTGTCGGCCGCGGAACGCCGCAGCCTGGCCACTCTGCTGCGCAAGATGGTCGAGCATCACAACTAGCCCCCGGGCTCGATCACGACCTTGAGGGCGGACCCGTCGAGGAGCGCGCGGATTCCCCGCTCGGTGTCCGCGAGCGGCAGCACCATCGACACGAGCGGCGCGACATCCACCGCACCCGAGGCCACCAGGTCGATGGCCCGCTGCCAGGTGGAGGGCTGCCGGGTCAGCACCCCGACGACAGCGAGCTCCTTCAGCACCAGATCACGCGGGCTGACCCCGGCGCGGGCCGCCGTCCCGACGACCGCGACGGTTCCGCCCGGGCGGGCCAGTGCCACGGCTTGGTCCAGACCTTCCGCCGACCCGGTGGTGTCGACGACCAGATGCGCGCCCTCGCCCCGGGCGGTCGCAAGACCGAGCTCGGCCGCCAGAGCCAGCCGGTGCTCGTCGGCCGCCCGGCCCACCACGACGACGGACGACGCACCACTCGCCCGTGCGACGAGCCCGGTCAGCAACCCGATGGCGCCCGGGCCCACCACCGCAACGCGGTCGCCGGGCAGCCAGCCGCAACGTTCGAAAACGCGGACTGCCACCCCGAGCGGTTTCAGCAAAGCTGCTGCCACGAAAGAAATCTCGTCCGGCAGCCGGTACGTACTCGACGCGGGCGCGAGCACCCGAGCCGCGAGTCCACCGTGGACGTCGTGCCCGAGCCGGCGCGAGCCGGTACAGCGGTTGAACGCCCCCATGCGGCACTCCGGGCAGGAACCGCACCGGCCGAGGCTCTCCACGACAACCCGGTCACCGGGCCGGGTCTCGCGTACCCCCGGCCCGGTCTCGATCACGGTCCCGGCGAACTCGTGCCCGAGCACGACCGGGTACCGCATTCCCGGCGTTTCGTCGCCGCGGTAGGTGTGCACGTCGGTCCCGCAGATCCCGCACGCGGCGACTTCGAGCAGCACCTCACCGGGCCCCGGCGGCCCCGGCTCCGCGATCTCGGTGAGCGAGATTCCCGGCCCTGGCCCCGATTTCACGACGGCGCGCATGGCTCACCAGGCCGTCATGCCGCCATCGATGGCGATCGACGCGCCGGTGATCAGGCTGGCCTCGGCGGACGCGAGAAACAGGCACAGCGGCACGACTTCCGCTGCCTCGCCCAGCCGTCCCAGCATCGACGCCTGCGCCATCTGCGTCATGACCTCGTCCTTGGCCGGATGCCCGTCGAGCAGCCGGTGCGGCATCTGCGTGTCGAGCGCGCCCGGGCACACCACGTTCACCCGCACCCCCGGCGCCAGTTCCGCAGCCGCCACCTTGGAAAACGCGACCAGACCGGCCTTCGACGTGCTGTAGGCCGACCAGCCCGCCCCGGCCCGGACAGCCGCGGACGACGAAATGTTGACCACCGCCCCGCCCTCGCGCAGGACCGGTTCGAGGGCCTTCGTGACCAGGAATGCGCCCCGCACATTGATTCCCAGTACCCGGTCCCATTCCTCGACCGTGGTTTCGCCCATCGGCGCATAGGAAATCACGCCCGCCGCGTTGATCAAAACGTCCACCGGTTCGCACGCGCGCCCGAATGCCTCGACCCCAGCCGCGTCGGTGACGTCGAGCTGCCGGAAAGTGAAGGCCCGCCCGGCTTCGACCATCTGCTCGCCGCGGGTGGCGTCGATGTCGAGCCCGATCACCGACGCGCCTTCGTCCAGCAACGCCGTACACAGCAGCCGCCCGAGATCCCCGGACGCGCCGGTGACCACTGCGGTCTTGCCCTCGAACCGGGCGCTCATCGCGTGCTCCCGACCGGCTGCCGGACGCCTTCGCGTTCCAGGATCGGCAGGACCTCGTCGATGAACCTGGGTATCCCCGTTTCGTAGTTCATCCAGGTCAGCGCTACCCCGTCGACCCCGGACGCCTGCAGGTCGGCCAGTTGCGCGGCAATCCGCTCCGGCGTGCCGACCAGCGGGTACCCGGCCATGGTGGACGCGACCGCCTTCGCCAGCTGCCGATGCTGTTCCTCCGGCATGTGCGCGCCGCCCATGGTCCATTCGATCGCATTGCGCACCGCGACCTCGTCGGCGTCGACCTCCGACCAGCGCCGCACCATTTCCTGCGCTTCCTGATCCGTTTCGGCACACACCACCGACGCCGCGATCCAGACCGATTGCTCGCGCCCGAATCCCTCGGCCACCTCCCGGATCTCGCCGACCTTCTTCCGGGCGGACGCTGCGTCCAAAGCGGACACAAAAGAAAGGTCGGCGTATCGCGCGGCAAGCTGGTGTCCCCGCGAGGAAAACGCCGCGTTCATGATCGGCGGATGCGGTTGCCGGATCGGCGCGGGCCTGCTGTATCCACTTTCGACAGTCAGCCACTTCCCGGTGAAGTCGAAGTCCTCACCGCCTTCCCAAAGCCGCAGCACGATGTCCAGCCATTCTTCGGAATAGCCGTACCGCGCATCGTGATCGAGTGTCTCGACCCCGAACATGCGCAATTCCTTGGCAAACCAGCCGGCCACGACGTTGAGCCCGATCCGGCCGCCGGAAACGGCGTCGATCGTGGCGATCTGTTTCGCCGCCATCACCGGCGAAACGGTCAGGCAGTGCGAGGTCGCGAACAGTGTGATGCGGCTAGTGAGCGCGGCCAGCGCGGCCGCCCAGGTGTACGGGTCGAAGCTGTTGCCCCACGGGTTGGTGCGGCCTTCGAACCCGCGCCAGCGGGAGAACGGGATCGCGGCCTCGAACCCCGCGTCCTCGGCCATCCGGACGAGGCGGACGTTCTGGTCCCAGTCGATCTCGTGCCGTTCCGGCGAAGCGGTGACGGCTCCGGCCGACGTGACGTTGAGGCCGAACACCCCGAGTTTGAGGCCGGTATCGGCGAAGAGTGGACCCGTGGTGGTGCGTGGGACAGCCGGGAGGTACGTCATCGGATCTCCTGTCGTCGTCAGTGAGCAGCGCGGGCGACCCGCGCGTCGAGGTCGAGCCAGCCGGACAGCCCGACCACGTCGAACAATCCGGCCGGGGACAGTCCGAGTTCTTGCAGGTGGGCGTCGCTGCCCGTGCGGTGCAAAGTGGCGGCGGCCGTACGCAACGCGTGCACCGCGGGGTAAAGGGCGACTGTCGGGCAGACCGCCATCCGGTACCCGAGTTCGCCGAGCCGCTCCAGCGGGAGCGCCGGGCTGCGACCGCCCGTCGCCAGGTTGTAGAACGCGCGGCCGGGGAACGCCGCGCCGATTCGCTCCACTTCTTCCATCGAGGTCGGGGCCTCGACGAACACCAGGTCAGCGCCTGCGGCCAAGGCCCGCCGACCTCGTTCGAGGGCGTCGTCGATTCCGTGCACGGCAAGCGCATCGGTACGGGCGACGAGCAGCGGCCCGGATTCCCCACGGGCTAGCACCGCGGCGGCGATCCGCTCGGTGAACTCGCCCGCGCTCACCACCGCCTTTCCGGTGAGATGTCCGCACCGCTTGGCGGAAACCTGGTCCTCCAGCTGGATGCCCGCGACCCCGGCGGCGGCAAGTTCCTCGACCGTGCGCACCACGTTGAGCGTCCCGCCGAAGCCGGTGTCCGCGTCGACCAGCACCGGCACCCCGGCCCGCCGCACGATCGGCCGGACGGCGTCGACGAGTTCGGTGAGCGTCAGCAGCCCGAGGTCGGGGACTCCGAGCCGGCTCATCGCCAGCCCCGCCCCGGACACCGCGAGCGCCGGGAAGCCCGCCTGTTCCAGCACGGCGGCGGAAATGCCGTCGTAGCAAGCAGGCAGGAGCACCGGACCCGCTTCGAGGAGCGACCGTAGCGCGTCACTCATCGGACGTCCCGGTGACCAGCAGGCCATCCCGCTCGAGCTGCTTCAGCAACCCGCCCGCGGCCACGATGTCCAGCAGCTCCGGCGTCCACGGCGTCCCTTGCCGCGTCTGCCCGGTGTCGGTGTTCTCGACCGTACCGGCGACCAGGTCAAGCCGCGCGTGCTGACCTTCGGTGAAGAGCTCGCTGACCCCAGGGCAGCTCAACGCGGGCAACGCGAAATTCACGCAGTTGCGGAAGAACAGCCAGTTGATCGAATCGGCGACGAGCCCGCCGAGCCGGAGGTCGACCAGCAGCTTCGCGGCCGGACGGCTGGACCCGGTGCCGAAATTCCGTCCGGCCACGAGGATGTCGCCCGGCTCCACGAGATCGACCCAGCCAGGGCGGTTCGCCTCGAAAACGTACCGGTGCTGCTCGGCCACCGGTTTGAACACGGTGTGCATCGGCTGGATGAGATCGGTGTTGACGTCGTCGCCGAAACACCACACCCGCCCCGGAACTGCCATGGTCACTCCTGAAACTCGCGGATGTCGGCGATCGCCCCGGCCACCGCGGACGCGGCGACCGTGCCGGAGGACGCCAGGTAGATCTGCGCGTCCGGATGGCCCATGCGCCCGGCGAAATTGCGCGTGCTCGAAGCAATGCACACGTCTTCCGGGCCAAGGGAATTCTGGAACCCGGCGCACATCCCGCACGAGGAAACCGTGACCACGGCACCGGCGTCGGTCAGCGTGGCGACCAGTCCTTCGTGGACAGCCTGCCGGTAGATCGCCTGCGAACCCGGGGTGACGAACAACGTCACGCCGGACGCCACTTTCCGGCCCGACAGCACCGCGGCCGCCTCCCGCAGGTCGGCGATCGTGCCATTGGCGCACGACCCGATGAAGGCGCGGTTGATCCGGGTACCGCGGACGCTGCGCACCCCGGCGGTGTGGTGCACCACCGACCCGGGCAGCCCGACGCGAGGCTCCACTTCGGACAGATCGAGCGTCCGGACGGCGTGGTACTCGGCATCGGCATCGGGGTACACCGCGCCGTCCATGGTGCGGCCACGGGCTTCCAGGTGCGCCCGCAGCACGTCGTCCGGCTCGGCGATCGCGAACTCCGCGCTGACTTCCGCACACATCGTGGTGAGGGTGCGGCGCTGGTCCAGGGTCAGCGTGGACAGTGCCGGACCGCCGAATTCGATGTTCTGCCCGACGTGCGCGCCGTAGTGGTCGGCGAGGTGCAGGAAGACGTCTTTTGCTGCCACGTAAGGGGAAAGCGTGCCGGTGAGTTCGTACCGGACCGTTTCCCCGACCTGGAACCAGGTGACGCCTTTGGCCATGGTGTAGATCAGTTCCGGCGCACCGATCCCACGGGCCGCGCAGTTGAGCGCGCCGCCACTGCACGTGTGGCTGTCCACGCACACCAGCAGCTCGCCCGGCATCGCGTACGGCACGTCTGCGATCAGCTGGTGGCAAATGCCCTGTTCCGGCCCCACGTCGTGCACGCGGGTGATCCCGTGCTTCGCCGCGAACGCCCGGCCGCGCTCCAGCGCCTCCCCGACCTGCCTGCTCGGCGCGGGTACGACGTGGTCGAAGATGACCACGACCCGGTCCGGGTCGAACACCTTCGTCGGCTCGGCCCACATCGAATCGTAGAAGTTCATGTCGAGCGGTACGACGGTGTCCACCGAGGTCACCACGATGTCCCCGGGGCGGACCGAGTCCCGGCCGGCGTGCCGGGCCAGGATCTTCTCGGTCATGGTCAACCCGGTCACGAGAGCAGCTTGCCGATCTCGTCGACCGTGCGGACCCGGCTGATCATGGGCAGCACCCGGGTGAGCGAAAACTCGTGGTACTCCTCGGAAACGCTCGAAGTGGCGTCGGCGGCGACCAGCACCGCGAACCCGTTCGAGATTGCCTCGCGCGCGGTCTGCTCGACGCCGAAGTTGGTCGCGATCCCGGCGATCACCACGGTGTCGACGCCGCGCTCCCGCAACGTTTCGGCGAGGCCGGTACCCGCGAACGCACCCCAGCCCTGTTTGACCACCGGGAGGTCGCTGCCGGGCTCGGCGAGGCCGTCGGCGAGCTGGTCCCAGCCCGCGGGCATCGTCTCCGGAACTGCCGGGGGCGGAACGTCGACCGGCGGAGCCTGCCCGCCCGGGTACGCAACGGTGACCGTGACGACCGGCGCCTGCCGCTCCCGGAACCGGCCCGCCAGCTGCGTTGCCGCGGCCACCACCTCGGCCCCCGTCCGCGGGGCGAGCGGCATCCCGACGACGCCGTTCTGCAGGTCGACCAGCACGAGGGCGGTACTCGACGGGCTGAGCGTCATCGGACACCTCCGGCGCCGTGGCCAGCAGTGATCTTCGATTGCCTTATCATGTTGTAGGACAATACGGCCCGACGGTGAGCCCAGTCAATGACCGGATCCTGGCTCAGCTACCCCGGACCGGCTCGGCTTCCTCCTGGCCGACCGCGAGAATGCCCCGGCGCGTGTCCCGCTGGTGGTTGCGCATCAGCCGTTCGGCCTTCGCCGCGTCGCCGCGCAGGATCGCGTCGGCGATGTCGCGGTGGCACTGCGCGGAGCCCGCCACGGTCAGGTGCTTGAGCGGGGCCGTCGCCCGCGCCACACGCGTCGTGTGCAGGTGGTAGGCCATGACGTGGAGCTGGCGGCCGACCCGCGACAGGATCTCGTTGTCCGCGATGTCAAGGATCACCTCGTGGAAGTGCATGCTCGTGCCGAGGTAGTACGAGAACTCGCCGCCACCGGCGAATTTCTCGTTCTCGGCGACGAGTTTCTCCAGCGTCACCCGGTGGTCGCCCTCGTCGATCCGCCGCGCCGCCGCGGCGGCCGCCGCCCCCTCGATGGCCGCCCGCGCCTCGTAGAGCGACTCGACGTCCTTCGGCAGCATCCGCCGCACCTGCGCCCCGCGTTTCGCCTCGATCACCACGAGCCCCTCGCTCGCCAGCCTGCCGAGCGCCTCCCGCACCGGACCCCGGCTGACCCCGAGCTCCTGCGTCCAGTCCGCCTCGACGAGCCGCTGCCCGCCGACCAGCTCACCGCGCCGGATCCGCGCGCGGAACTCGTCGGCGATCCGATCGACGACCGACCCGTTTTCCCCTGACCTGCTCATCGTCCGATCATTGCACTGTCGGGCAGGATCACCCAACAGCCCTGTCCTACAGACTGGCCAGGAAGGACGCCCGGTACTCCCGCGGCGACATCTTCTTGAGCTCCCGGAAGCGGCGGTTGAAGTTGGACAACGTGCCGAAGCCCGCATCCGCGGCAATGGCCGAGACCAGGCGATCGGTGTCCCGAAGCAGCTGGCACGCCCGGTTGACCCGGACCGTGTTCACGTAGTCCGTGATCGTGAAACCCGTGCTCCGGGTGAACAGCCTGCTCGCCGCGCTGGCATTCATGTGCGCCGCCTGCGCGACGTCGGACAGCGTCAGCGGCGAAGCGTAACTGGTGTGGATGGCGTCCATCATGGCTTGGATCCGCTGTGCCGCACCGTGGTTGACCACCGACGGCTCCCGCCCGGTCGAGAGGACGGTGCGCGGCGCGCGGCTCAGGCCGACGAGGACCCGCAGCAGCTCGGCGGTCCGCTCCGGCGGCGCCAGCCCGGCCAGGTCGGCAAGCGGCGGCGCGAGCCCGGGGAAATGCAGGCCGCGCACCGCGTCGTCGAGCATTCGCTTGACGTTCCCGAACACCGGCGCCTCGAAGAATCCGCCACCGAGGAAGTCGCGGGCGAAGTGGATCACGATCGCGTCGACCGGCTCGCTGTCCAGCGCCGACACATAGGCGTGCGGCAGGTCCGGGCCGAACAGGGAAAGATCGCCCGGCCCGAATGCCTCGGCAGAGGTCCCGGCGAGGCGCGTACCGGTCCCTGCGACGATGTACGCGAGCTCGTATTCGTGGTGGAAATGCCAGTACGGCCCGAGCCGCGGCAGCTGGAATCGCGTGTACCGCCAGTTCACCGGAAACTCCGGGGCGAGATGTTCGTACCGCATGCGCATTGCCGTGCTCCTTTCGCCGAAACCGGGTCCGGGCTGCTGTTGGCAGGTTCCGGTACTCCGGTTGCCGTGAAACGAAATCCGGGGTCCGGGCGGCCCGTGCCGGACTTAAAGTTCCGGCACCAGCGGACGAGCGCTGGGTGACCAGGTCCATCGGCGGGCCCGCGTGCGGACCGCCCTCGACGTGAGGACACCGGACCGCATGACTGCGACTTCCACTTCCACGGCCACCACCGCACTGCGCGGCCGGATCGGCCCGCTGCTGACCGCGATGTTCCTCGTGAACGTCGTGGGTTACGCCGCCAACCAAGCCGCACTCGCGGTGCTGCTGCCCTCGCAAGTCGCGTCCGCGGCCGGTGACCGGGCAGTACCCGCGCTGGCCCTCGTGACCGGAATCAGCGCGATCGCGTCGTTCGCCATCCCGCCGCTGGTCGGGGTGCTGTCGGACCGCACGCGCACCCGGTGGGGCCGCCGCTCGCCGTGGATCCTCGGCGGCGGGATCGCGACCGCGGCCGCGCTCGTGCTCACCGGCGCGGTGTCCACGGTGACCGGCCTGGTCATCGGCTGGTTCCTGGTGCAGGCCACGGTCAACGTCGGCCTGAACATCATCCTCGCGACGATCCCGGAACGCATTCCGCCGAAGCGGCACGGGCTGGCCAGCACCGTGCAGGGACTCGGGGTACCGGTGGGCGGCGTGATCGGTGTCCAGGTCGGCGCGGCGTTCGTGCACTCGGCAGTGGTCGCCTACGCCCTGCTCGCCGGGCTCGTCCTGATCGCGTCCGCCGTGTCCGCGGTGCTCGTGCGGGATCGGTCCGCCGCGGAGATCGACGACCCCGCGCTGCCCCGTCCGGCGATCGGCAGGCAGTTCCTGGCGATGTTCGGCACCCTGCGCGATCGGGACTACCGCTGGGTGTTCGTATCCCGCGCCGTCATCTACCTCGGCTACAACATCGTTTTCGGCTTCAGCCTGTACATCCTGCAGGACTACATCACCCTGCCGTCCGGCGCGACTCCCGCCGGCAGTGTGGCCACCGCGCAGACGCTCACCATTGCGCTCCTCACCGTCGGCACGCTGGTGTCCGGGCCGCTGGTCGACCGGGTCGGCAGGCACCGCGGATTCGTCCTGGTCTCCGCGCTGCTGCTGTCGTCCTCGGTGATCCTGCCGCTGATTTCGCCGACCTGGCCGATGTTCCTGGTGCAGGCCGGGCTGAGCGGCTTCGCCCTCGGCACCTTCCTCGGGGTCGACCTCGCCTTGGCCACCGTCGTCCTGCCCAAGACCGGAGACGCCGGCCGCGACCTCGGGGTCTTCCACATCGCGCTCACCGCGCCACAGGTGATCGCCCCGTTCATCGCGGCGCTCGCAGTCACCGCCGGCGGCTACCACGCACTCTTCATCGTCGGTGGTGTGCTGGCATTCCTCGGCTCGCTGACCGTTCTCCGGGTCCGGCCTCAGCACGTTGCCGGGTGATGGCCTGCTCATGGTGCGGCGCGGCGCTCACTCGTGTGGTGCGCCGCCAGCCGCAGCTCCCCCGCTTCGCGAATCCACACGCTCGTGAACGCGTAATCGATCCCCGCCGCCATCGCGCGGACGATCTCCGGCGCCAGGTCCGCCTGATCGGCGTCGACCTCGGCACGGGCCCAGTGGTCTCCGGTGACGACCACAGTGTCCCCGTATTCGTCCACCGTGCGGATCTTCGTGCGGAACTCCGCGTCCCGCGCGCTCGTCACCTGACGGATGTGGTCGCGTTTGCCCTTACGGGTGCCGTCGGAGCCGGTGTAGTGAAAGTTTGCGTGCTCCGTGCGCTCCACCCATGCCGAGTCGCGCTGGGACATCGCCGTCCGCCACTGCCGGTAGACGTCGTCGATTTCCTCCGCCAAGCCCTCGTCGGCCCGCGGTTCGCCGCGCAACGGGGTCGTGTGATGGTGCAAGAGCCGCCGCTGCGAAGTCCAGACGCTCGAAAAGCGCACGCGGACCCCGGCTCGCATCTGCTCGGTCAGCCGGGTGCTCAGCCCGGCGTCGTCCGGCACTTCGCTGCGTACCCAATGCTCACCGGTCACGATCACGATGTCGCCGAACACCTCGGCCGATTCCACCGTGGTCGCCAATTCGCCCCGTGCGCCGTGCTCGGCAATGCGCAGATGGGCGGTCTTGTCTTTCCGCGATCCGTCCGGGCCGAGGTAGCTGAACCGATCGTCCTCAATGGACTCGAACCATGCGACATCCTTGGCCCGCAAGGCTTCCGCCCACTGCTGGTACAGCTTGGCGAACTCGTCGAGCATCAGTTCCTCCTCAATAGGCGTCCTCGAGCAATTCGCGCAATTGCGCGGCACTCGCGGCGCGTGGGTTGTTGCGTCCGGCGAAGCTCCCGGCGGCCGCCTCGGCGACCGGACCCAGCGCTTCCCGGGGTACGTCGAGATCACGGAGACGACGTGCGACGTCGAGCCGGTCGAGCAGGCCGTCAAGTGCTGTGTTGATGACAGGCAGTACGTCCGCGATCGCCGTTTCGTTGTACCGCAGCACATGCGGCAGCAGCACCGCCGCCAGGTCGCCGTGTGGTGCGCCGGTCGCCGCGCCGAGCTGATGCCGCAGCGAAGCTCCGATCCCGGGGAAGACCTGGGCGGAGAACACGCCGAACATGCTCAGCCACACGCCGCGGAAACACTCCAGCGCCGCCTCCGGGCTGTGTTCGCGCGGCAGATTCCGGGCAATTCTCCCGATCGCGGCCAGCCCCAGGGTGGACACCACGTCGTGCCGGTCGCGTCCGGAAACCTGTTCGATCGCGTCCGACAGGATTTTGATCCCGGACGCGTGCCACAGCCGTGGCGGCGTTTCCGCAGCGAGCTGGGGGTCCAGGACAACGAGGTCCGGAGCGAGGTGGTCATAGCTGTAGAGGTGCTTGTGCCCCAACGTTTCGTCGGTGATCCCGGCGGTGTTGCTGAACTCCGCCCCGGCGAGCGTCGTGGGCAGGCAAACGAGCACCGTCGAGCGCCGTTCGGCGGTCATCAGCCCGAAGGCCGGGTCACGGCGGAGCGCGTCGAAGTCGTCCACCGTTGTACAGCCGTGGTCGCGGGCCAGACACGCCGCCTTCGCGGAGTCGGTGACACTGCCTCCGCCGAGGGTGACGACGGTGTCGATGGACAGCTCTTCCATCACCCGGGCCAGCCGCAAGGCCGATTGCCGCGGCACATGCGCTTCGACCTGGGTGTACCGGCCGACCAGCCGCGAACCGATCAAGCTTGCGACGGTGTCGGCGAGCGTCCCCGTGCGGTCGAGCGTGCGGGACAACACCAGCAGGCAACGTTTAGACCCTCGGGCGGCGAGCTCGTCCGGCAATTCCGCAAGCGCACCCTCGTGGTCGAGGACGCACCAGCGCTGATGCCAGTTCTCGAATCGCCCCACCGGCTCTCCTCTCCAAACAGTTCACCGACGTGGTTCACCGGTAAACGACGACGTATGCGGCAACCCACCAAACGCTTCCGTCAGTCGCGACAGATCCGCCGGATCCGGCCGCACCTCAGCCGCCGCAACCGTCGACTCCAGCTCCGCGATCGACGCAGGCCCGATGAGCGGCGCCGTGACGAACGGCTGATGCAAGATCCACGCGACCGCCAACGCCGCCGGAGTAGTGCCCAGCTCCCGCGCCATCGCGACCAGTTCACCGACCGCCGCCCGCGTCGCCGAGCTCTCCCACTGCGCGTAAGGCCCAGGCCGCTGATGCATCCGCGACCCGGCCGGATACTGCCCCGGTTCCTGCCGGTGGTACGCGCCCGCGAGCCAGCCACCCGCCAGTGGGCTGTGCGGGGTGTAGGCCAGCCCGTAACGTCCGGTCACCACGCCGAAGCCGCGGCGATCTTCCTGCTGCAGCAGGCTGAACCCGTTCTGCACCACCGCCGGGGCACGCCAGCCGTGTACCCGGCACACGTGCACGCATTCGACGACCAGCCACGACGGAACGTTGCACAGGCCCCAGTCCCGGATCTTCCCCTGCCGGATCAGGAGGTCCATGGTCTCGCACAGTTCCGGTACCGAGGTCGTCGCGTCCAGGTGGTGCGCGAGGTACACGTCGATGGTCTCGACCGACAGCCGCCCGAGGCTTCCGTCCACCGACCGCAGGATCTCGTTGCGGGACAACAGGTCCTGCCGTCCGCGGGCAGCGTCGTGCCGTCCGGTCGGCTGGCCTGCTTTCGTGCAGACCACCACTGATTCCCGGCGGCGCGGGCCGCCGCGGGCGAGCCACGCGCCGATGGCTCGTTCGCTCGCCCCGTCGCCGTAGGAGTTCGCGGTGTCCAGCCATGTCACTCCGGCATCCAGCGCCGCGCCCAGCAATGCATCGGGGTCCACTGTGGAACTTCCCCAGGTCGACCGGTCGCTGCCCACCCCGCCGAAACTGCCGCAGCCGAGAATGAAGGGACTCATGCCGACTGCCAAGCGATCAGGCGCCGCCGGACGAGCTGCAGTGCCCCGTCGATCAGCAGCGCCAGCACGACCGTCGTGCCGATCGCCGCCCACACCTGGTCGATCTCGAAGGCGCCCTGGCCGGCCACCATCCGGTAGCCGAGCCCGCTCGCCGGTCCGAAGAACTCGCTGATCAGGGTTGCCTGCAGGGCGAACCCGAAGGTGATCCGCGACGACGCAAGCAGCCAGCCCGCAATACTCGGCAGGTACACCGAACGCAGCACGACCCAGCGGTTGCCGCCGACCACGCGCACGTGCGCAACGAGGTCACCGTCCACTTGCGACAGTCCAGTCAGGACATTGAGAACGGCGAAGAACAGGATCACGAAGACGACGAGACCGACCTTCGACGCGAACCCGAATCCCAGCAGGATCCCGAAAAACGGGTAGAAAACCATGCGCGGCACCGAATTGAGGAACGCGAGAAACGGCGACACGACCGCGTACACCCGCGGCGCCGCGAACAGCCCGATCCCCAGCACACTGCCGAGGACGACCCCGGCCACCCAGCCGACGACGAGCACGCCGACCGTCACCGCGGTGTCCGACAGCAACGTCCCCTGCCTCGCCCACTGCCCGAGCACGTCGAGCACCCCGGACGGCGAGCCGAAGAAGAACTCGTCCAGCCATCCCCGGTCCGCACCGACCTGCCACAGAACCACCACCGCGGCCACGACTCCGGCCTGCAGCGCGATCATCCTGGCTTTCATCCGTCGCGCCACCTCGCCAGCCGCCGGTCGCACCAGGACAGCAGGGCGTCGGCACCCACCCCGACGATCGCCACGAGCACGATCGCGGCCATCACCTGCGCGGGCGAGACGGTCGCCTGACCGTGCGCGAGCAGGTACCCGAGCCCGTTGTTCGACCCCATCATCTCCGTCAGTACCCCACCGAGCAGGGCGAACGCGACCGACAGCCGCGCGCTCGAGATCAACGCACCCCACACCGTGGGCAGGATCAGCTCCCGCAGCCGCCACCACCACGAAGCACCCAGCACCCGCAGGTGGTCCTCCTGGTTCTTGGCCACCTGCAACACGCTCGTGAAGACGCTGTAGAAGACGATGAAGAACACCCCGATCGCGACGAAGGTGACCTTGGACAGGTCCCCGACGCCGAACCACAGGATGAACAACGGGATCAGCGCGACCTTCGGCAGCACGTTCGCGGCCGCGACAAACGGGGACAGAAACCGGCTGAGCACGTCCACCTGGGCCAGGAGAAGCGCCGTCGCGCTTGCCACGAGGCAGCCGAGGATGAGCCCGATGAAGGCCACTCGCACGGTCGCGTAGGCGTCGAGCCATACGTAGTCGGGACCGAACAGCCAGCTGCGCAACAGTTCGGCGACGTCAGCCGGGCTGCTGATGAACGCGCGGGCGCTCGTGGCCGCAAGTGCCTGCCAGAGCCCGATCACGACCACCAGCAGGAGCACCTGCATAACGCCGGTGCGCCGGATCATCGCGGCTGCACCCCCAGCGCGCGATACGCACCGTCGATCACGTCGGCGGTGAACGACGCCTGCATCTGCTGGTCGGTCAGCTTCAAGCGGTACAGCTCCTCGGCCATCCCCTTGGTGTCCGCGACCGTTTCCGCCGTCGGAACCCCGCTGACGTTCGCGAATGCCGTCGCGACCAGCTGCCATTCCTTCGGGTCCCAGCGCAGGCCGGTGAACACCTTCGCCATCGCCGCGGGATCGCCCGACTTCTCCTGCACCTGCCGGAGACCGCGGAGCTCGGCCCGCACCACGGCTTCCACCTCGGCGCGATGGTCACGCAGGTAGCCGTCGGTCGCGGCAATGCAGTTTCCCGTGTGGGAATAGGGGAAAAGCCGGTCGGCGGCATCATTGGTGTTCAGCACGACGTACCCGGTGCCCTTGTCCACGATCTCCTGCGCGGTCCGCGAGTCCACCGAAACCAGGTCCGCCCGACCTGCGGCGAGCGCCGGCTCGGCAGCGGCGGGCGAGCCGAGCGCAATGCCGTGCTGCCGCGCCCAATCCAGGCCGGCGTGCTTCGCCGCCATCTCGGCGATCTGCCGTCCGGACGAGCCTTCCGAGCTGTACCCCCAGGTCGCCCCGTCGTAGGCGGCGAGGTTCTTGCCCCGGCTTTCGCGGTATTTCGCCGCCCCCATGAGGATCACGCTGCCTCCGCCGGACAGCATCATCACGCATTTCAGCCCGCGGTCCTTGGCATTGAGCTGGGCCACCGTCGCCGCCGGGACGAACGCGAGCTGGACGTCACCCGAGCTGAGCGCGGCAAACAGCGGCCCGCCCCCGGAAAACTCGGTGACCCGGTAGTTCGCCTTGACCTTGCCCAGTTCCTCGGTGAGCATCCCGCCCGCGGCCGCCGCATGGTGCGGCGCCCAGGTGAACGATGGGAGACTCGCGATGCCGAGGGTGACGGTGCCTGCCGTGGCGTCCGTCCGACCGCCGTTCGCGGGCGGGGCGCACCCCGCCGAAACCAGAGCGGCACCCGCGGCGAGCGCCACGACCACCCGTTGCCGAAAGCGTGCCACGAGAACCTTCCTTCCTGACCGCCGCGGAGTGCGCCCCCGCGGCGGAACCGTCCACTTCGGACTCATCGGCCCGCGAGCTCCCGCTGCCCCGCGGCCTGTACCTCGGCCCGCAGGTCGTTCCAGATCTTCGAGTAGAGACCGGCGAAGTTCGGGTCGCTCTTGGACTCGAAGACGTCACGCGGGCCGGTCAGCTCGATCCGGTGATCGCCGATGACCCGTGCCGGACCCGCCGACATCACCACCACCCGGTCGGACATCACGATCGCCTCCTCCAGGTCGTGGGTGATCAGCACGACCGACTGGCCGCCGTCCGCGCACAGCGCGAGGAGGTCGTTCTCCATCAGGCTGCGGGTCTGCACGTCCAGCGCGCTGAAGGGTTCGTCGAGGAGCAGGATGTCCGGTTCGTAGGCCAGCATCACCGCGATCGCGACCCGCTTGCGCATCCCGCCGGACAGCTGGTGCGGATACTTCCCGAAGTGCTGCCCGAGCCCGACCCGCTCCAGCCAGGTCCGCGCCCGGCCGAGCGCGTCGGCCTTCCGGATGCCCCGGCACCGCAACGGAAGCGCGACGTTCTGCTCGGCCGTACGCCACGGCAGCAGCGCGTCCCGCTGGAACGCGAAGCCGATTTCCGGGACGAGCCCGCGTACCTGCTCACCCCGGACGAGGATCGTCCCGCCACTCGCCTCGGTCAGGCCCGCCATCATCGACACCAGCGTCGACTTCCCGCAGCCGGACGGCCCGACGATCGACACGAATTCACCGGCCGAGATGGTCAGGTCAAGGCCGGAGATGACTTCCCGCGCCCCGTCCCCGGCCGGGAACGCCTTCGAGACACCACAGACCTCGATCACGGATCGAACCTCGCTCGCCGGCACTGGCGACCTCCCGGGACTCTGGTGGCGCTGGGAACTTTCGCCACACCATACAAATGTCGACTCTCTTCGTCAAACCTCTCATCATCTTGGTTCTCATCTTTCTCGGTGACGGCCGAGACCCGTTGACGGCGCTTCGCGGTGAGCTTATTGTCCTACAACATGGTAGTGCAAAAGTCGCCCATCGACGGTGCGATGCTCCGAAAGGTCGCCGGTGAGCTGGCCACCGGCGTCACGGTGGTCACGACTACCGTCAACGGCCGGTTCCACGGCTGCACCGCCAACGCCGTGACGAGCGTGAGCCTCGAGCCGCCGCTGGTGATGGTGTGCCTGGCGCAGACAGCGTCAACCCACCCGATGATCTCGGCGGCCGGAGTGTTCGCCGTCAACATCCTCCCGGACACCGCGGCCGCAAAAGACATCTGCACGACCTTCGCCGGAAAACGCGACGACAAGTTCTCCGGGATCACCTGCCACCCCGGACCCACGGGCGCGCCCCTGCTGACCGGCACGGTCGGCTGGTTCGACTGCACCATCGAAACCACCCACGACCTCGGCGACCATACGGCGTTCATCGGCCGGGTCGTCGCAGCAGAACAGCAGGGCGGCTGTCCGCTGGTATTCCACCGGGGACAGTTCCACAGCTTGGCAAACTGACCCCGGCGTTCACCCCACCCGGGAATCGGCCAGCCGGGAATGCTTGCGGCTGTAGGCGAAGTACACGACCACCGCGAGGGCGGCCCACACGAGGAATGCCCAGATGGTGATCGACTTGAGGGTCAGGATGATCCATCCGCAGCCGACCACTGACAGCACCGGCGTGACCGGGTAGCCCGGCACGCGGAAGCTCCGCGGCAGTTCGGGTGCGGTGCGGCGCAGGACGATGAGCCCGATGGCGACGATGCTGAAGGCGACCAGGGTGCCGATGCTGGTCAGTTCCGCCAGGAAGGTGATCGGGAGCAGCCCGGCGAGCAGCGCCACCGAGGCGGTCACGATGAGGGTGTTGTGGATCGGGGTGCGGGTGCGGGGATCGACGCGGTGGAAGATCGGCGGGACGAGGCCGTCGCGGCCCATGGCGTACAGGACGCGGGTTTGCCCGTAGAGCGTGACGAGGGTGGCGCTGAAGATCGAGAGCACCGCGCCTGCCGCGATGAGCGTGCCCGGCCAGCTTGCGTGCGTGAGATCCTGCAGGATTGCGGCAAGTCCGGCCTTCTGTCCTTCGAACCGCTCGACCGGCTGAGCCGCGACGGCGACAATGGCGACCGCGATGTAGGTGGCCGTGACCGCGAGCAGCGTGATCAGGACCGCCAGCGGCAGGTTCCGCCGGGGGTTCCGGACTTCCTCACCGGCAGTGGAGACGGCGTCGAGGCCCACGAAGGTGAAGAAGATGGCGCCGACGACCGAGATGACGCCGGAGAATCCGAACGGGGCGAACTGGGCGAGGTTGTCGGAATTCCACCCGGTGGCGCCGATGAGGATGAACAGGCCGAGTACGCCGAGCTTCAAAGTCGTCATGATGGCGTTGGCCCGTACCGATTCGGTGGCGCCGCGGATGAGCAGGAGCGCACACAGTGCGATGAGCAGCACGGCGGGCAGGTTGATGATGCCGCCTGCCTCGGGGGCATTGGCCAGCTGCTCGGGAATCCGGAAGCCGAAGACGTTGTCCAGCAATTGGTTCAGGTACTGCGACCAGCCGACCGCGACCGCCGCCGCGGACACGCCGTATTCGAGCAGCAGGCAGGCTCCGACGATCATCGCGGCCAGTTCGCCGAGGGTGGCGTAGATGTAGGAGTAGGACGAGCCGGCAATCGGCACCGCGCCGGCGAATTCCGCGTAGCAGAGCGCGCTGATCCCGGCGACCGCACCGGCGATCAGAAAGGACCAGACCACCGCGGGCCCGGCCTGCGGGACGGTCTCGGTGAGCAGGAAGTACACGCCGGTGCCGATGGTTGCGCCGATTCCCAGCATCACCAGCGGGAACAAACCGAAGGAGCGGGCGAGCTCACCGCTGCCGGACTCGGCCACCATCTGGGTCACGGGCTTGCGGCGCAGCAGGTCGGCGATGAGTCCGGCCACGGGTCCTCCTGAGACGGGCGTCGGCTGGCGGTTCACGGGCAGCGCCGCATCCCCACAGTGTGCTGACCGTCACGTGATTGATCTTGTTGTTTTCCACAAATGTCGTGGTGACGAGTTGTTGCCCGAGTCAGTGCCGACTCGGCCGCGCGTGTGTTCTGGTGATCTTGCCGCCGCCCGAGGGAAGGAGTTGCGACGATGCAGCCGACAGCGTGGTACCGGGCTCGGATCGCGATCATCGGGACAGTGGCGGGCCTCGTCACGATGACCGGCGGTGCCGCGGTCCAGGCCGACCCCGACCCGCACCGGGCCGATCTGCAGCAGGCACTGGACGCCGCCCTCGACCGGGTCAGCGCTCCCGGTCAAGGGGTCCAAGCCGTCCTGCTCAAGGAGGGCCGGATCGTCTGGTCCGCCAACCGCGGCATGGCGATCATGAATCTGCATCCGCCGAAACGCGTGGACGACTCGACCATGTTCAACTACGGCAGCTTCGGCAAACTCGTACTGGGCGCGTACACCCTCCGCCAGGTCGAACTGGGCAAGCTGAACCTCGACGAGCCGATTGCGAAGTACGTGGGCAACGAAATCGCCGGGGCGAATGTCGTGACGATTCGAATGTTGTTGTCCCACACCGCGGGCTACCACAATGTCTATGCCGCTCCGGAAACGATCTCCCTGTTCGCGCCCGGCACCGAAGGAGCTCCGATCGGCACCGCGCCGGTGCATTATGATCCGAACACGCCGTTCACTTTCGAGAAGCTGAACGCCGGAATCCACGAACCGGACCACCCGGGCACGAAATTCGCGTACGAGAACACCAATTACCTCGTGCTTTACCGAGTGCTGGTCGAACGTCTCGGCGGTCTCGATGCCGTCCAGCGTGGAATCACCGAATTCCTCGCGGCCGCCGGCGCCGCCGAGCCGGAGGACGGAACCCAGATCACGCAGGACCGCTACGCCGAGCACACCCTGGAAAACATGGCCCACGGATACCAGCCACTCGACCACGACCGCGGTTTACAGGACTACAACACCGCATACGGCGCCATCGGCATCCCGGTCGACAGCATGGGATACCCATTCGGCGACGGCGCCTTCGGCGGAACCGCCCTCGGCGCCGCACAGGTACTGGACGCGTTGTTCGTACGCGGCGCGCTGCTCCAAGCCTCCACCGTAGCGGAAATGAAAAAGCCGACCGAACAATCACTCCGGACCGGAATGCCGTACGGACTCGCCACCATGACCAACGAGTTCGCCGGCCGGACATGGAAAGGCCACCCCGGCGGATTCACCGGTTTCACGTCGACGGTCTACACCGACCTCGGCACCGGCGCGACCTTGGCCGTGGTGACCAACCGATCGGGAACGGACGCCGACTCGGACCAGATCTGGGAAGAACTCGCGAAGGTGTACACCTCGAACTCCCGGTGAGAATCGAGCGTCGCTCTTCAGGATCCGTCGGGACTGTAAGACGAGCGGTGCAACTCCCGATCATGGAAGTGCACCTGATGACCGAGATGATGTCCGGCGTGGAGAACGCTGCGGAGTCGACGCCCGAGACGGGCCTGGACGGCCAGCTAGTCGAACAGTTGGTGGGCTGAAGCTGACCGGGGTGGGTGGAGTGTTGCAGCAGCTGACCAAGCGACTGGAGTCCGCGCTCGAGGGTGAGATCACCGACCACCTTGGCTACGGGCAAACACGACCCGGCCGGGCGCGGGAACTCGCGCAGGCGGCACCCGGGCGAAGACCGTGCTGACCGAGGTGAGCCCGGTGCAGATCGAGGTGCCCCGTGACCGCGACGCCAGCTTCCAGCCGAAGATCGTGGCCAAACGGGGAGAAACGCCTCACCGGCCCCTGGACCCGGTGTATCCGGTGATCTTCGTGGACGCGATCCACGTCAAGATCCGCAGGCGGCAAGGTCGCGAACCGGTCCGATCTACGTCGCATTGGCGGTGACCTGCGAAGGTCGCCGCGACATCCTCGGCCGGTGGGCCGACAACGGCGGCGAGGGCGCCAAATACTGGCTGCACGTACTCATCGAGTTGAAGAATCGGGGTCGCCGACGTGCTCATGGTCGTCTGCGACGGCCTGACCTGCCTACCCGAATCGATCGCCGCGGGATGGCCACAAACGATCACCCAAACCGGCGTGGTTCACTTGCTGCCCGGGAGCGGTTCGCCGAGACGTGGGGTCCTCGATACCCCGCCATCGTCAGGTTGTGGGACCACACGTGGGCCGAGTCCGTGCCGTTCCTCGCCTTCGACCCCGAGATCCGGCGGGTGATCTGCTCAACCAACACGTCGAGAGCGCCAGCGCCCGCGCCGTGAAAGCCCGCGGACACTTCTCCAACGAGCAAGCCGCGCTCACCTGCGTCTACCTGGCGATCATTGTTCCCACGAGAGAAGGGCCGGCCAGATGCCAGAGTCGGACGCCAGGACATACTTGGCCGCGCTGGAAGCCATCACTGTGGAGCCGGCGAAGGCCGAGGACCAGGCTTGCCAAGGAACTCGCCGACAAGGAGCACGACCGGGCTCTCCGGAGTCACCGTCAAGCACCCACGAGAGCGACCGCAACCGGCACGGAGTTCGAGAGATCCGGCGCTCTACGCGTTCCTGCCGCGCCACCTCGATTCGCGACGGCGGTGGAACTGGAGGTTGGCAAGCCTCGGGAGACAGCAGGACGTCGAATCTGACGTGTTCCGCCCGGCGAAAAACTAGTTCTTGCCGACCCACTTGAACAGGCCGACGAGCCCACGAACGATCACCGTCACATTTCCGTGAGACAATCGAAAACCGCAGACAGAAAAGTGGCTTCGAATCGGCTCCGCTAGGCGGCGAACTCGAAAGTCGGTGGCAAGGACGGCCGGCTCAGATCAGGACAAAGCAAGTCGGGCAGCGCGACCGGCAGCACCGTAGATCAGCGCCCAGGGCAGCCCGGCTGCCACCACGGCCGACAACACCGCGACGAACTGGGCAGGCCGTGTGGTGAGGTGCCGCTGGCAACCCCATTCCCCTGCGGCCTACCCAGTTAGCCTTGACCAGGCTCCGAGAACTCAGTTCTTGTGCCCTTTCCACAACTCCCACTGGCCGTTGGGGTTCGTCCCTTCCGGGTTCCGCACGCACGAGTAGTCCCAGCCCTGCGGAATTTTCTGCTTGCCGGCTTCCAGACACACGTTGTAGGACTTGTAAAATCCTACGACGGACCAGTCATTGGCAGCGGCCGCGGTACCTGCGGCAGCGATGCTGGCCGCAGCGATTCCCGCCGCGGCCAGCCCGCCGACCAGCATCTTACGAACCATATTCGGCCCCACGTCTTTCTCTCGGATTTCGACGATCACGGGTGTCGTCGCCAACACCTGAACACTATCAACTGAGGTTGAGGACCACGCGATCCATGCTGAATGCGTCAACCAACAGGCAATAGCTGTGCACTTTTTGCACAACAGCCCTGAGGCCGCATTTCGTTTGGGCATCGTCAGGCAGGCGATATCGTTGATCAACGACGTCCGTTGCAGAGAAACGGCTCCAAGAGCCGTTGTGCCTGCTGGCGCAGCCGTTGTTGCCCGAGGTGCCGCCAACGCCACCAAGGCGGCCGCCAACGCCACCAAGGCGGCGGCCGACGGCGATGAAGGCGCATTGCCGTTGTCGAAACGACCTCGGGTGTGCGTAGATCCCTGACCTGTCGCTGGTCATTACCTGAGGGTCGAGGGGAAAGTGCCCACCCGGCCAGGTGGGCCGTGTGACCCGACCGGGTGGGTACCGGCCTGCATCCGACCGGTCGTCGAACGCCGCCACACCGCGATAGAGCGACCTGCCACCGGCATGGAGGAACAGGCGGGCCGTCGGCCGTCGGAAGTTTCGTTTGGTGCGGCGAGCCCGCGAGTACCAGCGTGGAGCGGGTGGCCGCGCTTCATGATTGAAACGGCGACGTTGCCACTAACTGGTGATCGCCACGTCCCGCCGCCAGCAGCCGCCGCTCGGATTCGGCTGAACGGGCGCCAGTCGACGTTTGTCGGGCGACGATGTGTGCGGTGGAACTCTTCGGCTGTCTCCAGGACCGTCGAGAGTGGAGCCTCCATGCCGGGCTCGGCGGCGTCTTGGTGTCCGAGGTAGGTGAAGTAAGTGATCTCGTCCTTGTCGAGTCCGTTGGCCGGCTTGAGCCAGTTCCGGTCGGCACCGGACCAGTGCAGCATTCCCCGGTCCCCGCGGACACCGACGGTCAGGCTGCCAGCGGAGTCGTCGCGTGCGAAAAGGACCCAGCAGACGCCGAACTAGTCCGGGTCGTGTTCGGTGGTGGTGATGCGTTCGAGCTGCGGCCGGGCCGACGGAAGTGCCGCGACGTCGTGGCCGTCCGCGTCAGGCAAGGCGGTCTTGGTCATTTCCTCCCCTCGTAGGTGTGGCTGAAGGGTCCGCCTTGGTGATCTGTGCCGTGAACAGTAAGCGAGGTACCGCGCGGCAGGTACGCGGGCAGTGCCTCCGCACAGCCTGGCCGGGCCGATCTCGGTGCAGGGCACGTTGTTGATCACCAGGTCGCTGTGCGTTTTCCCGGCATGATCAGGTCGGCGGCGGCCTTGATCTCGACGTGCCAGGAGAGGGAGGCTGCCGGGTGGATTCCCACGCGCGCCCAGGCGGTCGCGCGTGGCGGGCGTGTGTGATGTCGGTGCCCGAGGTGAATTGGTTGACGTTTCTGTCGGCGTTGCCGATGGTGCGTTGTCCTGCTCGACGCGCTCCGCGCACCATGCCGCTTCCTCAGGAGTGATCGAGCTGTCTGGGGCTGTGACGGTCTCCGGGGCGGCCATCGGCTGGGGTGCCGGGGCAGTGGGTGTTGTCGCGGGTTCGGTGTGGCGTGCGGCCACGGACCGGATGGTCTGCCGTACCGCGGCGAACGTGGCGTCTGCCTCGCTGATGGCGTCCAGTATTCCCCGACTCCCTCGGTGGCCAGCGAGATCCGTCAAACACCCGCCGGTCACTTCGCGAGTGCCGAGGCGCGGAAGGCTTCTCGTGGGTGAAGTCGCACGTCTACCGGAAGACGGCGGGCACGGTGCTCGACGAAGCGGGCTACTCGCCACGCCAGATCACCGACTTCCTCGGGCACGCCCGGCCGTCCGTTACTCTCGACCGGTACGTCGGCCGGGGCGCGGTGGCACCGACCATCGCCGACGTGATGGAAGACCTCTTGTGACCGTCCCGGCAAAGTGGGGCGTAAGTGGGGCACTTGATCTTCACTGCGCCCGGCGCCGGGACGCTGAACAGGCAAAACAGTGCCCCCGACGAGGCTCGTACAGCATCCGCACCAGCGCCGCTAACACGCTGAGCAGGCAAAGTACTGGTAGGAGACATGGTTCGCATAGTCCGTTCTGCGTGGTGCGCGATCTCCGGCAGATCGTCGGCCGGAAGCTTGATCTCGATGCGGACATTGTCGGTGTCGCCGATGAGGCGGACGCCGAGCTGGAGGATCTCGAGTAGAGGCCTGAGCTGATCTTCCGGCCCATCAGCGAGGTTTAGCGCGAGGAACGGCAGGGCATCGAGCAGGGCGATGCTGTCCTCTCCTGGTTTGCCGGGCTCGACTTCGTCGGCAGCATCCAAATCTGCTATTGCAGTGATCGCTGCCTTCTTCTGGGTCTCCAGTTCGTTGTACGTGGTGCGCAGTCCCTGCGTGAATGGGTCCTCCGGATCGCCTTCTTGCGCCTGGCGAAGAACTGAAGCCTGCCGCCGGGCAAGGTCGGTGACGACACGATTCAGTCGTTCACGGTCTGCCTGACGTTGCAACGCCACATGGTCATCCAGCCCGTCCAGATCCGCGGCAAGCATTTCACGACGCTGCGGTCCGAAGACCCTCTCGGCAACGAACTGGGATACCGCATCGACGATGGATGACTCGCGGAGGTAGACAGCCTTGGGATGTCCTTCATATTTGTCGGGCCTGCCCCTGTTGTTGGACTTCGGCCAACACGTGTAGTACGCCGTGTCGCGTCGAACAACACCGAACATTCTCCGCCCACACCCGCAGAAGACCATGCCACGTAGGAGGTAAGTGCGGGCGCTCTGAGGATGAACGTTGAGTTCATTGTCGGTACGTGAGCCGCGGCGAGCCTGGCGGCGGGCATTGAGCTCGTCATACATCCATTTTGGAATGAGCGGCTCGTGGGTCGGCTTGGGAGACCATACCCACTTGATCGGATCGTTGACCTTGCCTCCCTTGGACCGCCGTGCACGCCTGTTGAACACCTGATACCCGGTGTACTTCGGGTTCCTCAGGATGTCGTAAACACTGGTTTTACCCCACGCCTTGCGTGCACGTTTGCCACCAGGCGGTTCGGGAGGAGGGTAGCTCGCGAGATCGGCGTTCAGGCGGTCGGCGATATCTCCGTAGCCAAGCCCCTCGTGGTAGCGCCAGTTCGCTATCTGTGTAACGGTTCCCGACTGGGCGCCGTCGCGCTCAAGCCGAGTCTTCGTGTGCCCCTTTGCCGCCTTCGACGGGTTCGGGTGCGGAATGATCTTCGCCTTGTAGCCGTATGGAGGTTTACCGATGTTGTAGCCCTCGCGGACATGCGTACACAGGCCGCCCCACGATTGCTCAAGCATGTTGAGAACTTCGTACTCAGCGATGGATTGGTTGATCCGCCGTTGCAGCACACGTTGAGCTCGGCTACCGGACAGAGTGATCGGCTCGTTGGAGGCGAACAGAGGGATGTCGGCGCGCTCGAGCTCCCGCTCGATAGACATGTTCTCGTAGGCACGGCGCGCGACGCGAGAAATGCTTTCGCAGATCACTACGTCGAATCGGCGGCCCGGTTGAGCTGCTTCGGCAAGCAGATCCGAGACACCGCCATCGCGGGCGATCGGGATGTCGAAGCGCTCGTAGTTCTCACCGCGCCCGCGTTGATCCAACTCCAAACGACCTGACTCGACGTCGTAGAAGTTGGCCACGATCACCCACGATTCTGGCAGCGCGGTCCGACAGTTGCCGACCTGGCGAATCAAGGATTGTCGCGGATCTTGTTGGTCCTCGGTGGAGGTTCGGCCGAGCACTGCGACACGCACTTCGTCACGCATCAACGCAGCGGTCGAGGATCCCAAAGGCGACACGGCATAGTCCGAAAGCCCTGATGGCCCCGACACCGCGACACGTTGGGTACCCCGATGCTCGATGCCGGGAGCAGGCGGGTTCACCGCAAGATTGTCATCAATATGCATGTGATCAGTCGGCCTCCGCCCTGCTAGTCCGGCGGCTTCGGTCGTTACCGATCAACATGTCACGCCGCCCGTTCATGGTTTGCGTCCGCAGTTCGATTTGCGGTGACCTGTTGCTGGGCCCAACGCAGGAGGTCGGCTAGGGCGTTGGCAAGCTCCCCGCGAACCCGTGCGCCTTCAACACCATGCACGTACGCAACAATGCCGGTGAATCGACGTTGCCCACCACGGAACTGCTGCTCATGACGCCAAACACTATCGCCGCCAACAGTGACATTGTGTCGGTGAAATGGACGCACATCGGCAGTTGCACTATCGTCGCCCTTCCGATCACCGACATGGGGCCGGAGCTTTCCGTGCCGCGTGCCGGTCATCGCTTGCCTCCCTCGTCGATGGTTTCCCACGTTGCCGCCGAATTTCTTCGATGTGGGCCCGAAATCTTAGCGTTGATCCGCGCAAAATGGAGGCCCCGAACGAGTGGGCCCCGACCAGCACCAGGACGCATCGACAGACTGCCGTCGTCGGTCACGGCAGACCACCAGCCACCTGGCCGTGTCCATCGATACGCCGGATGGCGACGGCGTGGTAGGCCGGGTTGGTGTCGATACCGGTGAAACGGCGGCCAAGCTCGCGGGCGGCAACTCCAGTGGTGCCGCTGCCGCTGAACGGGTCCAGGACATGTCCGCCCGGTGGGCATCCGACGGCGATACACAGGCGCGGGATCTCGAGCGGAGAAGGTGCGGGGTGCCCGGACCGAGTTCGGTCCGGCGGAATAGCCCACACATTTCCCGGGGCGCACCGGCGCTGCCCAAGCATCGGAATAGGGGGACACGGTCCGCAGTCGGACCGGGCGCGGTCGCCGGGGCAGGACTGTCGGATTGGGTCGAGGGTGAAGTAGTAGTCCGGTTGCGTGACGAACAGGAAAACCATCTCGTGGCGGGTCGCGAGCCGATCCCGGATCGGCGTCGGCGTGGCGTGCGGTTTGTGCCAAACGACCGCTGACCGCAAGATCCAGCCGTCGGCCTGGAGCGCGAAGGCAACGCGCCAGGGCATGCCGAGCAGGTTCTTGTGCGGCACATCAGCGACCGGCCGGTAACGCGGCTGTCCCGGCTGGCCGGGAGTGGCGCATCGGTAGCCGTCGGAGTTGGTCGAGTAGCTGTCGCCGAGGTTGATCCACACCGTCGCCTGCGGAACCAGCACGCGTCGCGCTGCCTCGAATACCGCACGGATGTTCTCGATGTATGCGTCGGCTGTGGGTTCCCGCCCGATCTGCCGCCGTTGCCCGAGTGGCCCATAGTCGCGCAAGCGCCAGTACGGCGGACTGGTCACCAGGCAGTCCACCGAGTTGTCCGGCAGCTGGGCCATCCCGGCTTCCGCGTCCGCGGTGTAGAGAGCGACCTCATCGTGTCGGCGACCAATCAGGATTGGCGAGTTCACGCAGCCTGTCCCTTCTCGTCCGTGGTGAGGCCGAGGCGGCGAAGACCGATATCGTGGAACTCGGGGTTGAGGTCGATCCCCACGTAGGACCGGCCGAGTTGCCGGGCTGCCATGCCGGTGGTTGCCGCTCCGCTGAACGGGTCGAGCACGACACCGCCGTCCGGGCATCCAGCAGCGATGCAGCGCAACGGGATGTCAACCGGGAATGCAGCGAAGTGCGCCTCGCGGAGCGGACGGGTCGCGATCGCCCACACATCGCCGGGGTTCTTCCCACGGCGGTGTGCGGCGGCGTGCTGTGTACCGGTGGGACGCATCGCAGCACCGGGTCGTTTCCTGGCAAAGGGGGTCTGCTCATCGTATTTGCCGCTACCGCTGCGGCGGCTGGTGCGAGAACGGCCAAGGCGGCTGATCCCGGGGGGTGCGAGCGGTTCGCGGATCGGGTCGAGGTCGAAGAAGTACTTCTGTTGCTTGACCAACAGGAAGATCATCTCGTATCGGTTCGACAGCCGATCCCGGACGGATTCGGGCATGGCGTTGGGTTTGTGCCACACGATCGCGTTGCGCAGAATCCATCCGTCGGCCTGCAACGCGAACGCGACCCGCCACGGCATGCCCACGAGGTTCTTCCGCGGAAGGCTCTGCATGCGTGCCGCCCCCGCGCGCCGCACGGATTCGCGTAACGGTGCCGCTGCGGTGCATCCGGACAAGGTGCTGGCCCGCATCGGGTCCGCGACCCGTCCCGGCGGCTCGGTGGAGTAGGAGTCGCCCAGGTTCAGCCATACCGTGCCTGTATCGGAGAGGACGCGGTGCAGTTGCGCGAAGACGCCGCGAAGCCGGGCGATGTAGTTCTGCGGGGTCGGCTCGAGACCGTGCTGGTCATCCTCGCTCCGCGCGCCGCAGCGCCGGCACACTCCCCCACGATGTGCGGCGGACCCGTGCGGTATTGGGTAAGGAGCTTCATTCCAGGGCGTGTTGCTGCCGGCTTCGGCGAGATGAGCGCAGTCGGGGTCTCCGCCGATCCACGTTGCTGTGCCGTAGTCGCGGAGACCCCAGTACGGCGGGCTGGTCACCACACAGTCCGCCGAGCGAGACGGCAAACCAGCCAGCGTGGCGGTGGCGTCGCCGGTGTACAAGGTGACCGCATCATCGCGGTAGTGAAGAGAACTGGTCGTGTGCTGAGTCATGCGGTGATCTCCCGGCAGGCGGAGTGATGAGCTGTCCCTTGGCGACGTCGGCGTCTCCCGGTCTGCGTTCAAGCGGCCTCGGGCATCCGGCGTCGCGCCCGCGTGGGCAGCGTTGGGACGGCGTGTTTCAGCGTCGGCTCGCATTCCTCGGGGTCGGCCCGAAATACGAGCACGCAGTGGTGCGCCGACAACGCGATCGGATGGCCCAGACCGCGTTCGGCGCGTCGGGCGGTGCGGCGGTCGGCAAGTGTGGCGCGGGTGTACACCCGGCCTCGCCGCACGGTCGCGGTCAGGGCGAGACACCGCGCGATCGGAGCCAACCCTACGGCGGTGCCGACAGCGGCGATCTGGCTGGCAACGTCGAGCAGTTCGTGCCGGACAGCGTGCCGGTACGGGGCGCTGGTGATGACCACATAACCGCCCGGGCGCACCAGCTGTCGGTATTGCGACAGCAGTACTGCCAGCCGGTTGAGCGCACCGGCGACGTCACCGTTCGGTCCGGACAGGCGCAAGGTGGTCAGCAGGAGGTCGACGCGTCCAGTCATGCCCGCTGTCACGGCAGCTGCAGCGGTGCCCTCGCGTCGGACGAGGACCATGCCATCGACGGGCGCGCCGCGCGCCTTCGTGGCAGTCACATTCGTCCGAGCCACACGCCACCATCGGCGCTGCCCGGTCAGCCCGATCGCATGTCGCCCGCAACGCAGTGCCTCGACTACGACGGTCCCTGCCCCGCAGTCCGGATCGAGCACAACATTGCCCGGCAAGGTGAACGTCTCGATGACGTGACGAGCGATCGCTGGGGGCATCAGCGCCGCGTCCGTGCCGGTCGCTTCGTGATAGCCGCCCTCATCGAGCTGACCAGCCGCCCGGACTGTTCCGGTCGGCCATACCGAGGCCAGAACTGGCCCCTCCGGCCCCTGCCAGGCCGACCGAGGAGGCTCTGACTCGCCACGCTTAGACATCCGAGGTCTCCGTTCCGCCCGTCACGCCACCCTCCGGTGTGGGAAGAGGTCGCCGCGTGAACAGGATGAGGTCCCGGTGGTCCCGGCGAAGGGGAAGTGAACCGGCCGCGCCGGTCCGCGCCGGGAGGGCATGCGGACGCGTCGCGGAGCTGTCTCCGTCAATCCCTGCAGGGTGCGCTGCCGGGTCGGATGTCGGCGCGGTCAGGACGGCAATGTGGTCGAGGCATCGCAGCCCGGAGGCATTGAACGTGCCCACCAGCACGGGCAGCGGGTCGAGCAGCCGGCCACCGCACGTGTCACTGTGTGTCACCACGGCGACGAGGCCGCGAGTGGTGAGCAGAGCGTCCCAGTCGGTGTGCGCGAGCCAGTCGGTGGCATGTGGATCGAGTGCCGTGATGATCAGATCGAACCCGCCGCCGGGTCGGTCACTGGTGAGCCTGTCCCGATGCGTGGAGTCGGTGTTCGGGTCGGGCACCGGGTGGAGGCTGAGCCGACTGGGTCGGGGTCGCGACCCCGACCCAGTGCGGGTGGGCCCGGAGCGGTCGGTGCCGCCGTTCGGGTAGTCCGGTGCGCGTGCTGCAGTCGCTGCATCTGCGCCGCGGCCGAGCCTGGCCACGGTCCAGACCGCTTCGCTCAGTCCGCGGTAAGGATCTCCGTCGCGCACTCGGTCCGGGGACGGCAGGGATGCCGGTGGGGTGAGGAGAAGGACGCGATCGCCGGGGCGGGTGTAGGTGGTGACGAGGGTCAGGATCGTGCGCCCGAGCCAGCCGATAAGCAGTGCGGTGCCGGGCAGCGCCTCGGCGTCGGCGAAGGGCCACAGAGCGGTCGGACGCGTCGTTGACAAACCTCCGGCAGCGACGGTTCCGGCGGACGCGCCGCGCCAGCTCCGACCGGTGCAGCCCGGGGCAGATGTCCGGCGATGGGGCGTCCGGCCGTGGCGGCGCCGGGGTTCGCGGTGAGGTGTCGAGGTCATCGGTGGCCTTCCTCGCGGGCGTGCTGTGCCAAGTCACTTCAAGAGGCCGGTTTCGAGGTCGATTTTGGACACCGAAGAACACCGATTCTTGCGAGCACCCGGGAACACCCCAAGCATCGCGAACCATCAGCTCTCTGTCGAAATTCCGCGCCGAGTTCGACGTGAATTTGACCCGACCAGGCCTCGCGCAGACCTACTAAACCAAGCTTAAAAGCGCAGTTCACTGCCTACTAAAGCCGACCAATAGCGACCTGCCTAAACATCCGCCGATCTCGCCTTCTTTAGTTCGCGAATCAGCCCGAACAAGCAGGTCTCCTTGTTCTTTTCTTGTCCTGAATCCGGCTCCCTGACTGGGCCCAGCGCAACAGCTCAGACAGGAGCAGGAAATGACTGCCGATGAGAGCACACCTCGTGCAATTCGACCCGATCGCGACAGGCACGAGTGGCTGCCTTTGGACACGGCGCGCGATGTGTTCGGCTGGTTGGTGACCGGACCGAATCCGATGGCCGTGCACGGAGCACGGTTCGCCGGGCTGCCGCGTCGGCCGGTGCCGTTGGACGAGTTGCGGGACCGGCTGATGAGCAAGCAATGCCCGCCGCGGACCCGCGATGACGTGTGGGCGCATCTGGTGCTGCGTTCACGGGCGAAAGGCGGCGCCTGGACGGTCGCTTGCGTGGGGATGGCTCTACCCTCGCTGGCGGCCAGTGCCCGGTGGCTGGCCGCGCGATATCGAGGTGATCGCGCGGATGCCCACGCGGCCGTACTCGCCGGATTCGTGCAGGCGTTGGCGACCGTGGATTTGGCCGATCCCGGCATCGTCGTCCGGCTGCACTTCGCTGCGCGTCGCGCTGGTCAGGCTGCGTTGGAAGAGTCTCTCGACGCTCCGCAGCCCGTCGACACGGGCTTCCACTCCGCGGCTCCCCGACCGCCGTACGGGCACCCCGACTTGGTGCTCGCACGCGCAGTCGGGGAGGGAGTCCTGACACCGACCGAGGCGGATCTGATCTCGGCGACCCGGTTGGGCGACGTCTCGATCACCGCCTGGGGCACCGCGCACCGGCGCGAGTTCTGGGCAACCCACAAGGCCCGCCAGCGGGCCGAACACCGACTGGTTTCGTGGCTCACCGACTGCATTCTGGACCGGGGTTCCGAGGACCCGGTCGCGGACACAGTCCTGTCCTCGCTCGTCGGTGAGGAGGCACACGCAAGCACTGAAGCCGAGAGCTCCTCCTCACGCGCAGTGAGCGGTCGTCGTCGCAACGGCCGCCCTGCCACCTCGAAGAAACCTTCCCGCTTGGTGTCCAAAAACGACCCGGAATCCGGCCTCTTGGGGCGCGGGGAGATCCCACCCAGCTCTCCGCGTACTGCCGAGCACGAGCCGACTTCGGAGGTGCGCCGATGCGCGTGACACCCCGCCCTTTGACCGAGCGCACGGTCACGCCGTCACGCTCGAGCACACCAGTCCAGAAGCTGCCCCGTACTGCGGTCGCTGGCCGCTCCCGGGCGGCAACTAGCACCAGTCGCTCGCGCCGATGTCATCGGATCTTTCTGCGGCCTCGTGTGTCCCGGTCTCTCGCCGCGGCTGTTGTCGGCGCGGTCCTGTTCAGCGTGCTCGGCAGCGATTCGGCTCAGGCATCGACGCAGGTTCTCGCATTCGCCAAGAGCGTCAGCGAAGTATTCGACCACATCCGGGACTGGCTCACCGGGATCCTGGCCGGTCTGGCGACGGTGTTCCTCACTATCGGCGGTGTCCGGTACCTGATGGCTTCCGGCGATCCGGGCGAGGTCGAGAAAGCGAAGCAGTCGTTCAAGTCGGCGGGCTGGGGTTTTGGTCTCGCCGCGCTGGCGCCGCTCGTGGTCGAGATCCTGCGCGGGATTGTCGGTGCCTGACGTGGTGGCCATGCCACGGCGGAGGTTGTGGTGGCTGGTCGTGCTGGGGCTGACAGTGGTGCTCAGCGGTGTGCTCGTGGTCGGTGCGTGGGCCTCGCCCGGGCAGGGCGATGCCCAGCAGGCAGCTCAGGCGCAGCAGCCACCGGTGCTGCCGCTGCCTGGCAATCCGACCGGCAGCGTCTGCCCGCCGGATTCGCCGGACCCGTCGTGTCATTTGCCCACCGGCTCGCCACGCCCGCCCGTGCCGACGACACCGCCGCCTCCGGTCACCGAGGTGCCGCCACCGCCGAGTTGCTTTCCCGGGCAGCTCGGGTGCACGCCCGGTGGCCAGGCCCCGCCTCCCAGCGCACAGTGCACCGGTGAGGACTGCATCCCGCAGCCCACCGGCCCGCCGACCACCGGGCAGCAACCCGGCGGAACCAACCCGGCCAACAGCGAGCCGGACTGCGGAATCACGAACATCACCGGCTGTATCGCGAAGGCGATCAACGCGGTGTTCAAGGATCTGGTCAACGCGGCGCTGGCCCCGGTTCTGGAACTGCTCGGCAGCACCGTGTTGAGTACTCCGACCATCGAAGAGCTGCCGGGTATCGGCGAGTTGTGGAACAGCTCGTGGGAGATCGTCCTTGCCTGCTACGGGATGCTGATCCTGGTCGCCGGGATCGTGGTGATGGCGCACGAGTCGGTGCAGAACCGGTACTCGTTGAAGGAGATCGGCCCGCGGATTCCCGTCGGCTTCCTCGCCTCGGCGCTCTCGTTGTTCTTCGCCGAGAAGCTGATCCGGCTGGCCAACGCGCTGTCGCTGGCGGTCCTCGGCGGTGGAGTGAACCCGCCGTCGCTCGGACCGACACTCAAGGACGCGATCGAGGGAGCGCAGTCGGGTGGGATCTTCATGATCCTGCTGGCGCTTGCCCTCGCGGTCGCCGGACTGGGCCTGGTTCTCGTGTACGCGGTACGGGTGGTGGTCACCTTGCTCCTGATCATCACCGGGCCGCTGTTCCTGATGTGTCATTGCCTGCCGCACACCGACGGTATCGCCCGGTGGTGGTGGAAGGCGTTCGGCGCGACGCTGGCGATCCAGGTCGCTCAGTCTCTCGTGCTGATCACGGCCGTGCGGACCATCTTGAACGGCGCGGTGCACCTGTTCGGGTCGCAGCTGTCCGCGGTCGGGATGATCCTCGCCGCGATCGCGCTGTTCTTCATCCTGTTCAAGATCCCGTCCTGGTTTCTCTCGGCCGCCAAGCTCGGCAACGGCCGTTCCTTCCTAGGAAGCCTCATCAAGACCCTCGTTGCGGCAAAAACGTTCGGTGCCGTCGCGGGCAAATCCGGCCAGCTCGGCAAGACCGTCACTCGTGGCGGCGGAGGCCGCGGTAGCGCTGCTGCCCCCGGTCCGCCCCGGCCTCCGCAACCGCGCATCGCATCGACTCCGCAGACCATCAACCAGCGGCTCCAGGCGGCCTACGACGCTGACCGCGCCCGCGCGGCCCGCCAGCCCCGCCCACCGTCGCAGCGGCCCGAGTTTCTTCAGCCCGCGCCGCAGGACACCACCCACGACCCTGCTGTCGGACCCGCGGCCCTTGGACAAGCCCTGTCGGAATTCAGTGCCGCGCCCACGCCCGCGACGCCCGTACGACCGCCCGCAGGGCGGCGCGGCAAGCGGACCGCCGCGAAGCCTCGCTTCCAAGCTCCCAACGCACCGCGCCGTACCGGCACTGCGCCCGCGCGTCCGGTTGCCGTGGCTGCGGTCCCACCGCATTTGAAGTTCCAGCCGCCTGCATCGGGACCCGCCGACGTATCCCGGCCGGTCCGGCCGGCGACGACGCCACCGCGAGCGCCGGAATTCCGGGCCGCCCATCCGGAGCCTCGACTCGGAGACGCCCGGAAGCGCACCCCGGCAGTGCCGCCAATCGCGTTCCGGCCGCCCGCCCCACCACCGAAAGCCCCGCCGCGTGGAGGTGACAAGTCATGACCCAGCCTGTCCGCATTCCCTCGGATGTCGATCGCGAGGATCGTGTCCTGGCCAATCTCACCGTCCGGCAGTTGGCGATCCTCGCGGGGACTGGGATCGTGCTCTACGGCGTGTGGCTGGCCGCGCGCGGGGTGGTGCCACTGCCGGTTTTCCTGATCGTCGCGGTTCCGGTCGGGGTCGCGGCGGCGGTACTGGCGTTGGGTCAGCGTGACGGCGTGAGCTTGGACCGGCTCCTGCTTGCGGCCGTCCGCCAGCGGCTGCAACCCCGCCACCGGGTCGCCGCGCCCGAAGGAGTGCGGGCGGCGCCGCGATGGCTGACCAACGCCGCCGGCGGTGCGAGCCCTGCTGACGTGTCTCCGGCAGCGCTGCGGCTGCCCGCGGAAGGGGTCACCGAGGCCGGTGTCGTGGATCTCGGCGCGGACGGGGTCGCGATGGTCGCGGTAGCCAGCACCGTGAACTTCGCACTGCGCACGCCCGGCGAGCAGGAAGCGCTGGTCGCCTCGTTCGGCCGGTATCTGCACTCGATCTCCGCGCCGGTGCAGGTGCTTGTCCGAGCGGAACGGCTGGACCTGAGCCGGCAGATCAGCGATCTGCGCGAAGCTGCCCCCGGCTTGCCGCACCCGTTACTGGAAGCCGCTGCGCGGGAGCATGCAAGCTACCTCGACCAGTTGCGCCGCTCCACCGATCTGCTGCGTCGCCAAGTTCTGCTGGTGCTGCGCGAACCAGTTCGCGCAGCGGGCCCGCCCGACGGGCTCGGCGGCGCCTCCCCACTCGCCGCGCTGCGCGCTCAGCGTGGCCGGACTGCGGAGATCACCGACACCGCACGACGCTCCGCCGAGACCAGGCTCGTGCGGCGGTTGGGAGAAGCAACCGAACTGCTGGCCCCGGCCGGGATCACTGTCACGCCGCTGGACGCGGGTCAGGCCACCGCTGTCCTGGCCACCGCGTGCAATCCGGACAGCCTGATCCCTCCATCAGCAGGATTGGCCGGCGCCGACGAGGTCATCACCACCGCCGGCCCGGACCTCCTCGACGAACCGCGCCGACCGGAGCCCGATCACCGCGCGTTGCCAGAACCGACTGCGCTCGACGAGTGGGAGAGCGGTGACCTGTGATCACGAAATTCCGTCGCACCCGCCGTGAATCCCTGCCGGGCCGGGCCAGTGCCTTCACCCCGGACTCCCTGTCGGTCGCGCCCCGGCACCTGGAGATCGGTGGCGAATGGGTCGCCTCGTTCGCTATCACTGGCTACCCCCGTGAAGTGCATGCGGGATGGTTGCAGCCGCTGCTGTCCTATCCCGGCCGTGTCGATGTCTCGCTGCACATCGAACCCATCGACCCGGTGACAGCCGCCAATCGGCTCAAGCGTCAGCTGTCCAAATTGGAGTCAGGACGGCGCCGCACCTCGGAGAAGGGGCGCCTGCTGGACCCGATGGTCGAGGCCGCCACCGAGGACGCCTACGACCTGTCTGCCCGCGTCGCCCGCGGCGAAGGCAAGCTCTACCGGCTTGGGCTCTACCTCACCGTGCACGCCAGCAGCGAACCCGACCTCGTCGAACAGGTCGCCGCGGTGCGCGCGCTCGCGGCGTCGCTGCTGATGAACGCCCAGCCGACCACCTACCGATCGTTGCAGGGCTGGGTATCCACCCTGCCGTTGGCTCTGGACCTCATCGGGATGCGCCGTACCTTCGACACCAGCGCTCTCGCCGCCGCATTTCCGTTCACCTCACCGGATCTCCCGCCTGCCGACCCGACCAGCGTCGCCGCCCCGGCCGGTGTGCTGTACGGGTTCAATGTCGGCAGCCAGGGGTTGGTGCATTGGGACCGCTTCAATGCGGACAATTACAACAGCGCCGTTCTCGGACGATCCGGTGCAGGCAAGTCGTACCTGGTCAAGCTGGAGACCCTGCGCAGCCTCTACCGCGGCGTCGAAGTCTCCATCATCGACCCGGAGGACGAATACCGACGGCTCTGCGAAGCGATCGGCGGCACGTACCTCCACCTCGGCGACGCCGACGTCCGCATCAACCCATTCGACCTGCCGATCTCGGTCCGCCCGGACGGGCGCCGCACCGCACCCAAAGACGCGCTGACCCGACGGGCACTGTTTCTGCACACCGTCGTGGGTGTCCTGCTCGGTACTGGACTGTCCGCACAGCAGCGAGCCGTACTCGACCGGGCCATCCTCGCCACCTACCACCGAGCGGGGATCACCAGTGACCCACGCAGCTGGGGTCGGCAGGCTCCGCTGCTCGCCGATCTCTCCGCCGTCCTGGCCGCCGAGGGAGACTCGGTCGCGACGGACCTCAGCGCCCGGCTGCACCCGTTCGTCGAAGGCGCGTTCTCGACGATGCTTGCTGGGCCGACCACGACCCGGCCCGAGGGGCACCTGACCGTATTCAGTCTCCGCGATCTGCCCGACGAACTCCGCCCGATCGGCACTCTGCTGACATTGGACACGGTATGGCGGCGGGTATCCAACCCGGCCATCCGACGCCCACGCCTGATCACGGTCGACGAAGCCTGGCTGCTCATGCAGGACCCGGCCGGAGCCCGGTTTCTGCACCGGATGGCCAAAGCGGCCCGGAAACACTGGGCAGGCTTGACGATCGCAACCCAAGACGTCGGCGACGTCCTCGGCACCGACCTGGGCAAGGCGATCATCGCCAACGCCGCGACCCAGATCCTCCTACGGCAAGCGCCGCAAGCAATCGACGAGATCGTGGCGACCTTCAACCTGTCCGAGGGCGAGAAGCAGTTCCTGATTTCCGCGGACAAGGGCCAAGGACTCTTGAGCACTGGCACGCAGCGCGTCGCGTTTCAATCTCTGGCTTCTCCGCAGGAAAATGCGCTCATCACTACAGACCCGAAGTTCCTGGCAACTCTTCAGGATTCCGGAACGAACTCCGGGTGGGTGGAGCTGTGATGAGGGTACTCGCCATCCGGAGTTCGCGAACTTCGTCTGTGATCGCTCGTGACGAATCAGGTGACTTGGCAACCTGGGACTGCGCAAGCGGCCCGGCTTGTCGAGGGCCTCTGGGACTTGTGCGCTTGCCAGACCGCCTCCATGTCGAGGGACCGGGTGGCTTCACGCATCTTTGTGTAGGCGTTGTCGGAGTATCGGGGATGTCGTTGCGATCCAAACACGAAGTCGTAGCGACAGGTGTCGTCGCTGTCGATTCCCAGGTGCTCCCGCAGGGCGCGGCTTCGAACGCGTGTCAGCCTCAGCGCCTCTGCGAGCTCCGTCGCCGATCGGTGGAACTTCCGTTGCAGGTCAATTTGGCGTATCGCTGCGGCGGGCGCAGACTCGTCTGCGACATAGCGAACTGGTGCGCCCTGCTTCTGGGTGAAATGCACTGTAATGGTGATGCCGTTTCCGTCGACGGCGGTGCCTATGTCTTCCAGCCGAGGGAAGACGGCAGCACGCGGGTCTCCTCGTCGGATGCCGTTCACGACGCGTTCGACATCGCTGTTGGACACCTGGGTATCCGGCGTGACATGCGCTTCCATGGCGAGGAGGGTGCGGATGCGGGCCCGGGCATCGTATCCGGCGCGGCGACCTGGCTTGAGCAGCGCGGCGATTTGGCTGTATTCCTCGTCAAGGACGATCGCGAGGTCACGAGGTGGATCCACCGACAGGGGCAGAACGCGTGTTGGCAGGTGTGCGGCCAGTCGCTCGGTAAAAACTCGCTGCAAGAGTTCGTCGAACAGCGTAATTCCGGCGCGGGCGTGCAGGTAGAGCAACTGCTCTGGAACTACGTTGAACCAATGCTGCTCGTCGTCGCGCATTGCGTTGATGGCTCGCAGAGTACCAGCTTCCACGTCGCCGAGCTTGACGGTGAGATTGGTGGCGGCGAGTCCAAGACAGCCCTTGAAACCGATCGACCGGCCGGTCTCCCGATCGAAGATGTTCTTCTCGCCTGTTTGGACGAGAGCGGCTTTGAGCAGCATCTCGAACGCGTGTTGCAAGTGCAGCAGCACACGGGTTGTCCGACCGTTGTCATGGGGAGAATTGAAGGCTTCGACCGCACTGGTGAGGGATGCCAACGCCTTGCCTCGGAGTACCCGGCTCTACTGCTTGAGCTTCATCGCTTCTCCCCGCCCTCGTGGCGCATCGGTGCCGGGTGTAGTCGCGCTGACAGCCGCATGTGTTTCAGCCCGGCATCCTTATGGTGCTGTTTCGTAATCGGCGATGCCGGGGCGATCGACGGTTGCGGTGTAGCGGTAGGCACCGGCGACGGAGAGGCCGAACAGGTCGCAGATCAGACGGACGTCGCCGTTGCTGGCGTGGGCTTCGTCGAGGATGCGGTCCTGGCGGATGGATTGGGCGCTCATGCCGAGGCGCTTGCCGATCCAGTACGGGGTGACCGCGCTGGTGGTGTTGGCGTTGCGGTAGTGGATGAACAGGTGCGGGTTGGCGGTGTTGGGCCAGGCCCGTTGCCGGCAGGTCAGGTAGGCGGTCAACCGCAGCCGCACCGGGACCGCGAGCGGGATGACGCGGTCCTCGACGTGCAGCCGCCCGTCGCGCAGGTCGGCCAGGCGCAGGGCGCAGAGTTGCCGGATGCGGACGGCGTGGAAGGCCAGCAGTGCTGCGAGCGCGACACGAGTCGGGTCCTCGGAGTCCAGGGCGGCACGCAGCGCGGACAAGTCGATCGGTCCAGGCGCCTGCGGGTGCGGGTTGGGGACGCTGATGCGGGCTGTCGGGTTGACGAAGGTGAGCTGCCGAGCCTTGAGCACCCGGAAGATCGACCGCAGTCCTTGCAGGGTGCACGATCGCGGCGCGCCACTGGGTGGCAGGGCGGCGAGGACGTCGTTGCGGCCGATCTCGCGCAGCGAGGTGTGCTCATGGGCCCAGCTACGAAGGGTGGGCAGGGCGAAGGACAGTTGCGTCCGGACGGTGCGTTCGGAGCGCGGCCGGAACCGGGGCGGAATGGTGCTGCCTTTGCGGGCGATGTCGAACCACACCGTCAGCTCGCGGCGCATCTCGTCGGGCAGGGTGCTGGTCTGGACGGTGAACCAGCGCACGACAGCGGGGATTCGGTCGTCGGCGAGCATGCCGGCAGCGGCGAGCACGTCGAGCACCGGGCGAACCGGGTGGCGGATGCGCGACATGGGCAGCACGTCGCTGGCACGGATCGCCGCGCCCGGGGTGTCTTGCATTCCCAGCAGCATGCGGATCGCGCGCTGGGTGCGTTCGGTGACGTTGATGCCCCAGCCGTGTTGGTGGGAGAATTCCCGGATGAACTGGCGCCATGCTGCCTCCCGCGCTGGGTCGGGTGGCGGCGGGAATCCGAGGCGCAGCCCGGATTCCAGGTCGCGCGGCAACTGCCACAGCACCAGTTGCTGGTAGCGGACCGGTTGCAGCAGCGAGAGGTCGGGTGGGACGGTCTTCTTGATGTAGGGGCGGGTTCCGTGTCCTTCGCGGTGCCACATGCCAGCGAAGAACAGCTGCTGGCCATGCCGGTTGGCGTCGGCGAGCCCAACCACGCTGGTCCGTTTCCCGAGGTCGTGGGCGAGCAGGCTGCGGGTCTTGCGGCACAATCGGCACGATCCCTGGTCGTCCAGGGCGACCTGCTGTCCGCAGGTGCGGCATGCGTCGACGTGGTGGTGGGTTTCGCGCCAGGAGCGGCAGGCCGAGCACAGCCAGCCGTAGGTACCGGTCACGCCCCAGGCGTGGCAGTCCGGGCAGGAATCCACCACGACGACCGCAGGCGCGAGCGGGCCGGGAAGTCGCCATACCGGCGAGCGTTCGCCGGGCGCGTGGGTGTGGCAGCGGGCGCACAACCCGGACGTGTAGTAGTCCTTTGTGGACCCGCATTTCCGGCAGGGCGGTGGCGTGACCGGCCCGCCAGGCCAGCAGTCGAAGCAGAAGGGGACCTCGCGCATCGCCGGTGGGCGCACCCCGCACACCTGGCAGCGGCGCGGGCGGCCGGTCATGCTGGCGGCACTGATCGATGCCGGCCCAGCCGCGGTGTGACTGGCGCGCCGGTGCCTGTCTCGGCCCGCGGCGGCTTGCGGGCTGCGACCTGCTCCGGCTCGCAGACCAGCAAGTCATCCGGGTTGCACTGCAGCACCGCGCAGATCACGTCCAGGTCGTCGAGGCGGATCGTGGTCGGTGTGGTCGTCCACAGCGCGGACATCTTTCCCGCGCTGACCTCCAGCCCAGCCTCGGCCAGCCGTCGGCGCATCTCGGTGGACTTCCAGATGCCCTGCTCGGCTGCTTTCATCCGCAGATTCCACCGCATTCTCGTGCTCCTCCTACTGCCCGAGCCGGGCCGCGACTCGCTGGTTGGCCACCGTCCAGGCATGTTCGACATGGTCGTCCTGGACGTGGATGTAGCGGGTCGTCGTGGACAGCCATTCGTGGCCCAAAATGTCTTGTATTGCCTTGAGGTCCATGCCGCGCGCATACAACGACGAGGCGCAGTAGTGCCGCAACGTGTGCGGTGTCAGGCGGCCGCCCCAATCCGGCAGCCATCGCGCGGTGGCTGCGCCCAGACCGTCGCGCAGAGCCTGGTCGCAGGCTCGGCGGTAGCAGCCGGTGTGCGGGTCGTCGCGTTCGCTCGGCAGCAGCGGCGCGTCCGGGTCCTGCCAATCGTCGCCGAACTGGTGCCGGACGTCGATCAGCCACCAGTCCAGCAGCTCAGCGACCTGGTTGATCGCCGGGACCAGCCGGGTCTTCGCGCCGCGGCCGCGGCTGCCCTTGCCGAACCGGACGTGCAGCTTGCCGAACTCGCCCAGATCGCGGCGCCAGTCCCGGATGTCGAGCATGTAGGTCTCGCGGATCCGCAAGCCCGCCCGACGCCACAACGACGCCGCCAGATAGTCCCGCGCCGCGATCAGGAATTTCCGTTTGTGTTCCAGCGAATCCCGCCACGAACTGAACAGGTGCTCGACTTCCTCGTCCGAGGGCGGGATACGTGGCTGGCCGTAGTCGGCCTTGGCCGGCCGGTTGTACTCATCGATCGGCTGCCTGACCACGCACCCGGTCAGCTTGTGGACATCGCCCTGGTAGCGGGTGATCAGGAAATCGAAGAAGTGACCGATCGCCCAAGCTTTCTGTTGCACCGTGGTGCGGGCCCGACCCAGGTCTTTACGTTGGTGAGTAAGGAAACGATCCGCGTCGTGCGGCTGGGCCGTCCAGATCGGACGCCCGAGGAACCGCATGAACTCGAACAGCACAGCCCGGTCGTTGCCCACCACGCTATCGCCGAGCCCTGCACCCAGCGCGGCCAGCAGATACTGGTCGACCAGTTCCTGCTCGAAGTCCTCCAGCTCCTGCGTCGTGCCCAGCTTGCGCGGTGCATCGAGGGACCGAACCACCGCCAGCGCCATGAGCACCTCCGCGACCGACCCCTCAGTCGGCCGAACCTGACGATAGCTCACGAACCCCGGCGTTCCGTCGGAAATCCCGACGGCGTGTCGGATATCCAAAGACGTCGACGCCACCCCACCTGGCCTGAGCAGCAGCGTCCGGACACAACGGACGGTCAACATGAACGTCTGGAACTTCCAGCAACTGATCCGGCCGAGTTGTCCGCTGTCGAGCAGGAATCCGCCACCGACGCCAGCTCGTTCGTGGACCTGGGTGAGATGGCTCTCGCCACGGACGCTGACGGTCACGTCGACATAGCCGCATAGCGCCCCGTCTCAGTTCGAATTTGCCGTGCACGAGAAGGGTTTCTGATGCTGCCCGCTGTGTATCTCGGTGCCCGAATCGGAGTGCTCGCCTCGCCGCTGCAGGATTACCTGCGCAACCCCGGCGCCGTCGTGCACACGGTTCTCGCTGGGTTGCGTGACATCGCGGTGTCATGGGGACCGGTCATCGGTCCGGCACTCGTGCTCGCAATGACCGCCGTCATAGCTGGACGCCGCTGGTGGACACGGCGATGCCATGGCCGGATGGCCGTCGATGCCCGAGTGATCACCGTGCTGGCCCCGCCCACGGTGGATCCGGATGGTGCAGGAGCGTTGTATTCCAACCTGGTCGGGCTGCTCCGCCCCGGATGGAAGCGACGGGTACATGGCCAGCCGCACGTCGTGTGGGAGTACGTGTTCTCCCACACCGGAGTCGCCCTGCGGTTGTGGCTCCCCGGCGTCGTGCCGCCCGGGATGGCCGAACGCGCCGTCGAGGCCGCGTGGCCCGGCGCGCACACCCGCACAGCCCCAGCCAAACCACCGATCCCCCTGTCCAGCCCGCCAGGGAAAAACGTCGAAGCTGCGGGTGGTGAACTGCGTCTCGCCCGCAGCGAGGCCTTGCCGATCCGGTCCGAGTTCCCGACCGATCCGGCGCGGGCGTTGCTGGGCGCGCCGGTCGGGCTGGCCATGCACGAACGCGCGGTGGTCCAGATCCTCGCGCGACCCGTCACCGGCGCACGCGTCCGGAAAGCTCGACGGGCCGCGCGCCGCGTCCGCGCCGGTAGCTCGACCCGGCTGGCCGGTCGGCTCCTGGACCTGATGACCCCACACACCGGTGCACGCAAGCCCAGCACGACCACGAAGAAGCCGGTCACCGACCACCAGACCGCGCTCGAAAACTCCGCGCAGGACCGGGTCATCGTGGCCAAACAGCGCGGCTCCCAATACGAAACCCGGATCCGGTACGCCGTGGCCACACTGGTCGACGAGCACGCAGCCGCCGTGGAGCTGGATCGGGTGCGCGAGCATCTTCGCGGACGTGGCCATGCCATCGCCAGTGCGTTCGCGGCCTACAGCGAGCACAACTACTACCGCCGCGTCCGGCTCGCACACCCAGTCCGCGCCGTCGCCGAACGCCGCCTCACCTCAGGCGATCTGCTCTCGATCGGCGAACTGGCCGCGCTTGCCCACATCCCGACCGACGAGGCTATCCCCGGGCTGCAGCGCGCCGGCGCCAAAGCCGTCCCGCCACCACCCGGCATCGCCACCGAAGGCGCCGGAGTGAAGCCGATCGGGATCACCGACTCCGGACACCCGCGCCCAGTGGGGCTACGCATAGCCGATGCACGCCACCACATCCACATCCTCGGAGCGACGGGTTCCGGCAAATCCGAGCTGATGGCACGGATGATCCTCGACGATGCCGAAGCCGGCCGCGGCCTGGTCGTCATCGACCCCAAAGGCGACCTGGTCGCCGACACCCTGATGCGCCTCCCCACCCGGCTGGGAGAGAAGGTCATTCTCTTCGACGCCGACAGCCGCTCCCGCCCGCCGGTACTCAACCCGCTCGAGGGCGACGACACCGCGCGGACCGTCGACAACCTGGTGTCGATCTTCTCCCACGTGTACGCCTCCAGCTGGGGCCCACGAACCGAGGACATCCTGCGATCCGGACTCCTGACCCTGCGCCAGCTACCCGGCACACCAACACTGACCGACCTGCCGAAGCTGCTGACCGTGCCGGCGTTCCGGCAGCGCGCCGTCGAACAGCTCTCCGACGACGTCCTCATCGGGTTCTGGCGCTGGTACGACGACCTGTCCGACGCCAGCCGCGCGCAGGTCGTCGCGCCGCTGATGAACAAGCTCCGCGGCCTCCTGCTACGCCCCTTCGTGCGAGCCTCCCTCGCCGGTGGAGAATCCACAGTGGACATGGACGCCGTACTCGACGGCGGAATCTGCCTAGTGCGGCTGGGCAAGGACGCACTCGGCCTCGACACCGCACGGCTGATCGGGTCAATCGTGGTGGCCCGAACCTGGCAAGCCGCAACCAGACGCGCGCGGATACCGCAACGCGAACGACAGGATGCCTCCCTCTACATCGACGAATGCCACAACTTCCTGAACCTCGCCTACCCCATGGAGGACATGCTCGCCGAGGCGCGCGGCTACCGGATGTCGATGACCCTGGCCCACCAGTACCTACGGCAGCTACCCCGCGAACTGGAGGAAGGCATCTCCACCAACGCCCGCTCGAAAATCATCTTCTCCGCCTCACCCGAAGATGCCCACGACCTCGCCCGGCACACCGCACCCCGGCTCTCCGAACACGACCTCGCCAATCTTGGCCGATTCCACATCGCCGCACGACTGGTACTCGACAGCGAGGAAGCACCCCCATTCACCGCAGTCACCGAGAAGCTTCCACCGGCAATTCCCGGACGCGCCAAGAAGATCCGCCGCCTCGCCCTGGTCAACACCCAGCCCCCGCGCGCGCAGGAACCAGCCGAGGACGACCGTCCCGCGCTGGCCGATCCCCGTCGCGCAGCCTGACCCGCAGCCGTGTTCTGGAGGTACCCGACATCATGATCAGCAACCCCACCCCGCAGCGAGAACTGCGCTCACACCGGCCGCAACGTCCCGCACCACGCGTGCTCAACACCGCCGAACACCACGCGTGGCTGGCCGGACACCTCACCGCCCGTGACCGATGGCTCTGCCGGATGCTGTTCGAGCACCACGTCCTCACCAGCACCCAGATCATCGACATCGCCTTCCCCAGCCGCCGAGCTGCCAACCTTCGCCTGCGCAATCTGTATCAATGGGGCGTCGTACACCGGTTCCAACCGCACCGAGACCGCGGCTCACACCCCATGCACTACGTCCTCGACACCGCCGGAGCCGTCGCACTCGCCCGCGAAGACGGCATCGACCCCAGGGAACTGGGCTACAACCGGGAACGCGAGATCGGACGAGCGTTCTCCCTGCAGCTGGCGCACACCGTCGGTTGCAACGGCCTGTTCACCGCCCTGATCCACCGGGCACTCCAGCCCGGCACCACTGGCGCGCTGACGACCTGGTGGTCGGCAGCCCGATGCGGGCGGCACTGGGGCGACATCGTCACCCCAGACGGCTACGGCCGCTGGCGCGAAGCCGACCGGGACATCGAGTGGTTCATCGAGTTCGACTTCGGCACCGAAACACTGACACGGCTGGCGCGGAAACTGGCCCGCTACGAACGCCTCGCCGAGAACACCGGAATCACCACACCCGTGCTGGTGTGGCTGCCGACCGCCGCCCGCGAGGCCAACGCACGTCGCGCCTTCGCCGACGCACTGCGCGCGCTCAACCGGCCTGATCGCGTACCGGTGGCTACTACCAGCGGCGAGACGACCGACGATCCGCTCGACATGGCCGCGCCCCGCTGGCGGCGGGTCGAAGACACCCGCACCACCGGACGGGTGCGACTGACCGAGTTGCCCGTGCTGTGGCCAGAGTTACCTGCGTCGCCACCCCTGAGCGAGCCACGGCCCGCGCCAGCCGCGGCCGGACGTGTCGAGGTAGCGCCGCCGTCGCCGATGCCTCCGCCCGCTCCAGCGGGGCGGTGATGCCGCGATGGGTAGGATCGCCACGACCGCCGCCGTCCTCGTCGGCGTGCTCATCCTCCTCATCGGCGGCGGCACCATCGCTGTCGTCCAAGCCGTATTCGAGAGCTCCGGTGAGAATTGCGCCCCAGCCGGAGCGACAGCAACATCCGCAGCCGGCTACGGCCCAGAGCAGATGGTCAACGCGGCGACGATTGTCGCTGTGGGCAAGCGCATGAACGTGCCCCCGCAGGGCATGGTCGTCGCGGTCGACGCGGCGATCACTGAGTCGCAACTGCAGAACCTCGACCACGGCGACCGCGACAGCATAGGCCTGTTCCAGCAACGACCCTCGCAAGGCTGGGGCAGCGTTGCTCAGATCATGAACCCGGCCTTCAGCAGCGAGATGTTCTACCGACGCCTCATGACGGTACCGGACTGGCAGAACATGAGCGTTGCAGCAGCAGCCCAACACGTTCAGCGGTCAGGATTTCCCGACCGCTACGCAAAATACGAACAGGCCGCCCGCCAGATCGTCGGCGCCGTCCTCGGAGCAACCTGCGCCCCCGGAGCTGCGCCAACTGCAGCAAGCGGACGGGCGAAGCAAGTAATCGATGCGGCATGGTCTCAGCTCGGAGTGACCTACGCCTGGGGTGGCGGCACAGCGGCTGGACCGAGCCGCGGCATCCGCGACGGTGGCGTCGCCGACCAGCACGGTGACTACGCCAAAGTGGGTTTCGACTGCAGCGGTCTCACTCTGTTCGCCTACGCCCAGGTTGGCATTTCGCTGCCCCACCAAAGCCAAGCCCAGTTTGCGTTGGGCACCCGGATTGCCAAGTCGGCCGGACTGGCTGCGCTACGGCCCGCCGACCTGGTCTTCTACAGCCCGGGGAGAATCCACCACGTCGGCATTTACCTCGGCGACGGACAGATGATCAACGCCTACGAATCCGGCACCTTCGTCCGGGTCGAGCCGGTCAACCTAGGCGAGTACGCCGGTGGTGTGCGGCTCCTGCCGTGACAAGCGGGGATCGAACCCGCCTTGGTGCCTCGGTCGGCGACGGTCAACTGCCTATCCACCGAGACGCTGCAGCTTGGATGCCTGGGCCCCTTCGGCTCAGCATGCCGAGAGCGAGGTCCGCGTAGTTGAAGGCAACAAGCGTGCCGTTCGTGGCGTGCATCACGGCTAACTACCCGCTGTAACAGATTTCTTGATCGACACGAGTCCGATGTGACTGAAGACGGAGGATTGTTCGATGCGCGTTCAGACTGGCTGCCGGGACTGCAAGCGCTGCAACAACTCGGCTGCGGCGGAGGCCGGGAGGAAGCTCGGGAAGCTGACGGCGAACGTCATGACGATGGGTTCCGTCGCTGCCGTCCAGGCGTTCACCGGCAACTGCCGCGCGTGTGGACACAAGAAATCCCTGCACGGCGTCACCGGTGAAGCCCTGCCGGTCGAGGTGGTAACGCCGGTGCCAGCTCAGGAACCGGTGCCTGTCCCGCCGCCGACTCCCGTAACACCATCTCCCGGCTGGTATCCGTCGCCGAACCAGCCCGGTCAGTTGCAGTGGTGGGACGGCGCGCAGTGGACGCCGTCCTACTCTCCCGCCAACTAGTCGCGAACCGGCACCGCGAGCTTCGGCGTACCACGCCACACGCCCCGGTGTCTCATAGAGGGCTGGTTCGGTGGCCGTGTAGATGGTGCCACGGCTTCGGCCTGAGGGGCTGCGGCCGGTTCCCAGTCCGGTACGTTGAGTGCATGGATTCCAACCCGCCTTCGGAGCAGACGCGGTGGACCATCCACGGCGAGCGCTTGATCGACGACACGCGCCGGCTTCGGCTCAGTATCGCGTCGGTGGAGTTGCCGGACGGCGTCAAGTTCGAGCAGTACGTCATGCGGTCGCCGAAGGCCGCGATGATGGTGGTGCTCGATGACGCGCTGGAGAACGTCCTGATGATGTGGCGGCACCGGTGGATCTTCGATCGGTGGGTGTGGGAGCTGCCCGGCGGTTACGTCGACCCGGACGAAGACCCAGTGGTCACGGCGGCGCGTGAGGTGGAGGAGGAGACGGGTTGGCGGCCGCGTACGAGTGAGCCGTTGGTCTCCTTGCAGCCGAATGTGGGTATGGCGGACGCGGAGAACCTGCTGTTCCTCTCCCGCGGCGCGGAATACATCGGCGACGACGTGGACGTCAACGAGGCGGAACGGATCGCCTGGATCCCACTTGGCTCGGTGCGCGAACGCATCGCGAAGGGCGAGATCTTGGGTGCATCGTCGCAGGTCGGCCTGCTGCACGTGCTCGCGTTTCCACCGGCGTAGTCAGATCCTGGGTGTGGCGAGTCCGACCTGGTCCATCTCGCGGTACAGGGCGCGGACCTCAGCGGTGCGGTACGGGGCGAGTCGTCGGGCCACGTCGCCCAGGTAGGCAGTGGCGCGGACTGAGCGCACGCTCCCGGCCATCCGTACGGCCGCCTTGGCACTTGCGCATGCCTCGTCGACCCGGCGCTGATCGGCGAGTGCGGAGGCGAGCAGCGCCGTGTTGAACAGCTTGCCGCGGTCGTACCCGTCGCTCATGTCGAGGGAGCGGCGGGCGAATCGTTCGGCGTCGGGGGCCATGCCGAGGTCACGGAAGGCGTGTGCGAATTTGGCTGCCATGTATGGGGCGTCAAAGTAGCTCAACCAGGCTGGGCTGTTGGCAGGGTTGATCCGTTCGAACGCGGTTTCGGCACGGCGCAGGGCGTCCATGCAGCCGCCGCGGTCGTTCTGCATCGCGAGGCCGTGTGCTTCCATGACGGCGGATTCCGCTTGCAGCGCGGGGATTCCCGCTCGCGCGGCGGATTGGTGGGCGGCGAGAGCGAGGTCGACCGCCGCGTCACCGCTGCCGAGGAAGGCGGCGTGGTGGCTCATCGCGGCGAGCATTTCCCCGGCGAGAGCCTCGTCTCCGGCATGCTGGCACAGGCGCAGCGCTTCACGTAGGTGCGTGCGTCCGTCACTGGCGTGTCCGACGTCGTAGGCCATCCAACCGGCGAGTTGTCGCATCTCGGCCGCGGCGGTGAACAGCTCACGGCGCAAGCTCCCGATGATGCTGGTGTCGTCCAACATCGGCTTCACGGTGGACTCGAAGTAGGCGTTGAGTGCGGTGCGGCTGTGTCCGCCGCCGAAACGGTTGTCCGCCGCCCGATACGCCTTGGTCATGCTGCGGATGTCCTCGACGTTCGCAAGCCCCTCCGTAGTCGCGGCAGTCGGTGTGCTGCCCAGCAGGCTGGCGCCGACCGTCGCGACGCCCACGGCTGTGGACTTGAGGAATTGCCTTCGCTGCACATCATCTCCAGTGATCTCACGGACTGCCCGCAGCGTAGGAGCCGAGCCGACTGTGTCATATCCGTCGGAGTGTTGCGCGGACAGCGTGAACCACAGATGCTCCTGCGGGATACGGAGGATCTGGCACCAACGGTCCAGCTTGGCCAGATCGGTGACCGGACCGGCAGCGCGCTCCATGCTGCTGATGCGGCCCTGCGCGAGACCGAACCAATCCGCGACCGTGGCCTGCCGAATCCCGTGCGCGCGGCGATAGGCGCGCAGCAACCGGCCGAAGTGCCGGTCCGTGATCGCGTCCTGGACCTCCTGCCGAGCCCAGAAATCGCCCCCGGAGCGAGGCACTTCGCCGCTTGAAGCCTGCTCCGCTTTCACGCAGGGACTGCACTGGTCTCCGCGGTTGTCGGCGGCGAGCGGGGCGGAGCAGGTTCGGCATCGTCGTCGGGTCCGGGATGAGGTCACGGGCATCTCCGCTTGCTGGTAGTAAGAGACAGCATACTGCCTGTAGCCATCGGTGCTGACCAGCGAATATCTGTCCGACAGATATTTTGCGGCCGGATATCGCTCGCCGGGATTCGCGATCGTGCTCGGGTGTTCGAGGCTTCCCCGCATCACTTCGGACAGCAGGAGGCCGCCCGTGCAGGTCGATGCAAGGCAGGTAGCGGGCGGGCGCGTCGTTCCGCGGGAGCTGGCCAGTACCGCGCGCCGAGGCTCCGTGGCCGTCCGCCGCCCCTCTACAAGCAGGCACCGGGACCGTTCTTCCCGAACCGCGGTGGGCGGTTCCGGTGCCACCCATCCCAAGGACGTGTTCGCCATGAACCACAATTCCGGCGCCGCAGCGTGGTCGCACCAGTTTTGGAGCGCCCGATGATTGCCATGGACGCCATGCACCCGTCGCCGACGCAGGTCCGCATGCGCGAACTCGCACAGCAAGCAGCGCAGTCCGGTTTCGCGTTGTCCCGGCTTTTGACAGCCGGGTCCACAGTCGGCGTCGAACGCCGGATCGGCGACTATGTCGACCGGATGATCCTCAACACGCAGCGTGGCCTGCCCTCCATGATTTTCCGCTACGAGTGGGATTCCGACTACCCATGGACCGGCACCGCCCAGCCGGAAGCGGTCGACTACGAGCAGGGCGAGATCACCGACATCCTCACGACCGCCGTGACATGGGCCCGGCTATGACGGTCCGGCACACCGAGTTGGGAGCACGTCGTGGACTTCCTCGTTGGTCGTGGTCTGTTCAATCGGGAGCTGCACCGGGTGCACCCGGGGAACGCGACCCGTTTGCACGCGCAGGGGCGGCATTTCGCATTGGCCGAGTGCGGAAAGGCGTGCGTCCTCGTGTCGGCGCAGCAACGGTTCCCGGTCCTGATGTGGTGCATCGACTGCATGGTCTGCGGCGAGACAGAGCAGCTGCCCGCGGTGGTGATCCCGACGCAGCCGTCCGAAGACCTGATGCGGCGCGTTCTGGCTGGGCTGCAACACCTGTGACGGTGTCGTCGCTCGCGCAGGTCGAGGAGGTGGATGCGATGGGCGTGTGGAAGCAGGACGACGGGACCGAGGTCATCACGGATCCCGACACCGGGGAGGTCATCGAGGACGACGGGCAGTGATTCTTCCGGTCGCCGGGCTCGCCCCGACCGTGCCTGGCGACCGGAGCTCCACCAGCTGAGACGCAGCACCCAACGAAGAGGAGAACCCCTTGTCGATCCAGGAGCAAGCGCAGCAACTGGGCGCACTGGCTGAACAGGTTCCCAGCGGCCAGGCGCAAGGCTTGATCAGCGACTTGCAGAACCTCCAGCAGCAAGTCGAGTCGATCATGGGAGCAACCGGTGGGGCGCAGGAAATCCAGGGCGTCATCAATGCGGCAATCCAGCAGATCGACGCCATCGGCCAGGCCCTGGAACAGGTCAAAGCGACCATTACGCAGAGGGCGCAGTACCACCAGCAGGGATGAGTCTCGCCGACGACGCAGCCCGCCTCGACGCGCTCGCCGCGAACGTCCCGACGCTCCACCTCCGCCAGCTCGCCGGAGAGGTGGAGCGCATCGGAGGCATCGTCCAGCAGGTCCTAGGCAACGACGGCGACGTACTGCCGCTGATCAGCCAGACACTGCACGCCATCAGCGAAGCCGACGCGACACTCGCCGCGGTCCAGCAGACCATCCGGTCCGTGGCAGCACGCCACGCAGGCCACCCCCAACCCGCGCCGACATCCAAGGCCCCAGCGCACGAGCCGGCGGCCGCGCCGAAGACCGTCACGGCTCCGGACGGCTCGAACTACCCGCAGGAGGCAGCATGGTGCGCAGACCTGATGCCGAAGCGCGTCGAGAAAGGCACTGGACAACGCACCATCGGCTACGCCGACGGAAACTTCAACCAATTCACCTCGGGCACCGACAGCACCTACACACCTGCCGCACGCGACCGCCTGCTGCGCGCGGGAATCCACCCGGCAGCGGCGACCTTCCTCTCCCGACACGTCGAGATCAAGGCAGCCACCGACCTGATCATGCAGGGAAAAACGCAGAGCGAACTGGTGATCAACAACGTGCCATGCACCGAGATCAGCCCGACCCGGCCAGGCTGCGCCGAGGCACTGCCCAAGTACCTGCCACGCGGCACCTCGCTTACAGTTCACGGCACAGACCGCCAAGGCCGACCCTTCAGCCACACCTACGAGGGAGAAAATGACCGAGACCGCCTTGCCTGACGCGGACGGCCACGACGTCGCGGCACTCCTGTCAGTCGGACCGCTGCTCGACCGCATCACCAACGCCGAACACGACCCGGACAAGTTCGGCGTCTGCTGGGTGCTCTACGCGCAGAACACGCCCGACGACTGCGCCGGAAGCCTCACCGTCGGTGTCCGCGGCGACCGGGGAATGCTGCACTGGTCCGGCGCCGACGGGAGCTGGCTCAAGCCGGCAAGCGGACTCAACGAGGACGAGGTCACGTACTTCACCTACCTCGGACAACAAGACGCCGCCGAGCCCGGCATGGAGGTGACGCTCTCGACGGTGCTGGAGGCGGTCGAAGAGTTCCACCGCACGCATCGACGCCCGACCAACGTCGACTGGGTACCGGTTCAACCCGAGAAGAGTGGCAACAACTTGCGCTGAGGCCGTGACAGTCACCCATTCGTAGCAACGTTGCCGTTTCGACCGTGAAGCGCTGCCCCCGCTCTACGCTCGTATTCACGGGCTCGGCGAGGCATCCCCGGCTAGTGACGCCGAGCCCGCACCAAACGAAGGTTCCAACGGGCCGAAGGTCCGCCCGCTACTTCCATGGGCCGGTGGCGGGCGGCTCCTAGCGATGTGGCAAATGTTCGACGGCCGGTCAGATGTGGGCCGGTGCGAACCCCTGTCTGCTCGCGCGGCCCGTCTGACTGGGTGGCACTTTCCCCTGCCCCTCAGGTAACAGCCAGCGACGATCCAGGGGTGTACGCGCACACACGAGGTCGTTCCGAAACGGCAATGCGCCTGTCGACGATTCACCCGCATGAGCCTTTACTGCACGCTGTTGATTGTCGCCGACGATCCCAAGACCACCGACTGGATGTCCGGCTGGTCCGCCATCGCAGGGGTCGCCCTCGCGTCCGCTACTGCCGTCACGGCATTTCTCGCATGGCTCGCAATGAAAAAAACCAACAAATTGCAAGACGATCAACTTGAAGAACTAAGGTGGACACAGCGACGCCAGCATGCCGCTCTCTTCGGAATTTGGCTATCGGGCTCAGGGTTGGCCACCAAGGCTTTATATAACAATGCTGGATCACAACCGGTTCGCGATGTTCTCGTCAAATTGACCAGCGAAAATGGAAATGACGAAGTTTTGCGACTGCGCAGCCTGGCTCCGACGACAGAACCCGAGGAACTCGACCAAGCCACAAAGGCGGCGAATGACCTGATCGCCCTAGGCCTTCGGATCAACTACGGCGAGGACTATCGCACTCCGGACGGGTTTGGCGATTGGCACTTCCGCGATGAGACAATCGCGCTGAGATGTCGTGCCCTATCTGAAACAATGGAAGTCGACGTCGGCTTCAGGGATGCAGCTGGCAGCTCCTGGACTAGGCTCGACAGCGGCATACTGGTGGAGGAATACCAAAACTGGCGGCCAACATCCGACGAACAAGGGATCGCGGTCTGGGAAAAACTAGGCGGAACAGTAGAGGTTGTCCGGCAACAATCGACGCAAAGCGCGAAGCCCGAAATGCCCGGCAGCGCCCAGTTCCGCGCATTGCGAAAATGGCTCGTCGGCCTGTTCAAGCGGGTCAACAAGAACTAGTTTTCTCGTCTGGCGAAACACGTAAGATTCGTCGTCCTTGTGTCTCCCGAGGCTTGCCAATCCCCAGTTCCACCGCCGCGGCGAACCAAGGTGATGCGACAGGGACGCGCAGGGCGCTGGTTTCCTCGAACCTCCGCGCCGGTCGCGGTCGCTCTTGCGTGTGCCTGAAGTGACCAGCAGCCGGTCGTGCTGGACATGGAGGGTGAACACCGAAGGCCCGCCCCGACGCTGGTTCGGCACACCGGCCCGTGGTCGAACACGTCGCCTCGTCAAGGCAGTCAACCAGTACAATGCAGTTTGCAGCCTTGTTCCCCCCTAAAGAGAAAGGCCGGCCAGATGCCAGAGTCGGCGAAGAACGCCAGGACGTATCTGGCCCCCTTGGACGCGCTGGAAGCCATCGCGGCAAAGCTGGCAGACGCCGAGGATGATGTCCGGAAGTCCAGGCATGTCAAGGAAATTGCCGAGCTGGAGCACGACCGAGCACTCCGGAAGGCGAACGATCTGAAGAAGGAACGGCGGGCTTTGGTCCGCGCGGCAAAGGTAGCCGATCCGACGCTGACAACCCGGGTGATTGGCGCGTCGGCTCGGCTCAGCTCGACCGCGGTCAGCAAGATCCTCGACCGGGACGAGAACGCTTGACCTCAGGATAGGCCTGTCCCCCTTATCGTAGCCGGCCTCGGTCAGTCGGCACGCTCCCATTCGAACGTGGCACCGATCGAGTACCGGCCATCGTCATCGGGCGATATCCGATCCGGCAGGTAACCGTCTTCGGCGATGTACTGGTAATCGACCAGGACGACTGTGTCACCGTCCCAGTAAGCATCAACGGAGCCGTCACGACAGTCTGCAGCAGTGGCGTTCAGCCAGGCGACGACCGCTTCTGCGACAGGGCGGCGGAACCTCGGGCACCCTGCCCTGCTCCATCCATGGGTGGCCGAGGCGAGGGCGGGAAAGGCGGGGTCGGTGCCGCAAATGTTGATCGTGACGAGAATTTCGTCGGGTTCCGTGGTGAGCCGCGCGGTGCCGTCGAGCACCGTGGAGTCGGCCAGCGGCGCGGTGAGCTCCCAATGCCATGTTCGGTAGCCGATGGGGTAACGGCCGTTGTCGTCCGGGTTGGTCCGTTCCGTCTCGGCTCCGGTGGCTGCTTGAACGGTCAGTGTCTCGCTGTCGAAGCGTGCGGTATCGGGCCAGGTACTGGGATGGCGCGTGTGCATCCCGGTGAGCCAGCGCGCGACGGCCTCCGCGACCGGGCGCCGGAATCGGGGCACAGCAAAGCCATTCCAACGTTTGTCGTCGACGATGGCCGGGAACGCCTGCATGCCGTGGGCGAGGGTGACGTATACCTCGCCGTCCGCGGCGGGAACTGTGCACATGGTGGGTCCTTTCATTCCGGTCAAGGGGTCATCGGCATCTGCCGGTTAGGCCGGATCGTTGTTGCCTGTTTCCCTAAGGGGTGGGATGGCGCAGAGCGGGCCGGTGATGTTCCGCCGGAGAGCGCGATAGCGAATCTGGAGCTGTGTGCGGGCGGCGGGTGGCAACGAATGGCCGGTGTGACGGATATGGGTTGCTGCCACGCGCTCGATCACCTTCAGCCACTTGTTGCGCGCGATCAGCGCGGCGCAGTCCTGGCACGCGGCCCAGTCGCCGCTGCTGGCTTGGCTGCGGTCGTCGGGGTAGAGGAAATCCCGGGCTGGAAGGATGAACGCGGGGATGCCGTCGAAGCAGAAATCGCACCGGCCGCCGCGGAATCCGTGTGGTGCGTCTATGGGTACCGGATCGTGGTCGAGGTCTTGCGCGGCGTCGGCGCGGGTGTGCAGGTAGCGCACGCCGTCCTCGCTCCACTCGACATCCAGGACGAAGCGGCAGACCGTGCACACCATCACGACATCGGACTCAGCCATGAGTCGGCCCTGCCAGCGTGCCGAACTGACGTGCAGCCAGCAGAGCTTGCGCGTCCGGGAGACGTACGCTCAGCTCGATCGTCTCGTCGTCATGGATCCGAGCGATGCCGGATGCGCCGCTGAAGGTGACGAAGGGTATGCCGCCATACTCGGCAACCTCGCCACCGAGCAGCCGGGCGAGTTGCGTCATCAGCTTGTCTCGACGTTCCCGCAATTCCTTTGCAGCGGCGTGGCGTCGGCACGCTTCCCGGAGCGCGGGCCGGTAGTCTGGCAGCAGTCGCCGGGTGATCTCGTGCGCGGTACGGCGCGCGGAGCTGGTCGGCGCCACCGTGATCACGTATCGTGCGCCCGGGTCCGGCTGGAACCACATCAACCCGGTGTCGAACGCGCCGCGCACGACAAGCCGCCCTTTGTGGCTGGTGTGCCGCCCGTCGAGCCGGAGGTGCAGCCGTTCACCGGCTGGGCCGACGACGAACGCATCGTGATTGTTTACGTGGTACCCCGGCGCACTCGCCCAGCCATCACCCAGCTCGTGGGCGATGGCAGACGCCATCTGGTCGATTCCGTCGACGCGGACTTCCCCGTTCATCACCGCCTCCCGTGATCGTGCAGGACGGCGTCCAGGTCGGCGCAGAAGTTGTCCGCGTCAGTGGCGCCAGGGAAGGTCAGCACCGCATCGACCAGGAGCAGTGCCAGCGCCGCGGCGGTCGGCGGGTCCAGGAGGTCTGCGTCGGCCCGTGCTGCTTCGCAGCCGACGGGGTCGCCGCACTCGCATCCGTCGTTGAACGCACTGACATAGCCCGCCAACGGGCGGTCATTGATGCAGAGCGGGTCGATCTCCCACCCATGGCCACCTGCGGACAGGTACACGGATACGTGTTGGTCAATGGTGTGGTCCATGTCTATGCCTTCTTCCATGCGTCGGGTAGTCCGCCGCCGTTGCTGATCCAGGTGTCCAGTTCGGCGAATTTGTCGGCCACCGCGACGCGGTGGTCGTCGGCCAGTTCGAACAGGTCGGCCGCCTTCATTCCGGTGTCCAGGTCTTCGGCTTCGGCGGTCACGTCCGCGATCTCGGCGAGGAGTTCGCGTATTTCGGCAAGGGTCGTGTTGGGGTCCATCGGGGTCCTCCCTTTGGTGTTGGGGTGGCTCACCACGACTGCGGTAGCCACGCGTCGTCGTCGACCTGGTTGCGTACCGGCATGACCCAGGCGCGGTAGTCCTCGCCGATGCGCACGTGCATGGGCCGGGTGTCGTCGTTCTGCCGCAGTTCGAGGTACGCCGAGCTGCCCCGGCCGCCGCGCCGCTTGGCGATCGCGCAGAAGTCCGCGAGATACGACCCGTCGATCGCGCCCGGCGCGGTGCCCGCGGGCAGCTCATCCCTGCACGCGTTGTGGATCTCGGGATAGGTGTATTCGTCGACCAGGCGGACGGAGTGCGTCACGGCGAAGTCGGTGAATGTCATGGTGTCGTGGTCGACGGTGAGGCGCAGGAGTTGCGCGCGCCGGAGTGTCGAGGCCAGCGCCTTGACATCCGTTGCGTGGATGAACACCACGCGCGGCAGGTCGCCGTCCACGCGGACGCGTGCGTGTGCCGCGCGGTAGCGGTCGCTTGACCAGCCGTGCAGGTACCTGCCCTCGGTGTGCAGCCGGATCAGCCCGAGCACCGGGGTCGTGGTGTCGGTTGTGGCGGTGCGCGCGAGGTCGGCGAGCATACCGACGACGTCCGCGCCGCGGGTGGTGTCGATGGTTGCCGCTGTAGCGGGCTTCTCGATTGCCTGTGTCATGACCTCTCCCGGACAGTGGTGGGATAGGCCGACATTCCGTGTCGGCCACGGCGTCCGGGCGAGCAAGGTTCTCGCCCGGCACCGTGATCGCACGGGCGGTCAGGCCAGCGACGCGAGCACCGTGTCCAACGTGGCCACGGTTTGCGCGTCCAGCTTGTCCACGCCACCGGTCACCGCGCGGACCATGTTCCGTTCAGGCCGCGACGCGCCACGCACCGGCTGTGCGTGGTGGGTGTAGGTGTTCACCGCCTGCACCACGCCATAGGCGGTGTTCTTCCACGGGGCCGCGCGGTGGTCGAAGTTCCACAGCCGCGACAGCTCGGCGCGCTCGGCCTCCGCCATCGTGGTGGCGCGCTTGCTCTTGCCCTCGATCGGGGCGTGCGCGTCCAGGAACGCGCGCCAGGCCTTGTCGCTGACCTCGGTTTCGCACAGCGCCTTGACCTCTGCGGCGAAGTCGTCGGCGACGGTGTGCACGATCGCCAGCGCGTCACGGACCTCGGTCATCCGCAGGTTGCTGTACTTGCTGTGTTTGATCTTGACTTGCTGCCCGTGCTCGTGCAGCCCGGCCGCGAGCGTGTTGTCACACACGACCACGGTCACGGTGCGCTTGTATGTCGTGGCTAGCGATCCGTCCAGCGACGTGCACGCCAGCAGGTTCGGCCGGAACTCCACCCCCTCGGGCGTGGTGATGTTCTCCGGCACCTCGACACTCACCCACGCCTGCGCGCCGCCCTTGAGCAGACCGGCGGACCCGATGTGCAGGTCGTCGTCGAGGATCGTGGCGACGTTGGACACCAGCCAGTCGCGGTACTGGTGAATCGCGTAACCGTCGGCGAAGTAGCCGAAGATCGCGCCCGTGTCGGCGCGACCGACCGGGAACCGCTTGGTGTCCTCGACCACCGCGATGTCGTCGCCGTGGGTGAACGACACCAGCGAGGTGCCCTTGACCGCGTCCCAGTAGAACAGGCGCCGGTTGACGTCCTCGACGGGAATCGCGCCCGGGTAGTGGTTGGGCTCCGCAGTCTGGTCGGACGCGCGGTAGTGCCACGCCTTGCCGCGCTTCTCGGTGAACCCGACCAGCGTGTTCGTGTTCAGCCACGTCAATGTTTCCTTGGACATGATGTTCTCCCTTGCTCGCCCTAGTTGGCGTGGCCGCGTCCTTCCGGACGGTCGCGACCAAACCCACTCGGTGCAAGGGGCACCGCCTCACGCGTGCAGCTGCTCCACGTAGTACGGGCCCGCGTAGCGCGTCCACCGACGTGACACCACCGCCACGATCGCGGCCCACAACCGGGGACTGAACCCCGGTGAATCGCGCTCCACGTGTGCGCTGCGCTCGGTCAGCACACCCTCGGGGTTCTCGTACGGGTCCAGCTCGGACAGCCAGGTGAACCGCCCGACCGGGCCCGATTCGGATGGATCGCCGAAGCCTTCACGGTCCAGCCAGTCCGCGCACTCGCGCGCGGAGTCGAACGTGCGCGATTCCGTGTCCTCGCCGATGCGTTCGCGTTCCTCGTCTCCCTCGTTCCACGGCGCATACTGCGCGCTGTGAACGTCAATCGCGATCTTCACTGTCCCTCCTTCTGGATTGAGCTAGCAGGCGTGCACCCGGCCTCCGGTCAGGTACAGACCGTCGCCGCTATAGACCTTTGCCGCCCGGTGCAGCCGGTCGCCGACGTCACCGAGTCCGCGATCCCAGAACCCGGTGCCGTGTCCCGCGCGGGACAGCGCGAAGTCGTGGCCGAGGTCGGCCCACTCGCGCTGTTCGGCCGCGCGGGTCAGGTCAGCATGCTGTGCCGCAACGAAGCCCGTCGCGTCCCGCACGAGCTCCTTGAGCGCGTCCCACGTGAGCAGGCCGCGCAACTCCGCGGGCGATGCGGCCGGGCGGAAATCGCTCGCGTCCGGGTCGCTGTCCGCGTCGAACGTGTTCACTCCCACCATGCTGTCGATATAGCCATCGATGAAGGCATGGCGAGCTTCGCGGGAGTCATTCACTGCTATGCACTCCCTCGCGACCCCGCTCGTCCGGGACCAGGTAAGCCCGCACGAAGCGGCAGCCAGGACGCCGGACCAGCCACCGCGCCAGCACATCCGGAACACCCACGAAAAGCCCAAGCGGACGGCGGAACCCCGCCTCTCCCCACGGGGCGATCATGAAGATGAGTTTCATCCTTGTATCCCCTTTCCCTAGCGGACAGGGAAGCGCACGCGCTACCGGCCGCGCGCAGGCAGCGGCGGACGCTGTGCCGCGTATCTGCCGAGCGCGCGCTTGTCACGCGTGCGCAACCCTGTCTGTTAGGTGGCTCCCTCTCACGGAGCCGGTACCGGGCGCCCCCGCTTGCGTTCCCTGCTAGCCCTCCCATGCCCGGGGAGCAGTCGCTAGCGTCCCGCTGGCAAGTGGCACGGCACAGGGTCCGGCAGACTCACCAGGGTTATCCGCACGTCCACTCAGGACGTAAAACGCGCGGGTATCTTCGCGGGTGCGTGGCTATGACATGCGCCGGTATCCACCCAGGCGCACGGATGCGGATGACTCACACAGTCCCCCTCACGGGGTGAGCGCTCTGCACACTCATTGGCTGGATTGAGAACGTACCGACTCGCTGACACTGGCAACGGGCGCGCAAGCGCGGCATTCGATCCCGTGGATAGGGACCGCGCAAGCAGTCTCCGCCTTCCCTGCCCAGTCACGCCGATACGTGAGACATCCGCTCTGTAATTGACAACCAACCAGCACGGGAGAAACCCTTGCGTCGTCCCGTAATCCGGGGGCCGCTGGCCGGAATGCTCGGCGGGTCGGTTATCCGCGTTCCCTGCCTTGCAAATACAACTATACAGGTTTGCAAACCACAATCAATAGGTTTGCGTTGTGATGCACATCACAGTAATCTTGCCAAGTCTTCTACCCTGCGATTCGCGGCAGTACAGATGAGCCAAGAAGATTGACCAATCCTGGCAAGGAAAATAATCAATATGAAAGCATTTGAGTTTCTATCCAGGGGAATTCAAGCAATGAAGAATGGAGAGCGTCCGGATGGAATCAGCCACGGAGTCAACATGTTTCGGCAGCCGACCACCACCCAAACCGACTGTTCATCTGCCTGCCGGCTACGAAGTCGGATGACACAGAGGAAGAGAGTTGTCTGCGCCGAGCTGCAACAACCCCTCACCTCTCCCCTTCCTCTCTAGACAGCAATAAGTGAGGAAGGTCGAGAAGTAGGCAGAGAAGAAGACGGAAAGGCAGGTGCAGGGTCTCACGACTCATGTCGTAGTCCTACCCGTGACGTCGTACGGATGTCGTCTGGGACGTTTGCGGTGAGATCCGTGCCATGTGCCGCGATCATGGTTCCGTACCCGTGGAAAGCTGCGGATGTTTCGGCGGGAACCCCGCGTTTGTGCCGTCGGTCTTGCCTGCGACGCCACGATCCTCTCGTTCTGCCGGCACGCACTTCGGCAGGCGATGCGGCGAGGGCGGGGATCACCAGCAGGTTCCGGCGCACCCACTACGGCCGGAGGCGCTCCTTCTGCCGCCTCGGCCGGGACTCAATAGGAATGACACCCCGGCGCGCCTTCAGCAGGCTCTCGTCCTTCATCCTCTCGCGCACCGCCAGCCGGCTCAGGATCCGCTGCTGCGTCTCCGGCGTCCAGAAGACACCAAGCCGACGCCTGGCCCGCGTGATCGCTGTGTAGAAGATGCTGTGGGAGATCCGCTCCTCGTTGGCGTCCGTGATGACCACCTTGACCGAGTCGTATTCCAATCCCTGTGCCTTGTGAATCGACACGGCGTAGGCGATCTGGAAGGGCACCAGCATGTTGACGTCGTCGTCATCGGCGTCCGAGTTCAAGCGCTCAAAGACGTCGAACTGGACTACCGAGCCCTCGACCCACCGCAAGTCGATACCGAACAGATCGCCCTCGGTGACCTCACGCTCGAGGTCGATGTCGAACGTGATGCGACCGGGCACGCGGTCGATGCCGGTGATCCTGCCTTTCAGGTTGTTGAAGATGACCGGCCGGAAGCGCTCGGTCTCGTTGAACAGCACCGGGTCGCCGACCTTGTACGTCGCCTCGCCCCAGGTAGCGGCGGGACTCGGGTTGCTCGCCTGCAGGAACCGGTTGACGTTGTTGATGCCGTAGAGCCCGTCGTAGTTCAGGCACAGCACGATCTCGTCGTCGCTCTCGCGCAGGAAGAGCGCATCGCCCAGCGTTTTCGAGTAGCCGTTCTTGGAGAGCGACTCCTCGATCCGGTCGTCCAGGTTCCGCACCCGGTCCCATAAGGTGAGTAGCGCTCCGTCTTCCGTCCGCCAGGGCTTGGTCAGCTCGAAGACCGACTCCTTGGGGACGTAGGACCGGGCGAGGCTGAACCAGTTGCCAAACTGGATCGACTCGATCTGGTAGACGTCACCGACGAGCACCAGCAGCTCGAACTTGGTACTGTTGAGTACTTTCAGTAGGCTCGCGTTGTCCACGAAGCTACACTCGTCGATCACGACGACGTCGTAGTTCGAGCCGAATGACGCACTCCTGTTGATGTGACTGATGATCGTGCTGAAGACGGAGTTCAGTGCATGCACCCGACGCTTCAGGTTATCGATAGCCGGGTGGGTGTGCGCGAGGAAGAGCTTCCGCTCGGCCGAGAAATACCCAGCGATGTGATCCACCATGGTGGATTTCCCGGTCCCGGCCGGCCCGTAGACGAGCGCGACCTTCGAGCGCGTGAACGGTGCCTTGAGTGCCGTGGCCTTCAGCTCGTCGTCGACCTCGCCCGGGTTCGCGTCCAGCCACTCCTGGACGCCGTCGGCGTGCCCTTCGATGCCCTCGCCCGCGATCGCCTGCAGCTTCTCGATGATCGCGACAGTGTCGTCTTCGTACCCGACGATGAAGACGTGTCCGTTGGCGTGGGCGAGCTTCCGCGGCGCGTGCCGGTCGGTCGGCGGGAGCAGCTGGTTGTGCTTCTTGATCAACGCGTCGACGTCGCCGAGGTCTTCGCACTCGGCCGCTGGCGTGTAGATCGCGCCGTGCTGCTCGACGTTGTTCCTTACACGGCGCGCCAGGAGCTCGTGCTCGCGGCCGGTTGCATCAAGGCTCTCTGCGAGATCGGCGAATCGGGGGACGTGACGGCTGGGAGCGGTGCAGAACGGCATCGTGTCGAAGGGTTTGCTCCGCGACGTGAGCCGGAGCTCCGACAGCCAGCGGTTCGGCGTGGGGTCGTACTGGGCCTTGATCCACTGATTGCGCATCTGGTGCATCAGGTACCGCAGTACGCGGGCCCCCGGCCGGTTCAGGCGGATGAGCGCCCGGGCTTGGTCGAGCGCAGGGAAGATCTGCGCGGTCTGCCGCGAGTCGCCGAGAGCCCGGCTGCGGATCTGGTTGTAGCTCGCGTCGGTCATGTCGACGAGATCGAGCAGGCTGGATCGGGTATTCGTGAGGTACTGCATGAGGTTGCGGTACTCGGTGTGGCTCGACTGAACCCGTGTCGACAGGCCGAAGAACCGTGCATAGTTGTTGAACTCGCAGGGGCGTATCGAGACTTCCCACGAGCGGATGATCAAGATCGGCATGGTCTGCCCCAGCACGGTGATCGATTCGCTCGACAGGTCGAGGTACGCCGCGTACCTGTCGGCTATATCGATGGCGGTGAACGCGATCGTGCGGTCGAACTTGCTCGTCCAGTTGTGGGCCACCGAGAAGGTGACCTCGTAGTAGATCCGCCCGCCGGAGAAGAAGGGCCGCGAGCTATGGACGTAGTAGCGCTGGCGACGGCGCTCGGTCTGCGTCACGCGGGCCGCGTCGATGCGCTCCGCGATCTTCTCGTGGTACTCACGGAGCGACGGGTCGAGGTCTGCGGGGAACAGCTCGAGGTTGCCGAGAATCTCGATGCCGAACTGCTCCTGCGCGAGGTCGCGGGTGCGAAGCAGGTACTCGTAGTACTTGAGCATCAGCCGCTCGGATGGGTCGCCGTCCAGCGTGTAGTGCGAGACACTGGCCTGGAGCAGGTTGTGGAACCTGCTCAGCAAGCGGAACTTCGCCTTCGCCTTGACCTCGACCAGCGCAGGCCCCACCTGGTCGTAGTGGAACTCAGCGGAGGGATCGCCGAGGTGTGCCCAGACGATGAGGCCCTCGATCATGTTCCGAAGCTGAGAGAGAAGGTTCTGCGACAGAAAACCGCGATCGTCACGGAGACTGGCGATGTTCTGGCAGATCACTCCGTCGACGCTCCGCACCTGCTGCTCCACCGACGTCACGGCAGTCAGGCCCCTCCGCCGACCAGGCGCAGGACTGGGCGCTGGTCGGCATCGCCGAGCAGGTCACGAACCTGCGCGGCGCTGAGCTTCAGCACCTCAGCGAGAGCAGGAACGCCCACGCCGTGGTCACTCGCCAGCTCCGCAGCCTTCTTCAGGAGCGACGGCGTCTCCCCCGGGTAGGCGCTCGTCGGGTCGGCCCGCGGGTCGTCGGTCGTGGCCAGGCGCTGGTAAGCCCGCCGAGCCGACGACTCGGTGGTGCGCCCGCGCTCGACCATCCGGCGGACGAGCGACTTCGGCGAGACGCCCCATTTCCGCCCGAGCCGGTCCAGAGCCGCCAAGTCCAGCCGCTGCGGCAGCGCCGCGTCCATGGCAGCTGCCGGCGTCAGGAATGCGGCTGCGAACTCGTCGGCCTCCTTCTCGACCGCAGCGCTGTGGCCGCTGGGGTCGCGATGCAGCAGGAGGTGGCCGATCTCATGCGCGGTCGAAAACCTGTGCCTGAAGACATTCTCGCTGCGGCGGGGCGTGGTGATGATGACCGGCCTGTCGACGATCACAGCCGAGAAGGCATCGACAGCGTCGATCTCGCGCAGCGGCCGTACGGCGACGACGATGCCGCGGGACTCTGCCGTGGCGACAAGGTGCTTCACCGGGCCGTCCGGCAACCCCCAGTGCACGCGGAGCGCCGCGGCAGCCTCGGACGGCGTCGCGCCGGCGGCGAGGACTGGGAGATCCGCCTCGGGCAGCTTGACGTAGCGCTCGAGCGCGAAGGTCAGCTCCCACACCAGGGCCGCAGTGGCCAGCGCCTTCTGGCGGTCGCTGACGCGGGCTGACCTCAGGCTGCGGAAGTGTGCGTTCACGGTGTCGATGCGCGCGAGTGGGCGGCCAACGCCGAAGAACCCCGGGCGGACTTTCAAGGAGGTCGCCAGCCGGTCGAGCACCTCGGGCCTCGGCGAGTTCACGCCGGCCTCGTACTGGCCGATCGCTGCCGCAGAGACACCGACCTCTACAGCCAGGTCAGCCTTGCTCACACCGAGACGAACCCGGGCCTGGGTCAGCCGTGCCGGCTCGAACCGACCGTTCCGGCCGGCCTGGACCTCGAACAGGCCTTGGCCGTCCTCACCCATCGGTCAGCGTCCGGTCCTGCTTCTGGAGCTCCACGACCGGCGCGACCGGCACACCGCTATCGAACGACTCGACGTCGGATGCTGCGCCATCAGCAGCGAGCTCCGGCTCCCAGATGCGCTCCTGCCCACGCAGCTGGACCTTTCCGTCGCCGTCGAGCACGGCTACCGCCCACTCGATCGACTGCAGCTGCCGCGGCGTCGACTCGACCATGACCAGCACCAACGGCATGATGTCACCGACCGCCCTGAGCGCGGAGCCGAGCTCGCTCTCCTCCGAGGCGTCATTGACGGGCTCAAGCTCGCCGGACAAGCTGGGCTCCCACAGCGTCGGGTCGAGGGGAGCGGTCATGAAGCCATTCTTCCGGGTCGGGCTCGACGCGAACTCGCTCACTGCCTTCGGACTGTTCGCCATGCGCCAGACGTACAACAGGCTGTCGTTGACGACCGGGACCTCGTGTCCGCCAGGGGCCAGCTTGACGGACCGGAAACCTCGGCCCTTCAGCGCTTCACAGGTGTCGTCCAGCAGGTCCCGCCACTGGCTGCCGAACCCCATCGCGTACCGCGACTCGGAGACCACGTGCGCCTCGGCCGCGAGACCGTGCCGCGCCCGTACGATCTCAACGAGCAAGTCACGCAGGCTGAGCGCATGTGAGCCGAGAGCATCGGCGGGTGAGTCCGGAACCATGGGTGGCCCTCCTGAAGCAGGTGTCCAGAACCGTGGCTCGGCCAGGACGTAACTTCAGTATCGCACACGATCCACGCACTAACGCTTCAGCTTCGGGGCGTGTCGTCCGATGGCTCGGGAGCCTCCCGGACTCTGCCCGTCTCAGAGCAGGGAGGGCACCGGCACCGGGCAGACTGACAAGGGCTGATCCCGGCCGACGGCTACGAGCCGTTTGTCCGGCGGTCGGCGAGGCGTCCAGCTCGCCCAGCCGCAGACCAAGTCGAGCGGCGTCGTGTGCGTGCGGGAGACGCGAGTGACCTTGCGCGAGGAGAGAGTGCCGCGGGAGAGATTGAGATGACTCAACGGGACTCCAGGAACTGCTGGAAGTCGACGTAGTGGCAGACGTCCCCGTGCTCCGGTCAAGACCGGTTAACGTCCTCAGGTCTCAGACGTTTGCCGGTGGAAGCGTTCCAAGCTGGCAGAGCTCAGCAATTCGGCGAGCTGACTCTCGCCCGCCGGTAGTCTCGGGCTCGGGGCTCAGCGGGGTGTACTCGCCCGACTCGGGCAAGCCGCCTGATCTCGCCCTCGCGAGGAAATGCCACGGATTTGAGACTGATCATGGGTGACAAGGCCGTGAGACAGCCAAGAACGCCCAGGTTACGCAAGATCGACTTGTCATGCGCGGTGAGACCCTACAGCAGGAGGCTCTCGCTATCGGCAGCTCGCCCGAAGCAGCGCAGTCAGCGCACGCCCACGGTCCAAAAGGTCGACGCCGCAAGGCTTGGCCAGGAGCGATGTTCAAAGTGGACGCCGAGCATCCGTAGTTTCCTCAACGGCCAGTTGTTCCGTCCCGATGACACCGTCCTTTACGGGCTGGCGCCGCGTACATCCAAGCCATTGTCGGCTGGTACGGGAGCGACCTGTCTTTTTCTCAGCAGGCCCGTTGGTTTCCGATGTGCTTGAGCTGCAGACAAAGAGCATCGGCAAGCCTGATGGTGTCAGGGGCGGGATGCTCGTCGAGATCGGACAAAGAGGTCGCAAGAAGATTCAGGGTACGCGGGATGCTGTCGTGCTGTCCTAGACGCGCTTGTACACGCATGAGGTCGCGGTAGATTGCCTCGTTGTATGGGTCGAGACATCGTGCCTGCTCGAGGAAGGCCAGCGCCTGCTCGGGATCGTCGTTGCGGACCTTGCGGATCAGGGTGCTGAAAGCGTCCAATACCTCACGCCGGAGCGCTTCGCGTGGAGATTCGATCCATTCCGCCGAGATGTTGTCGGCAAGGTCGCCGCGATAAAGCTCGGTGACCCGGCGGACTGCCGCGATGACGGCCGACGTGCCGCCGCCGCGGGTCGAGGCGAGCGTTTCCTGCAGCTGCCAGAAATCAACCGTCACCAAGGAGTGGTTGAGCCGGTAGTGTCCGTCGTGGCGAGTAATGAGGTCGAGGGGTTCTCCCCCATGGGCTCTGCGTAGCGCACCACGCAGTTGAGAAAGCGTTGCGTGGAAGCTGTTGTACGGACGGTCGCCAGGAGCGTCGGGCCACAACGCGGCACACAACGATTCGCGACGACACCCCTCGCGGTGCAGGGCCAGGTAGACGAGGATCTCACGTTGTCGGGGCGCGAGGACTTCAATCAAGTTAGTGGGTTCCGACGCCGCGCCGGTCAGGTGCAGCCGACCAAGTACCTGAAGATGCAATGGCTTGGTGCAGGGAGAATCCGCCGTGCGGTCCTCTGCGGCCGGCACGGGCGATCCATGTGTGGCGGCGCCTGCGCAGGGGAGACGCGGTTCACGACCGGCTACCTCCGTTGCATCCGGAGGATCGGCAGCCAGCTGGTTGCTGGGGACATCGAACGCTGGCGATGTCGATGTGGTGCCGGAGGCAGGAGCCATCCCGGCCTGGTCGAAATCGTATTCTGCGATCAGTTGATCGGTCTGCTTCTCCTCGTCATTGCGGCCGAGGGACCGCTCGGTGGCGCTGGATGCTGTCCGCAGGAGCATGAGCAGGTCGCGGGCGTCGGCTTCTGGAAGAGTGAAGAGTCGGGCATGGGCGAGGGTATCGGCGCGGTCAGGGTTGGTCGCTTCCACGACGCCGTCAGTGCGCACACGTGCGGTGCTACCGGGTCGCCATGGGCCGAGTAGCACCCCGGCCAGGCCGAACTGCCTGCAATTGTCGAGCACGGCGCGCATGCGTTGATCGGACTCGCGCGCGGGCGTAGCGATAGCGACGAGAAGGCCATGCGAAACGCCGGCACGTGAGCGACTCAGAGTTTCGGCTTCCAGGAGATCCAGCGCCGCGGCCAGGTCGTCGGCAACGCGCAATTGCGGTGGCACAAGGTCATTGAGGTCGTTCCCAAACAAGAGACGGGCGTCTGCAGCGGGGATCACCAGCGTGGCATCGAGATCCCCGTTCGCGATCTGCGCAAGCAGTGTCGCGACTAGTGCGCGTACGGCAGCATGGGCACCGGGGCCGACGAGTCCCAGACCGCCCTCACCCGCGCGTTCGAGTGCGACGGTCTGCCCTGAGCTGGTGCCGAGAGGAATGAGTGGCGGCACCGCCCTGACCGTGGCCTGCGCGCCGTCGATGGCGTTCAAATCCCGCGTTCGGTCCGGTGGTGCGGGCGGCACGGTACCGTCCGGCGTGCGAGTTGCGGTGTCGTGGGCGATGCGTAGCGCGCGCACGACGGGAGCGCTTGTGGGGTCGGCGGGCGGCGGACTGCCCGGTCGGTACCAACGGCGATGCCGCAGCCGCACGGTGATCGCCACGACGGTGATGAGGGCGGCCAGCCCTAGGCCGACAAAGGCTCCGGTCGGGAGCGAGATACCGACCGACGGGTTTGCGGCAGGCTCGGTAGGTGTGTTGCTTCGAGGCCCCGGCTGCGGGATCGGCGTGGATGGGCGCTCTGGCCGATGCGCACCGGGTGCAGGAGGCGCGGCAGACGGTACTGGCTCCTGCGGTGGGCGCAGGACTGGCAGAACCAGGTTCCAGCCGGGCATGAGTTGATCCGGGTCGCGGAGCGCGCGTCCGTCGGGCTGTGTCCGGCCCACATTGAGGTCGAAGAGCTCTGGCCAAGCGTCCGGGTCGCCCAGCTCGCGTTCAGCGATGCGCGACAACGTATCTCCCGGTTCGACGGCTATGGCGCGGCCGTCTGCGGCCGCGACACGAGGGACACCTGCAGCGTCTTGCGGGAGCTGCAGCGTCCAGCCCGGTTCGAGCAGATCAGGCGCGTCCGATAGCAGTGCTCTGTTAAGGCGGACGATCTCGTGGTACCGAACCCCCGAACCAAGGTGACGTTCAGCCATGCCCCACAGGGTGTCACCGTGCACGACGGTGTACGGCACGGTTTGATCGTCCCGTGCCACGGCGGGGCGCACCTGCGGCCACGGCGGTGCCGTGGCAACGACCGGTGCCGACGGAATGATCGAGGCTGTAGCAGTACCTGCGGACGTCGCCACGAGAACAGCGGCGACGAGTCCCGCGATCCACCGCCCGCGCGGAACTCGGCCTACCAGCCCACGAGCAGCGCGTACTCCGTACCCGGTCTGGCGGATCACTTCGGCAACGATGGACATGGTCAGCGCCAGCCAGCCCGCCCACGCAACGGCCACGACGAGCCAGATGACGAGGTCCCCGGTGATCCATGCCCACCGGACGGACGCCCAGATCCGATCGGGCCACTGGTTGATGGGCGACGGGTCCGGCAAGCGGTCGGGAATCAGACGGGCAGGGTCAGCGCCGAGCGTGAGGAGTCCGCTCGGGATGCCGACGACAAAGGCGAGCAGGAACAGCGCGGCGAGTATGGCTCGGATGTGCTGCACCGCGCGGGAAGTCACGGCAGGCCGCCGTCGCGGACGCCAACGCCGAGTTCGGCCAGCGCGGTCCCAGTAGCCTGTACGCTTCCTCCCAGCAGTCCAATCGTCGTGGGTTCGGTGACCGTGACGGTCACGCGAACCGCGCGGCTACCAACCAGAGTGACCTGGCCAGAATGACCAGCGCGAGTCAGGTAGTCGGCAGCGGTCCGGGCAGCAGCTGCGGTGTCGATCCTGACGGCCAGATTGCGAGTGTCGACAGCTGTGTTGGCAGCACGGGCGGCTTCGGCGGCAAGCGCGTCGGCGCGAGCGATAGCGCGCAGCTGGGCGGAGCCATCGACTACCAACGCCACGACCAGCAGCAGCGTGGGTACCAGGATCGCGACCATTACGCTTACCGACCCGGCATCGCGCGGGCTTTCCGGTGTCATGAGCTGGCTCGGTAGGGATCAGATGGGCTGGTAAAGGACCCGGTGATCGTGCGGGTGCCGCCGGGGACTGGGAGGGCGAGGTCGCTGAGCGGTACCTGACAGGTCACCTTCACCCGCACCAGGCCAGCGTGCCCGACCGCGATCTGGCCTGCGTCGATTGATACGTTGAAACCGCGGCAGGTAAGGCCTTCGCTCCTCAGCCGGTCACGGGCAACGTCGCTGCCAGCGTGCTGCGCCGCGGCCGGGTTGCGCGCAATCGACGCGGCTCGTGCGGCGGCAACTGCGGCATTGTCGACGGCTTGTTGCGCCGAGCTGACCCGGGCTCCGGCAATGATCAGCAACCCGACAAAGATCACGACCGGAAGCAACAGCGCGCCTTCAACGCTCGCCGAGCCCTCATCGCTCCAGTACCGACGAGCTGGGCCTCCCTGGTTCACGGCCCACTCCCCGTGTCCGGGACGGTGAAGCGTTCCTTCGCGACTTGGGCGCTCGCTGTCACTCGAATGTCCAAACCCGGGACCGGCACGAGCCGAATCGCCGTTCCCGACACGTCGACGTGAACCGTTTGCACGGTTTGGGTGACGTGGACCTCGGGCGCGCTCAGCACGCCGCGTCCGGCCCGCGTTGCGAACGAGCGTGCGGCGTCGACGGCGACTGCTGTCGTGGCACCGACCGGGCGGCCGGCGTCAGCTCCCGCCTGTGCGGCCTGCGCCACAACGGCATGCGCGTGCCACCACAAGCCTCCTTGCACGGCTGACAGGATCAGTACAAGCGTGAGCGGAAACAGGACAGCCAAACCCACGGATTCCGCCCCACGGTCATGTCCGGCCAGGGCGGGGTCGCTGCGCATTACCTGACCTCCGCGAGATTGCGCGCCAGCTCAGTCACTTCCGGTTCAGTGACAGTGGAGCCTTTCCGCGAAACAGGCACCGCACTCGATGGCTTGCTTTGGCTGCTCATGTTCTTACCGCGTGAGGTGTTACTCGTCGGCTTTTTTCGTTTGGCACGAGCGTTTTTGCGCTTGTCGAGCCACTGGCTGAGGTTGGCCACCGACACGTCGGTGAACCTGGCCAGCTCACGGATTTCAATGATCTCGGCAGATTCAGCGAGAATCTCACCCAGGTCGCGTTCAATGGCGTCGAGCTGCGCCGCTACCTCACCCCGGCATCGAGCAAGTTCGGCAACCCGCTTCGCGGCGGCGGAACGTTGCGCAGTGCGTGGCGTGTCATGGTCCTCGATGCGGCGTTCGATTTCGTCGTTGGTGGCTGACATTTCGTCGTCTCCTTGCTTCACGCAACCGGGCGAGCGAGCAGCGTGAGCCCGCCGACCGTCGAGGGTTGTTCCCACGGGAACGGGCTGGTGTTGGTGAGATCGCGCGCGGCGGTGACGTATCCAAATGTCTGCTGCAACAGCGCTTCCGCCTCGACAACAAGGTCGTTGCCCGCTATCGGCTGCAGCGATGCGAGTTCACGATCGCACTGGTCGCGGATCTCGATGTCGACCAGTTTCCTGCTCCATTCGCGGGCAAGCGCAGCACAGCCAGCAAGGTGCCGGGCGCACTCGGCGAGCTGCTGGTCGACCACGTCGATGGCGCGGCGAAGTGCAGCAGCCTGGGAATCACCGAGGTCCAGTCGGGCAACCAACGCCCGGGCGCTACGGGTGCGGTCCAGGCAGCACAACACCTCCCATGCCAGTCGATGGGCTGAGTACGGGAGATCCCGATCCAGCCATGCACGTGCCGGAGTCATCTGCAGCTGAGTTGCAGCATCGATCACCCGGCTTGCGGTGTCACGTGCGCTGAGATCCATGGTCGCGAAGTCGCTGATGCGGTAGAAGAACTCGCCCGGTCGTTCGTCGGTCTGACAGGGCCGGTCCGGGTGAATACACGCGCCGGAGGTGAGGCAGCTCAGATTCTGCATGCCGCTGAGGACGGCAGAACACAGGACGAGGCCACCGAAGGCGGCGAACCACAACGCGGTCGACCCAGCCCCAACGCCGATCAGGACGAGCAGTGTTCCGGCGACCGCAGTGCAGAGAACCCCGCGAGAGAAAAATGCGCGCGCTACCGGGCGCCAGCAACGAAACCCTGGTGAATCTGGGTTACGCAGCGAAAGGACTACCTGTTCGTCGTTGCGTTCCATCGCCAAGAGTTCTGGATTTCCGTGTTGTCCCATGACATTCTCCCCCGCCCGCCTACTTGATTTGCGCCTGGTAATTCTGCACGGCGGCGCGTACAGCGAACGCCAGCCCAATCGCGACGGCTAGGCCGATTGCGACCAGCACAGCCTTTTCCACCGATTCCGATCCACGGTCTCCCGCACCACGAACGCGGGCCCACCACGATTGTGTCCAGGTAGGTACGACAAACATCAGCCAAGCCGAGGCGAGCGCCAGCTGAGTGCGAAGGCGCCGCAGCATAGCGAGCGGATAAGACTGCGTGAACATGAGATGGTCGACTCCTTCGGTCAGACTTTCCTTCTCCAGGTGCATTCAGGTGCCTGCCGTGAGCAGGCGCATCATCGCGGGAAACAGGACCAGCAGCAGAAACGCAATCAGCATCAGCGCCACTGGGAGTGCGAGGCGCTGGGATCGCGAGTTGGCGTCGGCTTTGTCCGCAGCCAACGCGGCTGCGCGCAGTGTCGCGGATTTCGCGAGCAAGGTTGTGTAGATAGCGGCACCGTCAGCCGCGGTGGCCAGGATGTCCGCGAGGTCCGCGAGCTCAACGACTCCCATCCGTTTTCCCAGCAGACCTAGGGATTCCCAAGGGGTGTGCCCGGCGTGCAATGCGCGGCCGAGCGTGCGGCGGATCCGTACGAACACCCAGGAGTCGCTGACCTCGGCCGCTTCGCCGAGCGCTTGGCTGGGTGCGCGCCCGGTGGCACGTTCCTGCGCGACAAGGTCGAGGTAGGCCGCCGTGGCGCGGCGGAATTCCTCCCGCGCTCGGGTCGCGTCCTCTTGCACCGCCAGAACCGGGACCATGGATCCGGCGACCGTAGCGGTCACCACGACCAGCCCTATCACGGTGACCGGCAGGTCGATGCCGCCGATCAAGGCCAGGACACCAAGCCCTGCGGTAAGAGCGAGGGCTCCGCCGGCCCAGGCCAAGCGCCGGGTGAGATAGCGCTCGGCGGTTTGCTCAAGCACGTCGAGGTCGGCAGTGGGGATGCCCCACCAGCGGTTCGACGACCGCGCGGAGTAGCCGGTGAGGCGACCAACCCGGCTGGACCAACGGCTACGCGGCAGAAGACCTTCTGCGCGGCGGCGAGCGCGGTCATCCAACTCCGCAACCGCGGCGGCAAGGTTGACTGGAGCCGGGCGCAGCCACGCCAGAACGCACACGATCGCGAGCCCAGCCAGTGCGCCGATGACGGCAGCAGTCGCTCCCGGGTTCATGATGCCCCCTCTGGCCGGGACGTCCGCGACCGTGTTCCGGCCGGTACGTACAAAGTCGGGCCGAGAAGCCGAGCGGGCCGCCGGGCGCTGGTCAGCAGGTACATCCACCAGCCAGCGACACCCAGGAGGAGCCCGATGCCAGCCAGCACAAGCTGGCCCAGCAGGGTGTTGAACGGGGTGAGGAACTCGTGGGCGAAGACCACCAGCCCGGCGAGCAAGGCCGCCGTGATGCTGAGGATCGCGCGGACATCCGTGCGAGGCTTCGCGCGGTCAGCTTCGATATCGCGACGGGCCACGACTTCCCGTTCGAGAGCGGTGGCGGTAGCGTCGAGAATGTCGACAAGTCCGCGTCCACCAGCGCGAGCGCGCAGGATCAGGGTCAGCACCACCTCGTCGGCAGCTTCGTCCCCCACGTCTTCCGCGAATGCGCGCAGAGCTGGCTCCAAGCCCCTGGTGCGCACCCGGGTTGCCAAGGCCTCGATCTTGGTAGCCAAGGGTGCTGGCGCGGTGCGCGCCGAGCTGGTGATCGCTTGCTCCAGCCCGCCAGCACCGGAAGCGAGCACATCGGCCAGCCGGCGTACCCAGCTCGCCAAGGCATCCAGACGCGTGATCAGCCGCTGCGCGTCGCGTCCGCGAACCAGGATCGGTACTCCAATCACCGCACCCGCGGTCAGCATCGCCGCTACCGGCCAGCCGGTGACCCACCACACCGCCGCCGCTGCGACGAACGCAACCAACGTCCGCCGCAGCGACATCCGCGCAGCCAGGCGTTGCCAGTTCCGCCGCCGACGTTCCGGGGCTTTGGTCGGGGGTGGCAGAAACGCCGCACTGGCGCAGGCGAGGGCTACAACCACGCCGACGCCGATCACTCCCGCCCACAAGCTGGTCATCGCACTCTCCCGTCCGGAAACGCAACAAGCTGCGGCGGCGTGGTGCCGAGGAGACGGCGGTCGAAACCGTGGCGCTCCAACCGTTGCAGCAGGTCCAGGCCCGGGGGATACGCGACCGTCGCCCGTCCGTCCGGACCGGGTGCGAACAACCGCGTGACGTCCGGTCGTCCGGAGTCTCCGACCGGCCCGACTTCCAACACCTCGGAGACACATCGGGTACGGCGTCGTCCCGACGAAAAGTCGTAGTCCGTACGAATGACATGGACAACGAGATCGACGGCGGAGGCGGTCCACTGGTGCGCGGCCTCGATCGCCAGCGGTGGTGTTGCCAGCTGTCCCAATGCACTGATCCGGTCGAACACCGCGGTCGCGCTCGTGGCGTGGAGGGTGCACATACCGCCCGCGGCGCCATTCCCGAGCGCGCGCAACATTGCGGTGACTTCGCCGCCGCGGACTTCCCCGACGATCACCCGGCTCGGCGAGTGCCGGAGTGTTTGCGTGAGAAGGTCGTCCAGGGAGATCTGCCCGATCCCTTCCGAGTTGGCCGGTCGCGCTTCCAGCGGCGTGACCAGCGGCCGGGAACCGAGGTGCAAGCCGAGTTCGTACTCCTCCTCGACGGTCACGACATGTTCGGAATCCGGAATCTCGCGGCACAGTGCCCGCAGCAGCGTGGTCTTCCCGGCAGCCGGGCCGCCGGAGACGATCATGTTGCAACCCGCGCGCACCGCAGATCGAAGAAGCGACACGAGCAACGGATCGAGCGTGCCGTTCGCGACGAGATCGTCCATGCCGACGTCGACCAGGCGGTGCCGGCGAATCGCGACCCGCGGCCGGTCGGATACCTCCATCACGGCCGCCACCCGGGCACCCAGCGGACCACCTGCGCTGATACGGAGGTTTCCCAATGGACGGCCGGCATTGAGCTCGCGAGAGGTTTGCCCTTGCCGGGCGAACATCGCAGCCAGCATCTCGACCAGCTCGGCATCGGTGTCGGCGACCGGATGCGGCCACTGCTCGATGGTGCCGTCCGCGAGTTCCAGCAGAACGTGGTCGCAGCCGTGCACGTGGATGTTCTCCACGTCCTCGCGTTCCAGTAGTTCCTCGAGCGTGCCCAGCCCGGACAACGCGGCCACCACCGCCCGGATCAGCTGGCGTTCGACCGCAACCGACAGCGGCGCCTGACCGGCATGCGCGCGGCGCCGCACCCAGCCGGCGACCTCGTCCGCGACGTACGCCCGAATCCGTGTCTGCTGTTCGTCGGCTGACAACGGCGTCTCCAGCCGTGTTTCGCCGGCGGCCGTGCGCTCCAACCGGGCTGCCACAGCCTCCCTGATCTCCCGCACCACCTCCGCCGTCGGCTGCTGTGAAGTGACCATCGTGACCGGATAGTTGGCGGGATCATCCGGAGCGAGGTATCCGTGGCGCGGCACTGTCATCGCGTGCTCCCGGCAAGTAGATGTGGTCCTCGGTTCGTGACCTGAGGATCAGCCGGTTGGCGGTGATAGGTGGAATGCAGCTGACGCGCAGCACGGTAGGTGCTGTGCAGCAACGGAGAACGACGCGGAAGCGCACCGCCATCCCGGCCGCCGGACAGCACGTCGGCAGTCCTCGCGTCCTCCGGAACGGCGAAAGCAACCTCCCGGCACAACGCGGCGCGCACGTCGTGGGTCCCGGCCGGGGTGGTGGCACACACCGCCAACTTCATCCGGTGCGGAGCGACCCGTTCGGCAAGAGCAGCCAGCACCGCACGTGCTGCCAGGACATGCCGCTGCGTAGGCCGGACCGCGACCAGCACCAGGTCTGCCGCCAGCAGCAAGGGCCACGGCGTCACCGCGCCGAAACGACCTGCGTCAACCAGCGTGTCGGCCGGATACCCGGTCGCGGTCTTGAATGCCGCCAACGCCACCGTCAACCGCGCCCACCCTGCCGCGCTGACCGCGGCGTGCTGGCCTGGCGCAGTGAACCCAGCCAGTAGTCCGACGTGCCGGACCGGCGGCACCGCCTGTACGTGCTCGCCCAGTGTGGCCGGGTCCCCGGCGGAGGCGTGCCGAGTTGCAGTCGCGTGGGACAAAACCCCGAGGTCGGTACGAATCCGCCCGGCTACCACCCACTGCCCCAGCCAGCCCGGTGCCACGTCTCCCCCGTCCGGGTCGCAATCAGCCAGCAGTACCGGCGCCGGCCACGTGGCCGCCAGCGCGGCCAGGGTCGTGGTCGCGCCCGGCGCACCTTTCCCCGAGATGATCGTGATCATTGCCAACGTCCTCACCGTCCACATGCGACACTCGATGCTTCCTAAGCGCCCGGTCCGAGTTGGACCACGACGACCTGACCCCCTGCCGCGCTGACCGCGGCGGGCGAAGCGTCCACGCCGATGACGACGTCGACCGTGACCGCACCACCCGAATCCGGCTGGCCGACACCAACGACCCGCGCGCGAAACGGTCCGGCCGAACTGTCCGGCAGCTGCCCGGAACCTGTTCCGGGGTCGCTCTTGACCGGGCTGACCTGCACCAGATCGCCCGGCGCAAGGCCGCGGGCGGGCAAATGGCCCGGCTTCACCAGCAACCCCAGCAGTCGCTCTCCCGGCCCAGGGATCGGCCGCGGATCGAGCTGGCCGGGCGCGAGCACCGTTCCCGCGGGCAACGTCGATCGCGCGAATTGGCCGACGATCCGGATCCGGTCGCCCGCTGGGATGGAAGCCACCGGCTGGCCCGGAACTTCCTTCGCCACAGCAAGATCGGTGTCACGAATCGGCTGGCCCCAACTCACCTCACGGGCCAACACCAGCACGTCGACACGGTGATCTTGGCTCGTGATCAATGCGTCGTTCCCATACGCGGCAACCGCAGCCAGCACAACCGCAATAGCCAGCAGCCACCAGCGTCGCCGCCGCGGCATCCGCGGGACCTCGTCCACGTCGCCCGGATCGTCTGCCACCGCGCCGACACCGCGTGGCGGCCGGGAAAAAGACAAAGCAGTACCCATCGGGGCACTTCCTCCCCAATTCAGCAAAACGATTTCTGTTATTCGTGCAATCGGAAACGCGCGTCAGGTCGCGCGTAGCGCCTGGACCTCGGCGACCGCGAAGGTATCCGACGCCCGCGAGAGCATCTGGGGGAAGTCGCCGCCGACTGCGGACGTCCCATCCCACCCGGTCCAACTCACCGACCATGCGATGGCCCACTCGGCGCGGACTCGATCACCCGGCAACCCGATGGAGGACCGCTGGTAGACGAAGCCGCAGTCCGGACTGGCCGCATGAAGGCCGAACGATCGGCTGTACGGGGTTCCCGGCCCGGCGCACGAGGCTGCACCGCCGTTGCCGGAGGTGAAGGTCATCCCTGTCGGCACCGCTCGGACCTCCGCCCACACCGGCCCCACCTGCACGCGCTTCGACGTCGGCGCCCACGCCCGGCGGTCGGTCCAGATCCAGGTGTGCTCGCCCACGATCGTGGCATCCTGCCCGTCCGGCAGCCGCACGTCCGGAGAATGCCGCGGAACCGGCAACGACAACCTCAGCTGCTCGAACGCTTGCGCAGCCAACTCCGCCGGTGACGGCAACCGAGGCGCCGCAGCAGGTGCATCCGGAGCCTTCGGATCGGCCGACAACGGCGGCAAGCACCTAACCCCGAACGCGCTCCCGGCCGGACCGTTGCCCCGTGGACCACCACCCGCTCCGAATCCGCCCATGAAGCAGCCAGGAGGCAGTCCGGTCGCTGAATCGGCGGGTCCACCAGTGTTAGCGCCGGCCTGCTGGTGTGGTCCAGAGCCGGAAGGCTGCGGGCCATGCCGGATCGGGGCTTCGCCCTGGGACTCCAGCACTCGCATGTCCACCCCCGGCGGTGCATAGATGCCGCGAGGGTCGACCGGAGTCACGATGACCTGGCCGTCGTCGTTCGAGTTATCAGCCGACGCTCGCCCGTCAAACGCAACAAGCAACCCCCCGGTCGATACGACGCAAGCCGTTGCTGCGGCGAGGCGGATTGGACGTCGCATCAGCACGCACCACCCGGGAACTCGATCCGCGAGACCTTCCACTTCCCGTCAGCTGCATCCCGGATCAGCGCGGCGCGTACCGGCATCCTCGCGACCCCGACGGTCTTCTTCGCACCGGTCCGAGCGTCAGCCTGGCCCGTATGCGAACCGTCCTGGCAGTCCACCACGTTTGCCGTCGAACCCGACACTTCAACCGACGAAATCCGTACCGCAACCTCGCCGTACGTGGCGATTCCCGCAGCCTTCTGCCGCTGCATCGCGTCCACCATCGTCGACAACTGCGGCTCCGCGGCAATCCCTGCCAGCGCCCTCCGCCAGGAACTCTCAGGCCGCTCGACGGCGTCCACCGAACGCGGCCAGAACTGCGTGTAAGCGGTCACCACCGCCTGCCGCTCATCGACGCTCGAGGACGTCGAGCTCGGCGGAGACGGAGCCGAGAGGTTCGGCGAGGAGGGCGGAGACGACGTGTTTCCGCCGCTACAGCCCATCAGCGCGCCGGCCGCCAGTACCCCCGTCAGCGTGCCGACCCGGATCCACCTCGTCACCATCACGGTTCTCTCCCCGTCCCCGATGCGATCTCATCCAACATGCCGGTCACGTCACCAGCACACTGGCCAATGCCCCGACAAGCAACGACGGACCAGCCGGAAAGCTCGATTTCATCCTTCGGGACCACACAGCCACTGCGACTCCTACGAGAGCCGTGAGCCCGCCTGCGATCAGCAGCCCACGTAGCAGCCCGTCCCAGCCGAACCACCCGAGGAGCAGCGCGAGTGCCCCATACAGTGCACTGTCGCCGCCGCCCGTGTGCTCGGGGGCCAACATCTGCACGGCGATCGCCGACGTCAGCACCAAGAGGGCGGCGATGCAGGCGAAACCAAGCCGAGACCAGTTGCCGTCGACTAAAGCTGCCGCTAGGAAGATCACGGCGTCGCCGCCGCACAGTGCCGCAACGAGAAGAAACGGAAGCCTCCGGCATCGCAAGTCGGTGAGCGTCAGGCCGCACCCCAGCGCGCACGCCCAGCACCAGGCCAGCCAAGCCGGCGATTCTCCCAGCCGAAGGGATGCGACCCAGGACAAAGCTGCCGTGATCGCCGACATCGACACCGCTGCGGCGAGACGCGCTCGCGGTGAAATCACCAGGGGTGTGCCCACCGCTCGCTCCGCTGCGACAAGCACCAAAGGCCCAGCTACCACGCTTCCCGCAGCCACGGCGTAGACCAAGCTCGAGGCCATGGGCACCTCCCGTATTCGCAAAACTCGGGTATGCGGGCGTCACGTGCGCTGGAGACTTGACGAACCTGGACATGCCTTCCTCCCGGCAGTGGGTTTAGGTATTACCGGCGCAGTGTCGACGAATCGAAGTTGTCGCCGCCCCAATACGTAAAGTTGTAGCGGCTACCGGCAGGGTGAAATTGCGGTCGACCCGTGTAGTTGTAGCCCTCGTATGTGCCGAAGGTTGCCGTACTGCGGTTCCATTGCGCACTGGCCATCTTGTCCAGCCCCTGCATGCCAAGGTTTGGGGATCCGGTTCTGAAGTAGGCCATGATTCCACCCCCGTCATGTAAGTCGAAGAGGCAGAAGTACCCGGCCGGGCAACGATCCCAACCGCCAGCCGCATCCGCGATGACACCGCTTTCGCGACCGCTGCTGATGATTGCGTGCTGCACGCCTGCGCCTGCGTCGCGGTCGGCGGCGTGCGCTGTGCCACCGGCCACCACCCCGGACGCAGCCAGCAGGACAGCAAACATGATCCTCCCACGCATGATTCTCCCCCTACTTGTCGTTGAAAATTGATAAAGCTCCGCTGGAAATTCCCAGCATTCAGCAGACCGGTCGCTCAGAGAAGAGCATCCGGCAACACAAAATCTGTCAAATGTTGTCCTGATCTTGTGCCGAATCAGGAAAGTTGCGAATGATTGCCAATATCAGCGCGACGTTCTCCGCAACCGCAAGTTGGCCCACTCGGTCGAAGCCATCGATCAGGGCACTCCACTACCGGTCGGTCCCCGCAACCTGGAAACCGGCATTACCGATGAATTACGCAAACCAGACTGCCGTCGACCTGCACACACTCATCCGTAATCACCCTTAGTGATCGACAAGCGCCTTTGGAGTCCACCGTCGTGCATCCAACGGCCGCAGTGGCTGATTCGACTACGTAGAGACACAAGATCCACCTCCATTGGAGTGACCGCCGGAATCCGCCTGTTAATTGATCTTCACCGCGCTACCCTCAAGAGAGGAGGGGTAGTGCACGGGAAGGTCCTTGCCTTCACTAAGACAAGGATCGAACCTGGCACCGAGGGTGGCTAGGGGGTTTCTGTCTTCTCATGATCGGAATACAGAAGACAAGCGCGGCGGAATACGAGCGAATGCGAAGCCAATTCGCGAAGAAGCTTCATGAATTGCGCACCAATCAAGGACTTTCCCTGGCCGCGCTGGCACAGCGAGTGCACTACAGCCGAGGGCACCTCAATAACGTCGAGCACGGCACCAAGACCGCCAGCTTCGAGCTTGCCGAGGCGTGCGATAACGCACTCAGCGCGGACGGAGAACTCAAGGCCCTCATACCGAAGCAACAGTCGGCGCATCCAGAGCCTTCGACGTGTCCCGCACAGCTGCCCGCCGCAGCCGGCCGATTTGTCGGGCGCGCCGAACAACTCTCGGCCATCGAAGCGCTTGTACAAGACCGCGACAAGCTCTCGGTTGCCGTCATTCACGGCCCACCCGGGGTCGGAAAGACCACGCTTGCCCTCCATTGGGCACACCACCAGGCAGATCATTTCGAGGATGGCCAGCTGTTTGCCGACCTCCGCGCCTACTCACGGCACCGCGATCCGGTCGAACCAGCTGAGATCCTCGAAGAATTCCTGATTTCCTTGGGGTTGTCGCCGTCGGATGTACCGGCAACGGCCGAAGAACGAGGCGCCTTGTTCCGAACAATGACACACGGGCGCCGGTTACTGATCGTTCTCGACAACGCAGTCTCATCGGAGCAGGTGCGAGCTCTTCTTCCCGGCGACACAACGAGCATGGTGCTGGTGACCACGCGGCGCGTCCTCACCGGACTATCCGTTCGACCTGGAGCCTCGCAGATCCGGCTCGATCCGTTCACGCCGACCGATTCCTTCCACCTGCTCCGCGATGTGGTCGGCGAGCGAGTCGACCAGGAGCCGGACGCTGCGCGCACCGTGCTCGACCGATGCGGGCACCTACCCCTCGCCGTGGCGATTGCTGCCGAACGCATCGCGGCACACCCGCTCAGCCTGGCCGACCTCGCCGACGACCTGGCAGAGGAGCGCAATCGGCTCGCCGCACTCGCGGTTGAGGAAGAGGACACCAGCGTACGAACGGTGATCTCGTGGTCATATCGCGCGCTCGCCGCCGACGCAGGCCGCATGTTCCGGCTTCTCGGCTTACATCCCGGCAAGGACATCAGTACCGGCGCAGCCGCTGCGCTGGCGGACCTCACCAATGCGCGCGCCGGAGAGCTTCTCCGCGCCCTGTCGACCGGGCACCTCGTAGTTGAGATTGATCGAGACCGCTTCCGGCTCCACGACCTCATCCGGGTCTACGCCACTGAACGAGCGCTCGACGAGGAACAGGCGGACGAACGCGTCGCAGCCCACGTACGTGAACTCTCGTGGTACTTGCAGACGTGCATCTCTTCGGCGCGAGCCCTTGCGCCTTACCGCGAACCCGCCGCTGCGGATGAGGCACTCGACTACACCGCAGCGTTCCAGTGGAGCGAGTTCGAGCTTCGGAACTTCCCGGCCATCATCGCGTCCGCCCTCCGCAATGATCACGTCGAACATGCCTGGCAGATCTCGCAGGCACTTTTCCCGTTCCTCCATTTGCGCAAGCCGTGGACCGCCTGGGATCGCATTTACCAGCTCGGCCTCGAAGCCGCGCGCGAGGCCCGCAACCCCAGCGCTCAAGCCGAAATGCTCACCGGACTCGGCCTGGTCCGCTTGGGTTTGGGCACCTACGACGAGGGCCTCGACTACTTTCAGCATGCGCTGGACGTCCTCCAGAACCACGACGACGCCGCCGGGACTGCCTGGTGCCACGTCGGTATCGGGCTCGCCTACGCAGGGGCGGGCAGCCGCACCGAGGCCAGGGAATCATTCGAGCGGGCCCTAGCAATTCAGCAGGCGCAAGGTGACCAGCACGGTGAATCCGTCACCCTCATGCACCTCGCCGAAGTGTGTGGCGAAGAAGAGCATCATGACGACGCAATTCAGTACGCCGTCCGCGCGCAGTTGCTATGCCGCACCGTCGGGGACCAATACGGAGAGGGTCTGGCTCTTCACCAGCTAGGCAAGGCCAACTTCGCGAGCGGGAAGCTTGAGGCCGCGGCGCGCTACCTGGAGGATGCACTCGCGACGCAACGAAGTGCACGGGACAACAAGGGAGAAGCTGACACGCTCGTGCTACTGAGCGAAGTGCTGACCGCCGTTGGTGACCACGCCACTGCGCGTGAACATCTTCACCAGGCAGCGACGATCCTGGGCCGACGTGGAGAACCGGCCGAAGCCGAAGTCCGTGCGCGCCTTGACGACCTCGACGCTGGGAGGCAGTGAATGTCCGAACGATCCCTGACCGGGCTACGGCTCGACGGCACCCTGTACACCGATCCCCACGACACCGCCTACGCCGCAACCGACTTCGGCGGAATCGTCACCCACCAGCCATTGGCCGTCGTCCGGGCAGGCTCACCGCGCGATGTCAGTGCTGTCCTCGACCTGGCTGCATCCCACGGGATTCCGGTGACACCCCGCGGCCAAGGCCACACCAGCATGGGACAAGCCCAAGTCCGCGCCGGCATCGTGATCGACCTCAGTGACCTCAAGGCCGTCCACGACATCAACTGCGACCGCGTGGTCGTCAACGCTGGCATCACCTGGGCCGAACTCCTCGCCACCACCCTCCAACACGGCCTGACCCCACCCGTCCTCACCGACTACCTCGGCACCTCCGTCGGCGGAACCCTTTCCGTAGGCGGAATCGGCGGAACCAGCCACCGCTACGGCGTCCAAACCGACAACGCCCTCTCCCTCGACGTCGTCACCGGCGACGGCGTCCTCCGAACCTGCTCCCCCACCGAATCACCCGACCTGTTCAACGCCGTCCTCGCCGGTTTCGGCCAATGCGGGGTCATCGTGCGCGCCACCATCCCGCTCATCCCCGCCCCGGCGCGGGCACGGCGACTCAAGATCTACTACCCGACCCTGACCGAACTCTTCACCCAGCAAAGAAAACTCCTCCGCGAACAGCGGTTCGACTTCCTCCAGGGCCAGGTCCTTCCCAACGGTGACGGCTGGCACTACATGCTCGATGTCGCCACCTTCTACACCCCTCCCAACGAGCCCGACGACAACGCGCTGGCCGACGGCATCGGCTACGACCCGGACCGAGACAAGACCGAGGACCTGACCTACTGGGAATTCGCCACCCGGCTCGACGATACCGTCACCTACCTCGAAACCACCGGCGAATGGCACACACCCCATCCCTGGCCCAACCTGTTCCTCCCCGACGACGTAACGAACACTTTCGTCGGCGACATCATGAACTGCCTCACCCACGCCGACCTCGGAGCCTCCGGGCTGATCCTGACCTACCCCATCCCCACCGACGTCCTCACCACACCTCTCTTCCGCATTCCTGACGCGCCAACGATCTTTCTCGTCGCAGCACTCCGCTTCGCGCCAACCGCCGCGATTGCCAATGACATGGTCCGGAGCAACCGGAACTGGTACGACACCGCGGTGAAGGTCGGCGGCACCACCTACCCAGTCGGCGCGATCCCCTTCACCGGCGCCGACTGGCAACACCAACTCGGCAACGCAATCACGCCACTCACCGACGCCAGGAACCGCTACGACCCTCACGGAGTACTCAATCCCTGCTTTGGCCAGGCGCACTAGACCACCCCGTTCGACAACGAGGGCGATTGTTGGTGGCCGGTGCCTCACCAGCTACGTCGGACACCTGCCTAGCCAGCCGAATCCTTCGCTTTCCCGGCCTTTGCTCGTCATCACGATCAGGCGTTCAACCGAGTAGCGCTCGAAGAGCTGCGGCGTCGCTGGCCAGGAGCGCCGGATCGATCTGGGCTTCTCTGCCGCTCTGCGGAAGGAGAGGGAACGGCCTCCCCGGAGCTGGGTCGTCGACAAATCGAGGCAGCAAGTGCGTGTGCAGATGGGGAACGGTGTTCCCGAGGGTTTCGTAGTTCATCTTGAGCGGCCGGTAGAACGTGGCCAGCGCCTTCGCCACGGTCAGAATCGCCTGCCAATACGAGCTGGCTTCCGGCTCGGTCAGCTCGAACGGCTCGACGACATGGCGACCCCGCCAGATTACCAGCGTGTAGCCGCGCTGGACGTCGGCACGCTGCAGCACCGCATCGACGTTCTCCGTGCTGAAGATGCGTATCCCGTAGGAATCTTCATCCGATCGCACCGAGCGGCACATCGCACAGACGCTGCCGTCGATTCGATCAGCCCAGTCATCCGGCCACGCGCCGCTCATGGGTGAACATCGCTCTCGTGCCATTCGTAGACGAACTCGTGTTTGTCGCCCGCATAGACGTCGTGTGCCGCTTGCAGTGGCCGGCCATCCTTGTCGTAGTCGATGTCCCACATGTGCATGACCGGAACCCCAGCGTGCAGATTGAGCAGCTCTGTCTCTTCCGGTGTCGGCATCAGGGTGCTGAACACCTCGACCCCTCGATGGAACCGGTGACCAAGGGATTCGATCAGCTCGTCGGGCCCTTCAGGGAGCGCGTCGGGAGATTCGAGCCGCGTACCCGCCGCCAGCCACAGCGGGTAGTAGCTGGCGGAGACAACGACCGGCTCGCCGTCGAGAAGCTGCACGCGACGACGTACCACCACCTCATCACCCGGAGACGCATGCAACCACTCAGCTGCGTTTGCCAGCAGCGGCGCCCGCCCGATGAAAAGCATTCGCCGTGACGGAGTTCGTCCCTGGCTGATCGCCCCGGCATCGAAGACCGGCTTCCCGGTCTCCCGATGGGCCGCATGACGCCGCGCTGCCGAGACCCGCCGCAGGGTCGGGCGCCGCCGAACGAACGTGCCACGCCCGAACTCCGTCGTCACCAAACCCTCGGCGACCAGATAGGCAAAGCCTTACCGGCCGTAGCCTTCGTCGTCCCGTACTGAGCGATGATCTGCCGCTCCGACGGGAGAACCGCGCCCGGGGCAAGCTCGCCCTGCATGATCGCTGCACGTAGCTCGGCCGCGATCCGTTTACTGAGCGGCAAGTGCTCGGACAACAGGCCCACCTTCCCTTCATCTGCAGCCTAGGGCCTCCCTAGAGAGACCTCCACACCTTGCTTGACAACATCCCTAGGGTGGTGCACTGTAGCAGTACCTCCCTAGGGAGGGCGACAGGAAATGAAAGGGAGGAGGCAGGATGGGCGCCCACGCGCTACTGGCGGACACGCCGCACATCACAGTGACTCTCCAGCGGGTTCGGCCTTCCAACCAGAACCCACCGGAGCCGGTCGCCCAGAACAAGCGCGGTGCCCTGCAGCCTCCCGCCGAGCAGACTTCACCCGTTCCCTTTACCTCAACGCTGAAATTCGCCTGCGGCATACGCCAGGAGCGCTCGGGTGACGGCACTCTAAGGAGGAGGCCGCGGTGAATCCACTGACCACTGACACGGTAATCGCGCTTGCGGCCGTCCATTTGCGGCTGCCCGACATCCTCGTGAAGCTGATCGCGGGCAACCTGACCCCGCACGAGCAACATGACTTCGGCAGCGCTCTCGCAGAGGCTGCGGACCTGATCCGCGAGCACGCCGACGATCAGGCTCGCGGCATCGTGCAACTCCAGCCAGCCGACGCTGTCCGTGCGCTCGCCGACGTCGTGACGTTCGGTGTCCGGCCATGACCTGGGGCGTCGCCTTCGTGCTCACTATCATGGCCTTCCCAGTCATCTTCTTTTCAGCAATCGGCATCGGCGGACACCGCCGCAATCGGCGGATCCAGCACTCCTCGAACTCGGTCAATGCGCTTCGCCGCCGGGCCGACCAGGAACGAAACCGCGATAGCCACCCGAGATCGACAGAACCGTGAAACCACTCAGCCGCGCCGCTCCGCCCGCCGCTATCGCAATCGGCCTCGAGCTGCGTACCGCACGACTGCGCGCCAAGTTCGGAGTCCGCCAACTGGCCCGCAGAGCGGATGTGAACCCGGCCCAGCTGAGCAGCTGGGAACTGGGCGAAAGAATTCCTTCACCCGACTACGTCTCGTTTCTGGTGGGATTACTACACCTGCCGACGACCGAGTACAGGCGCCTCCGGAGTCTCGCCGCAGACGCACGTCGAGAGAACCACATCGAGCCCGAGCAGGACGCAGCAGAACGGCTAGCCGCCGCCTATGAACACATGGCCTACCGCATTGTCGAGTGGGTCCCGGCCTTCATCCCCACCCGACTGCAGAGCCCCGAATACGCGCAGGAACGGCAGGAACAAACGACATCCACCGATCTCGATCAAGAGCCACAATCCGGACGGCTGGAACTCGACCCACTCCCGCTACCTAACCCGCTGACCCGAGAATCCTTCCTCAGCATGCGATCAGTGCGAAACCCAGTATTGAGCAGGACCGCGATGATCACCCAGAACGAGCTGCTACTTCGCCTCCTCCACCATAGCCGCGAGCGAATTTGCCTGGTCACAGCCGATCCAGGAGACCTACCAGCATTTGCCGTATACCAAATCCGCGGCAGGACCCCGACCGTTGCATTGCAGCAGGCGGGTTGCACCGTCTATCTGACCTCCGATCAGGCGACCGGAGCGTACCTGCGTGCCGCCCGCCGGTTCGCCAGCGAAGCACTCACCCCGGCACAGACCGCAGATGCCATCAAGCGTGCAGTTCACGACCTCAGCACGGACCGACCGTACCAACGACTTTCCGAAACAACGAGCAGGAGCGGTATTTCCGCAACCGGCCACCACTGACACCGCCCAGGACGACCGCAGTCCCACTGCTCAATTCCCTCGCGGCCACCTCGGCACCGAGACGAACTGAAGCCAGGCAACCGTCACCGAGCCGGGTCCACTGTGGATGGACTCGGCATGTGAGTGCCGGCCTTCCTCCTCGCCGACCCGGTCGGCGGTACGGCCCACGACGACCGCAAGTTCGCCTTTCCAGTCCAGCTCGGGGTCCTCCGCCTCGACCGGATCCTCGGGCCTGGTGGAGGGTGTCGGCGAAACTTCGCGAACACTGTGGAGTAGGTCGGCAGTTCGCGGCCCATTTCCTCAATGTGGCCCCGATAATTGAGCCCGGAACAGAGCACTTTGGACGGATTCGGGACGACGGGGCACACCACCACCCCGGCAGGCGAATGCCGTGGACCCGAGGCGGCACGCGCGCGTTCCGGCCAGTCCGGTTCGGTCAGCAACCCGCCGAGATCGCCGTAGCCGGTGATCTCGGTGCACTCGTCACCGTCGACCCGGACCGCCGTAGTGGCCCCGGCCCGGCGGACGGTCGCGAGCCCCTCACCGCCGGGCCTCGCCCTCGGGGACGATCAGGCCGGCAATGCCCCATCGGGTTCCCTCCGGGACGGTCCCGGCGAGCATCCGGCCGCACTGTTGAATGGCGGCTTGGGACGTGGCCCGGTGCTGGGTTCCGGCGTGGCTGTCGCGGAGCAATCACTGAAGGGTCCGTTGCGCATCACCTGTGCCCCGGCGAAGCGGTGCGTGAGATGGCTGATCTCGAGGCACGTCCGCGTGGCCAGGCTGCACGCGAGGCGGGTCATCGTCTCTTGTTCGTCGCTCAGTCGCCCCTGTGCCGGGAGAGCTTTCTCGTTGTCCTGCCACGTCTGCGTGAGCAGTACCAGGGTGCCGCGGACGTGAGAGTAGTGCCGAGCGTACTCGGCGAAGAACTCGTCCCCAGCGAGCGGCGAGCCCGTAGTGTCCGCCTTGTGCCGAGCCAGCAGGCGCAAGCTCGTCGAGCAACCGCCGCCCGACGCCCTGTGACCAGGCAGCCTGGTTGAGACCGGACAGCAGAGCCGGGCTGAGCCGGTTCACCACCCCGCCGCGCCGGGCGTTGTCCGGGCCGATCCGGACGATGTATCCGCCGTCAACGGCCACTTCGTCGGCGGTGTAGTCGAGGCTCGCCGTGGCGCGCAGGCCGAGCATGTCCCAGTTGTCGCTGATCTGCAGGCGCGAACGGGGCACCAGGCAGGTCAGCCGTTCGCCACTGCCGTCGACGGTGACCGGCACCGTGAGGTGCGTGGCCATCGAAACCCCGGGAGCGAACTGCCAGCTGCCGCTCACCCGCAGGCCACCAGGCCCGCGTACGGCGTGTCCAGTGGTGCCCGTTGATTGGCCGGCGACCAGGGGGAAAGCACCATCGGCGAAGAGCTCGGCCACCGCCTCGTCGCTGAGATAGGTCGCCGCTGCGGCGGTTTCGGCGGCCAATGCCCGCACCAGCCAGCCAAGGGAGGCATCGGAGTGGGACAGCTTTTCGATGACTTCGAGGATCCGTAACGGGGTTGCCTCGAGCCCACCCAGCTCGGCAGGGATCATCAGCGCGAGGACGCCGCTGTCCTTGACCGCGTCCTGCACAGCCGGGGTCGGCCGGCGCAGGCGCTCGCTGTCCTCGGCTTCAGCCTGCAGCAACGGATGGATGTCGTCGAGTCTCGCGAGCACCTCACGGATGCTCACCTGCACTGCGGTCGTCACGACGCCCTCTCCGCACCGTCGGGTTCCGGCGCCAGCGCACTCCACTTGCCGCCGTAGAACAGCAGCGGCGCAAGATCGTCCTGCTCACCGTGGGACAGCACACGGCCGAGTACGAGTACATGGTCACCGCCGTCGTAACCCACCCACGGCGTGCAGCGGAAGTAGGCCAAGCTGCCGTTGATCCGCGGCACCCGTTCGTCGGTGACCCATCCGACCGGGTCGGCTCCCTGCGGGCCGCCCGCGAACTCCAACGCCGTGGACAGCTGCCGGTACCGAGGACGTTGACCACGACGGGACACTCCAGCAGGTACGTGAGCGCCCGCGAGGTGCGCTTGAGCGACACCAGGATCAGCGGCGGGCCAAGGGGGACACGACGTGAACGAGCTGACCGCGACGCCGTAGTAGGCATCCCCGGACGCATAGGTGAGCGCAACGACCCCTGTGGCGAACTTCCCGAGGGTGGTCCGCAGCCGGCGGGGATGGGCCTCCCATGCCGGGCTGACGACAGCAGCACCCGGATTCCAGGTACCGGCGGCGTTTTCGTAGATCTCGGTGTTCCACATGACTTCGCTCACGGCACTCACACCGCCTCGGCGCGAGCGGTTTCCCCAGCCGGACACCGCCCACTTTGTGCCCGTCGACCTTGAAACCGGTGCCCTCTAGGACCACCTGGTCGACGGCAGGCTCGACCCTGCCCGGCCCGCGCTGGTGAGCTGGCTGGGCGTCACCATGCACGTCACCAGGGACGCCATCGAACACACCCTCGCCGACCTCGGCCGCCTCACCCCCGGCACCGAGCTGATTGTCGAATACCTGTTGCCCAAGCACCTCCGCGACGAAGCAGACAACGCCTACGCCGCGCTCATCGCCGAAACCGCCACCGACGGCGGCGAACCGTGGCTCAGCTACTTCACTCCCGACGACATGACCGCCATGCTTACCAAGTACGGTTTCGGTCCCACCAGACATCTGCGGCGGCACGACGCCATCGACACCGCACTGTGGCACCGAACCGACCACCTCCACCCCGCCGAGCTCATGATGCTTGCCCACACCACACTGACCTGACCGCCGCTGGAGTCACCCGGCGGCGAGAGTTCGCACGGCAGTTCGGGGCGGCGTGGCGTCGAGCCACCTTCGCAGCATCCGGCTCCCGGCAACCCGACCCCGGCTGTCAGAACCCGCCCGCAGAGCACACCGGCCGCAACGGCAACCAGATCTGAAGCCACGCGAGGACGGAACCGACGTGCCAAGGCTGAACTGCGGCGCCGGGTCGGCGAGGTTCGGCGACCTGGTGACAGGCAGTCCGGAAAGGGTCTATCGGCTCGGTAAGCTGGCTTTCGACGGTGCGAGTCGAGCCTTCGCCTACGCTAGCGGCCATGACCGAAACGCCATCGCCGCAAGAAGCCTTCGATCTGCTGCTGGCTGGTAACCAGCGCTTTGTCGCAGGCGTTCCGGAGCATCCGAACCAGGACGCGGCGCGCCGCGCTGCGATCGCGCCGGGCCAGCGTCCGTTCGCGGTGCTGTTCGGCTGCTCGGACTCCCGGCTCGCCGCAGAGATCATTTTCGACCGCGGTCTGGGCGACCTCTTCGTGGTGCGCACCGCGGGCCAGGTGATCGGGGTCGAGGTGCTGGGCAGTATCGAGTACGGCGTGGACTTGCTGGACTGCCCGCTCGTCGTCGTCCTCGGCCACGACTCGTGCGGAGCGGTGGGTGCCGCGTGCGCGGCGCTGGAGGACGGGCTCACGCCGGCCGGCTACGTCCGGGACGTGGTCGAGAGGGTCACGCCCAGCGTGCTCGCGGCGCGGGCGGCCGGGCATGTCGAGGCCGACGAGATCCTGGCCGAACACGTCAAGCACACGGTCGACCTGCTCCTGGACCGCTCCCGAGTGCTCGCCGATCGGGTGGAATCAGGCCGAGCTGCGGTCGTCGGCCTGCGCTACCGCTTGGCCGATGGCAGCGCTCAGGTCGTCGCCGCGCGCGGACTCGAGGTCACCGCCGCATCGTGACCGGCCGGTCCGATGTACGAGGTCCCGCGGCGCGGCGAAGCCGGTTCCCGATCGCCAGCCCCAGCCCCTCCGCGGCGGGCAGGGACGCGACGATGAGGTCACATCCCCGCTGGTCGAGTTCACGCAGGAACGCGTACAGCCCGCGCGCATAGTCCGTCGTCGAATCGGGCACGGCAACCACAGCGTGCACGTTCGCGCCGGTACCGGACGACGCAGGAAGCAGGGCGCCAACCCGGTAGCCCTGCTCCTGCGTGCGCTCCGCTTCCGCGGCGACCTGCTCGGGCTCGACCAGGACGACCTGTGCGCGCGGCGCATAGTGGGACGGATGCGTGCCCGGCACGCGGATCGTGCTCGTCGAAGGCACGGCGAGGGGTTGCGCCAGAGCCGCTTCGAGGTCTTCCCTGGTCATTCCGCCGGGCCGGAGAATGCTGGGGGTGTCGCCGGTGGCATCGACAATGGTCGACTCGACACCGACCGCGCAGGACCCGCCATCGAGCACGACATCGACCGCATCACCCAGCTCCGCACGAACGTGATCGGCAGTGGTGGGGCTGACCGAGCCGAAACGATTGGCCGACGGCGCAGCCGCGCCACCACCGAACGCGGACAGCAGCGCCAGCGCGACCGCGTGGTCAGGCACCCGCACGGCAACGGTCTCAAGGCCACCGGTCGCTGCCAGCGAGACCCGGGGCCCACGTCGGAGAACCAGGGTCAGCGGCCCGGGCCAGAAGCGGTCGGCCAGCAGACGCGCCGGCTCCGGCACGTGCGCGACCCAGCCGTCGAGGAATTCGGCACCAGCGAGATGGACGATCAGGGGGTGCGTCGGCGGGCGGCCCTTGGCCTGGTAGATCCGGGCGACGGCAGCCAGATCCTCGGCGTTCGCACCCAGCCCGTAGACCGTCTCCGTCGGAAAGGCCACCAATCCCCCGGCCAGCAACACTCCGGCCGCTGTCTCGATGTCACCCACTGCCGACACCACGCTCGCAATCCCTTCCCTGCTGTCCCCTATCGCGATCAGAGTGCCACACGGTACCGAATGTGGTACCGATTCAGGCACCGTCAGGGCATAGCAGCGTTGAACGTGCAGTTCACCGACGAAGAGATGGAGCAGATCCTCGGGGCAGCCGGAAAAGAGGGCGTGTCCATGAGGTAACTCGCGCGCGACGCCGTCCTCGCCGACCTCCGCCGCCGCGTGGTCGCCGCGGCAGTCCGGACGGCTCGCATCTCGGCCAAGCTCAACCACCGGCTGGCGCAGTAACCGGTGATCCGCTGCTTCGGCATTGGGGACACGCAGGAGATCATGGCCATCATCATGGGATCTCCCGCTGTCATCCGCGACCCCGGACTGCTGGCCTCGGCCCTGGCCCGCCCCCAGTCGGCGGCCTCCTGCTTGGCTGGTAGCTCCGAAGTTGGAGCGTCTGGGGACGACAAAAGCACGGGCGGCACGCACATGGTGTCAGCTGCTCCCATGTGCGCAACCTGGTGACAAACTTGGGCGGTTCCTGCCACCTAGGCCCTGACTCCGCAAACTGGTGAAGGTCGGCCCCGGCCGGCGGCGGATTTGGTGGTCGGCGTTTCTTTCGATCTCCCATGACCGCCTCACCGCGCCGGAACGGCGGGTGAGGCAACCGCGCTGGGCCGCTGCTCACCCGATCGGGAATCGACCCATCCGCGCGGCTGTCGGCACCGAACCAGGGGAGTCCACGAAGGTCACTCCCGGGCGGGCGCTGTTCGCGCGGGCACGTCCGGCGTTGCCGGACGGGAAGGAGATCGCACGTGTTTGGCAAACGCTATGCCGCTTCGATGATCGCGCGGAGTGCGGTAAACCCCAAGGACCGGCGCAAGTTCCTGCAGGCCGCTGGTTTGACCGGTCTCGGCGTCGTCGGGGCTGGCGCGCTGGCCGGGATCGGCGGGTTCGCCGGCCCGGCCGCAGCCGCCGTGCGCCAGGCCGCTCCGGTCGCGCAGGACTCCGGTGAGGTCAGCGACGGC
>NZ_JNYZ01000023.1 GCF_000717335.1 Amycolatopsis jejuensis
ACGGTCTGAATGGCTTGTCAAGGCGGGAAAGATGCCTTGACAAGCCATTCAGACCGTGTGGGGGCTTCGGATCGGGGTGCAGGGCGGGGGCTGGGTGCCCGGTCCGGTGGGTGCGTCGGCTGCGGTGGGGTGGTGGGGGAAGTCCGTGAAGGTTCCCTTCACGGATGAGGGTTGTGAAGGGGGACGGTCCCGGTACGAAGTCCGTGAAGGGAACCTTCACGGAATAGGGGGCTGTGAAGGGAACCATGAGGGAATCTGAGTCCGTGAAGGTGGCCTTCACGGAAGTGGGGCGACAGCGGGGGGCGGGGGGCTTTAGGTGTTGAGGGGGCGGGTGCGCCCGGCGGTCGTCGTCACGGGGCGAACGGGGGTGGCTCCTCCGCGTGGCGGGTGACGTTGCTGTCGGTCGGCGGGCACAATGCCTCGGTAGGGCGTAGAAGGGATGTCATGGCGAAGGTGCGGGGACTGCTGCTGGCCGGTCTGCTCGGGGTGCTGCTCACCGGGGTGCTGCCTGTTTCGGCAGCGGATGCGGCTCCGGCGCCTGCCCCGGTCACCGGGGTCGCGATCACGCAGGTGGGCGACCTCGCGCAGGTGCCGCCGGGGCCGGTGCTCGATCCGACGCAGACTGACAAGGCCAACGCCGAAAAGACCAAGAAGAACCTGATTGCCGGGGGTGCGGCGGTGGTGTTGCTCGCCATCGTGTTCTTCGGGCGGCGGCATCGGATCAAGCGGCGTAAAGCCCAAGGCGGCTGAGTCCTCCCCGCAACTGCCGTTCCGGCTGCCTTTCCATTCACCCAGGCCGAACTTCGGGCCGCCGTTCGCCGCAGATCCGGTACCGGCCGTCTAGGCCGGTTGCCGTCGGCGCGCCGCTTGCCACCTGCATGGTGCACGATCATCTGCAAATGCGTATGACAGATCGAACGGCACGTTGCGTGACCCCCTGCGCTCGTGTTGCGGGAGGAGGTGCGGCGTGACTGTGCTGGATTCACGACCGAACGTTCCAGGTGACCACGAGAGCAACCCGATCGAGGCGCCCGGCGCGCTCCTCTCCGAAGCCGGGGTCAGCATGGCTCCTGTGGACGACCTTGGTGCGGGCCGCGGCCCGTTCTGGCTGGACGATTGGCTGCGCGCCAACGCGACCGACGTACTCGCGTGGCGCAGGCACATCCATGCCCACCCGGAGCTGTCGCGGCACGAGTTCGCGACCACCGAGCTGATCGTGTCGCTGCTGCGCGCGGTCGGGCTCAAGCCGTGGGTGCTGCCCGGCGGCACCGGCGTGGTGTGCGACATCGGCCGCGGCGAGCGGTGCGTCGCGCTTCGGGCGGACATCGATGCGCTGCCGCTCACCGAGGCCACCGGGCTCCCGTACGCGTCCACCACCGAGGGTGCGGCGCACATGTGCGGTCACGACGCGCACACCGCCATCCTGCTCGGCGCCGCCCGTGCCCTCGCCGGTGCGCCCGAGCTGCCCGGCCGCGTGCGGCTGATTTTCCAGCCCGCGGAGGAGGTCATGCCCGGCGGTGCGCTGGACATGGTCGCCGCGGGTGCGCTCGAAGGTGTCGAGCGGATCTACGGCCTGCACGTCGACCCGCGGCTCGAGGCAGGCAAGGTCGGCACCCGCGTCGGCGCGCTCACCTCGGCCGCGGACCTCATCGAACTGCGCCTCACCTCGCCGGGCGGCCACACGTCGCGTCCGCACCTCACGGCCGACCTCGTGTACGCGCTCGGCACGGTGATCACGTCGCTGCCGTCGGTGCTGTCGCGCCGCGTCGACCCGCGATCCGGCACCGTGCTGGTGTGGGGTGCTGTGCACGCCGGACAGGCCGCGAACGCGGTCCCGCAGGACGGCGTCCTGCGGGGCACGCTGCGCACCGCCGACCACGAGGTGTGGAAGGCGCTGGAGCCGCTGGTCGCGTCGTCGGTGGAGTCGCTGCTGGCCCCGACCGGCGTCGGGTTCTCGCTGGACTACCGGCGTGGCGTACCCCCGGTGGTCTCCGACGCCGAGTCGACGGCGCTGATGCGCGCAGGTATCGAGGCGGCCGTCGGTGAGCACGGTCTTGCCGGAACGGAACAATCGTCCGGTGGAGAGGACTTCGGCTGGTACCTCGAGCACGTCCAGGGCGCTTTCGCGCGGCTCGGCGTGTGGTCCGGTCCGCCCGCTCCGCAAGCCGACATCCACCGGCCGACCTTCGTCCTCGACGAGCGCGCGTTGCTCGTCGGCGTCCGCACTTTGGTGCACACCGCGCTGGCCTCGCTGGCCTGAGTTGTCCACAGGCCCGCGGGCGATGTGGATAACTCAGGAGGGGGAGAAGTACCCCTCGTGCGGGGGTGTCGACGGGCGGATCACCCGGTGTTGTGGCGGGTTCTCCGGTCGGTGGCGTGGGTGTTGACTGTGGGTGATCCCGGGCTGGTGGAGTGCCGTGGTATTGCTCAGTGGCAGAGTCAGGTGCTCATCGCTCACGGCTGGTGTGCGGCGGCGAGCGATCAGTGGCCGGTTTACAGATTTCGCGTTACCGGGCAAGGGTTTCTGCGGGTTTCGGAGCTGGCCGGACGATGTGATTTCCTAGGGCGCGAGTGGGTCTGCGCGGTCCTGAGTGGATCTTCGACGGGTCCGCGACGGCTCTTCGCTTGGCCTCTGGTGGTCCGAAGTGGTCACCCAGTGCGATCGAATGTGAGCGCTGTGGTAAGCGATGTCCGTGTGAGTGAGCCCCTGCCGGGTGGTCGCGAGTGGCGCTCCCGGGCGGGTTGTGGATCTTCCGTCTGGCCGGAGTTATCCACAGGCCCGGTCGGGATGGGGACAACCGGCAAGGCGTCCGGCCCGGTGCTCCCCGCCGGAAGGATTCACCCGCTGATGCCCGTGCACGGACGCGTCCGCAGGTCGTCCACGTAGTCCACCGGTGCAGCCGCTGCTTCCGCCGCGTCCGCCAGCACCCCGAGGTACCGGGCCGACGGCAGGCCGCCCTCGTAGGCGTCCAGGACGTAGAGCCACGCGAGCACCGAGCCGTCCATCGTCTGTACCCGCAGGCGGATCTTCGTGTGCATTCCGAGCTCGCCGCCTTCCCAGCGGTCGAGGCGTTCCTCGTCCAGGGCGGTCACGTCGTACAGCACCACGAAGACCCGCGACGACGCGTCCTCGACGATGGTGGCCAGCGCGCCTTCCCAGCCGAGGTCCTCGCCGCCGAAGGTCAGCCGCCAGCCCTCCAGCCAGCCAGTGCCGGCCATGGGCGAATGCGGGGCGCGCTCCAGCATCTGGGCGGGCTCCATGTTGGATCCGTAAGCGGCATACAACGGCACGCGCGACAGCCTAGCGACCCCCGCCGCGCACGAGCGGATGCACATGCCGTGTCCGGGCACTTCGCTTTGCCGTCAGGTCTCCCGCGTACGGTGAGCACCACCGCCAAGCACGTCGACGAGGAGGACCCGGGTGACCAGGATCGTGATCATGGGCGGCGGCCCGGCGGGCTACGAGGCGGCCTTGGTCGCGGCCCAGCACGGCGCCGACGTGACGATCGTCGAGCGGGACGGCCTCGGTGGCGCCTGTGTCCTCTACGACTGCGTGCCGTCGAAGACGTTCATCGCGTCGTCCGGCGCGCTGGCGAAGATGCACGACCTGGGCGAGCTGGGGATCAACACCGATCTCGCGGACACGAAGGTCGACCTCCCCACCGTGCACGGCCGGGTGAAGGGCCTGGCGCTCGCGCAGTCGGCCGACATCCGCGCCCGGGTACAGCGCGAGGGCGTCCGCGTGATCACCGGCGAGGCGCGGTTTGCCGACGACGAACCGGGTCTTGCCACGCACCGGGTCGCGGTCACAGATTCCGACGGGGCTACTGAATCCCTGTCCGCCGACGTAGTCCTGATCGCCACCGGCGCCACGCCGCGGGTGCTGCCCGGCGCAGTCCCCGACGGTGAGCGGATTCTCGACTGGCGCCAGCTGTACGACCTCACCGACTTGCCGGAGCACCTCGCGGTGATCGGGTCGGGTGTCACGGGCGCCGAGTTCGCGTCGGCGTACACGGAGATGGGCGTGAAGGTCACCGTCGTGTCCAGCCGGGACCGCGTGCTGCCGCACGAGGACGCCGACGCCGCTGCCGTGCTCGAGGAGGTCTTCACGCAGCGCGGTACCACCGTGGCCAAGCAGGCGCGTGCGGAACGCGTGGAGCGCACTGAGAAGGGCGTCGAGGTCCACTTGGCTGACGGTCGCGTGATCGAGGCCAGCCATGCGCTGATGACTGTCGGGTCGATCCCGAACACCGCTGACATCGGCCTCGACCGGGTCGGCATCGAGCCGGGGCCGGGCGGCTTCATCGCGGTCGATCGGGTGTCTCGTACCAGCGTCCCCGGGGTGTACGCCGCGGGTGACTGCACCGGGGTGCTGATGCTCGCGTCCGTCGCCAGCATGCAGGGCCGGATCGCGATGTGGCACGCGCTGGGCGAGGGCGTCGCGCCGATCAAGCTCAAGACGGTGGCCGCGAATGTGTTCACGCATCCGGAAATCGCGACCGTCGGGATCAGCCAGCAGGCCATCGACTCCGGCGAGGTCCCCGCGCGCACGATCATGCTGCCGCTGGCCACCAACGCGCGGGCGAAAATGGAAGGTCTGCGCCGCGGTTTCGTGAAGCTGTTCTGCCGTCCGGCCACCGGCGTGGTGGTCGGCGGCGTCGTGGTGGCGCCGTCGGCGAGCGAGCTGATCCTGCCGATCGCGCTGGCCGTGCAGAACCAGCTGACGGTGGACCACCTGGCGCTCACGTTCTCGGTGTACCCGTCGCTGTCGGGATCCATCACCGAAGCGGGCCGCCAGCTCATGCGGCACGACGATCTGGACTGATTTCCACCTGCCGGGCAACCCCGCGCCACGCACCGCGTCTTGCGGGGTGAACAGGCGGATACCGGGGAGGAAGAACGTGCGCAGGAGCGCGGTTTTGGTGGCGGCAGCGGTGCTCGGGATGGCCGCGCCGGCAGTGGCGTCGGCGGCAGGTCCGGCGCCGGATCCGGTCACGGTGCAGCTGAACCAGGACACTGCGGTGCTGCACGGGCAGGTGAACGTTTATCAACGCGGCGATGACGCGAATGTCGCCCTCGCGGATTGCCCCGGAGCACAGGCCGGGGCCACGAAGTTCAGTTCTCCGGTGTTGAAGTTTTCCGGGTACGACTTCGGCCCGTTCGTCAGTGTGCGGGCCACCGTCAGTGCGGCTGCGGAACTGGTGCCGGGTACTGCTCCCGGCCGCTACCCGCTCACTGTCGCGTGTGGCGGAAAACCTTACACCACAACGTTTTCCGTACCTGCCGCGCAGGTTTCGCGGGTACCCGCGGGCGCGGCGAAAGCGGGCGACGGGAGTCTTGCCGAATAGTCTTACAGGCCGAAACAGCCGCCGGGAAATTGTTCCCGGCGGTTTTTTTGTGTGCCGGGCAACCCCTTAGGGGGCGGAGACGTCTTGGTGATGTCGGAAGAAAACGCCCGGACCGCAGGGGGAACTGTCGGCCGGGTACGGATTCCTCGCGGCCATTTGCCGCGAGATCCGAATTTCATCAAGGGGAGTGTCATGAAACGAATTGCTGTCGTCTCCACGCTGATTGCCGCCGGGATGCTTTCGGCCGCCCCGGCTTTTGCTTCCGGGTCGGCGCCTGCGCCCACCCCCACCCCCGCGCCCACCACGACTGCGCCTGCGCCGGCCGGTGACCACGCCGGGGTGCCCAAGGCGTTCGTGCGGGTGCTGCCGTCGTCCGGACGGGCGGGGGACAAGGTGCTGGTGCGCGTCGGATGCGAGGCGTCGGCGATCTCGGGGCTGAAGTCGTCGGCGCTGCAGATCGGCAAGCTGTCCGCGGTCGGGCCGCAGAAGGACCCGGCGAAGGCGCCGGTGTCGCAGGCCACCGCGACGGTGCGCAAGGACGTGAAGCCGGGGACGTATCAGGTGTCGTTCTCCTGCGGTGGCGCGGAAATCGGCACGAAGTTCACCGTGCTGGCGGCCAAGCCGGCTACCAAGCCTGCGCCGAAGCAGGTCACCAAGGTGCCGTCGGGGGCACCGCAGACCGGGGGCACGGACGGGCCGGTCGCGGACAGCGCCTCGACCGCCGACATCCCGATCGCCGCGGGTGCGATGGGTGCGCTCGCCGTCGGTGGGGCAGGGTTCGTGCTGATGCGGCGCCGCCAGCGTGGCTGACCCGGTTTCCGGCCCTGGCCTGGCGGGAGGCCGGGGCCGGTCCCGGAGCGAGGTGGGGGAGACGTGATCAGGAAGACGCTCGCCGCGGTGGCGGTTGCGCTCGCCGTGGTGCTGACGGGATGTTCGACGGACGGGACTCCGGTGCCCGTCGCCAGTTCCGATGCGCCGTCCGCGGCCGCGTTGCCGAAGTCGGACCCGGTTTCGCTGGACATCCCGCGGATCGAGGCGCATTCGAGCCTCGTGCCGCTCGGGCTCAACCCGGACAACACGGTGCAGGTACCGTCGGTGAGCACGCCGTTGCAGGCCGGGTGGTACCAGTTCGGGCCGACGCCGGGGGAGGCCGGGCCCGCGGTGGTGCTCGGGCACGTGGACGGCAACAAGCAGAAGGGGATCTTCTACCGGCTGAAGGAAATGAAGCCGGGAGACGACATCTCCATCGCCCGCCGCGACGGCAGCACGGCGCACTTCGTGGTGACCAAGGTGGACCAGGTACCTAAGGACGTCTTCCCGAGCGACGCGGTGTACGGCGACACCTCGGACGCCGAACTGCGGCTCATCACCTGCGGTGGCGCGTTCGACCGGGGCGAGCACAGCTACGTGGACAACATCATCGTGTACGCCCACCTGGTGGTCGGCGGTCGCTGAACAACACACTCCCGTTTTTGTCGGTCCCCGGTGCGACACTGTGACGGCTGGCACAAGACTGGGAGGAAACATGATCATCAGAACCGAACCGTGGCCATCCGGTACCCCGTGCTGGGGCGATTTGATGGTGCCCGACCGGGACAAGGCGGTCGCGTTCTACTCGGCACTGCTGGGCTGGACGGTGGAGACCGGCGGACCCGAGACCGGGTTCTACGGAATGGCACAGGTAGCCGGAAAGCCGGTGGCCGGGATCGGCCAGATCCCACCGGAGCAGGAGGGGATGCCGCCCGCGTGGACCACGTATCTCGGAGTGTCCGATGTGGACAAAACGGTCACGGCCATCACCGAGGCGGGCGGCAGCGTCATCGCCCCGCCAATGGACGTGATGACCGAGGGCCGGATGGCGATCGCGATGGACCCCACGGGCTTGGTTTTCGGCCTGTGGCAACCGGGCCGGCACCTCGGCACGGGAGTCACTCTGACGCCGGGTGCGCCTGCCTGGAACGAGTGCATGACGCGCGATTTCGCAACGGCCAAGCAGTTTTATGGCGACGTATTCGGGTACACGTTCACCGATTTGTCGGGAGACGGCTTCACGTACGCAACGCTGGATGTCGACGGGCGCCCGGTCGGTGGGCTGGGTGAGCTGTCGGAAGGCGGACCGGCCGAGCTGAAGGCCGGGTGGAACACGTACTTCTGGACGTCGGATGCGGACGGGCTGGCGGCGCGAATCCCGGAGCTGGGAGGAACCGTGGTGAGCCCGCCGACGGATACGCCGTACGGCCGAATGGTGCTGGCGAGGGACGACCAGGGGGCGGAGTTTTCCCTGATGGCACCTAATGAGCAGACGGGGACACAGGAGGGGTGGGGGTGAGGTTGGCCCGGTTTTCGTGAGGCCTGGGGTGGGCCGGGGTTTGGGCTTGGGGTTTGAGTAGGGCTTGGGTTTGAGTTGGGGCTGGGCAGTTGGGCCGGGTTGGAGTCGATGGGGAGGTGCCGCTGGTCCAGGCCCGAATTGGCCGAGCTCGACGCGGCTTGACCCAGCCCGGAGTTGGGCCAGGCCGGAGTGGCTTGGCCCGGCCTGTGGGGCCGAACTCAGCACGGCCCCGCCCGGCTTGGGCGTCGCCTGACCTGGTTCGGCATAGCCGTGGCCCGACCGGCCGGACAGGCTAGGCGTGGCCTGAAATGACCCGACCCGACCCGACCCGACCCGACCCGGCGTGGCCTGGCTCAGCTCGGCGTGGCGTGGCTCGGGGTGGCTTGGTTCTGCCAACCCGGCGCAGTTCGGCTGGGTCTAGTTCCGATTGGCCCGAAGCGGTCCGATCCGGCCGAGTCCGACTTGGACCAAGTCACCTCCAGCTTGGGTCCCGATCGGTTGGGCTCATCCCGGTTGGGATCGGCTCGTCCCACCCGCCCGGTCGACCGCGCCACCCCGCCAACCCGCGCCGGAGGCCAACCCGGCGGTCAGTGCCGAGGGTGAGAAAAAGAGCGGTGGGGCCGACCCCAAAACCGGGACCGGCCCCCACCGCCCTCAACCATGCCCTCCTAATGCTTCGCCAAGTTCACATCGTCGATGTTCACCCATTGCCCCGCACCGGCGTCCGAGTAGAAGCCGATCGTTGCCTGGCCGTTTGTCACCGGGACGTTGCGGATCGACACCAGCGTCCACGTGCTGCCGGATGCGTCGCTCATGTCTGCCGTCAGGTCGGCGCCGTTGCCGAAGTCCTTCACGTCCAGGTACGCCGCATTCTGGCCACCGCTGCTGCGGACCCATGCGGTGACGTCATACGTGCCATTCGGCAAGCCCGTCACATTCTGCGACGTGTATACCCGGTACGCGCTGCTCTTGTAGTGCGTCAGCGTGTAGTCCCCGGTACGCGCGTCGTACGGCGCTGCCTTCTTTTCCGTGAAACTCGACCCGTCGTTGGCCGTGTTGCCGAAGTTGTAGGCCGTCCAGCGGGAGGGGGTCTGGGTTGCCTTTCCGTCGTCCTCGAAGGAGAAGTTGCGGGCCGTGTATGCCGGAGTGGTCACCGCTGCCGGGGTGAGGAGTACGTCGTCCACGTTGATCCACTGGCCTGCGCTCGCCTTCGAGTACACGCCGATGGTTGCCTGCCCGTTCGTCACTGGCACGTTCGGGATCGACACCTGCGTCCAACCGCTGTTCGGTACCCCGCGGACGTCGGCCGTCAAGTCTGCGCCGTTGCCGAAGTCCTTCACATCCAGGTACGCCGCCTCCTGGCCGCCGCTGCTGCGTACCCATGCCGACACCGTGTACGTGCCGTTCGGGACGTGTGCGGTCTGGAACGCGTACGTCTGGTACGGCGAATTCTTGTACTGCGTCAGCACATACGACCCGTGGTGCGCGTCCTTCTGTTCGGCGAAAGTCGCGCCGTCGTTGGCCGAGTTGCCGAAACCGTAGGTCAGCCAGCCGAAGGGGGCGTTCGTCCGAGCGCCGTCGGTTTCGAAGCCTGCGTTGAGCAGCGATGAAGCACCCGACTGCGCGTCCAGCACCCGGTACATCAGGTCGATGCCGGTGAAGTTCCCCGACGCCAATCCGTTGGCGGGCAGCTTGTTCGGCACCTGCCAGTTCGTGTACAGGAGATTGTCCGACAGATGCCGGTTGTCCCACGCGGTTTGCGCATTGTCGTGCATCCAGCCGAGATACTGTTTCTGCCCGGTGGCATTCAGGAAATTCACGATGCCACGCGACATGATTCCCTTGGCGACCGTGTTCTGGTTCTGATCAGGGTCGACCCACAGGTTGTAATGCGCGCCGCCGTTCGACGTGAGCCATTGCGGCCACAGGATTTGCTTGCCCTGGTAAGGAATGGTGAATCGGTTACGGCCCCAGTCGATCACGCGCTGGCCGTCGCTGAGGTATTTCGGGTCGTGTGTGTCCGCGTACATCGCCGCGGCCGAATCGGCGATCAGGCCGACGTTCATCATGTAATGGTTCTTGTCGTAATACCCGGTCTGCGAACCATTGGTGCCGTTGAGAATGCTGCCGTCCTGCTGCAACCACAGCATGGACCAGTCGTACGTCATTTTCGCGTACTGCTTGTACGTGTAGCTCTGGCCCAGTGCATTGTTGTACATCGTCTGGTTCGGGAAATATTTCGCGAGCGCCATGGCGATGTACGGCAGCTGTCCGGTGGTGGAAATGTCCTTGTAGTCGCCGATGTTCTTCCAGTCGTGCCACACGCCGTAGTCGCCGTAGCCGGCGCGGCTGTCGAGCTGGGTTTCGAGAATATAGCGGGTTTCCGCTTCGACTTCTTGCAACAGGTGTGGATCGCGAGTCGCCTCGTACGCGCACAGGCCCGCGCTGATGTTCCACAGATAGTCGTCGTTCGCGTCGTTTCCTCCGGTCCACCAATACGGGTCGGTGGTGGTGCGCTGCACGCCGTTGACGGTTTCGGTCCAGGTGAATGTGGTGGCTTCACTGCGTTCGAAACCGTAGTACGTGTCGCGCAGCAGTTGCCGGTATTTTCCGCCGGTATTGGCATTGGCGGTGCACAACCCTTGCCGGATGTAGGCGCTCGTCCACAGATCCAGCGGGGAATGGTCGCTGATGGACGCGTAGAACATCCCATTGCCGGGGTTGTAATAGGTGTTCAGAAAAGCCGTGAGGGCAGTTTCCGCGTTGTCCAGGGTGTAGGGCTGCGCGGCTTTGGCCGGCCGCGCGGTGACCAGCGCGGTGGCCAAGGCCGTGACGAACAACAACGCCACCAACGACAAACGTCTGCAACTTTGGAGTACGGACATCGGGCCTTCCCTTGTCGGGGGCTGCAAGTGGCCGTGATCCGGAAAACGGTTTCCGAACCGTAGCGGCCCGCTCGCCCGACCGTCAAGGAATCTCAGGGCAACGGTTCGGTTTCGTGGCCGGGCAACATTTCTGGGCGCTCGGCAGGAGCGACCGGAGTGGCCGCAGCGGCCGGAGCAGGCGGGAACCACCCCCGGCTCTCCGAAGACTCCCGCACCACCAACCGGCACGGCACCGACCGGACCCCGCTTTCCAGCGCTTTCCCGTTCATCGCATCCAGCAGCTCGGTCGCCGCGACGCGGCCGAGTTCGTGCAGGTTCAGGTCGATGGTGGTGAGCGGCGGGCGGGCGGCCTCGGCCATCACCTCCCAGTTGTCGAAGCCGACCACGCCGACCTCGTCGGGGACCTTGTGCCCGCTTTCGCGCAGCCCATCCAGCAGTCCGCGGGCGATCTGGTCGCTGCCGCAGAACACGCCGTCGAACGGCTTTCCGCTGCGGACCAGGATGCTTGCCGCCTCGCGGCCCCAGCGTTCGCTCCACTCGCCCATCAGCGGTTCGCCGAGCACCATTTCCTGTCCCACCGCGGAAAACGCGGCCGTGGCGCCCTCGATCCGCCGCTGCGTGGCGAGGTGGTGCTGTGGTCCGGTGACGTGCGCGATCCGCCGCCGTCCGGTGCTGAACAGGTGTTTCACCGCGCGTTCGGCGCCCTCCCGATCGGCGTGGATGAGCGACCGGTCGCGCGGGTCCTCCGACTGCGCCAGCACGTAGATCACCGGAATCGGCAGGTCCTGACCCAGCGACGGGCGCGGATCGCTGCCGCGGCCGGTGACGATGATGCCGTCGACCCGGCGGGCCAGCAGCGTGTGCAGGTAGTGCCCCTCGCGGATGCGGTCGTCACGGCCGTCGCACAGCAGCACCGAAATCTGGCCCGCGCCCAGCGTGTCCTCGACGCCCAGCATCACCGGGATGGTGAACCGGCCGAAGCTGTCGCTGGTGAGCACGCCGACGGTGTACGTGCGCCCCTCGAGCAGGCTGCGCGCCAGCAGGTTCGTGGAAAACCCGAGTTCCTCCGCGGCGGCAAGCACGCGTTGCCGCGTTTCCGGGCGCAGTTGCCCGCGCCCGTTCAGCGCCTTCGACACGGTGCCCGGGGACACGCCTGCCCGCACCGCGACGTCCGCCACCGTCGCTGCCTTGCGCCGCCCGCCCTGCCTCATCGTGATCCCGCCCCTCCACTTGGTTTTCCGGACAGTGTAACTGCCGCGGAAACATTTCCGTAGCGCTGGTGCACAACACAGTTCGGATACTGGCCCTTGACGGGGAATCTGCCGCGTCTTAGGTTTCGGAAAACCTTATCCGAAACTTGCCGTCGTGGCGGGTTCGAAGGAGACGAGTGTCATGGCCAGTGCCCGACTGCGCGCGTTGCTGCTCGCCGCGGCTGCCGCGGTTTCCCTGACAGCGTGCGGTGGCGGCGGGTCCGGGGACGCGCCCGGTGCCGCGGGAGACTCCGCGACCGGGGTCGACGACGGGGCGAACCTGAGCATGTGGGTGCGGGCCAACGGCACCGGTTCCTACAGCCAGGCGCTCGTCGACGCGTACAACGCGAGCCACAAGAACCACGTCACCCTCACTGCGGTGCCGGACGCGAACTATCAGCAGAAGGTCGGCGTCGCGGCGGGTTCGGGCAGTCTGCCGGACCTGCTCACCTCCGACGTCGCGTACGCGCCGAACTACTCCCAGCAGGGCATCTGGGCCGACATCACCAGCCGCGTGCAGGCGTTGCCGTTCCACGACGCGCTGGTCGGCTCGCACGTCAAGGCCGCAACGGCCGACGGCAAAACCTACGCCGTACCGCACAAAGTGGACTCCTCGGTGATCCTCTACAACGCGGACCTGTTCACCAAGGCCGGTCTCGACCCGAAGGTGCCGCCGAAGACCTTCACCGACCTGTACAACGACGCGAAGGCAATCCGCGCCACCGGCGGCGACACGTACGGCTTCTACTTCGCGGGCAACTGTCCCGGCTGCAACGCGTACACCGCGATGCCGTACGCGGTCGCCGCGGGCACGCCGCCGATCTCGCCCGACGGCAAGTCGGCCGATGTGCACAGCCCCGCGCTGCAGGAGGCATTCGCGCTGTACAAGCGGATGTTCGACGAGGGGATCGTGCCGAGCTCGGCCAAGACCGAGAGCGGGTCGACCTGGACGACGCTGTTCGAGGCAGGCAAGGTCGGCATCCTGCCCGCCGGGTCGTTCGAGTTCGCGAACCTCGCGAAGGTGAACTTCAAGTGGGGTATCGCGCCGATCATGTCGCCGGACGGCAAGGCGACCTCGACCTACGTCGGCGGCGACGACCTCGGCATCGCGGCCAACTCGAAGAAGGCCGCGCAGGCGTGGAACTTCATTGCCTGGACGCTGGATCAGAAGACGCAGGTGGACGTAGTCGCGAAGGCCGGAAACCTGCCCGTGCGTACGGATTTGGCGGGCAACCAGTACACCACCGCCGACCCGCGGTTCGCCGAGACCGCGAAGGGCCTCGAACACGGGTACACGCCAGCTTCCCTGGCGTACGGTCAGGTGTTCAACGACAACACCGGACCATGGAACCAGCTCGTGCAGCAGGCGGTCTTCGGTTCCGGCGATGCGAAGCAGGCGTTCGAAACGGCGCAGTCGGCAATCCAAGCGAAGCTGCAGGCCGGAAACTGAAATGACGACCACCCTCCCGTCCCGGCCCGCGGCGGCCCGGCCTCGCCGGAAAGCCGCGGGCACCGGGGCGCGCACCACCGGCAGGCCGCTCACCGGGCTGCTGTTCGTCACGCCGACCGCGCTGATCGTGATCGCATTCTTCGTGGTACCGCTGGGAATCATGCTGTTCATGTCGCTCAGCGACTGGCCGCTGCTCGGCTCTCCCAGTTTCGCCGGGTTCGACAATTACGCGAAGATCTTCCACGACAAGCTGTTCCTGTCGGCCATCACGTTCACGCTCGTCTACACCGGAATCACCACGGTCGTGGTATTCGGGATTTCCTTTGTGCTCGTGGCGATTTCGAACAGCCCGCGGCGTGGCGCGAAGTTCTACCGCACGGCGTTTTTCCTGCCGTATGTGCTCGGTACCGCGTCGGCGGCATTGTTGTGGGGCGTGGACGCGAACGACCAGGTCGGCGTGTTCAACCGGATTCTGCAGGACCTCGGAATCCTGAGCGAACCGGCGGGTTTCCTTGCCACGCCGGCAAAAGCGCTGTTCACCGTGATCGCGATGGTGGTGTGGAAGTTCATCGGGTTCCAAGTGGTGGTCCTGTTGGTCGCGTTGCGGTCGGTGCCGGCGGAACTGTACGAGGCAGCGAAACTCGACGGCGCGAATGCGTGGGCCAGGTTGCGGTACATCACACTGCCGTACCTGCGACCGACGCTCACTTTGCTTTTCATGCTCTCGGTTGCCGGTTCCGTGCTGGCCTTCGACCAGTTCTACGTACTCACCCAAGGTGGCCCGGCGAATTCGACCGTCACGGTGGTGCTCGATCTGTACAACACGGCTTTCAGTCATTTCAAGCTCGGTACCGCGGCGGCGATGTCGGTGGTCCTGCTGATCGCCTTGGTGTTGATCAATGCGGTTCAGTTGCGGTTGCGTCGTGAGAAAGGGGATGCGTAGTGGTCGCGGTGCTGGGGGAGGCCCGGCCGCGCCAGGTGTCCGGACGGCCGTGGAGCGAGCGGGCGCTGCGGCTGATCGGGTACCACGGCGTGGGATTGACACTCGCGCTCGCGTTCCTGTTCCCTTTGGTGTGGGCGTTCATCAACTCCGTGAAGACGCCCGCCGAGGCGAATGCCATTCCGTCCACCTGGCTGCCGCACGCGCTTTCGCTGGGTAACTACGCGTCGCTGCTCAAATTCGGCGCGGGACTCTGGACGTATCTCGGCAACAGCATTGTGCTGGCCGCGCTGGTGGTGGTCGGCACGGTAGTGGTGTGCGTCCTCGGCGGGTACGGCTTCTCCCGGTTCCAGTTCCGCGGCCGCAACCTGCTTTTCGCGGCCACGCTGGCCATTCTGATGGTGCCGTACGCGACAATCCTGGTTCCGCTGTACATCGTGCTTGGCAAACTCGGTTTGCAGAACAGTGTATTCGGGCTGGCCATCGTGCTCATCATGTTCCAGCTTCCGTTCGGGATGTACATGATGCGCAACAGTTTCGACTCGGTCCCGCGCGAGCTCGAAGAGGCGGCGCTGGTGGACGGTTGCTCGAATTTCGGTGCCCTGTGGCGAGTTTCGCTGCGGATCGTGATGCCGGGTATCATCACCGTCGCCTTGTTCTCGTTCCTGGCCTCGTGGAACGAATTCCTGGCACCCTTGATCTTCCTGCAGGACGGCGATAAATACACCTTGCCGATCATGCTGGTGAACATCAGCGCCGGTGACTACGGCACGGTCGACTACGGTGCACTGCAGGCCGGTGTCGTGCTCTCCGCGCTCCCGTGCCTCCTGCTTTACCTGTTCCTGCAGCGGTTCTTCGTCGGCGGTCTGCTCAGCGGCGCGCTGCGCGGCTGAGTGTGGAAGGAGTTTCCCGAGTGAGACGCGCAACCGGTTCCTGGTCCGAGCTGCCGCTCGGCGCCATCCGGCCGTCCGGCTGGCTGGCCGACCAGCTGCGGCTGCAGGCGAGCGGGCTGACCGGCCGGCTCGAGGAGGTGTGGCCCGACGTCGGCCCGGACAGCGAATGGCTCGGTGGCACCGGCGAGAACTGGGAACGCGGACCGTACTATGTGGACGGACTGCTGCCGCTCGCGCACGTCCTCGACGACGCGCAATTGCGGGCCAGGGCGGAGAAGTGGGTCGAAGCGATCCTCGGCAGCCAGCGTGCGGACGGGCAGTTCGGGCCGAAGTCCAATGAGGACTGGTGGCCGCGGATGGTCGCGCTCAAAGTGTTGATCCAGCACGCGGACGCGACCGACGACGAACGTGTCGCCCCGTTCCTCGAACGCTACTTCCGTTACCAGCTGGAGCACTTGCCGGACCGTCCACTTGCGAGCTGGGGCGCGGCAAGGGGGGCGGAAAATGCGTTGGCGGTGTATTGGCTTTACCGCCGTACCCAAGAATCCTGGTTGGCTGACCTCGGCCGGTTGCTGCTGGCGCAGACGTCGGACTGGGTCACGTTCCTCGGCAAGGAGCTCACGCCGGGCCCGACGCGGCAGATGCAGCACCTCAAACATTGCGTGAACGTCGCAATGGGACTGAAGAAGGCGGCGGTCGAGTACCTCTTCGACAGCCAAGAGAGCCATCGCGCCGAGACCCGTGACATGTTCGCGAGCCTGGATCGCTTGCACGGCTTGGTGCACGGCGTGTTTTCCGGCGACGAATGGCTGGCCGGACGCGAACCACACCACGGAGTGGAGACGTGTCAGGTCGTGGAATTGATGCGTACCCTCGAAGAAGTCACCGCGATTTTCGCCGACGGCAGCTATGGCGATCTTCTCGAACAGGTCGCGTACAACCTGCTCCCGGCGTCGAACGACCCGCGTATGCTGGCGCATCAGTACCACCAGCAAGCCAATCAGGTGCTGGTTTCCTTCGCGCAACGCGATTGGACGTACAGCGGGATCGACGCCAATGTCTTCGGCCTTGAACCGCAATTCGGCTGCTGCACGGCGAATTACCACCAGGGCTGGCCGAAACTGGTGCGCTCGTCGTGGCTGGAAACGTCCGACGGGCTTGCAGCGGTTACGTATGCACCGTGCACTGTGTCGACGGCGATCGGCGACCAGCCGGTGCGGCTTTCCGTGCTCACCACGTATCCGTTCGAAGAGACCGTCGAAATCTCCGTGGAGACACCGAATCCCACCGAGTTCACGCTGCACCTCCGAATTCCTGGGTGGTGCTCCGAGGCGACCCTGGAGGTGGCCGGGGAAGCCATCGCGGTGCGCCCGGACGAACGCGGCTACCAGGCTGTGCGACGGCAGTGGAAGGACGGAGACCGCGTCCGGCTCGTGCTGCCGATGCGCCCGCGCACGGTCGCGCGGGACAAGGGCGCGGTCGGCGTCCGGCTCGGTCCGCTCGTGATGGCGTTGGGAGTGAAGGAAGTCTGGCGTCCGGTGCCGGATCACCCCGGCCCGGCGGAATGGGAGATCACCCCGCGGTCGGCGTGGAACATCGGGCTGTGGCTGGACGATCCCGCGCGGATCGACACCTGGGAAGTCGAACGCCGCCCGGTCGCGGCGGTGCCGTTCACCGCAGCCGACGCGCCGGTGGTGGTGAAGGCGAAAGGTGCCCCGATTCCGGAGTGGACAATGGTGGCGAACTCCGCCGGACCGCTGCCGCAAAGCCCGGTCGCCGCGAATCTGCCGATCCACCAGGTACTGCTGATCCCGTACGGCTGCGCCCGGCTGCGGGTCGCGGAACTGCCGGTGATCACGCAGGTCGAAGGCGCCGAGGACGACACCGGCGTGCACCCCTGAAGCCCGCTGAAGCCCCCTGAAGCCCGCTGAAAGTCGGTGGAAGTCCGTGAAGGGAACCATGAGGGAATCTAATTCCGTGATGGTTCCCTTCACGGACAACGGGCGGCTCAGTCGACCCAGTTGAAGGTCTTCGTGACTGCCTTCTTCCAGTTGGCGTACTCCGACTCCCGGCGGGATTCGTCCATCGCCGGGTCCCACTGCTTGTCCTTGGCCCAGTTCGTGCGGATGTCGTCCTCCGACGACCAGAAGCCGACCGCCAGCCCGGCGGCGTATGCGGCCCCCAGCGCGGTGGTCTCGTTCACCACCGGACGGATCACCGGTACGCCGAGAATGTCCGCCTGGAACTGCATGAGCAATTCGTTCACGACCATTCCGCCGTCCACCTTCAGTGATTTCAGCGGCACCCCCGAATCGGCGTTCATCGCGTCGATCACCTCGCGCGACTGGAATGCCGTCGCCTCCAGTACTGCCCGCGAAAGGTGGCCCTTGTTGACGAATCGGGTGAGCCCGACGATCGCCCCCCGTGCGTCCGAACGCCAATACGGCGCGAAAAGCCCGGAAAACGCGGGTACGAAATATGCGCCGCCATTGTCGTCGACGGTCCGCGCGAATTCCTCGATCTCGGCCGCGGATGAGATCAGCCCCAGGTTGTCTCGCAGCCACTGCACGAGTGAACCGGTGACCGCGACCGAGCCCTCCAGCGCGTACACCGTGTCGTTCGACCCGATCTTGTAGCAGACCGTGGTGAGCAGCCCGTTTTCCGACAGCACCTTCTCGGTACCGGTGTTCAGCAGCACGAAGTTCCCGGTGCCGTAAGTGTTCTTGGCCTCGCCGGGAGACAGGCACGCCTGGCCGAACGTCGCCGCCTGCTGGTCGCCGAGGATACCCGCGATCGGCACCCCGGCCAGCGCACCGCGTTCGCGGACCTTGCCGTACTCCTCCGACGACGACCGGATCTCCGGCAGCATCGACAGCGGAATCCCCATCTCCCCGGCGATTTCCGCGTCCCACTGCAGGGTGTCGAGGTCCATCAGCAGCGTGCGCGACGCGTTGGTGGGGTCGGTGACGTGCACGCCGCCGTCCACCCCGCCGGTCATGTTCCACAGCACCCAGGTGTCCATGTTGCCGAACACCAGGTCACCGGCCTCGGCGCGGGCCCGGACGCCCTCGACGTTGTCGAGGATCCACTTGATTTTCGGCCCGGAGAAATACGTGGCGAGCGGCAGCCCGGTCTTGGTGCGATACCGCTCCTGCCCGCCGCCGAGGGCGCCGAGCTCCCCGACGATCTTGTCAGTACGCGTGTCCTGCCAGACAATGGCGTGGTACACCGGTTTCCCGGTTTTCCGGTCCCACACGAGCGCGGTCTCGCGCTGGTTGGTGATGCCGACCGCGGCGATGTCCGCGGGCCGCAGGTCGGCCTTGGCGAGCGCACCCGCCGCGACCGCGCGCGTGTTTTCCCAGATCTCCTCGGCGTTGTGCTCGACCCAGCCCGCCTTGGGGAAGATCTGCTCGTGCTCACGCTGGTCGACCGAGACGACGCGGCCGGAGTGGTCGAAGATCATGCAGCGCGTCGACGTGGTGCCCTGGTCGATCGCGGCGACGTACGAGGTCATGGGTTCCCTCCGCAAAACTGGGTCAGGTCAGGTTGTGCACGGCCAGATACACGAGCGCGGCCAGCGCGCCACCGGCGAGCGGCCCGATCACCGGGACCCACGAGTAGTTCCAGTCGGGGTCGCGCTTGCCCTTGATCGGCAGCAGGAACGCGTACGCGATCCGCGGGCCGAGGTCGCGGGCGGGGTTGATGGCGTACCCGGTGGGCCCGCCGAGGGAAATACCGATCACCAGCACCACGAACGACACCCCGGCGTACCCGAGTGCCGAGTTGCCGAACGTCGGCACGCCGTCCTGTCCCGGCGCGGAGAACACCGGGCTCAGCAGGATCCAGCCGACCAGTACGAACGTACCGATGATTTCCGTGACGAGGTTCCACGGCTTGTTGCGGATCTGCGGTGCGGTGGAGAAGATCCCCAGTGTCTCCGCCGGTTCCGGATGGTCGTCGAACTGCAGCTTGTACGTCAGCCAGCACAGCACGGCGCCGAGGATCGCGCCTGCCATCTCGCCGATCAGGTAGTACGGCACGTCCGCCCACGACACCTTGCCCGAAATCGCGAGCCCCAGCGTGACCGCGGGGTTGAGGTGAGCGCCGGTCGGCGCGGCGATGCTGGCCCCGGCGAACACGCCGAAAGCCCAGCCGAAAGTGATGAAGAGGGTACCCGCGTTGTGGCCGTTGTTCTTGCGCAGCACATGATTGGCCACGACGCCGTTACCCAGCAGCAGGAGTACCGCTGTCCCCAGCAGCTCCCAGACGATGATCGCACCAGGACTCACGTTCGCACCTCCACACTGGACAGTCTGTGCAGGGCCGATCACGTCCGGCCACGGCCTCGTCGCCGACCCCCGTCCGCGGCACGTTACCGGTGCGTACGCGATCGAACCAGGTGCTGACGGCAGGAATGTCACCATGATCGTCTCCGGTTACGCCACACGTGTCACCTCGGGGTCAGCGCGCGATCACCGAGGCGTGCAATGCTGGGGAGGGTGGAGCACGAGGAGGAACGAGTGGTGACGAGTTCGCAGCACGGCGGCGACCCGGCCCGGCTTGGCCCGTCCGGCCGCGAGAATTCCTGGCAGCGGTTCGGCGCGGAAACGTTCGACCTGGTCGTGATCGGCGGCGGGGTGGTCGGTGCCGGAACGGCACTGGATGCCGCGACGCGCGGCCTGCGGGTCGCCCTGGTCGAGGCGCGTGACCTGGCATCCGGCACGTCGAGCCGGTCGAGCAAGCTCTTCCACGGCGGGCTGCGTTACCTCGAGCAGCTGGAGTTCGGGCTGGTGCGCGAAGCACTGCACGAGCGCGAGCTGATGCTCACCAAGATCGCGCCGCACCTGGTCAAGCCGGTGAGTTTCCTGTACCCCCTCACCCACCGGATCTGGGAACGCCCGTACACCGCAGCCGGGTTGCTGATGTACGACACGATGGGCGGCGCGCGGTCGGTGCCCGGGCAGAAACATCTCACCCGCGCGGGTGCCCTCCGAATGGTCCCCGCGCTCAAGCGGTCCGCGCTCATCGGCGGAATCCGGTACTACGACGCACAGGCCGACGACGCCCGGCACACCATGACCGTCGCGCGCACCGCCGCGCATTACGGCGCAGTGGTCCGGACCTCCACCCAGGTCGTCGGGTTCCTGCGCGAGGCGGACCGGATTTCCGGCGTGCGCGTGCGCGACGTCGAGGACGGGCGTGAGACCGAGATCCAGGCCGGCGCGGTCATCAACTGCACCGGAGTGTGGACCGACGAGCTGCAGCGGCTGTCCGGCGGCCGCGGCCGGTTCCGCGTGCGCGCCAGCAAGGGTGTGCACATCGTGGTGGCGCGAGACCGGATCGTGTCGGAGTCGGGGATGATCCTGCGTACGGAGAAGTCCGTGCTGTTCGTGATCCCGTGGCGTAACCACTGGATCGTCGGCACCACGGACACCGAATGGAATCTGGACCTCGCGCACCCAGCGGCTACGAAACACGACATCGACTACCTGCTTGAGCACGTGAATTCGGTGCTCGCTACGCCACTTACGCACGACGACATCGAAGGCGTGTACGCGGGTCTTCGGCCGTTGCTGGCCGGGGAGAGCGAGGAGACGTCGAAGCTGTCGCGCGAGCACGCGGTCGCGCGGGTCGCGCCGGGGCTGGTCGCGATCGCGGGTGGCAAGTACACGACGTATCGCGTGATGGCGGCCGACGCCGTCGACGCCGCGGTGGTCGACCTGCCGGGCCGCCCGCCGTCGTCGATCACGGACAAGGTCCCGCTGCTCGGCGCCGATGGTTACCACGCGCTGGTCAACCAGGCCGACCATCTCGCCGCGGAACACGGGCTGCACCCGTACCGCGTACGGCATCTGCTCGATCGGTACGGCTCGCTGGTACACGAGGTGCTCGCGCTCGCCGCCGGACGCCCGGAGCTGCTCAAGCCGATCGAGTCGGCGCCGGACTACCTGGGCGTGGAGGTCGTGTACGCGGCGAGCCATGAAGGGGCGCTGCACCTGGAGGACGTGCTCGCGCGGCGGACGCGGATTTCGATCGAGTACGCGCACCGGGGCGTCGACTGTGCGGAGCAGGTGGCACGCCTGGTCGGCGATGTCCTGGGCTGGTCGGCGGAGACGGTGCAGCGGGAGGTCGAGGTGTATCGGGCCCGGGTGGAGGCGGAGCGGGAGTCGCAGCTGCAGGGGACGGACGAGTCGGCGGACGCGTTGCGTGCTGCGGCGCCGGAAGCGCGGGCGGGTCTCATCGAGCCGGTGAGCTGACTCAGCTGGGTTTGAGGACCCACCGGACCAGCGGGTCCCCGGTCGGAGACGGCCGGTCCTCCACCCCGACCTGGGTGAATCCGGACCTCGCCGCGACCACGGCCGACGCGATGTTGCTCTCGTCGTGCCGGTACACGATCTCGTGCAGGCCGAGGCCGCCGAAACCGAAGCGGGTGGCGGCGGACAGCGCGACCGCCGCGATGCCGTTGCCCCGTTCTGCCGGATGGGTCCACACTGACGCCTCGGCCATGCCGAACGTGAGGTCGAGGTCGCGGAGTCCGACCTCGCCGAGCAGCCGTCCCGTGGTCGGCTCCGCCACCGCCCACGAGCAGCGTTCGTCGCACGCCCACTGCGCGGCGCGGAGTGCGACGTACTCGGTCGCTTCGTCGAGGGTGCGCAGCTGGTAGTTCAGCACGTACCGGCGGTGCTGCGGGTCGGCGAACGCCTCCATCAGCGCGGCCCGGTCGTCGAGGTGCCGGTCCGCGCGCAGCTGGCGCAGGTAGTACGCGCCCGCGTTGATCTCCACGGGTTCCACCTCACGAGCGTAACCGGCGAAGACCGGGGTCAGGCCGGGTCGCGCGTCACAGCCGCGGGTCGCGAAGGTGAAAGATCAAGGTGAAAGATCATTGCCCGGTCCGGACAGGCCTTCGTCCGGATTGTCCCCTTGGCCGTGGTTGCCCTGGCAGCGTGGCATCATGCCGCACAACGTGACCGGACTCGCGGCCGCGCACGCCCGCGACCACGGATGGGACGACCTCCCCGCCTTCCTAGACGGCGACCGCGTCTGGACCTTCGCCGACGTGTACGCCGGAGCCGCCCGCGTCGCCGGCGGATACCGGGCTGCCGGACTGCGCCGCGGCGATCGGGTCCTGCTCGCGCTTCCGGACAGCATCGACCTGGTCTGGTGCCTGCTCGGCGCCTGGCAGGCCGGGGTCGTCGCGATCCCGGTGAACGTCCGGATGAGCCGGGAAGACCTCACCAGGGACGCGCGCACGGCCGAGCCGGCGCTGATCGTCGCCGGCCCCGAAACAGCAGGCTGGCTCGGCGAAGCCGGACTCGCGCCGGTCACGAACGCCGAGCGGCTGGCCACCGCGGACCCGGACCCGGCGTTCGAGGACGGCAAGGGCCACCCCGCGATCGCGTTGTTCACGTCCGGGACGACCGGTGCCCCGAAACTGTGCTTCTCCCTCCACGACAACTTCGGTTCCGGGGCCACCGGTTTCGGCACCGACCGCGTCGGCGACGTCGGATTGTCGATGTCCCGCATCTGCTTCTCGGTCGGGCTGCACGCCTCGGTGTTCGCCACGATCTGCACCGGCCAGACGTCGGTGCTCGCCGGTGCGCACGCGACCCCGGCCGCCGCGCTCGACCTGATCCGCCGCCACCGGGTCACGACGTTCGTCACCCAGCCCAGTTATCTCGCGCGGCTGCTGCTCGAACCCGGCCACGCCGAGGTACTCGGGCAGCTGACGATGGCGATCTCCGCGGGTGAAGTGCTTTCCGGGCGGCTGCGGGAACAGCTCCTGCCGATTCTCGGCGACCGGCTGATGAATCTCTACGGTTCCACCGAAGCCGGTGGGATCGCGTTCGGCCGTCCGTCGGATTACGTCGTGCCGTCCGCAGTCGGACCGTCGTTCGGCGGGCTGCCGGTGCGCGTCGTCGATGCCGGCGCCCGCGAAGTCGCTCCCGGCGAGCGGGGTGAGCTGCACATCTGGCTCCCGGTCGCCACGCGCGGGGTCACCCGCGGCAGCCTCGGCCCGGACCAGCTCACCGACGGCTGGTGGCCGACCGGCGACCTGGCGGCACTCGACGCGGACGAGGTCGTGCACGTCCACGGGCGGCTCGACGACGTGGAGGTGATCGGCGGGCAGAACGTGGTCCCGGACGAGGTCGAACGGCTGCTGGAAAGTCATCCGCACGTGGCGGAAGTGGCGGTCAGCGCGGTCCGGCGCGCGGCGGGGGACACCACCTTGCGTGCTTATGTCGTGGCTGCTCCGGAGGCGGCGGACCGGGCCGCGCTGGGTGCGGAGCTGATCGAGCTGACCCGCTCGCGGCTGTCGTGGTACAAGGTGCCGCAGGATGTCGCGTGGCTGGATGCGTTGCCCCGCAACGGAAACGGCAAGGTGCTGCGGCGGGTGCTCCGGGCGCAGGGCGAGCAATACGGGTGACGGCTCAGAGGGACCGGCGTGCTCCGGCGTCGATCTCGAAGTTCGCGCCGATCGTGCTTCCCGACAGGGGAGAGGCGACGAACGCGATCGCCGCGGCGATTTCCTTCGGCTCGATCCAGCGGCCGGTGAGCATTCCGGCCTGTTCGGGAAGCACCTTGAGCAACGCGTCGTGCGGCACTCCGGCAGCGCGAGCGAGCGTCTCGCCGACTTCGCCTTCCCACAGCGACGTCCTGGTCGAGCCGGGCGACACGGTGGTCACCCGGATTCCCTCCAGACCCAGCTCGACCGACAGCGCCTTCATACAAGCGTTGAGCGCGGCTTTCGAGACGGCGTAAGGAAGTGGCGTCGCCAGGGCGCCTTGCCGTGGCGTGAGGGCGCCGTCGGAGGAGACGGTGACGACGACGCCTTTGGTGCGCAGCAAGGACGGGACGGAGGCGCGAGTGGTGCGAACTGCGGCCATCAGGTTGAGGTTGAGCAGGTCGAACCAGTCGTCGTCGGTGGTGTCGGCGAAGGCGAGGTGCTCGACGTGGTCCGCGCCGCCGACGTTGTTGACCAGCAGGTCGATGTCCCCGAACTCCACGATGGCCCGCTCGACCAGCGCGTTGACGCCGTCCGCCGTGCGTAGGTCGGTGGTGACCGGAATTGCGCCGGTTGCCGCGAGCTCGGCCGAGACCGTCCGCGAGCCGGCGACCACGCGCACGCCTTCGGCGACGAGTGCTTCCACGGTGGCCAGCCCGATCCCACGGCTGGCTCCGGTGACGACCGCGCGCTTGCCGGTCAGCTGCAGATCCATGCGTCGAAGCTAGCCGCCGGCCACCGATTCCATCAGGTTTTGGGGATGGCGGGGAACTCTGCGTGCACGGCCGTCCCTTCCCCCGGCGCCGATTCGATGCTGAGCGTGCCCGCGACCCGCTGGACGCGTTGCCGCATGGCCTGAAGGCCGAAGCCGGTGCCGTCGCCGCGTTCTCCAGGAGCGAAGCCCTTGCCGTCGTCGCGGACGTCGAGGAGGACGACCTCGCCCGCGTACGTCAGGGTGATCCCGATGCGGGCTGCTCGGGCGTGCTTTTCCGCATTGGCCAAGGCTTCCTGCGCGACCCGGTACAGCGTCACCTCCAGCTCCGGCAGCAACGGCCGCGCGTCCCCCGCGGTCTCGGCCGTGACGGTGACGCCCGACGTGCCGGACACGCGATCGGCCAGCCCCGCCAGCGCTTCCGGCAGATGCGAATCGGCCAGCGGTTCCGGCCGCAACGCCTGTACCGCACGGCGGGCCTCGGTGAGACTGTCTTTCGCCAGCGTGTGTACGTGGTCGAGGTGGCGTTTCCGGTCCTCGGACGCCGTCGCGCGGTCGGCGGCCTGCAGTTGCGTGACGATCCCGGTGAGCCCTTGCGCGACGGTGTCGTGGATCTCGCGGGCCATCCGCTGCCGCTCGTCGAGCACGCCCGCCTGCCTCGCCTGGGTGACCAATTGTGCGTGCAGTTCCGCGTTTTCGGTGAGCGCCGTTTCCAGCCGCGCATTCGTTTCGGCGAGTTTTTCGTTGGTCCGACGGCGTTCCTCGTTCTCCGCGCCGACGAACCACGCGACGTACAGGATCGGCCCGATGATCGAGACGACGGTGACCCACGGCTGGGTATCGGCCTGCCCGGCGCCCTTGGCCAGCAACGGAACCACCGCCGTTGCCGCCGCCGCGAAAATGCTCCAGCGCGGTGGGAACAGCACGAAGGCAATCGGGTAACCGATGGACGCGAAGGCGGTGAACGGGTCCAGCCGCGCGGTCAACGCCGTCGCCCCGGCCAGCAGGACCACGAAAAATCCGATGGCCAGCCACGGTTGCCGCGTGCGCCGCGGGATCACCGGGATCAGCAGCAGCAACCACAGGCCGGTCAGCACGACGAGGACCAGCGTGGTGCGCCACTGCCCTGGATCGCCGTGATCTTGGGTGGCCGCCACGACGGTGCACGCCGCGAGCGCGACGATGCCAACCCCGGCGAAGATCGGACCCGCGCGTCGTTCGGCCCGGGGATCGATGGCGCCCGGTCGCAACCCGATCGTCGGGCTGAGCCGTTCCCGGGTACTCAGCGCCGCCGCCATCCGCTGAGCAGCATCACGACCAGCGGCAGCGCGAAAACGATCAGCAGCCGCCCGCGCGACAGCACCAGCACGATGATGGCCAGCGCGATCGAAAGCGGGACCGCGTACCGCATGGCGAAGCGCGTGAGCGGGCTGCTGCCCGGCGGCGCCAGCACGGGTTCCGGAGGTCGTGGCGTGGCGAGCAGCGCGCTCGGCCGCGGCGAGGGCAGGTCGTCGAACAGCGGGATCAGGTCGCTGACCAGCTTGGCCGCGGTGACCTTCGCCGAGCGGTTGCCGTACTCGTCGATGTCCAGCCGGCCGGTGCGGACGTGTTCGGAGAGGACGTCGAGCGCGTCTTGGCGCTCCGCGTCGCTCAGCCGCATGTCAGCCATGACCTGCCTCAGGGATCCAGCCGGCGCTGCCGCCGGTGCTCGTCCCGCATCCGCCGGAACTCCTCGCGGCGTTCCCGGTGGTGGTCGTGCTGGTGGTCGAAGCTCCTGCCCCAGAGCGCGCGGCCGACCGCCGTGAACGCGATCGGCACGAACACCACCGGCCACGCGGCGGCTCCGGTGGCGATGAGCGCGATCGCGGCGATCCAGACCAGCGGTACCAGCGCCGCGGCCACCCGCTGCCCGGACGACCACTCCGGCTGCCGGGCCACCTCGCGACTCGCGGCAGGCTGCGGTACCGGCGGCGGTTCCGGCGTGGCCGCCACCTCGCCCGCGCCGTACCTCGGATGCGGCGCGGGCAAGTCGTCGAACAGTCCGCCCAGCTCACCACGGGTTTTCGCCGCGGTGATCCGGGCGGACCGCTCGCCGTACTCGTCGATGTCGATCCGCCCCGCGCTCATGTGCTCACCGAGCGCATTCAGCGCGGATTCCCGTTCCTGGTCGCTGATCCGCAGCTGCGGAGACGGAACCTCAGTCACGTATCCGATGGTAGGCCGCTCCGGCGGGCGGCACCCACGACATTCGGCACAACTTCAGTCCTTGAGCTCCAGCAGCTGCGTTCCCTGCGTGACGGCGGCGCCGACCTCGACCGAAAGCCCGGTGACAGTGCCCGCTTTGTGTGCGGTGACCGGGTTTTCCATCTTCATCGCCTCGAGGACCACGATCAGCTCGCCCGCTTCGACGTGCTGCCCCTCCTCGACCGCGATCTTCACGATCGTGCCCTGCATCGGCGCGGTGACCGCGTCGCCACTCACCGCGGCCTTCGCGCCACCCGCGCGCTTGCGGGGCTTGGCCTTGGCCGCGGCCGGGCTGCCGCCTTCGAGCGCGAACCCGCCGGGCAGCGACACCTCGAGCCGGCGCCCGCCGACCTCGACGACCACGTTCTGCCGCGGCGCCTGCTCGTCGGCCTCGACGTCCGGCGCGGTGAACGGCTCGATCTTGTTGTCGAACTCGGTCTCGATCCAGCGGGTGTGCACGCTGAACCCGTTGTCGTCGCCGATGAACGCCGGGTCGTCCACGATCACGCGGTCGAACGGCAGCACCGTCGCCATGCCCTCGACCTCGAACTCGGCCAGCGCGCGGCGGCTGCGTTCGAGGGCGTTGGCGCGGTCGGACCCGGTGACGATGAGCTTGGCGAGCATCGAGTCGAACTGGCCGCCGATCACGCTGCCGGATTCCACGCCGGAGTCGACGCGCACGCCCGGCCCGGTCGGCGCCACGAACTTCGTGACCGTGCCCGGCGCGGGCAGGAAGCCGCGACCCGCGTCCTCGCCGTTGATGCGGAACTCGATCGAGTGGCCGCGCGGCTCCGGGTCCTGCGTGAACCGCAGTTTTTCGCCGCGGGCAATGCGGAACATCTCGCGGACCAGGTCGATGCCGGTGGTTTCCTCCGACACCGGGTGCTCCACCTGCAGCCGCGTGTTGACCTCGAGGAAGGAAATGGTGCCGTCGACGGCGACGAGGTACTCGACCGTGCCCGCGCCGTAGTACCCGGCCTCCTTGCAGATGGCCTTGGCGGACTCGTGGATCCGGGCACGCTGGTCGTCGCTCAGGAACGGTGCCGGGGCCTCTTCGACGAGCTTCTGGTGACGGCGCTGCAGCGAGCAGTCCCGCGTGCCGATGACGATCGCGTTGCCGTGCTGGTCGGCCAGCACCTGCGCCTCGACGTGCCGCGGCTTGTCCAGGTACCGCTCCACGAAGCATTCGCCCCGCCCGAACGCGGCGACCGCTTCGCGCGTCGCGGACTCGAACAGCTCCGGGATTTCCTCGCGGGTGCGGGCGACCTTCAGGCCGCGTCCGCCACCGCCGAACGCCGCCTTGATGGCGACCGGAAGCCCGTGCTCGTCGGCGAACGCGACGATCTCGCCGGCGTCCTTCACCGGTTCCTTCGTACCCGGGACCAGCGGCGCGCCCGCGCGCATGGCGATGTGCCGCGCGGTGACCTTGTCGCCGAGGTCGCGAATGGCCTGCGGGCTCGGCCCGATCCAGGTCAGCCCGGCGTCGAGGACGGACTGGGCGAACTCGGCGTTCTCCGAGAGGAAGCCGTACCCAGGGTGGATCGAGTCGGCGCCGGACCGCTTGGCGGCGTCGAGGATCTTGTCGATCGCGAGGTAGCTTTCGGCCGCGGTGGTCCCGCCGAGGGCGAAGGCCTCGTCGGCGAGGCGGACGTGCGGAGCGTCGCGGTCCGGGTCGGCGTACACGGCCACGCTCTGCAGGCCCGCGTCCTTCGCCGCCCTGATCACGCGCACCGCGATCTCGCCCCGGTTCGCGACCAGGATCTTCGTCACCGGACCGCCTGCGCTCGCGGTGTCCTGCTCGCTCACCTCATACCTCCCGTATCCGTCAGCTCCAGTGCTGGTCAACCGGGAGTCTACGGACCCGGTCATGGCCAGGATTGAGAGTTGGACCACCCGGTGGGGGGCGGGTCATCCGTGCGTGGCGGGGTGCCGCAGCTCGGTGGGGATCTCGGAGTCGAGCACGATGACGTCGTAGGGCCTTGCCTGGTGGATTCGCGGCAGGTGCTCGGTGTTGATCAGGATCCACGGCTGGTTCTCGCCGCAGCAGTCGACGAGCCGGTCGAGCGCGGTGAACGCGACCAGCGCGGTGCGGCCGTCGGGCGTGCGGCGCAGCTCGACGTTGGCGCCGGTGCCGCCGTCGGTGGTCGGGCCGGTCGCTCCGGTCGGCAGGTACAGGGCAGGAGGAAGGTTCGGGTTCGTCACGGGGACAACATAGACGGACACGATGAGCAAGGTCGCTTACAGTCTCGGATATGCGGACTTGGCCCAAGCGGATCCCGCGCTCGATGCTGTTCACCGCCGTGCTCGCGGCAGTGGTCACGGCGGCAGCGCTCGTGGTGGTCGTGGCCCTGCGCCCGCCCCGCACGGAGGACCCCGGCATCGCCCAGCTCGTCCCGGCCGCGTCCGGCGCGAACCCGTCCGCGACCTGCGGCTCGGGCCCGTGCCGCCAGCTGGCCGCAATGACCGTCGGCGGCACCCCGGTGGTCCTGTACGCCGACGCGTCAGGCGGCTGGGGCCGGGTCGAAATCGGCTCGCCCCCGAGCGCCGAGTTCGAACTCGCGATGACCAGCATGGGCGCAAAACTGAACGACAAGTCCCTGCGCTGCATCGACGGGTCCACCCCGGCCTGCCTCATCCGCGGCGACACCGGAGGCGGCGCATACGGCGAACTGCTCACGGCGACTGGCGGGGTATGGCGCAACTTCGGGAAGCCGTACTTCGCGGACGCCGGAACGATCTCGCTGTACGACGTAAGCCAGGACGGCCGCCCGGACGTGATCGTGGTCCGGCACGAGTGCCCGGACGCCACGCCGGGGACGCCGGGTTGCCAGGCTTCGCCGGTGCTGGCGGAGGTCTACGAACTCGACGGTGCGGTCATGGGCTGCACGAATACGGTCACGGCGCCGTCGAATTTGGCGGGGTGGCCGGATGTGCGGTTGAGGGAGAATCAGCTACATCCGTGCACTTCTTGAGTGGCTGTGCCGGTGGAGGTTGTTCTTGGGGTGACACGGGGTTGTGCGTGGGGTGGCGCGGGTTGTGGCTGCGTCGGTGCACGTCGTGACTGACTGCGCTCGTGCACCTCGTTAGTGGCTGCTATGCCGGTGCAGGTTGGGTGTGACTGCGCTTGTGCAGCTCGTGAGTGGCTGTACCAGCGCACGTCGTGACTGACTGCGCTCGTGCCGCTCGTGCCGCTCGTGCCGCTCGTGCCGCTCGTGCCGCTCGTGCCGCTCGTGAGTGGGTGCTATGCCCGTGCAGGTTGGGTGTGGCTCCGCCAGCGCACGTCGTGACTGGCTCCGCCATGCAGCTCGTGAGTGGCCGTGCCGGGCCTTCCGAGACGGCCACTGGCCGGACGGTTGCGATTGGACGGTCGCCAGCCGGATGGAGCGCAGCCGGGCGGCCGCCGATCAGGCGGGCGCCCGGCTGGTCGATTGCCGGTTTGGCGGTTTGCGGTCGGATGGGTCACCGGTTGGACGGTCGGGCGGGTCGTAGCCAGGCGGTCCGGTCAGGCGGTTGCCGGTGCGGTTCCGGGGGCGAGGCCCTCGTCGCCGTGGTTGGGGCGGGTCGTTTGGGTGTGCAGGACTTCGTCGTCGAGCAGGCCTTCGCTCCGTGCGACGATGGTGGGTACCACGATCTGGCCCGCGACGTTCGTGGCCGTGCGCATCATGTCCATGATCGGGTTCACCGAGTAGATCAGCGCGATGCCGAGCGCGACCTGCTTGGCGTCGAGGCCGATGAATGCGGTGGTGAGCGTCAGGGCGGTCAGCCAGCCGGTGGTGCCCGCGGTGGCCAGTGCGCCGAGCACCGCGACCAGCACGATGCCCGCGTACTGCCCGAAGCTCAGCGGCACCCCGGCGAGGTTGGCGATGAAAATCGCGCCGATGGCGGGGAAAACGGCGGCGCAACCGTCCATTTTGGTCGCGCTGGCGAGCGGGGTGGCGAAGGCCGCGTACCCCGGGTCGACGCCGAGGTTCACCGCGGACTGGCGGGTCAGCGGCAGCGTCGCGGAGCTCGACTGCGACGCGAAGGCGAACTGGATTGCGGTACCGGCCTTGGCGAAGAACGTCAGCGGGTTCACCTTCGCGACGAACTGCAGCAGGATCGGGTAGACCACGAACAGCACGAGCAGGCAGCCGACGTACACCGCGATCGTGGTGGACAGCAGCGGGCGGAAGAGGGCGTCGCCGTAGTTCGACACCGCGGCGCCGATCAGGCCGATGATGCCGAGCGGGGCGAGCCGCACGATCCAGCCGAGGTACCGCTGAATGATTTCGAACACGCTCGTGGTGAAATCGACGAACGGCTTGGCCTTGTCGCCGAGGCTGTACGCGGCGGCGCCGATCAGCACGGCCAGGAAGAGCACCTGCAGCGTGCTGCCTTGGGCGAACGCGGAGAAGAAGTTCTGCGGCAGCAGGCCGTTGATGAACGAGTCCCAGGAACCCCAGTGGCTCACGCTTTTCGCGGCTTTGTCGGCGTTCTTCGCGGTGGCCGCGATGCCTTCGCCCAGCCCGCCGGAGCCGGGGTTGAAGAGCTTGCCGATCACGATCCCGATCAGCGACGCGATCAGTGACGTGATCGCGAACCACAGCACGGTCTTGCCCCCGAGCCGCGCGGCGGTGCGGCCGCCGCCGAGGCCGCGCAGGCTGTTGATGCCGACCACGATCGCCGTGAAGACCAGCGGGATCACCGCGATCTGCAGCAGGGTCGTGAAGATCGTGCCGATCTGGTCGAGAGTTTCGGTCAGCCAGCCGGCGCCGGTCGTCCGGGCGAGTACCCCGAGGCCCGCGCCCACGACGAGCGAGCCGAGTACGGCCGCGGCGAACACGCGCGGCTTGGTGTACGTCCTGACGAAGGACATGAGCCACCTTCAGAGGTCGAGAGGTTCCGATGTGGTCCAGGTATGGACCACTGCGGACTCTCCCTGATCACTCGTCCGAGTGACAGTTGTCCCAAGATGTGAACTATTTCCACATCTCGACGACGCTCACGCCCACCTCGGCCAGCAGTTGCCGCACGAGCGGCAGGCTGATCCCGATCACACTCGAGGGGTCCCCTTCGACGCCCTCGACGAACCACCCGCCGAGCGCGTCGAGGGTGAAGGCGCCGGCGACCTGGAGGGGCTCGCCGGTGGCGATGTAGGCGTCGATCTCGGCCTGGCTGGGACTGCCGAAGTGGACCGTGGTCGACCGCGTTCCGGCGGCTTCTTTGGTACGCCGCCCGCCGTCGATCCGGACCACGGCGTGCCCGGTGAGCAGCACGCCGGACCCGCCGGCCATCCGCGCCCAGCGTTCCCGCGCAATGTCGGGCGTGGCAGGCTTCCCGACCATCTCCCCACCGATGAAGAGCATGGAGTCACACGCGACGACGACCGCGTCGAGGTCGGTGATGTCGTCGATCACGGCGTTGGCTTTGGCCTTGGCAAGCGCCGTGACGAGCTCCTCGGGCGCGGGCTCGACGAGCGCCGCCGCGACGGCATCTTCGTCGACGCCGGACACGACGACGACCGGATCGAGCCCAGCCGCCCGCAGAAGGGCAAGCCGGGCGGGGGACTGGGAGGCAAGAACGAAACGCACGCCCCGAACGCTACCTCGGGGCGGTGGTGGGGGTGTTTTTGTGTGGGATTGGTGGGGTGGTGTTGGGCTGGGGCACTTTGCCGTAAGGGCGGCTGCTGTTGGGGCGGTGAGTGTTTGGTCGGCCGGGCTTGCGGGATCGGGTGGTTGGCCGGTGGTTGGTGCGGGGCGGGGTTGTGCGCGGCGTTCGGCACGGCTGGGTGTGCAGCTGGCGGAATCGTCGAGGCGGGGGTGTCGGGCGCTCCGGCGCAGATCGTGAGGCAGCCGGATGAGCTGGGCGTTTTGCCGGGCCGGGTCGGGTGGCCGGGCAGGTCGTTCACCCAGCGCTGCCGGACCCTGGCGACTCAAGCCGGGCGAGGTCAGCCTGAGTCGGAGCGCGTTGGCCCCAGCCTGACCACTTCGGCCCCCAGCCGGATCAATTCGACACCAGTTGGACCAGGTTGGCCCCAGCCGGAGCAGGTCGGCCCCGGTTGGACCAGGTCGGCCCCGGCAGCAGCAGTTCGGCCCAAGCCGGGGCAGACCGGCGCCAGTTGGACCAGTCCGGTCCAAGCCGGAGCGGCTCGGCCCGAACCGCAGCGGTTCGGCGCCAGCTGGATCGGCGGCCGGTTCGCCGCGGGCGCTGCGCGGTGCGCAACGGTGCGGGCGCTGCGTGGTGTGGGACGCCGCGGGCGCTGCGTGGTGCGGAACAGTGCGGGCGCTGCGTGGTGCGGAACGGTGCGGGACGCCGCAGGCGCGGCGCGGCGCGGAACGGTGCGGGCAATGCGTGGTGCGGAACGGTCCGGCAGGCCCCGCCGGGGTGCCTGAATGTCCCCCGAATGGGGCCTGGTGCTGGGGGTGTTGCCGAATCGTGATCCACATCCGGGGTGGGCGGGGTTACTTTTGTTGTAGTCCGCAACATATGGCTCGCCGGGGTTTCCGGGTCCGGCTCGTCGACGGTTGACGCCGGGGAAGGGGCAGGGTTGCCATGACCGTGCGAGTTACGGAATCGACGCCGCCTGTTCGCTCTCGGGTGTTGTGGTGGGGGCGTCCGCGGGTGCCGAAGGGGCGTGCGGAAAGCCGACCGGTTCCCGTGGCGGGGGCGGGTGCCTCGCGGCTTGCTCGGAGTTGAGGGGCGGTGTCCGCGGGGAATGCCGGTGCCGCGCGGTGGGTCGGGGTTCTTGGGTCTGGTGGACGGGTGAGCGGTGTCCGCGGGAAACCGGGGCGCGCGGACGAAGCCGGGGCGTGCGGACAAAGGGCGGGCGTTGTCGTCATGTGTGCGCCGGGGCGGGGCGCGTGTTCCCGGCTGGCGGAAGCGGCGCCTCGAAGGGGAGCAGCAAACGCGGCGGGGCGATTCCTGTTTCCTCCTTGACGTTTCTCTCCCGCGGTAAGGCGTGACGGCCCCGGGCCCGGTTCCCGCGCTGGGTGCGGGGCCGTCACGCAATCGGGTTCAGGACACGGGTTCCGGGGTTTTCGGCGTCGGGGTGTGCGGGTGAGGCGTGACCCGGCGCAGTATCGCGGCCGACAGGACTCCCAGTACCAGCACTGCGATCGGCAGGATCAGGGTCGTCCTCGTGGCGTCTGTCAGTCCACTGTGGACTACCTCGCCGGCCAGTCGTCCGGCTTGGGCGGCAATGTCTGCGGGCAGGCCGGGGATCGGGGCCGGTCCGGCTGACGAGCCGAACTCTCCGGTCGACGCGGCGGCGTGTGCGATGCCCTCCAGGAACGGTGCCCGGTACTGCTCTGGCAACTGCGCGGCCGCGGTTGCTGCCTCGTCGGCGATCGACGTGCTGATGCGGGTCTGCAGCAGCACTCCGATGGCGGCACTGCCCAGCACCCCGCCGACCTGCCGGGCCGTGTTGAAGATGCCCGACGCGGTACCGGTGAGCCGGGGTTCCACCGCCCCCATGGTGAGGTTGCTCATCGGCGAGAAGATGCAGCCGATGCCGAGTCCGCACACCAGCAGGGCCGGGATCAGTTCCCACGGGCTCGTGTCCGGCCTCGCCTGCAGCGCGATGATCCCCATGCCCACCGCGAGCAGCGACAGGCCTGCCATGACCAGGTATTTGCCGTTGATCCGGTCCGACGCGCGGCCGACGAACGGCGCGATCACCCCGGACAGCAGCGACATCGGTGCGGTGAGCAGGCCCGCGGACGTCGGCGAAAGGCCCAGTACCGTCTGTACGTAGATGACCAGCGGCAGGAACATGCCGGTCATCGTGAAGCCGACGGTGGTGGCGGTGAGCGTACCCGCGGAGAAGTTGCGGTTGGCGAACACGGCGAGCGGCACCAGCGGTTCGCGCCGGTTGTAGTGCTGCCAAACGACGAACGCGACCAGCAGCACCACACCGACCGCGATGATCTCGAACACGGTGATGCCGCCGAAGACAGTGCCCCAGTCGTATTGCTGGCCGTTCTGCACGCCGAACACGACGCAGAACAACCCGGCGGCGGACAGCACGATGCCGATGAGATCGAAGGAATGCGAGTGCTTGGGCTGCCAGTCCGGGACCAGCCACAGCGTGAGCCCGATGGCGATGATGCCGATCGGCACGTTCACGTAGAAGATCCACTCCCAGCCGAGGTGCTGTACCAGCACCCCGCCCAGCAGCGGGCCGGTGATCGTGGCCAGCCCGGCCACCCCGCCCCAGGCACCCATCGCGGGTCCGCGTTTCGCGGGCGGGAACAGGTGGGTGATGAACGCCAGCGTCTGCGGCGTCATCAGCGCGGCACCGAGCCCCTGCACGGCGCGCGCGGCGATGAGCATCTCGACGTTGCCGGCCAGCCCGCACCACAGCGACGACGCCGTGAACACGATCAGCCCGGCGAGGAACACGCGCTTCGGGCCGAAGCGGTCGCCGAGCCTGCTGGTGAACAGCATCGGGACGGCGTAGGTGAGCAGGTAGACGCTGATCACCCAGATCACCGAGTTGAGCCCGGCGCCGAGTTCCCGCAGCATCGCGGGCACCGCAATGGACACGATGGTGGTGTCCAGCAGAATCATGAAGAACCCGAGACACAGCGCGCCTAGCGCGCCCCACGGGTTAGCCTGTCTTGCTTGCATTGTCTTCCTTGCTGAGATGAGGGCGGTTTTTCTTGTCCTGGAAGGGGATCCGGCCGCTGTCGAGGCTCTCGTACAGCTGCTCCATCCACGCGAGCTCGAACGTTCGCTGCGCAGCGCGGTAGCGGAAGTCGAGCCAGTAGACCTCGGGTGTGCCGTCGGCCAGCAGCCGGGCGACCACCACTTCCTCGGACGCGACCGCGGCGCGCAGCCGCGTGATCCGATTCCCCAGTTCGGCCAGCGTGGCGTCGTGCCCGAGCTCGTCGATGACGGCGAGCCCGCTGAGCACGTCGGGGTAGTCGGGGACGACGTCGCCGAGCATCTGCCGTCCGCGTTCCTGGAAGGCGTCTTTGCCTGCCGCGGTCATCGCGTACACCGTGCGTTCCGGGCGCCGCCCGTCGCGCTGGGTTTCGACCACGTCGACGTAACCGTTGCGCTGCAACCGATCCACCGTGTGATACAGCGAGCCGGCCTTGAGCTTCAACCGGGTTTCGACGCTGCGTACCCGCATGAGCTGGGCCATTTCGTAGGGGTGCATCGGCCGTTCGTGCAGCAGCTCGAGCACGGCGATCCCCAGTGCCGTGAGCTTGGCCGTGACCATGATCGGTGATCCCTCCAGAAGATCCATTCGAGTGATCCATCGTGGGTTATTCCACGTGGACTGTACGGCGTGGGGCAGATTGGGGTCCAGTGTGATGTGTGCTGGTGAGCGGTCTGTTGCGGTGGGTGACGGGTGGTGCGGTGATGGTGGGAGCGTATCGAGGGGCACCGACAAAAACGGCCGATCGCCTGTTCGAAGGCGGAATCGGGTCCGCTTCGGCGATGCTCTGGGGATGGTGGTGAACAGGGTGGTGACTGGGAGGGGTTTCTTCGGCGCGTGGGGTTTTCGTCGGGGTTGCCGAGGAGTCTGGGGGTTGGATGGCGCGGGTGGGTTTGGACCGAGCGGTGGGCTGGGCGGGCTGCTTCGGTGCGTGGGGCCTTCGTCGGGGTTGCCGAGGAGGTCTGGGGGTCGGGTGGGTTTGAACCGGGTGGTGGGCTGGGCAGGCTTTTCAGTACGCGGGGCATCGGGGGTTGCCGACACGGTCTGAGGGACGGGTGGTGGACCGGGCGAGTGAGTTGGGCGGGCGTTTCAACGCGCGGGTTCTCGGGGGGAGGAGGGAGGCGGTCCGGGGGGCGAGTGGTGTGGGTGGGTTCGACTCGGGTGATGCGGTGGGAGGGTGGAACATGCGGGTCCTCGGTGGGCCGCCGAGGCGGTTCGAGGGATGCGTGGCGGGGGCGAGGTTGTGCCGGGTGGTGCGGTGGGCGGGCTTCCTGAACACCGGTGACCTCGGGGCGCTGCCGAAGCGATCCGGGGGTTGGACGGCGTGAACCGGGCAGTGCGCTGGGAAGGTTTCTTCAACACCCGGGACCTGGGCGGTCTGCCGACCCGATCCGGCGGCCGAACCGCGCAGGCGGGCTTCTACCGTGCAGCCGACCTCCGGTTCGTCACGGACGCAGGCTGGCGGCAGGCGCGGGAATCCGGCGTCCGGACCATCGTCGACCTGCGCAACGCGGCCGAGATCACCACGCCGGGGGCTACCGGGATCTGCCGGATCGAAGTCCCGCTCGACGGCGTCGAGGATGTTGCGTTCTGGCGGCACATCGCCGCTGAGCAGCTCGACGGGAGTCCGCTCTACTACCGCCTCTTCCTCGAGCAAAAGGCCGACCGCTGCGCCGCCGTCCTGACTGCTCTCGCGCGGGCGGAACCGGGCGGGGTGCTGTTTCACTGCGGAGCAGGCCGCGACCGTACCGGCCTGATCGCTCTCCTGTTGCTGGCGCTGGCCGACGTCGAGCCCGAAGCCATCGCGGCCGACTACGACCTCTCGGCGGAAGCCGTCCGGCCGCTTTTCGCTGCGCTGGGTGTCGAGGACCAGTCGCCAGTGATCAAAGTCATCCTCGAGAGCCGTGGAACCACCACCCGCCAAGCGATTCTCGACGTCCTCAGCGGTTTCGACCCCGAGCAGTACCTCCTCCACGCCGGAATGCACCCCAAGGACGTGAACAGCCTTCGCAATCGGCTCCGCTGACCTGGTGCCACCGGACGGACGGCCACGCTTCCGTGGCCGGACGGTCCGCCGTCGTGGTCGGGCAAGGTCAACTTCTGCTAGCTTGCGACCATGCGTGCCGACGTGACTACCGGGCGTCGGCCTCTCGTTCTCGTGATTCTGGTCGGGCTGCTGGTCTTCGCGGTGCTGCATCCGGAGTCCGGTTCCGGGGTCGGCATCGGGCACGGGGCCGGGGTATGGGCGCATTCGGCTGCCGCGCAGGAATGTCCCGGTAACCACGGCCACGGCGAACATCCCGCGCACCCCGTCGCCGATGCGCAGCGCGGCGGACCGGTGCCGGTCGACCTGGCCGGTGTCCTGCCCGGCGGCGTCACACCGGCCGGGGCCGAGACGGCAACCAGCTCGGCGCCGGTGCCGGAACGTCCTCCCGATCCGGGTGGGCGCGCACTTCTCATCGGGCTCGGGATTTCGCGTACCTGAGCGGCGAAAGCGGTGAATCCCAGGGGGTCGGAAACGACACCCGGCTTTGTCCTGCTCGCCGAAAGATCGCCCAAAGATCGAGGAACGATGACACTCTTCGCCCCGCAGACAAGCTTGCCCGCCCGGATGATCACCAGGGCGCCGTACAGCCGATCGCTCGCCCCGGCCGTCGGCAACACCCCGGTGCTCTGGATCGAAGATTCCCCGGCCGGGCACGGTTTCTGGGCCAAACTCGAAGGCTTCAACCCCGGTGGGATGAAAGACCGTCCCGCCCTGCACATGGTCCAAGCCGCGCGCGAACGCGGTGAACTCGCCGACGGGGCACCGATCGTCGAGTCCACCAGTGGCACACTCGGGCTGGGCCTCGCGCTCGCCGGTGGCGTGTACGGGCATCCCGTCACCCTGGTCACCGACCCGGGCATGGAGCCGATCGTGCGGCGCCTGCTCGCCGCGTACGGCACCCGCGTCGAGATGGTGGACCAGCCGCATCCGGTGGGTGGCTGGCAGCAGGCGCGCCGCGACCGGGTCCGGCGGCTCATGGCCGAACACCCCGGGGCCTGGTGCCCCGACCAGTACCACAACCCGGACAACGTCAGCGCGTACCGCACGCTGGCCGACGAGCTCGCCGCGCAGCTCGGCCGCATCGACGTCCTGGTCTGCTCTGTCGGTACCGGCGGCCATTCCGCGGGTACTTTCCGTGCGCTGCAACGGCATTTCCCCCGCCTGCGCCTGGTCGGCGTGGACACCGTCGGTTCGACGATCTTCGGCCAGCCCGCCACGACCCGGCTGATGCGCGGGCTCGGGTCGAGCATCCATCCCCGCAACGTCGACTACGCGGCGTTCGACGAGGTCCATTGGGTGGCGCCGCAGGAAGCGGTCTGGATGTGCCGCCGCCTTGCCGCGACGCACCACGCGAGCGGCGGGTGGAGTGTCGGCGCGGTCGCGCTCGTCGCGGGCTGGCTGGCCCGCAACCACGATCCGGACGTCCGGATCGCCGCGGTGTTCCCGGACGGGCCGCATCGGTACTTCGACACCGTCTACAACGACGATTACTGCCATCGGCACGGACTCCTCGGCACCGCCCCGCCGGCGGAGCCGGACCTGCTCGCCGATCCGGGGGACCGCGTCGTCGACCGCTGGACGCGCTGCCGCCGGATCGTCGACCCGGCCGCCGAAGGAGCGCCGAAGTGAAGCAGTTCGTCCGGCAGTTCCGGTCGTTCGGCAGGCCGAGCAGGCTGCTGATGGTGAACCAGTTCGGCATCAACCTCGGGTTCTACCTGCTCATGCCGTACCTCGCCGGGTACCTCTCCGGTCCGCTCGGACTGGCCGGCTGGGCGGTCGGGCTGGTGCTCGGGATGCGGAACTTCTCGCAGCAGGGCATGTTCCTGGTCGGCGGAACACTGGCCGACCGGTTCGGGTACAAACCGCTCATCGTCGCCGGTTGTCTCCTGCGGACCGGCGGGTTTGCCTTGCTGGGCCTGGTGAACTCGCTGCCCGCGCTGATCGTGGCTTCGGCCGCGACGGGGTTCGCCGGGGCGTTGTTCAACCCGGCGGTACGCGCGTATCTCGCGGCCGACGCGGGGGAGCGGCGGCTCGAAGCGTTCGCCGTGTTCAACGTCTTCTACCAGGGTGGCATCCTGATCGGCCCGATCGTCGGCCTCGCCTTGACCGCCGTGGACTTCCGGTTGACCTGCCTGATCGCGGCCGCGGTGTTCGCGGTGCTCACGATCGTGCAGCTGCGCGCCCTGCCGGAACAGGAGACCGGTGGCGAATCCCGCCGCGAACCGGTGCTCGCGGGCTGGCGCGTCATCGCCGCGAACCGGACGTTCGTGCTGTTCTCGCTCGTCATGGCCGGGTCCTACGTGCTGTCGTTTCAGACCTACCTGGCGTTGCCGATGGAAGTGCGCCGGATCGCACCGTCCGCGGCCGTCGGCGACGTGGTGGTCGCCACGCTGTTCCTCGTTTCCGGCGGTCTGGCGCTGGCCGGGCAGCTGAAGATCACCGCGTGGCTCCGGGCGCGATGGAGCGCCGGGAATTGCCTTGCCGCAGGGCTTTTCCTCATGGCGGCGGCCTTCGTGGCACCGTTGGTGGCGGCTCGCACCGGTCCGGTTGGCGGTGCCATCGCGGTCGTCGCGGCCGCCGCGTTGCTCGCGCTGGGCACCGTCGCGGTGTTCCCGTTCGAGATGGACACCATCGTCCGGCTGTCCGGTGATCGGCTGGTGGCCACGCACTACGGCTTCTACAACACCTTCGTCGGCGTCGGGATTCTGATCGGAAACCTCGGTACCGGCGTGGTGTTCGACCTCGCGCGAGCCGGTGGCTGGCCGGAAGCACCCTGGCTGGGATTGATCGTGATCGGCGCTCTGTGTGCGATCGGGGTGCGGAAGCTCGACCGTTCCCGCGGACTGGTGCAGGTCTGACCTGCTGGGGGTGGCACCGAGGGGCCACCCCCAGCGTCAGTCGACCTGGTGCAGCTGATCCCGAGCCTGACGCGCCCGACGGCCCCACAGGGAATACCACCCGGCGATGCCCGTGCCGACTGTCAACGCCGCTGCGCTCAAGCCCAGCGACCAGTGCACCCCGACCGCGGAACCCAGCAACCCCACGGTGAACCCGCTTCCCGCGCGCAGACCGTTGGCGGACACGTTGTACACGCCGATCACCCGACCGCGTTCCTCCGGTTTTGCCAGCAGCTGCACCACGGTCTGGCCGATCGACATCGATGCCAGGTTCGCCACCCCACCGACCACCAGCAGGATCACCGCCAGCGGATAACTCGCGGTCATGGCGAAGAACAGACTCGAAATGCCGTAGATCACCGTGCTCACGACCGCCGCGGGCACGCTCGGTTTGATCCTTCCGGTTGCCTCCAACAGGATTCCGCCGATCACGCCGCCAGCGCCGTTGGCGAACAGCAGCACCCCGTACGCGGTTCCGGCGTTGCCCGCGCCGAGGTCCTGGGCGAAGATCGGCATCGAACTCTGCAGTGACGCACCCACGAAGAATGCGCCGAGCCCGGCCAGGATGATCATCCCGACCATGGTCGGGTTCGCGCTCACCTCACGCAGCACGCGCACCGAATCCAGCAGTCCGACCCGTGGCCGGCGGATGATTCCGCCGTCGCGGGTGTGCCCGGTGAACTTGGTGCGGAAGAGGAAGATCGTCAGCGGCAGGTAGAACGCGACGTTCACGAAGATTCCGGCCACCGGACCCAGCCCCAGCAGCAGCGCCGACCCGACGACCGGTCCGAACAGGATGCCGAGGCTGCGGAAGGTCGCGTTGAGCCGGACCGCGCTCGGCAGCTCCGCCGGTTCGACGAAATCGTGCAGCATCAGCTGTTCGCCCGGACCCCAGATCGCGCCCGCGCAGCCGTGCAGAATCAGCAGTACGCACGCACTCCACACCTGCAGTGTGTCCGTGACGATCAGCACCCCCCATGCCACCGACACGGCCATGAACAGCACCTGCGCGGCCTGGATGATCCGGCGGCAGTCGTGCCGGTCGGCCAGCCCGCCGAAGTACACCGAGAACAGCAGGAACGGCACCCAGTGGCTGATCACCTCGAACCCGGTGAGCGCAGGCGACTGGAACTTCTCCCACAGCACCCAATACGTGATGACGTGCTCGATGTTGTCGGCCATCATCGCGAGCGCGGCGCCGAACAGGTACGGGCGGCAGTCTTTGTTGTACAGCGCAGCGAACTTACGCGGGGGCGCGATGGTCTCCCCCGGCTCGGGCACGTGCGTCGGCACGCCGCAAGCGGAACACATCCCCAACCCCCTTCACCCGGTTACCTGGGCAACGCTAGACGAGACGCTGCGTCTTGACTAGACTGTTCCACCGTGGGAGACGTCACTGCGCCGGACCCGCGCCGGCACTACGGGAACCGATACGGCCGCAGCGAAAACGCGCGCCGGGCGGTGCTCCATGCTGCCGATGACCTGCTGGTCGAGCACGGTTTCGCCGGGCTCACCATGGAGCGCATCGCGGCGCATGCGGGCGTGTCGAAGCAGACGATCTACCGCTGGTGGCCGTCCAAAGTGGACGTTCTACTGGACGCGCTCGGTGACGACCTGGCCGAGGAGCTAACCCCGCCCGACCACGGTGACCTGCGGAAAGACCTGTCCGCGCACCTGGCCGCGGTCGCGGCGTTCCTGACCTCCGCCGACGCCGGCGCGGTGTTCCGCGCGCTGCTCGGCCAGGCCCAGCACGATCCAGCGCTCGCCGAACGGCTGCGCGCGGAGCACGTGCACGGGCAGCACGAACGGGACCGGTTGCCGCTCGAACGTGCGGTCGCTCGTGGTGAGCTGCGGTCTGATATCGACTTGGATTGTGCGGTTGAGCAGCTTGTCGGGCCGATCTATTACCGCGTGCTGGTGACTGGTGGGCCGGTGCCGCCGGAGTTCACCGACCAGGTCGTGGACGGGTTTCTGGACCGGTCGGCGCGGGAAGGCTGAAGCGCGCCAAGCTCCGTCGCCAGGAGCCAGCGGCGCGCGGAGGGCGGCTGCCCGGTCGATCCAGCGTGGCGAGTTCGGCGTCGTCCGGGTTGCCGCGGACAACGCGGAGCACGTGCAGGGGCAGCATGAACGGGACCGGTTGCCGCTCGAACGTGCGGTCGCTCGTGGTGAGCTGCGGTCGGATGTCTACCTGGATTGTGCGGTTGAGCAGCTTGTCGGGCCGATCTACTACCGCGTGCTGGTGGCTGGCGGGCCGGTGCCGCCGGAGTTCACGGACCAGGTCGTGGACGGGTTTCTGGACCGGTCAGCGTGGGAAGGCTGAAGCGCGCCAAGCTCCGTCGCCAGGAGCCAGCGGTGCGCGGACGGAGGCCGCGCGGTCGATCCACCACGACGTACGCCGCGACGGAGGCGCCGCGGGCGGGGCTGCGGCTGCGGCGGCCACCACGGCGGTGAGCGCGGCGAGTTCGGCGTCGTCCGGGTTGCCGCGGACCACGCGGAGCAGGGGAGTGTCCGTCATCGCGGCCTCACAGGGGGATGTTGCCGTGCTTCTTGGGCGGCAGTGACTCACGCTTGGTACGCAGCAGGCTGAGCGCCTTCGCGATGTGGCCGCGGGTGTGCGCGGGCACGATCACCGAATCGACGTAGCCGCGCTCGGCCGCCGCGTACGGGTTCAGCAGCGTGTCCTCGTACTCCTGGATCAGGTCCGCGCGCAGGGCGTCGACATCCTTGCCGTCGGCGGCAGCGTTGGCGAGCGTCTTGCGGTGCACGATGTTCGCCGCGCCCTGTGCGCCCATCACCGCGACCTGCGCGGTGGGCCAAGCCAGGTTGAGGTCCGCGCCGAGGTGCTTGGAGCCCATCACGTCGTACGCGCCGCCGTACGCCTTGCGCGTGATCACCGTGATCAGCGGGACCGTGGCCTCGGCGTACGCGTAGATCAGCTTCGCGCCGCGGCGGATGATGCCGTTCCACTCCTGGTCGGTGCCCGGCAGGAAGCCCGGAACGTCCACAAAGGTCAGTACCGGGATGTTGAACGCGTCGCAGGTGCGCACGAACCGCGCGGCCTTCTCGGACGCGTCGATGTCGAGGCAGCCGGCGAACTGCGTCGGCTGGTTCGCGACCACGCCGACGCTCTGCCCGTCCACCCGCCCGAAACCGACCAGGATGTTGGGCGCGAAAAGCTCGTGTACCTCGAGGAATTCGCCGTCGTCGAGCACGCGGGTGACGACCTCGTGCATGTCGTACGGCGTGTTCGGCGAGTCGGGGATCAGCGTGTCGAGCTCGCGGTCGGTGTCGGTGACGTCGTCGAAGAACCCGGCGGGCGGCTGGTTCGCGTCGAACTCCGGCGGCTCGGACAGGTTGTTCTGCGGCAGGTAGGAGAGCAGTTCCTTGACGTAGGCGATGGCGTCCTCGTCGTCGGACCCGAGGTAGTGCGCGACGCCGGACTTGGTGTTGTGCGTGCGCCCGCCGCCGAGCTCCTCGAAGGTGACGTCCTCGCCGGTGACCGTCTTCACGACGTCCGGGCCGGTGATGAACATCTGCGACGTCTCGTCGACCATCACCACGAAATCGGTGAGCGCGGGGGAGTACACGTGCCCGCCCGCGTTCGCGCCCATGATCAGCGAGATCTGCGGGATCACGCCGGAAGCCATGGTGTTGCGGCGGAAGATCTCGCCGTACAGCCCGAGCGAGACGACGCCTTCCTGAATCCGCGCGCCGCCGCCCTCGTTGATGCCGATGATCGGGCGGCCGGTCTTGATCGCGAGGTCCATGACCTTGACGATCTTCTCGCCGTACACCTCGCCGAGCGCGCCGCCGAACACCGTGACGTCCTGGCTGAACACACACACCGGACGTCCGTCGACGGTGCCGTGCCCGGTGACGACGCCGTCGCCGTACGGCCGGTTCTTCTCCAGGCCGAAGTTCGTGGAGCGGTGCCGCGCCAGCTCGTCGAGCTCGACGAAGGAGCCCTCGTCGAGCAGCAGGTCGATGCGCTCGCGGGCAGTTTTCTTGCCCTTGGCGTGCTGCTTCTCGATGGCGCGCGCGGACCCGGCGTGCACGGCCTCGTCGTAGCGGCGGTAGAGGTCCGCGAGCTTGCCGGCCGTGGTGTGGATGTCCGGTTCTCCCTCGGGCGGCGTCCCGAGCGGCTGCGTCGCACTGCTCATGACGCGGAGCTTAGCTACTGCGTGGTTGCCGCGCGTGTGGCGTAGGACTCCTCCGGCTCGGTGTCGGGCGGTCAAGTGCCGGCGAACATCCGGCGGTACGAGCTCGGGGTGGTTCCGGTGGCTCGGCGGAAGTGCCGGCGGAAGTTGGCCGGGGTGCCGAGACCGCAGCGGACAGCGATGTCGTCGACGGTCAAATCGGTGGTTTCGAGGAGCTCACGGGCCTGGTCGACCCGTGCGGCGTTGAGCCACTTGATCGGGCTGGTGCCCATTTCGTCGGTGAAGATGCGCGCGAAGCTGCGGGCCGACCGGCTCGCGTGGGCGGCGAGATCGGCGACCGCAAGCGGCTTGTCCAGGCTGGTCAACGCCCATTCCAGAGTCTCGCCGAGCCCGGTCCGGGCAGTGGCCACCGACGGCCGGGCGATGAACTGTGCTTGCCCGCCTTCCCGGTGCGGCGAGGCGACGAGGTCGCGGGCAACGGCGTTCGCGATGGCCGCGCCGTGGTCGCGGCGCAGCAGGTAGAGGCACAGGTCGATGCCGCTGGCGACGCCTGCCGAGGTGATGATGTCGCCGTCGTCGATGTAGAGCGCGGCCGGATCGACGGCCACGTTCGGATAGCGCCGGGCGAGCTCGTCCGTTCGGCGCCAGTGGGTGGTCGCGCGTCGGCCGTCGAGCAATCCGGCCGAAGCAAGCGCGAACGCCGCGGTGCAGATCGACGCAATTCGAGCGCCGCGTCGGTTCGCTTCGCGGAGCGCGGCCGCCACGTCGTCCGGCGGCTCGGCCAGAAAATCGCGGAAAGCAGGAACGATCACCGTGTCCGCTGCGATCACCGCGTCGAGAGCGTGCGTGGCGTTGACCGTCCAGCCACTGTCGGTGGCGATCGAACCGGCGTCGCGGCCGCACAAAGTCACGTCGTAGGGCAGGTCGCGGCGATCGAAGACCTGGAACGGGATGCCGACTTCGAGCGGAGCGACCCCGTTCAGCGCCAGCACGGCGATGCGGTGGGCGAGTCCGGGCCGGGCGGACGCAGTCGGCGACGGCATGGCAGAAATCTATCGCAAGCAGGCAGTCCTGCTGCTTGCCGGAGAAATGCATCGTTGCGAAAGATGATCTTCTGTGCGGGATGCGAGTAATAGATGACGAAGTACCGGATGCCGGTGGCCGTTGTTGCAGTCGTGGCAACCGCGCTGACCGGCTGCAGCACGGCACCGGACGCGGCCGTGCCGGCGACCGGCGGGACTTCGGTCAGGGTGGAGAACTGCGGCCGGACCGAGAACTTCCCGAAGACGCCATCCAGGGTCGTGATCCTGAACGGCACGTCGGTGGGGGAGGCGGAATCGTTCGTGGTGCTCGGCCTGAGCGAACGCATCGTCGCGAACGTGCAGTCGTACGGTGTTTCGGATGTGCCGTCCTTGGCGGAAAAGGTTGCGGCATTGCCGACGGCGGGTCTGACGGTGAACGAGAACCACGATGTGCCCGCCGAACAATTGCTCGCCCTGCAACCGGATCTGGTCGTTTCCACGTGGCCGGGCGGATTCGACCGGAGCTCCGGCTTCGCCACCCGGGAAGAGCTGGCCGCAGCAGGCGCGAACACATTGGTCAATCCAGCGAATTGCGCCGGGGGCGGAGCAGCAGCGACCGCCGAGCAGAAGCGCCGTTACGAGACCGTGGGAATCGAGGGCAGTTTCGACTTCCTCCGGCTGCTCGGCAAGGTCTTCCACGTCGAGGCCAAGGCGGAAAATGTTGTCGCAGCACAAGAACACCGGCTCGCGCAGGTGGCAGCGGTGTTGCGCGGCAAGAAGCCGGTCCACGGCCTGGTGGTGAGCCCCGGACCGGGCACGGACGGAACGCCGGCGGCCTGGACCGGTGGCATCGTCGACGAAGTGCTCAGGCGCGCCGGTGTGGAGAACGCTTTTGCCGGGCGTCAGCGAGAAGCTTCCGGCATGATCAGTGCCGAGCAGCTCGCCGCGGCTGAAGTGGAGATACTCGTCATTTTTGCGGATTCCAGCGTCGAGGTGGAGGCCCTGGCGACGAAAACGTTCGCCACATTCCCGCAGTGGGCAGCGTCGAAAGCGAATCGGTACGTCGTGGTCCGCGACGGGCTGTATTTCGGTCCGACGAATGCCGCGGCAGTCGAGAAGGTCGCGAGAATTGCTCACCCGGATTCGTTCTGACCCGAGCCGCACTCGCCTGCCGCTCGGCGGGTGGGTCGCGCTGCTCGCCCTGATTCTCCTCGCGGTCGCCGTGCTCGGCGTGTGCGTCGGCAGCGTGCCGTTGCCGGTCGGCGATGTGGTGCAGGTGGTGCTTGCCAAGGTCGGTATCGGTACGCCCACCTCGCCACTGAACGCCGTGATCGTGTGGGATTACCGCATTCCCCGGGTCATTGCCGCGATGACCGCCGGGGCAGGGCTGACGGTGTCCGGGATCGCGTTGCAGGGCCTGGTACGGAATCCGCTCGCTGACCCGTACGTCGTCGGGGTTTCTTCGGGAGCGTCGTTCGGTGCGGTTCTCGTCATGGTTGCCGGCGGCGGTGCGTTGCTGGGCCTCGGCGTGCCCGCCGGGGCGTTCGCCGGCGCGGTTCTCGTCCTCACGCTCGTCTTTCTTTTCGCCCAGCGGCGCGGTGCCTTCACCGACAACCGGCTCGTCCTCGCCGGTGTCGCGCTCGGCTACATCGCCGCTGCCGGAACCAGTTTCGTCCAGCTGCAAGCGAAACCCGGGCAGCTGACCGGAATCCTGTTCTGGACCCTCGGCTCCGTGTCGGGCGCGCGGTGGAACTCGCTGCCGATCCCGGTCACGGTCATCCTGGTCTGCGTCCTCTGGCTGCTGACCCAAGGTCGTGCGTTGAACGCGCTTTCCCTGGGCGACGACGCCGCAACAGCCGTCGGAGTGCATCTGCGCCGGCTTCGGCTGTCTTTGCTGCTCGTGGCCGCGCTGTGTGCCGCGGTCACCGTCGGGATCGCCGGGGGCGTCGGCTTCGTCGGGCTGATCATCCCGCACGCGGCCCGTCTGCTCGTCGGAGCCGACCATCGCCGCGTCCTTCCCGTCGGCGCGTTGCTGGGAGCGGTGTTCCTCGTCGCCGTCGACCTCGTCGCCCGCACTGCCGGTTCGCCGCACGAGTTCCCGCTGACGATTTTCACGGCACTGGCAGGCGGACCGTTCTTCCTGTTCCTGATGCAGCGGGAACGAGGACAGTGATGCGCGTCGACCTCGCTTCCGTCACGATCCGGCTCGGTGGCACCCCGATCGTGCAAGACATCGACCTGTCGGTCCCCGAGGGCGCGTTCCTCGCGATCGTCGGGCCGAACGGTTCCGGCAAGACGACGCTGCTCCGCGCGATCTACCAGGCGGTACGGCCGGTCGGTGGTGCCGTGCTGATCGGCCGTCGCGACGTCCGCGCCGTGCCACCGCGGGAAGCCGCCCGGCTCCGGGCGGTCGTGCCGCAGTTCCAGGACGCCGGAACCGGCCTCACCGCGAGCGAGGTCGTCGGCACCGGCCGGCACGCTCACGTGCGCTGGTGGTCGGCGGAACGCCCGGCCGACCGGGACCTGGTCACCGAGGCCCTCCGGCGGACCGGTGCCGGTCCGCTCGCGCAGCGGGTGTTCAGCACCCTGTCCGGCGGTGAACGGCAACGGGTTCTCCTCGCCCGGGCGCTCGCGCAGGAGGCGTCGGTGCTGATCCTGGACGAGCCGACCAACCACCTGGATCCGCGGGCGCAGCTCGACCTCCTCGACCTGCTCGGCAGCCTTCCGCTGACGCGGATTGCCGTCTTCCACGATCTCGACCATGCCCTCGCCTACGCGGACCTCGTCGCGGTCCTGCACTCCGGCCGCCTCGTCGCGTCGGGTCCTCCGGCCGAGGTGCTCACCGACGACCTCACCACGACAGTCTTCGGCGTCCGGTCGCAGCTGATGCAGCACCCGCTCACCGGCCGCCCGCACCTGCTGACGGCGCCTTTGCCGGGTACTCCGACAGCAGAAGGCCACTAGGGTGACGAGGTGTTTCCGGTCCGCTCGCTCGTGCCCGCCTGCCTCGATCTCGGCGCCGATCGTGGCTGGCCGCGGGAGGAGCGGAAGTGGTCGATGCTGCTGGACGTCGGCCGTGGGTTCGGCATCGACGCCCCGGACGGCGGTCTCGCAGCGAGTGCGATTCTCACCCGGACGGGACCGACGGCGACGGGTCTCGATGGTCGTGGTCGCCGAGCGGTTTGCACGCCGCGGGCTCGCCCGCCGGGTGATGGCGCATGCGCTCGACGCGGCCGGGGATGCGGTGGTTTCCTTGCATGCCACGGAAATCGGGCGTCCGCTATATGAATCGATGGGTTTCGTGGTCGACGGCGGCTGCAATGACTACCGGGGTCGCTTTGCCGACGACGGCGGGCCGGGTGCGCGGCCGATCGGCCCGTTGGACGTCGCGCGGGTGTATGGAACGTGCATGTGACCGATGGCGGGTACGCGCTGGGCACGGTGCTCAACGGCGTGACGGTGATCGGCCCGGTCGTGGCCTCCGACGAGGAACAGGCCCGTGCGCTGATCCGCAGCATCGCCCGCGCGTCGGATGGTGAGATGCGGTTTCGCCATACAACACAGCGCTCGGTTAGGTCACCCGCGGCTGGCTTCGTACTGCTTCCTCGTCGAAGCCACCCTCTCCGCCGACCACGGATCCAGCGCAAGATCGAACGAAGCAGCAAAAAGCGCGTTCAACTGCTCATGCCGGGTGGCCATCAGATCCGGCAGCTGGTCGGCGAGGTCGGCCGGGACCGTTTGCCTCAGCTCCACCCGCACGCCGTCCAGCGGGTCGGCCGTCACTTCCCATCGGACGCGGCCGTGGTCCGTGTACTCCAGTACCTCCGGCGAGCGTGACTCCAGGACCTCGGCGTCTCCCGCGAACTCGAGGAGCCGTTGCCACACATCGGCTGGGGCTGGCCAGACCAGGTCGCGGCGGAAGCGGAATTCCTTGCCGCCATTGAGGATTTCGCTTTTGAGGATTTCGCCGTATTCCAGGCCCCATTCCTCGATGTAGTGCAGCATCCGCGCGTGCCAGTCCGTCGGGAGCACCGGGGTCCGGCCGTCGAGTGCCGCGTCGAGCGATTCCAGGCAGGCGACCCAGCCGGTGGTGTGCCGTCCGGCGGCGATCAGTGCGATCTCCGGCTCGCCGCGGTTGAACGTGTGCGTGAACTCCAGCTTGCTGCCGGTGCGCTCGGCCGACACCTCGATCCGGATCACGTCCGTGTTCCAGCTGAACTCGAACAGCCCGGGAGGCTGGTAGGCGAGGATTTCGCCCTCGCTGGTGTCACCGGTTTCGGTGAAGGTGAACGTGATCTTGCCGCCCGCCGCGGGGCGTTCCGGCAGGGTGACCGCGGCCGGGAACCAATGCGCCAGCTCCTCTGGCGTGGTGATCGCGTGCCACACCTTCTCCGGCGGATGGGTCAGGTGCCGTTCGATCGTCACGCCCGGCCTGCCGGACGGGCTGGTCTGCAGGATCGCCATGCCCGTATATAACCACGGCGGCATATGCGGGTCAAGAAGCCAGGTGGATCCCGTAGCCGCTGCGGCCGGGAGCGACGTCCGGATGCAGCACGAGACGACGGTCGTAGTCGCCGCCGTCCTGCGTGCGATACGGAAGCGGATCGGCCGTTTCCAGTGAATGCAAACGCTTGCGCAGGTGCTCGGCGGTGCATTCGAAGCGCTCCGGCGTCATCCGGTTCGTGCCCGTGATGGTGACCGGCGGCAGCACCGTCATGCCGGTGTAGAAGAGCGTGGCGTGCTGGACGCCGAACAGCAGGTCATCGAGCGAGCCGTGCGCACCGCGCGGGCCGAGGCTCTCCGCATGCGCGCCCGCGGTGACCACCACCATGGCGCGCTTTCCGGCCAGCACGCCGTTGCCATAACGCAGGACGTGGCCGGTTTCGTCGCGGAAGTCGTAGCCGTAACCCTGCACCAGGACGCGGTCGAACCAGCCCTTCAGAATGGCCGGGGTGTCCGCCCACCAGAGCGGAAACTGCACGATGACGGTGTCGGCCCAGGCGAGTTTCTCGTGCTCGGCGCGGACGTCGCCGGGCACCGTGGCGATCTTGTCGACCACCGGGTTCCAGCGCATGGCGTAGAGGTCGGATTCGCGCACTTCGTGACCGAGGCTGCGCAGCGTGGCCAGGCCGTCGTCGCGGAGGGCGCCGTTGAGGGATTCGGGTTCGGGATGAGCGAAGACCCACAGGACGTTCATGTCGTCAGGGTGCATCCGCATCGGGACGCGAAACAGTGGCCGGATGGCCACCTTGTGCAAGAATCGAGCCATGGCTGTTTTCCGGCACCCCGAGCGGCACAAGGTCGCGGTGCTGGTGCGCCACGGCATGCTCGTGATGGAGCTCGGCATCGTCCACCGCCTGTTCGGGCAGGCCCGTTCGGCGACCGGCGAGCGGCTGTACGAGGTCATCACGTGCACGCCGGAGCCGGGTGACATCCGCACCGACGCCGACTTCACCATCCCCGTCCCGCGTGGTCCGGAGGCCGTGGCCGAGGCGGACACCGTGATCGTGCCCGCGTCGTCGGCCGAGTACGAGCCCACCGGACACCAGCTGACGCCGCCGGTCGCGCATGCGATGGGCCTGATCCGGCCGGACACGCGGATCGCGTCGATCTGCACCGGCGCGTTCGTGCTTGCCGCGATGGGCCTGCTCGACGGCAAACGCGCGACCACGCACTGGCGGTCGGCGTGCGAGTTCCAGCTCGAGTACCCGCGGGTATGCCTCGACCCGGACGTCCTCTACACCGAGGACGAGAACGTTTACACCTCGGCCGGGGTCGCGTCCGGCATCGACCTGTGCCTGCACCTGATCCGCCGCGACTTCGGCGCGGCCGTGGCCAACGAGGTCGCGCGCGGCACGGTGGTGTCGCCGCATCGTGAGGGCGGGCAGGCGCAGTTCATCCGCCGTCCGGTACCCGAGCCGCGTTCGCCGTCGACGGCCGCCGCGCGGGCTTGGGCGCTGGAGCACCTCGAACGGCCGCTGACCCTGCGTGACCTGGCGGCGAAGGAGTCGATGAGCACCCGCACGTTCACTCGCCGCTTCCGCGACGAGGTCGGGATTTCGGCTCTGCAGTGGCTTACCCAGCAGCGAGTGGAACGGGCGCGGCAGCTGCTGGAGGAAACCGAACTGCCGATCGACCGCGTTGCTGCGGCGTGTGGGTTCGGCACCGCGGCCTCGCTGCGCCAGCACCTGCAGGCCGCGCTCGGCGTCTCGCCCAGCGCCTACCGCACGACTTTCCGCCGCACCGCCTGAAACCGGCGGCCCGTGGCAAAGTCCGTGAAGGGAACCATGAGGGAATCTGATTCCGTGAAGGTGGCCACGGACTTGCCACGGGCCGACCCCCAGCGACTCCCATCCTGGCGAGGTACCGGGGGTGTCCGGTATGGGTCTTACAGAATCTGACAGTCCTCAGGAGACCACGGTCACCAGTACGTACACCGGACGGCGCGTGGTGAAGAACTCGGCACCCGAGGCGTCGACCATCTTCCAGCCGATCCAGCACCGGCCCGGCGAATCGGGCGCGGTCACCGGCACGCTCACCATCACGTGGTCGCCCGGTGCGGTGTCGCCGATCAGCACCCGCTCGGGGGTCCGGCAGGCGCCCGGACCCGGCGGCAGGTCCATCCGCTGCAGGTACCGCTCGTGCCAGACCACCGAACCGGCGTTCTGCAGCTCCCACACCTTGAGCACGGTCTCCCCGGTGCGGATCGTGGTGCCGTCGGGGACGGTGACGTCGGAGATGAACTTGGTGTTGTCGCCGGGGATGCGGGCCCCGGCGTCTCCGGTGCGCGTACCCAGCTTCGGCACCACGAACGCGGCGATCCCGCCGAACAGCACCACGACCAGGGCAGCCGCGGCCAGCGCGTACTTCCGGCGGGGCCGCGGGGTGGCCGGTTCCGTGCTGACCACGAGCGGTGCCACCACCGGTTCGGGCGCCGGTTCCCCGATCGGCTCGGGCGGAACTCCCTTGAGCTCCTCCCACCGCCACCGCCACTGCTGCTCGTCCGCACCGCAAGCCCGCACGAACTCACGCGTCGTGTCCCACGACGGGAACCGGGTGCCCCGGACAGCCTCGTGCAGCGTGGTGTGCGAGATCTGCCCGGAGCGTTCGGCCATCTTGCGGAACGACGGGTCCCCGGCCTGCGCGCGCAGTGCGGCCAGCTCCGCCGACAGCACCTGCGCGGGAGAACGGCCGTCGCCCATTGCGCTCCCCGGTTGTCAGATCCGCTGGTCAGCGACCAGTCTGACATTCCGGTCCGACACCGGCAGGGCGTACCCCGCGGGTCAGCGCAGCAACAGCTCGCGCAGGGTCTTGGTGACCATGGCCGGGGCCTGCTCGGCCATGAAGTGCCCGGTGGTGACGGTCTCGTGCACGCAGGTCGGCGCCCACGCGCGCCACAGCGCGACCGCGTCGTAGCCCAGTGCGACACCCCAATCCTGCTGCACCACGGTGACCGGCATCTCCAGCTGCTTACCCGCCTCGCGGTCGGCGCGGTCCTGCTCGATGTCGATGCCGGCGGACGCGCGGTAGTCGGCGACGATGGACGGGACCGCGTTCCGGCACGCTTCGAGGTACCGCGCGCGGATGTCGGCCGGGATGGCTTCCGGGTCGGCGCCCCACTGGTCGAGGAAGTGGCCGAAGAATGCGTCTGGGGCGCCGCTGATCAGCTGCTCGGGCAGTCCGGGCGGCTGCGCCATCAGATACAGATGGAAGGCGACGGCCGCGTTGACGCCGCTCAGGACGTTCCACATGTCGAGCGTCGGCAGTACGTCGAGGATCGCCAGGTGGGTCACGTGGCCGGGGTGGTCGAGGCCGGCGCGGATCGCGACGAGCGCGCCGCGGTCGTGCCCGGCCAGCGCGAACTTCTCGTGGCCGAAGGCGCGGGCGAGGGCGACGACGTCGGCGGCCATGGTGCGCTTGGAGTAGGTCTGACCGTCGTCGGCGGGTTTGTCGCTGTCGCCGTAACCACGCAGGTCGGGGCAGAGCACGGTGTGGTCGGCGGCGAGGTCGGCGGCGACGTGCCGCCACATCAGGTGGGTCTCGGGGAAGCCGTGCAGCAGCACGACGGGGGAGCCGGAGCCGGCGACGGCGACATTCAGTGAGACGTTCTCGGCGACGGGCACTCGTTGGTAGTCGAAGTTCATGTCGACAGCCTGCGCGGGGCCGATCAGTATTCGATCAGCGATTACAGTACGGAGCCGATGGCTGTGTCGTTCGCGGTGCTGGGTCCGCTGGTGGCCCGCGACGCGCGAGGGCCGGTGGCGCTGCACGGGCCGCGGCATCGCGCGGTGCTGGCGCGCCTGCTCGTCGCCCGCGGGCAAGTCGTTTCCACGGACGCGCTCGTCGACGCGTTGTGGGCCGAGCCGCGCGCGGGTGCGGTCGGTGCCGTGCAGACGTTCGTGGGTGCGTTACGGCGTTCGCTCGAACCGGATCGGCCGCCGCGGACACCGGCGACGCTGCTGGTCACCGAGGCGCCCGGGTACGCGCTGCGGGCGGCCCCGGACCAGGTCGACGCGTGGCGGTTCGAGGCGTTGCTGCGCGGAAATCCGACGGTTGCGCAGCTCGACGAGGCACTCGGCTGGTGGCGGGGCGAGCCGTATGCGGAGTTCGCCGACGAGCCGTGGGTGCGCTCCGAATGGTCCCGGCTGACCGAACTTCGGCTGCTCGCGCTGGAACGCCGGGCCGCCGGGCTGCTGGACCTGGGCCGCGCGGCCGAGGCGGTACCCGATCTGGAGTCCTATGTGGACGCTCAGCCGCTGCGGGAGGACGCGTGGCGGCTGCTCGCGCTCGCGTTGTACCGCACCGGACGCCAGGGCGAGGCGCTCGCGGCGCTGCGGCGGGCCCGGACGGTGCTGGCGGCGGAACTCGGCATCGATCCGGGTCCGGCGTTGCGGCAGCTGGAGCAGGACGTACTCGCGCAGGCCCCGCAGCTGGTCCCGCCGGTTCGCGGACCGCGGCTGGCCGGACGCGACCCGGAGCTGGCGCGGCTTGCCGAGGCCGCGGCGGACGTCGCCGAGCGGAAACGGTTCCGGCTCGTGCTCGTGTCCGGTGAGGCAGGTGCGGGTAAGACGGCGCTGGCCGAGGAATTCGCCGCGCGGCTCGGCTGGACGACGGCGTGGGGCGCGAACCCGGACGGCGGCGGCGTACCACCGGCTTGGCCGTGGACCCGAATTCTCGCCGCATTGGGTGAACCTGTTCCGCCCCGGGAAGCGGCCGACGACCCGGCGGTGGCGCGGTTCCAGTGGCACCACGCGGTGATCGAGCGGCTCGCGGACGTCGCGCGCCGAGGTCCGCTGCTGCTCGTGCTCGACGACATCCATTGGGCGGGCGAGGAAACCTTGGCGCTGCTCGCCGCGGTGACCGGGGAACCGTTGCCGCTAATGGTGATTGCGACCTATCGCGCCACCGAGGTGTCCGCGGAACTGACCACCGCGCTGGGGCGGCTCGCGCGGGCCGATCCGGTGCGGTTGTACGTGGGCGGGCTGTCCGTCGAGGCGGTGGCCGAGCTGGTCGGTGCCGATTCCGCGGCGATGATTCATCGGCGGACCGGGGGAAATCCGTTCTTCGTCAAGGAACTTGCGCGCGCTGGCTCCGAGGATTTACCGGATGGCGTGCGCGATGTCGTTCGGCACCGGCTGGCGGCGCTGCCTGAACCCGTGCGTGCGGTGCTGGGAAAGGCGGCGGTGATCGGGGCTGAGGTCGACCTCGGCCTGCTCGGCGACGTTCTCGAAGAGCTGGAAACCGCGGTACAGGCGGGATTTCTCACGGAAACCGGTCCTCGGACGTTCCGGTTCGCGCACGCCCTGGTCCGCGATGCGATGTACGACGACCTGTCGCTGGCGCGGCGGGCGCAGCTGCATCGGGAGGTCGGCGAGGCATTGGCGCGGCATCGTCCGGCGGAGATTTCGTTGCTGGCGCACCACTTCCTGCTGGCCGGAGACGATCGTGGCGCCGGTTACGCTCGGGCGGCGGCGGAACGGGCCGAGCGGGATTTCGCGCCGCAGGAAGCGGTTCGGCTGTGGCAGGCCGCACTGGCGCAGGGTCCGCGTACCGTCGAAGTGTTGATGGGGCTGGCGCGCACGTCGGCGATTGCGGGTTCGCTGCCTGCCGCCCGCCGGTACCGCGCGGAGGCGTTGGACCTCGCCGGTGCCGATCTCGCGTTGACCACCAGGGTGTTGACCGCCTTCGACGTTCCCGGCATCTGGACCGAGAACGACGACCCCGCGCTGGCTCGCCGGATCGCCGATGCCGCGGAACGCGTGCTGGCCACCGAATTGCCGCCGCCGGTCCGGGCACGGTTGCTGGCGACGATTGCGTTGGAACTCCGCAGCGACGGCGGTTCGCGGGCGCACGACGCGGCTGTCGAGGCGGAGGCGCTGGCGCGGACGGTCGACGATCCCGCGTTGCTGGCGCTGGCGTTGAACGCGCGATGGACGCAGACGTTCACGCGCGCCGGATTGGCCCCGGAACGTGCCCGGATCGGGGCGGAACTGGTCGACCTGGCCGCCCGGCACCGGTTGGTGACGTTCGAAGTGTTGGGCCACCTGGTACTGGTACAGGCCCGCTCGGCCCTCGCCGACTTCGCGGCCGCTGACACGCACGCGGCCGCCGCCGACCGGTTGGCCGAGGAATACGACCTGCCTTTAGTTGGAGTCTTCACCGAGTGGTACCGCGCACTGCGGCTGGCAGTCACCGGTCCGGTGCCCGCGGCGGAGGCGGCATACCGCGCTGCCGCGGCCCGTCTTTCGGGCAGCGGAATGTCCGGAGTGGACCGGGGAATGCTCCCGCTCGCCCTGCATTGTCTTTACGTGCAGCACGGCCTGGAGTCCACAGTGGAGGATTGGCAGCTACCCGCTGCGCGGCCGGACCTGTTGCAGGAACTACGCGCATGTCTGTCCACTGAGGATCCACAGCAGGCTTACGACCTGCTGGCCCCGGCGGAGAACGAACTCGCGGGCGCGGGGACCGGCCTGGTTACCCTGGGTCCAGTGGCGCAGTATCTCGGTGATTTGGCCGTGCAACTGGGTTTGCCCTCCGCTGAGCACTACCGGAAGGCGACGGAGGTCGCCCGGCGGGCAGGCGCTCCACAGTGGACTCGGTGATGCCCGGGGGCCCCGTCGAACGTCGCATAACACTGCTATGCTCAGCCAGTCATGATCACGAACTTCCTGCTCGACCACTGCGGACTCGTCCCGCTGGCTTTCGTGCTGATCCTGCTTGCCTGCGCGGTAATCGGGGTCCTGCTGCTGCGCAGCCGCCGCTTCGGGACCCGGATCGCACTGGGCCTGGCAGGGCTTTCGCTGCTCTCGATTCTCGCGCTCACGCTGGTCCCGGCCTCCCGGGACATGGACGTGGCAGCGTGCACGGTGCAGTTCAGCCTGCCGAGCCTGACGAGTGTCGAACTCGTGGCCAACGTCGCGTTGTTCGTGCCGCTGGTGTTCTTCGCCGCTTTGCCCGCGCGGCGCCCGCTGCTGGTGGGCTTGGGTGGAACAGTCCTGTCGGCTCTCGTGGAGGCAGTGCAGGCGCTGGTCCCGGCGATCGGCCGCGCCTGCGACACAAACGACTGGCTGATGAACACCCTCGGCGCGGCTCTCGGCTTGCTGCTGGCATACGGCGCGCGTGCGGTGGCGGCACGTTTTGCGCCGGTCACCCGCTGACCCACGCGTTGTCGGCGTTGCTCGCCGAGTGGTTCGGCCGCGGTGCATTCCAGCGGCCGCAATCGGCGCGTTTGACCCCCGATACTCGTCAAGGGTTTGCCAAGTGTTGTAGGCGGTGCTCAGCCGCCATGGAGTCATTTTCTTGGGGCGACGACATTGTCGCGGATCTGGGGTTGTAGCCGCGTGGCTCGGCAGCAGTGGGTTCGGCGATTGCGCCCCACGTGCGTTGGCGGCACGTTTTGCGCCGGTCACCCGCTGAGCCATGCGCCGTCGGCGGTGCTCAGCCGCCACGGGGTCATCTTGAGGACCACGATGTTGTCCCCCAGAATCCGTGGGTCGTAGCCAAGCGGTTCGGCTGCAGCCAAGAAGAAATCCCACACCCTGCGCCGCGTCGGTTCGTCCTCGGCGAATTCTGCCGCGCATTCGGCGACCGCGACCTCGTGCGCCGGATCCCAATACGAACACGACACATAAGGCCGACGCGTCAAATGTGCCACCTTCAGCGGCGTCGGTCGCGTGAACGCCCACCCGACAAGGCCGTCGCCGACGCGTTCCCAATACGGATGAATGACCCGCGACCGCGGACGGTCCCGGCGGTCGACGGTCGCCACCGTGCACCACACGATCCGGTGCGCCACGCGGACGAAATCGTCGACCACCTTCGCCGGGGGACTGCTACATTGCACAACCATGGTTGTGCAATGTACGCCGGCGGACCTGGACCTGTCACTCGTCGCGGTATTCGCGGGCTGGGCGATGGCGGACGAGGTCCAGCGCAGGATGGTCGCCGAGCGTTTCGGGGAGCTGCGGTTCAACGACGGCGTCGTGATCCAGCACGTGGTTGCGGGACCGGTGTCGATCACCGCGATCGCGGAGCGGATGGGGGTGAGTCAGCAGGCGGCGTCGAAGGCGGTCGCGGATCTTGAACGGCGCGGCGTCCTCACGCGGCGGAAGTCACCCGAGGACGCGCGCGCGTGGTTGGTGCACTTGACGGAATACGGCGAAAACGCCGTGCGGGCCGCGCGGGTTCATCGGGCGGACCTCGACGCCGAGCTTGCGGACGATTTCGGCGCGGACCGGGTCGCCGCGGCTCGGGAGGTGCTGGCGGCCGTGGTGACCCGGTTCGGCGCGGCGGACGCGGTGCGGCACCGGCGGGTGCGTCCGGCGCATTAGTCCACCACGTACCACTTGCCGTTGCGGAGTTCCAATACTGCGTCGCCGAGGTCGCCGTCGGTGAACTTCACGCTGGCTTTCACTGCGCTGGCCGGGATTTCGACCTTCTTCGCGCCCTCGGTGATACGAGACCGGTCGACGGTGGCGGTCAGCAGTGCCTTCTTCTGCGCGGCGGAGATCATCCCGAACGAGATCGGGATCGTCTGCTCGCACGGCCCGAATCCCTGGTCCTCCGCCTTTTTCGCGGCCGGACCGGCGATTTCGCACACCGTCGCGACGTCCTGCTTGCCCACCGCGTGCATGAAGGCCTCGTACCGCTCGACCGCGCCCTGTTGCGTGGAACTCGTCGGCGGCGCGGAGGTCGACGGCGCCGTCGAAGTCGACGATGGTGCCGACGAGGTGGACGAGGCCGGGGCCAAGCTCAACGAAGAAGACGCCGGAGCCGCCGAGCCGCTCACGCCGCTCGAACACCCGGCAACCAGCAGGAAAACGCCCATGGCGAACACAGGCAATGCACGAGCGGACATGAAGTGCCTTTCCCCTCAGGAAGAATGTCCGGAGCATAAGCGACGACGATCGGGCCGGCGGGCGAAACCGGAAAACTCCAGCCCGCGGGGAGTCACCGGGGCCGGATCAACCGCTCCATCAGGTGATGGAACTGGATCACTTCGGAGCGCGACCAGTCAGCGGTCAGTTCCGCGAACACCGTCTCCTGCCACTCGTGCGCGGCTTCCACCAGATCGGCCCCGGCAGCGGTGACCGCCAGTCGGCGCTGCCGTCCATCGCGCGGCGAAGCGACCTTCCGCAGATAGCCACGCTGTACCGCCTGCGCAACGAACCGGCTCGCGCCCGATTGGTCGATGCCCAGCTCGTCGGCGACATCGTTGACCGTCGCGCCGCCGCGGTCCCGCCAAGCCTGTACCGCCTCGACGACCATCACGTCCCGGCCGCGTTCGGCGTCCACCGCCTGGCCCGCTCCGGTCCAGCGCCGTGACCAGTAGCGGACGAAGCGGAAGAGCGTCTGGCCGGGACCACGGGGTTCGCGCATGCCCCAAGTGTATGCGAAACGCATGCTATATTTATATGCGAATCGCATACATATGGAGGGGCGGATGGCCGGTTTCGCCGCGCTGCTGCTGGGCATGCTGCTGGCTCAGCTGGACACGAACATCGTGGTCGCGGCCTTGCCGTCGATCGGGAGCGACCTCCACACCGGGGCGATCGCCGGGGTGACCGCGGCGTACCTGCTCACCGTGACCGTGACGACCCCGCTCGCCGGAAAGCTCGGCGACGTCCTCGGCCGGCGAGCCGTTTTCACCGCCTCGGTGCTCGTCTTCGGCGCCGGGTCGCTGGCATGCGCGGCGTCGGGCTCGATGCTCACGCTGATCCTGGCGAGGGCGGTGCAGGGCGTCGGCGGGGCCGGGTTGATCGTGACTGCGGTCAGCACCATGGGCGTGTTGTTCGACAAGACCGAACTGGTACGCCGCCAGATTTGGCTGAGCGCGGCCACGGCCGTCTCCGCGCTGGCCGGTCCGCCGGTGGGCGGGTTCGTGTCCGCGGCTTGGGGATGGCCGTCGATCTTCCTGATCAACGTGCCCGTCTGCCTCGTCGCGCTGATGCTCGGTTTACGTGGTTTACCTGCTGGGGAAGGGGTTTCGTCGCTCCGCGGGTTCGACGTCCTCGGCACCGTGCTGATTGCCGTCGTCGCGTCGAGCATCGTGCTGCTCGGCTCCTTCGAACAGCTCGCGAACTCGCCGGCGTGGGCGTCTGTGCTCGCCGGAGCCGCGGCTGCGGGGACCTGGTGGTTCGTGCGGTGCGAACGGCGCGCGGCGAACCCGTTGATCCCGCCGGGGCTCTTCGCTTCCCGCGGGCTCGCCAGATCCATCGTCGCGACGGGGCTCAGCGGGATCGCCCTCTTCGGCACCTTCACCTTCATCCCGCTCGCCGTCATCGCGGGTACCGGCTACGACGCGGCCACGGTCAGCGGCATGCTGGTCGCCCTGACCGGAGGTCAGCTCGCAGTCACGATCACGTTTTCCATCGTGGCCCGCCGTTACCCACGCATGGTCCCGTGGGGACGGCTCGGGCTGGGCATGGGCGTGGCAGGCCTGGGTTTGCTTGCCACGCTCCCCTTTCAGCCGGGGATCGCCGCACTGCTCGGGCTCGCGCTGTCCGGCGCTGCCCTCGGCCTGTCGATGCAGGCGTACCCCTTGCTGGGCATCGCGTGCGCCCCGCCGGAGCACTTCGGCTCGGCCATGGCGACGGTGACGTTCGCCCGGCAACTCGGCGGCTCACTGGGTGCGGCCGTCTTCGGCTGGCTCGTGATCGTCCTGCAGACGCCGGCCGTCGCACTCGGTGCCGCCGCCGTCGTTCTCCTCGTCGCACTCGTTGCCGCGCCCCGGAAACGAGACGAACTTCAGCCGGTCGGCCGACCCGCTCCCGCGTAGTCGTCGCCGGGGGTGTGGAACGTGTGGATCTGGATGGCCTGTCCCTCGGTGGGCGCGTTGATCATCAGGCCGTTCCCCAGATACAGCCCCACGTGGTGGATGTTCGTGGCCGGATTGCCGTAGAAGACCAGGTCACCCAGCTGCGGTTCCTGCCCGCGCGCGACCGGCGGCAGCGCGCGGAACTGGCTGTCTGCCGTACGCGGCAAGGCGACACCCGCGCTGTCGTACGACGCCTTCGTGAGGCCTGAGCAGTCGAAACCCGCGGCGCCTGCGTCGGGGCCGTTGCCGCCCCAGACGTACGGCAGGCCCAGTTGCCCCAGCGCGAACCGTGTGGCGCGCACCGGCGGCGACGCGGATTTGGCCGGGTCGAGCGAAAGCGTGGCGTACAGCTGCGCGTACCCGAGCACCCGCTGCCGGAACAGCTCCATGTCACTGCCGTTGTGGTACCCGGACATGGCCTTCCACCAGCCGTTGCCCGCCGACAGGTCGACGCCGCTCGCGCACAGTGCGCGGCCCGCGGCGACGGACGCCGAAGACGGATCGGACAACGCCGGGTGCGCGATTCCCGGGATCTCCGCGCCGTATTTCTTCCACTGCGCCGGGGACAACCCCATCGGGGCGCCGTCGCGAGTGGCCTGGCCGACGCCCGCGAGCGTGACCCACGACAGATGGCAATCGGGGTGTTCGTTGCGCATCGTCAGCTCACCGTTGGCATACCCGAGCAGCGCGGGCGCCGGAATGTCGAGCGGTCCGGCCAGCGAACCCGCCCACTGCTCCAGCGGCGACGGACCACCGCCGCCACCCGCCGCACCCTGCGCCGGTTCCTGTGCGCGTACCGGGGCGCTCGCCTGCAGCACCGACGGCCCGCTGACCGGCGCGGGCGCGGTGAGCGCTGCCTCGGCCGGAGCGGGCGCGGGTTGGTCGCGGCCGGCCACGAGCCAGCCCGCGGTGGCCAGCCCGGCCACGAGCGGCAACGCCACCAGCGCACGATGCAGTGCACCGCGGGCCCAGGACGGGCCGGCGGTGCGGGTCTCCGGCGGCGTCACGGCGTCCAACTTAGAAGAGCGCACCTCTGCGTAACGAGCGAACGGCTCGCACGTTAGGGGGACTCTCATATCGTGGGCATATTGTGGTCGCATGCCTGAACTCGACGCGACCCGGCTGCGGGACGGACTCGGCGGCCGCTACGCCCGCCTCGACGTCGTGGCGACCACCGGTTCCACCAATGCCGACCTGCGGGAATCCCTCGTCGCGGGAGCCGCCGACCGGACCGTCCTGCTGGCCGAGGAGCAGACCGCGGGGGTGGGTCGGCGGGCTCGCTCGTGGAGTTCGCCGAAGGGCGCCGGGCTGTATCTGAGCATCGGGCTGCGGCCGTCCGGCGTGCCGTTCGCCGCGCTCGGCTCACTGTCCGTGGTTGCCGGGCTTGCGGTGTACGCCGTCGCCACCGATTTGGGGGTCGACGCGGCACTCAAATGGCCCAACGACGTGCTCGCCGGACCCGAGCGGGCCAAGTGCGCGGGCATCCTCGCCGAGGCCGTGTCCGGCGACGAACCGGCCGTCGTGCTCGGCATCGGGCTCAACGTGCTGCCGCTCGGCGACGACGTCCCGGCCGGTCCGGGCGGGCTGGCCGCGACCTCGCTCGCCGAGCAGGGCGCGACGTCCACCGACCGCACCGAGGTCGCGCTCGCCCTGCTCACCCGCTTCGACGACCTCGAACGGCGCTGGCGGCTGGCCGCCGGGGACCTCACCGAGGCCGGTCTGCTCGGCGACTACCGCGCGCAGTGCGCGACGCTGGGCCAGGACGTACAGGTGCAGCTGCCCGACGGGTCCACGCTCACCGGGCGCGCGGCCGACGTCGACGCCGCGGGCCAGCTGCAGGTCGACGTCCCCGATGGGCGGCGGCTCACCGTCTTCGCCGGTGACGTGGTGCACGTCCGCCCTGCTTGACCTGATCGGGCGCGCCTGCCCGGGTCCGGCGCCGGTACGGTGGATCCACCACACCGCTACACACTCGCAGGGGGCGCACGCCGTGGCCTATCCGGACGATTTGCTCAGCCAGAACGAACGCGTGGTGGTGCACAGCCACCCGCACTTCAAGATGCTGATCTTCCCGTTCCTGGCGTTCGTGATCACCGTCGGCGCGGCGGTGTGGCTGCTGCTGGTCACCAAGGACCTCGCCGGACCGTGGAACAGCGTCTCGATGATCGCGATCGGCGTGGTCGCGCTGGTACTCGTGGGGTGGCTCTTCCTCGCGCCGCTGGTCCGCTGGCGCACCACGCACTTCATCGTGACCACGGACCGGCTGATCGCGCGCGAGGGCGTGCTCAAGCGCACCGGCATCGACATTCCGCTGTCCCGGATCAACAGCGTGCAGTTCGAGCACGGTCTGCTCGACCGGATCTTCGGCTGCGGCACGCTCATCATCGAATCGGCCTCGGACGAGCCGCTGCGCTTCGATGACATTCCCCACGTCGAGCACGTGCACACGGTCATTTACCGCGAAGTCAACGACAATCCTTACGACGACTACCACGGCACGCCCGGCCCGCAGGACACCGAACCCCTGCCGCCGCGCGGCCGGGAACCGCGCGGAAGGAGACGCTGACGTGGGTGCTCGAGAGGTCGGCCTGCCGGAACGGGTGCCTGCGGCCGGACTGCCGCCGCGGGTGGAGATCTGGGAGGTCGGGCCGCGCGACGGGCTGCAGAACGAGGACTCCGTCGTCCCGGTCGAGGTCAAGCTCGAATTCCTGGACCGGCTCGCCGGCGCCGGGCTGACCACCCTCGAGGCGACGAGCTTCGTGCACCCGAAGTGGGTCCCGCAGCTCGCCGACGCCGAGCAGCTGCTCGCCGGGCTCGACCGGCGCGACGGTGTGCGGTACCCGGTGCTGGTGCCGAACGACCGCGGCCTGAACCGAGCGCTCGACGCCGGGGTCGACCACATCGCGATCTTCGCCAGCGCCACCGACACCTTCGCCCAGCGCAACCTCAACTCCACTTTCGAAGACCAGTTCGCCATGTTCGAGCCGGTCGTCACGCGGGCCCGCAAGGAGGGCCTGGAAGTCCGCGGCTACCTGTCGATGTGCTTCGGCGACCCGTGGGAGGGCGTGGTGCCCGCCGAACAGGTCGTGCGCGCGGGCAAGCGGCTGCTCGACTTCGGCTGCTCGCAGCTTTCCCTCGGCGACACCATCGGCGTGGCGACCACGAACCAGGTCACGCGGCTGATCGAGGCGTTCGGGGACAAGTCCGCACTCGCCGTGCACTTCCACGACACCTACGGCCAGGCGCTGGCCAACACCGAGGCCGCCCTGCGCGCCGGAGTGTCCACTGTGGACTCGTCGGCGGGTGGGCTCGGCGGCTGCCCGTACGCCGAATCCGCGACGGGCAACCTCGCCACCGAGGATCTGGTGTGGCTGCTCGAAGGACTGGGGGTGGAGCACGGCGTCGACCTCGGCAAGCTGGTGGAGACCAGCGTGTGGATGGCCGGGCAGCTGGGCCGCCCGTCGCCGTCACGAGTCGTCAACGCGATTGCCGGCTGAGAAGGAGCACGTCCGCGGCGAGGCGGCGGATGGAAAACCGTTGGGGCTGCTGGCAGTCGTCCACGGGGAACCGCTCGGCTGGGTCGCGGTGTCGCCGCGGGCGGACAACCCGCGGCTCACGCGGTCGCGCGTGATGGCGTCGGACGAACCGGGCGCGGTCTGGGCCATCACGTGCTTCTATGTCGATCGCCGCGGTCGTCGGCGTGGGCTCGCGAGCGCGTTGCTGCGCGCGGCCGTGGACTACACGGCCGAGCACGGCGCGGACTGCGTCGAGGGTTACCCCGTGGCGGACGGTGCCCGCGCCGCGAACGATCGGTACCACGGGACCACCGGCATGTTCACCCGTGCGGGGTTCGAGGTGGTGCAGGAGCGCGGACCGGCCCGCGCGTTGGTGCGGCGGCGGATCGGGTTCGCCCGATAAGGTGGCATCCTCGTTCGTCCGGAACCTCCCGGTGCGGACCGACGTCCGAACCGGTGCCGGCACGACCGAGAAGAGGGTGCCCGTGTCCGACCAGCCCCACCCGGCCGACTCCGATCCGGCCCGCCCCGACCGCGACCCCGCCCGCCCCGATCAGGCCCACGCCGATCGGTCCCACCCCGAGCTGGCCCACACCGACCTGGCCACCGGCCCGGTGCACGTGCCTGCCCAGTACGGCGGGCTGCTGGAGCGCGGCTTCGACGAGGTGCCCACGCCGCCGTCCGGTACCGGAGTGCTGCCCGAGCAGAGCCGCCGCGTGGGTGCGCTCCCGACCGATCGCGAGAGTGTCCTGGCGCTGTTCGCGGTCCACATGTTCCCGCTCGGGTACCTGCCGGTGGCCGCGGACCGGCCGGAACGGCAGCTGCCTCCGGCGGATTCCGTCGCCGAGGGAGTGCGCTGTCCGCCGTTCGACCATCCGGAATCGGCGTTGCTCGACGACCGTGCGGTGCTCGGGTACGTCAAGCAGGGCTACCGCCGTTCCCCGGTCCCGCCCGCGGATCCGGAGCCGCCCGCGGCTGTGGCCGAGGGGTACGAGCCGCCCGCGGGCGCGGAGTGGGAACGGCGGTTCGTGGCGGGCGCCGAGTACGTGTGGCCGCCCGCGCAGCGGTTCCCCGAAGGCGGCGCCGAAGCGCCGGAACCGGTGGTACTGCCGGAAAACACGCTCCTGGACCGCTTCGGCGGCGACCACGGCCGGGTGTTCGCGCCGGACGGCACGCCGTTCGCCGAGCGCGCGTTGCCGCCCGCGGCCCTGCGGTCGGGGTACCGCCGGTACCGCGTGCTGAAGCCGATGCCGGTGTGGCAGTCGACATCGGCGGAGTGGTTCGGCGGGCCGGGCGGCGGAATCCGCTACCGTACGGTGCTTTCCGCGGACGAACTGGTCACGCTGGGGTTCTTGGTCGACGTGCGGCGGGAGACACGGTGAACACGCAATCGGTGCGGAAGTGGCTGGACGTGATCGGGGTACCGGAGGAGGTCGTCTCCATCGGCCGCGAGGCGGACAACACCTGGTGCCTGCAGCCGACCGCGGACGGCGGCTGGGAAGTGTTCTGGCGCGAGCAGGGCAACCGCTACGACTGGGCCGCGTTCACCTCCGAACAGGTCGCCTGCCACTACCTCTTCGGCAGGCTGACCTGGTCGCAGGTGGTCCGGGGCGCAGTCGGCGTGCTGCCCGGCGCTCACTGACGGCGCAGCACCGCCAGCGCCTCGTCGTGGAGGAGGCCGTTCGTGGACAGCGCCGAGCCGCCCTCGTAGGTCTCCGCGCCGGAGAGGTCGCTGAACCGGCCGCCCGCCTCGGTCACGATCACCTGCGCGGCGGCGACGTCCCACGGGTTCACAATGCACTCGGCGGCCACGTCCAGCGCGCCCTCGGCGACCAGGCAGTGGTGCCAGAAATCGCCGAACGCGCGCGATTCCCAGCACGCCTCGGTGAGCGCGAGGTACTTCTCGCGGGAGTGGTACTCGATCCAGGTGTTCAAGTCCGTTGTGGACAGGTACGCGTCGGACAGCGCACCCACCTTCGACACCGACAGCTGCCGCTCGCCCGCCGCGTCGCGCAGGTGCGCGCCCTCGCCGCGGGCGGCCCACCAGCGGCGGCCGAGCAGCGGCGCACTGATCATGCCGACCACCGGCGTGCCGTCCTCGACGAGTGCGATCAGCGTGGCCCACACCGGGACCCCGCGCAGGAAGTTCTTGGTCCCGTCGATCGGGTCGAGCACCCACGCCCGGCCTTGCGCGCCCGCCGTGCCCCCGCGTTCCTCGCCCGCCACGGCGTCGCCGGGACGTTCGGCGGCGAGGATTTCCCGGATCTTGTCCTCGACCGCAGTGTCGGCGTCGGTGACCGGCGTGCGGTCCGGTTTCGCGGACACCGCGAGGTCCAGCGCGCGGAAACGGGCGGTGGTCAGTGCGTCGGCGGCATCCGCCAGCCGGGTGGCGAGAACGAGGTCATCCGAGTAGTCAGGCACGGTCACGATGGTTTCACGGCCGTTCGCCGTAAGGTTGGCCAGGTGAGCATGGTCCTACTTGCCGAAGACGATCCGGCCATCGCCGAGCCGCTGTCCCGCGCGCTGCATCGGGAGGGGTACGAGATCGAGGTCGTCACCGACGGCCCGGCGGTCCTCGAAGCCACCGCCGCACACCGGGTCGACCTGCTCGTGCTGGACCTCGGGCTGCCCGGGATGGACGGGCTCGAGGTGTGCCGCCGGCTCCGCGCCGCCGGTACCGAGCTGCCGGTGCTGATGCTCACCGCGCGCACCGACGAGGTCGACTTCGTGGTGGGCCTCGACGCGGGCGCCGACGACTACGTGGCCAAGCCGTTCCGCCTCGCCGAACTGCTCGCCCGGATCCGCGCGCTGCTGCGCCGCAGGGTCCCGGAGGTGCTGGAGGCCGGCGGCGTCCGGATGGACCTCGGCGCGCGGCTCGTCACCGTCGAGTCGCAGGAGGTGCAGCTCGCGAACAAGGAGTTCGAGCTGCTGCGCGTGCTGATGAGCCGGGCCGGGCAGGTCGTGAGCCGCGACGAGATCCTCGCCGAGGTGTGGAACGACCTGGAGTCGAAGACGTCGAAGACTCTCGACATGCACATGTCCTGGCTGCGCCGCAAGCTCAGCGTCGCCGCCGACGAGGTGGCCGGGCGGCCCGGCCGTCCCGGGCATTCCGACGGCGAACGGCGCATCGCGACCGTGCGTGGCGTCGGGTTCCGGTTCAATGTCGAGTAGCCGCGGATGAGCATGCGCCGCCGGATCCTGCTGGCGATCCTCCTCGCCGTGCTGGTGACGGCGGCGGTACTCGGCATTCCGCTCGGCATCACGGCGTGGCGGCTGGTCGAGAACCTCAACCGGGAAAGCCTTGCCGAGCGGGCCCGCAACATCGCGGCGACGGTGGACACCCAGGTCGCGAACGGCCAGGAAATCGACATCGAGCAGTTCCGCGTCGGCGTCCCGGACGGCGGCGCGCTGATCGTGCGCACCGACGGGCTCAACGAGAAGCGGCTCGGGACCGACCCGGGTCCGGACCCGGTGATCGAATCGGTGCCGACGGCGCGCGACGGAACGGTGATGCTGGCGATTCCCAGCGGTCCGGTGCGCACGAGGCAAACCCAGGCGACGTTGCTCGTCGTGCTGCTGGTGGTGTTGTCCGTCGGCACCGGGGCCGTGGTGGCCACGGTGACCGCGCGGCGGCTGGCGAAACCGCTGCGGCACGTCGCGGACCGGGCGTCGCGGCTGGGCGGCGGCGATTTTCGGCCGGACCCGAGCCGGTACCACGTGGCCGAGCTGGACATGGTCGCCGAAGCACTGGACACGTCGGGGTCCGCGCTGGCGCAGCTCGTACAGCGGGAGCGGCAGCTCGTCGGTGACGTCTCGCATCAGCTGCGCAGCCGGTTGACCGCGCTGCAGCTGCGGCTGGAACCGTTGACCGGACACGAGGATCCGGACGTCGCCGAGGAATCGCGCGCCGCGCAGGAGCAGGCCGACCGGCTGGCGCAAGCCCTCGACGAGCTGCTGGCGGCGGCCCGCGCCGCCCGTGAGGTGGACGCGGAGCCGGTGGACCTGCCGGTCACGCTGCCCGCGGTCGCCGAGGAATGGCGGCAGCTGCTGCGGGTCGAAGGGCGGAACCTGCGGCTGAAAATCGCGGACGGCCTGATGGTGCGGGTGACCCCGGCGCGGTTGCGCGAGGTGATCGGGGTGTTGCTGGACAACGCCCTCCGCCACGGTGCGGGCACCGTCACGCTGTCTGCGCGCCGCGGTGACGCGGAGGGCACCGTGGTGATCGAGGTCGCCGACACGGGGTCTGGCGTGCCGGACGAGCTTGCCCCGCACATCTTCGAACGCGGCTTCTCCGGCGGCGGCTCGACCGGCGTGGGCCTGGCTCTCGCGCGGGCGCTGGTGGAGTCCGACGGTGGACGGCTGGAGCTGTCGAACAAGCGTCCGGCGGTGTTCAGCCTGTTCCTGAAAGTGCCGCGCCCGGACGACGTCGGGGAAGTCCGCTGGCCCGCGGAGCCGGTACCGCGCTGAGGGTCAGCGCGGGAGGCGGGTGACGCCTTCGCGCCGCCGCTGGCCCAGCTCGTCCGGGAACACCCACTTTTTGAAGCCCCAGAAGCGAAACACCATCGCCAGCAGCATGCCGATGATCGAGCCGCTGGTGAAGTCCGCGATCTCCTGCACGAGCCGGGACACGTGCGGCACTTCGAGATGCAGCATGTACCGCGACATCAGCAGCGGGATCAGGTTCACCACCACCGCGACGCCGCTGATCACGAAGAACAGCGCGGCCTCGTGGGTGCGCTCGCGGCCGCCGCGGGTGCGGAAGGACCATTCGCGGTTCAGCACGTACGACACGATCGTGGCGACGATGATCGCGATTGCCTTGGCCGTGGTGGGTTTCGACTCCAGCACGCTCAGCTTCAGCAGGTACCAGACGCCGTTGTCGACCAGGAACGTCGTACCGCCGACGATCGCAAACTTCAGCAGCTCGCGGTGTTTCACGAGCACCGAGCGCAGCGGCTCCGGGGTGCGGGCGAGCACGGTTTCGACGACGGTCACGTATCGCAGTCTAGAGAAGCCGAGGTCATGGCCGGTCTCAGGCGGCCTTGCGGTCCGGAACATCCGGATTGTCCGCGACCGGGACCACCCGCACGCCCTCCTTCGGGAACACCCATTTCTTGAAGGCCCACCAGCGAAACAGCGTGCCGAGCAGGGTGCCGAGGATCATCCCGCTCACGAAGTCGGCCGTTTCCTGGGCGAGCAGGGTCACGTGCGGCACCTGCAGGTGCAGCGCGTACCGCGAAATCCACTGCGGTACCGCGTTCAACCCCAGCGCGACCCCGCTGATCAGGAAGAACAGCGCCGCTTCGTGGGCGCGCTCCCGCCCGCCGCGGGTGCGAAAGGCCCACTCGCGGTTGGCGACGTAGGAAAAAATCGTGGCGATCAGCACACCGACGATCAGCGCCGTGACCGGATGCGTCCGCAGCACGGTGAACTTGAGCCCGTACGTGACCGTCAGCGTGATCACGAAGCTGATGCCGCCCACCACGGCGAAACGGACCAGCTCACGGTGCTTCGCCAGGAGTTCGCGCACGCGGCGGACGCTACTCCGTGAACCAGCCGAAGAAGCCCCGGGGTTCGACCGACGGCGGCTGCTTGCCCGGGCTCCCGTTACCCGGCTTGCTCGGGCTCGGGTCCGGCGGCGCGCTCGTGGTGGTCGCCGGAGCACTGGAAGTGGACTCCGGGGTGTCTTTCGCGGGCGTCGTGGGCGGCGCCTCGGTGCTGTGTTTCGTGGAGTGCTTCGACGACTTCGGCGTGCTGGTCGTGGACGACTCCGGGGAGGACGTCGGCACCGACACCGCGCTCGGGTTCGGCACGTCGCACGCGGCCGGCCAGCAGCCCAGGACCACCTGCTTCGACTTCGACGCACTGCCGAGCGTGGCCGTGACATTGATCGGGGCGCCGTGTGCCGGACGGCCCTTCACCCGCACCCACAGCGGGATCTGCTGACCCGGTTTGAGGGCTTGCCGGCTCGTGCAGGTGAGCCCGGACTCGGTGGTGTCGCAGTCGAACAGGCCGAAGCTCCACGACGCGAACGCCGGGTGGTCGACGGTGACCGTGACGGGTTTCGTGGTCTCGCCGAGGTTCCGGACGTGGATGTCGATGACCGGACGCGGGTTCCACGGGAACGGCCGTCCGAGCGGCTCGGCGTACAGGGACAGGTCGTCCTTCGGAGCCTTGACCTTCACCTGGACGCTGACCTGCACGTTCACCGAAGCGCCCGCGGTGACCGATCCGGTGACGGTGCCGCCGGTCGCGTCCTCGCCGGCCTTCAGGTGGAACGTGAGCACCGCCGACTGGCCGGGCTGCAGCCCGCTGCCGGTCTTGCAGGTGACGGTTCCGGTGCCGCCCGGGCACGAAACCGCGAGCGGCGCCGATTGCGCGGCCGCGCTCGAGTACGAGCCGACCGCGCCACCGCCGCCGGCCGGGACCGCGGACACGCCCTTCGGCAGGTTCAGCGTTGCCTGGACCGGGTCGGACACCGTACCGCCGTCGTTACGCACCGTGATCGGCAGCGCGACCGGCGAACCGTCGGGCTGGAGCTCGACCCCACCGGGCGGCATCGACGCGGACAGCTTCGGCGGGGCAGCCGGGGTTTCCGCGGGCGGTGCGGCGGGAGGGGCCGCAGGCGGCGGAACCACCGGCGGAGGCGCGGGCTGGGCAGGCGGCGGTGCGGCTGGCGGTGCCGGTGGTGCAGCAGGCGGCGCGGCGGGCGGGGCCTGCGGTGCGGGCTTGGGCGCCGGTGCGGCGGCCGGGGGAGGTGCTTGCTGCGCGGTCGGAATCGACTGCTGCCCGCCACCGGCGGCCAACGCGACGGCGACCGCGGCCACCATCGCAGCACCGGACACCGCGACCCCGGCGAACTGCCGTGGCGCGGACGCCGCTGCCGCCGCTCCTGCCTTCGCCCCGCCTGCTGCGGCGGCTCCGGCTCCGATGGCGGCGGCACCTGCGGTCGCCGCGCTCGCCTTGGCTGCGCCGATGGTGGCCAGGTACCCGAGTGCGGCACCGCCGAGGACGATCGGGGCGATGATCGCGCGCAGACCGCCGTTGACGTCGGCCAGTTCGGCCGCCAGCGCCCGGCACTGGTCGCATTCATCGAGATGGTTCTCGACCTGGGCGCGCTCACGTTTGGACAGCCCGTCGCGCGTCCACGCGCCGAGCCGCTCGGCCGTGGCGCGGCACCGGTCGGAGCCGTTTTCCTGCAGGTGGACCTGCAGATACGCCTGCCGGAGACCTTCGCGGGCCCGGTACGCGAGCGCCGACACGCCGTTCGCGGTGAGCCCGAGCAGCGGCGCTACCTCGGCGGGGCTCTGCTGCTCGATTTCGGTGTGCCACAGCACTGCCTGCCAGCGTTCGGGCAGCCGGGCGAACGCTTTCGCGGCCATCGTGCGCTCGAGGCCCGCGACCGCGGTGTCGGAGAACGGCACGGTGAGCGCTTCACCGGCGGTCCCGCCGACGTCGCTCATGTCCTCGTTCAGGTCGATCCGGCGGTCGCGGCGGGTCTTGTCGTACGCCGTGTGCCGCAGCGCCGTGAGCAGGTACGCGCGGAAGGCGCTGTCCGGGCCTTTTCCGCCGCGCAGGGTGTCCAGGACCTTCGAGAACGCCTCGGACACCAGGTCGTCGGCCTCGGAGCTGGACCGCGCGAGCTGCCGGGCGAGGTTGTGCGCCGCGGCGCTGTGCCGCTCGTAGAGCGGGCCGTAGGACGCGATCTTCCCCGCGCGCACCTCGGCGATCAGCTCGGCGTCACTCTTACCGGAGAGATCGGCGGGAACGGTGGACACGAGGCTCCTTAGGCTGCGCACGCGGCGAGGTACCGCGCTGCTTACTACAACGCGCACCAAGTGTGACGGATGCGGCGACACGCGTCACGCCGTGGTCCGGCTGTTGCCTCGGTAGGCGCAGCAAGTTCACCCGGCGTCCCGGGAACGCGAGAAAAAGATCGGCGGAAACGCGTCACGCGAACGGGTCGGTGACGTCCCCTCGATGGCTGGGGACAAGATCGACAGGAACCGGAAGGAGCTGGGGGTTCGGTGGACGTACCGGCAACCGGGTCACGGTCCGGCTCCGCAAGCGGCCCGTCGGGGAACGCGGCGCGGGCGAGGTTCGATCGGGACCGGCATCTGCGCGCGCTGCGGGCCCGCTGGCGCACGGCCAGTCTGGCGGCCGGCTGGCGGTTCCCGAGCGACTGGGCGCTGCCCGAGGTCGACGCGGTGTGCGCGGCGGTCGTGCGGCACGGTTCGACCGGCGCGGAGACCGCGCTGGCCGGGCTGGGCCGGGCGCGGGCTGCCGCCGGGGCCGGGCTGTCGGAAACGCTGTCCGACCTGGCTGCCCTGCACGCGGTGCTCGCCGATCCGGACGCCGTCGACGGTTTCGTTGCCCCGGACGTGGACGCCACACCCGCCCGATTACTCCGGGTGACCGCGCTTGCCTGGGCTGACGTCGCCACCGACCAGCTCGTGCACACCGAGGTCACCGACCCGCTCACCGGGCTTCCGTCGGCCGCCTACCTGCGCACCCGCCTCGGTGAGGTCTACCGCGGCGAGGTCGCCGACGCGCACGTGCTGCTCACCGTGTCGCTCGACCTGACCTCGGTGTCCGGCTGGCCCCGGCTGACGGCGATGATCCTGGCCGCCGATGCCGTCCGGGCGGTGTTCGACACCGGCGAGTGCTACGCGACGATCGGCCCGTCCGCGGTCGCCGTGCTGGCCGAGCGCAACGAACGGCTGGCCACCCGCGGGGTCGCACTGCGGAGATCTCTCAACGAACGGCTTTCGGTGGACCCGCAGCTGCGTGACGTCGCCCGTCCGCTTGTCTCAGCGGTGCGGCTGCCTGCCACGCACGACCGTGCTTGTGATCTTCTGACGGAGCTGGCACACCGCTGAACCCTCCCCGGCCAGTGCGGGAGCGTTCGTGCTTTGCTGGTGTGGTGACCAGGACCGTACCCTCCGCCGACGACCGCGAAGCTCCGGTGAGTCCGCCGCGCCTGGCCCTGCGCCGGTCGCTCGCGCGGCTGTCCGTGCGCCCGCGGTCGATCTTGATCCTGTCGGTGATCCCGGTCATCGCGGTCGGCGTCGGCATCTGGGCATGGCTGCACGACTGGAACCTGGGCGTGGACAGCGCGGTCTACCGGGCCGGCGCACTGCAGCTCTTGCGCGGCGACAACCTGTACGACGCGAACACGCTGCCCACCGAACCCGGCTGGGCGCTGCTGCCCTTCACCTACCCACCGACCGCGGCGCTGCTGTTCGCCCCGCTGGCGCTCGTGCCGGTGCAGGTGGCGTGGGGTTTCCTGACGGTGGTTTCGCTCGGCGCGCTGGCGCTGTCGGTGCGGATCGCGATCGGCACGCTGCCCCGCCCGGACGCCGACGGCCCCCGCTGGTGGGCCTCGCCCGCCCGGTCGACGATCGTGTTCTTCGTCGTGTTCCTCGGCCTGGAACCGGTGTGGCGCACGCTTTTCCTCGGGCAGATCAACCTGATCCTGATGGCGATGGTCCTGCTGGACATCCTGGTGATCGGCGCCCGCGGCAGCCGCTGGGGCGGGGTCCTCGTCGGCGTCGCGGCTGCGATCAAGCTCACGCCGATCGTGTTCGTGGGCCACCTGCTGGTCACCGGCCGGTGGAAGGACGCGCTGCGCGCACTGGGCACGTTCGCCGGCCTGCAGGCGCTCATGTTCGTGGTGAACCCGCACGACTCGTGGAAGTACTGGACCAAGACGCTGCCCGACACCGGCCGCATCGGCCCGGTCCACTGGGCGGGCAACCAGTCGCTCAACGCGCTCATGAACCGCGCCACCGACCTGGCCCCGTGGGCCTCGAACGCCGCGATGGGCATCGGCGTGCTGCTCGCGATCCCGGCGCTGTGGCTGCTGATCCGCTTCCACCGCCGCGGTCAGCCGCTGGCCGCGGTGCTCGTGACGGCGTTCTGGATCCTGTTGATCTCGCCGATTTCCTGGTCGCACCACTGGGTCTGGGTCGCGCCGCTGGTGGTGCTGCTCGTGTCCCGGCTCCCGAAAACGACCCCCGCGACGGCGTGGAAACGCTGGCTGGGCACATTTTTGGTGGCGTTCGTGTTCGTGAGCTGCGTGCTCCTGATCCTGCCGAACGGCCGCAATGTGGAACTGCACTGGCAGGTGTGGGAAAACGTGCTGGGGGACGCGTACATCCTGATGCCGCTCGCACTGGCGGCGGCGCTGATCCTGCGGTGGTGGTTGCTGCGGCGGGCGCGGAAGCGGGCCGAGGCGGCGCCTTAGCTGCGCAGGTCGCCGGTGGTGTGCCGGGTCTCGCTGGTCCGCGGAGAGTTCGTCGACGCGGAATGGCGACATCGCCGTTTCACGAGTGGGTCGCGTTCGCGAAGCTGCTTCATCAACTCGGCGGGATTTTCCACCGCCACCCGAGCACGTCGCCGAGGCCGGTGGGGAAGCGTGGCGGCCGGGTGTCGCGTGTGGTGAGTATTCCGGCGGCCACGCCCAGCAGGGGGTGCCGTCGCTGCAGGTCGCCGGTGGTGGGCCGGGTCTCGCACAGTAACCTGGGCAGCGTTATGGACAAACGTACCGGTCTTCCCGTCGTCGGCATGGTGGGTGGTGGGCAGCTCGCCCGCATGACGCAGCAGGCGGCGATTTCGCTTGGGCAATCACTGAAGGTGCTCGCGGCCGACGAGGGGGATGCGGCTGCGCTCGTGGCCAGCGACGTCGTCCTCGGTCACCACACCGACCTCGATGCGCTCCGCGAGTTCGCCAAGCAGGTCGACGTCGTCACCTTCGACCACGAGCACGTACCCGGCGAGCATCTGCTCACCCTCGCGCTCGAGGGGTACGTCATCCGCCCCGCGCCGACCGCGCTCGGGTTCGCGCAGAACAAGCTCGTGATGCGCGAGATGATGGCCGGTCTCGGCGTACCCGGTCCCGCGTTCGCTGAAGTGTCCACTGTGGACGACGTCACCACGTTCGGTGGCAAGCACGGCTGGCCGGTGGTGCTCAAGGCGTCGCGCGGCGGGTACGACGGGCGCGGCGTCTGGATGCTCGACACCGCGCAGCAGGCCCGCGAGACCGTCCCCGAACTGGTCGACGCAGGCACCGAACTGCTGGTCGAGGAGAAGGTGACGATGAAGCGCGAGCTGGCCGCGCTCGTCGCCCGTTCGCCGTTCGGCCAGGGGGCGGCGTACCCGGTGGTCGAGACCGTGCAGACGGCGGGCATCAACACCGAGGTACTCGCACCGGCGCCGGGGTTGTCCGAATCGCGCGTGCACGAGGCGCAGGAGCTGGCGCTGCGCATCGCGTCCACGCTCGACGTCACCGGCCTGCTCGCGGTCGAGCTCTTCGAGACCGACACCGGCCTGCTCGTCAACGAGCTCGCCATGCGCCCGCACAACTCCGGGCACTGGACCATGGACGGCTCGCGCACGTCGCAGTTCGAACAGCACCTGCGCGGCGTCCTCGACTACCCGCTCGGCCGTACCGACCTGATCGCGCCGGCGTGCGTGATGGCGAACGTGCTCGGCGCCGACGTCTCCCCGCAGATGAGCCCGGACGAGCGCGTGCACCACCTCTTCGCGCGATACCCCGAGGTCAAGATCCACTTGTACGGCAAGCAGGATCGGCCGGGCCGCAAGCTCGGGCACGTCAACTTCGTGGGCGACCGGATGGACGATCTGCGGAACCGTGCGCTGCTGTCCGCGCACTGGCTGTCCCACGCCGTCTGGCTCGACGGCTACGAAATTCACTGAAATCCGTTGAAGGGGTACACAATGGCGCCGCAGGTGGGCGTGATCATGGGCAGCGACTCCGACTGGCCGGTGATGGAGGCCGCCGGGCAGGCGCTGGCCGAGTTCGGCGTGGAGTACGAGGTCGGCGTGTACTCGGCGCACCGGACGCCGCAGCGGATGCTGGACTACGCGAAGTCCGCGGCCGGTCGGGGAGTGCGCGCGATCATCGCGGGCGCCGGGGGTGCCGCGCACCTGCCGGGCATGGTCGCGTCGGCGACCGTGCTGCCGGTGATCGGCGTGCCGGTCCCGCTGAAGTACCTCGACGGCCTCGACTCGCTGCTGTCGATCGTCCAGATGCCCGCGGGCATTCCGGTGGCGACGGTGTCCGTGGGTGGGGCGCGCAACGCAGGTCTGCTGGCAGTCCGCATCCTGGCCGCGGCAGACCCCGAGCTGCAGGCGAAAGTGTTGCAGTTCCAAGCGGATCTGGAGCAGCTGGTGCTTGAGAAGGACGCAAAACTGCGCGAGAAGGCGGGTTTCTAGTACCGCCAGGGGATGTTCGCGCAGCCCGGGTATCCGGCCTTCCCGGCGGCGGTGGCCAGCGCGCTCTGTGCATCGTCGGCACGGGTCTTGTAGTCGGCCAGATTCAACGCGGCGACGAGGTCGCTGCCGGGCCCACCCGGACTGTTGGTGTACTTCAACGCGTCCTGCCACACGTCGCGGACTTCTCGCAGTGACTTGGTCATTTTCTGCCAGCTGTCGCGGAATCCGCCGTCCGCTCCGGCCTCGGCGAACTCCTTCTCCGCCGCGACGGCCGCGTCGATTTCCTTCGCGATCCTCGGCGCTGTATCGCGGCCGGTGTCGTGGTCGGCGGTGACCGGCTGGGCGTTCACCACCTCCTTCACCGTCGCGCACGCGTCGTCGGCCTTGTCCTGAATGGACGCACAACTGGTCAGCGCGAGCGCCAGTACACCCCCGGCTGCGATGAGCTGCTTCACCCGAGTCCTCCCCGTCCGATCCGGTCGGCACACGCTAACCGGACCGTCCGGGGACCGGTCCCGGAGCTCAGGCCGGGGCGGGGAGCCGGTTCCGCAGTTCCCGCTTCAGCACCTTCCCTGCGGCCGACACCGGGATCTCGTCGACGAAGTGCACTTCCCGCAATCGCTTGTACGGCAGCACCTTCTCGTTGACCGCGGCCATCAGCTGCCCGGCGTCGACCTCGATACCCGGCTGCCGGACCACGAACGCCACCGGCAGCTCCCCGACCTCCGGGCTCGGCCGTCCGATCACCGCCGCCGAAAGCACGCCGGGCAGCGCGCTCAGCAGCTCCTCCAGCTCCCGCGGGAAGACGTTGTATCCCTTGTACAGCAGCATGTCCTTCTTGCGGTCCACAATGGACAGACAGCCGTCGTCGTCGAGGACGCCGATGTCACCGGTGTGCAGCCAGCCGTCGACCAGCGCCGCGGCCGTTTCCTCCGGCCGGTTGCGGTAGCCGCGCATCAGCTGCGGCCCGCGCAGGCACACTTCGCCTTCCTGCCCGGCGGGCAACGGTTCCTCGCTGCCTTCGGCGACAAGTTTCACCTCGGTGTCGAAGACCGGCCCGCCGACTGACCCGACCTTGCGCACGCCGGAGCGGTAGCTCGGCGCGACCACCGCGCCCATCGTCACCTCGGTGAGGCCGTACCCCTCGCCAATCAAGACCCCCGGGAACCGCTCGTGCAGTGCGCGGATCATGTCGTGGCTCATCGGCGCCGCGCCGGAGCCGATGGTGCGTACCGACGAAAGACTGGCCGTGTGGAAGGCGGGCGTGGCCAGCAAGGCCGCGAAGAGCGCGGGCGCGCCGCTCATGGACGTGACCTGCAGGCGCTCGGCGTCGGCGACGTACGCGGCCGGGTCGAACCGGGCGTGCAGCACGATGGTGGTGCCCAACAACAGCGGTCCGTTGAGTCCGGCGATGACGCCCATGGCGTGGAACCACGGCGTGAGGTTGATGGCGACGCCGGTGCCGAGTCGCGTCGGCCACTCGTCCGTGCTGCCGATCTGGTTGAGCTTCAGGTTGCCGTTCGTGTCGAGTGTGGGTAGGGAGCCGGTCTGCCAGCAGGCGTACTGCAGGGTGTTGGCGACGACGTTGCGGTGGGTGAGTTCGACGCCTTTCGACCTCCCGGTGGTGCCGCCGGTGTAGGCGAGGTGGGCGAGGTCGTGGTGGACGTCGATGGGGACGTCGGGCCGGGTCGTGGGCTGTTCGCGGTGGAATTCGCCGAATTCGACACTGTTTTCGTCGAGTTCGGCTTCCGGCGCCACGATAATCGTGAGCTGTGCCGGAATCCGGTCGGCGACCGCGGCGAGCGTCCCGGCCACCGGGCCGAACGTGACCACGGCTTTGGCCTGGCAGTCGGTGAGCTGGAAGGCGAGGTCGTCGGGCGGGAGCAGCGGGTTCGTGGGGCTGAACGTGGCGCCGGCGAGCAGGATGCCGTGGTAGGCGACCGGGTACGCGAGGCAGTTGGGCAGGTGCACGGCCACGACGTCGCCGCGGCCGATCCCGCGGGCCCGCAGCGCATTCGCGAAGCGGCAGGCGGCGGCCCAGGTCTGGGCGTACGTGAGCCGGTCTTCGCCCATGATGAACGCAGGACGGTCGCCGTACCTGGTCGCGGCGCCGGCGAGCACCGAACCGAGCGGGACCTCGGGGTAATCGAGGGAAGCGGGCAATCCGGGCGGCGGGGTGGACGCGACGACGGCCATCACCCGACCTTACGAAGATCGCAGGCCCGAGCACAAGGAGTGAACGGACGTGAACGCGGGCTAACATCGGGGGACTTTCTCCGTTCACTGCAGAAGAGGTGACTGAACGTGGCCGAGGGCCTCTACCAGCTGGCCGAAGAGCACGAAGAACTGCGCGCCGCGGTCCGGGCTCTCGCCGAGAAGGAAATCGCGCCGTACGCGGCGGAGGTCGACGAGCAGGAGCGCTACCCGGTCGAGGCGAACCAGGCGCTGGTGAAGGCCGGGTTCAACGCGGTCCACATCGCCGAGGAGTACGACGGCCAGGGCGCCGACGCCGTGGGCGCGTGCATCGTGATCGAGGAGGTCGCGCGGGTGGACGCGTCGGCGTCGCTGATCCCGGCGGTCAACAAACTGGGTACGCAGCCCATCATCCTGTCCGGGTCGGAAGACCTGAAGAAGCTGGTCCTGCCGTCGATCGCAACGGGCGAGGCGTCGGCGTCGTACGCACTGTCGGAGCGCGAAGCAGGCTCGGACACGGCATCGATGCGCACGCGCGCCCGCCTCGACGGTGATCACTGGGTGCTCAACGGCACCAAGTGCTGGATCACCAATGCGGGTGAATCTTCGTGGTACACGGTCATGGCGGTGAGCGACCCGGACGCGGAGAAGAAGGCCAACGGCATTTCGGCGTTCGTGGTACACAAGGACGATCCGGGCTTTTCGGTGGGCCCGAAGGAGAAAAAGCTGGGCATCAAAGGCTCCCCGACCCGCGAAATCTACTTCGAAAACTGCACCATCCCGGCCGACCGCATCATCGGCGAACCGGGTACCGGATTGAAGACGGCCTTGCGCACTTTGGACCACACCCGCCCGACCATCGGCGCGCAGGCGTTGGGAATTGCGCAGGGCGCGCTGGACGCGGCGCTTGCGTATGTCAAGGAGCGCAAGCAGTTCGGTAAGGCGATCGCGGATTTCCAGGGGGTGCAGTTCATGCTGGCGGATATGGGCACGAAGATCGAAGCCGCCCGGCATTTGGTGTATGCGTCGGCTGCGGCGTCGGAGCGTGGTGACAAGCGGGCGAGTTTCATGGCTTCAGCGGCGAAGACGTATGCGTCGGATGTGGCAATGTCGGTGACGACGGATGCAGTGCAATTGTTCGGCGGCGCGGGTTATACGCGAGACTTCCCGGTGGAACGCATGATGCGGGATGCGAAGATTACGCAGATTTATGAGGGGACGAACCAGATCCAGAAGGTTGTGATGGCGCGGAGTTTGCTGAAGGGCTGAGTTTTTCGGGACGTCGTAGGGTGGCCTTGCCGTTACCGGGCCACCCTACGACGAAGAGGACGCGGCTACGTCTATCCGACAACGTCGGTGTAGCCGTGCCCGGTAACGGTATCGCCGCGGAAGATGCCGGTCACCGTGCACACGCCACCGTAGAGACCTTCGCGGGAGCCGGGCAGCTCGCGGTGGGTGACTGTGAGCACTGCGTCGAAGGTGGGGATGGTCAGCTCCCACGTGTTTTCGCTGCCGGTCCGAGTGGCACCGGCGAGGGTGTGAGTGCCATCAGCGTCGAGCGCGGTGAGCCAGGAGCTGCCGTCGCCGGAGGTATCCCAGACGCTCAGGTACCGGCCGGAGCCGAGATCGAGGCCCAGCCACGTGAAGCGCGGGGGCTCATTGCCGGGGGTCGCCCACTGGCGGTCGAACCAGGTTCGCCCGGTGACCTGGTACTCGGTGCCGTTGGTGGTGATCGTCCCGGTGGTGGTCAGGCCGGGCAGCGCGTACTGGCCGGTCTGGCCACCACAGAACGGGAACAGCCCGGCTCCGGCGTTGTACAGCACAGGTTCGTTGCGCCGTAAGGCAAGTTTGACCACCGCGTCGTCCGTGGCCCCGGATACCTCCATGCCGTCCAAGTCGCCGTGCATCTGAAGGAGGGGGGTTTTGATCTCGAACGCGTCGGTGGACACCGTCACGTCGTCGCTGCTTTCGACAGCTTCTTTCAAGCTGGTATGGCCTTCGGGCTCCTGCAGCAAGGCGACGACGCTGTGGCACGTGTGATTCGTGGTCATTGCCTGGATTTTCACCCAGAACTGGGTGTCCCCGGCGCGCAGCTGGGCGGTGTACCACCAGGAATCCACCGGATGCGAAGCGGAAGCAGGCAGTTCGTCGGCGGGGTTGATCAAAGTCGGGTGTGTGGTCGTCATGGCGGCTCCGTAAGTCAGGGGGTGCTGGAAGCGGGTTGAACGGGTTGCGCAGACAGAAGGCGGTGAGGAATTCGATGGACTTGCCCGAGGGTCTGCAGTACTCGAAATTTTGCACTAAGTGGAGGAAAAAATTCCACTTAGTCCCGCGGAAAAGTGATATGAGTCACATGGTGCTCAGTTGTTAGCACTCCGGGATGCGCGGCCAAAGTCCGTCGCGCAGCTCACGATTATCGTGGCGCTGGAAGCTGAACTCGACGAAAACCGTTTCGAGTTCAGCGAATTCCACCGCGAACCGCCGCTGGCGGCGCGGAGTTTGCTGAAGGGCTGAGCTGGCGACGCGGAATTGTCGGTGCCCGGGCCTACCATCCGGAACATGACGCGATACGTCGACGAGGACCTGCACGATGCCGAGTTCCGGGAGTGTGATCTGACCGGGGCGCGGCTGATCGGGGTCGTCATGCAGGATGCCGTGATTGATGGGCTCGTCACCAACCTCGTGGTGAATGGGGTCGAGGTCAGTGGGTACGTCGAGGCGGAGCTGGATCGGCGGTATCCGGTGCGGGTGCTGATCCGTTCCGAGGATCCGGCCGATCTGCGGGAGGCAGCGCGGCAGCTGCATGCCGGGTGGGCCGCCACGGTCGAGCGAATGCGCCGGACGCCCGGGATCGAGCGGCGCAGTGTGAATGACGAGTGGTCGGCGGTGCAGACGATGCGCCATCTGGTCTTCGTGCACGACTCGTGGTTCCGCCGCTGCTGTCTGGGTTCCACGGAGCTGTTCACGCCGATGGGGATCGGGCCGAGTGTCGAGCCGTATCGCGAAGCGCATGGACTGGACCTCTCGCTCGAGCCGTCTCTTGACGAGATCGTGCGCGGGCGTGCTGCGCAGGTCGCGGAGCTCGAAGCCTGGCTCGGCGAGGTCACTGCGGCGCAGCTGGCCGCGCCTGCGCCGGTGCCTGAGGACGATGTCTGGCCGCCCTATGCCCGGGGTCGCTCGGTGCGGCGGTGCCTCGGGACGGTGCTCAACGAGACCTTCGAGCACCATCGCTTCTGCGTCCGCGACCTCGACCTGATCGATGAACAGGACGGTGCGTAAGGCTTCTCCGCTGAGCAACGGCTTGCCAAGCCGGCGGATCGGGTGTGACATCTCAGGTCATGCCGATGATGATCACCCCCGCCGGGCAGCGCGTGCACTACCGCGACCACGGCGGTGACGGCCCGCCGGTCGTGGTGCTGCACAGCTTTCTCATGGACCTCTCCATGTGGGACCGGCAGGTCGACGCTTTCCGGGACGGGTTCCGGATCATCGCCGTCGACGAGCGGGGGCACGGGGAAACGCCCGCCGACGGGCCGTTCGGCTACTGGGACGTCGCGCGGGACGTGCTGCACCTGCTCGATCACCTCGGGGTCGAGCGCGCTGCGGTAGTCGGGACCAGTCAGGGTGGGTTCGTCGCGCTGCGCATGGCGCTGCTCGCGCCGGAACGGGTTACCGCGCTCGCCGTGCTCGGCACTTCCGGGGAGGCCGAGGACCCGCAGGTCGCCGAGGGGTATCGGCAGCTTGCCGGGATCTGGGCTGCCCAAGGACCGGACTCGGTGATCGACGCCGTCGCCGCCATCTGTCTCGGGGAGACCGACGCCTCGGCGTGGACGCCGAAGTGGCGGGCGGTCCGGGGGGAACGGTTCGAGCGGATCGTGGGGGCGCTCGTCGACCGGGACGGGGTGCTCGATCGTGCAGGCGAAATCACCGTGCCCGTGCTGGTGCTGCATGGCACGGCGGACCTGGCGTACCCCGTGGCGCGGGCGGAGGCGCTCGTCGCCGCGCTGCCGAAGGCCGAACCGCTCGTCACCATCGACGGTGGTGCGCACTTCCTCAGCGTCACCAACCCCGATGACGTCTACCCCCACTTGCGTGAATTCCTCGACGCGCATGCGGACGGAAAGTAACTGCGTTTCCCTTTTCCGGGTTCCGCGTTAACTACGGCATCGGGTTCACAGAGAGGTGGGGCGGATGGGCGCACGGGGATTCGTGCTCGCGGCCGCGGCGGTGGTGGCTGCCGCGCTGAGCACCGGTACCGCGTCGGCGGCGGAGAAGGAGCCGACCGGGCCGGTGCAGCCGAACATCATCGCGGCGGCGCTCTACTCGGTCGCGCAGCCGACGATTGCGCCGCCGGGTGCCAATGACTGGGACTGCAAACCGTCCGCCGCGCACCCGAATCCCGTGCTGCTGTCCAACGGCACCACCGCGAACGCGTACGAAAACTGGGCGAATCTGTCCCAGCGGCTGGCCGACGCGGGGTACTGCGTGTTCGCGGGCAACTTCGGCGGCTCGCCGGGTGCGTTCCTGCAGACTGTCGGCCCGGTCGCCGGGACCGCGGGGCAGCTCGCGACCTTCGGTGACAAGATCCTCAAAGCCACCGGGGCAGCCAAACTCGACATCGTCGGGCACTCGCAAGGCGGGATGAATCCGCGGTACTGGATCAAGAACCTCGGTGGCGCCACGAAAATCGGCAAGCTGATCGGGCTGTCGCCGTCCAACTACGGCACGAGCCTGTACGGGCTGCTCACCGCAATCCAGGCGATCCCACCCGCGCGTGACCTGGTGGGCGTAGCTTGTGCGGCCTGTAACGAACAGTCCACCGGATCCGCATTCCTCACCGAGCTCAATGCCGGGGGCGACACTGTGCCGGGTATCGACTACACCGTGATCCAAACCCGATATGACGACGTTGTCACGCCTTATCCCAACGCATTTCTCAAGCCCGCGCCGAACGTGAAGAACATCGTGCTCCAGGACCTCTGCGGCCTCGACTTCACCGACCATCTGGGGATTCCCTACGACCCGATCGCCCAGCGCGAGGTGCTCAACGCGCTCGATCCGGCAACCGCGGTGCCGCCGAAATGCGTATTCGTGCCACCGGTGATCAGCTGAAAACCTCCATCGCATCTGGTAAGGTTTGCCTTAGCGAAGGTACAAACGCGAACATTTTTCGGACCCGCGGGCATTTCGGTTGTGCAATCGGGGTTTCGATGTCACAGTCGGCGACATGCTTTGGCCGCTCCCCGACACCTGGCAGCCGCGTGATGACGCCGAGCTGGTCGCCGGCTGGCGGCTCTGGCTCGAGCTGAGCGACCGCGCATGGCCGACCGCAGCATGGGACGGCACCCCCGCCGGTGCCGTGGACCAGCTGCGTGGCCTGCTCGACGCGTGCGACGACATCGACGCTGCATGCCGGGTTTCCGGGGAACCGTCACGGGAATTTTCGGGCATGATCCAGCCGCTGGTGCTGTCCGCGAGCGCGGTGATCGGCCTGTGGTGGGACGATCACGCACCGCTGGATTCCGCCCGTGCCCGTTCGCTCCACGAGGACCTGCGCCGGTTCGCGGTCCTCGCGGAGCGGGTGCTCACCCTGCTGTCCGCCCACGGCGGCTGGGCGCAGCTCGATTCGGCCCGGCGCCGCCCGGCTTGAGCCGGTACTCGGCGAAACCGGTCACGAGCGTGCCCTCGCCCTGCGTGGCCGCGGGCAGCCATTGCTCCAGCTCGTGCACCGCGACGGCGGGGAGATGACCGTCCACAGTGCACTGGGCACCGGTGACCACCGGCTCGCCGGGCACCGCGCGTAGTTCGACCAGCTTGCGCAGTACGGCGCTCACCGCGGCGGCCGGTGCTTCGATCTCGAACGCGTGCACCGGCTCGTACACCCGGGTTCCGGCCTCGCGAAGGGCGTCCCGCAGCACAAGCCGGGTCATCCCGCGGAAGTCCCCGGCCGTGCTCACCGGGGAGGAAAACCCGCTGTGGGTAAGGGTGACCGTGCAGTCGATCACTTCGCGGCCGTGGAGTCCTTCGTGGAGGGTTTCGTACACAGTGTCCTCAATGGCCTTGTGGAAAGCCAGCGGAAGGGACCCGAGTTCGACCTCGAGGTGGTAGCCGATCCCGGAGCCGGGTGGCGCCGGTTCCACGCGGAGCCCGACGGTGGCCCAGAAGAACACTCGCTCGTCCGGCGCGCGGTGCCGCACGCAATGTCCAGTCCCAGGTAGACGCTCGACGAGCAGTGGCCGTGACTCCTCGAACTCGGCGGCGATCACGAACTCCTCGGCGAGTGTCGCGCGGATGACCTCCTTCTGGACCTCGCCGTACAACCGGACGGTGATTTCCCTTTCCCGGCGCCGGATGGTGATCAGCGGGTCCTGTTCGGACAGTCTGGTGAGGGCGGAGTACAACGCTCCGGCCTGGTCCGGATCGGCTGGCCGGACGAGGGTTTCCAGGCTTGGTGGTGCGAAAAGCCGGTCGGGTGGCCGGTCGGTGCCTTCACCCAGCCGGTCGCCGATCCGGATTTCCGGCAAGCCCCGGACCTGCGCGACGTCACCGGCCAGTGCATCACCGGTCACCGGGGTGGCGCCGTGTTCGTACACCCGCACGGCGGTGGGCCGACCCTGCCGGAGGGGCTGACGGGCGGTCAGAGAGCCGGAAAACACGCGTACGTAAGCGATTTTCTCCCCGGCGGGGCCGCGCTCGATCTTGAAGACGGTCGCGTCGAGTGGTCCGTCCGCGCAGCGTTCGCGGGAGGGCAGCAGCTCGCGTACCCCGCTGACGAGGTCGCCCACCCCGGCGCCGGTGATGGCCGAGCCGAAGAAGACCGGATACACCGCAGCCTTGGCGACCTGGCGTACCAACGCTTCCCGATAGTCCTCTTCGGACACCTCACCGGCCACATAGGACGCGAGGAACCGGTCGTCTTCGGCGAGGACGTCTGCCAGGTGCTCGTCCGGCGGTAGTGGCGCGGGCTTCGCTGCGGCGGTACCGATTCCGGTCACTGTGGACACTGCGACACACTTCGGGGAAAGCTTGGTACGCAAGGATTCCAGCAGCTCGGCTTCGCGAGCTCCGGTGCGGTCGATCTTGTTCACGAACACCAGCACCGGAATGCCGAGCCGGACGAGGGTGCGCATCAGGATGCGGGTCTGCGCCTGCACTCCCTCCACTGCGGACACGACGAGCACCGCGCCGTCGAGTACGCCGACGGCACGTTCGACCTCCGCGATGAAGTCGGAGTGGCCTGGGGTGTCCACGAGCGTGAGCCGGTGGCCGGGCGTGCTGACCGCCACGACGGCGGACTTGATCGTGATCCCGCGCCGTCGTTCGAGGTCGAGGGAATCGGTTTGGGTGTTGCCGTCGTCGACGCGGCCGGCGTGGTCGATCACGCCGGTTTCGAAGAGCAGCCGTTCGGTGAGACTGGTTTTACCGGCGTCGACGTGCGCCAAGATGCCGATGGTGAGTGCTTTCATGCAGGTGGAGGTCCTCGGATGCGGGGGACAGGCCGAACTGGGGTCGATCGGACTGTCGGCGCATCGGGTCTCCTAGCAGTCGGAAAGCGGGGCGGCTGGACGGTACCGCCGGGCACGGTGGCGAGTACACCGATTTTCGGACCCGCCGGTGAAGGGCGCCCGGATTGCGGCGCCTGTCGGTTTCTTATCGATCACTCGCCGAGGCCCCTCCGAAGGTGCTCAGCGCCCTACCGTTGGCCGGGTCAGTGGAATTTTCACCTCTCGGGAGCTGTCTCCATGATCACTCGAGTCAAGGACGTCGCGCTGCTGCTCGGCCGGATCGGCGTCGCGGTGGTGTTTTTCGCGCACGGCCTGCAGAAGTGGGACAACGGGGTCGGCGGCACCACGGCCATGTTCGACCAGTTCGGCATCCCGCTGCCGGGGATCGCCGCGGTTCTGGTGATCGTGCTCGAGCTGCTCGGGTCGGTCGCGTTCGTGGCCGGTTTCCTGCTGCCGGTGGTCGCGATCGGGTACGCGATCGACATGCTGGGCGCGCTGCTCGCCGTGCACGCCTCGAACGGCCTGACCGGCGAGGGCGGTTACGAGCTGGTGCTCGTGCTCGGCCTCACCGCGCTGGCGCTGGGCTTCAACGGTGGCCGGCTGTCACTGGACCACGTGCTGTTCCGCCGCCGTCGCGAAGGGGCGCACGAGCTGCAGAACTCATGACGGCAGGTCGGCGGTAGTGCGTTCGGCCTCGCGGCGGGCGGGCAGTTTCGCCGGGTCGGCATGGGTGACCTGGACGAGGTGCGCGCTCGCCGCGAGCGGGACCAGGAAGCCGTCGAGTACGCCGTCCGGGATCGTCCAGTCTATTGTGGACAGTACCCGGTCGGCGGCAGTCAGGCCGAGTTTCCCGGCGCGGGCAGTGGCTTCCGTCCATACTTCGTCCACAGTGGACGTGGCGAGTGCCGGAGTGTCCCCGGGTACCGGATGCATCGGGACGAACTGGTCGCCGGACATCCGGGCCTCGGTGAGGTAGTCGAGTGCCCCGCCGGACGGGGGTGTGCTCAGCCCGCGGCCCATCGGGTCGAGCGAGACCACCGCGACCGCCGGTGCGTCAACCTCCTCTTCCGGGCCGGTGAACACCACCCGGGCGCCGTCCGGTTCCGCGACGACGTGCGCGCCGCACCACCACGCGCCGAGCAGCACTCCCGCGGTCTGCCAGTGCGCGGGCAGCCGCACCGCGACGGCGTCACCCGGCTCGACGTCGAACTCGTCGACCAGCCAGTTCGCCGTTTTCGCCGCCCAGTTCGCCAGGGTCGCCACGGAGAGTTCCACGCGGCTGCCGACCCGGTCGTCGTAGTGCGTGACCAGCGGTTTTGCCGGTGCGGCCAGAAGCGGGCGGAGCAACTGCTCGGTGAGACTCATGCGCCAAGGCTAACCGGGCGGTCAGTCGACGCAGGGCACGCCCGGCAGCCCGGAGTCGAGCTGCAGCATCGGCGACCCGGCCGCCGCGCCGCCGCCACCGGCCGGACCGCGCCCGACCAGCCCGGCCACGAACTTCCGCACCGACGGCAGGTCCAGCTCCACGATGCTCTGCCCGTCGGCGCTGCGGCCGTTCGTGGTGACGACGGGGACGGTGGTGAAGTTCAGATCGCCGGACGCGACGCCCTTGACCTGCTGGGCGAACTCGAGCACGTCGAGGCCGTCGTCGAGCACGATCGACCGGTGCACCGCGTCCATCAGGCCGTTCATCGTGGACGGGCTGGCCAGCGTGCCCGCCGACAGCACCTTGCGCAGCGCCGAGGACAGGAACGCCTGCTGCCGCTTGATCCGGTCGAGGTCGCCGCCCGGCAGGTTCTTGCGCTGGCGCACGAAGGAAAGCGCCTCGCCGCCGGACACCGTCTGCACGCCGCGGCGGAAGTCCGCGCCGGAGTCCTTGTCCGTGGTCGCGTGGTTCAGGCACACCGGCACGCCGCCGAGCGCCTCGGTGAGCAGGTAGAAACCGAGGAGGTTGATCTCGGCGTAGTGGTCGACGCGCACCTGGGTGAGATCCTGCACGGTCTGGACCAATGCCCGCCGCCCGGCCCCATCCGAGTCCCGGGCGACTTTCGCCTGGTCACGCTCGCCGCGTGCGCGGTCCTCCTCCTCGGCGTGCGCCTTGGCCACACCGTACGCGGAGTTGATCTTGGCTTGGCCGCGTCCGGGAACGTCGACCCAGCTGTCCCGCGGAATCGACACCGCGGACGCTTTCCCGCCGTTCTTCGGGATCCGCAGCAGGATGACCGTGTCGGTGTTGATTCCGGCTTTTTCTTCGGTGCGCAACGATTTCAGCATGCTGAGCGGCAGTGGGTTGCCTTGCGCATCGGTACGCGCGTCACTGCCGACGAGCAGGATGTCGGTGGCCCCGTCGTCGGCAGGCGGCGCCGGGGGTTCCCCCGCACGGGGGGTGAGGACGTCGGTGGTGGGGACGTTGTCCTGGAGCTTGTCCTTGGTGACGTAGGCGTACCCGGTGGCGCCGAGAGCGAGCAGGGAGACGAGACCGATGGCAATCCGCCTGGTGACCCGGGTTGCGCGACCGGTCCGGCCCTCGGCGGCGGGCGGGGGCTGGGACGGCTGGGGGAGCTGGATGCGCGGGTGCGGGGAGGGTTTCCAGTCCGCGGCCGGGGTGGGCGCGGGTGCGGCTGGGACGGGCTCGGCGGCGTGTTTCGGCTGCGAAGGCGCGCTGTTGTCGGCTGCGGGTGCGGCGGGGGTGCCGTCGGCGTCGGCGGCGGCGGGTGCGGGGGCGTCGGCGGCTGCGGCTGCGGTGGTGGGTGCGGCGGGGGTGCCGTCGGCCGAGGACGTCTCGGTTGAAGTCGCAGGGGTGCCTGACCTGGCGGATTCGTCCTCGACCTCGGCGGAATCCGCGGTCACGGCGTCCGAAACTGCCGGAGTCTCCGAAACCTCCGCCGATTCCGCCGATTCCGCCGATTCCACTGTCCGGTCTGGTTTGTCCTGGTTTTCACTCACCCCATGTACCTCCCCGTCCCCAGCCTACGGCCCGCAGCCGGCCGCCACGCTGGGTGCCCGACTCTAGTTGACGCAGGGCACATCGCCCGCCGTGATCGGCGGCGCGGCGGGGGTGGCCGGGGGTGAAGAAGGGGCTGAAGAAGGGGCTGAAGCGGGAGGGGAAGAAGGAGCGTCGGCCGAACCGTGGCGTGCGTCCTTGCCCAGCAGTACCCGGACGTGTCCGGCGGCGACGTCGGCGTCCGGTTCGGCCTGTGCACTGATCCCGAGGGCCTCGCGGACCAGGTCGGCCGCGGCCTCGTCCGACGGGTGGTACCGCAGCACCGTGGTGGACCGCGTGGACAGGCCCGTGTCCGGTGCCAGCTGGAAACCCTTGCCCTGCAACAGGTTCCGCAGCGGACCCGCGGCGCCCGCGCCGGAGCCGTCGAACAGCTCGACCGTCACCTGCCCGGCGCCGGGAAGAGTGCCCGACGGCGGCGGGGCCCCGTCGGAGGTGAGGCGGTCGACGGCCGCGCGCACCTTGGCCTGGTCGACGCGCAGGACGTCGGCGCCGCCGATCACCGCGTTGCCCTCGGTGGGGATGGTGTGGAACTCGACGTTGCCGCCGGTCAGCCCGCGCATCTGGGCGGCGAACTCGGCGAGGTCCCAGCCCGCGGACAGCACCACCGACTTCTTCACGGCCTCCACGAGCTGCGCGATCCGCACCGGGTTGGCCAGTACGTCCGACGACAGCACCTTGCTCGCGAGCCCCGACAGGAACGCCTGCTGCCGCGCGATCCGGTCCAGGTCGCCGTTGGGCAGGTCGTACCGCTGCCGCACGAAGGCGAGCGCCTGCACGCCCTCGACCGTCTGCTTCCCGGCGGGCAGGTCGACGCCCGACTTCGTCTCCTGCACCGCGTGGTTGAGGCACACCTGCACGCCGCCGATGGCCTTCGTGACCTCGTAGAAGCTGGCCAGGTTCACCTCGGCGTACCGGTCGATCATGCCGGGTTTGCCGATGAACTTCTCGAGCGTGGCGACCAGGTTCTTGCGCCCGGCGAGCTTGGCCTTCTCGTCGATGTCCTTGCCGTCGGTGTTGCCTTGGGCGCGCAGGGTTTTGGCCGTGTCGTTGTACGCGTACACATACGCGCTGTTGAGCTTGTGCTTGCCGAAGCCGCCGGTGATCTCGACCCAGGAGTCACGCGGGAAGGAGATGGCGATCGCGTGCTGCCCGTTCTGCGGGATGTGCACGAGGATCATCGTGTCGGTCTGCTTCTCGCCGTCCGAGTCGCCGGCGTGCAGCATGTCGAGCACCTCGCGGGGCAGCGGGTTGCCCTGCGCGTCGGTGCGGCTGTCCTGGCCGACCAGGAGGATGTCGACCGCGCCGTCGAGCGGTTTCGCGTGCGCCTGCGGGTCGCCGAAGATCTCGGTGGTGGAGAAGCCGGACTGCGGGTCGCCGATGAACTGCCAGCCGTACCAGGTCAGGGCCAGCACCACCACCGACAGCACGGACAGCAGGACCTTGCCGCTGCGCCGCAGCACGACGAACACGCCGCGACCCCGGGGTACCGGCAGCTGTCCGCGGTGCACCGGCAGCGGTGTCCCTGGCCATTCGGCCACTGATCCTCCCCCGGACGCCCCCGCGCGCTCCACTCCTTCGCCGGACTCTACCGACTCCGCTGTGAACCACCCGTAGGCTGGGGGCGACAATGCCCGGTCGGGCAAGAAGGGTGGACGAGAATGCGGGTCCTGGTCACGGGCGGTGCCGGATTCATCGGATCGCACTACGTGCGGCAGGTGCTGTCAGGGGCGTACCCGACGCTCAGTGACGCCGAGGTCGTGGTGCTCGACAAGCTCACCTACGCGGGCAACGAGGCCAATCTGGCGCCGGTCGCGAGCAGCCCGCGGCTGCGTTTCGTGCGCGGCGACATCTGCGACGCCACGCTGGTGTCCGACCTGATGCAGGGCGTCGACCTGGTCGTCCACTTCGCCGCGGAGTCCCATGTGGACCGTTCGATCCTCGGGTCGGCGGACTTCGTGCTCACCAACGTGCTCGGCACGCAGACGCTGCTGCAGGCGGCGCTGGAGGCCGAGGCCGGCAAGTTCGTGCACGTGTCCACCGACGAGGTGTACGGGTCCATCCCGGACGGTTCGTGGTCGGAAGACCACGTGCTGGAGCCGAATTCGCCGTACTCGGCGTCGAAGGCGTCGTCGGATCTGATCGCCCGCTCGTATTCGCGCACGCACGGGCTGCCGGTGTGCGTCACGCGGTGCTCGAACAACTACGGCCCGTACCAGTTCCCCGAGAAGGTGATCCCGCTCTTCGTCACCAACCTGCTCGACGGGCGCAAGGTCCCGCTGTACGGCGACGGGCTGAACGTGCGCGACTGGCTGCACGTGGACGATCACTGCCACGGCATCCAGCTGGTCGCGGACGGCGGCCGCCCGGGGGAAATCTACAACATCGGCGGCGGTACCGAACTCACCAACCGCGAGCTCACCGAACGGCTGCTCGCGGCGGTCGGCAAGGGCTGGGAGATGGTCGAGCCGGTCGCCGACCGCAAGGCCCACGATCGGCGGTACTCGGTCGACATCGCGAAGATCAGCGGTGAACTCGGTTACGCTCCGCGGGTGTCGTTCGAGGACGGTCTGGCCGACACCGTGCGCTGGTACACCGACAACCGCGCGTGGTGGGAGCCGCTGAAGGACCGCGCCGCGCTGGGCACGTCCTGAAAACCCTGTCGCAGTAGGAGGTACGCCGGTGCAGCTGGCTGTTCTCGTGCCCGGCGGTTCCGGCCAGCTCGGCCGGGACCTGGTGAGTTCCGCGAGCCCGGAGACGGAGGTGGTGGCGCCCTCTTCGGCGGAGCTGGATCTGACGCAGACGGGCGACGTCGTCCGGGCAGTGAGCGAACTGGCCGAGCGAGCAGCGAAATCCGGCGCGTCCCCGGTGGTGATCAACGCGGCGGCGTACACGGCGGTCGACGCTGCGGAAACCGATGAGGCACGGGCGTTCGCGGTCAATGTGGACGGTCCGCGGGTGCTGGCGGCGGCTTGTACGTCGAGGCGGGTGCCGTTGATCCACGTGTCCACGGACTACGTGTTCCCTGGCGATGCCACGCAACCGTACGAAGTGGACGATGCCCTTGGCCCGCACAGTGCCTATGGCCGTACCAAGGCTGCGGGCGAGGACGCGGTGCGGGGCTCGGGTGCGTCGGCGTGGATCGTGCGCACCAGCTGGGTTTACGGCAAGACCGGCTCGAACTTCGTGAAGACCATCGCCCGCCTGGAATCCGAACGCGCGGAACTGTCCGTTGTGGACGATCAGATCGGCTCGCCGACCTGGTCGGCCGATCTGGCCGGGGGATTGCTGGAACTGGCGCGCGCCATCGCCACCGGTCACGCCCCGGCGTCGAACGTCCTGCACTGCACCGGCGGCGGCGAAACCTCTTGGTACCACTTCGCCCAAGCCATCTTCGAAGAGCTGGGCGCCGACCCCGGCCGCATCAAACCCTGTACCACGGCCGAATTCCCGCGCCCAGCTCCCCGGCCCGCCTATTCGGTACTCTCCAACGCTTCCTGGCAGGCCGCAGGCTTGCCGCCACTACGCAACTGGCGAGAAGCCCTGCACGCCTACTTCACCGGCTGACCGTCAGCCAAGAACCGGTGCGCCTGCTGAGCGCCGGAAGGACGCGGGAATCGCGCCGTCCAGTTCCGCCTTCACCAGCAGCGCAAGGCGGAGCGATCCGGGGCGGACCTGGTTGATGCCGCCGCCGTTGAACCACAGGCCGGGCTGCCCGGTCTGGCACCACATGTTGGCCCATTCGCCCTCGTCGTCGAGCCGGGCGATGGTGCCGACGCGTCCGGCGACGTCCGCGCCGAACTGTTCCGCCACCTCCACGGAGCGGTTCTGGTACCCGGTGGCCAGCACGATCAGGTCAGCCTCGACGACGCCACCGTCGGCGAGCCGGGCGCCGTCGGGTCCGAACGTCGCGATCCGATCGGCAGGCAGGACCGAGATGCGGCCGTCGACGATCGCTTCGGAGGCCCCGACGTTCAGGTAGTACCCGCTTCCGGTGCGCAGGAACAGATCGAGCCATCCGGCCTGGTCGACGCCGTCCCCGAGTCGCATCCCGGCCGCCTCGAGCCCGCGCAGCAGATCGGCGTCCATTTCCTTCGCCATCCGGTGGTACTGCTGCGATCCGGCGGTCCGGAGTGGATTGATCAGGCCGACCCCGTAGCGCACGTCCACCAGTTCCGTCGGCGTGCCGTCGAAGTAGGCGGCGTACGCGAGGTTCGCGGTGGCCACGTGGTTCACCACGACCGGACCGCGCTGGACCATCGTCACCTCGACGCCGTGGTTGTGCAGGTCCAGCGCGATGTCGTGACCGCTCGCGCCCACGCCGACCACGATCGCCTTGCGCGCCGCAACCTGCGTTGCCCCGTGATAGGCCGAAGAGTGGACGACCTTGCCCGCGAACTCGGTGAGCCCTGGCAATTCGGGGATCGCAGGTTTGCCACCGATGCCGCCGGTCGCGTGGACGATGTGCCGCGGGTGCAGCACCCGGGTCCGGCCGTCGCCGCGGCGAACCGTCGCGGTCCACGTCCCGGCCGTCTCGTCGCGTTCGGCACCCTCGAACGAGGTCGCCGTCCAGACGTCGAGATCGAGGTAGCGGGCGTAGATCTCCAGCCAGTCGGCGACGACGTCCTTGGGCAGGTATTCCGGGTAGTGCGCCGGGAACGGCAGGAAGGGGAAGCCGTTCATCTCCACCGGGTTGTGCAGGGCCAGCGCTTCGTACCGGTTGCGCCAGTTGTCCCCGACCCGCTCGTTCTTGTCCACGACCAGCGCCGACACGCCGAACCGGCGCAGGTACGCGGCGGTGATCAGGCCCGCCTGCCCGCTGCCGACGATCAGCACCTCGGGGTCGGTGCCGGTGAACTCCCGCCGGGCCTGGCGGTTTTCGCCGTAGGTCTGGCCCGGCTGCGCGGGGTCGTACCCCAGACCGCGCGGATGCACCTCGGGCGGCTCGACCGAGTGCAGCCGTTCGAGCCGCGTGTAGAGGGCGTGCGCGGTGAAGCCGTACGGCGACTGCGCGTCGGGCCGCGCGTTGAGCAGCCCGAGTCCGACGCCCGCGGCCGTGTCGAACTCGAAGAAGATCTCCACCACCGCCGAGTCACCCTCGCCGAACAAGTGCGGCACGGGCCATTCACCGGCGATGCGCAAGTTGGCGGGCTTGATGTCGGCGACGACGCGGAGCAACGTCGAGACGACGGCTTCCCGGCCGTGGAACTGCCGGAAGTCCCAGGTCAGCGCACCGTTGTCGCGCAGGTAGGACTGCTCCGCGAACAAGCTCGCGAGCGCGTCGGCGGCACAGGTCGCGAGCGCCCGCTCGAAGTCGGCAAGCCAGCGCTCGGCGCCGGGCAGCAGGTTCTCGGTCATCCGGGTGTCCTCTCGGTTCGAGCGCCAGGGCGTCGTGGCGCCTTGTGGACGTGGTCCGAGGTTAGGAATCGGTGGCGGTCAGCCGAAGCGTTGTTCGGCCAAGCCGAACGCGGGTGTACTTCCGGTGGTTCAGCGCGCGGTGAGTCCGCCGTCGACGACGAGGGCGTGGCCGGTGATGAACGAAGCCTGGTCGGAAGCCAGAAACGCCACCGCGGCGGCGATCTCTTCCGGACGGCCCCAGCGCGCCATCGGTACCCGCAGCGTCTGTGTGATCAGCGTGCGGCTTTCCGCCTCGCTGGAGGTCATCGCGGCGGTCATCCGGGTTTCGACATAACCGGGGCACACCGCGTTGACCCGGATGCCGTCGCGCGCATAACGGAGCGCCGCGTCCTTGGTCGCGCCGATCACGCCGTGTTTCGCGGGGCCGTACCCGGTCGGTCCGATCGATCCGGTGATACCGCTGATCGAGGCGATGTTGACGACCGAACCGCCCCCGTACCGCTGCAGGATCGGGATTCCCACACGCATCCCGCGCCACATGCCGAACAGGAACATGTCCACGTTGCGCTCGAAATCGTCGTCGCGCCCGTTGCTCGTCGCCCCGGCGGAGTTGACGACGACATCGAGGCGGCCGAAGTGTTCTTCAGCCGAAGCGACGCTGGCGCGGACCGATTCGGTGCGCAAGACGTCGGTCTCGGTGAACGTCGCTTCGCCGCCTGCGCTGGTGATCTCGTCGACGAGGCTCTTGCCTGCGGTCTCGTCGAGGTCCGCGATGACCAGCCGGGCACCGTCGCGCGCCAAGGCCTGCGTGATGGCCCGGCCGATCCCGTGCGCGCCCCCGGCGACCCAGCACACGTGCCGGGAAAGACTGTCGTACATGAGGTTCCTACCGGACGGTCTCGTAGGCGATGCCGGATGGGGTCGCGCCGTCCTTGACCAGCCGACCCCATTTCAGGCCGGGAAAATGGGCCGCGGCGAACGGCAGCCCGGTGTCGTAGAGGCGGCGCCGGTACCGTTCGATTGCCTCGATGGCCTTGCCGTGGTCCTGGTTGAAGGCCAGATCCCAGGCCTCGACCAGTTCCCCCTGCGTGTGCACCAGATCGCCGAGCAGCAGACCCTGCTCGCCTCGGGAAGTCAGCTCGAACACCGTGTGCCCTGGGGTGTGCCCGGCGGCTTCCAGCGCGACGATGCCGGGCAGAATCTCGTCCCCGGCCTCGAAAAGCTCGATCCGGTGGGCGACCGGCGCGAACCTGACTGAGACCAGGTCGCGGTCGGCCTTGGTGACCGCGACTTCCCACTCCTCGAGCTGGTAGCCGGTAGGGGAGTAGTGCTCCCAATCGCGCCGGTCGATCCGGATGGCCGCATTGGGGAAGTACGCCTTGCCTGCTTGCGACGTCCAGCCGATGTGGTCGATGTGCAGGTGTGAGTACACGACGTCGGTGATGTCGAGCGGGCTGACGTCCAGCGCCCACAGCGCCGACCGCAGCCCGCCACCGTTGAATGGCGGCAGGGCATCGAGTCCCATTCCGGTGTCGTGCAAGACAACCTTGTCGCGGTAGCGAATGAGGTACGACCCGATGGTGTTGATCTGCTGTCCGGTGCACGGATCGAGGTATCTCGCGTAGGGCGCCCAATCTTCCTCCGTGGGCGGGTTTACGCCCCCGTAGAGGCCCTCCTTGTCCAGCGCGGCCTCACCGTCGATGAGCGCGTCGATGCGCATGTCGCCGATCTGCATGAGCGCTCCCTTGCCCGAGCTGTGCTTCCGCACTGAGCGTCGGTTTCGAGGGCACTTCGGTAAAGGCGCGTTCGTCTTTCGCGGACGGTTCGCCGCTACCCGCTGGTCTGTGGGAGACTCGCGGGGTTTGCGCGGTCAGCGTCCGGCGGCCTGGCGGTATGCGGCAAGGGTGCGCAGGGCGGTGTTGTGCCAGGTGAAACCGGCGGCGTGGGCGCGTCTTGCGGTGGACGTCGCGGTTGCGTGCGGGTCGATCACGGCTTGCCGCAGGGCGTCGGCCAGGCCGTCGACGTCGTCGTACTGGACCAGGGTGGCGCAGTCGCCCGCGACTTCCCTCAGCGCGGGGATGTCGGTGCACACCACGGGGACGTCGGAGGCCATGGCTTCCAGGATCGGGAGCCCGAAGCCTTCGTCGCGGGAAGGCAGGACCAGGGCAGCGGCCCCGGCGACCACGGTGCGCAGGTCCACATCGGACAGATAGCCGGTCTGGCCGGAGCGGGGCAACCGCGGGAACGGGCCGGGACCGGCGAAAACCAGCGGGGGCAGGTCGGGGGCGGCGGCGTGCGCGGCGGCCAGCCAGTCGAGTCCCTTGCGGGGACCGGCGGCACCGGCGAAGAGCAGGTATTTGTCCGGGAGCCGCAGTTTTGCGCGGACACCGTCATCGGGAGGACGGGCGGTGAACCACGCCGGATTGACGCCGAGCGGGGTCGCGACAATGCGGGAACGGTCGACGTCCAGTTTCTCGGCTACCAAATCTGCGACGGCTTCCGTCGGGGTGCAAATGACGCTCGCGCGATGCGCACCACGGCGGACCAGTTCCGGCAGGGTTCGGTCCGATGGCGACAATTCCTGGGGGGCGTCGATGAAAGCCAGGTCGTGAATGGTCAATACCCCGGCGGCGCGAAGTCGGCCGGGGAGGACGAAATTGGTGCCGTGTACGACATCCGTGGTTCCGGCGAAAAGCTCGACCGGCGGTAGTTGCGAGCGTAGCCAGCTGGCTCGGAGGAGCCGAGCCGACACTGGCATGCCGCGCGCCTGTACGCCGTGCGGGAGGACGTGGCGGAGTTTTCGCCAGCCACGCAAGGTAAAGGCGACGGCGCGAAGGTCCACTTCGGACATTGACGCGAGTTCTTCACTCAGTGCGGCGGTATAGCGGCCGATCCCGGTGCGGGAGCCGAGAAGGGGAGTGCCGTCGAGGAGGACGCGCAGGGGACGGTCAGCCACGGCGCAACCGCTCGCGGGCGACCTTCGTGACCCGGCCAGCCGCGCGTCGCGCCAGCTCGCCCGGGCCGCCGGCAGCGAGGTATTCGCGGACCAGCGCGAGGTCACGACGTACCAATGCGGCACCGCGGACCGGTTCGCTCGTGGTGAGATCGGCGCCGCCGGGGAGGCGATCCGCGGCCGGACGCGGGTTCCGGCAGAATTCCACCAGCGGCTTCAAGGCTTCCGGCCACGCGTACCGCTGCGCGACCACCCGGATCCGCTCGACGCATCCGGCCGTGAATTCCTTATCGTACAAGCACTTTTCGAGGGCATCGGCCAACGCGGCGGCATCTTCGGCGGGTACCACGACGCCGAGGTTTTCGGCACGGACGAGGTCGGCAAATGCGTCACCGTCGGTGGTGACAATCGGCAATCCGGACCAGAGGTAATCGAGTACGCGAGTGCGGAAAGCGAAGGTGGTCTCGACGTGCTCGTAATGCGTGGTGACACCGCAATCGGCGTCGAGAAGCCAATTCTGCCGGTCTGAATACGGGACCCACTGCTCGTTGAAGAATACGTTCTTGTCCGTCAGCCCGAGTGAATCCGCGAGCCGCATGGTCCGCGCGCCGATATCCATTTCCGCGACCTCGGGATTCGGATGTTTCATCCCGAGGAATACGAGCCGGGCGTCGTCGCGGCGGTGGCGCAGGAGATCGAAAGCGCGGATCAGCGTCAGCGGGTCGAACCAGCTGTACACCCCGCCCGCCCACAGCACCACGCGGTCGGATTCGCCGATTCCCAGCGACGAGCGCAAACCCGGCCCGGTGCGGACCGGCGCCTGCGGGGAAAGGCCGAACGGCACCACCGCGAGCAGCGACTGCGTGGTCGGATCCGCGTCGTACAGCCGCGGGGACAGCCTGCCGAGCGCGGCGAGGTGACCGAGCCAGAAATGCCGCTGCCGTTCGGACGCGCAGAGGAAGAAGTCGGCCCGTTCGAGCTGCGCGTCGAGGACCCGGGTGACGCCGGCGAGGTCGAGCGCGCGCTGGTCGTCGGGCGCGTCCTTGCCCTGTTCCAGCAGCTCCAGGTGCATCGGATCGTAGACATCGGCGACCACGATCTTGTGCTCGTGCTGCTTTTTCAGCGACGGCGCCAGCTCCAGCACGTGGCCCTGCAGGATGATGACGTCGGCCCACGCGATGGGGCCGTCGAGGTCGCGATGCTTGCCCGAGCTGATCCGGAACGCCGCGGGCGGCGGCGAGACCAGCGGGTTCGTGGTCATGAGGTGGACGTCGTGCTCGGTGGCGAGTGTCGAGGCGATGTTCCACGCGCGGATCGCGGGTCCGGCCATCCGCTCGGTGATCGAATCGCCGGTGAGCACGAGAATCTTGCGCCGCTGCCCGAAAACCTGCTCGATCCCGAACGCTTCGACCAGGATTTCGTGCGCCCGCAGGTAATCCGGCAAGGGGTAGGCGGGCTCAAGTGCCTTGCGCAGCAAGGGAAGCAGGTCGGCGTCGGTGCGTACGCGCGCGGCTTGCTCGGCCGCGCGGGACTCGGCCAGCGACGGCAGCATTTCCACGAACCGGTCCACTGCCAGCACGCCGGCGAGCGCTGTGCGGGGGATGGCGACGTCGGAGGTGTCGACTGGTCCGACGCCTTTTTCCAGATCGAGCTGGTCCGCGTCGATGCCGCCGCGTGCGGTGGCCCGGCGCACGGCCAGGGCGAGCGCCGCGGGTAACGCGCGGGCCAGGGATTCGTCGGACAGGTTCTTGTACAGCGCTGCGAGTGCGTTGCGCTCCAAGAGGAAGGTCTCGCGGCCGGTGTCGAGCGCGTCGACGGCGGCCATCGTGCCGTGGTGCCGGTGGTAGGTGAGGGATTCCGGCACGTACCGGACGCGCCAGCCGCGCAGGTTGAGCCGCCAGCCGAGGTCGACGTCCTCGTAGAACATGAAGAACCGCTCGTCGAAGCCGTCCAGCTCGGCGAACACCGCCGCGCGGACGAACAGCGCCGAACCGGTACCGAAGAGCACGTCCTTTGCTACGTCGTGCTCGGCTGCGGGCACGTCGGCGAGCGGGCTGCCCGCGTGCCGTTTGTAGCCCATGCCGAACCAGGTCAGGCCTGCGTCGACGAAGTCGGTGCCGGTGCCGTCCCAATCGAGGACCTTGCTCGCGACCGCGGCGACGGCCGGCTGCGCGCGCAGCTCGGCGACCGCCGCGGAGATCCAGGCCGGCGCGGGGCGGGCGTCGTTGTTGAGGAAGCCGAGGACGGTGCCGTTCGCGTGCCGCGCGCCGAGGTTGCAGCCGCCCGCGAACCCGGTGTTGACTGGCGATTCGATGATCTTGGCGCCGGGTACCGCGGCCCGGATGCGCGCAGCGTCGTCGCCACCGGAAGCGTTGTCGACGCAGATCAGCTCGGTGTTGGGGTAGTCGAGGCCCTCGAGCGCCCGCAGGCAGGTGATGGTGTCGTCGGCGCCGCGGTAGTTCACCACGATCACCGAGACGAGCGGTTGCGGGTCCCCCACTGCCAAGACGAGCTCCCTGTCTTGTCGATTTCCGCCCAGCTTAAAGCCCGGCCCATGCCTCCCAGATCGCGCCTCGGCGCAGTGCCGCGATCCGGGTGACGCGGCCGCGTTCCCGCAGCGTGGCGGGTAGCCGGACGGCAACTTCCGCAAGCACGTGCAAGCGCAGCGCAGGGTCGAAGTTGGCGGCTTTCGGACGCGTGCGGCGGAGCGGCAGCAGCGCGGTCAGGACGGCGAATCGCGCCAGCTCACGCACGGCGACCGCGGCCGGTGCGCAGCGCAGCAGCATGAGCAGGCGGTTGCGTTCGTTCCAGCGGTGGAACTGCGGCGACCCGGGGTTCGTGCTGGCGCCGTGGAGGTGTCGGACGCGGGCTGCCGGCGCGGCGACGACGTGCCAGCCGGCCAGCCGCAGCCGCCACGCCGTGTCAGTGTCCTCGTAGTAACAGAAGAAGCTCGCCGGTACGCCGCCGACCGCGCGGACGGCCTCGGTGCGCAGCAGCGCGGCGCCGCCGCAGAAGCCGAAGACCTCGGTGGAAGGTTCGGCGAGGTCAGCGCCATGCCCGTCGGCCGTGAGCCGGACGCCGGTCGACTGCGTACGCCCGTCGGGCAGCTCCAGCCGCGACGTGACGGCGGCGGCGAGCGGCTGGTTGTCGAGGGTGTCTTCGAGGGTCGCGAGCCAGGTTGGTTCGGGGGCGGCGTCGTCGTTGAGCCAGGCGATGCGGGGGGTGGTGACGCGGTCGAGCGCGCGGGCCATCGCACCGGCGTACCCGGTGTTGCGCCGCAGCCGCAGTACCTCCGGACGGCTCGGGTGGGCGGCGAGGAGGGCGGCGGTGCCGTCGGCGGAAGCGTTGTCCACCACGAGTGTCCGATGTGGACGGCTCTGCGCGGCGAGGGCGTCGAGGCAGGCGGTGAGGTGGGCCGCGCCACGCCAGGTCACCACGACGACGGTGGTGCCGGATTCCGCGCTGGTCACCTGGGAGAGAATAGCGGCGTGCCCGAACTGGTCGTGATCGCCGAGCAGTTGCTCGCCCCCGTTCCGGGTGGCACCGGCCGGTACACGGCCGAGCTGCTGCCCGCGCTCGCGCGCACCGCGCCGCCGGGCTGGAGCGTGTCCAGCGTGGTCGCGCGGCATGCCGACGTGTCGGCGGCGCAGATCGAGGGGGTCGAGGGACCGCGCGTACTGCCGCTGCCGCCGCGCGCGTTGGTCGCGCTGTGGCAGCTGGGCGTCCGGTGGTGGCCGGGCGGTGACGCAGTGCATGCGCCTACCCCGTTCGCGCCCCCTCGTGCCCCGGCTGGCCGAACACTGACCGTGACGGTGCACGACACGGTCCCGTGGACGCACCCGGAAACCCTGACGGCCCGCGGGGTGAGCTGGCACCGGTCGATGATCGCGCGTGCGGCGCGCCGGGCGTCGGGCCTGATCGTCCCGACCCGCGCGGTGGCCGACGAGCTGGCGGTGCTGGTGGACGTGACGGTGCCGGTGCGCGTCGTACCGCACGGGGTTTCGGTGCCGGCGGGGTCGGCTTCGCTGGACTTGCCGCCGCGGTATGTGCTGACGGTCGGGACGATCGAGCCGCGCAAGGGCATGGACGTGCTAGTGGATGCCGTCGCACAACTCGACGGGGTCGGTTTGGTGATTGCCGGCCAGCCCGGGTGGGGAGGGATCGACCCGGTCCGCCTGGCAGCCGAGCGAGGGCTGAAATCGGTGCGGGTACTGGGAAAGGTGACGGACGCCCAGCTGTCGACGGCGCTGCGCGGTGCTTCGGTGCTGGCAGTCCCGAGCCTGGCGGAGGGTTTCGGGTTGCCGCTGCTGGAGGCGATGGCGGTGGGGGTGCCGGTGGTGCACACGGATGTCCCGGCCCTGGTGGAGGTCGCGGGCGGCGCAGGGGTGGTGGTACCGCGGGGGGATGCACCGGCGCTGGCCGCGGGGTTGCGTGAGGTGCTGGGGTCGGCCGAGCGAGCAGGGGAACTGTCGAGGTTGGGACGGGAACGCTCGCGAACGTTCACGTGGCGAGCCGCGGCGGAGGCGGTTTGGGCGGCACATCGACGGGCTGGGTGAGGGTCGTTGGGGTCGCGTGTTGAGCTTTTGGGCCGGTTTGGGGTTGAGGTGAGGTTGAGGGTGGGGCCGGGGTGGGGTTGAGGGTGGCTCGGGTGTTGGGGCCGGGCGTGGGTTTGGGATGGCCGTGGGTTTGGCATGGCGCGGATTGGGTTGGCGTGGGTTTGAGGCAGCTCCGGATGTCGGGGCGGCGTGGGTTTGGGGTGACTCGGGCTGGGCGTGGGTTTGGGGCGGCGTGGGTGTCGGGGCTGGCTGTGGTGAGCTATCGCGGTAATGAACTCCGGAAGGCGTGAAGCTCCCCTTCATACCTTTCTTCTCGCCGGGCAGTCGCGACTTGCCAACGGCGCTCCGGCAAGAGCCATGCCGACTACGCCCGGCAAGGAATGAAGGTCCCCTTCAATCCGCTCGCTTGCTCGTCTGCCCGCCCGTCCGTCCGCCCGCCCGTCCGCTCACTCGCCCGCCCGCCCGCTCGCTTGTTCGTTCGCGAGGGTCCCCGTCGCGCAGTTGCCTGTTGCGATGGTCCCCCTCACGGCCGCCGCGGATGGTGTGAAGGTCCCCTTCATCCCGTCCGGTCGCTTGCGAGGGTCCCCGTCGTGCGGCTGACTGTTGCGATGGTCCCCCTCACGACCGCCGCGGAAGGAATGAACGTCCCCTTCACCCCGCCTATGCGCTTGCGAGAATCCCTCCCCCACGCCCGAGTGTCCGCGATGGGTCCCCTCGCACCCACCTGGCGAAGCATGCTCCCTCCGCGTCATCGAGGGTCGCGCCGTCCGACCGGCTCGCGGTGAGGAATAACCCACCCACTGGCCGCCCTTCCAACAGCGTCCGACTGCAGGCATAAGGGAAGTTTGCCGGTTCCTGACCTGTGCGGTGCGTGATCGCCGTACGCTGCACTCGTGACCGGTGATCCCCGTGTGCTGATCGACGCGACCGCGGTGCCCGCGGACCGGGGTGGGGTCGGTCGGTACGTGGACTCGCTCGTCTCGGCGCTCGATCAGGACGGGGCCCGGCTCACGGTCGTCTGCCAGCCGCGGGATCTGCCGCTCTACGACCAGCTTGCGCGCAGCTCCACGGTCGTCGCCGCATCGCCTGCCACCTCCACCCGCACCGCGCGGCTGACCTGGGAACAAGCCACCCTCCCGAGACTCGCGCGCCGGCTTGCCCCGGACGTAGTCCACTCGCCGCACTACACGATGCCGCTCGGCAGCGGGGCCGCTTCGGTCGTCACCCTGCACGACGCGACCTTCTTCACCGACGCCGTCCTGCACTCGTCCGTGAAAGCCCGCTTCTTCCGCGCCTGGACCACCACCGCCCTCCGCCGCGCGACACTCTGCGTAGTGCCCAGTCACGCGACCGCCGCCGAGCTGGCGCGCGTCAGTCCGGTGCATCGCGCGGAGTTGGAGATCATCCACCACGGCGTCGACAGCGAACGTTTCCACCCGCCGTCTCCGGAGGAAATCGCCGCCGCGCGCGCTGCGGTCGGCCTCGGGACGACGCCGTACATCGCCTTCCTCGGTGCCCTCGAACCGCGCAAGAACGTCCCGGCGCTGATCCGCGGGTACGCGCGCGCGGTCGCCGGCCGCCGCGACCCGCCCGCGCTCGTGCTCGCCGGTCAACCCGGCTGGGACACCCAGGTCGAACGCGCCCTCGACGCCGTACCGCACCGCCTCCGCGTGATCCGCGCCGGTTACCTGCCGTTCGGCACCCTCGCCGGCTTCCTCGGCGGATCCGACCTGGTCGCGTACCCGAGTCTCGGCGAAGGCTTCGGCCTCCCCGTTCTCGAAGCAATGGCTTGCGGCGCAGCGGTTCTCACCACCCGGAGGTTGTCGTTACCGGAGGTCGGCGGCGACGCGGTGGCATACTGCGGCGTCGGCGCAGGTGACGTCGCCGCGGCACTCACGGAACTCCTAGCCGACCCGTCCCGCCGCGCGTTCCTGGCGTCTGCCGCCCAGCGCCGCGCAAAGGAATTCGCTTGGGCGACAACGGCAGACCGCCACCGTGAGGCGTACGGCAAAGCCTGGCATCGGCATTTACGCAACCGGTGAATCTTGCTATCCGCGCACGCGACAACTTTGGCAGTCAGTCGTGCTGTGCTACGCTCTGTGATGCGAGGTCCTCGTAGGACCGAGTATGAGAGCCTGTGACGCGTCCGGACGGTCGTCTCACAGGCTCTTCGCCTGTTCAGACCTTGATCTGCTCGGCGATCAGCGGTGCCACGCGATCGGCCCATCCGCCTCCCGCTCCGAAGCACCAAGCCACTGCGTCCGATACCCACAGGATGGGCTCCAGCGTCGAGTCAAGGTGTTCGTAGGTCAGGCGAGTGTTCGACGGTCGTGCGCCAAGGGCATGCCACAGGGTCCGGTGGTCATGCACATCGCGGTGGTCACGGGTGTCGAGCACGAGGCGGTGCGCCCGCAGGTCGAGCAAATCCTCGATCGCCCGATGCAGGCAATCCTGACGGACCAGCTCTTCGGTCTTGGGCAAGCAAGGCCCGGAGTACATCCGGACGGTGACCGCCAGCTTCATCATCTGATCGACGATCTGTCTTCGGCGTGGATCCTTCTCCTTCTTGAAGTGAAGTTCCCGCGCACCGCGGAGAAGCAATCCGGTCAGGGCTCGCCGGGTCGGTCCCAGGTGCGCAGGCTCCACGACAGTCATACGCAGGAGACAGCGGCGAGCGCGGATCGATTCGTCGATGAAGGCGTGCACAGGCATTCGCACATTGTGACCCGCTCAAGATTACCCTAGGTGATCGGGTCGGCGGGTTGTTGTAGCCGTGCGTGAGCGGTGGACAATGGCGCCGTGACTGAGCAGCGTGTGTACGGCGACCGCGTCGGTGTTGTGACCGTGACGTACTTTCCCGGGGAAACGCTCGAGAAGTTCCTCGACACGCTCGGCAAAGCGACCGACCGTGAGGTGCACGTCGTGGTCGCCGACAATGCTTCCACCGACGGTGCGCCCGAGAAAGCGGCCGAGCGGGAGAACGTCACTCTGGTCAGCATCGGCGAGAACGTCGGCTACGGGACGGCCGCCAACCGTGGCGTTGCGGCGCTCGACGACAGCTTCGGCTGGGTCGTCGTGGTCAATCCGGACCTCGAGTGGGAGCCCGGGTCGCTCGACGCGTTGCTCGAGGTCGCCGGGCGGTGGCCGCGCGGGGCTGCGTTCGGGCCGTTGATCCATGACCTCGACGGCACCGTCTACCCCTCTGCCCGGCTGCTGCCGTCGTTCGGGCGCGGGATCGGGCATGCGGTGTTCGGCAAGATCTGGCCCGGTAACCCCTGGACCCGCCAGTATCGCCAGGAAAACTCGGCACCCGCCGAGCGGACGTCCGGCTGGCTGTCGGGTTCGTGCCAGCTCTTCCGGCGCGAGGCGTTCGACGCGGTCGGTGGGTTCGATCCGCGGTACTTCATGTATTTCGAGGACGTCGATCTCGGGGACCGGCTCGCGAAGGCCGGGTGGCTGAATGTGTATGCGCCATCGGCGAGTGTGATGCACATCGGCGGGCACTCGACGGCGCGGGCGTCGGCGAAAATGCTGCGTGCCCACCATGCGAGCGCATACCGCTACCTCGCCGACCGGCACCACGGGCTGCAGTGGAAGCCGGTGCTCGCGGCGGTGAAGCTGGGGCTGGCGTTGCGGGTGAAGCTGGAGACCCGGAAGGACGGATAGCTCCCGCGGAGCCAGACCGACGCGGAAATACCGGCCGGAGAAGCCAGTGCGGGGTCGCAGACCTGTGAAAGCGCCGCGCAAACTCGGTCGGGCGACCGGCCCGAGGAAACCCGCTCGGTCACAGGCTTGCGGAAGCGCCGCGAAAATCACCGGCCGGGAAGCCCCAGTGGTCACCGGCCACCGAAAACACGGTGGCTACTCGCCCGCACAAACCCCCGCGGGCTCAGCGGCCTGCGAAACCCCGCACGAGCACCAGCTCAACGAAATCCCAGCAAGATCACAGACCGTCGAGACGCCTGGACAGATCCGAGCGGCCGTTGGTCTGCTTGATCGTCGGAACCAGACCCGTCATCTCGGCCTCGTCCTGTTCCCTCAGCGGGCTTGCGACCGGGGCGGCCTGCGGGCGCGGCACCAGCGGCGTGGTGGCCTGCGGGCCCGGTACCTCCAGCGGCCTCGTCGGGGACGGCTGGGCCAGTGGGTGCGGCGACGGTTGCGTGGAGGTGCCCGCGGCGAGCGGGTGGTCGTTTTCCTCGATCAGCGATGCCGGGAGCTGGGTCGTGGTGTCCGGGTCCAGGTCGGACACCACCGATCTCGGGATCTGCTGGGTGTTGGAGGCGTCCATCGGCGACGTCATGTTGTCCGGCGTCACCACGAAGGTTCCGCGCGAACGTGCACGTGCGAGCAGGGCGTCCGCGCGATCGCGGGGGTCCATTCCCCTCGGCCTCCCGACTGACCCGGGGCCCTCTAGGAAAAGGCCCGCCTGTTTCCTGTCTAGGGTAGGCCCTCGGGGCCCGCGCCGCCCACGTTTCCCGCGGCTTGTCGCCCAGCGGGGCGTGATACAAAGGAGAGTGCTGTGACGTCCGAGGTCGAGGTCGACGCCGTCGTGCTGGTCGGCGGGCAGGGCACGCGGCTGCGTCCGCTCACGCTGTCGGCGCCGAAACCGATGCTGCCCACAGCCGGTACCCCCTACCTCAGCCACCTCTTTTCCCGCATCCGCGCGGCCGGTATCCGGCACGTGGTGCTCGGCACGTCGTACCGGGCGGAGGTGTTCGAGGAGTACTTCGGCGACGGGTCCGCGCACGGCCTGGAGCTGGAGTACGTCGTCGAGGACGAGCCGCTCGACACCGGTGGTGCCATCCGCAACGTCTACGACCGGCTCCGCGCCGACCACGCGATCGTCTTCAACGGCGACATCCTCTCCGGCGCCGACCTGCACGCCCAGCTCGCCACCCACCTCGGCTCCGCCGCGGACGTCACCCTCCACCTCCAGCGCGTCCCCGACCCCAGCCGCTTCGGCTCGGTGCCCACCGACGAGGACGGGCGCGTCACGGCCTTCCTCGAGAAGACGCCGGACCCGCCCACCGACCAGATCAACGCCGGCTGCTACGTCTTCCGGCGGCCGGTGATCGAGACCATCCCGGCCGGGCGCCGGGTGTCCGTCGAGCGCGAAACCTTCCCCGGACTCCTCGCCGACGGTGCGCACCTGCATGGTTTTGTCGACTCTTCGTACTGGCTCGACGTCGGCACCCCGGAGGCGTTCGTCCGCGGCAGCGCCGACCTCGTCCGCGGTATTGCGCCCACCTCGGCACTGGCCGGTCCGACCGGAGACTTCCTCGTATTGGAAGGGGCTTCGGTGTTCACCGGGGCCAAGCTGACCGACGGGTCGACCATCGGTGCGCGGGCAGTCGTGGAGCAAGGGGCGACGGTGTCCGGCTCGGTGATTTTCGACGACGCCGTGATCGGCCGCGACGCCATTGTGGAACGTTCGGTGCTGGGCCGCGGGGTGGTGGTCGGCGCGGGTGCGGTGCTGCGCGGGGTGGTACTCGGCGACGGCGCTTCGGTGGGCGCGGGCTGCGAGCTGCTCGACGGCGTCCGCGTGTGGCCCGGAGTCACCGTGCCGGACGGCGGCATCCGATTCTCGAGTGACACCTGATGGAGTGGCGCCCGCCGTTCCCGGTGGACCTGGCCGCGGTGCTGGGTCCGCTCAGCCGTGGCCGCGGGTCGCTGAACTTCCGGCGTGACCGCGGGGTCTGGTGGCTGGCCGCGAACACCCCTGGTGGCAAAGGAACTTTGGCGCTGCTGCCGCGAGCGGACAGGGTCGTCGAGGCCGAAGCTTGGGGCGACGGCGCGGAATTCCTGCTCGACGGCGTACCCGCGCTGCTCGGCGCCGACGATGACGACGCCGGATTCGTCGCCCACCACCCCGTGATCGCCGCAGCGCGCCGATGTTCGCCCGGGCTCCGGCTGGGCGCGACCGGCCGGGTTTGGGACGCGCTCGTGCTGGCCGTGCTGGAACAGAAGGTGAGTGGCAAGGAGGCAATCCGGTCGTGGGCGGAGCTGTGCCGGTGGTTCGGTACGCGCGCGCCCGGTCCGGGGCCGGATTTCCTTCGGGTACCCCCTGATCCGGTCGCTATTCGGTCCATTGTGGACTGGAACTGGCACCGGATCGGCGTGGACGTCAAGCGCCGCACGACCCTCATCGAGGCGGCCCGGGTCGCCCCGCGGCTGGAGGAAGCGGTGTCCCTGCGCGGCGCCGAGGGACGGGCGTTGCTGCGGAAGGTGCGGGGAATCGGCGTGTGGACGGCGGCGGAAATCGCCCAGCGCGCATGGGGCGACCCGGACGCGGTCAGCTTCGGGGACTACAACATCCCGGCGATGGTCGGGCACACCCTGCTGGGCCACAAGATCGACGACGAGCAGATGGCGCAGCTGCTACAGCCGTACGCACCGCAGCGGCAACGGGTGATCCGGTATTTGGAGACGGCCGGGGCTCGCCGGCCGAGGTTCGGGCCGCGCATCGAACTGCGGGACTACCGCGCGATGTGACTCACGCCTGCGGCGGGTTTTGCGGTGGGGCGGGTGGTTGCTGAGGGTGCTGCTGGGGCGCGCCGGGTTGCGGGGAGCCGGGCTGCTGTGGTGGGAATTGCTGGTTACCCGGCTGCGTGCTGTGGTGCGGCGGTGTGCCGGGGTGCGGCTGCCCGCCGGGCTGGGATGGCGTGCCGTATTGCGGTTGCCCGCCGGGGTGCGGCTGCCCGCCGGACCGGGATGGCGTGCCGTATTGCGGCGGTGTGCCAGGCTGCGGCTGCCCGCCGGGTTGCGATGGCGTGCCGAATTGCGGTTGCCCACCGGAGTACGGCGGCATGCCGGGTTGTGATGGCCCGCCAGGTTGCCCGCCGTACTGCTGAGGCCCGCCCGGTTGCCCGCCGTACTGCTGCGGACCACCCGGACCAGGACCCTGCGGAGGTCCGGACCGCGGCGGTTGCTGAGGCCGCCCTGCGGTGAACTTCACCACCAGAATAACGACCAGCACCAGGATCAACGCGCCCGGCACGATCAGGTTCGTGAAGCTCATCGGTCACTCCCGTCGGTTGCCACGGGCCCGAGCGTAGGGCCTTCAGCGCAGCGCCGCCTCCGCGATCGCCAGGCCCTGCTCCGCGGTGAGGCCCAGCTGCCGGATCACCGATGCGTACGACGCCGCGGCCGCCTGTGCTCGGGTCAGGGCGAAATCGCCCGTTGCGCCTACGAAAGTGCCTGCTCTGCCTCGGGTTTCCAGCAGACCGGCTTCCTCCAGTTCGCGGTACGCGCGGGCCACGGTGTTCGGCGCGATGCCCAGATCTGCGGCCAATCCGCGGACCGTCGGGAGCTTCGTGCCGACCGCCAGGGTGCCGTCGTTGATCTGCGTTGCCAAGGCCGTCCGGACCTGTTCGTACGGCGGGACCGGCGAACCCGGGTCATAGCCGATGCTCATCGCTGCCGCCGTTTCCGCCGGATGCTGATCACCACGGCCAGTGCCAGCAGCGCAAACGCCACCACGAAGCCGATCAGCACCACCCATCCGCTGACATATCCGCCGGTATCCCCGGGGTGCAGGTGTGGCCGCGCGAGATACATGGCTCCAGGTTAACGGACGGCGACCTGCATCAGCTCGGCCAGATCCGCCGAACCCGCGGGCAGTGCGTCCACCGGCCACCAGCGCAGGTCGTCGGACTCGTGGCTGCGTACCGGCTGTGCTCCGGGCGGCGCGTGGACGACGTAGCGCACGTCGAAATGCCGCGTCGGGACGCCCAGCGAGCAGGTGATCGGATGGACGTCCAGGTGTACCGGCGAAGGTCCGATCACCAGGTCGCGCATGCCTGATTCCTCAGTCGCCTCGCGCAGGGCCGCTTCCGCCAAGGACGCGTCGGCCGGTTCGCAATGGCCGCCCAGCTGCAACCACCGGCCGACCCGCGGGTGCAGCGTCAGCAGAACCTGCGTGCCGGTCGAGTCCAGGACCACCGCGGACGCCGTCAGGTGCCCGGCCTCGCACGAACGCTGGCAAGTGTCCGAACGGGACGCCAGAAAACCGAGAAACGCTTGCCGCAGCGCCTCTTGTGACGGCAGTGCAGGCGTCCACTCGGACAACGCCGTGACAGCAGCGGAATGCAGGGTCACCGTTCGACCAGCCCATCGCCGGGGGAGAGGGGGCCGCGCGGCGGGGGCGGCGAGGCCGGATGTCCGATCGCGACGGCGCCGAGGGGGTGCCACTGCTCGTCGAGGTCCAAAATGGACCGGACGAGGTCGGCCGCGAAAATCGTCGACCCGATCCAGCATGAGCCGAGGTCTTCGGCCGCCAGGGCAACCAAAAGACCTTGTACCGCAGCGCCTGCGGCAACGGTGAACATCGTGTGCTCGTGCCGATTGCGCCGTTCGTCGCGATACGTGTGTGCGCCCTCAGGTACCAGGAAGGGGATCACCAATTGCGGTGCGCGGTAGAGAATATCGCCGCGGGACAAGCGTTTCGCGATCTGAGCAGCGGTGAAACCGTCGCTGGCAAGGTCGGCTTCCCAGGCGTCGCGCATGGCGTCGAGAAGCTTGCGTCGTAGACCTTCATCGCGCAGCCAAAGGAATCGCACCGGATGGGTGTGGTGCGGCGCAGGCGCGGTCAACGCCGCTGCGACCGCGCGTCGCATGGCGGACGGGTCCACCGGCGAGTCGCTGAACTGCCGCACGGAACGCCGGTGTGGTACGGCTTCCTGGCGGCCTTGCACAATGGACTCGTTGGTACCCAAGCGAAAGAGGTCTTCGTCGACTGGGCGGACCAGATCCCGTGCAGAAGACCCATTGTCCCTAATGGACAGTCCACGAACGACAGCCACCGGCAGCCCGCCGAGCTTGCCCTTCACCAGATCCGCCGCGGCAGCAACCTCATCCGCGACCGCGATCTCGGTGACCGCCAGCTCGTTACCCTGCGAATCGACCTGCCCCGCGTACCCGTGCAGCACCTGCAACCCGGACGAGCCGATCGCCGCGTCCGTCTGCCCGACGCGCCAAGCCCGGCCCATCGTGTCCGTGACGACAACGGCGACCTCGACCCCCAGCCGTTCCCGCAAACCGTTACGCAGAGCCAACGCCGACGCATCCGGGTCCGCAGGAAGCAAGGCCACTTCGTCCCCGCGTACATTCGACGCGTCGATTCCCGAAGCCGCCTGCACAATCCCCAGCTGGTTCTCGGTGATCAACGTGCGTGCGATCCGGGCGACCACCCGTACCGCCTCCTGCTCGATCAGCTCGCGACGAGCGGCGTCGCGGGCCTCGGGATCGGTCGGCACGCGCACCAGCCGACCCTCGATCTTCGACACGACTTTGCTCGTCACCACCACGACGTCGCCCGAGCGCAGCCACGGCGCGGCGGACACGATCGCTCCGGTGAGGTCGTCGCCGGGACGGAACTCCGGCAACCCCTCGACCGGCAGGATCTCGATCTTCTGGGAAGCGTGATCAGCCTGTGTCGGATCAAACACTGGAAACTCCAGCCACGTCGAGCGCCGCGCGGACCATCTCCGCGGTCGCGTCCACATCGGACATCAGCAGCGGCACCGCGCGCACGTCCACGCCCGGCACCGTGACCTCGTGGTCTTCCGGCGCGACCAGCCAGCCGTCGAGCACGCCACCGTCGGAACGGGCGCCGTAATGGCGGCCCACCGCCTCCGCCGACGTCTCCACCCCGATCGCGGTGAGGCACGCGTCCGCCATACCCCGTAACGCTTTCCCGCCGATGATCGGCGAAATCCCGACCACCTTCGCGCGGGATTTCCGCAATGCGTCCCGCACTCCGGGTACCCCGAGCGTCGTCCCGACCGAGACCACCGGGTTCGACGGCGCGAACAGCACGACGTCCGCCGACGCCAGCGCGTCCAGCACGCCCGGCCCGGGCTTGGCCTCGTCGTTGCCCACCGACACGATCGAATGCGCGGGCACCGCCGCGCGGTAGCGCACCCACCACTCCTGGAAATGGATCGCCTTGTGCTGGTCGGGCTGGTCCGGGTCGTCGATCACGACGTGCGTCTCGACCCGGTCGTCCGACATCGGCAGCAGCCGCACGCCGGGCTGCCAGCGGTCGCACAACGCCTCGGTGACCGCCGACAGCGGATAACCCGCACGCAGCATCCGCGACCGGATCAGGTGCGTCGCGATGTCCTTGTCGCCGAGGCCGAACCAGGTCGGCTCCGCGCCGTAAGCGGCCAGTTCCTCCTTGACCACCCACGTCTCGCCCGCGTGGCCCCAGCCGCGTTCGGGGTCGATGCCGCCGCCGAGGGTGTACATGCACGTGTCGAGGTCGGGGCAGATGCGCAGGCCGTGCATCCACACGTCGTCGCCGGTGTTGACCAGCGCCGTCACCTCGTGCGGCGACTCCCCGGCGCCGATCACGGGCAGTCCGAGTGCGGTCTTGACCCCGAGCAGGAACCGGGCGCCGCCCACCCCGCCGACAAGTACGACGATCTTCACGACTGGCGATCCTCGCACGTACCCGGTCCCGGACCCCAATACCGGTACCTGTGGTGCTCCGAACAGCCCAGCGCGCCATACAGCGCGAGCGCACCGGCATTACCGACCGCGACCTGCAGTACCCACTGGTCGGCGCCGTGCGCACGCCCCCACGCGGCAAGCGCGTGCAGCACCGTGGTCGCCAGCCCGCGTCGACGGAACGACGGTGCGACCGCCAGCCGCGCGACATGCAGCCAGCCGTCCACGATCGCGCCGCGCACCGCCCCAGCGGTGACCCGGTCGGCCGCCACGACGCCGTAGCCGACCTTCCCAGCGGTCACGACGTGCCGCTGGGCGGAACTCGGCGCGGCGGTTCCTTCGGTGAGTTCCCACCATTCGGGCGTCGGCTCGTCGAGGACGTCAGCGTCCGGGAACGGCCCGGACGGCAGCGGCCCGGTGAGCACCGAAACCCGGTACCCAGCGGCGTGCTCGACCTGTTCCCGCCACCCGGCCGTCGCGACCTCGCGCTCCAGTTCGCTGCCTTCGAGCACCTGGACGGCCGCCGGAATGCCGTGGGCGTGGGCGAACTCACACACCGCGTCCAGTGCCGACGGGACCGGAATGCCGGGGTCGCCCACCGCACGTGCGCTGTTCGCGCGCCCGGTGAAGCCGTCCGCCCAGCGCAGGACCCATTCCCCCAATGGCTCCTCGACCACCGGGGACCACGCTTTCGCGCACACGACTTCGAGCTTTTCCCGCGGGTTCACGGTTAGATTGTGACGGAGAGAGCTGTCCCGTTCCGCAGGAGAACCCATGAGCTACGCGCGCAAGGACGACCGGCACAACGACGACGTGGTCGACGAGATCGCCGACGGCTTCAAGCGGACGCTCGGGGAAAAACGCGAGGACGGCAAGCCCGCCGCCCCCGGTTTCACCATCACCGGGGACGCCCGCAACACCCCTAAACCCCGTCGCCGGGAGCGGTGAGCAGGCAATACCTAAGGGTCGCCTAACCATCACCGGGGGCGCGGGACGCGCGTAATGTCCGCACCGACCGGACCGGCAGGAGAAAAGCAGGAGTACGCAGTGACCTACGTGATCGCCGAGCCCTGCGTCGACGTGCTCGACAAGGCGTGTATCGACGAGTGCCCCGTGGACTGCATCTACGAGGGCGAGCGGATGTTGTACATCCACCCGGACGAGTGCGTCGACTGCGGCGCCTGTGAACCGGTCTGCCCGGTCGAGGCCATCTACTACGAGGACGACGTGCCGGACAACTGGTCCGACTACACCAAGGCCAACGTCGACTTCTTCGACGAGCTCGGCTCGCCCGGCGGCGCGTCGAAGGTCGGCAAGACGGCGCACGACCCGTCCTTCATCAAGGCACTTCCCCCGCAGGGCGAATGACCCGGCTGCCCGACTTCCCCTGGGACTCCCTCGCCGCCGTCAAGGCCCGTGCGCAGGAGCATCCCGGGGGCATCGTCGACCTGTCCGTCGGCACGCCGGTCGATCCGGTGCCGGAGTCGATCCGGGCCGCGCTCGCGTCGGTGTCGGAGATTCCGGGCTACCCGGCGACGCACGGCACGCCTGAGCTGCGCGAGACGGCCGTCGAGGCGCTGCAGCGGCGGTACGGCATCACCGGCCTCGAGCCGGACGCTGTGCTGCCCACCATCGGCTCGAAGGAAGCCGTGGCCTGGCTGCCGCGGCTGCTCGGGTTCGGGCCGGGCGACCTGGTGGTGATCCCGGAGCTGGCGTACCCGACGTACGAGGTGGGCGCGCTGCTCGCGGGTGCAGAAGTCGTGCGCGCGGACGGGCTCACGCAGCTCGGGCCGCGCCGTCCGGCGATGATCTGGCTCAACTCGCCGTCGAACCCGACCGGCCGCGTGCTCGGTGCCGACCACCTGCGCAAGGTGGTCGAGTGGGCGCGCGATCGGGGTACCGTCGTGGTGTCCGACGAGTGCTACCTGTCGCTGGCCTGGGACGCGGAACCGCTGTCCGTGCTGCATCCGTCCGTCCACGGTGGACGGACAGACGGCCTGCTTGCGGTGCACTCGCTGTCGAAGTCGGCGAACCTGGCCAGCTACCGTGCGGGTTTCGTGACCGGCGACCCGGCGCTCGTGGCGAAGTTGCTGGAGGTGCGCAAGCATGCCGGGATGATCGTCCCGCGGCCGGTGCAGCAGGCGATGGTGGCCGCGCTCAACGACGACGACGCCCTTGCCGCGCAACGCGAACGGTACCGGTCCCGCCGCGAGGTACTGCGGAAAGCGTTGCTGGACAACGGGTTCGAGATCACGCATTCGGAAGCCGGGCTGTACCTGTGGGCCACCCGCGGCGAATCCGCGCAGGCGACGGTGGAATGGCTGTCCGAGCGCGGGATCCTGGTCGCGCCGGGCACGTTCTACGGCCCGGCCGGACGCGACCACGTGCGGGTCGCGCTCACCGCCACCGACGAGCGCATCTCCGCGGCAGTCGAGCGGCTGGGTCAGTAGTCGCGGCCGGTGAAGCCCCGGTACACGAACCGGGTCAGGGCTTCCACGGCCTCGTCGTCGGTCGGCGGGGTCCAGCCTGCCGGATGCGGTTGCAGGAGCCACATCTGTGCGAAGTTGTCGATCAGCTGGTACATCATCGCGATGGTGAGCCGGGGGCTTGCCGGTAGCGGCAGACCGGCCGCGGTGACGTGGGCGAGGTGGCTCTCGATGTCGGACGCCTGTGCGGCGCCGAAGCTCGCGTAACTGGCCGCGAAGTCGTCGTTCACCATCGCTGCCTGGCGCAGCGCGAGCATGGTGGCCGCGTTGGTGCGGTAGAAGTCCCAGTACTGGCGCACGTGCCAGCGGACGGCCGCCGGATCGCTGAAGTCGGACAGGTGATCCTCGCCCGCGGCTTGCCGGTCACCGGCTTCGGCCAGGTCGGCCAGCAGCGCCACGAGCAGTTCCTCCTTGCTCGCGAAGTGGTTGTAGAACGACCCCGCGGCGCGGTCCGCCTCCTTCGTGATGTCGGTGATCTTCGTGTTCAGGTACCCCTTGCGGGCGAACACGCGCTTGGCCGCCTCCTTCAGCGCCGACTCCGTCTCGGCGGCTTTGTCCCTGCGGCTCGTCGCCGTCATCCGGCACCTCCCTTGACACGGAACGCTAGCAGCGAGCATTCTGAATTCAGATTCACTGAATTCTAATTCATTGGAGGAGAGATGGCCACGACGGTGCTGGTGGCGGGAGCCGGACCGACCGGGCTCACGCTGGGGATCGAGCTGGCGCGCCGCGGCGTCGGCGTGCGGGTGGTGGACAAGGCTGACCGGTACTTCGCGGGCTCGCGCGGCGACGGGCTCCAGCCGCGCACGATGGAGGTCTTCGAGGACCTGGGGGTACTCGACGCGGTGCTGGCCGCGGGTGCGCCGCCGTTCCCGATGCGGGTGTACCTCGACGGCGAGTTCACCATGGAGCGGCGGATGGCCGAGCACGTCGAGCCGACGCCCGCCGTGCCGTATCCGAACGCCTGGTTCCTCGGCCAGTCGCAGACCGAGGGCATCCTGCGCGACCGGCTGGCCGAGCTGGGTGTCCGCGTCGAGCTGAACACCGGGCTCACCGGGTTCACGCAGGACGACGACGGGGTCACCGCCGAGCTGTCCACCGGCGAGACGGTGCGGGTCGCGTACCTCGTGGGGGCCGACGGCGGGAAGAGCTTCGTGCGCAAGGCGCTGGGGATCGCGTTCGAGGGGACCACTGACGAGTCGATCCGCATGCTGCTCGGCGACGTGCAGGCCGAGGGCCTCGACCATTCGACCGGATACTGGTTCGCGGCCAAGGACGAGCCGATGTCCGGGGTGGCGTTCACCCCGCTCGCCGGGACGCCGCATTTCCAGTTCGGCTCCCCGCTGGGGGACGCCGAGGTCGAACCGTCGCTGCCCGCGCTGCAGGCGCATCTGGACCGGGTGTCTGGCGGTGGTATCCGGCTGCACGATCTCGCCTGGTCCACGGTCTGGCGGCCGAACATCCGGCTCGCCGAAGCCTTCCGCCGCGGTCGCGTGTTCCTTGCGGGTGACGCGGCGCACGTCCACCCGCCGACCGGCGGCCAGGGGCTCAACACCGGCGTCCAGGATGCGTACAACCTTGGCTGGAAGCTCGCCGACGGGTCCCCGGAGCTGCTGGACAGCTACGAACCGGAGCGACGCGCGGTCGCGGCCAGGGTGCTGGGGGTCAGCACGGCGTTGTTGGAGAAGTACACCGAGGGCGCCGAGGACGCGCACGAACGCGGTCCGGAGACGCAGCAGCTCGACACGAACTATCGCGGCGGTCCGTTGTCCCCCAACGGAATCGGCGTGCTGCGACCCGGTGACCGGGCCCCGGACGCGCCACTCGCCGACGAGAACGGCAAGGAGGTGCGGCTGTTCGAGCTGTTCCGCGGGCCGCACGCGACGGAGCTGGTGTTCGGCGACGGGCCACTGGGTACCGAGCACCCGGCGTACCGCATTCTGCCGAGCGCGAGCGGCGACGGCCTGTTCGACGTTGGTGGCCACGCATACGCCGCCTACCAGGCCAAACGCGTGCTGGTACGGCCGGATGGCTACGTGTGGTCAGTCTCGTGAGACCGCGCGGGCGGCTTTCTCGATGCGATGCCACACCTCGAGCCACGTCGCGCGGGCCTGTGCCCGCTTCTCGATCTCGTGCTCCACGATCCGTCCGGCCACGAACCCCATCTCCGGATCCGCGCCGGACAGCGCATCGCGCACCTTTTCCGCGGCCAGCACGGCATCCTGGTGGTCGCCGAGAACGGTCTGGAATTTCCGGGTCGCTTTGATCAGCTCAGTGAGCTTCGCGGCCTGCTTCTTCTTCGCCGCCGACCGCGCGAGTTCGGCTGTGTAGCGCAGTTTCTTGCCGTGAATGCGCAGCGCATGCAGGTCGTCGTCCGGCGGGTCGGACGGCAGCGCGGCCACTGCGCGCGACAGCTTCCGGAATGGCTTGCGCACGTCGGCGGCCAACCCGGGTTCGCCGGCAGGGGTCTCGTCGATCTCGTGCTCCGCGGTGCGCGACAGCTGCGCGATGCCCTGCAACAGCGTCGCGTACCGAGCGCTGGACAGGGCCCGGTTGAGCCGGCGGCGGGCCGTGGTGCGTTCCGCGACGAAGCGGGACACGAGCCGTCGTCCGGCGGGCTGGTCGCGGACCTCGAAAGTGGCGATGACCTCGCGCAGGTGCCCGATCAGCACGTCGTAGTCGCGCACGTCGCCGAGTACCTGGCCGAGCCACCCGAGGTCGACGCGCACCGGTTCGGCCGTCGCGCCGACGAGCTCGCCGGACGCCTTCAGCACACTGCGCATCCGGCGCTGGGCTACCCGCATCTGGTGCAGGTCTTCGGGATCGGTGCCGGAGCGGGTGCCTGGCTCACGGGCGAGCAGCTCCCGCAGCTCGTGGTCGAGCTTCGCGCGGACGTGTGCGGCCGCCGGCGCCCGCGGTCCTGCCTTCGCCGGTTCGTCGGCGAGGCCGAGTGCGGCCGGCGTCGTCGGTTCCGGAGTGCGGCGGGTTGCTTGGGCGGTCATCCGGTTAATGGTAGGTGAACTCCGGGAGGCGCGGACCTGCCGAAACAGAAAGCGGGGGTGTTCCCAGCAGTTGGGAACACCCCCGCTCCGGAGGATTTCAGTTGGCGTGCAAGGCTTCGTTGAGCGTGATGCCGACCCCGCCACGCGGGACGACCTCCACCGCGCCGGTCGCCGAATTCCGCCGGAACACCGCGCCAGAGACGCCGGAGATCTCGCGCGCCTTGACCGTCTTGCCGTCCACCTCGACCTTGGTGCCCGCGGTGACGTACAGCCCGGCCTCGACCACCGAGTCGTCCCCGAGCGAGATCCCGACGCCGCCGTTCGCGCCGATCAGGCAGCGTTCGCCGACCGAGATCACCTCGGTGCCGCCGCCGGACAGCGTGCCCATGATCGACGCGCCGCCGCCGACGTCACTGCCGTCGCCCACGACGACCCCGGCCGAGATCCGGCCTTCGACCATCGACGCGCCGAGCGTGCCCGCGTTGAAGTTCACGAACCCTTCGTGCATCACGGTGGTCCCCGACGCGAGGTGCGCGCCGAGCCGGACGCGGTCGGCGTCGGCAATGCGGACGCCGCTGGGCAGCACGTAATCGACCATGCGGGGGAACTTGTCCACGCCGTACACCGCCACCGCGCCGCGCGAACGCAACCGCAGCCGGGTCTGCTCGAAGGCCTCGACCGGGCACGGGCCGTGGCTCGTCCACACGACGTTGGCCAGCAGGCCGAAGATGCCGTCGAGGCTCTGCCCGTGCGGCCGGACCAGCCGGTGTGACAGCAGGTGCAGGCGCAGGTACACGTCGTGCGCGTCGGCGGGCGCGGTGGCCAGGCTGCCGATCGTGACCCGCACGGCGACGACCTCGACGCCCCGGTCGGTGTCCGGACCCAGCAGCGCCGCCGCGGCGTCGCCGAGCAGTTCGGTGGTCTGCTCCGCGGTCAGCCGCTCGGTGCCGCTCGTGCCGGCCGCGACCAGCTTCGGGTGCGGGTACCAGGTGTCCAGCACCGTCCCGTCGGACGTGACGGTGGCCAGCCCGACGCCGACGGCGCCGGTCGTTTCGGGGTCAGGGGTTTGCTCGCTCACGTCGGTCACGGTAGCCGAGCGAGCCGCCTCAACCCGTGGTGGCCTGCTGGTTCACCTTCTGCCGGGCCTCGGTGACTCCGGCCGAGATGGTGACGAGCGCCTGCGTGCAGTCCCCGCCGGGGGCCTCGACGGTGGCGCAACCGGCTTGCAGGAACGCGTTCACGCCCTGGTCGAGCGCGGTGGCATCGCCGTCGAGTGATTGGTCGACCTTTTTGCCCGCGGCGGCCCGCTGGTGCACCGCACCGGCCGTGTTGCGGACCTCGATGACGTACTTCTGGCAGCCCTTCGGCAGCTGCGTCTGCGGGCTCGAATAGCAGGCGTCCTGGGTCAGCGCGTCGAGCTTGATCGGCAGCGCGTCCACACCGGGTTGCCCCGGGCTCTTGGGGGTGGGCCCGGCTTCGCGGCTGCAGCCGGTGAGGAGCAGGGCAAGGATCCCGAGAGCGACCAGAGAGCTTCGCATGCGCACGTCCCTCACGGTAGCCCCCTGCCCGGCTGGGTACGGTGCCGGTATGACCACCCTTGACCTGCATGCCGATCCTGCCGAGCTCACCGCCGCGCTCGTGGACGTGTTCAGCGTCTCCGGGGAGGAGGTGAAGCTCGCGGACGCGGTACAGGCAGCGCTCGCCGGACAGGCCCCGCACCTGGAGGTAGTACGTAACGGCGACGCCGTGCTCGCGCGCACGAATCTCGGCCGCGCGTCGCGGATCGTGCTCGCCGGACACCTCGACACGGTGCCGGAAAACGGGAATCTGCCCTCTACGCGCTCTGGCTCTGGCGACGACGAGGTCCTGCACGGGCTGGGCTCGGTCGATATGAAGGGCGGGGACGCGGTCTTCCTGCACCTGGCCGCGACGCTGCCGGAGCCCAGGCACGATGTCACCTTTGTGTTTTATGACAACGAAGAGGTCGAGGCGGTGCGTAATGGCCTTGGCCGCATCGAGCGCGAGTTGCCGGAATGGCTGGCGGGGGATCTGGCAATTGTCGGAGAACCGTCGAACGGCGTGATCGAGGCCGGGTGCCAGGGCACTTTGCGGGTGGACGTACGCACGAGTGGGGCGCGGGCACATACTGCGCGCGCTTGGATGGGCGAGAATGCGATCCATTTCCTGGCGGAACCGTTGCAGCGGTTGGCGGAGTATTCTCCGCGGGTAGTGGATATCGATGGGCTCACTTATCGGGAAGGCTTGCAGGCCACCGGTATTTCCGGTGGGGTGGCCGGTAACGTGGTGCCGGACGCCGCGGTATTGACGGTGAACCACCGGTTTGCGCCGGATCGGAGCGCCGAACAGGCCGAAGCTCATGTACGCGAGGTATTCGACGGGTTTGAGGTGTCCCTTGTGGACTTGTCACCCGGGGCATTGCCGGGCCTTTCCGCGCCCGCTGCGGCGGAACTGGTGGCGGCGGCCGGTGGCCGGGCAGCAGCGAAACTGGGCTGGACGGATGTCGCGCGGTTTGCTGCATTGGGAATGCCTGCGGTGAACTTCGGCCCAGGCGACCCGACGTTGGCCCATACCCAGCAGGAGCATGTGCGGATGGGCGAAATCCGTGAAGTGACTGATGTATTGCGCCGCTTTTTGAGCTGAAGCTGAGACCGGGGCGGCGTATCCGCGGCACCCCGGCCCCGAGCAGTCAACGGCCTTGCAGCGACTTCACATTGTCGCCGAAGGTCCAGTTCTTGGACCCGTCCCAGTTGAGCGACCAGGTCATCAAGCCCTTGAGACCGGAAAGGTAGGCCTGCGAAACCAGCTCCGGGCTCATGTACCCACCACCGGCGCCGGGTTGAGCCGGAAGACCGGGAACCTGCTTGTCCAGCGGCACCCGAATCGTGGTGCCCTGCACCGTCACGCCCTGATCCAAGCACTTCGTCTGCACGGTGAACCCCTGCACGGTTCCGGCTTCGTAACTGTCACCAGAACACCCATACATGGACCCGTTGTAGTACTGCATGTTCAGCCACCACAACTGCCCATTGTCGGCATACTTCTTGATGATCGGCAGATACGCGCCCCAGATCGAGCCATACGTGACGGTTCCTCCGGTCACGTAAGCAGTCTCCGGTGCCATGGTGAGCCCGAATCCCGCGGGCATCTGCCCGAGCACCCCGTCGATGATCCGTTCCAGATTGGCCTGCGACGCCGACAACGTGTTGATATCCCCGCTCCCCGCAAGGCCGGTCTCGATGTCGATGTCGATCCCGTCGAAATTGTACTTCTTGAGAATCGGCACAATCGTGCTCACGAACTTGTCGGCAACCGCGCTGGACGACAGGTCGATCCCGGCTGCCGCACCGCCGATCGACATCAAAATCGTTGCCCCGGCGTCCTTTGCCGCGCACATCTCCGCCGGAGTGGCGACTTTCACGCCATTGTCCATCCCGTCTTCCCACAGCACCGTGCCGTCGGACCGGATCACCGGAAACGCGGCGTTGAGCACGTTGTACCCGTGCGCGGCAATCCGCGAATCGGTGATCGGCACCCACCCCATCCCCGGATGCACGCCGTTCGCTGCGCCGTCCCAGTTCTCCCAATACCCCTGCAGGACGGGTCCGGACGGTCTGGACTTCACCGCGCACGTGTCGGCCTGCGGTGCCGCAGCAGCGGGGACCGCCCCCGCGAGCGGCAGGGCGAGCAGTGCGGCCAGCATGGCCCAGCGCATCCTCATCATGGCCCCCGTCCCGAAAACGGTGTCGCCGCAAACGGTAGGCGGGCCCGGCCGCCGCTGCCTACCTCCGATCGTATGGTCTAGACAAATAGAACCAGCCGGACCGGATGGCCCGGCTGGTCCGGACAACTAGACCTCAGCAAGCCCCACTGTCAGTCCACACAGCCCACGAACCGGGCGCACCCGGCTCCGCGCCGACGGAGTACCAGCCGGACGTCCACTTGTGCCCGTTGTGCGCCACGACGTCGCCCGGGCTGTACACGGCATTCGCATCCCATTCGGCGATTCCGCTACAACCGGTCGGCGGGTTGGAGCCAACCGTCAACGCGAACTGCGCGGTGTGATCGACATCCGCACCGTCCGCCTTCACGGTCACCTGGCTCGTCCCCTTCGGCGTGCTGGCCGTCGTGGCGATGGTCAGCGTTGCCGTCCCGCCTGACTGCACCGTCGCCGGGCTGAACGTCGCAGTGCTTCCCGAAGGCAGGCCACTCGCCGTGAGCTTGACCTCCTGCGCATTACCATTGGTGATTTTGGTGGTCACCGTGGTGGTCGCCGACTCTCCGGGTTGGACAGTCGAATTGGCAGGCGACAAACTCACCGAGAAGTCGTTACCCGGAGGCTGCGCGTTGCAAGTCGGCTCACCGCTGACTGCGCCGACGGAAACCGCATCCCACGCTGCCTTCGTGGTGTTGAATTCCGTGCAGCTGCCCGGAAACAGATCGACTGCAGCCTGCAGCGTGGCCTTTCGGGCCGCCTTGTGGTTCCACGACGACGTCTTGTGCAGCAGCCCGTTGTAAAAGATCTTCCCGGCCTTCTGAATGCCGAGTCCGGTGACGCTGCTGCCATTGCAGGTCGGGCTGGTCGGCTGCCCGTCACTCGGCGAAGAACCCTCGGCCAGCAGGTAGAACCAATGGTTCTGCGGACCGGCCGCTGCATGCACCTCGGTGTTCGGAATGGACGACGAGTAGCAGTTCGGATCACCGATCTGCCCCGGGTTGTACATGTAGCGGATCGGACCCTGGCCGACCAGGTTGACGCCCTCGCCGACCGTGTAATCCGGAGTGTCGACCGGGTTGTTCGCATACGCCTCGGTCAACGCACCGAAAATATCCCCGGTGGACTCGTTGAGCCCGCCGTTCTCATTCCCGGACCCAGCACCACCCGGCGTGTTCTGGAAAATCCCGTGCCCGAACTCGTGCCCCACGACATCCATCGACGTGGCCTGCCGCTGGTTGTCCTGCGAGTGACCGAAATGCGTGGACGACCCATCCCAATAGGCGTTCACGTCGTTCAGCCCGACCGAGGCGGGAAACCCGCGGCCATTGCCGTCGATCCCATTGCGGCCCACCCAGTCCCGCAGCATGTTCCACTCGGTCTGCACACTGAAAAGCGTGTCGACGCAGCCGGTTTCGAGGTCGGTACCCGAACCGTTGCCCCACGAGTCATCGCTGCCGCTGAACACCGCGCCGTTCTCCCGTCCGCAGCTGATGCCCGGACGACCAGGGTCACGCATCGAGTACGACCCACCGGAACCGGTCGTGTCGATGCTCACGCGCCCCACGTAGTAGCTGTTCCCGGACCCGGCGAGCCGAGCGTTCGCAGAACCTTGCCGCGTCCGCTCGGGATTCTCGGCCTTCACGTCGTCGCGCTGGTCGAGCACCGCGCCGGTGGCAGCGTCCACGAACACGTGCAGGTTGCTCGGTGCCTTCGCGGTATGGCCGGTGACCACCACCTCGTACGCCAGCTTCGGCTGCGCCCCAGCGAGCACGACCAGGTCCGGCTTGCTGACCCGATCGACCGACGGCAGCTGACCACGGGCGATCGACCCGGCCCGTGCACTGTCCACAGTGGCCGCAGTACCGACGCCGATCGGGGCGGTGTCGGCGGTTTCCGTGCGGCGGACCTGCCCGGCGCCGTCGGCGACGACCACCGCGTCGCCGCCGACGACCCGCAGGCCGCGGTAGGTGCGTTCGTAGGAGTTGTAGTAGAGACCGGCCGCGCCCGGGGTGGTCTTGACGCGGTGGAAGGTCTCGTCGGGGCCGGTGCGGAGCCCGGCGGCCCGGTCGGCGGCCGCGGTGGCGGCTGCTTGCGGGTCGGCAGGCGGTGGGGCGGCAGCCGCGGATGCCGGGGTCACCGGCAGCGCGAGCAGGGAAAGGGCGAAACCGGCGATGGTTGCCACGCCGGTGGTGAGCCCTCGTCTGGACGTCATCGACTGTCCTTTCGGATACCGAAGGGGGAAGCGCAACGCGTTGAGCTGGGCTGATCAGGCCGCGGACACCGGGATTAAAAAGATGCCCACCCGGGGTGGTCAATGCGCTGAACGGACCAGCAGGACCGATCGGGCGTTCGCGGCGAATCCGCGAATGCGTTGACAGACCAGGGAAAACGCCGGATCGGGACGGGCCGGGAGACTTTCGTCGGTAGTTGCCGCGGAACCGGCCGTTGGTAGGCGGACCGCTGGTCCGCTCGAGACGTTCAGGCCGCGGTCACCGGCCGGTCACGCTCCGGTGCCGACGCGGGCGCCCGGCGTCCTCCCGGGGCCCGTAGTCTTGGCTGGTGAGTGAACAGTCTGAATTTCCCGACGGCCAATACCCCGAGCGCCCGGTGGAGCGGCACAAAGGCCCGGTGGTGCTCCGGCGCGACCGGCGCGACCAGGGCAGCACCACCGACCAGCGGCTGCTCGATTCGCGCGGGCCGAGTGACTGGGTGCACACCGACCCGTGGCGGGTGCTGCGGATCCAGGCCGAGTTCGTGGAGGGCTTCGGTGCGCTCGCCGAGGTGCCGCGTGCGGTGACAGTGTTCGGGTCGGCGCGCACCAAGCGCGACAACCCCGAGTACGAGCTCGGCCGGAAGATCGGCGGCGCGCTCGCCGCGGCCGGATTCGCGGTGATGACCGGTGGCGGTCCGGGTGCGATGGAGGCGGTGAACCGCGGCGCGGCCGAAGCAGGCGGGTTCTCCGTCGGGCTCGGCATCGAGCTGCCGTTCGAGCAGGGCCTGAACCCGTGGGTCGACCTCGGCGTCAACTTCCGGTACTTCTTCGCCCGCAAGACGATGTTCATCAAGTACTCGCAAGCGTTCATCTGCCTTCCCGGCGGGTTCGGCACGCTGGACGAGCTTTTCGAGGCCCTCACGCTGGTCCAGACCAAGAAGGTCACGAAGTTCCCGGTGGTGCTCTTCGGCACCGAGTACTGGGGCGGGCTCTACGACTGGATCCAGAAGTCGGTGCTCGGCGGCGGCAAGATCGGCCAGAAGGACCTCGACCTGCTGTACCTCACCGACGACATCGACGACGCGGTGCGCGTGGTCCAGGATTCCTACCAGGCGTGGGAGGACAGCCACTGATGCGGATCTGCGTGTTCTGCGGGTCGGCGCGCGGGTTCTCCCCGGAGTACACCGACGCGGCGGCCGGCATGGGCAAACTGCTGGCGCAGCGGGGGATCGGGCTCGTGTACGGCGGGGCGAGCGTGGGCACCATGGGCGTGGTGGCCGATGCCGCACTGGCCGCGGGCGGCGAGGTGATCGGCGTGATCCCGGAGGTGCTGTCGAGCGTCGAAATCGCGCACGGCGGGCTCACCGAACTGCACGTCGTCGCGGACATGCACCAGCGCAAGGCGAAGATGGCCGAGCTGTCGGACGCGTTCGTCGCGCTGCCCGGTGGCGCCGGGACGCTGGAGGAGCTGTTCGAGGTGTGGACGTGGGCCCAGCTCGGCATCCACCGCAAGCCGATCGGGCTGCTGGACGTCGCCGGGTACTACACGCCGCTGGTCGCCTTCGCCGATCACATGCAGCAGGAGGGGTTCCTGCGCCCGGAAACGCGGGCCCTGCTCACCGTGGACTCCGACGCGGCCGCGCTCCTCGACCGGTTCGCCGCGCAGTAGCTGTTCAGGCGGACTTTTCGTCCGGTCGCTTGTGGTAGGTGTCCACGTACTCCTGCCCGGACAGCTCCAGGATCGTGTACATGATCTCGTCGGTCACCGACCGGCGGATGGCCGACGACGAGTCCTGGCCCTCGTACCGCGAGAAGTCCAGCGGCGCGCCGAAACGGACGCGGATCTTGGTGATCCGGGGGATCTTCGCGCCGTTCGGCTGGATGCCCTCGGTGCCGAACAACGCCACCGGCACCACCTTGGCGCCGGTGGACAGCGCGAGCGCGGCGACGCCGGTGTGCCCGCGGTGCAGGCGGCCGTCGAGCGATCGGGTGCCCTCGGGGTAGATCGCGAAGACGCCGCCGTCGTCCAGCACCTTGCGGCCTGCTTCGAGGGCGGCGAGCCCGGCCTGTGCGTTGCCGCGCTCCACCGGGATGTACCCGAGCGCGTCGAGCGATTTCGCGATGAACCAGCCCTTGATGCCCTTGCCGGTGAAATATTCGGCCTTGCCGAGGAACCGCACCTGCCGCGGGGTGGTGAAGGTGATCACACCGGTGTCGAGCGCCGCCCGGTGGTTGGCGGCGAGCAGCACCGCGCCGTGCGCCGGGATGTTCTCCACGCCCTCGACCTTGGGCCGGTAGAGCACGCGGACCAGCGGTCCGAGCACGAAGCGGACGAGCAGGGTCAGCAAGGGTTCTCCCTCCGGAGGATCGGGCACCGGTTCCAGCATGGCACGATCGGCCGATGAGCTGGTTCGACCGTCGTACCTGGCAGGAACCCACGTGGAGCGACGCGGACATCCTGGCCGCCAAGCGGGGCCGGACGGTGTCGGTGGTGCTGCCCGCGCTCGACGAGGAAGCGACGGTGGGCAGTGTGGTCGCGTCGGTGCGGCCGCTGCTCGGCGGGGTGGTCGACGAGCTGGTGGTGGTCGATTCCGGGTCCACTGATGCGACGGCCGAGGTCGCCGCCGCGGCCGGCGCTCGCGTGGTGGCGCGCGAGGACGTGGTGCCGGAGCTGCCGCCGCGCCCGGGCAAGGGCGAGGTGCTGTGGCGCTCGCTCGCCGCGACCACCGGTGACGTGCTGGTGTTCCTCGACTCCGACCTGGTCGACCCCGACCCGGCGTTCGTGCCGTCGCTGCTCGGGCCGCTGCTCACCGAGGACGGTGTGCACCTGGTCAAGGGCTTCTACCGGCGGCCGCTGCGGCTGGAGAGCACCGGCGGCGGCCGGGTCACCGAACTGCTGGCGCGGCCGGTGCTGTCCGCGCTGCGCCCGGCCTTGGGGGAGCTCGTGCAGCCGCTGGGCGGGGAGTACGCGGGTACGCGCGAGTTCCTGGAGTCGGTGCCGTTCGCCGGGGGATACGGCGTGGAGATCGGCCTGCTGCTGGACGCCGAAGAGCGCTATGGGCTGGACGGGCTCGCGCAGGTCAACCTCGGGGTGCGCAAGCACCGGAACCGGTCGTTGCTGCAGCTGGGCGTGATGGCACGGCAGATCCTCGGCACCGCGCTGGCGCGATGCGGGGTGCCGAGTGCGGAGGCGGCGCGGTTCACGCAGTTCGTGCAGGTGTCGGGGGAGTGGGTGCCGGACGTGGCGGAGGTGCTGGTGGCCGATCGGCCGCCGATGCGGGAGGTGCTATTTCGAGGGTTCGGTTGAAGCCTTCGAGGTGTTCGGGGCGGTGGGTGACGAGTACGACGGTCCCCTTCGCCCCGGCCAGTACGCGGGCCAGGATTTCGTCGCCGTGGGCGGGGTCGAGGCCTTCGACGGGCTCGTCGAGCACGAGCACCGGCGGCGCGGCGAGCACGGCCCGGGCGAGGATGAGGCGTTGCCGCTGGCCGCCGGACAGGGTGTCGCCGTTCTGGCCGGTGTCGCGGTCGAGGGGCAGGTCGAAACCGGCGGTTTCGCAGGCGGCGCGGAGTTCGTCGTCGGTCGCGTGGGGGTTGGCCAGTAGCAGGTTTTCGCGGACGGTGGTGGCGAAGACGTGCGCGTCGGCGAGGGCGCCGGAGATCACCTCGGGGTGCGGGCCGCGGACAGGGTGGCCATCGACAGTGACCTCGCCGGACGTCGGTTTGGTGAAGCCGAGCAGGACGTGCAGGAGGGTCGTCTTTCCGGCGCCGGACGGGCCGAGGATGCCGAGGCGCGTGCCCGGTGGCAGGTCGAGGGTGAGGTTTTCCAGTACTGGAGGTTGGCCGGGGTAACGCACGCTGACGTTGGTGAGACGGAAGCGGCCAGGCCCGGGCGGCGGTGGTGTGGTCGGTTTCGGAGCGGCGAGGACGGCGCGGACCCGGCCCAGGGAGGCACGGATGTCCGGGACTCGTTCCGCCGCGGGGATCAGCGGCAGGACGAGCTCGAACAGCGCCATCGTGGTCAGGGTGAGAGCCGCGGTGACCGGGATGCTTGCCGGGCTGAGCAACGCGACGCCTGAGGTGGTCGCGAATTGCACCGTCACTCCAGCGGCGGTGAGCAGGGAACGGCGGGTGGCCGTTCGACGGGCTGTTCGGGCCAGTTGGCGCACGATTTCGTCGGCGCGGTCCTTTTCCCGTTGTTCCCAGCCGTAGGCGATCAGTTCGGACCGGCCTAGTATCAGTTCTACCGTGCGTTCGGCGAGTTCCTTGCGCGGGTCGGCGGTTCCCCTTGTGGCTACTGCTATTGCGACGGTGGTGAGGGTGAGTCCAATGAGGACTACGGCGGCTGCGGTCATGCTGATCACGGCGGTGGGAATGAGCACGGCGAGGCTGACGGTGCCTGCTACCACTGTGGGTAAGGCGAGGCGGAGGATGGCGTCCTGCACGGCGTCCACATCGGACACCAGCCGGGTGACCAGGTCGGCGCCGGAGTGTTCGGCTACGCGGCGGGGGAGAAGTGCTTCGTACACCCTGGTCCGCAGCTTCGCCAGGTAGCGGAGGACGACGTCGTGCCCGGAAAGTCTTTCGGCGTAACGGAGTCCGCCGCGGGCGAGGGCGAACACGCGGACCGCGACGATGGCGACAGTCAACGCACCGAGCGGCGGTTGTTCGGCGGCGCGCATCAGGAGCCACGCGGCGGTGCCGGTGAGGCCGAGCCCGGCGAGTTCGGCGCCGACGGCGAGGAGGATGGCGCGTTTCATGCTGTCACCTTCCCGTGGCGGAGTTCGATCGTTCGTGACGCGAGTGCGGCCAGCGCTGGTCGATGTGCGACGAGGAGGGCGGTGCGGCCGGGCAGGAGTTTTCGCGCGCCCGACAGGACGGTTGCTTCGGTTTGGGTGTCGAGGCGTGCGGTTGGTTCGTCCAGCAGGATGAGTCCGGCGTCGCGGGACAGAGCGCGGGACAGGCCGATGCGTTGGCGTTGTCCGGCGGACAGCTTGCCGGGGTTTTCCGTTACGGTGCCGTGGAAGACGGTCGGTCGTTGGGGAAGCCAGGCGGTGTCGCGCAGCCAGGCGGCGTGGTCGAGGTCGCGCAGGTCGATGCCGTCGATCAGGACGCGGCCGGAGGTGGGGGTGACGAAACCCAGCAGCAGTGCGAGCATGGTGGACTTTCCGGCGCCACTCGGGCCGACCAGCGCGATGTGTTCGCCTGAGCCGATGGTCAGGTCTACTTCGGACAGCGCGCAGGTGTCTCCATAGTGGACGGATACGCGGTCGAAGACCACTTCCGGTGGGCCGGGGCGTCGCGTTTGGACTCCGGTGTGACGGACTACCGTTGGTGTGTTGAGGATTTCTCGCAGCGCGGTGAGGCCCTCGGCGGCAGCGTGGAATTTCGCTCCGGCGGCACGCAGGGGTAGGTACGCCTCCGGGGCCAGGACCAAGACCAGCATGGCGGTGTGCGCGGTCATCGAGCCGGACAGGAGCCGGAATCCGATCGGCACTGCTACGAGCGCGATCGACAGGGTGGCGATGAGTTCCAGTACCAGTGCGGAAAGGAAGGCGACCCGCAAAGTCTTCACCGTGGCATCCGCATGGGCGTCGGCCATCTCGCGGACGGCTTGTGCTTGCGCTTGGGCTCGGCCGAACAGTTTGAGCGTCGGCAATCCGCGGACGACGTCGAGGAAATGCCCGCCGAGACGCGTCAGGAGTGTCCATTGTGTCCGCGCTCGGGTGTGTGCGCCGATGAGGGCGGCGAACAACGGGACCAGTGGAACGGTTGCGGTCACGATCAATGCGGAAGTCAAGTCGGCTGTGAAAAGCCTTGCCAGTACGGCAATCGGCACCATTGCCGACAGGACCATCGCCGGGAGGTAGCCCGCGAGATACGTTGCGGTCGCGTCGACGCCTTTGGTGATTCGGGTCGCGGTCTCGCCAGGATCACCAGTCGCGTCGAGCAATCGACGACGTAAGCCGGTTTGCGCTGAAGCCGTGAAGCGACTGGTGACCAATCCGTGCGCGACGGCGAGCAAGATCCGTGCGGCGATGGCGATGAACAGCGTCGCTCCAACGCGGTCGCCGGTGAGCAGGGTGGCCAGCCCGTCTGCTTGGACGAGCACTGTGACGGCGGTGAGCGCGCCCAGTACGGTGAGCAATCCGAGATACTGTCGGAGACCGGGTAAGGGAGGCATGGCGGGTCTCCTTCAGAAGTGCAGCAACGATTTCCGGTCGACTGGACCGCGGTGTGCTCGCCACGTCAGCCACTGGACGACGATCAGCACCACGAGGGTCGGTGCGGCAAACCAGCCCAGCAAGGTCGCGGTATGTGGGTCGGTGGCAGCTTGGTCGACGGTCAGCTGGTAGCCCACAGTGGACGAAAGAACGACTGGGAACCGGATAACTCCGACCAGTAATGCTGGAGTCGCCGCGAGAAGCATTACGGCGGGTAGGGCAAGCCGCGGCCGGTTGAGTCCGAAAAGGACAGTCAGGTAGGCGGCGAAGCTGATCCCGGCGACTGCCAACGCTGCCCAGGAGGCATCGGAGAAGGCACCCCAGATCGTGGCGACCGCGAGGAAAGCACCGACTGGTGCGGTGAACGACCGAGCCAGCCGACGGACCCGTCCGGCAATTTCCGCCGGACCTCGCACCATCAGGAACACCAAGCCCTGCAGGCAGAATAACGCGACGAACCCGATTCCCCAGAGCACCGCGTACGGATTGAACAGTGCCAGCAGGTCGTCCACCGGACGACCTTGCGTGTCCAACGGCAGTCCGTGCACGAGATTCCCGAGGAACAACCCCCACGAGACAGCCGTGACCAGCGCGCCCGCGGTGATCCCGAACGACCACCCGCGTCGGCCGCCCTCCGGGTGCCTGCTTCGCAGCTGTACGGCCGCGGTGAACGTGACCAGACCGAGCAGCAGAAGCACCACCAGCACGTACGCCCCGGCGAACACCCGGCCTTCCAAATGCGGAAAAGCGCCGAACAACACCCCTACGGCCGCGATCAGCCACACCTCGTTGGCCAGGAAGAACGGCCCGATCGCGCCCAGTACCCGGCGTCTCCCGAGCTCGTCGCGGGCCAGCGTGGGCAGTAGCATCCCGACGCCGTAGTCGTAACCGGCCAATGCGAAGTAGCCGCCCAGTAGCAAACCCAGGACACCCCACCAGATCGTGATCATCGGGTCACACTCCACTCAGGACAGTCGCGGTGTCCGGGCCACGCCGCGCGAGCCGGGCCAGCAGGACCCAGTCGGCGATCGCCAGCACCGCGAACAACAGCGTGAAAGCAATGAAGGAAAAGAGAATCTGCCCGCCACTTACGTCGGCGAGTGCGTCCGTGGTCCGCAGTTTGCCCCAGACCAGCCACGGCTGCCTGCCGATTTCCCTTACCAGCCAACCACAGATCGCCGCGATGAACGGCAACGCAATTCCCGGCACCATCAGCACGAGCAACGGCCGCGCGCGGATCAGCAGGTCACGGACCAGCAGCAGGGTACCGAGTAGTGAAGCGAGGAGGCCGAAGAAGCCGATCATGATCATGATCCCGAGTGGCAGCCCGACCGCGGAGTTCTCCAGCTTCCCCGGCTGGTACCCGGCAATTTCCCCGAACTGCGCAAAGCCCTGATTGACGACCACGATGCTCCCGATCAATGCCGTCACCACGCCGATCCGGAGTGAACGACGGAAGAAGCCGACCTCGGTCGTGCGCTTCAGGAAGTGGTACGCGCTCACCCCGGCCACGAAGAACCCGCCGGTCATCAGCGCGCCGCCGAGCAGGTGGGGCAGCGACGCGGCCAGTGCTGGGTTGGTGAACAGGGCACCGAAATCGTCGAGCCGCAGCACGCCGTTCTCCACCCGGCTGCCCACCGGGTTCTGCAGGAACGAGTTGGCGACCATGATGAACAGCGCCGACGCATACGCGGTGAGCGTGACCAGCCACAGCACGGTCAAATGCAGCCATTTGCTCATCCGGCCGCGGCCGAAGATCCACAGTCCGAGGAACGTCGACTCGAGGAAGAACGCGACCAGCGTCTCGATGGCGAGCGGCGCCCCGAAAACGTCTCCGGCGAAGGCGGACAATCCCGTCCAGGTCATCCCGAACTGGAATTCCATCACGATTCCGGTGACGATCCCGAGTGCATAGTTGACGACGTACAGCCGTCCCCAGAAAACGGTCATCCGGTGCAGCTGCTCGCTGTCGCGCAGCGTCGCCCGGGTCTGGATGATCGCCACCACGGTCACCAAACCCAGCGTGAGCAGCACGAACAGGAAGTGGAACGACGTCGTGGTCGCGAACTGGAGCCGCGCGATGGGGAGTGGGTCCATGCCGCGGGAGTCTATATGTAGCCTGGCTACATGTAGGCACCAAATCCATGAGATCCGGGAGATCTCAGGGTTTTCCCCGGGTGGTTTCCGCGATGCCGGGAATTAGCGTCGGCGGGGTCCGCATGAGTAGACTGCCCACCTATGAAGGCGGACACGTTGCGCGGGCATCTCGACGCGTTGCTGCTCGCGGTCCTCGACGGCCGCAAGCTGCACGGTTACGCGATCATCGAGGCGCTGGCGCTGCGCAGTGACGGAGCACTCGACCTGCCGACGGGCACGGTGTACCCGGCGTTGCGCCGGCTCGAGCGGGCCGGATACCTGGCCAGTGAGTGGGACGTGGTGTCCGGCCGCAAGCGCCGCACGTACCGGCTCACCCGCGCCGGGCAGCAGGCGCTCGCCACCGAGCGGGCGGAGTGGCGGGAGTTCACCACGGTGATCGGCGGAGTACTGGAGACATGAACGCGATCGACGGGTACCTGGCCGAGCTCGACCGGCAGCTGGTCGGCAGCCGGTCCGCGAAGGCCGACCTGCTCGCCGAGGCGCGCGACGGCCTGCACGACGCGGCCGAGGCGTACCGGGAGGGCGGCTGGAGCGCCGAGGACGCGCAACGCCGGGCGGTCGCGGATTTCGGCCACGTCGGCGAGGTCGCCGGTGACTACCAGGCCGAGCTGAGCATGCACAGCGGCGTGCGCACGCTGTGGAAGGTGGTGCTCGGGGTGCCCGCGATGCAGACGTCGTGGGAGCTGGCGCGCATCCTCACCTTCGGCTCGTGGGCGAAGCTCACCACGCCGAACCCGGGTTGGTACCCGTACGTCACGCAGTTCTCACACGGAGCGATCTACGCCGTCCCGTTCGTCGGCCTTGTTGCGCTGGTGTGCGCGCGGTGGCTGAGCCGTCGTGTCGACGGCGCGGTGATCGCCCGGATCTGCGGGGTGCTGATCGCCGTCGCGGTGGGCCTCAACCTGGTGTCGGTGGGGTTGATCGTGGGCGCGACCGGCGTGGTCGACGCGTCGAGGCTGTTCCTCAGCGTGCCGTGCGGGGTGCTGATGGTGGCGTGGGTGCTGCTGTCGCTCCGTTTCGTCGTGCTAGTGCCGCGCCCCAGAAGGTTGGCGAGGTAATAGCTCCCTTCGGGCCGCTCATTTGCCACGCCTGGCACTCTGCCGGGTGGAGGTGGTGCCCGTG
>NZ_JNYZ01000024.1 GCF_000717335.1 Amycolatopsis jejuensis
AGGCAGGTCGGTCGGGGCGGGTCGGGGCGGGTCGAGGCAGGTCGGATCGGGCAGGTCGAGTCGAGTCGGGCAGGTCGGGTCGGCCGGGCAGGTCGGGTCGGATCGGCCGGGCGGGTCGGGCAGGTCGGGTCGGCCGGGCAGACCGGGTCATGCCGGGCTGGTCGAGTCGGGTCGGGCGGGTCGGGCAGTTATGTCGGATTCGGACAGTCGCCAGGCAGGAAGAACGCACCAGCCCGGCACCACACCCTCGATCGGCACCCCGGCCCAACGCGGCTCGGCACTGCCCGGACCCGACAGCCCAACCCGGCCCCGCCCCCCTCGAATAAGACCCGGCCGCGAATCACCGCCGAGGTTGGTCGCTCGGTCCGACATGGTCGCGGGCCCACTCGTTGAACTTCCGGAGTTGCCGCCAGGACTTGCGGACCCGGTCCAGCGCCTCGCGTTCATGCAGGAAGTCACCCGGCTCCCACGCTCGGACCGCGTACACCGAGCGGTGCCGCAGGAGGTCCAGGCGGGGGTGGTCTTCCGCGAAGCCTCTTGGGCGGGATTTCAGGCGGTCGCCCAGGATGGACCAGCCGTTGCGGCGCAGCGCGGCCAGGGTTTTCTCCAGAACAGGGCCGTGCAGGTCGGTGTCGACTGCCGTGCGGAAGCGCGACAGCTGGTCCGACGCCAGGTGGAAGCAACCGCCGCCGACGCGGAGGCCTTCGGGGCCTACCTCGACGTAGTACGCGCCTCCCCCGCGGCCGGCTTCGATCACCCCGCCGCAATGGGTCTTGTACGGCGTTTTGTCGTGGGCGAACCGGACGTCCCGGTACGGCCGGAACACCTTCGCCCCGCCGAAGCCTGCGCCGAACTCCGGTTCCAGCTCGGCCAGCAGCGCCTCCATCGGCGCTCGGACGTGCTCCTTGTAGATCGCGACGTGGTCGTCCCAGTACGCCTTGGTGTTGTCCGCGAGCAGCCCGTCGTAGAACTCGACGGCATGCTCTCCGAATCCGCTGAACTTCACCCCCAGCACGATAAACCGGGGCACCGACAAAACCGGTGCCCCGGTCCTGCCTATCGGGTGAGTGCGCTGATCAGCTCGCCGTCGGGGGTGTCCCCGGAGAGCTCCCAGAACATCGTGCCGCCGAGGCCCTGCGACTTCGCGTACGACACCTTCCCCGCGATCGTCGACGGGGTGTCGTAGCTCCACCACTGCGAACCGCACTTGGCGTACGCCGTGCCCGCGACGGTGCCGGTGGCCGGGCAGCTCGACTTGAGGATCTTGTAGTCCTCGATGCCCTGCTCGTACTTGCCCGGCGCCGGTCCGGTGGCGGTGCCGCCCGGTGCGTCCTGGGTGACGCCGGTCCAGCCGCGGCCGTAGAACCCGATGCCCAGCAACAGTTTCTCCGCCGCGATGCCCTTCGCTTTGAGCTTCTGGATCGCCGCGTCCGAGTTGAAGCCCTGCGCCGGAATGCCGTCGTACGAGGTGAGCGGCGAGTGCGGGGCGGTCGGGCCTTGCGCGGCCCAGGCGCCGAAGAAGTCGTACGTCATCACGTTGTACCAGTCGACGTACTGTGCCGCGCCCGCGTAGTCGGCGGCGTCGATCTTGCCGCCTTCGCTGCCGTCCGCGGTGATCGCGGCGGTGACGAGCTTCGACGAGCCGAACTTCGCCCGCACTGCCGAAAGCAGGTTCTTCAGCGCGTCGGGACCGCTTGTGTCGCAGCTCAGGCCGCACGCGTTCGGGTACTCCCAGTCGATGTCGATGCCGTCGAACAGCCCGGCCCATCGCGGGTCGTTGACGAGGTTGAAGCAGGACTCCGCGAACGCCGCCGGGTTCTGCGCGGCCTGCCCGAACCCGCCGGACCAGGTCCAGCCGCCGAACGACCACAGCACCTTCAGCCCGGGGTGCTCGGCCTTCAGCTTCTTGAGCTGGTTGAAGCTCCCGGCGAGCGGCTGGTCCCAGGTGTCGGCGACGCCGTCGACGCTGCCTGCCGCGTCGTAGGTCTTCTGGTAGTCGGCCCAGGCGTCGCCGATCGCGCAGCCGCCGCCGGTCACATTGCCGAAGGCGTAGTTGATGTGCGTCAGCTTGTCCGCGGACCCGGACGTCTTGATGTTCTTCACGTGGTAGTTACGGTCGTAGACACCCCAGTCGGTGAAGTACCCGACCACTTTCCCGGCCGACGCTCTCGCGGGCGCCGCCGTCGAGGCCGCAGGGGTGGCGACGACCACGGCGGCGAGGGCCGCGAGCGCCAGCCCGGCCAGTGCGGCCAGGCGCTTTCTGCGCAGACGAAGCATGTCCGGCTCCTTCGGGGAGATGACCCTGGGTAATGAATCGGTAACGTGGGGACCAGCGCACCGTAAAAAGGACTGGACCAATCGGTCAATGGTTCAGACCAAATATCGGACCTTCGTCGGTATGCGCATTCCTTGACAGGCATATGCCGGGCGAGGCAGATTTCCGGGGTGATGCAGACCTTCGACGTGCTGGCCGAGCCCCGCCGCCGGTCGATCCTCGACCTGCTGCTCCAGGGCGAGCGCTCGGTCGGCGAACTGGTGGCCGAGCTGCGGCTCAGCCAGCCCGCCGTGTCCAAACACCTGCGCGTGCTGCGCGAGGCCGGGCTGGTGACGGTACGCGTCGCCGCCCAGCGCCGCTGCTACCGGCTGCGCCCGGAACCGCTGGCGGAGGTGGACGCCTGGCTCGCGCCCTACCGGCAGTTCTGGTCCGGCCGGCTCGACGCGCTGGAACAACGCCTCGACCAAACCGAATGAACCGAATGACCCGAATGAGGAGGACCACGTGATCCGCGTGGACGGCCGGACCCTGCGCTGCGCGGACGTCGTCACGGCAGCGCACACCGAAGGCCCGCTCGCAATCGACGTGTCGAAAGCCGCCCTGCGCGCCGCCGAGCACTCGTGGAAGCTCGCCGAGGAGCTGAGCACGCGACGAGTCGTGTACGGGCGCACTACCGGCGTCGGCGCGAACAAGGACGACACAGTGGGCGGCGGCGACAGCGCGGAACACGGGCTGCGCCTGCTGCGAAGCCATGCCGGTGGAAGCGGTGACGTCCTACCGGCCGGGCACATCCGCGCGATGCTGTTGATCCGGCTGAACCAGCTGCTAGCCGGACGGTCCGGGATCAGCCCGGACCTGGTCGGCGCGCTCGCCGAAGCGGTACGCACTGGCGCGCTTCCGGTCGTACACCGGCTGGGCGCCATCGGTACCGGCGACCTGGCTCCGCTCGCCGAGACCGCCCTCGCGCTCGCCGGGGAACGCGCGTGGGCGGTCGGCTCCGTATCGCCGGTTCCGGTGCACACGGGCGACGCGCTCGCGTTCATGAGCAGCAACGCCGCGACGCTCGCCGAAGCGACTCTCGCAGCGATGACGCTGGACAAGCTCACGCGCGCGAGTCACGCCGTCGCCGCGCTCACGTACGTCGCTCTCGACGGCAACCCCGAGGCGTACGCAACGCCTGTGCACGAAGCGCGTCCGCACGCCGGACAGGTGGCGTGCGCGGCGGAGATGCGAAGGTTGCTCGGCATGCACGGGACACCGAAGCCCGGACGCCGTCTTCAGGATCCCTTCGGGCTGCGCGCTTTTCCTCAGGTACAAGGTCCGGCGTTGGACGCGATTCAGTACCTACGTGACGTACTGGCCGTAGAAATCAATGCCAGCACGGAAAATCCGATGATCTCCACTGAGCACCGCGACGCGTACCACCACGCGCACTTCCACACCGCGTACGTGTCGACAGCGCTCGACCAAGCCCGCGCGACGGTCCACCAGGTCGCGGAGTTGTCCGTAGCCCGGCTCGGTGACCTCGTGGAACCCGAGTTCACCGGGTTACGGCCGTTCCTCGCGGTGGGTCCGCCGGGCAGTTCCGGCGTGATGATCCTGGAGTACGTGGCGCACGACGCGCTCACCGAACTGCGGCAAGCCGCGCTACCCGCGACGCTGGGCACCGCCGTCGTGTCACACGGGATCGAGGATCACGCAAGCTTCTCGACCCAGGCTGCGCGGGCGGCCACGGCGGCAGCTGCGGCGTACCGGCAAGTACTCGCGTGTGAGCTGGTCGCGGCCGTGCGGGCGTTGCGAATCCGCAAGGCGGAACTCGTGGACCTGCCGGTGCGCGCCGCGTTCACCGCGGCCAGCGACGTCCTCGACGACCGGCTCGACGACCGTCCGCTCACCGACGACATCGCCCGCGCAGCAGGGATTCTCGACCGCCTCGCCTCGTGAGCGGCACCAGCGGCACCGGCAGCACCACCGCCACTCACGAGGCACGAGGCCTCAGCCGAAGAAGACTTCCGCTTCCTCGTACCGCTCCAGCGGCACGGTCTTCAGCTCGGCGGTCGCCTCGGACAGCTTCACGCGGACGATGTCCGTGCCCTTGAGCGCGACCATCACGCCGAAGTCGCCGTCGGCCACCGCGTCCACCGCGTGCAGGCCGAAGCGCGTGGCGAGCACCCGGTCGTACGCCGTCGGCGTACCACCGCGCTGCACGTGCCCGAGCACGACCGCGCGCGACTCCTTGCCGGTGCGCGCGGAGATCTCGTCGGCCAGCCAGTTGCCGATGCCGCCGAGCCGCACGTGCCCGAACGCGTCCTTCTCGCCGGTGAGCAGCTTCTCCTCGCCGCCCTCGGGCAGCGCGCCCTCGGCCACGACGATGATCGGCGCGTACTCCTTCTCGAAGCGGCGCTCAACCCACTGCACGACCTGGTCGACCGAGAAGTGCCGCTCCGGCATCAGGATCACGCTCGCGCCACCGGCCAGACCGGAGTGCAGCGCGATCCAGCCCGCGTGCCGCCCCATGACCTCGATGACCAGCGCGCGGTGGTGCGATTCGGCGGTGGTGTGCAGCCGGTCGATCGCTTCGGTGGCAATGGAGACCGCGGTGTCGAAGCCGAAGGTGTAGTCGGTGGCGTTGAGGTCGTTGTCGATCGTCTTGGGTACGCCGACCACGCCGATGCCGTCGTCGGTGAGCCGCTTCGCCACGCCGAGGGTGTCCTCGCCGCCGATGGCGATCAGCGCGTCCACGCCCTGGTCTTCCAGCACGGTGCGGATCTTCTCGACGCCGCCGTCGACCTGGTACGGGTTCGTCCGCGACGAGCGCAGGATGGTGCCACCGCGGGTGAGGATGTCCTCGACGTCGGCGAGCCCGAGCGGCTTGCTCTCGCCGGTGATCGGACCCTGCCACCCGTTCCGGAAGCCGGTGAACTCCCAGCCGTGCACCTCGATGCCCTTGCGGACCACCGCGCGGATGACCGCGTTCAGGCCGGGGCAGTCACCGCCACCGGTCAGCACACCGACACGCATCTGTTTCCTCCGTCTTCGTCACAGGGAGAGTGCAGTCACAGTTCCACCGCCAAGCGTAGCGGTTTTCATCTGGATCGGTGCAGGGCGGACCACCTGCCGAATCGGTCCGGACCGCGGCGCGACGGGGCGGCGGCGGGCTGTGTTACGGTGGCCGCGTGCAGCGCTATTTCTGGTTTACGAAGCCGGCCCCGGGTGGGCACGGCCGCGTGAACCTGCGCTGACCTCCACCCGAGCCGGATTTCGAACCGGCTCGGCGCTTCCTCCGCGGGTCGGTGTCCACCAGGAAGGACCACCCGCTCATGAACACCCCGCTCGTCGTTGCCCCAGCAGCACCTGCCGACGCGAGTTCGCTCGACCATCGCCGCACCACGTCGGTCAGCCCGCTCATCTCCCCCGCCCTGCTCCGCGAAGACCATCCGGTGGACGCCGCCGTCGCCAAGGTGGTCCAGACCGGTCGCGCAGAAACCGTCGACATCCTCGACGGCCGTGACGACCGGCTCGCCGTGATCGTCGGGCCGTGCTCGGTGCACGATCCTGCCGCGGCCCTCGACTACGCACAGCAGCTCGCGGCCAAAGCCGAGGAACTGCGCGAGGATCTGCACATCGTGATGCGGGTGTACTTCGAGAAGCCGCGCACCACACTGGGGTGGAAGGGCCTGATCAACGACCCCGATCTGGACGGCACCTTCGCGGTCAACAAGGGCCTGCGGATGGCGCGGAAGCTGCTGCTGGACGTGTCCGCGCTCGGGCTGCCGGTGGGGTGCGAATTCCTCGACCCGATCACGCCGCAGTTCATCGCGGACATCGTGACCTGGGGTTCGATCGGGGCGCGTACCGCGGCAAGCCAGGTACACCGGCAGCTGTGCAGTGCGCTGTCGATGCCGGTGGGGATCAAGAACTCCACTGAGGGGGACGTCCAGGTCGCGGTGGACGCGACCCGCGCGGCGGCGGCGTCGCACGTGTTCCCGGGGATCAATGTCGACGGGCTGGCTGCCTTGGTGACGACCTCGGGAAACCCGGATTGTCACGTGATCTTGCGCGGGAGTTCATCGGGGCCTAACCATGACCCGGCTTCGGTGACGGAAACCCTGGGACGGCTGGCGAAGGCCGGGTTGCCCGAGCGGCTGGTGGTGGACGCGAGCCACGGCAACAGCGGCAAGGACCACGTCCGGCAGGGCGAAGTGGTGCGAGAACTGGCCACCCGGATCGCCGCCGGAGAACGCGGAATCGCCGGGCTGATGCTGGAGAGCAACCTGGTCGCCGGCCGGCAGGAGCTCGTGCTCGGACGGGCGGAGGAGCTCACTTACGGGCAGTCGATCACCGACGCGTGCCTGGACTGGGACACCACCGGCGACCTGCTGGACACCCTGGCCGCCGCCGTCCGCACCCGCCGCGGCTGATCCGGCAAGTCCGTGAAGGGAACCATCAGGGAATCAGATTCCGTGATGGTTCCCTTCACGGACTTCCCCCAGGGCCTCAGCGGCGGCGGAAGGCGGACTCGATCACGTCCCAGCGCTGGCGGTTGTGGCGGGCGTCGGCGAGGGCGTCGTGCTGGTCGGTGGGGGCGGCGGGGAGTTTCGGTTTTCCAGCGTCTTCCCAGCGTTGGCGCAGGTCCCGGGTGAAGCGGGGCAGCTGGCGGGGCAGGGCGGGCATCGGGCCCCACAGCTGGGCCAGCGCGACGTGGTCGTACGCCGCGAACCAGGCCCACAGCTCGATGCCACCCGGCGGCTTGCCGAAGAACTCCAGCAGGCCGGCCCGGATCTGCTCGCGGCTTCGCCACGCCGGGTCCGCCGGGGACGGCAGCTTCGGCAGCACGTTGTCGCGCACCCACGCGCCTGCGCGGGCCGGGTCGAAATCGGTGGACACGGCGTAGAACTCGCGGCCGCGTTCGTCAACGACACCGATCGACACCAGGTCGATCGTCACGCCGTCCTCGATGAATTCGGTGTCGTAGAAAAAACGCACCGGTGAACTGTAGACAGGCCTCAGCCTGCCTTGGTCTCCGGCACCCGGTCCGCGGCGCGGCCGGACGGCTGCTCGGGCACCCTGGGCTTCACCCCGGCGGCTTCCGCAGCCAGCAGTTCCTTCGCCTTCGCCGCGTAGATGTCCACGTATTCCTGGCCGGACAGCTCCATCAGCGCGTACATGATCTCGTCGGTGATCGAGCGTTCGATGAACCGGTCACCGGCAAGGCCGTCGTAGCGGGAGAAGTCGAGCGGCTTGCCGAAGCGCACCTCGAGCCGGCGCGGCCACCACATCTTCGAGCCGATCGGGTTGACCTTGTCCGTGCCGATCATCGCGACCGGGACCACCACGCCGTGCGATTCGAGCGCGATCCGCGCGACGCCGGTCTTGCCCTTGTACAGCCGCCCGTCCGGCGAGCGCGTGCCCTCGGGATAGATCCCCAGCAGGTGGCCGTCCTCGACCAGCCGGATGGCCGTGTCGAGCGCGGCCTGCGCGGCGTTGCCGCCGGACCGGTCGATCGGGAACTGGCCGACCCCGGTGAAGAACCACTTCTTGAGCAGGCCCTTGAACCCGGGTTCGGTGAAGTACTCCGACTTCGCCGGGAAGGTGACCTTGCGCTTGACCCGCAGCGGCATGAAGAACGAGTCCGCGACCGCGAGGTGGTTGCCCGCGAGGATGGCACCCCCCGTCTCGGGGATGTTCTCGGCGCCCACGACCTTGGTGGGCCACAGCGTCTTGAGCAGCGGTCCGATGACGACCCACTTCATCAGCCAGTACAGCACCGGGTTCCAGTCCTTCCTGCCCGCGCGGGCCCCGGCAGGTCAGCCTACGGAACAGGGGGTCACCCGCACAACGCGAGCAGTGGCGGTCACCGCGTGGCAGCGACCGATCTCACAGCGGAACCGGACTGCCACGGCGGCCAAGAGGGGGCCCCACAACCCGGCGTCGGCGTGAGAGCATGGACGGACTCCACCGCTTCGATCGGAAGGCGTTCGTGATGGGCGTGCTCGCCGGCGCGGAACCGTTCTCCCACCCGGGTTCCTCCGGGGCCGGCTTCCTGCTCTGCCACGGATTCACCGGGACCCCCGACGGCTTGCGCGCGTGGGGCGCGCACCTCGCTGCGGAAGGGTTCGCGGTGCGCTGCCCGCTGCTGCCCGGACACGGCACGCGGTGGCAAGATCTCAACCGGACCACCTGGCAGGACTGGTACGGCGTCGTCCGCGAAGAGCTGCTGGCCCTGCGTGCGGAATGCGACCAGGTGTTCGTCGGCGGGTTGTCGATGGGCGGCACGCTCACGCTCCGGCTCGCCGAGGAGTTCGGCGCGGACCTCACCGGGATCGTGCTGGTCAACCCGTCGGTCATGCGGACCGGCCTGGACACCAAGCTGCTGCCGGTGCTCGCGCACGTCGTGCCGTCGGTCCCGGCGATCGCGAACGACATCGCGAAACCCGGCGTCACCGAGCTGGCTTACCCGCGCACGCCGGTGCGGGCGGCGGCGAGCCTCGCGAAGCTGTGGAAGCTCGTGCGGGCCGATCTTGCGAAGGTGACGCAGCCGGTGCTGCTGCTGCACTCGCGGGTCGACCACGTCGTGGAACCGGAGAACTCGGAGATCGTGCTGGCCGGCGTCTCGAGCACGGACGTCACGGAAGTGGTGCTGGAGAACAGTTTCCACGTCGCGACGCAGGACAGCGACGCGGACGTGATCTTCAGCCGGAGTGTCGAGTTCGCCCGTGCGCTGCGGGCGGGACAGGTGGGTGCCGGATGACCCGGGGGAAAGGCGCGGACGGGCCCGAGGACGTCGACGCCACGTTCGCCGAGATCGTGGCCGACCTCCGGGCCGAGGGCGTGGGCGTGTTCGTCGACGAGGACCCGTTCCCCGGCGCCGGAACCGACACCGTTCCGCCGGATTCCCGCCCGGCCGACCCCGACGTCTCCGGATCCGGCAGCACCCCGGCCCGTCCGGCCGCGGATCCGGTACCGCAACGGCCGCAGCCGCCGAAGGCACCGGCAGAGGACGGCTGGCGTACCGGCGGCACCGACTGGGACGAGACGATGTTCTCCGCCGACCCGGCCGGGGACGACGAGCATTACGTACCCCCGGAGCCGCCGCCATTGCCGCGGTGGCGCAAGGGTGCGTTCGTGGTGCTGCTCTTCTTCGTGGTCGGGCTGCTGCTCCTGATCGTGCCGAACCTGATCGGCGTCGGGCCGGCGCTGGCCACGCCGCTCGGCATCCTGTCGCTGGCCACCGGTATCGCGTTGCTGTTGCTGCGGGTACGCCAGGGTCCGCCGCCGGGGGCAGACCCCACCAACGGCGCGCAGGTCTGACCGGGCGGGCATGCGGATCGACTTCCGGGCCTCCCGCCGGTCCACCGTCGGGGTGGAGTGGGAGCTGGCGCTGGTGGACCGGCGCAGCGGTGAGCTGAGGTCGGTCGCGGAGGAGATCCTCGCCGCGGTCCGCCCGGACGGCGCGGCCGAGCATCCGCGGATCAAGCAGGAACTGCTGCTCAACACCATCGAGGTGGTGAGCGGCGTGTGCACCACGGTCGCCGAGGCGAAAACGGATCTCGCCGACGCACTCGACGAGGTGCACCACGTCACGGACCCGCTCGGGGTCGAGCTGTTCTCCGCCGGATCGCACCCGTTTTCCTCGTGGTACCGGCAAAAGGTGACCGACAAGGCGCGCTACGCCAAGCTGATCGACCGCACCCAGTGGTGGGGCAGGCAGATGCTGATCTACGGCGTCCACGTGCACGTCGGTCTCGATCACCGGGACAAGGTCCTGCCGGTGCTCGACGCGCTGCTGCACTACGCGCCGCATCTGCAGGCGCTGTCCGCGTCGTCGCCGTACTGGTCCGGCGAGGACACCGGGTACGCCTCGAACCGCGCGCTGATGTTCCAGCAGCTGCCCACCGCCGGGTTGCCGTTCCAGTTCCGCGAATGGGCGGAGCTGGAGCGCTATGTCGACGACATGTTCACCACCGGCGTGATCGACCATTTTTCCGAGATCCGCTGGGACATCCGCCCGGCACCGCACTTCGGGACGATCGAGATGCGGGTGTGCGACGGCCTGCCGACGCTGCAGGAGGTGGGCGCGATCTCGGCGCTCACGCAGTGCCTGGTGGAGGACTTCAGCACCCGCCTCGACCGCGGCGAGCGGCTGCCGGTGCTGCCGCCGTGGCACGTGCAGGAGAACAAATGGCGGGCCGCGCGCTACGGCCTCGACGCAATCGTGATCCTCGACGCCGCCGGTCGCGAACGCCTCGTCACCGACGATCTCCTCGACGTGCTGGACCGCCTCGAACCGGTGGCCCGCCGGCTGGACTGCGTCCGCGAACTGCGCGACGTGGAGAACATCCTCCGCGCGGGCGCGAGCTACCAGCGCCAGCGTGCGGTGGCCAAGCAGTACAACGGATCCTTGAAAGCCGTGGTCGCGGCGCTGGTCATGGAGATGCGCGACGGCGTCCCGCACGCTTAGGGTCGGGGCGGGAGGTCAGGATGTCGCACACATTCACCACGCTGATCGAGCTCAACGGCAAGACCGCCACCGGTTTCCGGGTCCCGGCGGACGTCGTCGACGCGCTCGGGCAGGGGAAGAAACCCAAGGTCCGGGTAACCATCGGGCCGCACGTCTACCGCACCACGGTCGCCGTCTACGGGGGCGAGTTCATGCTGCCGCTCAGCGCGGTCAACCGGGAGGCAGCCGGGGTCAACGCCGGAGAGACAGTCGAGGTCACGCTGGAAGCAGACCTCGAGGAACGCACCGTCGAGATACCCGCCGAGCTGGCCTCGGCGCTCGATCAGCACCCGGGCGCGCGGGAGGCGTTCGCGAAGCTTTCCTACACCGCACAACGCGAACGGGCGGACGCGGTCACCTCGGCCAAGCGGCCGGAAACGCGGGAACGGCGGATCGCGAAGATCGCCGCGGAGCTCAGCCAGTAACGACCCGCTGAGTCCGGGTGGTCAGCCGAGTTCGCGCAGCAGGGTTCCCGGGCCCAATACCCGCGCACCCAGTGCGCCGACCCGGCCGCGCAGCTCGCGGTCGGCGGTCACCACCACCACGTGGTCGTCCTCGCGTTGCTGCGCGGTGACCTCGACGATCTTGGAGTCGCCGTCGGTCTCCGCCGCCACCACCTCGACGCCGGGGATCGACGGCACTCCCCTGGCTTTGCCTTCCACCACCAGCACCACGCGCGGCCACCACGACCACGCCGGACCCGCGCCGATGCCGACGACGTCGTCCCGCATCCCCTGTTCGGCCGGGCCGGTGAGCTGGTTGCGCAGCCGTTCCGCGGCGCCGTGCCGGTCGCGCCACCAGCCGTCCGGACGGGAGCCCATCACGTTCGCCGCGTCGACCACCAGCACGAGTTCGCGGCCCAGCTGCGCGCGCAGGATCGGCCACGCACTCGCGAAATCGCTGTGCAGCTTCAGCCCGTCCACCTCGTCGGGCGGGACCCAGCGCATTTCGGCGCTCTCCGGGTTCGCGACCCGCGCCTGGAGGGCACTGTCGGCGATGCCGAGGACAGTCGTGTACTGCCATTCGCCGTGATCCAGCACCGACGCCGACATCGCCCGGAACCCGGACGACGGTACGTCGGCTTCTTCCCACGCCTCTCGCGAAGCAGCTTCGCGCACTGTCTCGCCGGCTTCGATCGCACCGCCGGGTAACGCCCAGGTACCGCCGTTGTGTACCCACCATGCGCGCCGCTGCAGGAGCACGCCGCGGTTCGGATCGCACAGCAGCAGCCCTGCCGCGCCGTACGCACCCCAGTGCTGCCGGCCGCAGGAGCACCGCACGAAGCGGTTGGCGGTCATCGGCGTCACCCTGCCCAGCCTTCCACACGAACCGTGGAATGCCTAACGCACCAGGGCGTCCATGGCCAGCGCAGCTGCCCCGACGATGGCAGTGTCGTCGCCCAGGTGCGCAGTGCGGATGCGGGCCAGCGGGCGGTGCCGCGCGCCGGTGATGGCGCCTGCGTAATGCTCGCGGGCCTCGTCGAGGAACAGCGGCGCGGATTCCGAAACACCGCCGCCGATCACGATGATCTCCGGGTCGAAGACGTCCGCGACGAGCGCGAGCCCCTCGCCGAGCCACTTGGCCAGTTCCGCCATGGCACGCAAGGCGATCGGGTCCCCGTCGCGCGCCGCGCGGGCCACCCGGCGGCCGGTGACCGACCCCGGGTCACCGGCGATTTCCCGCGACAGCACGGTGGATCGGCCCGGGTAACGCGCCAGCAGTTCGACCGCGGTGGCGGCCAGCGCCGTGCCACTGCAATACCGTTCCCAGCAGCCGTATTTCCCGCACGGGCACGCACGTCCGTCCGGCACCACGGTCAGATGCCCCAGTTCCGGGGCGACGCCGTAGGCGCCGCGGTAGATCTCGCCGTCCAGCAGCAATCCGGCGCCGATTCCGGTACCCAGCGCGACCAGCGCCGCGACCCGCGCGCCGCGGGCCGCGCCGAACCGGTGCTCGCCGACGATCGCCGAGTTCACGTCGTGCTCCAGCGTCACCGGCAGGCCGACCCGCTTGGCGATCCGGTCCGCCACCGGCGCGTCCCGCCAGGCGAGGTGCGGCGCGAACATCACCGACCGCCGGTCGCGCGCCACGAATCCGGCCACCGCCAGCCCGACCGCGGCGACCTCGTGCCGGTTGCGCAGATCCTCGACGACTCCCGCGATGGCGTCCTCGAGCGCGTTCTCCTCGCTCGGCGTCCCGACGCGCGCCGTGTCGAGCACCGAACCGCGCTCGTCGACCACCCCGGCGCGCACGCTCGTCCCGCCGACGTCCACCCCAACGGCCCGCACTCAGGTCCCCCGCTGCCAATCATCGCTCTTGCGGACCGCGATGTGCTGCACCCGCGACGGCCCGCTCGTGGCCGGTTCCGGGGCGGGCGGACGGAACCCGGGCATGTGCACGCCCTCGTCCGGCTCCCAGCGGTCCGCGAGCACCGCCCGCAGCAACGCGACGAGCTGCGCCGCCTGCTCCAGGAGCCGGGCCACGAACTCCGGCCGCTCTCCGCGCACGACGGCGACGATCGCACACAGCGGGCACCATCCGCAGCCCTGGGTTTCGCCGGGTTCGTGCTGCTCCGCCGCCGAGCCGTGCCCGGCCGCGACGACGCCTTCCAGCCACGGCGCGGCCCGTTCGATCACCATCTCGACCAGCAGCCGGATCTCTTCGGCCAGCTTCAGCCCGTCGGCGGAATACCCGGGTTCGTCCTCTTCGCTCACGCGGGTCCCCGGTTCCCGGCCAGGCTGACCACCAGGCCGTCGGCATCGGATTCCGCACCGGTGATCCGGCACGGGCGCAGCGTCTCGGGCAGCGCGACGAGGCGGCGGAACCCGTCGACGGTGATCGCCAGGTCGTCGTCCACGCGGGCGAGGTCGAGCACGGAATCCCGGTCCAGCGGGAGTGCGACCCGCAGCCGGAACCCGTCGCCTGCCGTCGTGACCGTGAGCAGCGGAGTGACCGGTTTTCCGTTGCCGGACAAGGGATCCCGGCTGCCGTACAGTTCACGGGCCAGCTCGGCCAGCGCCGCGGTACCCACCGGTTCGGCGGCCCGGTGCTCGACGCGCGCCAGCTCGCCCGGCCCGAACCCGGCTGCCGCGAGCTCGTCGAGTACCTGGTCCTGCTGGTCACGCCGGGTGCGCAGCCACCTCGCCGCGGACCCGCGCCAGAAGCCGGGCGCGGGCATCAGCCGGTTGGCGATCAGGCCGTCCACCGCGATCCCGCGCAGCGCCAGCGACGTGAGCGTGCGCCGGGCCTCGGCCACCACGACGCGCTCCGGCGTGAGCACGAGCCGCACCGTCGTCACGTCCGGATCGGTGAGCAGCTCGCGCAGCGCGTCGAGGTGTGCGCCGAGCCGCCGGACCGACGCCGCAATCCGGCGGCTGCCGTAAACCCGGCTCAGGTAACCGGAAACGGCTTCCGGCAACGAGAGAAGCCGCAGGGTCTCGGCAGTCGGGCCGCAGTCGACGACCAGGGTGTCCCACGGCCCGCGCGACGCCAGCCGCCGCACTTCGCTCAGCGCGAGCAGCTCGTCTACGCCCGGCAGCACGGTGAGTTCCTCGGCGTCGAGAACGTCGAGACCCGCTCCCGCGAGCACTTTCCGCAGCTCACCGCGCAGCTCGTGCCAGGTGCGGTCAGCCAGGGCCCGCGAGTCGACCTGCGCCGCCCAGAGCCCGCTGTCCACCTCGGCGGCTTCGGTGCCCAGCGGCGTGCCGAACGCGTCACCGAGCGAATGCGCCGGATCGGTGGACACCACGAGCGTCTTCCTGCCACGCCCGGCGAGCGCGGTGCCGGTGGCCGCGGCGAGCGTGGTCTTCCCGACACCCCCCTTGCCGGTGAACAGCAGGATCCGCATCTAGCCCTCGGCCCTCCGCTTGAGCTCCTTGAGCGCGGTGTCCATGACCATCTTCTCCGCCTTGCGCCGCAGCAGTCCGATCATCGGCAGCGCCAGCTCCACCGACAGCGTGTACGTGACCTTGGTGTGCCCTTCGCCGAGCGGCTCCAGCGCGTACCGGCCGTTCTGCGCCTTCTGCATCTGGCCTTTGATCAGATGCCAGCTGACGCCGAGGCCGTCGGCGTCCCAGTCGTATTCGAGCGTGTACACGTCCTTGATCGGCCCGGCGTCGAGGGTGAGCTTCACCTGTTTCGCCCTGCCCTCGTCGTCGGTCGCGAGCACCTCGGTCTCCCGGACCGCCTTGGTCCACTCCGGGTACGCGGGAAAATCGGAGATCACCGACATCACCCGCGCGGGCTCGGCGTCGACCTCGATGGACTGCGTGGACTGCTCGGCCATGGGACGAAGCGTAGCCGGAGAGCGCAGTCACCAGCGCAGCACGTAGGGCTGCCCGGTCTCCTTGAAGTGACCCACGTTACGGCATTCGGTGCGCCCGACCCGCCGGCGCACCGCCAGCGGCTGGTGCACGTGCCCGAACAGCGACCAGCGCGGACGCTGTTCGCGGATCAGGTCGACCATGGCCCGCGAGCCCAGCTCGGCGCGTCGCGCGATCACGTCGTACGTCAGCTCCGGCACGGCGGGCGGGATGTGCGTACAGAGCACGTCGACCTGCTTCAGACCCGCCACGGCTTGGTCGAACTCCTCGCGCAGCCGCAGGTACGGCCGCCAAGCCGCGCCCTTACGCGGCCGCAGGACCACGCCCTCGGGCAGCACCGCGCCACCCGCGAAGCCGAACCGCAGGCCACCGATGGTGACCACCTCGCCGTCGACAAGCTGTACGCCGGACCCGGTGAACTCCGGCCACAACGCGGGCGCGTCGACGTTCCCGGGGATCGCGTACGTGGGCGCGGTCATCGAAGCGAACAGCGTGGCGTACTGCTCACGGATGGCTTCGTCGACCGCTTCGACGGGGTTGTCGAGCGTGGCCCACAGCGTGCGCGAGTACGCCACTGTGTCGTCCCTGGTGCCTTCGCGGCGCAGGCGGGCGAACTCGGCGACCTTCTCGGCGCCGAACAGCACGCCCATGATGCCCTTGTCGTGGTCGTGGTAGTCGACGAAATCAAGCAGGTCGCCCAGCACGACCAGCGCGTCTGCCCCGTCGCCTGCCCGCTTCAGCGCGTCGGCGTTGCCGTGCACGTCGGAGACGACGTGAACCCGCACAAGAGCCTCCTACTCGACGGGCCGGGGTGGCACCCCCGGCTCGCGCCCGTCCTCGAGGATCGTCTTCAGCTCCAGCGCCACGTCCTTCGCCGCGCGCGCCCGCCGGTCGGCCTCGCGGCGCAGGTCGCGCGGGCCGAGCTCGCGCGGGGCACCGCCGGGGCCGGCCGGGGTGGCGCGCAGGAAGTAGTGCAGCACGGTGCCGTCGAGGACGGGTTCCAGCCAGACCTCCATGGTACCGATCAAGGCACCGGTGACGGTCCAGCGCAGGCCCTTGTCCCCGCGGTCGGTGTAGACCTGCAACTCCAGGTCGGGCCAGTACCTCCGCCACGCCCGCGGGTCGGCGAACGCCGCGGCGAGAGTGGCCGGGGGGACGACGATGAAAGTCTCGTCGACGAGGTCGAGCGCCGGTGGTGCCTGCACCCCGCCCACGATGTCACGACCTCGCCACGCGCCGGGCGCCACCATGGTCTTAAGGTCTACGGCAGGTTAAGTTGACTGGCGGGTAACCGCACTGTCGAACACGGAGGTCCACGTGCGCGAATACAGCGCCCCCGCCGGCAAGCCGGTGACCGACGACGAGAACCTGGCCGACGTCGTCTGGGCGAACGCGGAACGGTTCTCCGACGTGGTCAGCTTCCGCAGGCAGGTCGAGGGCACCTGGCTGGACGTGACCGCGAAGGACTTCGCCGACCAGGTCGCGGCCGTCGCCAAGGGCCTGATCGCGGCAGGCGTCGGGCACGGCGACCGGGTCGCGCTGATGTCGAAGACCCGCTACGAGTGGACTCTGCTCGACTTCGCGATCTGGGCCGCGGGCGCGGTCACCGTCCCGATCTATGAGACGTCGTCGCCTGAACAGGTGCATTGGATCCTGTCCGATTCGGCGGCCAAGGCGCTCGTGGTGGAGACCGGGACGCACCTCGCCGCGGTCGACGAGATCCGCAGCAGGCTGTCCGCGCTCGAGCACACCTGGCAGATCGAGGGCGAGTCCCCGGCGGTCGACGAGCTCACCGCCCGCGGCGCCGAGGTGTCCGACGAGGACCTGCACACGCGCCGCCGCAGTGTGACGGCGAACGAGATCGCCACCCTCGTCTACACCTCGGGCACCACCGGGCGGCCCAAGGGCGTCGAGCTGACCCACCGGAACCTGCTGGCCGAGATCCGCGCGGACATCGAGGCGTTCCCGGAGCTGATGGAGCAGGGCAACTCCTTGCTGTGCTTCCTGCCGCTGGCGCACATCCTGGCCCGCGCGATCGCCGTCACCGCGCTCACCGCCCGGGTCACCCTCGGGCACACGCCGGACGTGAAGAACCTGGTCCCCGACCTCGGCACCTTCCGCCCGACGTTCGTGGTCGCCGTGCCGCGCGTGTTCGAGAAGGTGTACAACACCGCGAAGCAGCGCGCGCACAGCGAAGGCAAGGGAAAGATCTTCGACGCCGCCGAAGCGGTCGCGGTCGCGTACAGCGAGGCGCAGGACCGCGGCGGCGCCGGGCTGGGCCTGCGGGCGAAGCACCTGCTGTTCGACAAGCTGGTGTACGGCAAGCTCCGCGCCGCGCTCGGCGGCCGTTGTATCGCCGCGGTGTCCGGCGGGGCTCCGCTGGGCGCGCGCCTGGCGCACTTCTTCCGCGGCATCGGCGTCCCGGTGTTCGAGGGCTACGGCCTCACCGAGACGTCCGCGGCGGCGAACGTGAACACCAACGGGGCATTCCGGGTCGGGACGGTCGGCCGCCCGGTCGCGGGCACCTCGGTGCGCATTGCCGAGGACGGCGAGGTGCTGCTCAAGGGCGACGTGGTGTTCGGCCGGTACTACAACAACCCGGAGGCGACCGCGGAAGCGCTCACCGACGGCTGGTTCCACACCGGCGACCTCGGCGAGCTGGACGCGGACGGTTTCCTCAAGATCACCGGCCGCAAGAAGGAGATCATCGTGACCGCGGGCGGCAAGAACGTCGCCCCGTCCGGGCTCGAGGACACGATCAAGGCCGCGCCGCTGGTGAGCCAGGTGATGGTGGTCGGCGACCAGCGGCCGTTCATCGCCGCGCTGGTCACGGTCGACGAGGAGTACTTCCCGTCGTGGAAGACCCAGCACGGCAAGCCTGCCGGGGCCACGGTCGCCGAATTGGCCGAGGACGCCGATTTGCGGGCGGAGATCCAGGTGGCTGTCGACGAGGCGAACCGGCATGTTTCGCATGCGGAGGCGATCAAGAAGTTCACGGTACTGGGGGCGGATTTCACTGAGGCCAGTGGGGAGATCACGCCTAGTTTGAAGTTGAAGCGGGGTGTGGTGGGGAAGAATTACGCTGCCGATATCGAGGCTCTGTACCGTAAGTGAGCCGGTGCGGCCTGAGTGGTGGGGGGAAGGGCTGTGAAGGGAACCATCACGGAATCTGATTCCCTCATGGTTCCCTTCACGGAATGCAGGCGTCAGGACTGCGGGGGTTGCTGGAACTGCTGCTGTTGTTGCGGGGGCTGGTGTGGCTGCTGCGGGGCGCCGTCCGGGACCACGTACACCGCGGTGCCGTAGGCGGCGATTTCGCTTGCGGTACCGGCGATTTCGTTGCAGTCGAAGCGGAGGGCCAGCACTGCGTTCGCGCCGTGGGCCATGGCTTCCTGGCAGAGGCGGTACAGGGCCTCGTTGCGGGAGTCGGCCAGTAGTTTCGACAGGCCCTTCAGCTCGCCGCCTGCCATGGCCTTGAAGCCGGCGCCGATGTTGGAGAACATGTTGCGGCTGCGCACAGTGAGCCCGAACACCTCGCCGAACACGCGGACCACGCGGTAACCGGGCAGATCGTTCATCGTGGACAACAGGATCGGGAACTGCTGCTGGTACTGCTGTTGCGGTGGTGCGGCTTGAGTCATGCGCGGATCGTAGCGTCGGCGGGCGGATCACGCCGTGATTCGCGCATTCCAGTCCAGGTGATGCCGGTACGCCCAGCCGCGGTCTTCGGCCACGTCGTTGCCTGCGCTCGCGGCCACCAGCTTTTCCACCCGGGCGCGGCGCAGCCGGTCGTACACCGCGAAAGCCGTGGGTGCGTCGGGGAGATCGCGCAGGCATTGGCCCAGCACCACGGCGTCTTCCAGCGCCATCGACGCGCCCTGTCCGGCCGCTGGGGACGCTGCGTGGGCCGCGTCTCCGGCCAGGACCATCGACGGGGTGGACCACACCCGGGTCGTGGGGAGGTCGTAGGAGTGGCCGCCGAAGACCTCGTCACCCGTTGCGGCCACGATCTCGGCGCACGGGAGCGGGTCTTCGACGAACGCCGTGTGGGTGAACTCCCGCCAGCCGGCCGGGGTGACCTCGGCGATTTCGGCGCGCGGGCGTTCGGCGTCCGGGATGCGGGCGAACCAGAAGGTCGCGCCGTCGGGGGCCGTCGTGTAGCCGAAGGCGGCGCGGCTGCCGCGGATCATCCGGTAGATGCCCGGTGCGGCCGGCAATCCTTCGGCGCGGGTGTAGCCGTAGACCACCGTGAGCCCGGTGTACCGGGGTGGCTCGGCCTGTGGGTCGATGAGCGTGCGGACCACCGAGTGGAGGCCGTCGGCGCCGATCAGCAGGTCGCCGCTCGCGGTGGTGCCGTCCTCGAACGTTGCGGTGACCTGCTTGCCGACGGTAGCCGTGACCAGGCGCCGGCCGTGGACCAGGGGGATTCCGCGGCGTTCGGTTTCCTGCTGGAGCACGCGGTAGAAGGCGGCGCGGGTCAGGGTGCGAGGGCCGTCGAGGCCGCGGTCGAATTCGCGGGTGCCGAAGACTGTCCCGTCCGGGCCGATGAGTTCGACGCCCAGTGCGGCGAAGGACGCGTCGATCACCGGCGCATCGGCGTCGATGGCGCGGAGGGCGTCCATGCCGTTGTGCATCACGGTGAGGAATGCGCCCGCGTCCTCGCCGCCGCTGCGGTGGGCTTCGAACACCACCGGCTCGTGCCCGGCGCGCTGTAACGCCATCGCCGTGACCGTGCCCGCGACTCCCCCGCCGATGATCAAAACCCGCATCGCGCCCCCCTGGATACGACCGTGCCGCCGCCAACCGTAGCGGGTGGCGGCGGCACGGAACCAGGCGTCAGGCGCGCTGCGCGACCGCGAGCCGCACGCAGACGGCGAGACCGCGTACGGCCTCCTCCACCTCGGCCAACTCGGGGAAGGTGGGCGCGATCCGGATGACCGCGTCCGCCGGGTCGGCACCGTGCGGGTGCGTCGCTCCGGCCGGGGTGAGCGCGATGCCCGCCTCCTTTGCCAGCCGGACGACCTCCTTCGCGGTGCCCTCGGGCACGGTCAGCGAGATGAAGTACCCGCCGATGGGCTTGGTCCAGCTCGCCAGGTCGCTGAGCTCCTCGCTGAGGATGCGCTCGACGGCGGCGAACTTCGGCGCGATCAGCTCGGCGTGCTTGCGCATGTGCGCGCGGACCCCGTCGGCGTCCTTGAGGAACATCGCGTGCCGCAGCTGGTTGACCTTGTCCGGGCCGATCGTCCGCTTGGCGAGCAGGCCGAGCCACCAGGTCAGGTTGGCCTCCGACGCACCGAAGAACCCGACCCCCGACCCGGCAAAGGTGATCTTCGAGGTGGACCCGTACACGAACACCCGGTCCGGGTTACCGGCCTCGGCGCACAGCGCGAGGATGTCGGCGAGCTCCGGCTCGGCGTCGGTGAGGTGGTGCACCGCGTAGGCGTTGTCCCAGATGATGCGGAAGTCCGGCGCGGCGGTGGGCATCGAGGCGAGCCGCCGGGCGACCTCGTCGCTGAACGTGACGCCGGTCGGGTTCGAGTACTTCGGCACGCACCAGATGCCCTTGACCGCGGCGTCCTCGGCGGCGAGCCGCTCGACCACGTCCATGTCCGGGCCGGTCTCGGTCATCGGCACCGGGATCAGCTCGATGCCGAAGCGCTCGGCGAGCGCGAAGTGCCGGTCGTACCCGGGCACCGGGCACAGCATCGCGACGCGCGGCTCGTCGGCCCAGCGGCGCGGCGCGCCCGGCAGGGTGCTGAGCATCGCCTGCGAGACGGTGTCGTGCATCAGCTCCAGGCTCGAGTTCCCGGCCGCGAGCAGCTGCTCCACCGGTACCTGCAGCGCGCCGGCGAAGATCCGGCGCAGCTCGGGCAGCCCCTTGAGCCCGCCGTAGTTGCGGGTGTCGGTGCCGTCCTCGGCCTTGAACCGGCCGTTCGGCAGCGTGAGGAGGTCCGCGGAAAGGTCGAGCTGCCGGGGCGACGGCTTGCCGCGGGTGATGTCCAGGGAGAGGCCGCGGTCGACCAGCGCCGCGTAGTCGCGACGGGCGGTGTCGACGTCGACAGGAGCTGTGGTCATGCCTATCACGCTAAACCGCCTGCGCAACCCGGTTCGGGCGACCCCCGGCTAGCGTGGGGCGCGTGCGATTCATTGTGCATGCCGATCAGCGGCAGTTCTCCTTGCGGGACAAGGGCGCCTGGCGTCCGGGCGACGGCGGCTGGACCGAGGAGGCGGTCGCCGTGCATCGCCTTGCGGTGGAACCGTCGTCGCTGTCCGTGGCCACCGCGCGGTCGGACCTGGTGGAGGTCGACGTGTCGGTCTCCGGTGCCGCGTCGCCGCTGCTCACCGGCGCCGAGCACGTCGTGGAGGCCGACCTCGCGGTGCCGGGCGGCGAGGTGACGCTCGCCGGTCCCGCCGACTACCCGGGGCAGGAACACCGGATCGCGGTGTCCCCCGGGCGGTACCGGGTCCGAGTGTCCTATGTGGAGAGCGGACCGCCGGATGCCGAGTGGCACGAGCACGAGTTCGGTCCGCATTACCGCTACGTGCTGGAGCTGTGGCCGGCGTCGCACGCGGCGCCGGTCGAGGTGGTCCGCCTCGGCGAATGGGACGGCTGAAAACGGTTGGCAAGATCGGCGGCGGGACGGCAGACTCGGGATCATGCAGTGGATCACCACACCGGTCGGCTCTTTGGTGCGTGGCGCCCTGGAGCTGGAGCGCACTGATCAGGGCCTCCTGCCGCACCGGCTGCCCGCCCGGGCCCGTGCGCAGAACACCGATGGACGGCTGGCGATGGCGGAGAGTCAGCCGTCCGGGGTACGGCTGGCTTTTCGCACCGAAGCGACCGCAGTGGAGCTGGACACGCATCGCACGAAGGTGTCGTACGTCGGCGTGCCTGCGCTGCCGGATGGCGTCTACGACCTGGTGCTGGACGGTCGGGCGGCCGGTTGCGCGACGGTGTCCGGGGGTGACGAGCTGGTGCTGGACATGATGACCGGTACCGGTTCGACGCGGCCTGGTCCGCCGGGCACGGTCCGGTTCGCGGACTTGCCAGTTGGCATGAAAGACGTCGAGATCTGGTTGCCGTACAACGAGACCACGCGTCTGCTTGCGCTCCGCACCACAGCTCCGGTGGAGCCGTTGCCGCCGGTTGGGCGGGTTTGGGTGCATCACGGCAGCTCCATCAGCCACGGCACGGGTGCCACCGGCCCGTCCGCGACGTGGCCCGCGCTGGCTGCTGCCCAGGGCGGGGTGGACCTGATCAACCTGGGGCTCAGCGGGAACGCGCTGCTGGACCCGTTCACGGCGCGCGCGCTGCGGGACACCCCGGCGGATCTGCTGAGCGTGAAGCTGGGGATCAACGTGGTGAACGCCGATTTGATGCGGCTGCGCGCGTTCGGCCCCGCGGTGCACGGCTTCCTGGACACCATCCGGGAAGGACATCCGGATACCCCGCTGGTGGTGATTTCGCCGCTGCTGTGCCCGATCCACGAGGACACTCCAGGTCCGGGTGCACCGGACTTCAGCGGCGACTCACTGCGGTTCCGCGCCACCGGCGACCCTTCCGCGGTCGCAGAGGGGAAATTGACGCTGACGGTGATCCGGGAGGAACTCGCGCGGATTGTCGCGGCGCGGGCCGACCCGGCGTTGCACTACGTGGACGGGCTTTCGCTCTACGGCGAAGCGGATTTCGCCGTACATCCGCTGCCTGATGCCCTCCACCCGGACGCCGCTACGCACCGCTTCGTAGGCGAACGCTTCGCGAAGCAAGCCTTCGCCGCTGGCGGCTTCTTCGCGGCCTAGCTCCGGTCTTGGCAGGCTGTGAAGGGAACCATGAGGGAATCTGATTCCGTGAAGGTGGCCTTCACGGACCCGGGTCAAAGGGGATCCAGCCCGGTGATCTTCCAGCGGCCGTCGGTGCGGTGGGCCGTCACCGACAGCTGGCCCACCGACGACTGCGGCGCGTTGCCGGTCGGCAGGATTGTCTGCTGGTCCAGAAATACCAGCAGCTGAGCGTCATCACCGTGCAGGGAGCGGACTCCGATGGCACGCACCGTCGACGTGCGGATGAGCTTTTCGCCGGTCGCGCGCTGGCGGGCCGTGGCGAACTGCGTTTGGTACTGCGTCACGGCGGGGCCGGTCAGCACGTCCGCTGCGGCGCGGGTCGTGCGGTCCAGGTTGGCGTAGTAGTCGTAGGAAAACAACGCCTTCACCGCCGAACTCACCTGCTCGGCTACCTGGGCCGTGGCAGCCTGATCGACCAACGCTTCGTCGTCCTCCGGCTTCAGGAGCGACGCCTGCACCGCGAACCAGACCGCGCACGCCAACCCCACCCCCGCCACCACCGCAAGCAGCTTCACGAGCCCACCGCCTGTACGCCGCCGACCTTCCACGCATCCCCGGTCCGCGCGAAGTCCACCATCAACCGCGCCTGTTTCGCCGCCGGAGCACTGCCATTGGTGCTCACGCGCACGTCCAGTACCGCGATCAAGCGCGCCGTCCCGGCCGACGGGTTCAGCTCGGTGACCGCGGCCTGCACCAACGACGCCGTCGACACCGTCTTGGTGCGTTTCGCCCGGTCGATCTGCAGCTGCCGGTCGCCGGACAGGTCTTTGCCGTACTGCCCGGTCGTCGCGGCGATCCAACGGTCCAGGTCGGCGGCGCTGGTGCGGTAGTCGATCGTGTTGAGCGCTACCAGGTCGGTGCTCGCTGCAGCCAGTACGGCGTCTCGGACGCGGCCGCGGTCCAGGCTGTCGTCGTGCGCGGCGCTCCACCACGACCAGCCGAACCACGCTGCGGCCAGCACCGCGACCACGGCCAGCGCGCCCAGTCCCCTTTTCATGACCCGCCCAGCAGCGCGCCGAGCCCGCCGTGGGCCGGGGCGGTCAGCTGGCCCAGCAAGCCGGGTAGCTGCTGGTCCGAGGCCTGACCTTCGGGCGGCGCAGCCTTGGGCGCCGCGGGGATCGCGGGCGGCTTTCCGGCGTACGGCGCGTTCTGTGCACCCCGTACCTCAGTGGGGCTGCCCGGCGGTTCCGCGCAGTAGGCGTTCATGTTGACCGGCGCTTCGCTCGTGTCGTTGGCCGGACGTTGCTTCGTGCCTTCGTACCCCTTCGTGCACGACGCCGGGTCGAAGAAGTTGAACACCACGCCGAGGTGCCCGGTGCCGTCCGGCGACGTGGTCGGCGAGAAGGCCGAGATCACCGGGTACGCGACCAGCAGTTCCTCGATGGCGTCCTTGCGCATCGACGTGACCTGCGCGGTGGTCAGCGAGTTCGCGAACAGCACGCCGAGGTCGGTGCCGGACGTCGCGAGCACGTCGCTGATCTGCCTGCTCAGCTGCGGCGCCTGGTCGATCACCGTGCGCACCGCCGGATCGGACGCCTTGAGCTGCGCGGCGATCGTCTTGAGCCCGGACGCGAACGACGTGATGTTCTGCGCCTGCCGTTCCTGGGTGGCGAACACCGTGCGCGAGTTCGCCAGAAGCCCTTGTGTCTGCGGGATGTACTGGGTGGCCACCGCGGTGAGCGAACTTGTGCTGTCGAGCAGTTTCTGCAGTTGCGGACCGGAACCGGCGAACGCATCGTACGTCTCGTCCACGACAGTTTTCAGCGATTCCGGGCGCACGCTCGCCACCAGGCCGTCGAGATGCGCCAGCACGGCGTCCGGCGTTGCGGGCAGCGCCGCGCGGTCCTGCGTGATCACCGAGCCGTCCTGCAGGTACGGGCCGGTGTCGCGGTCGGGCAGCAGGTCGACGAACTGCTCCCCGACCGCCGACCGGTTCGCCACCTGTGCGTGCAGCGCGTCCGGGATGTCGGGGCTGCCGGAATCGATGTCGAGCCGGACGTCGATGCCGTGTCCGGTGAGCGTCATCTCGCCGACTCGGCCGACGGTCACGCCGCGGTACGCCACCTCGGAGTTCACGAAAATCCCGCCGGAATCGGGCAGCCGCAGCGTGACGTGGTAGCCGCGGTTGCCGAAGAGCCGGTCGAGGCCGGCGTAATGGCCACCCGCGTACACGACCGAAACCACGGCGATCACGAAGAACGCCAGCAACTGGATCCGCGTCTTGCGCGTGGTCATCGGCCACCTCCGAGCAATCCGCCCAGGAGTCCGCCGAGGCCGGGCTGGTTGTTCGCGGGCGGCGCAGTCGTCGGGAGCGGCAATGGCAGCGCTCCCTGGCCAGAAGGCAGTGAAGGCAACTGGACCGGCGGCTGCGACGAGTTCGTGAAGTTCTGCACGAGCTTGTCCAGGTCGAGGTCGATCCGCGCGTCGACGTTCGCGTAGTCGCCCTTGATGACATTGCCCGCGTAATCCGGGAACGGATACGTGAGCAGGATTTGCAACGCGTTCGGCAGGTCCTTGCCCGCCGCGCTGAGCTGCCGCAACGTCGGCTCAAGTGCCTTGAGGTTCGCGACGAGCTGGTCACGGCTGCGGTTGACCGTGTCCACCGCGACGCCGGACAGCTTGTTCAGCGCGTTCAGCATCCCCACCAGCTGGTCGCGCTGGTCGGCCACGATCTTCAGCCCCGGCGCGAGATTGTCCAGTGCCGTGGTGAGGTTCTGCTGCTGCCCGGTCAGCGTCTGTGACAGCTTGCCGAGCCCGTCGATGGCCCGCAGGATCTCGCCTTTGTGCCCGTCGAGCTGGGTGGCCAGTTCGTCCACTCTGGACAGCAGCGCGCGCATTTGCGGTTCGTTGCCGGACAATGCGTCGTTGAGTTCGTGACTGATGTTCTGCAGCTGGTCGACGCCGCCGCCGTTGAGCAGCAACGACAATGCGCCGAGTACCTCTTCGATTTCCGGATTGCGGTTCGTGCGCCCGAGCGGAATCTGCGCGCCGTCGACGAGTGTGCCCGCGGGTTTCTCCGCCGTCGGCGCACTCAGCTCGACGAACTTCTCCCCCAGCAGGCTCGACTGGCGCAGCTCGGCGCGAGCGTTGGCGGGCAGCGTGATCTCGCCGTTCACCGTCATCGCGACGAGCGCCGCGCGAGTGTCCGGCGTGAGCGTGATCCGGTCGATGCGGCCGACCGCGACGTCGTTCACCTTCACGTTCGCCTGCGGCACCAGGTCGAGCACGTCGGTGAACAACGCCGTGACGTGGTACGGGTGATCGCCGACGTCCGGGCCGCCGGGCAGCGGCGTGGAGTACAGCCCGTTGAACCCGCCGTCACTGCATCCGGCGAGCACCAGTACCCCGGCGAGCACACCGGCCAGCCGTTTCCGGGCGCGGTTCACTTGCCACCTCCCGAAAGCTGCGTGAGCACGTCGGTGAGCGGCAGCGGCAACGGAGGCAGCTGGCCGTTCTGCAGCGCGTTCAGTGCCTGGGGCACGCTGGGCAGCTTCAGCGTGCCGTCGAGCACCGGCGCGAGCTTCTGGCAGATGTCCCCGAGCGTGTTCGGGACCTGCTTCGGCGTACCCGCACTGATCAGGCGGCAGACGGTGAGGATGGGTGGATTGGTGATTTCATTGAGATTGTCGCGTACGGCAATGGTACCCGAAGCCGCGTCATACGTATTGATGAAGTTCGTGGCCCCGGTCGGCGCGATGTCGAGGACTTCGGCGAGTGCGGCCCGCTGGTCCACGAGCACCTTCGTGAGCGACGCCAGTTTGGCCACATTGGACGAAAGCCCGGCCTTGTTGTCCGCCACGAACTGTTTCACGTCGCCGAGCGATTTCGCGAGCGAATCGAGCGCGGCCCCGACGTCGTGCGAGTCGTCGGCGAGGAAACCACTCACATCGGCGACCCGTTCGTAGAACTGGTTGAGCTGGCCGTCACTCTGCGCGAGCGCGGCCGTGAAGGAGTTCAGGTTCTGCACGGTGGAGAACAGGTCGTCCTTCGAATCGTCGAGCGTACCGGCCAGCTCGGCCAGCCGTCCGACGGTAGAGTTGAGAGTCTTCCCGTTTCCCTTCAGGTTGGCCGCCGCCGTGTCCAGCACGTCCGACAACGCGCCGTTTTTGTTGGCCCCATTGGGTCCGAGCGCAGTGGACAGCTTGTCGAGGCTCGCGTAGAGGTCGTCCAGCTCCACCGGAGTCGCCGTTTTGTCGCGCGCCAGCACGGTTCCGCTCGCGAGCGTGGGACCGTTGTCGTACGCCGGGGTCAGCTGCACATACCGGTCACTGACCAGGCTCGGCGCCACGACCACGGCACCAACCCCAGCCGGGATCGGCACCTCGGCGTTCACCCGCATGTCCACCCGCACCGCCTGGCCCTGCGGCGCGACGGCAGTGACCTCCCCGACCGGCACCCCGAGCACCCGAACCGACGACCCGGCGTACAACCCCACAGTTTTCCCGAAGTACGCCGACAGCTTCGTCCCACCCGTGTCGCGCACCACCAGCCATACCCCAGCGGTGAGCAAAAGCACTGCCACACAAGCAAACCCGAGCCACGTGACGAGGTTGCGCCCGGCTTTCGTCTCGATCGTCATCGGCCGCCCACCCCCTGGTTCGGCGCGGCGATCGGCGGCGTGCAGCCCTCCGGGTTGATCGACAGCCCGGCCGCGGTGATCGTCGGCGGCAGCAGACCGCACAGGTACCCTTCGAACCAGCGCCCGTTGCCCGTGGCGTTCGCGCCGACCCGCGCGAACGGCGCCATCAGCTGCAGGCTCCGGTCGAGGTTGCCTTGGTTGCGCTGCAACACATCGGTGACCTTGCCCAGCGCGGCGAGCGTCGGCCCGAACTGCGTGCGGTTATCCGCAACCAGACCCGACAACTGCTGCGAAATCTGCTGTGTCCCCTTCAGCAAAGTACTGATCTGCTCCCGGCGTTGCTGTAGCTCGGAAAGCAGCAGATTGCCGTCGCTGATCACCCGCTGCAGCTGAGCATTGCGATCCGACAAGGTCTTCGAGATCTGACTCGTGTTGGCCAGCAGCGAATGCAAGTCGGCGTCCCGCGAGGACACGGTTTTCGACAACGCCGACAGCCCGGACAGCGTATCCTTCAAATACTGCGGACTGTCCTTCAATGAATCCGAAAGCGCCGTGAAGCTCTCGGCCAGCTGCTTCGTGTCGATGTCCCCGACGGTGGTGGACAGCTGGTTGAACGCGTCCTGAAGCTGGAACGGCGTCCGCGTTCGCTGCACCGGAATCAGGTCGCCCGGCGTCTGCGTTCCGCCACCTTTCGGTTCCAGTGCAAGGTATTTCTCCCCGAGCAGCGTCTTGATCTCGATCGACGCCGTCGACGCATCCCCGACCCGCACGCCCTTCACCCGGAACTTCACGAGCACCTGCTTGTGCCCCAGCTCCACCGACGTCACCTGGCCGACCTTGACCCCGGCGACCTCGACCTCGTTGTCCGGCGCAAGCCCGGCAGCCTCGGCGAACGCGGCGGTGTACGTGGTGCCATTGCCGAACAGCGGAATGCTGTCGGAGAAGTACGTCACCGCAGTGACCAGCCCGATGAGCACGAGCGTCACCGCGCCGACCGCCGCCTGGTTCCGTTCCTTGAGCGTCTTCACGGGCCACACCTCGGCGCGCGTTGGGTACCCGGGAGCGGCACGATCGGCAGCGTGATGTCGAGTGACGAAATGCCGACGGTGCCTTCGATTCCGCACAGGTAGTAGTTGAACCAGCTGCCGTAGCTCAACGTCCGGGTGAACTTCTCCAGGTTGCCCGGCAGCACCTGCAGCAGATGCTCGATGAGCTGCTGCGAATCGTTGAGATTGTTCGACAGCTTCCCGAGCTCGACGACGTCCTGCTGCACCGCGGGCCGGGCGTCGGCGAGCAGCCCGGCAGTGGCGTTCGTGAGATCCCCGAGCGCACCGACCGCGTCGCCGATCGGTTTGCGCTGCTCGGCCAGCCCGCTCACCAGCCGCTGCGTCTGGTCGATGAGGTCGCCGAGCTGCGGCCCGCGCGCGTTGACCGTGCCGAGTACCTGGTTGAGGTTGTCGATCACCTGCCCGATCACCTTGTCCTTGCCCGCGATCGACGACGTGATCGACGCCGTGTGCGCGAGCAGGCTCGTGATCGTGCCGCCCTCGCCCTGGAACACTTGCACGATCTCGGCCGAAAGCTGGTTGACCTCCTTGGGGTCCAAGGCTTTGAACAGCGGCTTGAACCCGTTGAACAGCACGGTGAGGTTCAACGCGGGCTTGGTCCGCTCGGGCGGAATGGTGCTGCCTGGCTTCAGAGGGCCGTCGCCGGTGACATTGGTGCCCAGCGCGAGGTACCGCTGGCCGACGAGGTTGCGGTACTTGATCGTGGCGGTGGCGAGCGACGGCAGCCGGTACGCGGACTCCACGACGAACCGCACCTCGGCGAAATTCCGCTCCCCCTGGTCGATCCCGATCTCCTCGACCTGGCCGACCTTGACCCCGGAGATCCGCACGTCGTCGCCCGGCTGCAGCCCGGACGCGTCGGTGAACTTCGCGACGTACCCCGCCGTGCTGCCGAAGTTCGTGTTCGCGATCGTGGCCGCGAGCACGCCGGTGAGCAGCACGGTGACCGCGGCGAAGATCAGGATCTTCACCAGCGCAGGCACGAACGACCTCACTTGAGCTCCACCTCCGCCCCGCGGTACAGCGGCCCGACGAGCAAGCCCGCCCAGTCCGGCACCTGGTCCGGCGAGGTGTTCATCGCCGGGGACACCAGCAGGTCGATGAGTTTCTGTTCGTCGGCCGACCCGATCATGCTGCCGGTGGTCCCGGACCCGCCGGGCAGCGTCCCGTCCGGCTGATGCGGTGGGGCAGGTTCGCTCGCGCCGTCCTTGACCGCGCCGTCGGGCGGATATTGCGGCCAGTGCCCGGGTTTCGGCACCTGCGGGTAGCAGCGCGGGCCGCGTTTGTCGTCGTACTTCGGCTCGTCGACCCCGGGCAGGTACTTGCCGCGGCTCGCGGTGAACTCGATCGTCACGCGGCTGACCTCGGGATGCGCGGTGCCCTTGCCGAACGCCAGCTCGGCGTTCGGCACCGAACCCGCGAGCTGCTTGAGCAGGCACGGGTACTCCGGCGCGTACTTCGCGAGCACGTCGAGGGTGGGCTGCACGGCGGTGGTGAGGCGGATCAGGTTGTCCTTGTTCACTTCCAGGAAGCGCGTGAGGTCGACCGAGGCAGTGGTGACCGTGGCGTACACATCGGACAGTCCCTGCCGCTTCTCGACGATGGTGCGGCTCGTGGTCGTGAGATCGGACAGCGCCTGCAGGATGTCCGGCGCGGCCTTGTCGTAAGTGGCGGAAACGTTGGCCAGGCCGGTGATGTCGGCCTTCAGATCGGGCAGCGACGGGTTGAGCTTGCCGAGGTAGTCCGACAGCTGCACGAGTGTCTGGCCGAGCTGTTTGCCCCGTCCGTCGAGCGCCGTGGACACCGCGCTGAGCGTGCTGGCGAGCTTCTCCGGCTGCACCGCCTGCAGCAGCGGCATCACGTGGTCGAGCACCTGCTCCAGCTCGATCGCACTGCTGCTGCGGTCCTGCGGGATCACGTCCCCGGCTTCGATGTGCCGCTGCGGCTGCTCGGGCAGCTGGAGCGCGACGTACCGCTCACCGAACAGCGTCTTGGGCAGCAACCGCGCGGACACGTTCGCCGGGATCACGCCGGTCTTGTCCGGCTGCAACGCCAGGTCCAGCTCCGCGTGATCGCCCACGGCACGCACCGCACGGATCTCGCCGACGAGCATGCCGCGCACCTTCACGTCGCCGCCCACGCGCAGCTGGCTACCGACGTGATCGGTCTCCAGCTTCACGAGCGTGACCGGTGTGAACACCTTGCGGTACACGGCAATCGTGGTCGTGAAGAACACGGCGGCCACGACGAGGAAGATCAGGCCCAGCAGCTGGTACCGGAGCCGTTGCCGGAGTTCTCGACGGGTGCTCATCCCGAAATCCGCACTGTCGTGTTCGCGCCCCAGATGGCCAGGCTGAGGAAGAAGTCGAGAATCGAGATGAGCACGATCGACGTCCGCACCGCGCGCCCGACCGCCACGCCGACTCCGGCCGGGCCGCCGGACGCCGTGTACCCGTAGTAGCAATGGGAAAGGATCACGAGCACGCTGAACACGATCACCTTGGCGAACGACCACAGCACGTCCTCGGGTGGGAGGAAGAGCGTGAAGTAATGGTCGTACGTACCGGCGGACTGGCCGTAAAGCCAGATGGTGATCTGCCGCGACGCGAGGTACGACGACAGCAAGCCAACGGCGTACAGCGGGATCACTGCCGTGACCCCGGCGAGCACGCGCGTGGTGACCAGGTACGGCATGCTCGGGACGGCCATCACTTCGAGCGCGTCGATCTCCTCCGAGATCCGCATGGCGCCGAGTTGCGCCGTGAAGCCGCAGCCGACGGTGGCCGACAACGCGAGCCCGGCGGAAAGCGGCGCTACCTCGCGCGTGTTGAAGTACGCCGAAATGAACCCGGTGAGCGCGGCGGTGCCGAGCTGGTTCAACGCCGAATACCCTTGCAGGCCCACGATGAGACCGGTGAACAACGTCATCCCGATCATCACGCCCAGTGTCCCGCCGATCACCGCGAGCCCGCCGGTACCGAAGCAGACTTCGGTGAGCAGGCGGGTGGTTTCGCGGCCGTAGCGGCGGATCGTGCGCGGGGTCCAGGCGAGCGCGCGGCCGTAGAACGACAGCTGCCTGCCGAGCCCTTCGAGGCTCGCGCCCGGACGCGCGATGATCTCCAGCGTCCGGTCCCGTTCGATCGGTTCGGCCGTCATGTCAGAGCGCCTTCGGGGGCACGATCTTGAGGTAGATCGCCGTCAGCACCACGTTGATCAGGAACAACAGCAGGAACGTGATGACCACGGCCTGGTTCACCGCGTCGCCCACGCCCTTCGGCCCGCCCGCCGGATTCAGCCCGCGGAACGCGGCGACCACGCCCGCCACGAACCCGTACAGGAACGCCTTGATCTCGCTGATCCAGAGGTCCGGCACCTGCGCGAGCGCGTTGAAGCTCGCCAGATACGCGCCCGGCGTACCGCCTTGCAGGACCACGTTGAAGAAGTAGCCGCCGAGCACACCGACCACGCTGACCAGGCCGTTGAGCAGCACCGACACCACGATCGCGGCGAGCACCCGCGGTACCACGATGCGCTGTACCGGATTGACGCCGAGCACCTCCATGGCGTCGATTTCCTCACGGATCTTGCGCGCGCCGATGTCTGCACAGACCGCGCTTCCGCCCGCGCCCGCCACGAGCAGCGCGGTGATCAGCGGGCTCGCCTGCTGCACGATGGCGAGCGCGCTGGCCGCGCCGGTGAACGACTGCGCGCCGATCTGTGTGGTCAGCGACCCGAGCTGCAACGCGATGACCGCGCCGAACGGGATCGCGACGAGCGCGGTCGGCAGGATCGTGACACTCGCGAAAAACCAGCATTGCTGGATCCATTCACGGAACTGGAACGGGCGTTTGAAGATCGCCCGCAGCACCTCCCAGGACAGCGTGGCGAGCCGGCCGACCTGGGTCAGCGCCGCGGTGCCCGGGAGGGTGATCGAGCCGGTCTCGCCCACCACACCTCCCAGTAGTCACCCCCGAGTCTTGCCCATCCCCGCCCGCCGCTTTCGGTTAGCGGTGTTCACTCCCTACAGTTTCAGCGCATGCGTCGCCGTCGCCCCGCCGTCGGCGACGAACTCGCCGCCGGTGCAGTACGAGCTTTCGTCGCTGCCGAGGAACACCAGCAGCGGCGCGATCTCGTCGGCCCGCCCGACGCGCCCGAGCGCCACCTTCTTCCCGACCCAGGACACGTCGACGTCCGCACCCGCCGCCTCGGCCACCATTTTCGTGTCGATCATGCCCGGATGCACCGAATTGACCCGGATGCCGCGCGCGCCCAGTTCCAGCGCGGCGACCTTGGTCATCCCGCGGATCGCGAACTTGGTCGCGGTGTAGGCGACGAGGAACGGCATCCCGGCCAGACCCTCCACAGAGGACACGTTGACGATGGAGCCGCCACCGGCTCCGGCCATGGGTTCAACGACCGACCGCATGCCGAGAAACGCCCCGATCTGGTTCACCCGCACGACCCGCTCGTAGTCCGCGAGCGGGGTCTTCGCGAGCTCCGAAAAGTACAGCACCCCGGCGTTGTTGACCAGTACCGTCGGCGGCCCGAACTCGGTCACGGTGCGGTCGACCGCGGCCGTCCAGTCGTCCTCGTCGCTCACGTCGAGGTGGCAGAAGGCGGCTGCCTCGCCGAGTTCGGCGGCGAGTGCCTTGCCCTCGGCGTCGAGGATGTCGGCGATCATGACCTGGGCACCGTGGGTGACGAACGCTCGCGCGGCGGCCGCGCCCTGTCCGCGGGCAGCGCCGGTGATCAGGGCGACCTTGCCGGCCAGCCGGGGTTCGGTCATGGGCTCCTCCGCTCAGGGCAGTTCGGCGGCGAACATGCGCTTCGGGTCACGGCAGGTGAAGTGCGCGCCGACGGTCTCGGCGAGCTCGCCGGTGGTCCAGGAGCCGTGTGCGGTGTCGAAGCGCTCTTCGACCGACGGCGGGCGCAGCAGCGCGACCATGCCGCCGTGGACGACGAAAACCTGGCCGTTGATGGCGTCCGCGGCCGGTGAAGCGAGGAAGGCGACGAACGGGGCGACGTGGTCGACCGACAGCGGGTCTTCGGCGTTCGTGGGGGCGTCGCCGAAGATGTCGGCAGTCATCGCGGTGCGGGCGCGGGGGCAGATGGCGTTGGCGCGCACGCCGTACTTCGCCAGGCCGCGCGCCGCGGACACGGTGAGCGCCGCGATACCCGCTTTGGCGGCGGAGTAATTGGGCTGACCGGGTGAACCGATCAGGAACGCTTCGGACGCGGTGTTCACCAAGCGTCCGTAAACCGGCTGTCCCTCCATTTTGGAGCGGTCCCGCCAGTACTTCGCGGCGTTGCGGGACAACAGGAAGTGCCCGCGCAGGTGGACGGCGATGACCTGGTCCCACTCGTCGTCGGACATCGAGAACAGCATCCGGTCCCGCAGCACACCCGCGTTGTTGACCACGATGTCGAGGCTGCCGAAGTGGTCGACGGCGGCGGTGAGCAGGGCGTTCGCTGTGTCCGATCGGGCGATGTCTCCGGCGAGCGCGAGTGCTTTACCGCCTTTGCGTTCGATCTCGGCGACGACGTCGGCGGCTTCGGTGAGGTCGTTGACCACCACCGATGCGCCCTCGTCCGCCAGCGCGAGCGCCTCGGCCCGGCCGAGCCCAGCGCCCGCCCCGGTGACCACGGCGACCTTGCCTTCGAGAGTCATCGGACCATCCTGTGCTCGCCTGGTTGATCGGTCACAGACTAGAATCTGTTCTCTTTTTGAGCAAGCCCTCGTCAACGGGTCGCGAACAGGGCATTCTTCGGACAGCTGGCCACCGCTTGCGAAACACGTTCTACCTGCGTTGCTGGTATTGGCCCGATCACCAGGTTCTCGTCGTCGTCGAGGTCGAAGACCTCCGGCGCGAAGCCCACACAGACCGCGTTCGCCTCGCACAGCTCGCGGTCGACGCCGACCTCCATGCTTCCTCCCGTCCGCCACTCCTGGTACAACTAGAACAGGTTCTATCTTACCGCCGATGTCTTCACAACGAGCCTGGCGAACGGAGGTGACGGGTGCACATCGACTACCCGCCCGCGCAGCAGGCACTGGCCGCCGAGCTGCGGGAGTACTTCGCCGAACTGATGACCCCGGCGCGGCGGGAGAGCCTCGCCGCGGCCGGCGGCGAGTACGGCGACGGCCTGGCGTACAAGGAGATCGTGCGGCAGCTGGGCAAGGACGGCTGGCTCGCGCTCGGCTGGCCACGCGAGTACGGCGGCCAGGGCCGAGGCATGCTCGACCAGCTGATTTTCACCGACGAAGCGGCCGCCGCCGGGGTACCGGTGCCGTTCCTGACGGTGAACACGATCGGGCCCACGATCATGCGTTTCGGCACCCCGGATCAGAAGGCGTTCTACCTGCCGAAGATCGCCGCGGGCGAGCTGCACTTCTCCATCGGCTACTCCGAACCGGGCGCGGGTACCGACCTCGCGTCCCTGCGCACGCGGGCCACGCGCGACGGTGACGAGTACGTGGTCAGCGGGCAGAAGATGTGGACGAGCCTGATCGAGTACGCCGATTACGTCTGGCTGGCTGCGCGTACGGATCCGGAAGCGCGCAAGCACAAAGGCCTCTCGATCCTCATCGTGCCGACGTCCGCGCCGGGTTTTTCGTGGACGAAGGTACACACCGTCGCCGGCCCGGGCACGAGCGCGACGTACTACGACGACGTACGCGTGCCGGTCTCGTCGCGAATCGCCGACGAGAACGCAGGCTGGCCGCTGATCACGAACCAGCTCAACCACGAACGCGTCGCTCTGACCTCGGCCGCGCCGGTCCGCAACGCCCTGCGCTCGGTGGTGGAATGGGCGCGCGCGGAGTCGCTGACCGACCACGAATGGGTACGGCTGCATCTCGCGCGCGTGCATGCGTACGCGGAGTACCTGAAGCTGCGCAACTGGCGGATTGCCTCGGCAGCCAGCGACCTCAGTCCGGCGGAGGCGTCGGCGACCAAGGTGTACGGCACCGAAATGGCGATCGAGGCATACCGGCTGCTGATGGAGGTAGTCGGCGCGGGCGCGGTGGTGCGCGAGGGGTCCCCTGGCGCAGTGCTCGCGGGACGGCTCGAACGCCTGCACCGCTCCGCGCTGATCCTCACTTTCGGCGGCGGTACCAACGAGGTGCAGCGGGACATCGTCGCCGCCACCGCCCTCGGCCAGCCCGTGACGCGTTAGGAGCTCTCCGGTGGATTTCTCGCTCACCGAAGCACAACAGGCCCTCGCCTCCCTCACCCGGCGTATCCTTGCTGACCAGGTCACCCCGGAAACGCTGGGCCCGCACGGCTCCGGCGGCTTCGACGCTCCACTGTGGACTTCCCTGGCCCGCGCCGGAGTGCTGGACGCCGCTTTGCCGTCCTCCGTCGGCGGCGGTGGTTTCGGCTTGCTGGAGCAGTGTTCCGTGCTCATCGAAATCGGCCGCGCAGTCGCTCCGGTGCCGTACTTGTCCTCGGTGGTCCAAGCCGGTTCCGTACTCACGTCTCCTGCTTTGGCCGAACAATGGCTACTCCCAGTGTCCCGCGGGGACGCCGTAATCGCCGTCGCCCTAGACGGTTCCTTCGCCGCTTCAGACGGACTGCTCACCGGTGCCCAGACCACAGTCCCCTTCGGCGCCTTCGCAGACGCATTGCTCATCTCAGCCGACGACGGGGTGTACATCGTCGAGAGGGACGCGCCCGGTGTCTCTATCTCCAGGCAGGCAACCGTCGACCACGCTGATGCCGGTCTTGTCTCACTGTCGGACACACCCGGTGTCGCTCTCGGCGATGTCAGCGAGCAGCTACGCCTTCGCGGCGCTCTCGGTGTCTGTGCGCAGCAGTTGGGGGTTGTGTCGCGCGCTTTGGAGCTGACGGCTGCGTACACGCGTGAGCGTAAACAGTTCGACAAGGTGCTGGGCAGCTTTCAAGCCGTACGCCACCGCCTCGCGGACGCGTACCTCGACGTGGAAGCCGTACGCCTCACACTGTGGCAGGCAGCGTGGAAACTGTCCGAGGGCCTACCCGCGACTACTGAGGTCGCTACGGCCGCCTTCTGGGCCGCCGAAGCCGGACACCGGGTGGCGCACACCGCCGTACACCTCCACGGCGGCGTGGGGATCGATGTGGAGCATCCAGTGCACCGATATTTTGCGGCGGCGAAGCGGCTTGAGTTCGCGGGTGGTGGAGCTACGGCACAGTTGCTCAATTTGGGAGGTTTTGTTTGCGGTTAGCGGATTTTCTTGCAGTTGGTCGTTAGCGGATTCTTCTCGCCCTCCGTCCTAAGCGGCCTTCTCTCGGCACCCGTCCGTAACGGCTTTCGCTCGGCATCCGTCGTTAGCGGCGTCCTTTCGCCCTCCGTCGTTAACGGCTTCCAGCCGCCTCAGTGGCTTCGCTTAGCGATTCTTCCCGCCCCGCACCGCCTCGTGAGCGCTTCTCCTCGCCCAGGTGCGCCGCGCGCGCTCTTCCCCTCTCCGATGGCACCTCGTGAGCGCTCACCCGCGCCCTGAATCGCCTCGTCACCGCTCGCCCTTGATCGTCTCGCTTAGCAGTTCCGCTCACCCCGCGTGCGCGCTCAACAGTCCGCCACCGTGGCTTCTCCCTGCGAACCGCCGTTGCCGTTCACTCCGCGGGCGTGATGTGCCGCAGCCGCCGGGGTCCGGTGTCGGGGCGGGTCGGCGGCGCGCCGAGTACGAGGCGCGCGTTGGCGACGAATGCGCCGTCCGGCGATGCGAGGATCGGGTCCAGCGCGAGTGATCGCACTTCCGGGTTGTCCTCGGCCAGCGCCGCGACGCGCAGCACCATGTCCTGCAACGCTGCGAGGTCCGCCGGTTCGTCGCCACGGTATCCGGTCAGCAGTGGTGACGTACGCGGCTCTCGGATGAGCGTCGCTGCGTCGACGTCCGTCAGCGGCACGGCGCGGTAAGCCCGATCGCCGAGCAGGGTGCTGACCAAACCCGACAGTCCGAACGAAACGAGCGTGCCGAACGACGGGTCGTCCTGCAGCCCGATCACGCACGACAGGCCCTTCGGCGCCATCTGTTGCACGTACACGTCTTCGTCGCCCGAGACTGCGTACAGGTCGCGATAGGCGGTGCGTACGGAGTCTTCGGACGTAAGGTCGAGCCGTACGCCAGCAAGGTCGGGCCGTCCGCGCAACCGTTCGTCCACTGCTTTGAGCGTGACCGGGTAGGCCATCTCCGCCGCTGCTGCGACAGCGTCGTCTTCGCTGGACACAACACGGAACGGCACGACGTCGACGCCGTAGCAGCTCAGAAGGCGCACTACGTCGTCGTCGGACAGCAGCGTGGCAGTGCCGTCGTCAGGCAGCAGCTCGCGCACGATCTCCTGCGCCTGTTCAACATGCAGACCGCTGGGCCGTACGAGCGTGCCTTGTGGACGCTGCCGCCACGCGGCGTAACGCACGACGCGCGCCAACGCGTTCACGGCTCGCTCCGGGCTCGAGTACGACGGAATCGACCCGCGCGTAGGTACGCCGTCGTCGGAGAGCACAGCAAGCTCGTCGGGGACGCCTTCAGCCGCGAGGAACGTCGAGACGATCGGCTTCGACTGCTTCATCTCTGACACCGCTTCGCGCAACGCTCGCGCGTACGCGGTACCGGGAATCGCAACAGGCGGCGCAAAAACGGCGATCAACGCGTCGGTTTCCGGCGAATCCAGCGCTTCGCGGACCGCGGTGGCGAACTCGTCGGGCCCAGCCTGCGGTCCGATGTCGACCGGGTCGAACGCGAGCCGCAACCCCTCGGACCGGGCAGTGTCCGCGGCAAGCAGCCCGATCGCACTGGAGTTGCCGACGATACCGATCCGCGGTCCGGCAGGCAGCGGCTGATGCGCGAACACGAGCGCGGTGTCGAAGAGCTGCGCCAGCGATTCCACCCGCACGACACCGGCCTGTTCGAACAGCGCCTGCACGCTGGCCTCGTCGACCTCCGCCGACGTCGCCGCCAGCTGCGGCCGCACCGCATGCCGCCCGGACTTCACCGCGACGATCGGCTTCGACCGCGCCAGTCGCCGCGCGAGCCGCGCGAACTTGCGCGGGTTGCCGAACGATTCGAGATACAGCAGCACGAGATCGGTGTCGGGGTCGGTTTCCCAGTACTGGAGAAGGTCGTTGCCGGACACGTCGGCGCGGTTGCCCGCGGAGACGAACGTGGACAACCCGAGCCCGCGCGACCCGGCGTCGGCGAGAATCGCGGTGCCGAGCGCCCCGGACTGACAGAAGAACCCGGTCCGGCCGCGTTTGGGCAGGCGCGGCGCGAGCGTCGCGTTCAGCCGCACCCCGGGCGCGGTGTTGAGCACCCCGAGCGCATTCGGCCCGACCACACGCATCCCGTGCGCGCGGGCTTCCCCCACCAGCCGCAACTCCGCGTGCAGCCCCAGCGGCCCGGATTCGGCAAACCCGCCGGACACGATGACCAGCGTCTTGACGCCCTTCGCAAGACAAGCGTCCAGCACCGACTCGACCTTCTCGGCGGGCACTGCGACCAGCGCGAGGTCGACGGGGTCGGGAATGTCGAGCACGGACGGATAAGCCCGCACCCCGCGCACCGAACGATGCTCGGGATTCACCGGATACACGGCCCCCGCGAAGTCGGCGGCGAGCAGGTTGGCGAACGCGACGTGCCCGACCTTGGTCGGATCCACGGACGCCCCGATCACGGCGACCGCCTGCGGATGCAACAGGTTGTGCACGCTCCGCGCCTCGGCCGCCTGCTCCCGCGACCGCGCGACGGCCAGCGACTCCTCGGTCGGGTCGATGTCGAACTCGAGGTGCAGCACGCCTTCCTCGATCGCGCGGCTGACCTGGTAACCGGCGTCGCGGAAAACGCGCACCATGGTGGCGTTCTCACTGAGCACCTCGGCGACGAACCGCCGCAACCCGCTCTCGGACGCCGCCGCGGCGAGATGCTCGAGCAAGATCGACCCGAGCCCCCGCCCCTGATGCTTGTCATCGACGACGAACGCCACCTCCGCCGACGGCCCGTGCTCCAGCCGCTCGTACCGCCCCACGGCAACGACATCGTCCCCGAGCAGAGCGACAAACGCGACCCGATCGTGGTGATCCACGGTGGAAAACCGCTCGAGATCCCGCGGTGGTATCCGGGGGTACGCGCCGAAGTACCGGAAGTACCGAGTGCGCTCGGAAAGACGGCTGTGCAAGGCGACCAGACCGTCGGCGTCACTGGGCACCACGGGTCGGATGTGGACGGTGCCGCCATCGGAAAGGACTACGTCGGCTTCCCAATCACGGGGGTAATCGTAGGGATCACGCCCTTCTGCAGCGGAATTCCCTGCTGCTGTGTGTCCCTCATCCGCGGGATCGCCAGGCGTGGGCCCGCCGGTAGCCGCGATTTCCCCGGGGGGTGACCCGTCGGCGGGCCCGGCCTCCCCAGCGGACGCCGCATTCGCAGCCGAGGCTGCCCCGGCCTCCCCAGCGGACGCAGCTCCCCCAGCGGGTCCAGCCGCAGCGGGTCCAGCTTCCCCGGCGGGCGCAGTTTCCCCAGCGGGGCCAGCGCGTCCAGCAAGTCCAGGCGCGGCGGGTCCAGCTTCCCCAGCGGGGCCAGCGCGTCCAGGCGCGGCGGGTCCAGCTTCCCCAACGGGTCCAGCGCGTCCAGCAAGTCCAGCCGCAGCAGGTCCAGCTTCCCCAGCGGGGCCAGCGCGTCCAGCAAGTCCAGCCGCAGCAGGTCCAGCTGCTTCCCCCGGAGACGCAGCTTCCCCCGCGGAGCCAGTTTCCCTTGCCCGCCAAGCTTCCCCGGTGCGAGCAGCTTCGCCGGGTGCAGACTCTTCGCCGGGCGTGCGGGGTTCGTCGGGCATGGGTCAGTCCCTCGGATCGTCCGGGTCGAGGCCGTGCAGGGGGAAGATCGCCCGGCGGGTGTCGCGGATCGCGATGTCCACCGGGTCGTCCGCGTCGTCGCCCCAGGGTTTGAACGTCGTGTCCTTCTCGTCGGTCATCGCCCGCGGCAGGTCGGCGGCCGGGGCGGCGCGGGTGACCGTGGAGACCCAGCCGGGCGGGAGTGGCGTTTCCGGCGGGACGTCGCGGTCCAGGACCGTCGCGATCAGGTGCGTCCACGAGCGCGGCACCACCCGGATCAGCTGGTATCCCCCGCCGCCCACCGCGAGCCAGCGGCCCTCGGCGTAGCGCTCGGCGAGGTCGCGGAGGGTCGCGTAGATCGTGCGATGCCCGTCGACCGACAGGGACATGTCCGCCATCGGGTCTTCCTCGTGCGAGTCCACCCCGCATTGAGTGACCAGCAGCTGCGGCCGGAACTGCTCCAGCACCGACGGCACCACCGCGTGAAACGCCCGCAGCCACCCCGGATCCCGCGTGTGCGGCGGCAACGGGACGTTGATCGCGGTACCGGCGGCGTCGCCCGTGCCGATTTCCGCGGAGTAGCCGGTGCCGGGCCAAAGCGTGAACGGGTGCTGGTGCATCGAGACGGTGAGCACGCGAGGGTCGTCGTAGAAGGCGGTCTGGACGCCGTCGCCGTGGTGGACGTCGGTGTCGAGGTAGGCGATGCGGTCGAAACCGTGGTCGAGCAGCCAGGAGATGGCGACGGCACAGTCGTTGTAGATGCAGAAACCGGACGCGTGATCGCGCATCGCGTGGTGCAGTCCGCCCGCGATGTTGACCGCGCGCTGCGCCTCGCCGTCGGCGATCTTGCGCGCGGCGAGCAAGGTGGACCCGACGACCAGCGCGGTCGCGTCGTGCATTCCGGAGAAAATCGGATTGTCGTCGGTCCCGAGCCCATGCCCGACATCCCAGCCGACCATCGGCGCCTCCCGAACCGCGGCCAGGTACTCGGGCGCGTGCACGCGCAGCAGCTCCTCGTCCCCGGCCGCTGTGGGCACCAGCAAGTCGACCCCGTCGAGCACGCCGAGCTCCGTCGCGAGCCGCACGGTGAGATCGAGGCGGACGGGGTTGAACGGATGGTCGCCGCCCAGGTCGTACTTCAGCAGCGAGGCATCCCAGACAACTGCAGGCGAGGACATGTACCGCACTGTACTGTCCCACCACGGCCCGAGCCGGGTTCTGCGCGAGGGCCTCGGTCAGCGGGTCCAGACCGAACCGCGCGCCTGATACTCGAGCATGCTTTCGACACCCGCGGCCGCGTCGGAGCCGAGTTCGCGGTTCACCAGCCACAGGCCCAGGTCGAGACCACTCGTGATGCCCCCGGCCGTGACCAGGGAACCGTCGTCGACGACCCGCGCGTTCTTCAGCACCCCGCCTTGCTCGACGAGCGTGTCGATGGCGCGGTGGTGCGTCGTACAAGGACGTCCGCGCACCAAACCGGCAGCGCCGAGCACGATGCTGCCCGTACAGACCGAGGCCAAGGTCAGGCCTTCGCGCGCAGACGCGGCCAGCGCATCCGGCAGCACGCGACGGTCGATCTCCGCCCAGATCCCCGGCCCCTGCCGACGCCCGTAACCGCCGCCCGGGACGACGAGGATGTCGGCCTCGTCCGGCGACCAGCCGTGCTCGACCTCCACCTTCGTCCCGTACGACGCTCGCACGACGCCCGGCCCGTCGACGCGGACGTACGACACCTCGGTGCCCCGCTCCGAGTGCATGCCCGCGGCCGAGAACACCTCATACGGACCCGTGAAGTCCTGCTCCTCCACACCGTCGAACAGCACGACCTGCACCCGCAGCGCCTCGCCCATGAATACCTCTTCTCTATGCAAAAGATCTTCCACCGGAGAAGTCGGCGTTCGACGGCCGAAAGTTCCGGGACGGCCTCAGCCGCGCTCCGGACCCGTGGCCGCGGGCCGCTCCGGGTCACGCGACCAGTGCGACCACGACCCCGCGTACAACGCGGCCGGCTCCGGATGCCCCGCCACTTCGAGCGCAAGCACGACCGACGACGCCGTGACGCCCGACCCGCAGTACGCCCCCACCGGGGTGCCCTCGGCCAGCCCCAGCGACGTGAACCGCTCCGCAAGCTCGGACGGCAACCGCCAGCGTCCGTCTGCACCGGCGTGCTCGGACGACGGCGCGCTGACCGCTCCCGGGATGTGCCCCGCCCGCGGGTCGACCGGCTCGGTGTCGCCGGTGTAGCGGACGTGCGCCCGCGCGTCGAACAGCACCCCTTCGCGCGCGAGCGCGGCCGCGTCGTCCGCGGACAGCACCGGCATGCCGCCCGGCCGGACCTCGATGTCACCCGGCTCCGGCGAAGGCACCTCGGTGCTCACGTCCCGGCCTTCGGCCAGCCACGCTGCGTAACCGCCGTCGAGCACCGCCACCTCCGCGTGCCCCGCCCAGCGCACCAGCCACCAGGCGCGGGCCGCGACGGAGCCGTCCGCGTCGTCGTACACGACCGCCGGACGGTCCGCCCGCACCCCGGCTTTCCGCAGCTCACGCTGAAGAACCGCAGGCTCGGGCAGCGGATGGCGGCCACCCTCGCCGGGTGGCGCGGCCAGCGCCGTGTCGAGGTCGACGAACACCGCGCCGGGCAGGTGCCCGTCCCGGTAGGACTCCCATCCGGGCGGTCCGCCGAGCCGCCAGCGGACGTCCAGCACGACGGGACGCTCACGGTCGGGGAACGCGGCGAGCCCAGCAGGCGAGATCAACGGTCGCATGGCCTCCATCCTGCAGGTCCGGTGGCGGTTCACACACCCGGCCCGGACTTTTCGCCGCGGCCGGGTCGTTACGCCGAGGCGAGCCGTCGCTGTCGGGGCCAGCGACTACGATGAGCTACGCGGACGAAGGGGACAGCGTGAACGATCTCATCGACACCACCGAGATGTACTTGCGTACGATCTACGAGCTCGAAGAGGAAGGTGTCGTCCCGCTGCGGGCCCGGATCGCGGAGCGCCTGCAGCAGAGCGGGCCCACCGTGAGCCAGACCGTGGCCCGGATGGAACGCGACGGCCTGGTCGTCGTCGCGGACGACCGGCACCTGCAGCTGACCGACCACGGCCACGAGCTCGCCATCGCGGTCATGCGCAAGCACCGCCTGGCCGAGCGCCTCCTCGTCGACGTGATCGGCCTGGAGTGGGAGCACGTCCACAACGAGGCGTGCCGCTGGGAACACGTGATGAGCGAGGCCGTCGAGCGCAAGCTCGTGAAGCTGCTCGACCACCCCACCACGTCGCCGTACGGCAACCCGATCCCCGGCCTCGACAAGCTCGGCGACGGAGACCCCGCGCCGCGTGCCGAGGCCGACCTGATCCGGCTCGACGAGTTCGCCCGCACGGGCGGCGGCGACGTGGAGATCCGCCGGATCGCCGAGCACGTGCAGCTCGACGAGTCGCTGCTCACCGAGCTCAAGTCGGTCGGGATCGTGCCCGGCGGGATCGTCACGGTCGGCAAGGCGGTCGGCGGCAGCGCCACCGTCGAGGTGAAGGGCACCGAAGGTTCGGCGCAGGTGTCCACCGCGGCCCTGCACGCCGTGCTGGCCCTCGCCAAGTGACCCCGGCGACCGCCGCGGCCGGCGCGTTCCGGGACGTCCACGGGCGGGCCCCGGCAGGCGTGTGGTCCGCGCCGGGCCGGGTGAATCTGATCGGCGAGCACACGGACTACAACGACGGTTTCGTGCTGCCCTTCGCACTGCCGCACCGGCTCGCCGCAGCCGCGTCGCCGCGCAGGGACGGCAAGCTCCGGGTCGCCACCCTCGGCGACGACGGACGGCTGCAGCACTCCGGTCTCCTCGACATCGCCGCGCTCGAGCCCGGTTCGGTCGAGGGCTGGGCCGCGTATCCCGCCGGGGTGGCGTGGGTGCTGCGCGACCAGGGTTTCGCGGATGGCGCCGACGTGGTCATCGCCGGCGACGTGCCGTCCGGGGCCGGGCTGTCCTCCTCTCATGCGCTCGAATGCGCGGTGTCGCTGGCTTTGCTCGGAGTGGCCGGGGTGGAGCTCGACGACGGCGCCGCGACCACCCCGGGACGTCCGCAGATCGCACGCTGGGTGCAGCGTTCGGAAAACGACTTCGTCGGCGCCCCCACCGGGTTGCTCGACCAGACGGCCTCGCTGTGCTGCGAAGACTCCCGGGTGCTGTTCCTCGACGTGCGCTCGGGCGAGATGGAGCAGGTGCCGTTCCCGCTCGCCGACGCCGGGCTCCGGGTGTTGATCATGGACACCCGCACCAGGCATTCCCACGCCGACGGCGGCTACGGCGAACGGCGGCGTGGCACCGAGCGCGCTGCCGAATTGCTCGGCGTGAAGGCGCTGCGTGATGTGACGCCGGACGGCCTCGGCGAAGCCCTCTCGCAGCTGCCCGGCGATCTGGCGCCGCTGGTGCGGCACGTGGTCACCGAGAACCAGCGGGTGCTCGACGTGGTCGCGTTGCTGCGCGAGCGGAAACTCGCCGACATCGGGCCGTACCTCGACGGGTCGCACGTGAGCATGCGCGACGACTACCGCATTTCCACGCCGGAGCTCGATCTCGCGGTCGAGTCCGCCCGCTCGGCCGGCGCGCTGGGTGCGCGGATGACCGGCGGCGGGTTCGGCGGCTCGGCGATCGCGCTGGTGCGCGACGGCGACCTGGACGCCGTCCGGGCCGGGGTCGAAACCGCTTGCGAGCGGGCCGGGTTCCGCCGTCCGCGGATGTTCACCGCGGTGCCGTCGCGCGGCGCCGGACGCGACGCGGTCTGACCTCCGGAGCAACCCCCGGAGGGTCCGTCGCGTCGCACTGAGGGGAGACTGTGCCGCACAGTCACCACCCCTCAGGAGAAAGGCCACGACGTGACGGACCAGCAGAGCCCCCTGAAACTGATCGTGACGGGCGGCGCGGGGTACGTGGGCAGCGTGTGCGCCGCGCGGCTCATCGAAGCGGGTCACGAGGTCACGGTCGTGGACGACCTCTCCACCGGGCACGCGGACGCCGTGCACCCGCAGGCGCGCTTCATCGAAGGCGACGCCGCTGACGTGGCTGACCGTATTCTCGGCGAGGGTTTCGACGGAGTGCTGCACTTTGCGGCGAAGTCGCTGGTGGGCGAGTCGATGGCCGATCCGGCGAAGTACTGGGAAGGCAACGTGGTGACTTCCCTGCGGCTGCTGGAGGCCATGAAGGCCAACGGCACCCCGCGCCTGGTCTTCTCGTCGACCGCCGCGACGTACGGCGAGCCTGACGAGTCGCCGATCCCGGAGACCGCGCCAACGCAGCCCACCAACACCTACGGTGCCACGAAACTCGCCATCGACCACGCCATCACCAGCTTCGCGCGTGCTCACGGCCTGGCCGCGGTCAGCCTGCGCTACTTCAACGTGGCCGGTGCGTACGACGCGTACGGCGAACGGCACACCACCGAAACTCATCTCATTCCTCTCGTTCTCCAGGTCGCCACCGGCGACCGCGAGCACATCTCCATCTACGGCGACGACTACCCGACGCCCGACAAGACCGCGATCCGCGACTACATCCACGTGGTCGACCTCGCCGACGCCCACCTGCTCGCCCTGCGCCACGCCACCGCGGGCGAGCACCGCATCTACAACCTCGGCAGTGGCACCGGGTTCTCGGTGCTGGAGGTGGTGGAGTCGTGCCGCCGGGTGACCGGGCACCCCATTCCCGCTGTGGTGGCTCCACGGCGCGCGGGTGACCCGTCGGTGCTCGTGGCGTCGAGCCAGAAGGCAGGCGAGGACCTCGGGTGGAAGCCCGAGCGGACCGACCTCGACGGCATCGTCTCGGATGCTTGGCAGTTCACGCGGTCACGTCACGCCTGACGTTCGAGGCGGGGTCCGTTCGGGGGTTGTCGTCTTCGGGTGGGTACCGGCGGCTGGGTTTCTCTTCGAGGTGCCGCCGGGTCTCGATCGGCTCGGGGGAGGCTCCGGGGCGCCCTCGTTGCCGGTCTTCGCAGCAGCCCGGGCCTCGCTGGTCGGTTCCCCCGCTGCAGAACCTCCGTTGGTTTCGGGGTGGTTCGGCACCGGTCCGGCTTTCACTCGACGCGGGTTGGCGACGGTGCCGCCGTGCGGTGGCGGCGTAAGGCCGAGGTCGGCTTGCGTGGCGGCGTCGGCGAGGCCGGTCAGCCTGGCCGGGTCCATTCCGGCGTTCCAGGCGGCGTGGAGCAACTGGGCCACCATCAGGTCGGGATCGGCTTCGAGTGCGTTGGCCAGTGCCATGCCCGCGAACGCTCCCTCGCCGCGCATGAGGGCGACGTAGCCCAGCAGGCAGGCTGCGACGGACCGGTGCGGCGGCGGCAGTTCACGGACAAGGGTGAGCCACAGTTCCTCGGCCTCGCGGGCGAGCGGGGCGTCCGCGGGAACGGCGGTGGCCAGGCAGGCATCCCGGATCGGGTCGAACGACAACGCATGCGCGAGCCGGACGGCCTGCTCGTCGTCAGGCGGGCCCGCTCCCCTGCGTTGCCGGACGAAGGCATCGCGGACCTCTCTTGCCGCAGCGCGGAGTACTTCGCCCTGCGTTTTGGCGCTGCGCCACAACGGTTCCGGCGAGGATGTGAGCAGCGCAGCGCGGCGGACGATCGCGTCCGGTGAGCGGGGTTCGAGCAGCTCGGCGAGGTGTTCGCGGCTGGGGAAGACGATGAACCCGGCCTCCGTGGTCGCGGCCGCGAGGACGGTCTCCTTCGGATCGGGCAGGACGCCGATGCAGTCCGGTTCGCGGTAGCACGCCCAGGGCGACCCTGCCGTCACCTCGGACGTCCACAGTGGATGGAAGAGCCGGAGGCCGTTCTCGGCCAGTGCGCGGCCCAGTTCGCCGACGAATTCGGCATACGGCAGGCCATCCGAACCGGCCGCGCCGCCGACGACCACCACGGTGACGCCGACGTACTCCGGCGCGGTGAAGCGCGGGACGAGTGAATCTGCTTGCGCGGCACAAATTTCACGCGGCGGCAGGTCGGCACGCAGGATCATGCCCACCGTGGTGCCGGGCGAGCGGTGCCCGAGGAGGACGACGGACTCGGCGGGCCGGAACCCGAGCAGGTACGGGAGTGAGGCGATGAGGTCGGCCGGATTGCGGAGGGTGGCCCGGGTGCCGGGCTGGGTCGAGGTGGTCACGCCTCCACTGTGCGCCTGAATTCCGGGGAATGGGGTGGGCGGCGCAAATTTGTGGACAGGGCGGTGGGTTGTGGACAGTCCCGGGTTCGAGGAGCGACAGGCTCGGAAATTGTCGGGGGTGTGTGCATCGGCGCCGAGGGGAGGATTATGCATGACAGGCAAGGGGAAATGCCGACGGCGAAGGCAGATTTATCCACAAAGGACAGACGGATCCGGGCTCGGGTGCGGTTGATTCGACGGAGCCAGCAGATGGCGACTGCTACGTGACCTAGAGCGTTAAGAGATGGAATCAGGCGGCCAGAGCGCCAAAGCATGGTGGCCAACCACGCGACCCAAAGCGCCAAGGGACGGAACCAGGCAGCCAGAGCGCCAAAGCATGGTGGCCAACCACGCGACCCAAAGCGTCAAGGGACGGAACCAAGCGACCAGGGCACCAAAGCATGGTGGCCAACCAGGCAACCCAAAGCGCCAAGGGACGGAACCAGGCAGCCAGAGCACCAAAGCATGGAGGTCAACCAGGCAACCCAAAGCGTCGAAAGATGATGGCCGACTGGGCGACCCGGGGCATCAAGGGAGCAGGAACCGAGCTCCCGAGCACGAAAATCACAATCATCCACAAAGGACAGACGAGGCGAAAGCACAGCAGCAGATGGCGTGAGCAGAGCAGCACCGCCGGCGTCAAGGGACGCCAACCCCGGCGGCACTGCCCAAAGACCACGGGCAAGCAACCGGCCCGGCAGAGCGACCACGACCGGCCAAGGCAGCCGACCACCTCAACCGCAGTGTTCGAACGGGCTTTCGTAAGACGCCGATCCCACCGAGCCACCCCATTTCACGCACGTCGAGCCTGCGGTTTTCGTCACCGGACCCGCGTAGTACGTGTAGTTCCCCTGGTCCGTGGTGCGGGAAGCGCCTTGCACCTCCAGGAACGCCGACGTCGCGCTGGCCGTGCCAAGGGACGTCGCCTTCAGTGTCGCTGCGCAGTTGGCCTTCGACGAGGCGTTGTACAGCAGATACGCCGTACCCGCCGTGCCAAGGGACTGCTGGTCGATCACCGAGAACCCCGCGCCGCAGATTTCTGTGGCAGAATAGGGATTGCCGCCGCAGTTGTTCTTGCTCGTGAAGTCCTTCTTGCCATAATACGGCACCGCCACGCCGTTCAGCACCGCCTTCTGCACCGTGCCGTTCAGCCTCTGCTCGAAGTGCAGGTGCGGGCCGGTCACGCCGCCGGTTGCGCCTGCCTTGCCGATTTCCTTGCCCTGTCCCACGCTCTGGCCCACGGACACCTCCTGCTCGGACAGGTGCGCGTACCGCGTCCGCCAGCCGCCGCCGTGGTCGAGTTCGATCCAGCGGCCGTAGCTGGTGCTGCCCTCGTTCGCGACGCGCGTGACGGTGCCCGGCGCGGACGCGGTCACCGGCATGCCCGTGAGGCCGGATTTCTGGAAATCGACCGAGTTGGCCGGGTTGTGGCCGCTGAAGGTCGCCGCGGTCACCGTGACCCCGCACTTGAACGGGACCTGGAAGTTCGGCGCCGCGGACGCCGGGGCGGCGAACGGCAGGGCAGGCAGGGCAGGTAGGGCCAGCGTGGCAACGGCCACGGCGAGTCGTCTCAACCTGGGCATGAGGGCGCACCTCCGGAGGAAGAACCGGGAACGACACGACCCAGCCAAGCCCGAGCCAGTACATTTTCCGTACAAGCGGGAGGAAGCCATGACCACTGCAGCACAACGGCGGGTCGACGGCGCCGACGTCGTGCGCTGGGGCGTGATTGCCGTCCCGGTCCTGTTCACGATTCCGCAGGCGCGCCCCTGGACGTGGCCGCTCATCGCGCTGATCCTCGTGGCCTCCGTACCGGCGTTGTGGCTCACCCGCGAGTCGCAGCCGCGCTGGCTGATGCCCACGACCTTGCTCACGGTGGTCGCCGCCGCGGGCGCGCTCTGGGTGCTGCAGCCAGGCGCCTTGACGTCGACCTCGATGTTCGGCGCCACGTTCTACACCCTGCGCTTCGCCCGTCTGATCCCGTCCGCGATCGCCGTGGTGACGGCGTCGGCGGCTATCCTGACCTGGTCGTTCACCCACGAGGTCGACTGGCTGAACGCGCTCAGCCTCTTCGCGATCCTCGCCGTGATGATCCTGCTGGCCGCCAACCGGCGCGCCCGCGCGGAGCGGCTGGAGCAGACCGAGCTCGCGCTCGCCCGGGCCCAGACCGCCAACGAGGAGCACGCCCGCGCGGCAGCCCTCGCCGAACGCGCGCGCATCGCCCGCGAGCTGCACGACGTCCTCGCGCACTCCCTCGCCGGGCTGTCGCTCAATCTGCAGAGCACGCGTCTCATGCTGGTCCGAGATGGGGCAAGCGCCGACGCTGTCGCCCAGATCGAACGCGCGCAGAGGCTGGCGTCAGACGGTCTCGCCGAAGCACGCAAGGCCGTCGCCGCGCTGCGCGAAGACGCCGTTCCCCTCGCGCGCGCCGTTTCGGACCTCCTCGCGGCGTACCGGCTCGACACCGGCTCTCGCGCCGACCTGGTGATCGAAGGCGAACCGCGTGAACTCGACGCAGCAGTGGCCACCACGCTGGTCCGCGCCGTGCAGGAGGCGCTCGCCAACTCACGCAAGCACGGCGCAGGCGCCGCAGTCGACGTCGAGCTCACTTTCGCCGACAGCCAGGTCGACCTCGGCATCATCGACCGGCAGGGCCGCCGTCCGCCGCAACCGCCGTCGCCGGGATACGGTTTGCGGGGCATGGGCGAGCGGGTCGCGCTGCTGGACGGGAAGCTCGAAAGCGGCCCCGGGGAGGACGGATGGCGGATTCACCTGACAGTGCCGACGTGACGTTGCGCGTGGTGCTGGCCGACGACCAAGCCGTCGTCCGCGAAGGGCTGGTCACGCTGCTTGGGCTGCTCCCGGGCGTCGAGGTGGTCGGCGCCGCTGCGGATGGCGTCGAAGCGGTCGACCTCGTCGCCCGGCACCGGCCGGACGTGCTCCTCGTCGACCTGCGGATGCCGAACCGAGACGGCGTCGAGACCACGAAAATCGTCCGTGCGCAGCATCCGGGTACCGAAGTCGTCGTGCTCACCACATATGCCGACGACGATTCCCTGCTCGCCGCGCTCAAGGCCGGCGCCCGCGGATTTCTCACCAAGGACGCGGATGCCGAGGCCATCGTCCGCGCGCTTCGTTCCGCCGCCGCTGGCCAGTCCACAGTGGACGGTTCGTTGCAACAACGGCTGGTCGCCGCCGCAACGAGCCGTGCGCCCGTACGCACCAAGGAACTCGACAGCCTCACCGCACGCGAGGTCGACGTGCTACGGCTGATCGCGGCCGGGCTGTCGAACACGGAAATCGCGCGTACGCTGGTGGTCAGCGAAGCGACTGTGAAGACGCACGTCAATCACTTGTTTTCCAAGGCCGGGCTACGGGATCGCGCGCAGGCAGTCGCGCTCGCCTATCGTGCCGGGATTGCGGAGTAGAACGCCTCCTTCCCGCCCACGATCGGCAGCGTCACGGTGGTCCCGGTGAGATCGAGGGACAGTCCGGCGCCCGGCCGCGGCCGCAGCGTGTAGTCGTGGTCGCTGGACGCCAGCAGGAATTCCAGCCGGTGCCCGGCCGCGAGCACGTAGTCCTTCGGCATCAGCGAAACCTCGATGCGGAGCGGAATCCCCGGCCGGATCGGCGTGGTGACCGACGGCGACACCCGGTTCTGCGGATCGGTCCAGCCGCGGCTGATCACGTGCGAACTGCCGTCCGGGGCACGGTCGAGCAGCACCGCGGTCACGTTCGCGGCGGGCCGATCGAACGACAGCCGCAGGTCGGCCCGTGCAGTGCCGGAAAGCCGCACCGGCCCGGCAGCGGCCGAAGTGGTGTAGCGCAAGCGGTTTCCGGACGACGGTGCGTCCGCGAGCTGCTCGATCGTCTTCGACGCATCGTCGGCCAGCGACTCGACGTTCGGCCGCCCGGGCACTGGCTGCCGCGCGAGGGTCCCCTTCGCGCCGCCGCCCGGCCAGGGGTGCAGTTTGACGTCCGCGGTGCCCGGCGCGGGCCAGTCGGCCTCGTCCGTCCACGACTTGTCCTCACGCTGGATCGTCGCCTTGGGCTCGTGCTCGATGCCGTTGTCGACGCCGTAGAGGTAGTGCGACATCCACTTGTTCAGCGTGGTGAGCCAGACGTCCCGGCGCAGCGAAATCGGGTCGGTGTGACCGGATTGGTGCAGCCAGATCTTGTGCTCGACCCCGTGCGCCTTCAACGCCTCGTACCATGCGGCGACCTGGTCGGTCTTCACGTTCCAGTCGTTCAGCCCATGGACCGCGAGCACCGACGCCCGCACCTTGCCGACGTCATTGCGATAGTTCCGGACGTCCCAGAACGGGCTGTAATCCCCGGTCACGCGGTCCTGCGCGGCGGTGAGCCCGTCGATCACGGGACGGCAGATCTGCCGGTCCGCGCGCGTGTAGACGTACGAGGCGAGCACGTCGGCGTCCTCGCCCTGGAATCCGCCGGCCGCCACGACCGCGCCGTCGTTGCGGTAGTACTCATACCAACTGGAGATGGCCGCGATCGGCACGATCGTCTCCAGCCCCTCGACCCCGGTGCTCGCGACGGCATTGGGCAGCGTCCCGTTGTACGAGACTCCCATCATGCCGGTCTTGCCCGTGCTCCAGTTCGCGGCGACCGGCGCTCCGGCCGCGTTGTGCGCGGACGCGCGGCCGTTCAGCCAGTCGACAACGGAACGCGCGCCGATCGTCTCGTTCACATCGCCGGTCGTCGGACAGCCGGTTGACAACCCGGTCCCGAGCGATTCCCCATACACCACGGCAAATCCGCGCGCGGTGAAGTAGTCCTGGTAACCCCACCTGATCGGCGACGCGGCATGCGGACCAGGTACGTAGAGCTCGGTGTCGACGCCGTGATTCGCAACGTCGTTACCCCCGGCGAAGTACGGACTCGCCTCGTACACGACCGGTACCTTCATGCCTTGCTCCGTCGCGCGCGGACGGACGACCTGCGCGTGTACGACGTCTTCGCGACCGTCGTGATCACTGTCGACCGGCGCCGTGACCCACACGTCTTCGCGCACAATGTCGGCTGGGTCGAACGCTGGTTGCGCCTGGCCGTCAGTGAAGACCGGCGAAGGCGGCGAAGCAGCTTCGGCGACCGCAGGTACCGACAAGGTGACCACTGCGGCGAACACGGCAGCAACCCGAGCAGCAACTCCCACCAGAACCCCCAAGCCGGACGTAGCAGGCGAGCACGTCCGACACTTCCGGCAACCGCTGGCCGCGTCAACCGACTAACGTCGGGGTCATGGACGCTCCGATCGTCGCGATCACGGTTTACCCACAGCACGCGCGCGTCACCCGCCGCTGCAGTGTCACATCGGCGCGCGTGGAGATCACCAGTCTCCCCTTCGCGCTCGACGCCGCTTCAGTGCGTGTCGGCGGCACAGGCGATGCTCTCGTCACCGGCGTTGACGTGGGGTACGCGCAGCATGCCGCGCCCGCGGACGCCACGCTTCGCGCGCTTGTCGAGCAACGGCGGACAGATCAGGCGACAGTCGACGCCGTCGCCGACGAAGAGACCGCAGCGACGGCACGCGTTGACCTGCTCACCGGAGTCGCGCGTCGCAGCGGAGCAAGCTTCGCGAAGGCGTTGGCCGACGCGACCACAGAACCGGGGCGTGTCGAAGAGGTGAGCGAAGCGCTCGGCACGCAACTGGCCGCAGCGCTCAAGGAACGTCGTACGCTCAGCACACGGCTGCAACAGCTGCGCGAAGACCTCGCCGCGCTCGATCGGCGGATCGAAGGCCACAGTGCACAGTCCCAACAGGACAGTGCCACGATCACCGTCAAACTCGACACGGCGGCCACCGCCGAAATCGAACTCTCCTACGTGGTCCCAGGCGCGAGCTGGGAACCAGGGTACGACGTCCGCGTACGCGGAACCGACGTCACCGTCACCTCGTACGGCCTGGTCAGCCAGCACACCGGCGAGGACTGGCCGGAATGCGAGCTGACGCTGTCCACTGCTCGTCCAGCGAACACCGTCGTGATCCCGGAACCCCAGCCGTGGTATCTGGATCGGCGACAACCGGTGCGCGCAATGGCCTTCGCCGCAGCAGCCCCGGCAAGCCCCGCGGCAGGGGCAGGCCTCGCGGGAGACCAGCTCGAAGCCGCTGTCGCCCAAGTGGAGCAAGGCACGACCGCAGTCACCTTCAAGCCCGCGCGCCCCGTCGCGATCCCGTCCGGCGCACAGGGACACCGAACCACGCTCGCGCAGCTAGACCTCACCGCGGAGCTGGATTACGTCACCGCACCCGCGCAGGGCGAAGAGGCGTACCTACGCGCGAAGGTGGTCAACAACGCCGAACACCCGCTTCGCGCCGGCCGTGCCGCCGTGTTCCACGACGCCGAGTTCGTGGGCAGCACTTACCTAGAACTGTGGGCGCCGGGCGAAGAACGCGAACTCGCGCTCGGTGTCGACGACCGGATCCGTGTGGAGCGCAAGCTCGTACGGCGTAGCGCGAGCAAAGCGACGCTGTCGGGACAGCGTCGCCGCGAAGTGGCGTACCGCACCACAGTGACCAACCACAGCCCGCGCGAGGCCGTGGTGACCGTGCTCGACCAGGCGCCAGTCTCGCGCGACGAAGCGATCACCGTACGAGACGTACACGCCACGCCGGAACCCGCCGAGCGCACCGAGCTCGGCGAGTTCACTTGGCGGTTCACAACGGCACCGGGCGCCTCCGCGACCGCGGAACTCGGCTACCGCGTGGACGTCGCGAAGGGCGTGGAGCTCAGTGGCTGGCGCGAATGACGGTCACCCTTGGGCGATATAGGCCTCGAGCTGCTCCTGGCTCTGCTCGAGCTGCTCCATCCGGACCTTGACGACGTCGCCGATGCTCACGATCCCGGCCAGCCGCCCGCCGGACAGCACCGGCACGTGCCGGATCCGCCGTTCGGTCATCAGCACGCTGAGCTGGTCCACCGAATCCTCCGGCGCACAGCTCGCGACGAGCTTCGTCATGATGTCGGCGACCGGGCCGTCGAGCACCGTGGGCCCGTGGTCGTTGAGCCTGCGCACGACGTCGCGTTCGGACACGATCCCCGCGATCGTGCCGTCGGCGGTGACCACGACCATGGCACCGACGTTGTGCCGGGCGAGTCCCGCCAGCAGCTCGGTGACCGTGGTCCCAGGGGACACAGTGGCGACAGTGGCGCCCTTCCGCTGGAGCAAATCAGCGATCCGCATGGCGATGCCCTCTCCTCGGTGAGCCGGGTCACCCCAGGTTAGGGCTCGGCCGCCGAGTGCGAAAGTCCGGCGGGACGCATCCGTTCGTGGTATTGCGGCTCCGCCGATCATCGCAGAGCGTCATCGAACAGCCGCCGGAGCCGGGCGAGTCCCGGCCCGATCTGCCCGGCGGGGATCGCGCCGTAGCCGAAGAGCAGGCCATGCCGCCGGGACGCCACGGAGAAATCGCCGAGCGAGTAAAGCCGTACCCCTGCGGCGACCGCCGTCCGTGCGAGGCCGCGCAAATCCCGGTCGGCTGACGCGCTCAAATGCAGCCCGGCAGCCGCGGGAACCGGCTCCAGTACCTCGCCGAACTCGGCACGCAGACCGTCGACCAGCAGGTCGTGCCGGGCGCGGTAGATCCCGCGCATGCGCCGGACGTGCCGGGCGAACCCGCCCTCGGCCACGAACGCCGCGACGACCGCCTGCTCGATCCCCGGCGAATGCCAGTCGGCGAGGTACTTCGCCTTCACGATCGCCTCGGCCAGACCCGGTGGGGCAGCGAGGAAACCCAGCCGCAGCGCGGGCGAGAGCACCTTCGAGAACGAGCCGACGTAGACCACCCGTCCGTGGGAATCCAAGCTGTGCAACGGTTCCAGCGGTCGCCCGGAGTAGCGGAACTCGGTGTCGTAGTCGTCCTCCACGATCACTCCCCCGCTCCGTTCGGCCCAGTCGAGCAAGGCACTGCGACGCGACGGCGACATCGCGACGCCGAGCGGGTACTGGTGCGACGGCGTCACGTGCACCAAACGCGTGCCGGGCGGAATCGCATCCACCACAATGCCCTCGGCATCCACCGGTACAGGTGCGACGCGTACGCCGAGCGTTCCCAACAGCAGCCGCGGCGGCGGGTACCCGGGATCTTCGACCGCAGCGAGGTCACCGGGGCGCAGCAGCACCCGCGCGACAAGGTCGATCGTCTGCTGGGCGCCGGAGGTGATCACGAGGTGGTCGGGGTGAACGCGGACGTTCCGTGACAGCGCAAGGTGCCGGGCCAGTTCGCCGCGCAACCGCGGGTCACCCTGCGGTTCGCCGTACGTCAGCAGCTCGGCGCGGGAGCTGCGGAGCGCTTGCGTGGTCAGGCGACGCCAGGTGTCGAAGGGGAAGAGGCGAACGTCCGGGACGCCGGGGCGGAAGTCGAACTCCGGTGGGTCGGTGAATGCTTTCGGCGGCGCGGGGACGTCTGTCCATTCCGGACGCGGCTCGACACCTCGCGCGGGCCCCATAGGTGCGGCAGGACGCGGGACGCGGCCAGCCTGCACGTAGGTCCCGGCGCCGACGCGACCGGCTAGAAATCCTTCGGCAGCAAGGCGTTCGTACGCCGCGGTGACCGTCGTGCGCGATACAGCCAGCTGCTGCGCCAGTTCCCGGGTGGGTGGCAGCAGGTCGCCGTCGCGGAGGCGGCCGTCCAGGACAGCCTCGCGGATCTGGCGGTAGATCTCGTCGCGATGGCCGCGCGGGCCGGACAGGTCGAGGTGCAGGTCCACGGGTTCCAGGGTAGATTGGTCCACTTCAGATGGGCTGGTTTTGGCTCTCTTCCTGGACCGATCCGGCGGTTAGCGTGACGTCATGACCACGTTCGACCTCGACCGTCAGTCGCTGCTCGTCCTCGACCGGATCGTCGCCGGGACCACCGCGGCGGACCTGGATCGACCCACGCCGTGTGCCGGCTGGACCCTCCGCGACCTGCTTCGCCACCAAGTCAGCGAGAACCACGCCTTCGCCGAAGCAGCGCGTAAAGGCTCCGCGCGCGACTGGGAAGGCGGCCAGCTCGGCGACGACGCGTACAGCGCGTACGCGGCTTCCGTTGACGACTACCTCGCAGCGTTCGGCGAAGCAGGCGTCGCGGAACGCTCGATCGCCATCAACACCTTCGGCACCTTCTCCGGCGAAGTGGCGACAGCCATGCACCTCGTCGACACCGTCGCGCACGGCTGGGATCTCGCGCGCACGTTCGACGTCGCGTACGAGCCAGTACCGGAAGCAGTGCACGTTGCGCTGAAGTTCGCCATGGGCATCCCGGCCGACCCGGCGGAACGCGTCGCGAGGGGGACTTTCGCGCCAGTAGTGCCCGTCGCCGACGACGCCAGCGAAATCGACCGCTTCCTCGGCTTGCTCGGCCGCGACCCGCGCGTCAGCTGACCTTGTCCGCCGGCGCCGACCAGGTATCGCACGCTGCTGGCCCACTGCCGTTGTACCCAGCCCGCGCCCACGCGAGCTGGTTCGCGCGGCTGCCGTGGTCACCGCTGTCGTCTGCGCGGCCGTAGTCGGCAACCGCGGCGTTCGCAGTGGCACGGCTGATCGAACCGTGCCCGGCAGTGGCCGCAAGGAACAGCGCGCCGAAACAGTTGGCCTGCAACTCGATCCGGCGCACCACAGCCTTGTCCGCGGGGCTGCTCGGCTGGGGCGCGGTCATCTCGTCACTCGCGGCGTCGAGGATTCCGCTCTCGCGCTGTACGTGGTGGCCGTACTCGTGTGCCATGGTCGCGAGATGCCGCGCGCGGCTCAATCCGGCATCGGACAGCATCCACTCGGTGGGCGCGTAAATCGTGGTGTCGCCGCCGCAGTAGTACGCGACAGCTTCCTCGCGCGTCGGCGCACTGCCGCACGCGCTCGTCTTCGGCAGCGTCACCGACACCTTCACCGGCAGGCTCGGCTCGGCCGCCTTCTCCAGCGCGGGCCGCCACGCTTGCTCCAGACACGCGGTGAGCGCGGTGTAGTACACCTCGAGCTTGGCACCGTCGCGAGCAAGGTCGGGCAGATCGCACGAGACCGGCGCGAGCGCGACGTCACCGGCCATCAGAGGGTTGCCCGCGAGCTTCGGCACCGGCTTCGCGTCCTGCCGGGCCGGGACCGAACCTGCGTCCACCGCGACCATCGCCCGGCCGGACACTTCGTGCGGCACCGCAGCCATCAGCGCGAGCGTGACCGCGACGATCGCCAATGCGGTCACCGCGCCGAGCACAGTGCCGGGCCCGCGGCGCGGCGGCTTCCGCAGCGGCGGCGGTGCGGGCGGCCATGAGCCGCCGGCCAGGTACGTCATCCTTCCCCCTCGCGCACAGCATACGGAGAGGCCGGGCCGCGCCGGATCACGAAACGGGAACGCCGGGCCCCCTGGCCGGACCCGCGGCGGGCAGCGAGACTGGACGCCATGACTGTCGAAGATCCGTACCTGTGGCTGGAAGACGTGACGGGCGACGAGGCGCTCGAATGGGTCCGCTCCCGCAACGCGGAGACGCTGGACGTGCTCACCGCCGGCGAGCGGTTCGGGCAGCTGCGGGACACGATCCGCGAGGTGCTCGACGCGGGCGGCCGGATCCCGTACGTCACGCGCCGGGGACCGCACCTCTACAACTTCTGGCAGGACGCCGAACACCCGCGCGGGCTGTGGCGGCGGACCACGCTGGAGCAGTACCGCACCGCGGAACCGAGCTGGGAGACCCTGCTCGACGTCGACGCGCTCGCCGCGGCCGAGGACGAGAACTGGGTCTGGAAAGGCGCCGCGGTCCTGCGCCCCGGGCACCGGCTCGGTCTCGTGCAGCTGTCGCGCGGTGGCGCGGACGCGACCGTCGTGCGCGAGTTCGACCTCGACGCGCACGAGTTCGTGCCGGACGGCTATTTCCTGCCCGAGGCGAAGAACCGGGTCGGCTGGATCGGCGAGGACCGCGTGTACGTCGGCACCGACTTCGGACCCGGCACGCTGACGACGTCCGGCTACCCCCGTCTGGTCAAGGAATGGCGGCGCGGCACCCCGCTCGAGGCGGCAGTGACGGTGTTCGAAGGCAAGCCCGACGACGTCGCGGTGATGGCTTACCACGATCCGACCGAGGGTTTCGAACGCGACTTCGTGCACCGTTCGCTCGACTTCTACCGCACCGAGGTGTTCGAGCGAACGCCGTCCGGACTGACGAAACTCGACGTACCCGACGACGTCGACGTGTCTGTGCACCGCGAATGGCTGCTCGTACAACCGCGTACCGCGTGGACCGTCGGCGGCACTGAACACCCGGCCGGTTCGCTGCTCGCGATCCGGTACGCCGCGTTCCAGTCGGGCGATCGTGCCTTCACCGCGCTGTTCACGCCGGACGCGCACACGTCGCTGGACTACCACGCGTGGACGCGCAACCATCTGCTGCTCGCGACGCTGCACGACGTCAAGTCGGAGCTTCGCGTGCTGACGCCCGGGCCGGACGGCTGGGCCGAAGCGGAGCTGGGCGGTGCGCCGGAATTCGGCAACGCGGAGATCGTGGACACCGAACCGGATGTCGATGACGAGTACCTGGTCGACTCCTCCAGTTACGTCCAGCCGTCCACGCTCAGCCGCGGCGTCGTCGGCGGCGACGTCGAAGTGCTGAAGCAGGCTCCGGCGTTCTTCGACGCCTCCGGCATCGAGGTCAGCCAGCACTTCGCGACGTCGGAGGACGGCACGAAGATCCCGTACTTCGTGGTCCGGCCATCAGGCGCGGAAGGCGGTCCGACACTGCTCACCGGGTACGGCGGCTTCGAGGTTTCGCTGACGCCCGCGTACAGCGGCGGGGTCGGGCGGGCGTGGCTGTCGCGCGGAGGTACGTACGTGGTCGCGAACATCCGCGGCGGCGGCGAGTACGGCCCGGAGTGGCACGCGCAAGCGGTGAAGGCCGACCGGCACAAGGTGTACGAAGACTTCTCTGCGGTGGCCCGCGATCTCGTCGCGCGCGGCGTCACGACGGCCGCCCGGCTCGGCATCCAGGGCGGCAGCAACGGCGGGTTGCTGATGGGCGTGATGCTCACGCGGTACCCGGAGCTGTTCGGCGCGATCGTGTGCCAGGTGCCGTTGCTGGACATGAAGCGCTACCACCTGTTGCTGGCGGGCGCGTCGTGGATGGCCGAATGGGGTGACCCGGACGTCCCGGCCGAGTGGGAGTCCATCGCGAAGTACTCGCCGTATCAGAACGTGTCGGCCGATCGGGCGTACCCGCCGATCCTGTTCGTCACGTCCACGCGCGACGACCGCGTGCACCCCGGGCATGCGCGCAAGATGGTCGCGCGGATGCGTGAGCAGGGGCATCGGGTGGAGTACTTCGAGAACATCGAAGGCGGGCACGGAGCTGCGGCGGACAACGAACAGCTGGCCTTCCGCTCGGCGGTCGCGTACGAGTTCCTATGGTCGAAGCTCACTTAGACCGGGCCCCGGAGGTGCCCGTGCGGCGGGATCTACCCGGGTACGTAGATCCCGGCCGCCGCCCAGTGGAACACTTTCGGGTCGCCGAGCCCGGATGCGGTGAGCCAGCGAGCTGCGATGTGCGCGGCGTCCTGGTCGTGGATCAGGCCGTACCGCCCGGGCGTGATGCCGGTCGCGCCGTGGACGTCGTCGGCGAGTCCGCCGAGGCAAGCCCAGGTGTGCCAGAGGCCGCAGTCTTGTCCGACGAGTTCGAACCCGAGCAGTTCACCGGACGGCGCTACGCCTTCGGCAATCCGTCCGGCCACGACGTGCGTGCTGTGGAGTTCGCGGACGATCGGCTCGGCCTCGTCCGCCGCGAACCCGACCTCGATCACCTGCATCCCGGTTTCGGCGGCCCGGCGTTGCGCCTGGCCGAGGTCGCGGAACCAGTCGTCTTCGAGCACCGTGGCGACGCATTCGCTCATCGACACCAGATCGTCGCGCCGGAAACCGGAGTCCATCCCGTCGGCCGGAACCGGCCGCTCCACGACGCGGTAACCAGCGGACAAGAGGTTCATCTGACCGCCTCGGAAAACACCGTGTCCGGGCCCGGGAGGTCCCAGGGCCCGGACACTGAACCGTCAGCTGCAGCCGGACGTGGCGCCGCAGCCTTCGCACGCGTAGCAGGAGCCGGCGGGGCGCATCTTGGTCCCGCAGGTCATGCACAGGGGTGCGTCGGCGGCTTTGCCGAGGTGCAGTTCCATCAGTTCGGCCGTGCTGTGCGCGTCGCGGGGCGACGTGTCCGCCGCGGGTTCTTCCTCGGCTCGCGCCGGTGAGGAATCGACGCTGGTGCGCAGCGCTTCGAGGTCGACGTTGTTGCCGCCGTAGGTCGCTTCGACCTCGGCCGAGCGTTCGTCGGCGGTGAAGATGCCCAGCTGGGCCCGCTTCTCGTACGGCAGGTAGTCGAGCGCGAGGCGGCGGAACAGGTAGTCCATGACGCTGGTGGCGATCCGGATGTCCGGGTCGTCGGTCATGCCTGCCGGTTCGAAGCGCAGATTGGAGAACTTCGACACGTAGAACTCGAGCGGGATGCCGTGCTGCAGCCCCACCGAGATCGACATCGAGAAGGCGTCCATCACACCGGCCAGCGTGGAACCCTGCTTGCCGAGCTTCACGAAGATCTCGCCGAGGCCGTCGTCCGGGTACGAACCGGCGTGCAGGTAGCCCTCCGCGCCACCGACGGTGAACGACACCGTCTGGCTCGGACGCTTCTTCGGCAGGCGGCGGCGCACCGGGCGGTACTCGACGACCTTCTCCGGCTCGGCCTCGGTTTCCTTCTTCTTCGCCGTGGACAGCGGCTGCCCGACCTTGCAGTTGTCGCGGTAGATCGCGAGCGCCTTGAGGCCGAGCTTCCAGCCCTGGAAGTAGATTTCCTCGACGTCCTCGACGGTCGCCGACTCCGGCATGTTGACCGTCTTCGAGATCGCGCCCGAGATGAACGGCTGCACCGCGGCCATCATCCGGACGTGCCCCATCGGCGCGATGGACCGGTCGCCGACCGCGCAGTCGAACACCTCGTAGTGCTCGGGGCGCAGGCCCGGCGCGTCGACGACGTGGCCGTGCTGCGCGACGTACTCGACGATCGCCTCGACCTGCTCGTCCTGGTAACCCAGCACGTGCAGCGCGCGCGGCACGGTCTGGTTCACGATCTGCATCGACCCGCCGCCGACGAGCTTCTTGAACTTCACCAGCGAGAAGTCCGGCTCGATGCCCGTGGTGTCGCAGTCCATCATGAAACCGATGGTGCCGGTGGGCGCGAGCACCGACGCCTGTGCGTTGCGCCAGCCGTTGCGGCCGCCCAGCTCGATGCCCTGCTGCCACTCCTGCGACGCGAGCGCGCGGACGGCCGCGTCGTTGCCGTGGTAGGTGCGGACCAGCTCGTTGGCCGCGGCGTGCTTGCGCATCACGCGCTGGTGCGCCTCGGCGTTGCGAGCGTAACCCTCGTACGGGCCGACGACTCCGGCGAGCTCGGCCGAACGCCGGTACGACACGCCGGTCATCAGCGAGGTGATCGCGGCGGCGAGCGCGCGGCCGCCTTCGGAGTCGTACGCGTGCCCGAGTGCCATGAGCAGCGCGCCGAGGTTCGCGTACCCGATCCCCAGCTGGCGGAACTTGCGGGTGGTGTCGGCGATCGGCTCGGTGGGGAAGTCGGCGAAGCAGATCGAGATGTCCATCGCGGTGATGACGAACTCGACGGCCTTCGCGAAGAGCGGCGCGTCGAAGGTGCCGTCCTGCGAGACGAACTTCAGCAGGTTGAGCGACGCGAGGTTGCAGCTCGAGTTGTCGAGGTGCATGTACTCGCTGCACGGGTTGGACGCGGTGATCCGGCCCGATTCGGGGCAGGTGTGCCAGTCGTTGATCGTGCTGTCGTACTGCACGCCCGGGTCGGCGCAGTCCCACGCCGCCTGCGCCATGCTGCGGAAGAGCTTCTTCGCGTCGGTGCGGTCGATGACCTCGCCGGTGAGGCGGGCACGCAGGCCGAAGTCGGTGCCGTTCTCGACGGACTGCATGAACTCGTCGGACACGCGGACCGAGTTGTTCGCGTTCTGGTACTGCACGGACGAAATGTCGGCGCCGGACAGGTCCATGTCGAACCCGGCGTCGCGGAGGACCTTGATCTTCTCCTCTTCGCGCGCCTTGGTCGAGATGAACTCCTCGATGTCCGGGTGGTCGACGTCGAGCACGACCATCTTCGCCGCGCGCCGGGTGGCGCCGCCGGACTTGATGGTGCCCGCGGACGCGTCGGCACCGCGCATGAACGAGACGGGACCGGACGCCGTGCCGCCGGAGGTGAGCAGTTCCTTCGAGGAGCGGATGCGCGAGAGGTTGAGGCCCGCGCCGGAGCCGCCCTTGAAGATCAGGCCCTCCTCGCGGTACCAGTTGAGGATCGACTCCATCGTGTCGTCGACGGCGAGGATGAAGCAGGCGGACACCTGCTGCTTCGACGACGTGCCGACGTTGAACCACACCGGGGAGTTGAAGCTGAAGACCTGGTGCAGCAGCATCCAGGTGAGCTCGTGCTCGAAGATCTCGAGGTCGGCCGGGCCGGCGAAGTAGCCGTGCTGACCGGCGGCCTTGACGTACGTCTTGACGACGCGGTCGATCAGCTGCTTGAGGCTGTTCTCGCGCTGCGGGCTGCCGACGGCACCGCGGAAGTACTTGCTGGTGACGATGTTCGTGGCGTTGACCGACCAGAACTGCGGGAACTCCACCCCGCGCTGCTCGAAGTTGACGCTGCCGTCCCGCCAGTTGGTCATGACGACGTCGCGCTTCTCCCAGGCGACCTCGTCGTACGGGTGCGTCCCCTCGGTGGTGAAGACGCGCCGGACGGTGAGCCCGCCGTTCGTCGTCTTCTTCTTGCTGCGTCCGGCCGCGGCGCCGGTTCCCACGGTTTCGGTCATGTGGCCTTGTCCCTCGCTCCCCACGACCGGCGGTGACGTCAGTCGTCGCCGGCGTGCTCCTTGTCCTCCGCAGTTCCCGCCATGGCGATCCGCAGGTCGGCGATCTCCTTCTCGAAGTCCTCGACCGAGGAGAACGAGCGGTAGACGCTGGCGAACCGGAGGTAGGCGACGCCGTCGAGCTCCCGGAGCGGGCCGAGGATGGCAAGGCCGACCTCGTGGCTCGGGATCTCCGCCAGGCCGGCGGAACGGATCGACTCCTCCACGCGCTGCGCGAGCTTCTGCAGCGCGTCGTCGTCGACCGGCCGGCCCTGACAGGCCCGCCGCACGCCGTTGACCACCTTGTCCCGGCTGAACTGCTCGGTGACGCCGGACCGCTTGACGACGGCGAGCACCATCGTCTCCGACGTGGTGAAGCGCCGGCCGCACTGCGCACACGAGCGCCGCCGCCGGATCGCCTGTCCTTCGTCCACCTCTCGGGAGTCGACGACCCGAGAGTCCGCATGCCGGCAGAACGGGCACCTCATCCGCCGATCACCTTCCCCTCCGCGCCGGCCGATTCCTTGTCCCAGCCGGCCCCTGCCGCCACGCTACGGCCTGGACCCCGACCACCGCGCGCGACCCCGCGCCTGGTGATCAACTTGTGGACATCCGGTGGACGAACACCGACCAGCTGTGGATAACTGGTGCCAGTCTACCCCTACCTGTGGACCAACTACAGCGATGTAACTACTAGATATAGGGGTAAACCTTAGATCGCCACCCGAGCGGACGCAAGCAACCCGAGAGGGTGAAACAGCGCCACCGCAAGGTGCGACCGGGTGGTTTCCGAAGGTCACGATCCGGATCCACCCGACCAGGCGACGGGCACGGTGAGCGGCATGCCGGGAAGCAGCGGCGAGTCGTCGAGACCGTTGAGCTCCTTGATCCGCGCGACGACGGCCCCTTGGTCGGCATCGGGCGCAAACCGGGCAGCGAGGGCGTGCAGGGAGTCGCCGGGCTGAACCGAGACGGAGGCAGTCTGCGACGGCACGGCACCGCCCGGAGTCCCGGCACCGAAGATCCCGAGCCCGGTGACGACAAGACAAGCCGCAACGGCAATCGCGACGAGCCACGGCCACCGGACGGACGGCCGGGTGACGGTGCCGGTGCCGCAGGTGGTCTGCTTGGCCGCCCCGGCGACGACCCGCGCCCGGGACGGCGGCCGCACCGGCTCTCCCCGTCGGTCACGCGCGGTACGTCCGGGGTTGGCGGGAACGGCGGCGGGGATGTGGCGGACCGGGGTACGGCTGCGGAGCTTCCCATCCGCGGGGCGGTCGCGTTGGGGGCGGTCGTCTTGCGTGCGTGTCCCCCGGCGGGTCTGAGTGGACGCGTCGAGCTCGTCGCCTCGTACGGGCGCGTCGCCGCGGGCGTCCAGGACGCTTGCCCCGCGGCCGGTCCGAGCGGACGCGTCAAGGTCGTCGCCTCGCGCGGGCGCGTCGCCGCGGGCGTCCAGGGCACTTGCCCCGCGGCCGGTCCGAGCGGACGCGTCGAGGTGATCGGCTCGCGCGGAGACATAGCCGCGGTCGCGGATGCGAGTCCCACGGCGATCCGGCGCCGGTGCGTTGCGGCGGTCGTCCCGCACTGATCCCTGACCGAGGTCGTCACGCGTGGTGGCCGCGGTGCGGCGGTCACCGCTCGCCGGTGCGTCGCAGCCGTTGCGGGTGGCTGCGTGTCCGAGGTCCTCGCGCACCGACGCGTCCACGTCGACACTCGCGGTTGCGTCTCGCCCAGGTGCGTCCCCCCCTGCGCGCCGACTCCCCGCAGACGGCGCCGAGGTCTGGAACCCGGCCCGCTCGGCGGACCGGACTGCCCCGGTTCGACCCCGCCGGGACTCTCGCGCACCGGCGCCCTCACGCGACCGGACAGCAGCCCGTCGGGCACTCCGGCTGCGAAGGTCCACCACCTCACCCCCCTCGCCACCGCCGCGAGCGGCAGCCGGAAGATCATCCTTTCGGGTGGCTTCCACTGCCTCCAGATCCCGGTCCGACGGGCGCGCCGGGCCGCTTTCCGCGCCCTTGGGACCCCTCGGACCGGGTTCCCGGCGGGCGGGAACGCCGCCGCCAGGGGTGCTCCCACCTGTGGCGGGGCGCCCGGCGGGGACGGGCCGGAGCGGGCGGACGAGCCCGCGGTCTGCCAGGATCGACATGGCGGAACCTCCTCGTGACCTGCTGATCCGTTCGGTCCGGGTGACGCACCGGCTGCGGTACGCTTCGGGTCGAACAGGCGTTCTATCGAACGTCCGTGCGAAGGTCTACCACCCCGCACCGACAAAATCGAGAGGACACGGCGTGTCGATCGAACAGATGTTTGAAATCGTCGCGTTCGGTGACTAACGTCGGTGACCAGGACATCTGCCGGACCGGCTCCGGCAGGTGCCGCCGGTCGGGTGTTCGCGGCAAGCGGAACCGGATCGGCGAATGCGGAAACGCGCGGGACGTCAGCGAGGCGACCGCGGGACGGCTGGAGGCGACACAGCGTTGGAGAAGGACACGGTGAAAGGCACCGCGGCGAAAGGGACCAAGCGGTCCGCGCGCGGCTCCGGCGCGGAGAGTGCAGGAAAAGTGAGCGCCATGCCGGAGGTGTACGACGTGGACGAGACGCTGACCGTCCGCCAGCAACAGGTGCTCGACGTCATCCGCACGTGGGTGAGCCGCTTCGGCTACCCGCCGAGCGTCCGGGAGATCGGCGAGGCGGTGGGGCTCACGTCCACGTCGTCGGTGTCGCATCAGCTGCGCGCGTTGCAGCGCAAGGGCTATCTGCGCCGCGACGCCAACCGGCCGCGCGCAGTGGGGGTGCTCTCCTCCACCGACGACAACCCGATGGGCATCGATCTCGACCAGCAGCCGTCGATGCCGAAAGCGGCGTACGTGCCACTGGTCGGGCGGATCGCAGCCGGTGGCCCGGTCCTGGCCGAGCAAGCCGTCGAGGACGTTTTCCCCCTGCCACGGGAGATCGTCGGCGAAGGTGAGCTGTTCCTGCTGAGCGTCACGGGCGACTCGATGGTCGACGCCGCCATCACCGACGGCGACTGGGTCGTGGTCCGCCAGCAACCGGCTGCGGAAAACGGCGACATCGTGGCCGCGATGATCGACGGCGAAGCCACGGTGAAGACGTTCAAGCGCAAGGACGGGCACGTCTGGCTGATGCCGCACAACGCAGCGTACGACCCCATCCCGGGCGACGACGCCTCGATCCTGGGCAAGGTGGTGGCGGTATTGCGACGGTTGTGAGGTGATCGCGCTCGCTCCCCGTCCCTCTCCCCGCCCGGGGTGAGTGGGCCGCGGGTTTGGGCGGTGGCCTGGCAGGTTTGGCGGTACGCGATGGGGCCGAGATGTGGGCCGTGCCGAGGGGTTGCGATCGAGATGGGAAGCAGTGCCAGCGGGCTGTTGCCAGGTGCGGGCAACGTCAGCGAGCTGCGGCCTAACTTCGAGCAGCACTAGCAACCGACGAGGCTGCGGACGGCGCCAGCGAGGCGCGAACAGCACGGCCAGCTGAAGCCGGGATGCGGGCAGCACTCGCGACCCACGGCCAGGGCGCAGGCGACGCCAGCGAGGTGCGGGCAGCACCGCGAGCTGAAGCCGGGGTGCGAGCAAGCACTCGCGACCTTTGGCCTGGGCGCGGGTGACGCCAGCGAGGTGCGGGCAACACCGCCAGCTGAAGCCAGGATGCGGGCAACACTCGCGACCTACGACCAGGGCGCAGGTGACGCCAGCGAGGTCCGGGCACCACCGCCAGCTGAAGCCGGGGTGCGGACAAGCACTCGCGACCTTTGGCCAGGGCGCAGGCGACGCCAGCGAGGTGCAGGCAACACCGCCAGCTGCAATCAGGCTGCAAGCAGCTTCCGCGAGCTATCGCCTGAGCGCAAGCGAGACCAGCGAGGTGCGGACAGCACCGCCAGGATCAGCGGCGGCGTTTCCTGCTCAGCAGGAACCATCCGCCCAAAACGGCGGCCACCGCGATGCCTGCGGCGGGCAGTACCGGGACACCGCTGCTGTCGCCACCCGGTGCGGGGCTCGCGGACGACGGCGGTTGTGCTGCGGTTTCCGTTGGCGTCACCAAAGACGTGGCGTTCTTCACGGCGCGCATCGGCTGGCCCGAGCCCTCGCCTGCGGACAGCAAGGTGCCGTCCGGTTCGAAGGCGATCGCCTCGCCTTGGTTTTCGTTGGGCAGTGGGATGCGGACCGGTTCTCGTTGCAGGGCGGCGGCGATGTCGCCGTCCGGGGCTGCGTACACGTACGCGTCCGTGTAGGTGCGCAGGGCGATGACCTTGCCGTCGGCGCTGGTTGCTCCTCCTGTCACCAGCACTGAGCCGAATGAGCCCACTGGGCCGCCGGGAGTGTCCGTGCCGTGGATGCGCAAGGAGCCGACCTGCTGGAGCGCAGTCGGACCCGGTGATGCCAACGTGGTGGCCGGTTTGTACACCTTGGCGTTGCCCAGGATGTCTTTGGTCACCAGGAATGGCGTGCCGGATTGGTCCAGCAGCAGGGCTTCTGTGTCGTGGGCGCCGTCGGGATAGGTGAGGCGGTGCGTGGTCACGCCGCCGCCGGGCTTCAAGGCCAGCAGCGCCACCGTGTCGCGCTTGGCACGGTTGTCGCCGGTGTCCGCGAGCCACAGGGTGCCGTCGGAGGAGCGGGCCAGGTCTTCGACGTCGTACGGGTCTGTGGGATCCGTGAGTACCTTCTGCACCTGGCATTTCCGGTCCAGCACGAAAACCTGCACCTTCGAGCCGCCGTCGTTGATGGCGTACCAGTGTTCGCCGTCGGAGACCAGGCCGGACAGTTCGTCGATCCGCTTGTCCGTGATGCGGCACAGCGTTTCCGGGGACGGGGGCGGCGAAGCCGCCGCCGGGACAGCGCCTACCAGCAGAAAAGCCGCCGTCATCGCCAGGACGAGCCGCACCAAGCCACCTCCGTAGTGCACGGCCTGCGCAGGCCGTGCACTACGGAAGACGTTCAGAGCGCCGAGGAGTTGGTTTCGAACGCCCGCAGCGCGGCGGCGAGGTCCGGCCGGACCCGCACCCGCAGCCGCGTGCCGTCGGCGACGTGCTCCTCCTCCAGCACCTCACCTTCGGCGTGCGCCCGGGACACGAGCTCGCCGCGTGCGTACGGCACCAGTGCGTCGAGCACCGTTTCCGGACGAGGCAGCCGCTCCGCGAGTACCTCTGCCAGGTCGGCGATGCCCGAGCCGGTGCGCGCCGAAACCTGCACCGAACCGGACAGCGCGTGCCGCAGCCGGGCCAGGGTGACCTCGTCGGCCGTGTCGGCCTTGTTGATCACCAGCAGCTCTGGCGGCAGTGGCTCCTTGCGGGTGCGGGTGATCTCGGCGAGCACCTCGCGTACCGCGTTGACCTGGTCCTCCGGCGCCGGATCGGATCCGTCGACCACGTGCAGCAGCAGGTCGGCGTCGGCCGCCTCCTCCAGGGTGGAGCGGAACGCGTCGACCAGCTGGTGCGGCAGATGCCGCACGAACCCGACGGTGTCGGTGAGCGTGAACGTGCGCCCGTCGGCCGTCTGCGCGCGCCGGGTCGTCGGGTCCAGGGTGGCGAACAGCGCGTCCTCCACCAGCACCCCGGCTCCGGTGAGCGCGTTGAGCAGGCTCGACTTGCCCGCGTTGGTGTAGCCGACGATGGCAATGCTCGGGACGTCGTTGGCCAGGCGCCGGCCGCGCTTGGTCTCGCGGATCGTGTCCATCGCCGCGATTTCGCGGCGTAGCTTGGCCACGCGCTTGCTGATCCGCCGCCGGTCGGTCTCCAGCTTCGTCTCACCGGGGCCGCGCAGGCCCACGCCGCCGTTCGCGCCGCCGGCGCGGCCACCGGCCTGCCGGGACAGCGCCGAACCCCACCCGCGCAGCCGCGGGATGAGGTACTGCAGCTGGGCCAGCTCGACCTGCGCCTTGCCTTCCCGCGAACGGGCGTGCTGGGCGAAGATGTCGAGGATCAGCGCGGTGCGGTCGATCACCTTGACCTTGACCTTCTCCTCCAGCTGCCGCAGCTGGCCGGGCGAAAGCTCACCGTCGCAGATCACCGTGTCGGCACCCGTGGCGATGACCACGTCACGCAGCTCGCGGACCTTGCCGGACCCGATGTAGGTGGCCGGGTCGGGCTTCGCGCGCCGCTGGACGAGGCCTTCGAGCACCTCCGAACCAGCCGTTTCGGCCAGCCGCGCCAGCTCGGCCAGCGACGCGTCGGACTGCTCGGCGGTGCCTTCGGTCCACACGCCGACCAGCACGACCCGCTCCAGCCGGAGCTGCCGGTATTCGACCTCGGTGACGTCCTCGAGTTCGGTGGACATGCCCGCGACCCGGCGCAGTGACGCACGGTCCTCGAGCTCCATCTCGCCGACGGAAGGGTCGTACGAGTCGTCGTAGAAGTCTGTGTCGTTGGGGTCGGTGTGTGTCTGTTCTGTCATCGTGCCTCCATGCTCCCACGATTCCGCGCGGGAGCCGAGTGGATTACCGGCTGGGATAGACCGAGACGTAAATCGCCGTGCGGTCCGCGGCGAGGTCGCGGGGGCGGCGCTGGAACTCGTCGAGCAGGTCGGCGAGCCGTCCTTTGAACTCCTCGACGACCTCGGCAGGTACCTGCACGACCAGGCGGCTGGTGTCCACCTCGGCCTGCGTGGTTTCCGCCATCTCCGCCAGGTAGGCCTCGAACATCGCCTCCCCGACGGCGACCGCGGCGGTACCGGACTCGTTCGACAGTTCCCACGAAAGCCCGGTGGACAGGTACGGGATTTCCTTCGCCCCGCGCGTGCCGCGCCGAGGCTCCTGCGGGACGAGAAAACCCGTGTCGACCAGCCGTCGGACGTGATGCAGCGTGGTCGCCGGGTCACGGCCGAGCCGCTCCGCGAGCTCCTTGTTCGTCATCGCCTCGAAGGAGGTCAACCGGATGATGCGCAGCCGTATTCCGGACGCGAGCGCGGCGGCCTCGGCTTCGGTGGACGAACGGCGTTTCCTGGCCATGCGACCAGCCTAAACAAAGTGATTGACACTTTCCAATCACTCAAGAACACTCGATCGGGTGCAGCGCACTTCGTTGTTCTTCCACGCGGACTTCCGCCGGTTGTGGGCCGGCGACACGGCGAGCCAGCTGGGCATGTTCGTCGGGATCACGGCGATCCCGCTGCTCGCCGCGGTCACGCTGGCGGCGACGCCGTTCGAGATGGGCCTGCTCACGATGGCCGAAACGCTCGGCTTCCTGCTCCTCGGCCTGCCCGCGGGCGTATGGGTGGATCGCATGCGCAAGCGGCCGGTCATGCTCACTGCCGACCTGATCCGCGCGACGCTCCTGCTCACCATTCCGATCGCGTGGTGGACGGGTGTGCTCACCATGGCGCAGTTGCTCGTGGTCGTGCTGCTCACCGGGTTCGCGACGGTGTTCTTCGACGTCTCCTACCAGGCGTACCTGCCCGCGCTCGTCGGCCGCGAACGGCTCCTGGAGGGCAACGCGAAACTGCAGGGCGTGCAGTCGTCCGCGCAGATCGCCGGGCCCAGCGTCGCCGGTGTGCTCGTGCAGTTCGCCGGCGCGGCCAGCACGGTCATGATCACCGGCTTCGGTTACCTCACGTCCGCGTTGTGCCTGTGGCGAATCCGCACCGTCGAAGCCCGCCCGGGACGCGCGGAGCACGAACGTCTTCTGCCGCAGATGCTCGAGGGGCTCAGATTCGTGGCGACCGACCGGCCGTTGCGGGCGATCGTCGCTTGCACCGCGACGTCGAACCTCTTCGGCGCCGCCGCGCAAGCGGTCGAGGTGCTGTTCCTGACCCGCACCGCGGGACTCGCCCCGGCTGCGGTCGGCGGGCTGCTCGCGGTGGGCGGCATCGGAGGTATCGCGGCCGCGTTGTGCGCCGGGCCGATCGTCCGGCGGATCGGGCAGGCCCGTTCGATCTGGCTGGTCCCGGTGCTGGTGTGGCCGGGGACGCTGCTGGTCCCGCTCGCCGCGCCGGACTGGCGGATCGCGCTCGCCGGGCTGGGGCTGGCCGCAACCGGGTTCGGCGTGATCCTCTACAACATCGCGCAGGTCTCGTACCGGCAGGCGATCACGCCGGACCGGCTGCTGGGCCGGATGAACGCGAGCGTCCGGTTCGTCGTGTGGGGCACCATGCCGCTCGGCGGGCTGCTGGGCGGCGCGCTCGGCGAATGGCTCGGGCTCACCGGCGCGCTGTGGACCGCGATGGCCGGGCAGGTCGCCGGTGCGCTGTGGGTCGTCTGCTCGCCGCTGCGGCACCTGCGGGATCTGCCGAAGGAAACCGCTGTACCTGCCGCCTAAAGTGCAGGGCATGAACGAGAAGATCCCGCACCAGGTCGGCGTCGACGGCTTGTCCGCAAAATGGGTACCGGTGTGGGAGCGCGACGGCGTATACGGGTTCGACCGCACCCGCCCGGACGTATTCTCGATCGACACGCCGCCACTCACCGCCAGCGGTTCATTGCATATCGGGCACGTTTTCTCCTATACGCACACCGACGTTCTCGCGCGCTACCAAAGAATGCGCGGCCGGTCGGTGTTCTACCCGGTCGGCTGGGACGACAACGGCCTGCCCACCGAACGTCGCGTGCAGAACCACTTCGGCGTGCGCTGTGAACCTTCACTCCCCTACGATCCGTCGTTCACGCCACCGGAAAAGCCCGGCAAGAACGCGCTACCGGTGTCGCGGCGCAATTTCGTGGAATTGTGCCGCCAGCTGACGGAAACCGACGAGAAAGTGTTCGAAGAGGTCTGGCGGAACATCGGGCTGTCGGTGGACTGGACGCTGGCGTACCAGACGATCGACCCCGCGACCACACAGATCTCGCAACGCGCGTTCCTGCGCAACCTCGCGCGTGGCGAGGCGTACCAATCCGAAGCCCCGACGCTCTGGGACGTCACCTTCCGCACCGCCGTCGCCCAGGCCGAGCTGGAGGATCGCGAACGGCCGAGCGCGTACCACGATCCGGTGTTCACCGCGGGCGACCAGGAGGTGGTGATCTCCCCGACCCGCCCCGAACTGCTGCCCGCGTGCGTTGCACTCGTGGCGCATCCGGACGACGAGCGGTACCAAGTCCTTTTCGGACAGAAGGTGCGCACGCCGGTGTTCGGCGTCGAGGTGCCGGTGCACGCGCATCACCTCGCCGATCCCGAGAAAGGCTCCGGCATCGCGATGGTGTGCACGTTCGGCGACACCACGGACGTCACCTGGTGGCGTGCGCTCCAGCTCGAAACGCGCCCGGTGATCGGCCGCGACGGCCGGTTCCGCGCCGAGCCGCCACCCGGCGTTCCGGCGGAACCCTACGCAAAGCTGGCGGGCAAGACCGTGCACACCGGCAGGCAGATCATGGTCGACCTGCTGCGGGAAGCCGGGGCCCTGCGCGGGGAACCGCGGCCGATCACGCATCCGGTGAAGTTCTATGAAAAGGGCGACAAGCCGCTCGAAATCGTCACCAGCCGCCAGTGGTACCTGCGCAACGGCGGCCGCGACGACGCACTGCGCGCCAAACTGCTGGACCGCGGCGCCGAACTGAACTGGGTGCCGCCGCACATGCAGGTGCGGTACCGCAGCTGGGTCGAAGGCCTGACCAGCGACTGGCTGATCAGCCGCCAGCGGTTCTTTGGCGTGCCGATCCCGGTCTGGTACCCGCTCGACGCGAACGGCGAGCCAGACCATGACGCTGTGCTGGTACCTGGTGAGGAGAGCCTGCCGGTGGACCCGAGCACCGACGTGCCGCCCGGTTACGCCGAGGAGCAGCGGGGCGTGCCGGGTGGTTTCGTAGCAGAGGCGGACGTGATGGACACCTGGGCGACGTCGTCGCTCACGCCGCAGATCGCCGGTCGCTGGAGCATTGACGACGATCTGTTCCGCCGCGTGTTTCCGTATTCGCTGCGGCCGCAGGCTCACGAAATCATCCGGACTTGGCTGTTCTCCACTGCGGTTCGCGCAGAGCTGGAGGAGGGCGTGCTGCCGTGGCGCGACGCGGTGATCTCCGGCTGGGTGCTCGACCCGGACCGCAAGAAGATGTCGAAATCGGTCGGCAACGTCGTCACGCCACAGGATCTGCTCGACCGGCACGGGTCCGACGCGGTGCGCTACTGGGCGGCGAGCGCGCGGCCCGGCGTCGACACGGCGGTCGACGAAGGGCAGATGAAGGTCGGGCGACGGCTCGCGACGAAGCTGTTGAACGTGAGCCGGTTCGTACTCGGTCTCGGCGCCCCCGCACCGGAAGCGACCGCGACGGAACCGCTCGACCGGTCGGTACTCGCCGCCCTCGCGAAGGTGCGCGAAGACGCGACCGCCGCGTTCGAAGCACTCGACCAGGCACGGGCACTGCAGGTGACCGAGACGTTCTTCTGGACCTTCTGCGACGACTACGTGGAGCTGGTGAAGGGCCGCGCGTACGGCGACCGCGGCGAGGCAGCAGCGGATTCCGCCCGGGCAGCGCTCCGGACAGTCCTGTCCGCGCTCGTGCGGATGTTCGCGCCGGTGCTGCCGTTCACCACCGAGGAAGTGTGGTCATGGTGGCAGGACGGCTCGGTGCACCAGGCGCAGTGGCCAGCTGCGCCGGAACACGCCGGGGACGCGTCGCTGCTACCACTCGCGGGTTCGGTGATCTCGGCGGTACGGCGGGCGAAGAGTGATGCAAAGGTGTCAATGCGGTCTGCGGTGGAGACTCTCACTGTAACCGCCCCCACCGACATTCTCGACGCCTTCGCCACGGTGGCCGACGACATCCGCATCGCGGGCTCGGTGAACGCCATCACCACACAGGAAGGCGAGCTGTCCGTGGCAGTGACGATCGGCTGATCAGGAGCCCGCGGCGAGCCACCAGGATTCGTCCAGCTCGCCGCGGGCGACGATCTCGGCCGGTCCGGTGAGCGTGGACGCACCGCGCGCGACGGTGACCGTGACCTGGCCGCCGGGAATGTCCACAGTGGACTCCCCGTGGTCGGCACCCGCGAGGTGCACCGTGGCGGCCACCGCGGCGACCGTGCCGGTGCCGCACGCGCGCGTCTCCCCCACCCCGCGTTCGTGCACGCGCATCCGCAGCGCACCGTCGCCGAGCAGGTTGACGAACTCCAGGTTGACGCCGGACGGGAACACGTCGTGGTCGAAGTCCGGCTGGTCACGCAGGTCGAGACCGGCGACGTCGTCGTCGAGCACGGACACCAGATGCGGGTTGCCGACGTCCACGACCACGCCGGAGAACGGCCGTCCGGCCACCGTGGTGACCGACGTGCCGGTGACCGTCGCCGGTCCCATGTGGACGGTCACGGAGCGGTCCGGATGCACCATCACCGGCCGGTCGCCCGCCCGGGTACCGACAGTGAACTCGCCGCCGCCGGCCAGCCCTGAGTCGACCAGGTAACGGGCGAAAACGCGCACGCCGTTGCCGCACATCTCGGCAATCGAGCCGTCGGCGTTGCGGTAGTCCATGAACCACTCGCCTGCGGATTCCGCCCCGATCGCCGACGCGCGCACCACGCGCAGCACGCCGTCCGCGCCCAGCCCGCGCTGCCGGTCGCACAGCGCGGCGACCCGCTCCGCCGTGAGGTCGAGGCGGCCGGACGCGTCGGGCAGCAGCACGAAGTCGTTCTGCGTGCCGTGGCCCTTGAGGAACTCGATCCCGCCCATGCTTCCAGCCTACTGGCCGAGCACGGCGGCAACCCGCGCGGCCAATCCCGGCGACCCGCCGTCGAACCACCGGATCCGCTTGTCCCGGCGGAACCACGAACGCTGCCGCCGGACGAACCGCCGCGTCGCCTGCGCGGTCGCCGCAGCCGCCGCGGCGAAGTCGCCGTCGCCGTCCAGTTCGGCGAGCACCTGCTGGTACCCGAGCGCGCGTGAAGCGGTCTTGCCTTCGCGCAGGCCACGGCCGAGCAACCCGCGTACCTCGTCGACGAGACCGGCCTCGAACATCCGCTCCACCCGCAGGTCGACGCGTTCGTCGAGCTCGGCGACCTCGCGGTCGATCCCGATCAGCACGGTGTCCCAGCGCGCCGGACCCGGTTTCGGCAGGTTCGCGGAGAACGGCTCACCGGTGATCTCGATGACCTCCAGCGCCCGCACGATGCGCCGGGTGTTCGTGGGCAGGATCGCGGCCGCCGCGACCGGGTCACGCTCGCCGAGGCGGGTATACAGCGCCGCGGTACCGAGGTCGGCGGCTTCGGCGTCGAGCCGCGCGCGCACCTGCGGGTCGGTGCCGGGAAAGCGGAGATCGTCGAGGACCGCCTGCACGTACAGGCCCGAGCCGCCGGTCAGAACGGGCACCCGGCCGGCATCGAGAATCCGCTCGATCGTGGACCGGGCGTCACGCTGATAGGCGGCGACCGACGCCGTTTCGGTTACGTCGAGTACGTCCAGCAGGTGGTGCGGGACCCCGCGCCGTTCCGCCGGGGTCGCCTTGGCCGTGCCGATGTCCATTCCGCGGTAGAGCTGCAGCGCGTCGGCGTTCACCACCTCGCCGCCCAGCTCGAGCGCGAGCTCCACGGCCAGCGCCGTCTTCCCGGTGGCGGTGGGGCCGACGACGGCCACCGGACGAGGCGGCTGAGCAGGGCTGATCACGCTGGCGAACGGTACCCGGCCGGACCGGGACACGGGCACGGAGCGTCAAGTCGAAGTAGGATCAACGGCTTCAGGCGGCTCATCCAGTACCACGGCGGGCGCTGAGCTGCTTGAATGCCGCTGGGGCCCCATGCCCCCGGAGAGCACGACAGCATAACCCGGCCCCGCTCCGCGGCGGGGCGCCCGCAGCCGCGGGCGTACAGGCGATAAGGAGCCTGCGATGGCCCAGGAGAACACGTCCCCCGGCACTCCGGCACCGCACCCGGTGCCGCACGCGCAGGCCGCCGGCCCAGCCGCGCCGCCGGTGCCGCCCGCCGAACCCACGCCCGCCACCTGGGGCCGGGTCGACGGCGAGGGCACCGTCTACGTCTTCACCGCGGAAGGCGAGCGGGAGGTCGGGGTCTGGCAGGCAGGTACGCCCGAGGAGGGGCTCCTGCACTACGCGCGCCGCTTCGACGACGTGCGGACCGAGGTCGAGCTGCTCGAAACGCGGCTGAACTCCGGCGCAGGCGACCCGAAGCACGCGCTGTCGAGCGCGACCCAGATCCGCGACGGACTGGGCGAGGCTGCCGTGGTCGGCGACCTCGTCGCGCTCACCGCGCGGCTGGAGTTCGTGATCGGGCTGGCGGAGAAGGCCCTGGTCAACGTCAAGCACGAGCGCGAGGAAGCACGGGCTGCCGCGGTCGCACGCAAGCAGGAGCTGGCCGGGGAAGCGGAGAAGATCGCTGCCGATTCGACCCAGTGGAAGGTCGCGGGCGACCGGTTGCGCGCGATCCTCGACGAGTGGAAGACCGTCAAGGGCGTCGACCGCAAGACCGACGACGAGCTGTGGAAACGGTTCTCGAAGGCCCGCGAGTCGTTCAACCGCCGCCGCGGCTCGCACTTCGCCGAGCTGGACAAGCAGCGCGCGAGTGCCAAGCACCGCAAGGAAGAGCTGATCGCCGAGGCCGAGACGCTGTCCGATTCGGACGACTGGGGCGCGACGGCCGGACGGTACAAGGAGCTGATGGCCGAGTGGAAGGCCGCCGGCCGGGCCCCGAAGGACAGCGACGAGGCGCTGTGGCAGCGGTTCCGCGCCGCGCAGGACGCGTTCTTCGCCCGCCGGTCGGCAGTGTTCACCGAGCGGGACGCGGAGTTCGCGGGCAATGCGGTGCGCAAGGAGGAGCTGCTCGCCGAGGCCGAGAAGATCGACGTGGCGGCCAACCTCGACGCGGCCAAGTCCGCGCTGCGCCGGATCCAGGAGCAGTGGGACGAGATCGGCAAGGTGCCGCGCGAGCGCATCCGTGAACTGGACGGACGGCTCAAGGCCGTGCAGGACGCGGTGAAATCGGCCGAGGACAGCCGGTGGCGCCGCACCGACCCGGAAGCACAGGCCAGGGCGGCGCAGTTCCGGGAGCGGGTCGAGCAGTTCGAGGCGCAGGCGGCGAAGGCGCGGGCTGCCGGGGATGAGCGGCGAGCCCGGAAGGCTGATGAGCAGGCGGCGCAGTGGCGGGAGTGGATGGAGGCTGCCGAGGCTGCGGTGGCTGATCGGTGAGGTTTGGCGGGCACCCCGAAGCTGGATTGTGACAACGGTCGGGAGGGGCTAGTCAAGGCGGGAAAGATGCCTTGACTAGCCCCTCCCGACCGTGTTTTTGGCTTCGTATCGGGGTGCAGGGCCGGGTCTGGGTGCCCAGGTCCTGGTGAGTGCGCGGGTGCGGCTGGGTGGGTGTCGGTGAAAGTCCGTGAAGGGAACCTTCACGGAATCTGATTCCGTGAAGGTTCCCTTCACGGACTTCAGGCGCGGGAGAAGGCGGTGCGCATCCAGAGGGTGGCCAGGATGATGGTGGCGATCCAGGCGATGATCATGCCGAAGCCCGGGCCGTTGCCTGCGGCGCCGGTGGCGTGGGCGGACTGCTGGGACCAGATCGCGAGCAGGCCGTCCACCGAGGCGAACCAGCCGCCCGCGGCGCAGCACCAGGCGACCCACCAGCGGCGCGACACGAGTGCGACCGCGCCGGCCAGTACGCCGATGCCGGTGGACGTCGCCGCGAACAGCAGGGGGATGCCGCCGGCTTGACCGGTCAGCACCTGCCAGCCGGCGTGCCCCTCGGCCCACGGCAGAAGCTGCGCGATCAGCAGTACGAAGATCATCACCGAGATGGTGAACCCGCGCCTGCCCAGCTCGACGGTCCGGGCCACGCGCTCGCCCGCCTCGTCGATTTCCTCGCTCAGCTGCCGGTCGACCTCGGCCGGCGTTCCCGGTTCACTCACCGTGCACACTCACTCACCGGGGCCGGTTGCGCCGCCGGGGCGCCGAAGCCCGGCAGTCCCAGGGTGACCCCGCTCGTCGTGGGCCGAAGTCCTGCTTCGGCGTTGTCGCCCGCGCGCGTGCGGCGATGCGTCCGGAGGTCGCCGTCGGCGACCAGGTGGTGTGGCGCGCCGTAGCTGATCACCGCTTCCACTACGTCGCCCGGCCGGACCGCGCGGTCCACTGCCGGGCCGGACGGCGTGAAGTGCACCAGCCGTCCGTCTCGCGCCCGTCCGCTCATCCGGTGCGTCTCCGCGTCCTTGCGGCCCTCGCCCGCGGCGACCAGCAGCTCGACCCGTCGGCCGACCAGCTTGCGGTTCTCCTCCCAGGAGATCTCGTTCTGCAGCTCGACCAGGCGGTCGTAGCGTTCCTGCACGACCGCCTTCGGCAGCTGGTCCGGCATGTCCGCGGCCGGGGTACCGGGGCGTTTCGAGTACTGGAAGGTGAACGCGCTGGAGAACCGGGCCGCGCGGACGACGTCGAGCGTGGCCTGGAAATCCTCCTCCGTCTCGCCGGGGAAGCCGACGATGATGTCGGTGGTGATGGCGGCGTCCGGCATCGCGGCGCGCACCTCGTCGAGGATGTTCAGGTATCGCGTGGACCGGTACGAGCGGCGCATTTCGCGCAGCACCCGGTCCGATCCGGACTGCAGCGGCATGTGCAGCTGGTGGCACACGTTCGGGGTCGCGGCCATCGCGTCGATCACGTCGGACGTGAACGCGGCCGGATGCGGCGACGTGAACCGCACGCGCTCCAGCCCGTCGATCCCGCCGCAAGCGCGCAGCAACTTGCCGAACGCGAGCCGGTCGCCGAATTCGACGCCGTAGGAGTTCACGTTCTGGCCCAGCAGCGTCACCTCGAGCACGCCCTCGGCCACCAAAGCCTCGACCTCGGCGAGAATCTCGCCGGGACGCCGGTCGCGTTCCTTGCCGCGCAACGACGGCACGATGCAGAACGTGCAAGTGTTGTTGCAGCCGACCGAAACCGACACCCAGCTCGCGTACGAGGATTCGCGGCGGGCGGGCAGCGTGGAGGGGAACGTCTCGAGCGATTCGAGGATCTCCACCTCGGCTTCGGCGTTGTGCCGCGCGCGCTCCAGCAGGGTAGGCAGCGACCCGATGTTGTGCGTGCCGAAGACGACGTCCACCCACGGCGCCCGCTTCACGATGTCGCCGCGGTCCTTCTGCGCGAGACACCCGCCGACGGCGATCTGCATGTCCGGATTGGCGACCTTGTCCGGGCGCAGGTGCCCGAGGGTGCCGTAGAGCTTGTTGTCCGCATTCTCCCGCACGGCGCAGGTGTTGAACACGACCAGATCCGGCTTCGCCTGCCCCGCGACCGGGACGTACCCGGCGCCCTCGAGCTGCCCGGCGAGCCGTTCGGAGTCGTGCACGTTCATCTGGCAGCCGAACGTGCGGATCTGGTAGGTTTTCGCGTTCATCATCCTCCAGCCTAAACCCCGGCACCCGCGCGGAGCCGCCCGCCCGCCCGGACGGCGAATCCCGGATCTCGCGGAATCGGATTGTGCCGACGGAAGAAGGTGCCGTTGACCGGGAAAGAAAATGGGTACCGCCACCTGTTTTCGTTGAATTCCCGTGCCGCTTTCCGATAACATCTCCGGCATTGTTCGGAATCGGACCGCCGCCTCAGGAGGAATTGTGCGCAAGATTTCCGCCTGCCTGGCGGCGGTCGTGGCGGCGGTCGCGCTCACGGGCGCGGCGGCACCGCAGCAGGTCACGTGGTCGGCCGACCCGGCCGAGGGAACCGGGCAGTTCCGGTCGATCCAGTGTGCCGACGGCAAGTTCCGTACCACAGCGGACCCGCAGAAGGGCCGCGTCTGGGTCGCCACGCAGCTCACCGGAGAGGAGCGGTGCGAGGCCGTCGGCCCGGACCTCGCCGCCGGGAGCACGTATTACCTCGGCTGGTCGGCGAAGTTCCGCATCGCCGACTCCACCAGCCGCTATCTGTTCCAGCTGAAATGCAGCCCGAGCAGCGATACCGCGAACCACCCCGTCGTGCTGAAGGTGAGCGACGGGCAGCTCAAGCTCGAAGAGTGGACCACCGGGCACGAGATGGTCCCGCTCTGGCAGACCCGCGCGAAGAATGACGAGTGGCACGAATTCGCGTTCCGGATCTCGTCCGGCCGCCACGACGGCACGATCCGGTTCTGGTTCGACGGCGTGCGCCAGACGTTCGCCGACGGCTCCACCACCTACACCGGCACCACCTTCGACGGCACCCGCAACTACCTCAAATGGGGCCTCTACCACCAGGCACCGGAGACCGCGACGCAGTGGCTGAGCACCATCCGGATGGGCTCGAGCCTTGCCGACGTCACCGGCTGACCGCATCTGGCACCATCGCCCCATGCGATGGAGGCGGACGGCGGCGCTCGTGGCACTTCTGGCGCTGCTCGCCGGGTGCGGTCCGGACTTCGAGGGGCTGCGCCTGCGGGTCGCGGCGGGGTCGGTCGGGGGCGTCTACCACGACCTCGCCGGGCCGCTGGCCACCGCGTGGGCGGGGGAACTCGGCATCGAACGGCCGGAGGTGCTGGCCACCCAGGGGTCGCGCGACAACCTGAACCGCGTCCTGTCCGGAGGCGCCGACGTCGCGTTCGTCGCGGCCGACCTCGCCGCCGACTCGGCCGCCGCGCATCCGGGCAAGCTCGCCACGCTCGCCCGGATCCACGACGACTACCTGCACATCGTCGTGCGCGCGGACTCGCCGTACACGTCGGTGCAGATGCTGCGCGGGCAGCACATCGCGGTCGGCTCGCCGGAGTCGGGCGTGGAGTACATCGCCGCGCGCGTACTGCAGGTAGCCGGGCTTCGCGACTCCGTGACGGTGAAGGAGCTCAGCCTCGAGGACTCGCTCGCCGCGCTGGCCGACCGCAAGATCGACGCGCTCTTCTGGTCCGGCGGGCTGCCGACCCCGCTGATCACGCAGTACACCCACAAGATCGGCCTGCGGCTGCTCGACATGGCCACGCTGATGCCGGGGATGCAGGAGTTCAGCCCGGTCTACGGGACCGCGACCATCCCGGGCAGCACGTACGACCAGAGCGGCCCGGTCACGACGCTCGTGGTGCCGAACTTCCTGGTCGTCCCCACGTCGATGCCCGCCGACGTCGCCAAAGCCCTCACGAAGGGTCTCTACGACTCCCGTCCGGCGCTCGCCGCGGTCAACCGGGCAGCGCTGTCGATCGACGTCCATCCGGGGATCGAGACCGCACCGCTGCCGTTGCATCCGGGCGCGCTGGCGTATTACCGGGAAGAGAAGGTCTAAGCGACCGGGAAGTCCATCGCGATCTGCAGGCCGCCGCCCTCGGGCAGCGAAAGGTGAATGTTTCCTCCGGAATGCCGGACGATCTCCGTGACGATCGCCAGGCCGAGGCCCGACCCGGGCACATTCTGGTGCGCCGTGCTGCGCCAGAACCGGTCGGTGGCCCGCTCCAGCTCGTCCTCGCGCAACCCCGGCCCGTGGTCGCGGACGGTGAGCGTGACCCGGTCGCCGTCGCGTTCCGCGGTCACCGCGACCGAGGTGCCCGCGGGGGTGAACTTGAGCGCGTTGTCCAGCAGCGCATCGAGGACGACCTCCAGCCCGCGCGGCGGCACGAGCACGCGGGCGCCGTCCACCTTCACGGTGCTTTCCAGCGTGACCTCGCGCGCGGCCCCGACCACGGACCAATCCGCGACCCGGTCGGCGACCAGCGCGGCGAGATCTTCCGACACCAGCTCGCCGCCGGCGGCTTCGGCGCGGGCCATCGACAGCAGCTCTTCGAGGATCTGGTTGAGCCGTCCGGCATCCACCCGAGCCGCGTCGAGATCGGCGGCCGCGGTGTCGTCGTCGACGTGCCCGTCGAGGTTGCCCAGCCGGATCTTCAGCGCGGTCAACGGGTTGCGAAGCTGGTGAGAAGCATCGGCGACGAACGCGCGCTGTGCGGTGAGCGCCTCCGAAACGCTCGCCGCCATCCGGTCGAACGAACGGCCCAGCTGCCGCAGCTCGGGCGGACCGCCGCTCTCCCCCACCGGTTCCGCCTCGCGGCCGCTGACCACGGCCGCGACCAGCGCGCCGGTCGCCTCATCCAGCCGTCTCACGGGCCGGAGCGTCCAGCGCACCACGGGTAACGCGACGAGCAGCGCCAGCACGAACGCCACCAGCGCGCCCACGGCGAGCACCAGCCACTGCAGCAACAGCTGCGTGCGGACGTGGCCGGTGGCTGATTCGGTGACCACGGCGCCGCGCACTTCGCCGTCGATGAGAATCGGCTCGGCCAGTACCAGCGAAGTGGTCGTCCACGGCAGGAGCAGCGGCCCCGGTTCCGGCGCGCGGGCGGCGAGCGCCTCGTTCACCGGCACCTGGATCGCGGCCCGGTCGATGCGCTCCGCGTCCGTACCGCCGAGTGAGCTCAGCACCGGCTGGCCGTCCTGGTTCACCACGACCACCTTCACGCCGTACACCTCGGTGTACCGGCGCAGCTTGGGCTCCAGCGGACCCAGCTGGTTGTCGAGCAGCGGGCGTTGCAGCAGCGAGGCGAACCGCGCGGTGTCGGTGAGCCGGTCGAGGAAAAGCCGCTGCTGGAGGCTGCCCGCGAGACTCAGCGCGAGCGGGATGCCGAGCCCGAACACGAGCAACGCGACGAGCGTGACGACGATGCTCTGCAACCGGACGCGCACGCTCAGTCCCGTCCGTTGCCCAGCCGGTAGCCGACCCCGCGGACGGTTTCGATCAGCGCCGGACGGCCGAGTTTGGTCCGCAGCGTGGCCACGTGCACATCTAGCGACCGGCTCTCCGCGGCGCTGCGGTGCCCCCACACCTCGTTGAGCACCTGCTCGCGCGAGCACACCGCACCGCCCGCGCCCGCGACGAGCGCGAGGACCTGGAACTCCTTGCGGGACAAGGAAATCGGCTCGCCCGCGACGACGACCTCGTGCCGAGCGAGATCGATCCGGACGTCGCCGACCTCGACCACCGGCACGGTCTGCGCCACCCGCTCCCCGCGCCGCCGCCGCACCGCCTCGACGCGCGCGAGCAGCTCCTCGACGTCGTAGGGCTTGACCAGGTAGTCGTCAGCACCGGCACGAAGGCCCTGCACCCGGTCGTCGACCTCACCGCGCGCGGACACCACGATCACGGCGACGTCGCTGACCGCGCGGATCCGGCGGCACAGGACCACGCCATCGATGTCGGGCAGGCCGAGGTCGAGCAGGATGACGTCGACGTCGTGGACGCGTTCGAGCACCCCGGCCCCGGAGGCCAGCCGCTGCATCGTCAGCCCACGCCTGGTCAGCGCGGGTACGAGCGCACCCGCGACCCGGTCGTCGTCCTCCACGAGCAGCACCCGCACGGTCAGCCTCCCCGGTGATCCCGACCACGGTAGCGGGCACCCCGGAACGCCACGACACCACGCCGTGGACACATGAGTGGCGGCTGTCACTCATCCGGCTAGGCTGAACAGTGCCACAGACAGCTGTATCCGATACGTAGTTGAAACCCTAAGTATTGCTCAAGCTGTCTTTACAACCGGTGTCACGGTAGTAGGTTTCCGGCCAGCGAAGCGGGATCCCGGTCCCGCGGGCGCCGAACGACCAACGAAGCTCTGGAGGCCAGGATGACCACGGAGGTGGCGACGCCGATGATCAAGGCGGCCGCCGTGAACAAGTACTTCGGCGATCTGCACGTGCTGAAGGAGATCAACCTCGAGGTCCCGCGCGGTCAGGTCGTGGTGGTGCTCGGGCCGTCCGGGTCGGGCAAGTCGACGCTGTGCCGGGCGATCAACCGGCTCGAGCCGATCAACTCCGGCGAGATCGCGGTGGACGGTGTCCCGCTGCCTGCGGAAGGCAAGGCGCTCGCCGCGCTGCGGGCCGACGTCGGGATGGTCTTCCAGCAGTTCAACCTGTTCGCGCACAAGACGATCGTCGAGAACGTCATGCTCGCGCCGGTGAAGGTCCGCAAGACCACGCAGGCCGAGGCCCGCAAGACGGCGATGGAGCTGCTCGACCGCGTCGGCATCGCCAACCAGGCGGACAAGTACCCGGCCCAGTTGTCCGGCGGCCAGCAGCAGCGCGTGGCAATCGCCCGCGCGCTCGCCATGCGGCCCAAGGTGATGCTGTTCGACGAACCCACCTCGGCACTGGACCCGGAAATGGTCCAGGAGGTGCTCGACGTGATGACCGGCCTCGCGAAGGACGGCATGACGATGCTCGTCGTCACCCACGAAATGGGCTTCGCCCGCCGGGCCGCCGATCGGGTGATCTTCATGGCCGACGGCGAGATCGTCGAGGACACCACGCCGGACGACTTCTTCACCAAGCCGAAGTCCGACCGCGCGAAGGACTTCCTCGGCAAGATCCTGACCCACTGACCCGTTCGGGGGATTCCCCCGGCGCACTGGCTCCGCGGTGGCTGTAATCGGCCGTACCCGGACAGGTACCGACGTTCCCGGACACAGATACAGGAGAGAGTCACCATGAGGATCCGCACCCTCGCGGCCGGCCTGCTCGCCGGCGGGCTGCTGCTCACGGCCTGCGGCAAGGAAGGCACCCCGACCGGCTCGGGCGGGGAAAGCGCGAACAATGCCGCCGTGCCCACCTACGAAGTGGCGAAGGACGTGAAGCTCGACGGCTCGCCGGTTTTCACGAAGATCAAGTCCGCGGGCTCGATCACCGTCGGCGTGAAGGACGACCAGCCCGGCCTCGGCCAGAAGGACCCGAAGACCGGCAAGTTCGAAGGCTTCGACATCGAGATCGCGCGCATGGTCGCCGCCGGCCTCGGCATCAGCGAGGACAAGATCAAGTACACCACGGTCGACTCGGGGGCCCGTGAGCAGGCCATTTCGAACGGCCAGGTCGACTACTACGTCGGCACGTACACGATCAGCGACAAGCGCAAGAAGCTCGTGTCGTTCGCCGGGCCGTACTTCCAGGCCGGGCAGGACCTCCTGGTGCGCAAGGACGACAACTCGATCACCGGGCCGGAATCGCTGAAGGGCAAGAAGGTCTGCTCGGTCACCGGGTCCACCCCGATCCAGCGCGTGCGCGAGCAGGGCCTCACGGAGCCGGGCAACATCGTCGAGTTCCAGAAGTACTCGCAGTGCGTGGAGAAGCTGACCACGAAGGACGTCGACGCGGTCACCACCGACGACGCGATCCTGAAGGGCTACGCCGCCCAGGACAAGGACGCCCTCCGGGTCGTGGGCAAGACGTTCTCGAAGGAGCCGTACGGCATCGGCCTGAACAAGGACGACAAGGTGCTGCGCGACAAGATCGACGACCTGCTGCAGGCCGCGCTGGACAACGGCACGTGGCAGAAGATCTACGACGCCACCCTCGGCAAGTCGGGCGCATCCGCGACGAAGCCGACCATCGAGCGGTACTGACCTGATCCGGCGGCCGGTGGGTGGAAGTTTCGCCCACCGGCCGCTCCACACCCACCATCGGCACACGGACGCGGGGAAGGCTCCATGGACGTCCTGCTCGACAATCTGGACCTCTTCGGTCCCTTCTTTCTCACCACGATCGAACTGTTCCTCATCGCGGGCGCCGGCAGCCTGGTGCTGGGCACGATCCTCGCCATGCTGAGGGTGAGCCCGGTCCCGGTACTGCGCGCGATCGGCACGGCGTACGTCACCCTGCTGCGCAACACGCCGCTGACGCTCGTGTTCGCGTTCCTCGTGTTCGCCTACCCGCTCCTCGACATCGTCAAGATCGACTACTTCCCTTCGGCCGCGGTGGCGCTCACGCTGTACACGTCGGCGTTCATCTGCGAGGTCGTGCGGTCGGGCATCAACACGGTGCCGGTGGGCCAGGCCGAAGCAGGCCGAGCACTGGGACTCACGTTCGGCCAGATCATCGGCCGCGTGGTACTCCCGCAGGCCCTGCGGTCGGTGGTACCGCCGCTGATCAGCACCCTGATCGCACTGCTGAAGAACACGACGATCGCAAGTGGTTTCTCGGTCGCCGAAGCCGGCGCGATCCGCCAGTACGTCTCCGAACGCGGCGACAACCAGATGGTCGCCCTGCTGTGGGTGGCACTCGGTTTCATCATCCTCGTGTCGGTGCTGTCACTGGTGCAGCGCAGCCTGGAGAAGCGCTGGAGCGTGGCCCGATGAGCATCCTTGTGACCGGACCATTCTCAAGCACGGCGTCGCCCGTTGCGTTGCGCTCGGCGTCGCCCGTTGCGTCTCCCTTGGAGTTCCCTGTGGCGTTCTCCTCGGCATCGCCCGTTGCGTTGCGCTCGGCGCTGCCCGTTGGGTTGCCCTCGGCGCTGCCCGAGGTATCGCCTGCGACGTCATTCGCGGCGTCGACGGCAGCGTCATTCGCGGCACCGGCCGCGGTGTCATTCACGGCTGAGGCCGTGCCGAGCACCGGTGAGGTGGCCGCATGAGCACCGTCCTGTTCGACACCCCGGGCCCGAAATCCCGTGTCCGCCACCGGCTTTACGCGGTCCTCGGCATCGTCGTCGTGCTGGCCCTGATCGCGTACGTGCTGTACCGCTTCGCCGACAGCGGCCAGTTCTCCGGCCGCAAGTGGGAGTGGCTCCAGTACTCACAGGTGCAGAGCGACCTCGCGAGCGCCGTACTGGCAACCCTCAAGGCCTTCGCCCTCGGCGCGGTCCTCGCGGTGGTGTTCGGTGCAGTCTTCGCCGCCGGACGCCTCTCCGATCACGCCTGGATACGCGGAATCTGCGCATTCGTCGTGGAGTTCTTCCGCGCGATCCCGTTGCTGATCCTGATGTTCCTCTTCTACTACGGCCTCCCGACTCTCGGTGTGGACACGTCACCGCTGTTCGCGGTCGTGCTGGGCTTGACGCTGTACAACGGCTCGGTGCTGGCGGAGGTGTTCCGCGCCGGCATCCTTTCGCTGCCGAAGGGCCAGAGCGAAGCCGCGTACGCGCTCGGCATGCGCAAGACCCAGGTGATGTTCACGGTCCTGCTGCCACAAGCGTTGCGCGCCATGCTGCCGACGATCATCAGCCAGCTGGTGGTGCTGCTCAAGGACACCGCCCTGGGCTTCCTGGTGACGTACCCGGAACTCTTGTACTACGCCCGCTACATCGGCACCCAGGGCGACTTCGGCCGCCCGATCGTCCCGTCGACCCTCGTCGCGGCCGCGATCTACATCGTGATGTGCCTCCTCCTGACCGCACTCGCGACGTACCTGGAAAAGCGCAACCGCCGCAGCAAGAAACACATCGACACGACAGACAACCGCGCGGAGCAGGTCGTGATGGGCGCCGCCGGAGCCGGTGGCGGTGGAGCCCTTCCCGGGGCTGGGACGGCCTGACATTCGCCTGACGTGACTGCCAGACACGTCTGACAGACGTGGGTCGCCCAGCGTAGGTCGCCTGCCAGGGTTGCCTGGCATGGTTCGCCTGACACCCTCGCCTGACGTGCGCCCGACGCTCGGCCGCGGCCCCGAAGCCCCCGGCACCGCTATCCCAGCGGAGCCGGGGGTTTCCCGTTCGCGGCGCCGTTGGTCTGCCGTTTCAAGGACCACCACCTTCACCGATAGCTACGTTGTTGCGCTCCCAGCTCAGGTGCCGTCGTCCCACCCCATCACTTCCTCTCCTACGTCACCCTCCTGTCTCCAGCCACACCGACCTCCTCAGACCAGCACGCCACTGCCGCTCAGCCCAGCCCTCTCACCCGACCTTGAGCATCCGCACCTCCATCGAAACCCGATATCCACCGTCCCGTAAGTCCGCTCGTCGACCACCGTCTGCACCCGGCCGTCTTCGTTGAATTCCGCTGTGGACCGATTCGTCTCACCGTGGTGCACACAGGCATCCCGCTGAGCCACCAGCCCACTCACCGCGGCATTCCCTTGAGTGTCAAAGAAGTGCGACCGACACTCCCCGCTTTCCTCCTCGTAGCCGATGACCTCTGCTCCACCTACGTCGAACCCACCGATCCACCCCTCCGCCGAGCCCACGACGAAAAACCTGCCCGGCCCCGATATCCGATGTCGTGACCTTCACTCCGCGACTCCCGTCGTCCTCTATCGTGCACCCCTCGGGTGATCCACACCTCAAGCGTCTCGTGTTCAGGTCCGCGCGTGCGACCGGAATCGGCAGCCCGCTCGGTGCCCCGGTTGATCGCGACCACCTGCGGTGAAGCCTCGACCGTCATGTGTCCTCCCCTGTCTCCGATGACTTCCCTGACAGAGTCCCATCCGGGTACGACAATTTCGAGCCTCGCGCCGACCACCCAGCCCGCCACATCACTCGAACGTGTGATCCCGGATCACCTGTCTCGACCCGAGATCCCCACAGCACCAACGAATCCGTGCACGAATCAGGCGTGATCCAGTTGTGTTTGTCCAGACCTGAACCGCCACATCCAGATTCTTCAGCTCAGCTGAGAGCGAATCCCGTTACACAGCAAGAAGGAACCACCGAACACAATGCACGCCTGTGCACCGACCATCCTGAACTCACCCTGACCGGCAAGAGAATCCGGCAAGTCCACATTGGACACAAAACCCCGGCCAAGCCAAGGGCAGTGATCACCTTGCCCGGCACGAAGCCTTGTCAACCCGGACAAAGACGCGAACAACCCGGCTAACCCTGGTCATGCGCAAGCGGATGACGCGGCTGGTAGAGCGGCAGCAATCCGCCGCTGGGCAACCTGATCGACACCCGCGTACCCCAGGGCGCCGTGACCACCTCCCCGTCGACCTCCGCTCCCTTCGCGGTCAGCTGTCGCACTGTCTCGTCGAGGTCGTCGCACATCAGGTAGAACTCCTGCTGCGGCCCGCCTCCGGCCGGGTGCACGGCGACTTCCGTCGGCGGCAAGCGGAAAATGAGCCAGCCTTGTCCCGCGTCGACGGATGTGAACCCCAGCGTGTCGCGCAAAAAAGCCCGATCCGCCTCCGCATCACTGCTGTAGAGGATCACGTGTGCACCGGTGATCATGAGGCCTCCGTCCCCTCGCATCAGCTGCGCTATCAGCCAATCGTCTCACCAGCCGGGTGGAAAGTCTCGCTTCGCTGCCCGCCCCAGAACGACCACTCGCGCCACACATCCACCCGCGACCTGTGCTACGGTCGTCTCATATCCGAAGTACCCACGCAACAAGAGCCCACGAGCATCGTCGTAGTGGCCGTGTGGAAGTGCAGAGAATCCCCTGTGCGGTGGCCAACGCACAGGTGCGTTCGATCACTCCCCCGACCCGCGTGTGGCCGGCCTGATAGCCCGGGCCTGCGCCGACCTCACGCACGACGACCTCCGGCCGCCACACAACCAAATCCCGCCGCCACAGGGAAACCGCCGGCGAAACGCACCAAACAGCAGCTGCTGCCGCGGCGACGGGACGAGGTCGTGTGACGGTCGGAGACAGCCGCGGGTTGCCGTACCCGCTCGAGCGTCGCCGGCACGGTGGCCTGGTATCCGACCAGGCCACCGCTCGGCACGAACCACTCGACGTGACGGCTGCAGCAACCTATACGCGGTAAGTCGACAGCACTGGCGCTCCAATTCGACGGCGCCGGCGCGGTTGGCCGATACTGCCGTGCGACAGCCATTCGCTCACACGGCTGTCCGTCCGGGTGGGTCAACGTCGATGCGGCTGCGCGCATCGATGCCGAGCATCGTCGGCATCGATCCCATCGCGTCCAGTCAACGTCGATGTTGCCGCTGGCTAGTGCCGGGCGACGTCGATGCCGCCGCGCGTTGATACCGCTAAACCGTCAGCGACGTTCCCTTGGCATCACTTGACGTCTGGATGCCGCGGACTGACGCCGCACCATCAATGCTGCCCATCGGCACCTCTCGTATCGACGCCGCCGCAGGTCGATCGCGCGGTGGGAAGCCGTGCTGCGTAGATCTCACCGCGGGTGGACGTCACCCCGGACCCGAAGTCACGACGAGTCGACGCCACGGCAAGTGGCGCCCGCGCTGCGAACCTGCGCAGGAACCACCGGCACGCGCTGACCCGGTCAACCAAGACGGGCACCGACGCAGGGCAGCACCGCGACGATTGCAAGTCGAGTGCGGCCAGGGTCAGCGGCTGCGCCGGAAGAGCTTGTCCCCCAACCAGACAATCGGGTCGTACTTGCGGTCGGCGACGCGTTCCTTCATCGGGATCAGCGCGTTGTCGGTGATGTGGATGCCTTCCGGGCATACCTCGGTGCAGCACTTGGTGATGTTGCAGAACCCGAGGCCGTGCTCGTCCTGCGCCGCGTCGCGACGGTCGGCGGCGTCCAAGGGGTGCATCTCCAGTTCCGCGATCCGCATGAGGTAGCGCGGGCCGGCGAAGCTCTCCTTGTTCTCCTCGTGGTCGCGCACCACGTGACAGGTGTTCTGGCACAGGTAGCACTCGATGCACTTGCGGAACTCCTGCGAGCGCTCGACGTCCACCTGCTGCATCCGGTACTCGCCCGGCTTCAGCCCCTCCGGCGGGGTGAACGACGGGATCTCCCGGGCCTTGGTGTAGTTGAACGAGACGTCCGTGACGAGGTCGCGGATCACCGGGAAGGTACGCATGGGCGTGACGGTGACGACCTCGTCCTCGGTGAACGTCGACATCCGCGTCATGCACAGCAGGCGCGGCCTGCCGTTGATTTCCGCGGAGCACGAGCCGCACTTGCCTGCTTTGCAGTTCCAGCGCACGGCGAGGTCGGCAGCCTGCGTGGCCTGCAACCGGTGGATGATGTCGAGCACGACCTCGCCTTCGTTCACCTCCACGGTAAAGTCCTGCAGGTCGCCGCCGGTGTCGTCGCCCCGCCACACCCGGAACTTCGCCTGGTAGCTCACGCGTTCCTCCCGGGGTGCGGTTCCAGCTCACCGTCGGTGAAGTACTTGCCCAGCTCGTCGAGCTCGAACAGCTCCAGCAGGTCCGGCCGCATCGCCACCTGCTCCTCCACGACCACGTCGACGTCCGGCACCAGCGGATGGTCACCCGGCTGCGCGGAGCAGACGAGCAACCGGTGCCGCCAATCCCGATCCATCGACGGGTAGTCGTCTCGGGTGTGGCCGCCGCGGCTTTCCGTGCGGGTGAGCGCTGCGCGCGCGACGCATTCGCTCACCAGCAGCATGTTGCGCAGGTCGAGCGCGAGGTGCCAGCCAGGGTTGAACTGCCGATGCCCCTCCACGGTCACCTGCCGCACCCGCTGCCGGATCTCGGCGAGTTTTTCCAGCGCCTGCTGGATTTCCCCGGCCTTGCGGATGATGCCGACCAAGTCGTTCATCGACTGCTGCAGCTCGGTGTGCAGGGTGTACGGGTTCTCCGGAGTACCCTCGGCCGGAGGATCGAACGGCGCCAGCGCCATCTTCGCCGCAGAGTCCACATCGGACTGAGCCACCTGCGGCCGGGCAGCCAGACCGTCTACATAGGACGCTGCGCCAAGGCCTGCGCGGCGGCCGAACACCAGCAGGTCCGACAGCGAGTTGCCGCCGAGCCGGTTCGATCCGTGCATGCCGCCGGAGCATTCGCCCGCGGCGAACAGGCCGGGCACGCTCGCCGCGCCGGTGTCCGGGTCGACTTCGACCCCGCCCATCACGTAGTGGCAGGTGGGACCGACCTCCATGGGCTCTTTGGTGATGTCGACGTCGGCCAGTTCCTTGAACTGGTGGTACATCGAAGGCAGCCTCCGCTGGATCTCCTCGGCGGGAAGGCGACTCGCGATGTCGAGGAACACACCGCCGTGCGGGGAGCCGCGACCCTCCTTGACCTCGGAGTTGATCGCGCGCGCCACCTCGTCTCGCGGAAGCAGGTCAGGAGTACGGCGGTTGGTTTCCTGGTCGGTGTACCAGCGGTCGGCCTCGTCCTCGCTGTCTGCGTACTGGCCCTTGAACACCTCGGGCACGTACTCGAACATGAACCGCTTGTCGTCGGAGTTCTTGAGGACACCTCCGTCACCGCGGACGCCCTCGGTGACGAGGATGCCCTTGACGCTCGGCGGCCAGACCATCCCGGTCGGATGGAACTGCACGAACTCCATGTTGATCAGCTTCGCGCCCGCACGCAGAGCCAGCGCGTGCCCGTCGCCGGTGTACTCCCACGAGTTCGATGTCACCTTGAAGGATTTGCCGATGCCGCCCGTCGCGAGCACGACGGCGGGCGCCTCGAACAGCACGAACCGACCGCTCTCGCGCCAGTAACCGAACGCGCCGGCAACCGCGCCGCCGTCGAGTAGGAGCTCGGTGACCGTGCATTCGGCGAAGACCTTGATCCTGGCCTCGTAGTCGCCGTACTCCTTGAAGTCCTCCTGCTGCAGCGAAACGATCTTCTGCTGCATGGTACGGATCAGCTCGAGTCCGGTGCGGTCGCCGACGTGCGCGAGCCGCGGGTACGTGTGCCCGCCGAAGTTGCGCTGGCTGATCCGGCCGTCGGCGGTGCGGTCGAACAACGCGCCGTACGTCTCGAGTTCCCAGACCCGGTCCGGCGCCTCCCTGGCGTGCAGCTCGGCCATCCGCCAGTTGTTGAGGAACTTGCCGCCGCGCATGGTGTCGCGGAAGTGGACCTGCCAGTTGTCGTTCGGGTTCGCGTTGCCCATCGACGCCGCGCACCCGCCCTCGGCCATCACGGTGTGCGCCTTGCCGAACAGGGATTTGCACACCACTGCGACGCTGAAACCACGTTCACGCGCCTCGATCACGGCGCGCAGACCGGCGCCGCCGGCACCGATCACCACCACGTCGTAGTTGTGCCGTTCGACCTCGGTCATGGAATGAGCCACCTCACGAGCTGGGGAGAACTGCCTTGTGCTGCCGGAATGTCGGGAAAGCCGGAGTCAGCCCACGAATCGCGGATCCGCGATCGCACCGCTGGCCACGAGCATCACGTAGAGGTCGGTCAGCACGAGCGTGCCGAGCGTGGTCCACGCGAGCGTCATGTGCCGGGTGTTGAGTTTCGTGACCTGCGTCCAGATCCAGTACCGGACGGGATGTTTCGAGAAGTGCTTGAGCCGCCCGCCGGTGACGTGCCGGCACGAGTGGCACGACAGCGTGTACGCCCACAGCAGCACGACGTTGACCACGAGGACGACGTTGCCCAGCCCGAAGCCGAAACCGGTGGGGCTTTGGAAGGCGACGATCGCGTCGTAGGTGTTGACGAGCGAGACGATGCAAGCGACGTAGAAGAAGTAACGGTGCACGTTCTGGATGATCAACGGCAGCCGCGTCTCGCCGGTGTAGCGCGCGTGCGGTTCGGCGACCGCGCACGCCGGCGGGGAGAACCATACCGAGCGGTAGTAGGCCTTGCGGTAGTAGTAGCAGGTGAGCCGGAAGCCGAGCAGGAACGGCAGCACGAGCACACCCAGCGGCAGCCAGGACGGCAGCTCGCCGAACCAGTGCCCGAAGTGGCTCGAACCCTCGACACACGACGTGGACACACAGGGCGAGTAGAACGGCGTCAGATAGTGGTATTCCGGCACCCAGTAGGCGGTGCGCACGAACGACCGGACCGTCGCGTAGACGATGAAGGTGGCCAGCCCCAGCACAGTGAGCAGGGGTTGCAGCCACCACCGGTCGGTGCGCAGCGTCCGGGCGGCGAGCAACGCCCGCCCCGGCGCTCGTACGCCGGTGCGGGCGCGGCTGACGTCGTTGTCAGCGGGGGCGCTCACCGCTGGTCGCGCTTGTAGCCACCGACACCCTCGTCGTCGGCGCCGCTCCACAGCGCCGGGTCGTACGGGGTATCCGGAACAGGAACGCGTTCGACGGCTTTCGGCTGGGCGGGCACAGCGGGCGGGTGCCCGTCGAGGTCGGCAGTGTCGATGTCGAGCCGCTCGACGTCGTTGGCCAGCCTGCGCACCGCGGACGCGTCGCCGTAGCGGGAGCGCAATGCGCCCACGCACTGCCGCAACTGGCCGATGGTGCGCCGCAGTTCGGCGATCTCTGTGGTGGACATCGGGAGCCTCCCTGGTGGTGGGGCCGGCAGTTCGGGTGACGATCAACGTCGCCAGGTACGACTCTGCCTCGCGTCGTGCACTGTGACAAGTAGCACACCGACGTGCGTGTTGCCTGTTGACCTTGGAGAGCGGGCCTGCCAGGGATGCGCCCGAGAGCTCGGAACGTCAAGCTGCGCAGGTCAAACCGGGCGCGGTGGGCGCCTAGTGCACGAACGACGACTTACTCGAAGGCTTTGGATATACGAAGAGTTCTTGGCCAATCACTCAATGCTACTGGGAATGAACCGTTCGATCAAAGCCGGAGCGGGCTCGCCAGAATGTCCGCGAGAACTTGCCACCGGGCCCTCAAAGGGCAGCAATTCGGTCCGCTTCAGCGCTCAGAAGATGTAAAAAATTTCATCACCACAGCGGCATTTTCTTCGGCCACGCGGCCAGACCTTCCACTCACCTCGATATCACAGCTCAGAAAACAGGAAGATTGGGAATTACAAGGAATGATACCGGCAATTTACGCACTGCCGAGGAAATGGGCTCGAGCTGAGTGGGCTGCGCCCATAGCCTCGCGCCGATCGCTAACCAGTCCCAGCTCAGCATCGTCGACCGATCTGGCCGGAATGCCATTTCACCGACAATCAGAAATCTGCGCCAGAATCAATGACACCGGCATCGAATGCGCGGTTCGCTCGCATCAGGAAAATGTGGCAATTCCGCCGCGAAGAATCCGGCGACAGAGTTCGCTGTCCCGGCCCTCAATTCGCCGCCAGCCTTGAGCAAACCCGCCCCGCAACAATGATCCTCGACGTCCGAAATGCACCCCGCTCCGAGCGCCCCGTAAAGTGCGCATCAAATCCGTTTCGAGGATCATGGCCGTCTGCAGACCTGGAACACAACCTTCCCAGCCCACACTCGAGCCGACTCCCGATCACGCCTCCACGAGGGGACGTGACCTTGCTCACTCCACCTTGTTTCTGAATCGATTTTGTCTCGTGAGGACCTCCGGGTTACCGTGGTAGCCGTCACGTTCCCGCGACGTCAGTGACGCCGTCTCGCGAACCCGTCACGACTTGTGAGCCGGGAGCCGGAGATGAGCAGCAGCCCGAAACCGACCGCCGCGGTGCACCCTGTCCTCGCCGAGGTCACCGCCCGGATCGTCGAGCGCAGCGCCGAGACGCGAGCGGCGTATCTCGCCCGCAGTGCGGCCGCTTTCGAGGAAGGGCCGGTCCGCCGGGGCCTCGCCTGCAGCAACCTCGCGCACGGTTTCGCCGCCATGGACGGCATCGACAAGCAAGCGCTGCGGCAACTGCGCGCGCCGGGCGTAGCGATCGTGTCCTCTTACAACGATTTGCTCTCGGCGCACCAACCGATGCAGGAATACCCGGCGTGGCTGAAGAAATCAGTCCGGGCGGCAGGCGGTGTCGCGCAGTTCGCCGGAGGGGTGCCCGCGATGTGCGACGGCGTCACGCAGGGGCGTCCGGGCATGGAGTTGTCGCTGTTCAGTCGCGAGGTGATCGCGATGGCGACGGCGATCGCGCTGTCCCACGACATGTTCGACGCGGCGCTGCTGCTGGGCGTGTGCGACAAGATCGTGCCCGGATTGCTGATCGGTGCGCTGTCGTTCGGACATCTGCCGGCCGTGCTCGTGCCTGCGGGGCCGATGAATTCGGGGCTGCCGAACAAGGACAAGGCGCGCGTGCGCCAGCTGTACGCCGAGGGGCGCGCGACGCGGGAAGACTTGCTCGACGCCGAAGCCGCGTCCTACCACTCGGCCGGCACCTGCACGTTCTACGGCACCGCGAACTCGAACCAGATGGTGGTCGAGGTGATGGGCCTGCACCTGCCGGGCGCGAGCTTCGTGCCTCCGAACACGCCGTTGCGTCAGGCGCTCACCGAGGAGGCGGGCCGGCGGGTGGTCGCGCTCTCGCGGGGTGCGGAGTACACGCCGATTTCGCAGGTGCTGGACGAGAAAGCGTTCGTGAACGGCATTGTGTCGCTGCTGGCCACCGGCGGGTCGACGAATCACACGATGCACCTGGTCGCGGTCGCTGCGGCGGCCGGAATCCAGCTGAGCTGGGACGATTTCTCGGATCTGTCGGCAATCGTTCCGCTGCTGGCGCGCGTGTACCCGAACGGCAGTGCGGACATCAATCATTTCCACGCGGCCGGCGGTATCCAGTTCCTCGTCGGCACGCTCCTCGACGCCGGGCTGCTGCATGAAGACGTGCACACCGTGGCGGGCGTCGGGCTGCGCCGGTACACGCAGGAACCAATTCTGTCCGACGGCGAACTGGTGTGGCGGGACGTGCCCACGCGCAGTCTCGACGAGGAGGTGTTGCGCCCGGCGAAGCGTCCTTTCGCGCCCAACGGTGGGCTGCGGATGATGGCGGGCAACCTCGGCCGCGCGGTCACGAAGGTGTCGGCGGTGGCACCGGAGCATCGAGTGGTCGAGGCTCCGGCGCGAGTGTTCACCTCGCAGGACGCGTTCCGCGTCGCGTTCGAAGCCGGGGAACTCGATCGGGACGTGGTCGTGGTGCTGCGGCAGCAGGGTCCGCAGGCGAATGGCATGCCGGAGCTGCACGGGCTCACGCCGGCGCTGGGAGTGTTGATGGACCGGGGATTCCAGGTCGCGTTGCTCACCGACGGGCGGATGTCGGGAGCCTCGGGCAAGATCCCGGCCGCGATCCAGGTGACGCCGGAAGCAGCGGTGGGCGGGCCGATCGCCCGGATCGCCGACGGTGACGTGATCCGGTTCGACGCACGCTCCGGGTCCCTCGACGTGCTGGTCGCGGACCTGGCGCAGCGGGAGCTGGTGGATGCACCGCCGTCGGAAGCCGAGTGGACCGGCACCGGGCGCGAGCTGTTCGGCGCTCTTCGCCGCGCAGTCGGCCCGGCTGACCAGGGCGCGAGCGTCTTCGGAGCGCTCACCCCGGAACTGGACCTCGCCCGGGGCTTTCCACCATTCGGACGCGGGACAATGGGTACGTCCTCGTACGCTCTCCAGACCCAGGAGGTCGGTCAGTGACCACCGGCTCGGACCTGCTCGCTCTGTCCCCTGTGATGCCTGTCGTAGTGATCGACGACGTCGACGACGCGGTGCCGACGGCCCGCGCCCTGCACGCCGGCGGGATCGGGGTGATCGAGCTGACGCTGCGGACACCGGTCGCGCTGGCCGCGATCGAGCGCGTGGCCACCGAGGTGCCGGACATCGTCGTCGGCGCCGGCACGGTGACGTCGCCGGAGCATGCTGCGCAGGCAACCGCGGCGGGCGCGAAGTTCCTGGTGACGCCGGGCTGTACGGACGCAGTGCTGGACGCCGCCTTCGCTACCGGGCTGCCGTTCTTGCCGGGCGCGAGCACGGTGTCGGAGGCCATGCGGCTCGCCGAGCGGGGGCTGACCGCGCTGAAGTTCTTCCCGGCGGAGGCCAGCGGGGGCGCCGCGTTCCTGAAGTCGATCGCCGGACCCCTGCCGCGGCTGCACTTCTGCCCGACAGGCGGCATCACGGTGTCGTCGGCGCCGTCCTATTTGGCGCTGCCGAACGTCGGCTGCATCGGCGGGTCGTGGCTGACGCCGCCGAAACTGCTGGCAGCCAAGGACTTCGCCGCTGTCGAGACGCTCGCCGCCGAGGCCGCTGCGTTGCACGGCTGACTCCGGACCCGTCACCGCTCGTCTCGGCGAGTCGTGGCGGGCTTTCGTCCGCCTCGGCGCTCAGTCGACGACGGCGTCGTCGAGCACCGTGGACTCCGCCCCGAACTCACGCAGTTCGTCACGGATCACTGTGTACGCAAGACCTTGTGGGTACCCCTTTCTGGCAAGAAAACCGAGCAGCCGGCGGATCGCGGTCTGCTCATCGACGTTCCCGAGCGACCCGAGGCGTTTGCGTACCAACTCCCGAGCCCGCTGCTCCTCGGCGTCGCGGTCGACTTCTTCCGCGGCTTGCGCCGCGACCTCACCGTCGATTCCTTTACGGCGCAGCTCCGCAACGAGCGCATTGCGAGACAGCCCTTGGTTGGCGTGCCGGTTGCGGACCCAGATTTCGGCGAACTCGGCGTCGTTGACGAGCCCGGCCCGGTCGAGCTTGCCGAGCAGAGTTTCGATGGTGTCGCTGTCGAACCCCTTGCGTTGCAACGTCTGCCGCAATTCCTCGGCTGCCCGCGGCCGGGCGGCGAGGAGATCGAAGCAGATCTCCTTGGCCTTTTTGGCGCGTTCCTCCGGGGGCAACTCCGCCGGTTCGACCTTCGGCACCCTGGCCACGACTGCACTCCCACTCCCGGCACCGCCCATCACGGCGCCGTCACCTCGACACCCGGTCCGCCGGGCGTTCTTCCCGGACCCTGGCCCGCTCGGCCGAACGTCGTGGCCGACCAGGCCCTGCTCACCGAACCCGAGTCTGGCCGACTCCAGCCCGAATCCCGCCGGGCTGGAGGTCCGCCGACTGGGCCCCGGGGTTGACCGACCCGGTCGTCCGCGCCCGGGCAACCGCCGCTTCGGCTCGGCCGAACCGAACCGGCCGGACCAGCTCGACGACGGCAGCCGGACCTCAGCCGCCCGACCTGGCCTGGTGCCAGGACCCGGTCAACCAGCCGCCCGCTCCCAGCAGCCTTGCCAGAGCTGGCCAAACCAGCCCTACCCAACCCCACCAGCAGCCCTGCCTGAGCTGGGCCAAACCAGCCCTACCCAGCCCCGCCAGCAGCCCTGCCGGAGCTCGGCCAAACCAGCCCTACCCAGCCCCGCCGGGAACCCTGCCGGAGCTGAGCCAAAACAGCCCTGCCCACCGCCGGAGATGGGCCGAACCCGGCCCACTACGAGCAGCCCTGTCCGAGCCGACCAGCCCGCCGTCTGCCACACCCGTGCCTGGCCTGGCGACCTGACCTGGCGAATCTCACGTTGACCAATCCGGCCAACCCGAACCCCGGCTGGCCAAACCCGCCTGCCCCGAACCTGCCGCTCGGAGCCCAGCCAGCCAAACCCGACGCCAGCCAAACCCGGTCTGCCGAACCCGGTCTGCCAGACCCGCCGCCAGGAGCCCAGCCAGCCAAACCTGCCGACGGCAGCCCACCAGGTCTGCCGAACCCGGCGCCCGAAGCCCGGCCGGCCCCCTGAACCTCAGCCGTCCAGCCGAACCGGCCACCGGAAGCCGGACTCAACCGGCCCGCGTAACCCGCCGAAGGAACCGCCGAGCACCGGGGAGGGAACCAGCCGATCCCTCCCCTCCCCGGGTCAGAAGTCGACCGGCGCGGGCACTGCTTCGGCGGCCTCGGCGTCGACCTGCGGGCCGATGCCGAGCTTCTCCTTGATGCGCTTCTCGATCTCGTTGGCGATGTCCGGGTTGTCGCGCAGGAACTTCCGCGCGTTCTCCTTGCCCTGGCCGAGCTGGTCGCCTTCGTAGGTGTACCAGGCACCGGACTTGCGCAGGATCCCCTGGTCGACACCCATGTCGATGAGCGAGCCCTCGCGGGAGACGCCCTGGCCGTACAGGATGTCGAACTCGGCCTGCTTGAAGGGCGGGGCCATCTTGTTCTTCACGACCTTGACGCGGGTGCGGTTGCCGACCGGTTCGCCGCCGTCCTTGAGCGTTTCGATGCGGCGCACGTCGAGCCGGACCGAGGCGTAGAACTTCAGCGCCTTGCCACCGGTGGTGGTTTCCGGGGAGCCGAACATGACGCCGATCTTCTCGCGCAGCTGGTTGATGAAGATCGCGGTGGTGCCGGAGTTGTTCATCGCACCGGTCATCTTGCGCAGCGCCTGGCTCATCAGCCGGGCCTGGAGACCGACGTGCGAGTCACCCATCTCGCCCTCGATCTCGGCCCGCGGCACGAGCGCGGCCACGGAGTCGATGACCAGGATGTCGAGCGCACCGGAGCGGATCAGCATGTCCGCGATCTCCAGCGCCTGCTCACCGGTGTCCGGCTGGGAGACGAGCAGCGCGTCGGTGTCGACGCCGAGCTTCTTGGCGTACTCCGGGTCCAGCGCGTGCTCCGCGTCGATGAACGCCGCGATGCCACCGTTGCGCTGTGCGTTCGCCACCGCGTGCAGGGCGACCGTGGTCTTACCGGAGGACTCCGGGCCGTAGACCTCGACGACCCGGCCGCGCGGCAGGCCGCCGATGCCGAGCGCGATGTCGAGGGCGATCGCGCCGGTGGGGATCACGGCGATGGGCGCGCGGCCCTCCTCGCCGAGGCGCATCACCGAGCCCTTGCCGTACTGCTTGTCGATCTGCGCAAGGGCGAGCTCGAGCGCCTTGTCCTTGTCGGGTGCTGCTGGCATGGAAGTCCACCTCGCTGGTTGGGGCCTGTGTGTGTTCGGTTGTCCAGATCAAGCTTGTCCGGGGAACAAGCTCTGTCCGGTCCGACGCTACGGGGAGGGACCGACAATTCCAGGCGCGGCGACCGATCTGTGGATCGCTGGCCCCGTTGTGCACAACACCATAGACGAACAGATGTTCGAGGCTTGCAGCGACACGCCCATGCGCTGGGTTTTCCCCCTTTGACCACCGCCGGGCCAGGGAACTGCCAGGTCAGCGCCGTTCCGGCGGCACTTCGAAGGCCACGCAGACTTCCCGCCAGATCTCCTTGGCCGAAACCCCCGCGGTCAGCGCTTCTTCGACCGTGCGCCCGCCGAGCCCGCTGAACACGTGGTCCTTGGCGAGCACCTCGGCGCGGCCGGCCCCGAACTCCTCGGCCATCAGCCGTCGGAACACCGTGATACGCATCAGGCGAATGCTAGCTTTCCCGGCTTCGCTGGGATCACTCCCCCGGCTGGACGTTCTGCTCGAAGTAATCGGCCAGTGCACCCGGCGTGGTCGCCTGCCCGCCGGAATTCACCTGATAGATGAACCCGACGAGCGGCCGGTCCTGCACTGTGAACACGAGGACCGCCGACGATCGTCCGGCAGCCGCTGAGTAATGCCCTTGCAGAGCGTTGCCCTTCCAGTCCGCTTCGGTGCGGTCACCGCCCGCGGACGTGAGCAGTCCGTCGGTGTACTGCTTCAGTTCCGCTGCCGACTGCCCTTGCACGTACGTCACCTGCGTGCCCGCCCGCCCCGGCGCGGCGCACGTCGCCGTCGTACCCAGGCTTCTCGCCGGCGCTGCCGGGCCATTGCCCGTACCGGGAGCACAGCCGCCTGCGTCGGCGACCTTGCCGGCGAGCTGTCGCATACAGTCCGTCAGGCCGGAAGAGTCCGCCTGTCCTGGCGTACGGCACTGCTCGGCGGCGTACGTCGGCACCGATGAGCCGGTCGTCAGGAACACGGTCAGCCCCGCTGCGAGCACAACCACCACAGCTGCCGCGATCCCGATCCACAGCTTCTTGCGGCTCTTCTTCGCCGGTGGCATAGGCGTGTACGTCGGAAAATTGGACGGCGCAGGCCCAGATGGATACGACGGTGCAGGCTGCTGCGCGTACGCCGGGTAGTTGCTCTGTGGGGGCGGAGGTGGCGCGTACGTGCCCGAAGCAACCTGGTCCTCGACGTTCTGCGTACGCATCGACAGTCCATCGCGCGCGACATGCTGCGCGCCCAGCGCCACAGCCGTCTCCGGCTGGTCGAGGCTCGATGGAACGACCCCGAGTTTCTCCGCGATCATGGACCCGACCAGCGGCAATCGGCTCGAGCCTCCGACGAGGTAGATGCCGGCGAGACGGTCCGGCGTGAGCCCGGCAGCGCGGAGCGTCCGCGACAACAGCTCCACACTGCGTAGCATCGCCGGACGCACCAGGCCTTCGAGTTCGCCGCGCGTGACGAGTACGTCCTTGAAGGGCTCCGGCATTGGCACTTCTGTCTGCGGATGTCGCGACAGTGCTTCCTTCGCGGCCTTCACGTCTTCTTGGAGCGCGCGTCGCGTACGTCGGTCTGCCGTGGATTCAGGGCGAAGAAGTCGTTGCCAGCGCTGTGGGTCCGAATGCGACACCTCGCGTCCGACGTGCACCATCAATGCCTGGTCGACGTCAAGGCCGCCAAGGTCGGGCAGACCGTCTTCGGCGAGCACTGTGTACCCGTTCTGGTTCGCACCGACGACAGCGACGTCGAACGTTCCCGCGCCCAGGTCGTACACAGCAAGTGCCTGTCCCGGAGCAAGTGCGCGGCCGGGGAAGGACGCGAAGTGCGCGGCGGCCGCGACAGGTTCGGGTACGAGCACTACATTCCCGCGAAAGCCTGAGAGTCGCGCGGCGGTCAACAGTACGTTGCGGCGTACCGGACCCCATTGCGCAGGATGCGTCAGCCGCACTTCGTCCGGCTGCTCACCACCCAACTGGCGCGTGGTCTCCTCGAGTACACGGCGCAGGATGGCGGCGAGCGCTTCGTTGACAGGCACGACGTCCGTACCAAGCAACAGCGTCTGCTCGTCGATACGCCGTTTCGGGTTGGGTTCGAAGCGCGTCGGATCAAGGCGCGCACGGCGTTCAGCGTCACGGCCGACCATGAGCGTGCCGTCTTCGCCTGCGAACACGGCGGACGGCATGTTTGCCGACCCGTCCACCTCCACGACGCGAGGCGGCCTGCCGTGCGCGGAAAGGACGGCAACGGTGTTGGACGTCCCGAGGTCCACCGACAGGATCCGCACAGTTACTTCCCCTCGATTCAGGCAGCGCTGGCGGGAATGCTGCCACGTGGCCGGTCACCGTGCGTGCAGACCCGCGAAACACGCGGCGTACGTAACACCGGCGCGGCGCCGGAACGCCGGTACGACCGCTCTCACGATCTTCCCGGAACCCGGCACAGTCGTCGCTATCACCGTGTTCATGCTGGTCATAGCTGTTTTCGGCGTCTCCGGCCCGAACCGTTTGGTCACCCACACGAGGGGATCCGGCGAGGAGTACCCCGGCCGGACCGCGGAAATTGTCGGGGGTGCCGCGCATGATGGATCCCGTGGCAAACAACGTCCTCGACCTCTTCTCCCCGGCGACCAGCACCTGGTTCGCCGGAGCCTTCGCCGCCCCGACGGCCGCGCAGGAAGGGGCCTGGCGGGCCGCACACGCCGGGCAGCACGCCCTGGTCGTGGCGCCTACCGGGTCCGGCAAGACGCTGTCCGCGTTCCTGTGGGCGCTGGACCGGCTGTCGGTGGAACCACCACCGGCGAACCCGCGCGAGCGGTGCCGGATCCTCTACGTCTCACCGCTGAAGGCGCTGGCGGTCGACGTGCAGCGCAACCTGCGCGCACCGCTCGCCGGCATCTCGCAGGCCGCGCGCCGGCTCGGGCTGCCGGTGCCGGAGATCGAGGTCGGCATGCGCACCGGCGACACCACGGCGGCCGAACGCCGGTCGTTCGGGAAGACCCCGCCGGACGTGCTGGTCACCACGCCCGAGTCGCTCTTCCTCATCCTCACCTCGTCGGCGCGCGAGTCGCTGAAGGGTGTCGAAACGGTCATCGTCGACGAGGTGCACGCGGTCGCGGGCGGCAAACGCGGCGCGCATCTGGCGTTGTCATTGGAACGGCTCGACGCGCTGCTGCCCCGGCCTGCCCAGCGGATCGGGTTGTCGGCCACGGTGCGTCCGATCGACGAAGTCAGTGCGTTCCTCGCCGGCGGGCGGCCGGTTACCGTGGTCCAGCCGAAACTCGCGAAGACGATCGAGGTACGGGTGGAGGTGCCGGTCGAGGACATGGCGAACCTCGACGGCCCGGCCGCTTCGCCGATGGAGCGGCTCGACGACCTGACCTCGCTGTCGCAACTGCCGTCGGAGGGCGGTATCGGCACCCAGGAGGAGATCGCCGGAGCGGCGGTGAAGCGGCCGTCGATCTGGCCGGCGGTCGAGGAACGGGTGCTGGAGCTGATCCGGGCACACCGCTCCACCATCGTGTTCGGCAATTCGCGGCGGCTCACCGAACGGCTCACCGCGCGGCTCAACGAACTCGCGACCGAGCACACCGGGCTGTCTCCGGCCGACGCGTTCCCGGCCGAGGCCGTCGGGCAATCCGGCGTCACCACGGGTGCGGCGCCGGTGATCGCGCGGGCGCACCACGGTTCGATGTCCCGCGAGCAGCGCACCCACGTCGAAGAAGAACTGAAGTCCGGGCGGCTGCCGTGCGTGGTGGCCACGTCGTCGCTCGAACTCGGCATCGACATGGGCGCGGTGGACCTGGTGGTGCAGATAGAGGCGCCGCCAACGGTGGCGTCCGGGCTGCAGCGCGTCGGCCGCGCCGGGCACCAGGTCGGTGCGGTGTCGTCCGGGGTGATGTTCCCGAAGTTCCGCGGCGATCTCGTGTCGTGCGCGGTGGTCGCGGAACGGATGGCGTCCGGGGCGATCGAGGCCGTGCGGTATCCACGCAACCCGCTCGATGTGCTGGCCCAGCACGTGGTGGCGATGGTGGCGCTCGAATCGTGGACAGTCCCGGAATTGGCGACGCTCGTGCGGCGGGCGGCGCCGTTCAGCTCGTTGCCGGACGATGCACTGCACGCGGTGCTCGACATGCTCGCCGGCCGCTACCCGAGTGAGGAGTTCGGCGAGCTGCGGGCGCGGATCACGTGGGACCGGGTCGGCGGTGAGCTGCGTGGGCGGCCGGGTTCGCAGCGACTGGCGGTCACCTCCGGTGGCACGATTCCCGATCGTGGTCTGTTCACCGTGATGACGCCGGGAGACGAGGGCAAACCCGGCTCGCGCGTCGGCGAGTTCGACGAGGAGATGGTGTACGAGTCGCGGGTCGGTGACACGATCCTGCTCGGCACGTCGTCGTGGCGGATCACCGACATCACGCACGACCGGGTGATCGTGGTGCCTGCCCCCGGCGAACCCGCGCGGATGCCGTTCTGGAAAGGCGATGCCGCGGGACGGCCGCTCGAACTGGGGCGGGCGCTGGGCGCGTTCGTCCGCGAACTGTCCACTTCGGACACAGCGACCGCACGGGACCGCGCTGCCGCGGCGGGGCTCGACCAGCGTGCGTGCGATAATCTGCTGGCATATCTGGAAGAACAGAAGTCGGCGACGCGGCATGTCCCCAACGACCGCACCATCCTGCTCGAACGGTACCGCGACGAGCTGGGCGACTGGCGAATCGTGGTGCACTCGCCCTTCGGCGCGCAGGTGAACGCGCCATGGGCGCTCGCGATTGCCGCGCGGCTGAGGGAAAACCGCGGGGTCGACGCGCAGGTGGCGCACTCCGACGACGGCATCGTGCTGCGGCTGCCCGACGCACTCGACACCGACGGCGGCGAGGTCACCATCGGCTCCGACGACGTCCTGCTCGACCCGGAAGAGGTCGAGCAGCTGATCGTGGCGGAAGTCGGCGGTTCGGCGGTTTTCGCCGCCCGATTCCGGGAGTGCGCAGCACGGTCGTTGCTGCTGCCACGGCGAGATCCCCGTCGTCGCACACCCTTGTGGCAGCAGCGGCAACGCGCGTCGCAACTGCTCTCGGTGGCGTCGAAGTACGAACGATTCCCGGTGGTGCTGGAGGCGATGCGCGAAGTTCTGCAGGACGTTTACGACGTCGGCGGGCTGCGGGAGCTGATGGCCGACGTGCGGGCGCGCAAGGTCCGGCTGGTCGAGGTGGAGACGCCGGCCGCGTCGCCATTCGCACGGAGCCTGTTGTTCGGCTACGTCGGAATGTTCCTGTACGAGACAGACGCTCCGCTGGCCGAACGGCGAGCGGCGGCGCTGTCGCTCGATTCCGCGCTGCTGGCCGAACTGCTCGGCACGGAGGCGATCCGTGAGCTGCTCGACCCCGAGGCCGTGGCCAAGGTCGAGCGGTCGTTGCAGCGGCTCGACCCGGAACGGCATGCCCGGTCGGCAGAGGACGCTGCCGATCTGCTGCGGTTCCTCGGCGATCTGTCCACTGTGGAAGCCTCGGAACGAGGGATCCAGGCGGAATGGCTGGCAGAACTCGAATCGGCGCGTCGAGCGATCCGGGTCCGCATCGGTGGCGAGGAACGGTACCTGGCGATCGAGGACGCCGGACGAGTACGTGACGCGCTGGGCGTCGCGCTGCCGGTGGGGGTTCCCGAGGCGTTCACCGAACCCGTGGCGGATCCGCTGGGCGATCTGCTGGGCCGCTACGCGCGAAGCCGTGGTCCGTTCACCGCGACGGCTGCAGCCGGGCGGTTCGGGCTGGGCACCGCCGTGGTCACCGGTGTTCTCGACCGGCTCACCGGTGAAGGCAGGCTGGTACGGGGCGAACTGAGTCCCGTCGGGCATCCGGATACCCACGGGGTGGGCGTCGAGTTCTGTGACTCGGCTGTGCTACGACGGTTGCGGCGAGCCTCGCTCGCTCGGCTGCGGGCGGAAGTCGAGCCGGTGGAACCCGCAGCACTGGGCCGGTTCCTGCCCGCTTGGCACGGAATCGGCGCACGGCTGCGGTCCGCTCCCTCGGCCGACGACGTGCTGTCGGTGGTGGAACAGCTGGCAGGCGCGCCACTTCCGGCGAGCGCGGTGGAGTCGCTGATCCTGCCGAGCCGGTTGCCGGGCTACTCCCCCGCGTTGCTCGACGAGCTCACCACCGCCGGTGAGGTCACCTGGGCAGGCTGCGGTGCGCTCGCGGGCGGGGACGGCTGGCTGGCGCTCGCCCCGTCCGACGTCGCGGACCTCCTGCTACCCGAGGTCGAGGAAAATCCGCCGACCGGGCCATTGCACGAAGCGATTGTCACGGCGTTGGAGGGGGGTGCGTTGTTCTTCCGGCAACTGGCCGATCGCGTCACGCCGGGTCTGGAGCAACCACCGAACGACGGCGACGTGGTGGCGGCACTGTGGGATTTGGCGTGGGCCGGGCTGGTCACCGGCGACACGCTCGCGCCGCTGCGAGCGCAGGTCGCGGGACATGGTGCGCACAAGCCACGTCGGCAGACGCCGCGCGGCCGGTACGCCCGGATGCGCGCCGGCCGTCCGGCCATGCCGTCACGCACCGGCCCGCCCACCGCCGCCGGTCGATGGGCACTCACTCCACCCCGTGAGGCCGACCCGACCCGTCGCGCCCATGCCCGGACGGAGGCGTTCCTGGAACGGCACGGCGTACTCACCCGGGGTGCGCTCGACACCGAACGGGTCACCGGCGGGTTTTCCGGGATCTACAAGGTACTGCGTGGGATGGAGGACACCGGACAGGTCATCCGCGGGTACGTCGTCGAGGGTCTCGGGGCCGCGCAGTTCGCGGCGAAAGGCGCGGTCGATCGGCTCCGCGCGCTCTCGGGACCTACCCCGTCGGCGAGCGACGGACTTCGTGCCGTGGTTCTGGCGGCAGCGGATCCCGCGCAACCGTACGGGGCCGCCCTGCCGTGGCCCGCGGCAACGGGCGACACGAAACACCGCCCGGCACGCAAAGCCGGAGCGCTGGCGGTGCTGGTCGACGGAACCCCGGCGCTGTACGTCGAACGGGGCGGCCGTTCGCTGCTGAGCTTCACCGACGAGCGTGGCTCACTGCAGGCCGCTGCGTCCGCCTTGTCGACCGCCGTACGGGAAGGCTGGCTGGGACAGTTGGCCGTCCAGCGCGCCGACGGTGAGGCCGCCCTCACCTCGGAGCTCGCCGAGATCCTGCGGGAAGCCGGCTTCCGCGCGACGCCGAAGGGACTTCGTTTGAGAGCTTGAGAAGCGTGGGATGCTCGTCGGCGCGGACCCGCTGGCGGCTTGGTGTCCGCGGGCGCGTGAATGCTCTGGGCGGGGCGACCGCTATGCGAGGCGTGCACCCAACCGGCGGCGCGCTGGATGGACCGGGCAGGGCTTGCCTTTGCATGGAGCATGCGGATAGGTGGACCGCTCGCGCCCTTAACGGGTGTAGGCACACCAGGGCGCACTGGCTCGCGGGTTCACACCCGAGCGCGTTGGGGTTGGGCGGGCTCCGCACCGCCCGAGACCGTCCTGGCCGGTGCCTGCCGGTGTTCGTCGGGTGCCTGCCGGTGCCTGCCGGTGTTCGTCGAGTGCCTGCCGGTGCCTGCCGGTGTTCGTCGGGTGTTCGTCGGTATTCGTCGGGTGTTCGTCGGTATTCGTCGGCGCAGGTCGGTGCGGCGGAGCCACTCCAACAGCGCCCGCAGCGCCGGTGCGGCGAGGCTCCCTGGTGCCTAGGGTGCCCGTTGGCGGCCGACACCCAACAACGCCCCCGACGCCCGCCGGTGCGGCGACACTGCTCGACGCCTGCAGCTCGCGCCGGTGCGGCGAAACTGCCCGACGCCCACAACACCCGCCGCTGACAGACACTGCCCGGGCGTGGCAACGTTCCTCCGACGCCCACGGCGCGGCGGTGCGGCGGTGCGGCGGTGCGGCGGTGCGGCGACGCTGCCGGACGTCCACAATGCCCACTGCCGACCAACACTTACGAACATCCCCGAGCGCTGCGACGCTCCCTGAACGTCCAACAGCGCCCACCGCTGACCAGCACTCACCAACACCCCCGAGCGCTGCGACGCTCCCTGACATCCACAACGCCCACCGCCGACCAACACTCACCGGCGTCCCCGGGCGGTGACACCGCCCGAAGCCCACAACACCCGCAGCCGACCGATGCCCACGACCCCCACGACGCCCCAGGCTCGGCGGCCCTGCCCGACGCCCACAACACCCACCGCCAACCAACACCCACCCCGACACCACCAAGAGGTGCGCCAACGATCCCCGGCGCCCCAATGGCTTGCAGGTGCATCACTCACCTGCATGGCGAACCCCGCTCACCAAAGGAGGTCAGGAGCGGGCGATCTCCACATCGTCAAGGATGCCCAAAGCATCCGGAACCAGAACCGCTGCCGAGTGGTACGCGCTGACCAGATAGGAGGTGACCGCACGGTCGCTGATTCCCATGAAGCGGACGTTCAGCCCTGGGCGGTACTCGTCGGCCAGGGATTTCGGGCGTAGGCCGATGACGCCTGCATCGTCTTCGCCGGTGCGCATTGCGAGGATCGACGTCGTGCCTGCCTCGGTGATCGGGATTTTGTCGCAAGGCAGGACTGGCACACCTCGCCATGCCTGTACTCGTTTGCCGTCCACGAGAACGGGCGACGGGTACACGCCCGTTTTCGTGCACTCGCGGCCGAAAGCGGCGATGGCCCGGGGGTGGGCGAGGAAGAACCGGGTCTTGCGCCGTCGGCAGAGCAGCTCGTCCATGTCGAACGGCGTCGGCGGGCCGGTTCGCGTCGTGATCCGGTTCTTGAGGTCGGCGTTGTGCAGCAGGCCGAAGTTGGTGTTGTTGATCAGCTCGTGTTCCTGTCGTTCCCGCAGGGCTTCCACGGTGAGCCGCAGTTGCTGCTCGAGCTGGTCCATCGGATGGTTGTACAGGTCGGTCACCCGGTTGTGCACCCGCAGCACGGTTTGCGCCACGGACAGCTCGTACTCGCGCGGCGCGGGTTCGTAGTCGACGTACGTGCCTGACAAAACAGGCTCGCCGTCGTGTCCGGCGGACAAATCGATACTGGCTTCGCCCTTGCGGTTCTGCGGTTTCCGGGGCCGGGTCGCTGCGCTTGCGATGTGCGTGCGCAGGGAATCGGCGCGTCCGTTGAGCCGGGTGTACGTCGCCAGGGGCAGGACCAGCGCGACCACCCGGGTCGCGGCGCGTGCGGTGAAGGTCCAGACTGCGTCGTCGCGGGCCAGCAGCTCTGCGCCGAAGTGGTCGCCGTCCGTGGCTGTGCCCTCGTGGGTTTCGGCGCCGTACTCGCCCTTGCCGTGGCGGGTGATCTTGCCGTGCACCACGAGGACGAGCAGGTCGAGAGCGTCGCCCGCGGTGACGAGTGTGCTGCCGGGTTCGTATTCACGTTGCTCGAACGCGTCGGCCAGTGCGGCGAGAGCTGGTTCGTCATCGAAGCCGCGCAGCAGTTCCAGCTCCGTGAGTTCGGCCGGGATCACCTGCGCCCGCGCACCGGTGTGGAAGAAGCTCACCTTGCCGTCGCCGACGGTGTACGTGAGCCGCCGGTTGACCCGGTAACTTCCGCCGGGCACCTCCACCCACGGCAGTTGCGACAGCAGCCACCGCGGAGTGATCCCGCGCATCTGCGGCTGAGACTTGGTGGTGGTGGCCAGGGTCCGGGCCGCGGCGACGCCGAGGGAAAGCCTCGGCTCCTCCGTCGTCGTCACTCCGATCAGCCTTCCCGGCCGATTTCGGCGGACTCCAGCACCGCGAGCGCATCGGGCACGAGAACGGCGGCGGAATAGTAGGCCGAAACCAGGTAGGAAAGGATGGCCTGTTCGCTGATCCCCATGAACCGGACGTTCAGGCCGGGCTGGTATTCGTCGGGCAGCCCGGTCTGATGCAGCCCGACCACGCCCTGGTCCTGTTCACCGGTCCGCATCAGCAGAATCGAGCTGGTCCGGGTTTCGGTGACCGGGATCTTGTTGCACGGCAGGATCGGCACCCCGCGCCAGGCGGGCACCTGGTGCCCGCCGAGGTCGGCGGAACCCGGGTAAATGCCTGCCTTGCTGCATTCCCGTCCGAACGCCGCGATCGTTTTGGGGTGCGCCAGGAAGAATCCGGGATCCTTCCAGACCAGCGAAAGCAGCTCGTCGAGGTCGTCCGGGCCGGGCGGGCCGGTGCGGGTCGGCACCCGCTGGGCGAAATCGGCGTTGTGCAGCAAGCCGAAATCGGGGTTGTTGACCAGCTCGTGTTCCTGCCGCTCCCGCAGTGCCTCCACGGTGAGCCGCAACTGCTGTTCGGTCTGGTTCATCGGCTCGCTGTAGAGATCGGCGACCCGGCTGTGGATCCGGAGCACGGTCTGCGCCACGGAAAGCTCGTACTCGCGCGGCGCGGTGTCGTAGTCGACGAACGTTCCGGGCAAGGCCGGCTCACCGTCGTGTCCGGCGGAGAGGGCGATTTCAGCTTCACCGTGTTCGTTGCGGGCCGAGGATCCGCCGGCGATGAAGGCGTCCAGGTGGGCGCGCAACGCGTCCGAACGGTTCAGGACCCCTTCGAACTCCTGCCGTGACAGGCTCAGCACGGTAGCCGACGTGACTGCCCGGGCGGTGAATTCCCAGATCTCGTCCGCAGTGGTCAGAACGTTCTCGCCGAAGTAGTCGCCGTCCGCGAGCGTGCCGAGCGCGGTTTCGTCACCGTACGCACCGAGGCCGACTTTGGTGATTTTTCCGTGCGCGATGAGGAACACCCGGTCCGACCGGCTGCCGAACTCGGCCAGCACGTCGCCCGGTTCGACCTCGCGTTGCTCGAACCTCCCGGCCAGCTCGGCAAGGACCTCCTCCTCGTCGAACCCGCGCAGCGGCGCGAGCTCCCCGAGCTCGGGCGGAATCACCCGGACCTCGGACCCGTTGCGGCTGAACGTGACCCGCCCGTCGCCGACGGTATAGCTGAGCCGGCGGTTGACCCGGTACGTACCACCGGACACCTCGACCCACGGCAGCACCTTCAGCAGCCACCGCGAGCTGATGCCCTGCATCTGCGGTACGGACTTCGTCGTCGTCGCCAGCTGCCGGGCCGCGGCCCGCCCCAAGCTCAACGGTTCCTGGTCCTCCACGTCCGCGGAGTCGACCGGATCGATGACAGTCACAGCGAAACCACCTTGTCACTCACAGGGATCAGGATTGGTACCGGGGGTTGGTGGCATGCCATTCGAGGCCACCACCCATCCAGGCGCGGACGCCGTCGAGGAACCGCTGCAGCTCCGGCGAAGGAACCGCCTGCAGCGCCCGGTGTCCTTCCTCGAACTCGCGGACGATCCGGTTGTGCAGCCCGACCGTGATCTCCACGGCTTCCTCGACCGGGCAATTCCGGTCGGCGGCGATCTGCAGCACCATGTTGCAGACCGGTTTCTCGTCGGCCGCGTCCTTCGCGACCGAGTAGAGATCGTTGACCAGCACCGCCGCCGTACCCGCACGCATCATCTCCTCTCGCACGCGCGGGTCGTAGTAAAGCGGCGCAGGGAGTTCGTAGCCGCCGACGGCGTCGATGAGGGTCATGGATGTGTAGAAACTGTCGTGCTGGCGAGCTGCCAGGTACTCCCAGGCCGGCGGATACCGGCCGGTGTGCCGCCAGGCCGCGTACGCGTCCCAGCTGACGAACATCGCGAACGTCGAGTAGCACACCCGCTGGACCAGCACCGGCGAACCGTGCCTGCCCAGATGGTCGATCGCCGAATGCAGCCCGACCCGGATCGGGTCCGCTTGGAGCGCCGCGTCGAGCGGTGCGGAGAACTCGCCGGCCGGCGCGACCGGATCCATCGCGGCCATGACGAGCGCCAGGCGCGGCGGGAGCTCCGTGGGTGCGGCGCCGAGGGTGCTGTCGTCGGCGTAGTAGTCGTCGGCCGCCCACCACGCCGCGTTGAGCTGGGCGGCGACCAGCAGCCGGTCGGGATCGGCGCAATCGGGATGGGCGAGCATCACCAGCCTGCCGAACCCGGCGTGCGCGATCTGGTGCAAGCCTTCGCCGGTGAACCCGCAGTCTTCCGCCCACGCGACCAGCCGCCGGTCGACCTCCTCGGCGAGCGGCTCGTCCACGCGCTCCACGATCGGGCAGTACAGCGGCGATGCACTGCCGTCGCCCCATTGGTGTTCCGCATACGCCGGATCGGGCGGGCCGACCGGCGCGAACTGCGTCGCGATCCGCGCCGCCGACGTCCCCAAGCCGAGCGGCCCGCCGAGCAGGCCGGTGGTGCACCCGGCCTCCGGATGGAGCCGGATGGCTGCGGTTCCGTACATGGCGACCTCCCTGGGACCTGCTGGTCAGACGCGGTCGGCGGCGATGAGCAGGTAGTGGAAGCTGCCTTCGCGATAGGCGGTGAGGAACGGCTGCTCGATGCCGGTGGCGACCGGCGACTGCGCGCGCAGCTCCCAGTAGGGAATGGTGGCCGCGGTGAGGTCGACGACGTTGATGGGTACGAAACCGTTGGCGGCCAGTGCGGTGAAGTAGTCGCTGCGGGCGTGGATGTTGCAGATGTAGTGCTGGTCGATCTGGCTCACCGCGCGCGACCGCCCGCCGGTGACGTCGTTGTAGCACCCGGTGATCGTGACGTATCGCCCACCGGAACGGAGCTGGCGCGCGTGTTCGGCGAAAAGATCATTCAGGTCGACGTACATGGTGCTTTCGTTGTTCCAGATTCCGGCAAATGCACCGCTGTCGAATCCGGTGTCCAGCATGTTCCGGAGGTGATACTGCACGGAATCGGCGATCCCGCGTTTCCGCGCCTGCTCGTTCGCGAATTCGACCTGCTGTTCGGAAATGGAGATCCCGTCGACGCGGCAGCCGAACCGCTGGTGCGCCATGACACTCGAGCCGCCCCGCCCGCAGCCGGCGTCCAGCAGCCGGTCGCCCGGTTCGATCCGGCCGAGGTGGTGCAGCAGGACGTCGGCCTGCGCGGTTTCGAGCCGGTGCATTTCGGCGATGATCGCCTCGTCACGCGGGGTTCCGCTGCCGGAGAGAACCGCCGGGTCGTAGTCGCCGAGACCGTAGTGATGGTGGTAGAGACCGTCGACGTCACCCAGGCGGAGGTTCACCGGGTCCTTCTCTGCATTCCAGTAGTCGGCGACCGACTGCTGATATGCGGTGTGAGTCACCGGGTGGGCAACAGAGGTCATCGTGAAACTTCCTTTCGGACCGCATGGGGTTATCGACGCGCACCGAAACCGCGCCGGTGCGCGGCCCCGCTTTCGGAAGTCATTTCCGCTTCACCCGACGCTAGCGAGAAATGTTTTGGACGGACAAGGTGCGTTGCCGGGTTTCACTCGCGGGCCGGGGAAATTGCGGGTACTTGGCTCGTCTGGCCTAGAAAGGCCCCTGCACGGGGTGCAAGCCGCCGTGGCGCCGGAACCCGATCGAGGCCACGACCACCCCGGGTGGATGACGCTGCGCAACCGTGCGTGGGCCGCCGGTCGGTGGTCCGGCCGTCACTAGACTTCCCGTGGCCCTGCGGAAGGACGTTCGACCATGGCGATGCGCGCGTTGCGCTATTTCGGTGACCCGGTGCTCAAGTCGGTGTGCGATCCGGTGACCACGTTCGACAGCAAGATCGAGGCGCTGGTGCAGGACCTGCTCGACGGCGTCGAGCCCGAGGGCCGCGCCGGACTCGCCGCACCGCAGATCGGGGTCGGGCTGCGGGTGTTCAGCTACGACGTGGGCGGGCTGACCGGGTACGTGATCAACCCGGAGATCGCCCACCTTTCCGAAGAGACGCACGAGATCGGCGAGGGCTGCCTGTCCGTGCCGGAGCTGTGGTTCCCGACCGTGCGCGCGAAGCACGCCGTGGTGCGCGGCGTCGACCTGCGGAACGAGCCGATCGAGGTCGAGGGCGTGGACGTGATGGCGCAGTGTCTGCAGCACGAAACCGACCATCTGGACGGAAAGCTGTATCTGGACCGCCTTACTCCCGATCGGAAGAAGCAGGCCCTGCGTGAGGCTCGGGGTAAGGATTGGTTCTGGAATCGCTGAATCAGGTTCCGGGTTGCGGGGTTCGGCTCGTTTGGGACGGGGTCCTTTTGCGGAGGTCGTGCTTGGGCTTCGCTGTGATCGTGGGCCGGAATCCGTTGCGGCGCGGGAGTTCCGTCAGCGCGGCACGGTGAGCAGATCGCGCAGCGAGCTTCGCGGTGGGGTCTGGGCAGTTACGTTTGTGGCGCGCTGTCTGGGCCGCAAGGTTTCCCGTGCGGGACCCGCGGCGGCGCGAGCGCTCCGTCTACGCGGCAGGGTGCGCAGATGGCGCAGCGAGGTTCGCGGTGCGGCCAGCACAGCGAGCGTCGCTGCGCACCCTGCGCAGCAAGTTTCCCGAGGCGAGACCCGCGGCGGCGTGAGAGCTCGGTCAGCGCGGCACGGTAAGCAAATGGCACAGCCAGGTCCGCGGCACGGCCCTGAGCGCAAGCTCCCCGGTGCGGGACCCGCGGTGGCGTGAGCGGCCGGTCAGCTCGGCACGGTGAGCAAATGGCGCAGCGAGGTTCACGACGCGGCCAGCGCAACAAGCTTCCCGGCGCGGGACCCGCGGCGGCGCGAGCCGTCGGCCAACGCGGCACGGTGAGCAAATGGCGCAGCGAGGTTCACGACGCGGCCAGCGCAACAAGCTTCCCGGCCCGGCCAGCGCAACAAGCTTCCCGGCGCGGGACCCGCGGCGGCGCGAGCCGTCGGCCAACGCGGCACGGTGTGCAAATGGCGCAGCGAGGTTCACGACGCAGCCAGCGCAACGAGGTCCGCGGCGCGGCCTGGGCAGCGAGGTTCACGGTGTGGCCATCGCACGGTGCGTGGTTACGGCTGAGCGGTGTCTGATCGAGCAGTGCCGGTCGAGGACCGCGTCGACGTCGCGTTCACCCCCTGCTGCTGGCTCCAGCCCGTCAAGAAGGTTCCCTGAGGCGGTCAAGGTTCGCCGGAATGTGGTGTGCTGTGCGAAGGCTGTTGCGGGGTGCGTAGGCAGAATTCGTTGCCTTCCGGGTCGGTGAGGATCGCCCGTGGGGTGTTGCCTTGCCCGATGTCGGCGAGGGTTGCGCCGGTGTCGAGGGCTCGGCGGACTTCGGTGGCATGGTTGCTGTCGGGGGTGGATGCGACTTCCAGGTGCAGGCGGTTTTTGCCGTGTTTCGGGGTTTCGGTGCGGAGGAATTCGAGCGTCGGGCCGCGACCGGAGGGGTTGTGAAGTGTGGTGATGCCCGGTTCTTCGGCGGTGATCGGCCAGGCTGCCAGGGGTGACCAGAACCGCGCCAGGCGTCCGGGGTCCTGTGCGTCGACGACGATTGCCGCGACTGCGCCGGATCCGGCGTAGGTGGTGCGTGGTTCGAGCACGCAGAACTCGTTGCCTTCGGGGTCGGCGAGGACGGTCCAGGGCACGTCGCGCTGGCCGATGTCGATGGGGTGGGCACCGAGGGAGAGCGCGTGTGCGACCGTTTTGCGTTGGTGTTGGTCGGAAGTGCTGGCGAGGTCCAGGTGGAGCGGGTTCTTGCCGGTCTTCGGTTCGGGCGCCGGGACGAAGACGAGACTCCAGCCGTCGCCGGGTGCGGGGACGGCGACCTCGGCGGGCAGGTCGACGGTGATCTGCCAGCCGAGCAGGGTGGCCCAGAACCGGGCGAGCTCACCCGGCCGCCGGGCGTTGACGACCAGGGTGTCCAGATGTGTTGCCATGCCCGTCACGTTAGCCGGGAGCACCGACAAAAACTGCGGGCCGGGAAAGATCTCGCTGGTGGGTTTTCTGCTGTGCCAAGGGGTTGCCGGACGTGGAGGGAGCGAAATCCTCGTCGTCCGGCGGTCCGTATCCTGCCGCGGACCGGGGTGAACCGGGAAGCTTCCCCGCTTGCGGTTCGTCCGGTGGCGGTCGGGGGTCAGCGGGTGGCCAGGCGGAGCAGGGCCCAGGTTTGGGCGGACAGCTCGTGGTCGCCGTCGGTGTGGACCATGGTGACCGGGACTCGGCCCCAGAGCCAGAGGTACACGTTCGCCGGTGGGCCGGTGACGATGGCGTCGGCGGTGTCGGCTTCGGGGGGTGAGCAGCGCCAGGCTTCCGTTTCGCCGGGGCCGGCTCTGGCTATCCAGCTGTGGCCGCCGGTGTGGAAACCCACTGTGCCGCTTCGGGTTCCGGAGACGCCCATGGTGGTGAGGCGGTGTCCGAAGTAGAGGGTGAGGGCTTCGTCGACGCCGTCGGCGGCCAGGTCGTCCGGGACTGCCGGTTCGCCGGTTCCCGCGGCGTTTTCGGCGTCGACGCGGTGCACGAGGGTTTCGTGGAGCATGCGGCGGCGCCAGAAGCCGTGGGTGGGGTCGGCGGGCCACCAGGTCGCGGCGCGGGTGACCGGGTCGTGCACGGACAGCTCGGCGGCGAGCTCTTCGCGGGCGGCGTCGTAGAACTCGGCGACGGGCTGGCCCGGCAGCGGGTCGCGTTGCCACTGCGCAGGCTGCCTGCCTTCGCGCAGCCAGCCGAGCGCCAGCTGGTACATGCTGCCGACGTGCTGGACGAGTTCGTTCAGCGTCCAGCCCGGGGCGGTGGGCACGGGCGAATCCGGGGACGCCGAGTGCGCGACGTCCGCCAGCAGCTGCGCTTCGACGGAGAACGCCTCGAGCAGCCGGCCGTGGTCGACTGTGCCGAGCTCACGCGACATGGGCTTCGCCGGAAATCGGCAGGCCGTGCACGACCCGGCGGACGAGCTCCAGGAACTGGGCGGTGGCCTGCAGCAGGCCGGCCGCCGAATCGGCGGTGACGCGGCCGGTGATGCCTGCCTCGGCCGCTGCACGGGTTTCGGAGTTGGCCGCGAAGAAGGCCGACCATTCCCGCAGCTCGGGGGCTACGGCGTCGAGCAGCACCCAGCCGCTGGCGGGCCGCCCTCGGCCCCGGCGCGGACGACCGTGCACGGCGAGCACCGCCGCCGCGCCGCGGAGGGCGGCGAGGTAGGCGCCGATGAAGCGTTCGGCAGGGTCCCGTTCGTTGGCGGCGTGGTCGAGGCCGCGCTTGGCCTGGGCGAGCAGGGCCGCCGCTGCCGGGGGCGCGGGGGGGCGCAGGGACAGGGGCAGCTGCGACTGGCCGGGGTCGCGGCGTGCGGAGGACCTGGTCGAAGTGGGTCGGGCCGGGTGCCGCTCGACGGAGGCACGGGGTGCTGACGGCTCGGACTGGCCGGACTCGCGGCGGGTAGAAGACCTGGTCACGGAGGCACGGGTTGCTCCCGGCTCCGGCTGGCCGGACTCGCGGCGCATCGAAGACCTGGTCACGGCGGGACGAGCCGGGTGCTGCTCGACGGAGGCGCGAGTTGCTGCCAGCTCGAGCTGGCCAACAGTGGGTCGAGCCGGAGGCCACTCGGCGGAGGCGCGGGTTGCTGCCAGCTCGAGCTGGTCGACAGTGGGTCGAGCCGGAGGCTGCTCGACGGAGGCACCGGTTGCTCCCGGTTCCGGCTGGTCGGTGGGAGCGGAGGACGACCCGGCAGCAGAACCACCCATGGCAGCACCGCGTCCGGAACCGGGCTCCCCGGGGGACACGATCGAGACGGACATGGCGACCCTCCTCCTGCTCGGGTGGGTCCGGGTGGTCCCGAGGTGCTTCCCCCACCCCGGGACCGCCCGGCTCGCTCCCACCGGATGTCGAACGTCTGTTCGAACAGTTTCCAGAGTAGCCGTGCCGGCGGGTCTGCTCAACCCCGCCGGTGGAATCCGGGTACGTGGTGCGGGACACGGCCACCCTGTCGTGGTCTCATAACCGGGTGAGTTCCCTCGAACATCCCGCTGTCGCCAAGGTCACCGCCGTGCTGGCCGAGGCAGGGCAGCAGTCCGCCGCGGACGGCGTGCGGGTGCTGCCTGCCGAGGTCCGCACTGCTGCGCAGGCCGCGGAGGCCCTCGGCGTGCCGGTCGGGGCGATCGCCAACAGCCTGGTGTTCCGTGCCCGCACTGCCGACGGCACCGAGGCCGCGCTGCTCGCGCTCACCTCCGGTGCGCACCGGGCGAAGGAGTCCCGGCTGGCCGAGCTCGCCGGGTTCGCCGAGGCGGGCAAGGCGGATGCGGCGTTCGTCCGGGAGCACACCGGGCAGCCGATCGGCGGGGTCGCGCCCGTCGGGCATCCCGCGAAGCTGGTCACGCTCGTGGACACCGCGCTGCGCGAGTACCCCGAGGTGTGGGCTGCGGCCGGGCACCCGAAGTCGGTCTTCCCGACCACTTTCGACGACCTCGTCGAGCTCACCGGGGGTACTCCGGGCGATCTCGCGGGGGAAGGGGAGGATGGTCGATCGTGACCGCGATGTCCTCCGGGTGCTCCCGCTACGTGCAGCTCTCCGCCGACGAGTTCCGGTCCCGCCTGCAGGAGGCGCTGGCGATCTACGTGAGCGCCATGCGTTACCCCGAAGGCACGGCCGAGCAGCGTGCGCCGATGTGGCTCACGCACGCGCTGCGCGAGGGCTGGCGCTGCATGGCCGCCCTCGACGACGACGGGGTCCTCCTCGGCCTCGCCTACGGGTACAAGGGGCGCGCCGGGCAGTGGTGGCACGAGCAGGTGCGGCACGGCCTCACCCGCCGATCCGGGCCCGAGGCGGCCGACCGGTGGCTGTCGGACTACTTCGAGCTGACCGAGATCCACGTGCGCCCGGAGAGCCAGGGCAAGCAGATCGGCGAGGACTTGCTGCGCCGCCTGCTCGACGGCGTCCCGAGTGCCAACGTCCTGCTGTCCACGCCGGAGGGGACGAGCCGGGCGTGGAAGCTGTACCGGCGCACCGGGTTCGTCGACGTGCTGCGCGACTACCACTTCACCGGCGACCCGCGTCCGTTCGCGATTCTCGGCCGGTCGCTGCCGCTGGAGCAGAGCTGAGCGGTTCGGGCCGCCAGTAGCCGACGCCCAGCGCAGCGACGAGCAGCGCGGCGCCGGTCCACGCCACAGCGCCCAGGCTTTCGTGCAGGAAGGCGACGGACAGCACTGTCGCGGTAAGCGGTTCCAGCAACGCCGACAGTGCACCGAGTACCGGATGCGCGCCAGCCAGGCCGCTGAAGTACGCGACGTACGCGGCTGCTGTCGGCACGATGCCGAAGTACGCGGCTACGAGCAGTACGTCAACGTTCAGGGGTAGCGCCATACCCAGCCACGCTGCGGCGGGGGTCAGCAGGACACCGCCGATGAGACAGCCGTACGCAGTGGTCGTTATGGGGTCTAGGCCGGGCTTCGCGGTGACTGTGGTCAGTACGGCGAAGCCTGCTCCGGCGAGGAGCGCGAAGAGGATTCCGGCCGGCTGCGCGGCGACGTCCGGGGACCAGCGCAGTAGCACCAATCCGGCGACGGCGCCGCAGACTGACAGCAGTGTCGCCGTACGCGGGGCTCGGCGGGTACGGATGGCAGACGCGACGGCTAGCGCGACGGGGGAACTGCCGATGGTGGTCATGGTCGCGACGCTGACGGAACTCAGTGCTACGGCGGCGAAGTAGCTGACTTGGAATACGGCGAAGAGTGCGCCGATGAGGAGAAGGCGACGCCACTGCCGACGGTCGGGGAGGCGCAGTCCGCCGGTTAGGGCGACGTACGTCGCGCATGCTGCGCCGCCGATGAGGAGGCGGTAGGTGGCGACGGTGAGGGGATGCAGACCGGCTCGCTGGGCGAGGAGGGAACCGGAGAGACCGCCGGTCCCCCACAGCATTCCGGCAATGACGAGGGCGGCCGTGGAACGGGCGCGCGAAGGTGCGGGCATCGGTGAGAAGGCTCCTGCGTCGAAGGAATCGGACGTCGACGACGCGGGGCAGTGCGCTGCGGCCGGTTCAGGGCATCAGCGAGCAGCCGCGGGTCCCTGGGACCTGCGACGGGAAACCACCCCGCTCAGGCGTGCGGGGGTGGGGTGACGAGAAAGATCCGATGCACGGGCGGGAGTTTAGCCGGGAGCGGGGTGGGGGTCGATGGAATTTGTGACGGGGGGTGGTGGAAGGGCTGGAGTGGGTTGCGGGCGTTGGTGACGGCGGACAGTGCCGAAGTGCCGGTGGGCAGGGCGGTGCCGGTGGGCGGGGCGGTGATGGACAGGCTGCGGCAGGGGAAGCGGTGACCTGGCGGGCGGTGGCTGCCTGGCGGAGGGGTGGAGACGACTCGGATCAATGGAGACGGGGTGGGTTCATGGAGAGGCAGGAATGGGTGGGGACGACCCCCGGCGAGCTGAGGTCGAGGTGGAGGGGCGAGGGGAAAGACGGTGGTGGGAGCGGTGACAAGGGGCGGCCAGGGGACGGGTAAGCGGACGACGGGCGGGTGGCTGCGGGGACCGGACCGGCTGAACGGCCGGGCAAGCGGCGGCGGGCAAGCTGGCGGCGCGCAAGCGGCCGGGCGAGGTGCGGCAGCGGAAACCGCGCCACAAGTCCGCAAGGACTGCGGTGCAGGGCACGCATGTCTGGCCCGCGAAACAGGACATGCCTACCGACTCCGCCGACGCGGGACATACCTACCGACCTTGCGACGCAGGGCATACCAAACCGACCCCTGCGGTGCAGGGGTGTGCTTGTCGGGAGCAAACCTCGCCAACACTCCGGCGAACGCGCGTTCCCGAGGAAACCGGCCCGGTGACCCTAGGAAACGCCTCGGCCGGTGTCCAATGAGAAACAACCCCGGCCCAGTGGCCTGGAAGGACACCCGGCCGGGGGCATCCGCGTCAGTCCAATCGGGACAGTTGTTCCCGTAGCGTGTCCAGGCCCATGCCGCCCATCAGAAGAGCCTTTGTGTGGAAATCCTTGATGTCGAAGGCGCTTCCCAGGCGGTGGCGGGCTTCATCGCGGGCCGTGAGCCACAGGCGTTCGCCCAGTTTGTACGACGGGGCCTGGCCTGGCCAGCCCAGGTAGCGGTCTATCTCGTCGTGGATGTGGGCCTGGTCGGTGATCGTGCGGGTGAGCATGAATTCCAGGCCCAGTTCCGGGGTCCATCGTGCGCCCTCGTGGAAGCCGGTGCCGGACGGGATTTCCAGTTCCAGGTGCATGCCGATGTCCACGACCACGCGGGCGGCGCGGAACAGTTGCTCGGACAGCATGCCCAGCAGGTTGCCGTCGTCGGAGAGGTAGCCCAGTTCCTGCATCAGGCGTTCCGCGTACAGCGCCCAGCCCTCGCCGTGGGCCGAAATGAACGTCATCAAGCGCTGGTACTTCGTGAGGGTCTCGGCTTGGTTGACGGCCGTCGCGATTTGCAGGTGGTGGCCTGGGACACCCTCGTGGTACACCGTGGACACCTCGCGCCACGTCGTGAACTCGTTGCGGTCTGCCGGAAGTGACCACCACATCCGGCCGGGGCGGCTGAAGTCCTCGCTCGGGCCGGTGTAGTACGCGCCCACGCCGCCGCCTGGCGGGGCGATGCGGCATTCCAGCGCCATCAAGCGGTCGGGGATGTCGAAGTGCTTGCCGCGCAACGACTTCAGGGCGTCATCCGACAGTTGCTGCATCCAGGCTTCGAACTGGGGACGACCCTGTATCCGGTAACGAGGGTCGGCGTCGAGCAGTTCGGCGGCCTCCGCTGGGGTGGCACCGGACCGGATCCGGCCGGCGACCGCGCGCATCTCCGTTTCCAGGCGGGAAAACTCGTGCCAGCCCCATTCGTACGCCTCGTGCAGGTCGAGCGAAGCGCCGATGAAATACCGCGACCACAGCCGGTAGACGTCCTCGCCCACGGCGTCCTTCTCCGGCGCCAGAGGGGCCAGCTCGGCTCGCAGGAACCCGGCGAACTCCGCGAACGCCTCCTGTGCGACCCGGGCACCCGCAGCCAGCTCGGACTGCAGCGTCCCGGCGTCGGCGACCAGGCTCTCGAAAAACCCCGGACCGTCCTTGAGCCCGGCCCACGTCTCGCACTGTTCGGCGACCTTCGCGACCTGCCGCAGCGCCGAAACCCGCCCGGCGTCGGCCGACGTGAGCAGGGAAGCCCGGACTCCGGCCAGCGCCTCGGGCACCTTCCGCAGCCGCGCCGCGATATTCGCCCAGTCCTCCGGCGTGTCCGTGGGCATCAGGTCGAACACCATGCGCAGGCCCTGCACCGGGCTTTCGATCACGTTGAGCGCCGCCGCGTCGAGACCCGCGTCGTGGATCTCCAGTTCCAGGCCCACCCGCTCGGTGAACACCGCCTTCGCGACCCGCTCCCCCGCGTCCGCCGGTTCGGCGGCGGTGACCGCGGCCAGCGCACGCCTCGCCAGCTCCGCGCGGGCGTCGTGGCCGGCGGGCGAATAGTCGGTGAGCCGGTCGTCGTAGCCCGCGACGCCGAGCATGGTGGCTGCGACCGGGTCGAGCGCCACGTAATCGTCGACGTACCGGTTGCAGATCTCTTCGGTGGAAGCCATGCCGGGCACGCTACCGGCCCGGTACGACAATTACGCGCGGGCGGGGACGAGCCCGAGCCGGGTCACCACCTCACGCGTGGCCTTGGATCGGTTGAACGTGTAGAAGTGCAGGTCCGGCACGCCCTCGGCGAGCAACTTTTCACACAGTTCGGTGACCCAGTCGATCCCGGCCGCGCGGAACGCCTTCGGGTCGTCCTCGAGTGGTTCGAGCCGGTCCAGCAGCCGCTGCGATGCCGGGGCGCCGGACAGTTTGATCGTGGTACGCAGCGTGCGCGGCGTGGTGAGCGGCATGATGCCGGGCAGCACGAGCTCGTCGCGGCCAGCGGCAGCGACCCGGTCGCGCAGCCGCAGGAAGTCCTCGGCCTCGAAGAACAGCTGCGCGATCGCGAAGTCCGCGCCTGCCCGGAACTTGCGGACCAGGTATTTCGTGTCCGACTCCAGGTCCGGCGAGCGCGGGTGGCCGTACGGGAACGCCGAGACGCCCACGCAGAAATCGCCCAGCGACCGGACCAGCTCCACCAGCTCCTCGGCGTACGTGAGGCCTTCGGGATGCGGGACCCAGTCGCCGTACACATCGCCCACCGGGTCGCCCCGCAGCGCGAGGATGTTGCGCACGCCGACTGCCGCGTACCAGCCGATCACGTTCCGCAATTCGGACACCGAATGGTCGACCGCCGTCAGGTGGGCCATCGGGCACAGCGTGGTTTCGGTGGCGACGCGGGCGATGCTGCGGATGGTGCCGTCGCGGCTCGATCCGCCCGCGCCGTAGGTGATCGACATGTACGCCGGGTCCAGCGGCTCGAGTTCGCGGATGGCCTTCCACAGGATGGCCTCGTCGGCCTCGTCCCGCGGGGGGAAGAACTCGACGGAGAACGCGGGCGCGTCCCCCTGCAGCCTCTCGATCACCGACGTCATGGAATGAAATGGTAGTGGGCGGTCAGTACGGGTGGCAGGGCTGCCGCGTGGCCTTGGCCACGCGTACCGTCGGATCCGGACCCTCCGGGGAGGAGCTGCGGATGAGCAGTGACGACGATCTTGCCTGGGACGAGGACGTGCGCCTCGCCGTCTACCACGCCTTCGCCACCCGTGGGCGGCCGCCCACCGCTCCCGAGCTGGCGAATGCCGCGCACGGGTCGCTCGCGGTGGCCAAGCAGGCGCTGCACCGGATGGCCGACCCGCGGTGGCTGTGGCTCGACGAATGCGAGCACGTCGCGCTGGCCGCGCCGTTCGCGGCGGTCCCGCTCGGGTTCGCGGTGATGGGCGAGCACACGATGTGGTGGGGCGGCTGCGCGTGGGACTCGTTCGCGATCCCGCACGTCGTGGCCACCGAGCCGGAGGTGCTGGTCGCAACGCGCTGTCCCGGCTGCGGCGAGCCGTCCGCGCTGGTCGTGCGGCGCGACGAGCCGCCTCGGGGCGGGCAGCTGGCGTACTTCCCGGCCTCGCCCGACCGGCTCGAGAAGGACCGCCGGGGACAGCGGCTGTTCTGCGGCGAGTCCTGTGTGGACGGTCCGGGTACGGTGCTCGGCCTTGAAACGCTGTGGTACCTCGCGAAGGACTGGTACACCGGGTGTCTCGAACCCGGCTACCGTCCGCGTGGACCGGCGGAGGCGGCGCAGTATTTCGCGGCGAGCGGGTATCCCGGGGTGTTCGAGCAGGTCTGACCCGGCGTCTCGTGCGCCACATCCGGGGGCACCCGGCGTGACCTCGGGGGTAGGTGTCCCGGAGGATGGCGCCATGGACACGTCCGGATTCGACGCCGATCTCCCTGTGCACGTGGAGCGTGCGCTGGCCGATTTCCTCGGCCGCGCCGGGGACGCGATCGTGGCGACCGAACCGAGCGTGGCGGCCGGGATCGAGGCGTTGTCCGGCTTCGTGCTGGGCGGGGGCAAGCGGATCCGGCCGACGTTCGCGTGGTGGGGCTGGCGCGGCGCAGGCGGGGCGGCGTCCGGACCGCTCGCCGAGGGGGCGCTGCAGGTGGTGTCCAGCCTGGAGCTGATCCAGGCGTGCGCGCTGATCCACGACGACCTCATCGACTCCTCGGACTCGCGCCGCGGGAATCCGACCGTGCACGTCGCCGCGGCGAAGCAGCACGCCGGGCACGGCTGGCTCGGCTCGCCCGGCGCGTTCGGGCTGGCCAGCGCGGTGCTGGTGGGCGACCTCGCGCTGGCCTGGGCCGACGACATGTTCGCCGAGGCCCCGCTGCCCGCCGCCACGATCGCCGCCGCGCGGCCGGCCTGGCGTGCGATGCGCACCGAGGTGCTCGCCGGGCAGTACCTCGACGTGCGTACACAGGCGGTCGGCGACGCTTCGCCCGAGGCCGCGCTGCGGATCGACCGGCTCAAGACGGCCGCGTACACGGTGCAGCGGCCGCTTCACCTCGGCGCCGCGCTCGCCGGGGCCGACGAGCAGCTGATCGCCACGCTCCTGGAGTTCGGCGGCGACGTCGGCGTGGCGTTCCAGCTGCGCGACGACCTGCTCGGCGTCTTCGGCGACCCGTCGGTCACCGGCAAACCCGCAGGTGACGACCTGCGTGAAGGCAAGCGCACCCTGCTCGTCGCGCTGGGTCTGCAGCTGGCTGCCGAGCAGGGCGACGACGCCGCGGCCCGGGTGATCGCCGACGCGATCGGCGACGCCGACCTGGCCGGGGCTGCGGTGGACCGGGTGCGGGACGCGCTGACCTCGGTGGGCGCGGTCACCGCGGTGGAGCGCCGGATCGACGAGCTGACCGCGTCCGCGACGGCCGCGCTGGAGCGGGCGCACCTGGCCGAACCGGCGCCGTCGGCGCTTGCCGGGCTGATCCGGCTGGCGACCCAGCGGACCTCCTGATGCGGACGGTGCCCGGGCCCACCGACCACGTCGTGGTGGTGGGGGCAGGCCTCGCGGGGCTGTCCGCGACCCTGCATCTGCTCGGCGCGGGCCGCCGCGTCACCTTGCTCGAGCAACAGAAGACGCCGGGCGGACGGGCGGGACAGCAGGATTTCGGCACGAATGCAGTCGACACCGGCGCCACTGTGCTCACGATGCCGGAACTGGTCGACGAAGCGCTGTACGCGGTCGGTGAATCGCTCGCCGCAACGGTGCCGCTCACGAAGCTCGACCCGGCGTACCGCGCCCGCTTCGCGGACGGCAGCACACTCGCGCTGCACACTGACGGCGAAGCGATGGAGGCCGAGATCCGCGCCTTCGCCGGTCCGTCCGAGGCACAGGGCTACCGACGGCTGCGAAGGTGGCTCACGGACCTGTACGCGGTGCAGAAGGACCGCTTCATCGGCGCGAACTTCGACTCGCCACTGGACCTCGTACACCCCGAACTGCTCAAGCTCACCGCGCTCGGCGGCTTCGGTCGGCTCGGGCCGCGCGTTGCGCGCTTCTTGCGTGACGAGCGCGTACGGCGGCTCTTCTCCTTTCAGGCTCTGTACGCGGGCCTAGACCCCACGCGCGCCTTGGGTGCGTACGGCGTGATCGCGTACATGGACACAGTGGGCGGCGTGTACTACCCACGCGGCGGTATGGGCGCGATCGCCCGCGCGATGTCCGACGCTGCGACGCGCGCTGGTGCCGAGCTGCGGTTCGGGACCGAAGCAGCGTGGCTTGAGCGAGTGTCGTCCCGCGTACGCGCTGTACGCACGCGTTCGGGCGAACGTATCGAGTGTGACGCCGTGGTGCTCGCGACAGAGCTGTCGGCTGCGTACCGGCTACTTGGGGCACGTCCTAAACGCGTACTGCCGTTGAAGTACTCACCGTCGGCCTTCGTCTTGCACGGGCACGCGAAGCGCTCATGGCCGGAGCTGGACCACCACACGATCTTCTTCGGCCATGCGTGGGAACGTACCTTTGCCGAGATCGTGCGCGAAGGACGGTTGATGAGCGACCCTTCGCTGCTGGTCACACGTCCCACGGCGACCGAGCCGACACTCGCGGGTGACGGCGGCGAGATCGTGTCCGTGCTCGCGCCGACGCCGAATCTGCGGACCGGCCCGGTCGACTGGGCGCGCGTCGGGCCGGCTTATCGCGAGGAACTGGTGCGTACGCTGGAATCCCGCGGGCTCACCGGGTTTTCCGGCGAATTCCGGGCCGACGAACAGCTCACGCCAGCGGATTGGGCAGCGCGCGGCCTTTCGGCAGGCACGCCGTTCTCGCTCGCGCACACTTTCCCGCAAACCGGGCCGTTCCGTCCGGCAAATCTGGTGCGGGCCGCGGGTAACGTGGTGCTCGCGGGTTGCGGGACCACGCCGGGTGTCGGCATCCCGCCGGTGCTGATTTCCGGACGGCTCGCCGCGGAACGGATCACTGGCCGGTGACCGAGCTCGACGCGGCCGGGATCGCGGAACCATTGCTGCGCGCCGCGTACACCGAATGCCGGCGCATCAACGCCCACCACGGCCGCACCTTCTTCCTTGCCACGCGGCTGCTTCCGGCGCGGGCGAGACCGGCGGCGCACGCGCTGTACGGTTTCGCGCGGATGGCCGACGAGCTGGTCGACAACCCCGAGCCCGGCACCGATCCGGCGGTCGCGCTGGACAAGGTCGCCGGGCTCGTCGACGAGGTCTACGACGGCCGCGAACCGGCCGACCCGGTGCTGTCCGCGCTTGCGGACACGGTGCGGCGCTACGGAATCCGCCGCGAGCTCATCGATGCCTTCCTGTATTCGATGCGGATGGACCTCACAGTGACGGAGTACGCGACGTACGCCGATCTCGCCGAGTACATCCATGGCTCGGCGGGCGTGATCGGGTTGCAGATGCTGCCGGTTCTGGGCACGGTGGTCCCCCTCGCGGCAGCCGAATCGAGCGCGGCGGCCTTGGGGGAAGCGTTCCAGCTCACCAATTTCCTGCGCGACATCGGCGAAGACCTCGACCGCGGCCGGTTGTACCTGCCGACGGAAGAACTGGCCGCGTTCGGGGTAGACCGCGCGGTCCTTTGCCGAGCGCGGCAAAACGGCCCGGACCCGCGGGTCCGGGCCGCGCTGGCCGTTGCGGTTTCGCGGACCCGGGCGGTGTATCGTCGGGCAGAAGCCGGGATTTCGTTGCTGCGTCCGGAATCCCGCGCTTGCGTGCAGACGTCGCTCACGCTGTACGAAGGTATTCTTGACGAGATCGAAGCGATGGATTACGAGGTGCTGAACCGGCGCGCGACGGTCAGCAAGGGGCGCCGGATCGGCATTGCGCTCACCACCTGGGCACGGCATCAGCTCTTTCGCGCGCGGTGAGCTGCCACCCGTTCCCTTGTCGCGCAACGGGATGAGCAATAGCGGCGCGGACTCCCCCCGCCGAGGTGCGCGAACGGCTTCCCGCACGACGCCGATGCGCACAGGCGGTCAGCCAGCAACGACGCCAGCGCCAGCGCCGACGACGTGATCAGCCAGGCGTCCCATGGACCGTCATCCGCCGCGTCCACGTGCAGGTGCCAGCCGAAGCCCTGGTGGGCGGTCAATCGCGGTGGGCTTGCGTACTTCGCGAAGAGCCGGTTGAGCACCTCAGCTGCCGTGCTTTCGTCCGGAGCCGCGAAGACCTCTCGCAACTCGCCGGGCTGCTCGCGCCCGCGATCGCAAGTGGCTGGACCGCGCAGCTGCCAGCGTTGGTACCACCGGCGCGGTTGGAGAAGGCCAGCACTCTCGACGCCATGACGTTCACTGCGGCAGGCCCTTGCCGTCCGGGTCTCGCAGGCGTCCTCGCGACTCTCGCGGGCGCACCGGTCGCCATGGCAGTCGCAGGAGCGCTTGTCCTTGCCGAGGTGCCCTTCGCGTGGTGCCTCGCCGTACGCACGACGCCGCGCTGATTCTCGCCCGCAACGCTGCGCTCAGGCGCTCCACGGCGACGTCGACGGCGCGCAACGCTTAGGCGGCGCGGGTTACGGCACGTTGTTGCTTGTCGCACTGTCGGTCGCTTCGCTCCTCGCGAACGCTGTACTCGCGAAGCGGCCGTTACCGCTTTCGCCGGACACTGCTGTGCGGCTGAGATCCACTGTGGACAATCAGAACGCGTCAACCCCATTCGGCGTCCCGTTCCCGGTCGGGCCGTCGTAGCCGGGTACTCCGGTGCAGAGATAATCTCCACATTGTTCGCCCTGGACGTTGTTTCCGGTGACGACGTCGTGGAGTTGCGTGGCGTGCGCGTAGATCCGCGACGCGTCCGGGTACTCGCCGTGGTGGCCGGCCAGCGCGATCACTCCCGCGATGAACGGGGCCGACGCGCTTGTGCCGCCGACTATTGACCAGCCGGAGGTGTACGACGTCTCGTAAACCGCTGGGCCCGTGTCCGGGTCCGCGACCGCCGAGACGTCCGCAGTGGTCCGGCCTGGGCAGTTCGGATCCTTTTGCCACAAAGGTTTCGGTACCCAGGCGGAACATCCGCTGCCGGCAGCCTTCCACGCCGACTCGGTCCAGCCTCGTGCATTGTCCGCTTTGGACAGTGAAGTACCGCCGACTGCGATGACGCTCGAGTAGACCGCAGGAGCACTCGGTACGGTGAATCCGCTGTCACCGCTCGACACGACCATGGCCACACCGGGATGCTGATAGTATGAAGCGAAATCGCCTGACCAATGACTTTCTGCCGCACCATAGCTGTTCGACACGATCGTCGCGCCCAGTTTCACTGCTGTGTTCACCGAAATCCCCAACGCCTCCAGCGACGCGTCATCACCTTCCACGAGCAGGATCTTGCACTGCGCGCACGCCGCTGACGCCATGTCCAGGTCGAGCGCGATCTCCAGCTGCCAGCCGCCCTGTGGAGGAGGCAGTGGATCGGTGTCACCGCGCTGGTTCACCTTGCGGAAGCAGCCGTTCGCGGTCGTGCACGGTGGAAGGCCGTAGGTTTGTCGGTACACGGCCAGATCCGCTTCGGCGGTCGGCGCATCACCGGCGTCCACGATGGCGATCGTCTCTCCGGCGCCACCGGTGTCCGGCAGGCGATAGGCGGAACGGAGGTCGGCCGGACCGTATCCGGCGGGCCTCGCAGCGGCATGCATCCTTTGCCCACCAGGTAGTTTCGCGAAACATCGGGCGAATCCGGGGGCGGCCGGGCCGCAGACATCCCGTGGGGCAGCAGACGCTGGAGCAGGAAGGGCAAGCACGATGAGCGCGGCGGCCAGTGGCACGAACCAGCGGCGAGTTCTGGACATTCTCGTCTCATCTCCCGATGGTGTAAGCGTTTTCGATCGTCTGCGTGATCGCGTTACCCGCCTGGTCGCGTGCCGTCACCTTCAGCGCCGGCGACGTTCCCGCGGCCTCCGGGGGGTTCCGCCACATCGCCACGTATTCGCCGAACAGCCCGGCCACCGGCGCCGGTTTCCAGGTGACGCCCTTGTCGAACGACACCGAAACCGTCGCGGAGGTGATCGGCGAATGCGCACCGGCACCGCTGTAGCCGACGTGCCCGACGTGCAGGCCGAGCACCTGCAGCGGCGAATGCGACGTCGTGGCCAGGTCGGACTCCAGCCGGTAGTCCACGGTCAGCGCACCGAGAATCCGGCACGGCTGCGAAGGATCAGTGGCCCGGCAGGTGTGCGGCGCGGGGAGCGGAGGGCCGCTGGCGTTCGGGTCGTACTGCACGGTGAGCTCGGTCCGCAAGCGGGTCGCCTGGCTGACGCCGGGCATCGCGCTCCGGTCGACGTCCACCACACCCCGCAAGGTGGCCGGGGCCTTGGGCACCGAGATGACCGCGCCGTACGCGCCGTCCTCGTCGAAGACCTGTTTGTCGTTCCAGTAAAGGGAATAATGCGTACGCGGCGAGTAGAACAGATGTACCGCAGTGTGATCCGGCACGCTGTCCCGCAACACGGGGACAGCCAGCGAAACCGTGTTGCCGGAGGCGCAGGCGTAACACGAAGCTTCGCGCGTCCAGTGTCCGAGACCGGCCGAAAGCGGGCCGCGCGACCAGTCGACGGTCGTGGTGGTGCCCGGCCGGAAGGTGTGCGGGTCGGCCGTCATCAGCTGGCGCGTCGAGCCCTTCATCTCGTACTGCAGCCATTCCGTGGTGTGCGAAGTGCCGAGATAGACGGTGCGCACCCCGGGCGCCGGGAGGTAGAACCCGTCCGCGCCGAGCCCGTGCCGCAGGATCACCGGGTCGACCGGGCCGTTCTCGAGCGCGACCGGCACGGTGTCCGCGGGATCGCTGTACATCCGGTCGAGGACAGTGGCGAGCTCGCTTTCCGGGGTGGTGAACGACGGGTCGGCGGGCAGACCCTCGGTGGAGAACGAAAGGTCGACGCGGTCGTGCCGGACCTCGGACCCGGGCGCTTTCCCGCCCCACTGCAGGACGTAGTGCAACAGCCCCCGGTCCGGCCGCGGCACCGGCGCGACGTACTGGGGCACGCCGCGGAAGATGACCCCGCTGGCGAATCCGCGCCCCGTCGGGTCTTCCCGGTAGAAGGAGCTGCTGACCATGTCTTCCTTCGCGCCCTTCGGCGCGGCCACCTTCACCTCCGCAGTCGCCTTCTTTTCTTCCACGGTAAGGGTTTTCACCCCTGGGGAAGCGTCGACGACGAACCCTTCCACCCACGAGGTCCGCACCGCGGTCAGGTCCCCGGCGGCGTTCCGGTCGCTGAAGATCGCGGACGCCGCGTAGCGCCCTTCCGGCACGGCAATGCGGGTGACACCGTCGACGTCGACGTGCCGAAGCAGTTTGGCCGCGGAATCGATGTTGACCAGCGACACCCGGCCGTTCACCTGGTTGCCCTGCAGATCGGTGAGACGGACCTCCAGGATCCGCATCGGGAAGTGCGGCTGGACGGTCTGCTCCTCCCCGGGCGCCCCGGCCCGCCGGATCGTGGCGGGAAGGGCGCTGCTGCCTGCCGAGCGGCCGGCGGCGACGTCGGCCGCGATCCGCCGGTGCAGCTCGGCGCCGAACGCGGGCGCGGATTCCGGGGTCAGATACCCGGTCGCGGTGGGGCCGCTCGCCGAGGTGAGGGTGATCCCGGGGAGCGCGGACGGGGTCACTCCGGCCGGGAAAGTCAGCTCCAGCGGGATTTTCCCGCCTTCCGCGGTGGCCAGCGCGGTCACGTCGAAGAGCGACCTGTCCAGGCGGCCGAGGAAGGGGGCCGCGTCGCTCGGGATGACGTAGCGATGGCCGCCGTCGAGCTGGTACGTCTGGAACGCTTTGCGTTCTGCCGGCTGGGCGAAACTCGTCCCGCCGTCCGGCCGCACCGTGACCCGGTCGCCGGTGGGCAACGTGACCTCGTGGGCAAGCTGTGCCGGTTCGGTGAAGGCCGCCACGGTCGCCGCTCCCGCCGGTGCACCGGAACTGCCCAGCGCCGGTGGGGCCAGTGCACCCGAACCGCCCAGCGCCAATGCGATCACCACGGCGGCGCGGCGTCTGCCGGAAACCCGTCCTCGCATGCCCGATGCTCCTCTCCGTCCGGGGAAGTTCGGTGAGCCGAGCAGGATGTGCGGTGGGAACCCGTTCCGGAGGATGGACTGGACCAATTGTGCGCGTCAACGACTACCCGGGTTTCTGTCCGGGACGGCGGATCTTGTCAGCCGACCGGACGAGCGCAGCACAAAAGCGCCCGCGACCAGGGCGAGCGCGAAAACCTACAGTGGGTGATCAGGGACGGGCTAGAACGCCATCGCCTGCGCGCGCCGTTTGACCTCGGTGCCGTGGCTGGTGCGCAGGGCGTTGATGGGTGTGCTGCCCGGGAGCGTGTCGTCGGCGGTGAAGAGCCAGCGCAGCATCTCGGTGCGGCTGAAGCCGGAGTCCGCGAGCACCGTGATGGTGCCCGCCAGGCCCTTGACCACGCCGTCCTTGACGAAGAAGGCGCTGGGCACGTACAGCTCACCGCTGCGCCGCACCGCGATCAGCTGCCCGTCGCGCAGCATCTGGCGGACCTTGCTGGCCGAGACCCCGAGCGCGGTGGCCACCTCCGGCAGCGGCAGGACCGCGACCGCGGTGTCGAGGACGTCGTCGGCGACAGGTATCCCACTCACAGGTGACACTGTGCCACATTCGCCCGCCATCCCCACTGGTATGGACGGGTGACCCACCCGGGCGCGGCCGGTCTTCCGTACGATCGTCCACCGTGACCCGGACCCAGCCCAGCCTCGTCGGCACTCTGCTCGAACGCCGGTACCGCGTGGACCGGCTGCTGGCCAGAGGTGGGATGTCGGCCGTCTACCGGGGGCTGGACACCCGGCTGGACCGGGCCGTCGCGATCAAGATCATGGATCCGCGGTTCGCCGACGACCGCTCGTTCGTCGACCGGTTCGTGCGCGAAGCGCGATCGGCCGCCCAGCTGCACCACCCGAACGTGGTCGCCGTGCACGATCAGGGCTTCGACACCCCGATGGGCCAGGACACCGGGCTCGCGTTCCTGGTGATGGAGCTCGTCGACGGCGGCACGCTGCGTGACCTGCTGGCCGAGCAGCGCCAGCTGGACGTCCCGCTCGCGCTCAGCGTCGCCGAGCCGGTGCTGGCCGCGCTGGCCGCCGCGCACGCCGCCGGGCTGGTGCACCGCGACGTCAAACCCGAGAACGTGCTCATCGGCCGCAGCGGGCCGCTCACCGGCGGCGTGGTGAAGGTCGGCGACTTCGGGCTGGTCCGCGCGGTCGCCAGCGCGGGCACCACGAGCTCCAGCGTCATCCTCGGCACCGTCGCCTACCTCGCGCCCGAACAGGTCGCCACCGGCGACACCACGGCCCGCAGCGACGTGTATTCGGCCGGGATCCTGCTGTACGAGATGCTCACCGGCGCCCTGCCCTACACCGGTGACACCGCGCTGTCGGTCGCTTACCGGCACGTGAACGACGACGTACCCCGTCCCAGCGAGCTGCGGCCGGACCTGCCGCCCGCGCTCGACGAGCTGATCCTGCGCGCCACCCGCCGCGACCCGGAGCAGCGTCCGGCCGACGCCGGGGAGTTCCTCGCCGAGCTGCAGGCCGTCCGCGCCGAGCTGGGCCTGCAGCCGGTCGCCGTGCCGGTGCCCCCGCCGCCGGACGAGGACCGGGTGGCCGACGTCGAGCGCACGATGCCGAACATCCCGGCGGTGCAGCAGACGATGCCGGTGTCCGGCCCGCGCGGCACCCGGGCGATGACCAGGGCGCCCATGCCGCCGACCCCACCGCCCGCTCAGCCACCAGCGGCCGCCCCGGAAGCGCCGAAGCCGCGCGACCGGCGCAAGGTCATCGCGCTGATCGTCGCCGGGGTGCTCGTGCTGGGCGGCCTGATCGGCGCGTTCGCCTACATCCTCACCGACTCCGGGCCCACCACCACGACCGTGCCGAAGCTCGCCGGGCTCACCCAGGCCGAGGCGGGCGACCAGCTGCGCGCGGCGAAGCTGAACCCGCGCTACAGCGAGGAGTTCAGCAACTCCGTCGCCGCCAACAAGGTGATCAAGGTGGACCCGGCGGCGGGCACGAAGCTCGACCAGGACGCCACCGTGTCCGTGGTGGTGTCCAAGGGCAGGCCGAAGGTGCCGGACATCCGGGTGGGCGCCTCGCTCGCGGACGCCACCAAGGCGATCCAGGAGCAGCAGCTCAAGGTCGCCCAGGGCACGCCGGAGTACAGCGACACCGCGCCGGAGGGCACCGTCGTGCGGGTGAGCCCGGCGGCGGGGACACCGGTGAACGTCGGCGGCCAGGTCACCGTGGTGCTGTCCAAGGGCCCCGAGCCGCTGCCGCCGGTACCGGACGTCACCGGGCGGCCGAAGGCCGAGGCCTTCCAGCTGCTGCAGCAGGCCGGGTTCCAGCCGGAGGACGGCGGCGAGGAGTTCTCGCAGACGGTGCCCGCGGGCGCGGTCACCCGCACCGATCCGCCGGCGAACTCCACCGGAAGCAAGAAGATCAAGGTCTACGTCTCGAACGCGGTCCAGGTGCCGGACGTCCGGTTCAAGCAGTTCGACGAGGCCGCGCAGATCCTCCGCACCGCGGGGCTCGACGTCGACCGCAAGGGCGGCGGCGGCCACGGCGGGTTCAACTTCGTGATGCAGCAGGATCCGCAGCCGGGTTCGCTGGTGCCGAAGGGCACCAAGGTCAAGATCCGCGGGTTCGGCGACTGAGACGCGGGCCACAGCGGCACTGGCGGAGTACCCGCAGGCTGTGGTAGCACAACAGCTGGCCGCACACCGACCCGGGGTGCAGGCATTTCGGTAACGTGACCACCTGGTGGTCCTGAACGGTGCGGACGGGATGTCGGACATGGGCACCACGGCGCTGTCCCCGGTGGCTCGGGCCTCGGTCCCGCACGGGCTGTGACGGGCCGATGAGCTTCTTCTCCGACGGCCCTCGCGAGCGGCCTCTGTTCCCGGTCCGGGAGCAGGAGCTGTTCGGCTACGAAGGACGCCCGTGGACCGGCCCGCCCGCCGACCACATCGTGCCCGCGCTGCTGCCGTGGGCGATGCCGCTGGGCCGGTCCGACCGCACGATCGTCGCGCTGCGGTCGGTCGAGGTGTGGCCGGAGGCGATGACGCTGCGGATCGCGGTGTACTCGCGCGACGCCATGGACGGCGGGCCGCTGATCGGCCACCGGCGCATCCCGGACTACAACTCCCTGCTGGTCGGCGTGCTGTTCCCGGACGGGAGCCGGGCCAGCTCGGAGGCCATTTCGGTACCGACCGCGGGTGAGCCGCACGAGCCGGTGCTGCGCGTCGAAGGCGGCAGCGGCTCGCAGTTCCACCACGAGCACCGGGTCTTCGTGTGGCCGCTGCCCGAGGACGGGACGCTGGACTTGGTCGTGCAGTGGCTCGACCGCGACATCCCGGAAACGCGCACCGGGCTCGACGGCACGCAGCTGCGCGAGGCCGCGCGGGAGGCCGGTGAGCTGTGGCCGGGGCTGGCCCGGCGGCCGGGCAACGGCGTCGCGATGCGGCAGGTCACGGCGGAAATGAACGGGGTGAACGGGACGAACGGGGTGAACGGGACCGGCGGGTTGCCGCAGCGGTTGCCGCGCCGGATCCCGGGTGCCCCGGGTGAGTGAAACCGCGGGTAGTTAGCGCCCGCGAAACACAGCGACCACCCGCCGGTCACATCCGGGTGGTGTCGTGGCGTCCTCCCCCGCTGCCGGACGCGGAAGGACCACCATGGCACGGACCCCGCTGAGCCCGCTCGACGTCGCATTTCTCTGTCTCTCCACCGAAACCGCCCCGATGCACATGGGCGCGGTGCTCACCTTCGCCCCGGACGGCCCGGTCGATCCGGCGAAGCTCACCGCGTTGCTCGCGCGCCGGGCCGGGAAAATCGCGCCGCTGCGCCGGAAAATCCGTGCCGAGCTGTTCCCGCCGGGCGCGGCGGCCTGGGTCCGCGACCCGGATTTCCGTGCCCTGAAACATATTCACGTGCACCGGCTGAGCACGCTGTACGACCCCGACCCGCTACCCGAGTTCGCCGCGCGCTGGATCGCCGAACCGCTCGACCCGAACCGTCCGCTGTGGGACCTGACCGTGGTGACCGGATTGCCGGACGACGGTTTCGCCGTCCTGCTGAAGCTTCATCACGCGCTCACCGACGGCGCCGGTGCGTACGGGGTGGCTGTCGGGCTGCTCGACGGACTGTCCACGCGACAGCCGACCCCGTCCGTACCCCGTCCGCGTACCCCGCTGAGCGCCGTGCGCGAGACCGCCGGGATCGCGTCGTCCGTCGTACGCGCGGCCCGGCCGCCGTGGTCGCCGCTGTCCGCGCCCGCCACCGCTGAGCGGCACCTCGGCTTCGCGCAGTTGCCGATGGCCGATCTACGCCGGATCCGCCGCGCCCACGGCGGCACGACCAACGACGTGGTCCTCGCCGTGCTTTCGGGTGCGCTGCGCGAATGGCTGGTGAACCGCGGAATCCGCGCCGACGGACGGTCGATCCGCGCGCTCGTGCCGGTGAGTGTGCGCGGCCGGGCGGCCGAGCAGCTGGGCGGCAACAAGCTGTCCGGCTACCTGTGCGACCTGCCGGTGGGCGTGCCCGACCCGGTGCAGCGGCTGGAGGTGGTGCGCACGGCGATGGCGCGCAACAAAGCCGCCGGACCGGCCCGTGGCGCCGGTGCGTTCCCGCTGCTGGCCAACCGCGTCCCGACGATGCTGCACCGGCTGGGCACCCGCACCGCCGGGCTCGCTGCGCCGTTGCTGTTCGACCTCGTGGTGACCACCGTGCCGGTGCCGCCCGCGCGGCTCGCCCTGGACGGCGCCCCGCTCAAGCAGGTGTACCCGTTCGTGCCGCTGGCTCCGCGCCAGGCGGTGGGCATCGCGGTCGCCCCTTATCGCGACACCGTCCACATCGGACTGCAAGCCAACGCGAACGCGGTGGGCGACCTGGGTTCCCTGCGCGACGCGGTGGGCAAAGCGGCAGCGGGACTGCTGGACGTTTCAGCCCCGTAGCATCTCCGCGACCAGGAACGCGAGTTCGAGGGACTGCTGGGTGTTGAGCCGGGGGTCGCACGCCGTTTCGTAGCGGCCCGCCAGGTCGACGTCCGAGATTTCCTGCGCGCCGCCGAGGCATTCGGTGACGTCCTCACCGGTGAGCTCCACGTGAATGCCGCCAGGGTACGTGCCGAGCTTGTGGTGCACCTCGAAGAAGCCCTGTACCTCGTCGACGATCCGGTCGAAGTGGCGGGTCTTGTAGCCGGTGGACGACTCGTGGGTGTTGCCGTGCATCGGGTCGCACTGCCAGATGACCTTGTGCCCGGACGATTCGACCTTCTCCACGATCGACGGCAGCACCTCGCGGACCTTGCCGTTGCCCATCCGCGAGATGAGCGTGAGCCGGCCGGGTTCGCTGCGCGGGTCGAGCCGCTCGACGTACTCCAGCGCCTGCTCCGGCGTGGTGGTCGGCCCGATCTTGAGCCCGATCGGGTTCGCCAGCAGCTCGGCGAACGCGATGTGCGCGCCGTCCAGCTGCCGGGTGCGCTCGCCGACCCACAGGAAGTGCGACGACAGGTTGTACAGCTTCGGGTTCGCCGCGTCGGCGTTGTCCAGGCGCAGCAACGCCCGTTCGTAGTCGAGCAGCAAAGCTTCGTGGCTGGCGAAGATCTCGGTGTGCTGCAACGAGGAATCCGTGACCCCGCACGCGTTCATGAACCGCAGGCCGCGGTCGATCTCGCCGGCGAGCGCCTCGTACCGCTCCCCCGCCGGAGAGGACGACACGAAGTCCTTGTTCCAGTCGTGCACCTGGTGCAGGTCGGCCATCCCGGCCGCGGTGAGCGCGCGGACCAGGTTCATCGCCGCACCCGCGTTGGCGTACGCGCGGATCATCCGGCCCGGGTCCGGGATCCGCAGCTCCGGCTTGGGCACCAGCGAGTTGATGATGTCGCCGCGGTACACCGGCAGGCCGAGCGCGTCGGTGCCCGCCGAACGCGGCTTCGCGTACTGGCCCGCGATCCGCCCGACCTTCACCACCGGCAGGCTCGCCCCGTACGTGAGCACCACGGCCATCTGCAGCAACGTGCGCAGGTTCGCCCGGATGTGCGGTTCGGTGTTGGACTCGAACGTCTCCGCGCAGTCACCGCCCTGCAGCATGAAGGCTTCGCCGCGGGCGACCATGGCGAGCTGGTTCTGCAACCGGTCGATCTCGGCGGGCACCGTGATCGGCGGCACGCTCTCCAGTACGCTCCGCACCCGCTTGGTAAGGTCGGCGTCCGGCCACTCCGGCTGCTGCGCGGCAGGCAGCGCGAGTGCGGTGTCGAGGCGCGCCCGCAGCTCCGGCGGCAGCGGCGGCAGTTCGGGAAGCGTGTCGACGGGAACGTCCACTGTCCAGTTCACGAGTCTCAGAATAAGGTCTCCCGCACCGGCCGCCCCCGGTGGTCACCGTTGCGGTTCCTCCGGCCGGTAGAGCGCACCGAACCGGTCGGCGACGTCGAGCAGACCGGCCAGCTCGTCCACCCCGAGCGCGGGGACGACGACCGACCAGCGGTCCAGCGCGACCGCCTCGGCCAGTATCCGTTTGCGCCGGTCCGGACCGGCATGCACGGCCAGCTTGGCGAGCAGCTCCGCCCGTTCCTGCGGACGCTCGACCCCGGCGGCTTTCGCCAGCGCCCGTTCCAGGTCGCGGGCACCGACTCCCAGCGCGAACGCCCTCCGCAGCTCCGCGCGCAGATCCTGGTCCGCCTCGCGGTCGGCGAGCACCTCGGCCCGGTCCGCCCATCCCTCCTCGGCCAGCCCCTTGACCAGGGTGGTCATGGCCCGTCGGCGGCGGAATCCGCTCATCGCGGCACACAACGTCAGCGCGGCGGTCTCCTCGCCCCGCGAAGCCAGCTCGGCAACGCCTTCGAGCGCGTCGTCGAGCGCATCCGGACGGACTTCCCGGCACCGGGCGACCACCTCGGCAACGTCAGCGGGCTCTCCGACCGCACAGATCATCGTCACGCAGGCGTCCCAGCCGAAGCTCCGAGCGCTGTCGAGGGCGTCCATCAGGCCGCGTACGCGCACCGCGAGCCGGGCAAGGGCGGCGGAATCGCCTGCCTCGCGAAGACGGCGGGCCAGCAGCAGGACCGGCTGGTACGCCTGGCCCGGCCGTTCGAGCCCGGTGAGCACCTTCTCGGCAATCGCCGGGTCGCCTTCGGCGGCCAGCAGCCTCAGGACCTCGGCCATGCCGGTGCGGGTGTACTGGTCGATCGGTACCAATGGCGCCAGCGTCTCCACCCGCCGCACGTCCCCGGACGCCACGGCCGCACCCGCCAGCGCCACGACCGCGTCCGCGACCCGCCAGTCGAGCACCGGACGGCGGGCCAGCGCCTCCGTTTCGGCGGCGATCTCGCGCGCCCGGTCCGCGTCGCCCGCCTGCAGCACGACCTCGGCGATCTCGGTCAGGAAACCCAGGATGTCGCGGAGCGGGTCCCGGTACGAGGACTTCGGCCGGAACCGGGTCGCGAGCTCGGTCGCGCCGGTCACGTCGCCACGTGCCGCGAGCGCGGTGAGATACCGGGAGGTGGCAATGTCGTGCCCGGTCCCGTCGGGCATCGCCGCCAGCACCGCCGGGATGCCGTCCACCCGCCCGGTTGCGATCAGGACGTCGACCAGCACGTCTTCCTCGCCGGGTCCGGCGGGCGGGCCGTCGCCGGTCACCAGGTCGGCGAAGCGCACCAGCCGCCCGGAATCACCCTGGTCGTAGCGTTCGGCCAGGGCGCGAGCCCGAGCGATTTCGCCGCGCCGGGACAGGGCCGCGGCGACCGCAAGGGTGGCACCGTGGATCTGCGCGGCCTCCGCCACCTCGACGAACCGCTCGGCCAGGTCCGGATGCGCCGCCACCACCAGCCGTCCCAGCCGGGGAAACACCGCCTGCTCGGACACTGCCGCGGCACGGCGGATCGCCCGGGCGAAATCCGGATCGGGCCGCGCGACCGCCAGGTGCGCTTCGACCTCATAGCGCCGGTCCGCACTCAATCGAGTGTCGATGACCCCGCGATGCCCGTTCTCGATCAGGGTGAGCGGGATTTCCGCGAGAAGGGTGTCTCGCAGTTCGGGCTCAGGCTCGTCGTCGGCGAGCTGCCTGGCCACCTCCGCGCGGCCGCATTGGGCGAGTGCGCCGACCAGCGCGACCAGGGCGATCCGCTGCCAGTGCCGTTCGGTCATGGACTGGGCCAGAGCCACCGCATGGTCAACCTCGCCCAGCTGCGCCCAGAGCGCCGGAAGCCGTTGCGGGGTGCGGGTGTTGCGGTCGCGGAAGTTGTCCCGGTAGGTCTCCAGGGTGATGATCCGGACGAGGTCCGGCTCGGCCGCCTCCAGCGCCACGGCCCGGGCGGCGTCGAGTTCCGCCAGCGCGGCCAGGTCGTTGCCGGACACGTCCAGCAACCGGGCGTGGCGCCGGGGGTCGGCGGCCAGGTCGGCCAGCGCGGTGCCGTCGCCGCCCTCCTGTACCAGCCGGAAGTACCCGCGCAGCAGGAACTGCGGGGTGTCCGCGGGCCAGCCTGCCTCGCGGTAGCCCTGCGCCCAGGTGTCCATTGTGGACCGATGCCGGGCGAGTACCTCCGTACCCAGTGCGTCCTCGGCCACACGCTGCAGGTTTTCGTGGCCCAGCAGGTAGATCTCCGGGGCTTCGGCCGACCGCCAGTGCGCCGGGCGGCGCGAGAACGACCGGCTCGCCAAGGCCCGTTCCACCATCCGCACCGGACGCCGGGTCAGCTCGGCCAGGTCCGCGCGGGTGAGCCCGCCGCGAGCGGCCACCAGCAGGCCGAGCAGGTCGGTTTCCCCGGTGAGCAGGGCGTCCAGCTCACGTTCCATGTCGCTGCGGGCAGCGTGCGCGGCGGTCGACGGGGCGAGGACCCGCTCGATGCCCGGGGTGCGCAGCGGATGACCGGCGCGGACGTCGGCGGGTACGTCCGGGTTCAACCGGCTCGCCACGATCACCCGCAGCCCGTCGGACGGGAACGGGAGCAGCGCCGCGATGCTGTGCCCGCGTGCACCGCGGTCCTCGTCGAGCCCGTCGACCACCAGCACGAGCCGTTCGCCGCGATCGCGGCAATGCCGGGCCGCGTCGGCGAACACCGCATGCAGGTTTCGCGCCTCCGGATCTTTCGCCGTACCAAGGATTTCCGCGAGTTGCTGCTGGACGGCGTCGACGAAAGCCTCTTGCGTGTCGTCCCCCACCGAACGCGCGGTGATGAAGAACGAGACGAGCCGCACGCCGTCGGGTGGATTCAGCACGAAAGACGCGAGGAGAGCCGATTTACCGGCCCACGGTTCGGCCCGGAACCACACGTAGTCCGCGCCCGCGGGGGCAGTGCAGAACTCCGTCAGCCCGGCCAGTTCCGCTTCGCGCCCGACGAGCTCCCGCGGCGCGATCTGCCGCACCCACTCCAGGTACCGCGACCGGGCCGGCGGCGCACCGGTGTACGTGATCGTCCCGGCCTGCACGACGGTACCCGTGACCGGACCAAGGACCTGGTTCGTGACCACCCCGTCCCCCTTCTCCGGTCCCGAGCCTCTCACGAACCCCGGGACCGGAGAAGAGCGCACCTACCAGCGCACGGTCAGTTTCTCGATCGTCCCCGACGGCGACCCGGTGCCCGGCGAAGTGCCGTGGTTGGCGATGTAAATGTCGTCACCGTCGACGGCCAGGCCGGTGGCCTGGGCCAGACCGGTGGACGCGAGCACGGTTCGCGTTCCGTTGCGCTCGATCCGGGTCAGCACACCGTCCGACGGCGGGGCGGCGATGCCGTCCTTGGCGAACGTCAGCACGAGCAGCCTGCCCTTGCGGTCGAACGCGAGGTCGGTGAGCGCGGTCAGCCCATCGGCGTAAATCGTGGGCGCGTGCCCTGGCACGACGCGCCACACGCGGGCCACGCCGACGCCGATGCTGCTCAGCTCGGACACGTACAACGCACCATCCGGACCCACGACCACCGAAGTCGGCACCGGCTGCATCGGGATCTGCGTACCCGGCGGCAGTCCCAGCCCGGGCGGCGCGGGCGCGAGCTTCACCGGGAACACGGCGAGCACGCTGATCCGGCCGGAGCGGTCCACGTAAAGCAGGTCGTTGCCCGCCGCGTCGGCCACGGCGAACCCGTCGCGGTACGGCGTCATTCCGTACGGGTCGGAGTCGATCACCGGTTCACCCGGTCCGGCCCCGGCGCCGCCGTCGGGGTTGTGCTTGGCCTCGAAGACCGCGAAGTCCGGACCCAGCACGATGTGCTTGCCGGGCGCGAACGTGAGCTTCCCCAGCGTCGCGGCCTGCGGGCCGAACGGGTTCGCGCCGGTTTGCGGATTGATCGACAAATCCTGGTTCAGTACCGCGGGGACGCCGTGCACGAACTCGACGTCGGCCGGACCGCCGCCGAAGCTGCCGTCAGGCGCGGCCGCCGACGCGAAGCCACCCACCACTTCGCGGAGCTTGCCGTGGTCGAGCACCGAAACGGAGCCGGTGGTCCCGAAACAGGCGGGTCCCTCCGGGCCGTCGACACACGGGCCGCTGCCGCCCCGGCCCGCTTCGGCGATGTAGAGCTTGCCGTTGTGCAGCGTCAGATGCCTCGGGCTGTCGAGGCCGCTCGCGACTGTCGTCAGGTGCGCCGCCGACGCGCTCGCCCACGGCGCCCCGGCGATGGCCACCACCGCCACCGAAGCGCAGATCGCCGCCGTTCTCAGCGTGGTACGCATGGATCCGGACATTTCGCCTCCCTCTCGCGCCCGGCGGACTCCACTGTGGACCCGGCCGGACGGGGACCGAGTGTGCGCGTTCGGCGGTGAAAAGTCGCTGCTTGCGCTTTTCGCCCGGAAGGGGATGCCAATCCTCCACAATGTACTCGGCAAAGACGGATCTTCTTGTCCTGGCACGGAAACGGGCCCCGGCGCGCCATTGCGCCGGGGCCCGGGTACAGGATGCGCTCAGACGACCGCGAGGGGCAATGCCGTCGGGTGCACGGGCGCGGGCAGGTCGGAATCGCCGGTGAGGAACGTGTCGACCGCATTCGCCACCGAACGGCCCTCGGCAATCGCCCACACCACCAGCGAAGCACCGCGATGCGCGTCGCCGCACACGAAAACGCCGGGGGTTTCGGTCTGCCAGTCCGCGCCGCAGGACAGCGTGCCGCGACGGGTGAGCGACAGGCCGAGACCGTCGAGCAGCGGCATTTCCTCGACGCCCTCGAAACCGATCGCGAGCAGCACGAGGTCCGCGGGCACCGTCTCGACGTCGTCGTTCACCGCGATGACCTCACGGCGGCCGGTTTCCGGGTCCTTCTGCACGCGGACCTGCTGCAGCTCGACGGCCTTGACCTGGCCGTCGCCGTCGTCCACGAACCGGCGCACCGCCACCGCGAACTTCCGTTCCCCGGCCTCCTCGTGCGCCGGGTACGTGCGCAGGAGGTACGGCCAGGTGGGCCACGGCGACCGCTCGTCGTCGCGCTGCTGCGGCGGCATCGGGTACTGGTCGAGCTGGGTCACCGACAGTGCACCCTGGCGGGTGGCCGTGCCGTACGAGTCGGCACCCGTGTCGCCGCCGCCGATGATCAGCACGTGCTTGCCCTTGGCGTCGATCGGCGACGGACCGTCGCCTTCCACGTACTTGTTGGCCGGTACCAGGTGCTCCATCGCCAGGTGGATGCCGTTGAGCTCCCGCCCGGGGGTGGTGCGGTCGTCCCGGCCGCGCAGCGCACCCACGGCGAGCACGACGGCGTCGTACTGCTCCCGCAGGTCTTCCACCGTGAGGTCGACGCCGACCTCGCAGCCGGTGACGAACTTCGTGCCTTCCTTGCGCAGCTGCGCAAGGCGCCGGTCGAGGACCTTCTTCTCCATCTTGAACTCGGGGATGCCGTACCGCAGCAGCCCGCCGAGCCGATCGTCACGCTCGAACACGGTGACCTCGTGCCCCGCGCGGGTGAGCTGCTGCGCCGCGGCGAGCCCGGCCGGACCGGAGCCGACCACCGCCACCCGCCGTCCCGACGACACCTCGGCCGGCTGCGGCTGCACGTACCCGGCTTCCCACGACTGCGCGGCAATCGTCTCCTCGACACGCTTGATCGCCACCGGACCGCCGGACATCGGCGAGATCGCCAGCACGCAGCCCGCCTCGCACGGCGCCGGGCACAGCTTCCCGGTGAACTCGGGGAAGTTGTTGGTGGCGTGCAGCCGATCGCTCGCGGCCGCCCAATCGCCGCGGCGGACGAGGTCGTTCCACTCCGGGATCAGGTTGCCCAGCGGACAACCGGAGCCGCCGGAATGGCAGAACGGGATGCCGCAGTCCATGCACCGCGACGCCTGCGTGCGGACGGCTTCGTTGCGCTCGCCCTGGTCCACCTCGGCGTAGACCTCGCCCCACGAGGCCAAGCGCTCCTCGTACGACTTCTTCTTGGGATCTTGCCGCTGGTGCTTGAGAAAACCGGTGGGGTCAGCCACGAGCTGCCTCCATGATCGCTTCGTCGACATCGCGACCGGCAGCCCGCGCTGCCTTGGCCGCATCGAGGACCCGCTGGTAGTCGCGCGGCATCACCTTGGTGAAAGCCGCCGCGCGCCGTGTCCAGTCGCCCAGGAGCGACGCGGCCACTGCCGAGCGGGTGAGGTCGTGGTGCTGCCGCACGATCTGCTTGAGCCAGGCCAGATCCTCGGCGTCCGGCGGAAGCAGGTCCACCATCTCCGGGTTGACCTTGGTGCGGTCCAGATCGAGCACGTACGCGCTGCCGCCGGACATCCCGGCCGCCAGGTTGCGCCCGGTCGGGCCGAGCACCACCGCGCGACCGCCGGTCATGTACTCGAACGCGTGGTCACCGACGCCTTCTGCCACCACCGTCGCGCCCGAGTTGCGGACGCAGAACCGCTCGCCGACCTGGCCGCGCAGGAACATCTCACCGGACGTCGCGCCGTAGGCCAGCGTGTTGCCCGCGATCGTCTGCCGCTCGGCGGCGAACTTCGCCTCCGGATGCGGGCGGACGACGATCCGGCCGCCGGACAGGCCCTTGCCGACGTAGTCGTTGGCGTCGCCGACCATGTCGAGCGTGATCCCGCTCGGCAGGAACGCGCCGAGCGACTGCCCGGCCGACCCGGTGAGCAGCACGTGGACCGTGTCGTCCGGCAGGCCCTCGCCCCCGTAACGGCGGGTGACCTCCGAGCCCAGCAACGTGCCGACGGTGCGGTTCACATTGCGCACCGGCAGCTCCAGCCGCACCGGATGCGCGTCTTCCAGCGCCGCCTCGGCGAGCTGGATCAGCGTGCGGTCGAGCGCGTGCTCGAGGCCGTGCTCCTGCGCGCGGATCCGCCGCTTCGCTCCGCCGTACGGGGTTTCCGCGGGCTGGTCGAAGATCGGCCCGAGGTCGAGCCCGGACGCCTTCCAGTGCTGCACGGCGTCATCGGTGTCGAGCACCTCGGCGTGCCCGATGGCCTCGTCGAGCGTGCGGAACCCGAGCTGCGCCAAGGTTTCCCGCACTTCCCCGGCGACGAACTCGAAGTACCGCACCACGTGGTCGGCCTGTCCCGTGTACCGCTTGCGCAGCTCCGGGCTCTGCGTGGCGACGCCGACCGGGCACGTGTCGAGGTGGCAGACGCGCATCATGATGCAGCCCGCGACCACGAGCGGCGCGGTGGCGAACCCGTACTCCTCCGCGCCGAGCAGCGCGGCGATCACGACGTCGCGGCCGGTCTTCATCGCGCCGTCCACCTGCACGGTGATCCGGTCGCGCAAACCGTTGAGCAGCAAGGTCTGCTGCGTTTCGGCAAGGCCGATCTCCCACGGCGTCCCGGCGTGCTTGAGCGAGTTCATCGGCGACGCGCCGGTGCCGCCGTCGTGCCCGGAAATGAGCACGACATCCGCGTGTGCCTTGGAAACGCCCGCGGCCACCGTGCCGACGCCCAGCGACGACACCAGCTTCACGTGGATCCGGGCCTGCTCGTTGGCGTTCTTGAGGTCGTGGATGAGCTGGGCCAGGTCTTCGATGGAGTAGATGTCGTGGTGCGGCGGCGGCGAAATCAGCCCGACGCCCGGCGTCGAATGCCGCGTGCGCGCAATCCACGGGTACACCTTGTTCGGCGGCAGCTGCCCGCCCTCGCCGGGCTTCGCGCCCTGCGCCATCTTGATCTGGATGTCGTCGGCGTTGACCAGGTACTCGCTGGTGACGCCGAACCGGCCACTGGCGACCTGCTTGATCGCACTGCGCCGCTGCGGGTCGTACAGCCGCTCCGGGTCCTCGCCGCCCTCGCCGGTGTTGGACCGGCCGCCGATCCGGTTCATCGCAATGGCCAGGGTTTCGTGTGCCTCAGCCGAAATCGAGCCGTACGACATCGCCCCGGTGTTGAACCGGCGCAGGATCGACGCGGCGGATTCCACTTCCTCCAGCGGGATCGGCTCGCGCTCACGGAACTTGAACAGCCCACGCAGCGTGCCGCCTTCGCGGTAAAGCCGATGGACCTCGTCGGAGTACTTGCGGTACACCTCGTCGCGCCCGGTCTTGGACGCGTGCTGCAGCAGGAACACCGTCTCCGGCGTGAAGAGGTGCAGCTCGCCCTCGCGGCGGTACGCATACTCGCCGCCGGTTTCGAGTCCACGGTGGACTCGGTCGGTGGGATTGTCCGGGTACGCCCGGCGGTGCCGCACGGCGACCTCCTCGGCGACCACCTCGAGGCCGACGCCGCCGAGCTTCGACGACGTGCCGGTGAAGTACTCGTCGAGCAGTTCCTGGCTCAGGCCGAGGGATTCGAACACCTGCGCCGCGGTGTACGCGCCGACCGTGGAAATCCCCATCTTCGACATGATCTTCAAGACACCCTTGACGAGCGCCTGCACGTAACTGCGGATCGCTTTCCCCGGCTCGATGCCGGTGATCGCGCCCTGCCCGATCATGTCCTCGATGGTCTCGAACGCGAGGTACGGGTTCACCGCTGCCGCGCCGTATCCCAGCAGCAGCGCGATGTGGTGGACCTCGCGGGCGTCGCCGGTTTCCACCACCAGCGCCACGCGCAGCCGTTCCTTGGTGCGCACCAGATGGTGGTGCACCGCGGAAACCAGCAGCAGCGACGGGATCGGGGCCATCCGATGGTCGGAGTCGCGGTCGGACAGCACGAGCGTGCGGGCGCCGGACGCGATCGCCTCGGACGCCTCCCGGCGCACCCGCTCGATGGCCGCGGCCAATGCTTCCGCGCCACCGTCTGCTTCGTACAGTCCGGAAAGGACAGTGCAGGCGAACCCGGGTAGATCGCCGTCGTCGTTGACGTGGATGAGCTTGGCCAGCTCGTCGTTGTCGATCACCGGGTACGGCAGGTTCAGGTGCCGGCACGACGCCGGTCCGGGCGCGAGCAGGTTGCGCTCCGGGCCCATGATCCGTGCCATGGACGTGACGAGCTCCTCGCGGATCGCGTCCAGCGGCGGGTTGGTGACCTGGGCGAAATTCTGCTTGAAGTAGTCGTACAGCAGCCGGGATCGCTTGGACAGCACGGCAGGCGGGGTGTCGGTGCCCATCGACCCGATCGGCTCGGCGCCGTTCGCGGCCATCGGCGCGAGCAGGATCTTGAGCTCCTCCTCGGTGTACCCGAAGGCGAGCTGGCGGCGGAGCACGGAATCGTGGCTCTGCACCACGTGGTCGCGGTCGGGCAGGTCGGCGAGCTTGAGCAGCCCGGCGTGCAGCCAGTCGCCGTACTGCTGCTTGCGGGCCAGCGCGGACTTGACCTCCTCGTCGTCCACGATCCGGCCCGCGGCGGTGTCCACGAGGAACATCCGGCCCGGCTTGAGCCGTCCTTTCGCGACGACGTCGGACGGGGCCACGTCGAGCACACCGGCCTCGCTGGCCAGTACCACCCGGTCGTCTGCCGTGCGCCACCAGCGCGCCGGACGCAAGCCGTTGCGGTCGAGCACCGCGCCGACCAGCGTGCCGTCGGTGAACGTGACGCACGCCGGGCCGTCCCACGGCTCCATCAGGCTCGCGTGGAACTGGTAGAACGCGCGCCGTTCCGGGTTCATCGACGTGTGGTTCTCCCACGCCTCCGGGATCATCATCAGCACCGCGTGCGGCAGCGGGCGACCGGCGAGGTGCAGCAGTTCCAGCACCTCGTCGAAGGACGCCGAGTCGGACGCGTCGGCCGAGCAGATCGGGAACAGCCGCGTGAGGTCGCCGGGGAGGAGATCGGATTCGAGCAGCGCTTCGCGGGCCCGCATGCGGTTGCGGTTGCCGCGGATGGTGTTGATCTCGCCGTTGTGCGCCACGAACCGGAACGGATGCGCGAGCGGCCACGACGGGAAAGTGTTGGTGGAGAAGCGGGAATGCACCAGCGCGATCGCACTGGTGAGCCGCTCGTCGCGCAGGTCGGGGAAGAACCGCGGCAGCTGCCCGGGGGTGAGCATGCCTTTGTAGACGATCGTGCGCGCGGACAGCGACGGGAAGTACGTGCCACAGCCCGAGGCGAGGCTTTCGTGCTCGACGCGCTTGCGCAGGCAGAAGGCCATCCGGTCCAGCTCCAGGCCGGTCTCGCCGCTGCGCGAGGTGACGAACAGCATCGCGAAGTGCGGCATCACCGACCGGGCGGTGGGGCCGATCTCGGCACCGTCGGTGTCCACCGGAACCTCGCGCCAGCCGAGGACGTCGAGCCCTTCCTCGGCGGCAATCCGCTCGGTGAGCCCGACGGCCTTGTGGCGCTCCTCGGTGTCGAGGGGCAGGAACGCGATCCCGGCGGCGTACCCGCCGCTCGCGGGCAACGGGAAACCGGCCTCGGCGCGCAGCAGTTCGTCGGGCAGCTGCAGGAGGATGCCGGCGCCGTCACCGCTGGTCGGCTCGGCCCCCGCAGCACCGCGGTGGTCGAGGTTGGTGAGCGCGGTGAGGCCGTCGGTGACGATGCCGTGCGTGCGGCGGCCGCGGACGTCGGCCACCATGGCGACGCCGCAGGAGTCCTGCTCGGTGTCCGGGTCGTAAAGGCCCTGTTTGCCGGGGATGGCGGAGAAGATCATGGAAAAGGGACCTCCTTCGTCGTTTCGTGCGGTGGCCGGCGAGCCGGCCGCGGGGAGCGCACGGGACGACGATGGCCCGCTTGTTAGCGCGACTTTAACACCTGGGAAACACCCCAGCAGCGCCTCGGAGCTCCCCGGATGGGGCAGAAGGGTAACGATCCGGCAGCGCGGAACGACGTAGTTCCTGATGGGTTCCCGATGCTTCGGTTCTCGAAGTATAGGTCCCCCCGCGGACGTCCGCGCCGCCACGTGACGCAGTCCTGCCGCGAGTTTCCCGAATCGCCCACCCAGGGTGACCGTCTGCTGCCATAGTGTTGGCGTCCGGATGATCATGGGGAGGGGTTCGCATGGCAATGGAAATGGCACTGGAAGTCGACCCGCAGGCGATGCGGGACTACGCGCAGGCGGTGGAGGGGCTGCACGCCCCGGTCCGCAAGATCGACCAGTACGTCCGCGCGACGGCCTGCGACACGGCAGGCTTCACCGGCCTGTTCACGGTGCTGCAGCCCGTGGTCGGGATGGTGCGCGATCTCTACGGCGAAACGCTGAAGTTCGGCGACGCCCGGCTCACCGCACTGAGCGACGGGATGCGCTCGGCCGCCGACCACTACGCGGCCCACGACGCGAGCTGGGCGAAGTTCCTCGCCGAGTTCGGCACGGCGGCCGAGCAAATCGGGACCGGGCAGGGATGAGCAGGCACGGCGGCGCGACCAAGAAGCGCAAGCACGATTCCGGGCCGGAACGCGGCGCGGAGGCGCCCAGTGCGGGTGGCCAGGCGCCCGGCGGGTACGACGACGGCGGCGCGATCACCGAACCGCTGAAGCCCCCGGAGATCTCGCCGGGCGAGGACATCCAGGCGCTGGTGAAGGACGCCGGGGTCGAGGTGATGGCGGTCGAGTGGATTTACGAGAAGCTCACCGGGCACACCCTCACCGAGCAGTTCATCAAGCCGATCACCGGGGATTTCTCGAAGATCAGCGGCAACGCCGAGGCGTGGCGCAACGTCGCGACGTCGATCAAGGCGTTCTCCACGGTGATGACCGGCAACGAGAAGGTGCTCGCGGAACACTGGACCGGCCCGGCCGCGCTGGCGCACCGGGCCTATGTGGACGGTGGCTGGCGGGCCGCGCTGACCGCCGAGGCCGGGATCGCCGAGCTGATCGCCAAGGGGTTCGAGCTCCTGGCGGAGACGTCGAAGAAGCTGGCGGCCAAGGCGTTGGACCTGCTGCGCAGCCTCATCGACCGGCTGCTGGTGATGGCCGCGGAGGCGTGCGTCCCGATCGCAGGCTGGATCGCCGACGCGATCACCGGGCTCACCGAGATCCTGCCGCTGATCAACGCACTCCTGTCGATCATCGAGATGATCAAGGACATCATCGAGAAGGTCGGCGAGATGTGGTCGTCGATCAAGGATCTGGGGTCGCAGCTCGCGAAGATCAAAGACGTCCGCAGCATGGGTGACCTGATGGCGGTCGGCAAAGAGGTCAAGGGCACGGCCGGGGACATCGCCGGGGATGTGAAGGACATCGGCAAGTCGACGCGGGAAATCGGCGAGAAGGCATGGGACGGCGCGAAGGAATCGACCAAGCAGGCACACAAGAATGCCGAGCGGCGGGCAAGCGGCCGGATCAGCGGGAGCATCGATGACTGACGCCTGGAAGACGCCGGAGATCCGCGAGGCCGAAGCAGCGCTCGACCGGAGTGTGCGCAGTTCCCGGGAGCTGTTGAAGGAACTGGACAAGATCCGGCTGAAACCGTTGCCGCGACTGGACACTCCGGAACGGGTGGAGGCAATCAAGAAGGCCGCCTCCCGCCCGGACGCGCCCGCCGAGCTGCGCGTGGTGAAGCGCAAAGTGGACGCGGGCGAGCTGACGTGGGCAGACGTCGCAACGGGACGAGCTTTCGCCGACCCGGAGGTACGAGCGCTGGCATCGGACCGCCTGGGCGAGGCGAAGGACATCCTGGAGGAACTGGAGGAAGGCCTTACGGCGGAGGAGGTTCTGGAAGCACGTACCGGTTCGCGCGACCTTTTGGCGGACGCCCCTTCCCGGCCGGTTTCAGCTTCTCCGGATTCGGCAGAGGATCCGCTCGCTGATGATGGCTCGGCTCGCCCGGGCGGTTCGGCAGCGGATGCGGCGGATTATGCAGCAACCGATCCACTCGCGGACCACGGCACCGCCCGACCGGCCCCGGGCGCGCGGGATTATGCAGCAAACGGCCCACACGCCGACCGTCACACATCCCACCGCTCAGCACCAGACGCGGCGGATCATGCAGCAAACCACCCACTCACCCCGCCCGGACAATCAGTTCCGCCCAGGCGGCACGGCACCGAACCGGCGGAGGACGACTTCACCGACCCGCTCGCGGAGCGCGGCTCGGAGGCGTCGCACTCGCCCGGGTCGCCGCCATCCCCGTCATCCCGGCCAAGCCCGCCATCCTCGCCGTCCGGGTCGCCGCCGTCGGCTGGGCGGCGGGTTCGGCGGGAGGACCCTGGCGATGACGACTACTTCGGTAACTCCCCCCTCGGCTGAGCGACTGACCAGCTGAGCGGCTGAGCAGGAACGCTTGACCTGGCCCGATGCCGCGCCGCAGGGTTACGTGTGAGCACTGAGGTGTCCTTCCGCCTGCTGGGTCCGGTGACTGCGCTCGACGGCACCGGTGCCCCGCTGGCGCTCGGGAGTCCGCGCCGCCGGGCGGTGCTGGCTGCGTTGCTGCTGGAGCGGGGCCGGAGCCTGCCGGTGGAGCAACTGGTCGAGTTGCTGTGGCCGGCTCCGGCGCCGTCCTCCGCGGCGACGATGGTGCACGGGGCGGTCGCGGCGTTACGGCGCGCGCTCGGTCCCCGGACACTGATCACGCGCGACGGCGGGTACGCGGCCGAGGTACCGGCCCAGCAGGTGGACGTCGCGCGGTTCGAGGCTGCGGTGGCGGAGGCGCGGCGCGACCTCGAAGCGCCGGGGAAAGCCGCAAAGCTACTCGCCAACGCACTGGCCGAGTGGCGTGGTCCGGCGCTCGCCGGCGTCGAAGAGACGTTCGCCCGCGTGGCGGCCCGGCATTTGGACGAGCTGCGCGTCGAGGCGCGCGCCCTCCTTGCCGACGCCGAACTCCGGCTGGGTCACCACCGCGCGATCGTGGCCGAGCTCGAGACGCTGGCTGCCGAGCATCCGCTGCGCGAGGACGTCTGCGAGCTGCTGATGCTCGCGCTGTACCGCTGCGGTCGGCAGGCTGAAGCGCTGGCGGCGTACCGGCACCTGCGGACGGTGCTCGCCACAGAGCTGGGCGTCGAACCGGAAAAGCGGCTGAACGATCTCCATCTCGCGGTGCTGCGGCACGATCCGGAGTTGCACCCGGCAAGCACCGCCGTCGTACCCGCTCCGCTCGGCTCGTTCGTCGGGCGCGCCGCGGACCTCGAACAACTCAACGCTCTGCTGCAGACACATCGGCTGGTCACGCTGACCGGTCCGGGCGGGGTCGGGAAAACCAGGCTGGCAACGGAAATCGCGTGCCGGGAAGCCGGTGCGGTGGTCGTCGATCTCGCCCCGCTCGCCGACGCGGCCCTGATGCCGGGGCTGGTCGCCGAGGCGCTGGGCGTGCGGGCCGAGCCTGGGCAGCCATTGGTCCGGACCATTGCGGCTTCGCTCGACGGGCGACCGGCCCTGCTCGTGCTGGACAACTGCGAGCATCTCGTGGCCGAAACCGCAACGCTCGTACAGCTTTTGCTCGCCACAGCAGCACCGCTGCGGGTGGTGGCGACCAGCCGCGAAACCCTTGGCGTACCGGGCGAACGGGTCTATGCAGTACGGCCGCTCGCCGCGGAAGGGGCCGCCGTGCAGCTCTTCGAGGATCGCGCCGCGGCTGCCGGGTCCGGATTCACCGTGACCGCCGACAACGAGGCGCTCGTTGCCGAATTGTGCCGCCGGCTGGACGGTTTGCCGCTCGCCATCGAACTGGCCGCCGCCCGCGCGGCGACGCTCCCGCTCACGAAACTCGTCGACGGCCTCCGCGAACCGTTCGCGCTCTTGGAATCCGTCACGCGCGCCGCCGACCCGCGCCACCGCAGTCTCGCGGCGACCTTGGCCTGGGGACACGCGTTGCTCGGAGCCGCCGAGCGGACCCTGTTCGCCCGGCTTTCCGTCTTCCCCGGGCAGTTCGACCTCGCGGCGGCCAACGCGGTCAGCGACGGCTCGGCCGAGCTTCCGCTGGCGCGGCTCGTGGCGTCCTCGCTGGTGCAGTTCGACGAGCAGCGATACCGGCTGCTGGAGACCGTGCGAGCCTACGCGTCCGGTCAGCTCGGTCCGGACAGCCGGGTCGCCGAACAGCACGCCGCCCACTACCTCGCCGTGGCCGAAGAGGCGCAGGCACGGCTGTTCGCGCCGCATTCGGGACAGTGGCTCGAACGGCTGCACACCGAACGCGCCAACTTACGAGCTGCTTTGGCCTGGTCGTTCGCTCACGACTCACAACGCGGGGTACGCCTGGTCAATTGCCTATGGCACTACTGGGATCTCCGAGGCGCGCGGGACGAGGGCCTGTACTGGCTCCGCAAGGCCCTCGCGTCCGTCGACTCGGGAACCCAGCGCCTGCCGCTGCTGGCCGCGGCTTCCCTGCTACACCTGGGCCGCGCCGATCTCGCCGACACCGAACGGCTGGCGGGCGAGCAACTCGCGCTCGGGCGAAAGCACGACGAACCATCCTGGACGGGCGATGCGCTGGCATTGCTCGCCACCGTCGACTGGGCCCGTGGCCGCTACGACCGCGCCCAGCAGCGGTACGAAGACGGCGTCAGCCTGTCGCTGGCCGGAGGCGATGTCTGGGGCGCTTCGCTCGCCGAGGCCCAGCTCGCCCGGCTGCACCGCGACCGTCGCGAACCCGACGCGGCGCGCGCCGTGGCCCTGCAAGCGCTGGCCCATGCGGAGGAGGTCGGCGAGAGCATCGCGCGTGGCCTGGCGCGCGACGTCCTGGCTTCGATCGAGCACCGGTGGGGCGACGCCGAGCAGGCCGCCCGGCTGGCCGACGAAGCGTTGGCGCGGTACCGCGAGGTCAGCTACGCGGAGGGCGAAGCTTCGGCGCTGCGGCTGGCCGCGAAGATCGCGCTCGCCGCATCCCGGACCGCCGATGCGCGAGCCGCTCTGCAGGCCGCCCTCGAGGTCTGCCGCCGCATCGGACATCGCGCCGGAACGGCAGAAGCTCTCGAAGGGCTCGCCGAGGTCGCCGACCGTCCCGACCAGGCCGCGGCGCTCAACGCCGAAGCCGCCCGGCTGCGCGACGAGACAGGTATCCCGCGATTAGCCGACGATTAGCCCGGGTCACGAGACTGGGTCGCGAACCCGACCAGGAGGCTGCCATGACCGCGATCGCCGACCTCGCCGTTCCCGCTGTCCGCCCCGGCGATCCCGGGTACGACGACGCCCGCGCGGTGTTCAACGCCATGATCGACCGCCGTCCGCTGGCGATTCTGCGCTGCCGCAACGCCACCGACGTCGCCGCGGGAATCCGGTACGCCCGCACGCACGACCTGCCGCTGGCTGTGCGCAGCGGCGGGCACGGAGTAGCCGGAAATGCCGTGTGCGACGGCGGAATCGTGCTCGACCTGTCCGGGATGAAGACCGTGACGGTCGAGCCCGGGCAGCGGCTCGCGCGCGCCGGGGCCGGGCTGCTGCTCGGCGACCTCGACGCCGCCACCCAGCGCCACGGCCTTGCCACACCGCTCGGCGTCATGTCGGGAACCGGCATTGCCGGGCTCACCCTCGGCCGCGGGCTCGGCTGGCTCAACGGCTCGCGCGGCCTGGCGTGCGACAACCTGATCGGCGCCGAGGTGGTGACCGCCGACGGCGACATTCTGGCCGTGGGACACGATTCCGACCTGCTCTGGGGACTGCGCGGCGGCAGCGGCAACCTCGGCGTCGTGACGCAGTTCCACTATCGCCTGCACCCGGTCACGCAGGTCCTCGCGGGAGCGCTGACCTACCCATGGTCCGCCGCGCGCGATGTCCTGCACGAGCACCATCGCTTCATGACCGACGCCCCCGACGAGCTGACCAGCTCGGTCTCGCTTGGCATCGACGCCGACGGAAACCCGGGCGTCACCCTGATCGTCTGCTGGTCCGGCGATCTCGACGAGGGCGAGCGCGTACTCCGGCCACTGCGTGCTTTCGGCTCACCCCGCGAGGATTCCGTCGCGCCGATTTCCTACCTGGACTGGCAACGCCTGCCCGACGCCAGTTTCCCACGCGGACGTCAGCATTACTGGAAGTCCGGCTACCTGCGCCACCTCACCGACGCTGCCGTCGACGCCCTGCTCACTCTCGCGCCGACCATCCCGGTCCCGGAAACCGGCATCGGCCTGCAAGGCCTGCGCGGCGCCGCCGCCCGCGTGCCGGTGGACGCCACCGCGTTCCCGCACCGCACCCCGCAGTACGACCTGCTCATCCTGGCCCAATGGACCGACCCGGCCCGCACCGACGAGCTCGTGAGCTGGGCCCGTCGCGCGTTCGATTCCCTGGCACCGCACCTGGAAGACGCGGTGTACGTCAACAACCTCGGCAACGAAGGCGCGGACCGCGTCAAATCCGCTTACGGCCCCAACCACCGCCGCCTGGCCGTACTCAAACGCACTTACGATCCGGCCAATGTGTTCCGGCTGAACCACAACGTGGCACCGGGGTGATCCCGGCTCAGGACTTCTCGGACTTGCCGTTCTCGCCGGAAGACGACCCGGCGTCGACCTTGGTTTCCTGAGCCTGGTCCCCGGCCTGGTCCTCGGCCTGGTCCGGCTTCTCGTCAGGCTTCGGGTCGGGCTTCTCGTCACCGGCGGGCGGCTCCGCCCCGTCCGAGTCGTCTCCCTTGCTCCGCAACGTTTCCGACGCCTCCCGCGGCCCGCGGCGACCGGCGAGCACGAAGTACACCACCGCACCCGCGAAGAGCAGGATCGACGTCCACACGTTGACCCGCAGTCCCAGGATGTGGTTCGCCGTGTCGGTACGCATCAGCTCGATCCAGCAGCGACCGACCGTGTACCCCGCGACGTACAGGGCGAACGCGCGGCCGTGGCCGAGCTTGAAACGGCGGTCGGCCCACACCACGACCAGCGCGATCAGCAGGTTCCAGATCAGCTCGTACAGGAACGTCGGGTGCACCGGGCTGTCCGGCAGCGGGATGTTCCCGGTCGCGACGCCGCCGAGGGCGTCCGGGGCGCCGGTCACCGGGTCGAAGCGCTGGTAGATCTCCAGGCCCCACGGCAGATCGGTGTGCGCGCCGTACAGTTCCTGGTTGAAGTAGTTGCCGAGCCGCCCGATGGCCTGCGCCACGATGATGCCCGGCGCGACCGCGTCCGCCAGCGCGGCCAGCGGGATTTCCTTGCGGCGGCAGGCGATCAGCGCGCCGACCGCACCCAGCGCGATCGCGCCCCAGATGCCGAGACCGCCGTCCCAGATCGCGAACGCGTTCCACGGGTTCTTGCCCTCGACGAAGTACAGCTCCGGGTCGGTGATGACGTGGTACAGCCGCCCGCCGACGAGTCCGAACGGCACCGCGAACACGGCGATGTCGAGCACGGTCCCCTTCGTGCCGCCGCGCGCCACCCAGCGCCGTTCGCCCCACCAGATCGCGACGATGATGCCGGCGATGATGCAGAGCGCGTAGGCACGGATGGGGATCGGTCCCAGGTGCCAGACGCCGCGGTCAGGACTCGGGATCGTGGCCAGGAAGGCTGCGGAGTACACGCGGCCACCGTAGCGCGTCGGCCGCGGGCCGTGGTCCCGGTGCCGCCGAACCCTTCGTCAAGACCTGGTCACAGCCCGGTCACGGCCGCTCCGGGTACTCCGGATCGGACACCGCGGCGAGGTACCCGGCCAGCAGCGCGTTCGCGACCTGCCCGACCGCGTCGTCCTCGGGCAGGAACACTTCGTCGTGCAGGCTGGGCGCGCCCGCCGTCTCGCCGAGGCCGACGAACAGCATCAGGCCGCGGGTGCCGCCACCGCAGTAGTGCGCGAAGTCGTCGGCGCCGAAGGAGCGGAAGTCCACGTCTACGTCCGCGCCGCCGCGCACCAGCCACGTCTGCGCGGCCGCGGCCAGTGCCGGGTCGTTCACCAGTACTGGCTCGCACGGGCTGATCCGCAGGTCGGCAGTACAGCCGTAGGCGCGCGCGGTGGCGTGCACGATGTCGGTGAGCGCCTCCAGCGCCTGGTCCCGGTCGCTGGCGCGCATGAGCCGCAGCGAACCGAACGCCGACGCACTGTTCGGCACCACGTTCGCCGCCGTGCCCGCGCGGATCCGGCCCACCGTGCACACCGTGCCGTGCACCGGGTCGATCCGGCGGCTCGCGATCTGCTGCAGGCTCACCACCAGCTGGCTGAGCGCGAGCACCGGGTCACGCAGCAGATGCGGGTACCCGGCGTGCCCGCCCTGGCCGTGCAGCACGATCTCGAACTCGTCGGTGGACGCGTTCACCGGCCCGGGCGCCGCCGAAACGACGCCATACGGCAGCCGCGGCTGGACGTGCGCGCCGATCACCGTATCGACCGCGTGCTCCTCGAGTACACCGGATTCGACCAGGTCCAGCGCACCGGACGGCGACGTCTCCTCCCGCGGCTGCAGCACCGCGACCAGCGGACGCGGGGTGCTGACCTCCCGGGCCGCCCGGCAGACCGCGACCAGTGCGGCGAGGTGCACGTCGTGGCCGCAGGCGTGCATCAGCCCGGTCTTCGACGCCCACGGCACGCCAGTGCGCTCGTCGACCGGCAGCGCGTCCAGCTCGGCCCTCAGCGCGACAGCCGGACCGGGATGCTCACCCGGCAGCTCGATCAGCCGCCCGGTGCTCGCGACCCGCTCCGCGTCGCCACCGATCGCCGCCGCCACGATGCGCGCAGTGTCCTCCTCGTCGCCCGACCCGCGCGGGTCGGCATGCAGCCGATGCCGCAGCTCGACCGCGGCGGGCAGCTCCTCGACCAGCGCGGCCCGCCACTGCTCGACGAAATCCATCACCGCTCCAGCCGGTAGATCCGGGCCGCGTTTTCGTGTCCGGCCAAGCGGGACAGCCGGATCGCGTCCACTTCGGACAGTGCGTCGGCGGCAAGGGCGGCGCGCAGGAAGTCCGACAGTCCTTGCCGGAACAGCGCGGTACCCAGGTGGTACAGCTCGGCCAGCCCGAACGCGTCGGTGGAGAACAGCAGCTTGCCGAACGGCGCTACCTCCAGCACCTCGGCGAGGATTGCGGGCGCGCGGAAACCGGCGTTGTGCGTGATCAGACCGACGTCGACGAACACGTGCTCGAAGACCTGCGCGAGGTACGCGGCGTTGCGGTGGAACGGATAGTTGTGCAGCAGCAGGATCGGCACCCCGGCGTCGCGGGTCGCGCGCAGCAGGGCGGTGAGCCGGAGCGGATCGCAGCGATGGAGGTCGACGTCGGCATCGCCGTAGCCGACGTGGAACTGCACGGGCAGCCGACGGTCGATTCCGGCCCAGATCAGATGGCGGTGCAGCACCTCGTCGGCCAGCCTGGGTGCTTGTCCGGTGTCGACGCGCGCGAGCCAGCGCCCGGCGGCATCGGCGACCTCGTCCGGTTCCGGACGTTCCCCGGACAGCTCGAGCCCCACGCGGTACGCCGCAATCGACTTCACCCCGACTGCATTTGCGGTGCGACGATCGAGCTCGGCCGCGAAATCCGCAGTGAACCCGGCGGCGGTGGTCCCTTTCCGCACCACGTCTTCCGCGACCTGTTCCAGCCGGACCACCTCATGGGCGCGAGCGTCGGCGAGGTCGGCGAATTCCGTGGTGGCAGTGAGGGATTCGGGCAGGAATCCGCTGTCGAGCAGGTAGTCGGTGGTGCCGCTGGCGCGCAGAAAACGTCGGTTGACCTCCTCCGCGCCCAGTTCGGCGCGACGCGCGAGGTAGTCGTCGGCCGGGGCGTGCTTCGGCAAGTCCAGCACGGGCGCGCAGCGTTCGCGCACGGCGAGGCCGATGAGCGAGTCGAACAACGACACGCCCAGCGGCGACACGGTGTCTGCCTCGGTGAGCATCCGCTCGAAGCCGTCGCGATCGACGCCGCGGGTGCGTACGCCGTGGCAATGGTGGTCGACCAGCGGCAGGTCGGCCACGAAATCCAGCAGTCCGGTCATACGACTCCCTCGGCAAGCCTCTTCCCCACCCTACGGGCGAACCCGGACGCCGCGACGACGACCGCCGGAGCAGCGGAACCCCCTGGACGCAACCAGATCCGCGCGGAGGCACCGTGCCGCCGCAACCATCTGCACCGAGACCACCGTGCCGCCAGAACCAACCGCGCAGAGACCACCATGCCGCCGCAACCAACGGGCGACGTTCGCGTCCGAACGGGCCGCCATGGCGACATCGGCGAGCGAGCACACGCGACAGGCGGCAGGCTGGGGTGCGCACTCGGAGAGGGGAACGTCATGGCAGCTGCATCGCATGGCCTGGATCGGGACCGGCTCGCCGAGCTCGGAGCCGTCGCAGCGGCGCGGCTGGGGCAGGCCGGGGTTGAGCTTGTCGCACTGAGTTTTGTGGACAATTCCGGCGTTTCGCGGGTCAAAGCGGTCCCGGTCGGACGGCTGGCGCAGGCCGCGGCGTGGGGCGTCGGCGCCTCGAACTCGTTCGACTTCTTCCTCTCCACCGACACGATCGCAAGCGGCACGCATTCCCTCGGCCCGGTCGGCGACCTGCGCCTGCACCCCGACCTCGACGCGCTCACCGTGCTCGCCGCACAGCCCGGCTGGGCGTGGGCGCCGGTGCTCCGGTACGACCAGGACGGCCACCCGCATCCGCAGGACTCACGCGCCCTCGCCGCCACCGCCGCCGCCCGGCTCGCCGACCGCGGCCTGAGCGTGCGGATGGCGTTCGAGCTGGAATGGGTGGTCACCGACGCCGATGAGGTACCCCTTCCCGGCCCGGCCTACGGGTACCCCCGACTGAGCGCGCACAACGACTACCTCCGCGCCGTCGTGTCCGCTTTGGACAGTCAGCAGATGGACGTGGAGCAGATCCACCCGGAGTACGCGGCCGGGCAGTTCGAGCTGTCCATCGCACCGGCGGATCCGGTACGCGCGGCGGATTTGGCTGTGCTCACGAGGGAAACCGTGCGCGCAGTGACCGACGCGTACGGCATGCGCGCATCGTTCACACCGAAGTTCGAGCCCGGCGGCGTCGGCAACGGCGGTCACGTGCACCTCAGCCTGTGGGACGGCGACCGCAACCTCTGTGCAGGCGGGACCGGACCGTTCGAGCTCACCGACACCGCAGCGTCCTTCGGCGCGGGCATCCTCGGCCGGTTGCCTGCGCTGCTCGCAGTGGGCGCACCGTCGGTGGTCAGCTACCTGCGGCTCGAACCGCACCACTGGGCAGGCGTGTTCACCGCGTGGGGCTTGGAAAACCGCGAAACCCCACTACGCCTGATCCGCGGCGCGGCCGGTCAACGCGACACCGCAGCCAACCTGGAAGTGAAGTCCTTCGACCTCACCGCCAACCCGTACCTCGCCACGGCAGCCCTGCTTTTCGCCGGCGAAGCAGGCATCGCCGCCGACGCCCAGCTGCCCGACCCGGTCGACGTCGACCCCGGCACGCTCTCGCCCGCCGAAGCCACCGCCGCAGGCGTGACCCGGCTCCCGATCTCACTGACCGAAGCAATCACCGCCTTCGAAACCGACGACGTACTGCCGTCCGCTTTCGGACCGCAGCTCGCCACCACACTCATGGACATCCGTCGCGCCGAGGTCGCCGAACTCGGCTCGCTCGAGCCCGCCGAGCTGTGCCGCGTGATGCGCTGGCGGCATTAACCAAGCACCGCCGCCACTCGGGACCGCAGCTCGGGCAGCTTCGCGTACAGCTGGTCGCCCGGGCAGTCGGTGTTGTAGAAGTCGCGGTGCCCCTTGATTTCCGCCACCGGAATGCCGTACTGACGGCACACGTACGCCACGAACACCACCAGCGACTCCCACTGCGCTTTCGGGGGCACGACCTGCATGTACGTACCCTCGTTCTCGATCCCGATCGCGTTGTCGTTCTGGCCGGGGCAATGCGCCGCGCGGACGATCTTGCGGCCACTGCGCAACGCGTCGAGACTGCCGTGGCGCCCCTCCAGCCGGTACCCGCCACGGGACACCGTGAAGTGCTGCCCGGTATCCGACCAGCCGTTGTTGTCGATGTGGTCGGCCTGGTCGTTGCGCGCTACCTGGAACGCATGCTCGAGCGAGTAGTCGGTGCTGTTGGGACAGTCGATGTGGTGGATGAGGACGCGATCGGCCGGATGGCCGAGCGTGGTGAGCGGATCGGCAGGCGGGCGCGCACCCCACTCGGCACAGCTGTAGATCCGCGGCTCGCCCGCGGCCGACGCCTGACCGGGCAGCACGAGCCCCGCTGCCACGGCAGCGCTCATCCCGGTGACCCCGCGCAGAAACGAGCGGCGCGGCAGTTGTCCGATGTCGAAAGCCATGCCCGGCACTGTGCGCGGACGACGTACACGATCTGTACAACCCGCTCAGCCGCGCCCGATCAGGACCGTGCCGAACAGCGGGGCGACCTCGTCGTGCGGGAAACAGCCGCGATCGCCAAGCGCGGAGACGGTGGCGGATTCCGGCCCGGCGCCGCTGCCACCACTGCACCCACGGGCCGGAGTTGATGTCGTTCATCTGCATACCGAGAGGGTACGAACGACCACCGACAGTTTCCGGCGACTCAGGCCGGAGCAACCGCCTCACGCACGCCCGAAGCCAGCTCCCCGGCCAGCGCACGCACCCCATCCGGGCCGTCCGCCGAAGCCGTGACCAGCGCCGATCCCACGATCACCGCATCCGCGAACCCGGCCACCTGCGCGGCCTGTTCCCGGGAACGAACCCCAAGACCGACCCCGATCGGCAGCTCCGTATGGGCCCGCGTGCGCCGCACCAGGTCCTCCGCGTGCACCCCGACCGCGTCGCGCGCGCCCGTGACCCCCATGACCGCCGTCGCGTACACGAAGCCAGACGACGCTGCCGTGGTCTTCGCCAGGCGTTCCTCCGACGACGACGGCGCCACCAGGAAGATCCGGTCCAGCCCGTGTGCCGCGGAAGCCGCCATCCACTCGTCGGCCTCGTCCGGGATCAGGTCCGGCGTGATCAAACCCAGGCCACCGGCCGCAGCGAGGTCGCGCGCGAACGCGTCGACGCCGTAGCGGTGCACCGGGTTCCAGTACGTCATCACGACGGCCCGGCCACCCCGCGCCGACACCGACTCCACGACCTCGAACAGCTGCTTCAGCCGGAACCCGCCCGACAGCGCAGTCTCGGCCGCCGCCTGGATCGTGGGCCCGTCCATCACCGGATCCGAGTACGGAACGCCGACCTCGACCAGGTCCGCCCCGCCGTCGATGGTGGCCGCCAGCAGGTCTTTCGAGCCCTCGACGGTGGGGAATCCGGCGGGCAGGTAGCCGACCAGCGCGGCCCGGTGCTCCGCCCGCGTCGCCGCGAACAGGTCGTCGAGGCCGCTCACTTGCCCTCCCCGTCCACGAGCCCGAACCACTTGGCCGCGGTGTCCATGTCCTTGTCGCCGCGCCCCGAGAGGTTGACCACGATCAGCCCGTCCGGTCCCAGCTCACGGCCCAGTTCCAGGGCACCGGCCAGCGCGTGCGCCGATTCGATGGCCGGGATGATGCCCTCGGTGCGGGAGAGCAGCCGGAACGCGTCCATCGCCTCGGCGTCGGTGACCGGCCGGTACTCGGCGCGGCCGGAATCCTTGAGCCACGCGTGTTCCGGGCCGACGCCCGGGTAGTCGAGCCCGGCCGAGATCGAATGCGATTCGACCGTCTGGCCGTCCTCGTCCTGCAGCAGGTACGACATCGCGCCGTGCAGGTTGCCCGGAGAGCCCTTGGTGAGCGTGGCGCCGTGCCGGTTGCCGTCGATGCCCTCGCCGCCCGGCTCCAGGCCGACCAGCCGCACCGACGCGTCGTCGTAGAACCCGGAGAAGATCCCGATCGCGTTCGACCCGCCGCCGACGCACGCCGCGACGACGTCCGGCAGCCGTCCGGCCTTCTCCAGGATCTGCGCCCGCGCTTCCTCGCCGATGACGTGGTGGAAATTGCGCACCATCATCGGGAACGGGTACGGCCCGGCCGCGGTGCCGAAGAGGTAATGCGTGCTGTCCGCGTTGGTGACCCAGTCGCGCAGCGCCTCGTTGATCGCGTCCTTCAGCGTGCGCGACCCGGTTTTCACCGGCACGACCTCGGCGCCCAGCAGTTTCATCCGCGCGACGTTCAGCGACTGCCGCTCGGTGTCGACCTCGCCCATGTACACCACACAGTCGAGACCCAGCAGCGCGCACGCGGTGGCGGTGGCGACGCCGTGCTGACCTGCCCCGGTCTCCGCGATGACCCGCTTCTTGCCCATCCGCACGGTGAGCAGCGCCTGGCCCAGCACGTTGTTGATCTTGTGCGACCCGGTGTGGTTGAGATCTTCGCGCTTGAGGAACACCCGCGCGCCACCGGCGTGCTCGCCGAACCGCTTGGCCTCGGTGAGCAGCGACGGACGTCCGGCGTACTCGGTGAGCAGGCGGCGCAGCTCACCGGTGAAACCGGGGTCGTGGCGGGCTTTTTCGTACTCCGCCGCGACCTCGTCGACGACGCCGATGAGCGCTTCCGGCATGAACCGGCCACCGTAGGGCCCGTAGTAACCGCGCTCGTCCGGGTCGTGCTTGCCGTGCTCGGTCACCGCGAGGGCCTCGGGCAGGCGGGGTGCGAACCGGCGGTGACGAGCTTGACGACCGCGCCCTTCGGGTCTCCGGAAGCCACCAGGCCCTCGCCGACCAGCACCGCGTCCGCGCCATGACCGGCGTACGACATCAGGTCGCCCGGGCCGCGGACGCCGGACTCGGCGACCTTGAACACGTCCATCGGCAGACCGGGCGCGAGGCGGGAGAACACGTCGCGGTCCACTTCCAGCGTGTGCAGGTTGCGCGCGTTGACGCCGATGACCTTGGCCCCGGCCTCGAGCGCGCGGTCGGCCTCCTCGGCGTTGTGGATCTCCACGAGCGCCGTCATGCCGAGCGATTCGACCCGGTCGAGCAGCGCGGCGAGGGCGTTCTGCTCCAGCGCGGCCACGATCAGCAGCACCATGTCCGCGCCGTGCAGACGGGCCTCGTGCACCTGGTACGGGCTGACGATGAAGTCCTTGCGCAGCACGGGAATGTCGACGGCGGTACGCACCGCGTCGAGGTCGGCGAGCGAACCGCCGAAGCGGCGCTGCTCGGTGAGGACGCTGATGACGCGGGCGCCGGCATCCTCGTAGTCGCGGGCCAGCGCCGCGGGGTCGGGGATCGGGGCCAGGTCGCCCTTGGACGGGCTGCGCCGCTTGACCTCGGCGATGACGCCGATACCGGACTCGCGCAGCGCCGCCATCACGTCACGGGCGGGCGGGGCCTGTGCCGCCCGGGCCTTCAGCTCGTCGAAGGGCAGAGCGGACTCCCGCTGCGCGAGGTCCTCCCGCACACCGGCCACGATGTCTTCGAGCACGCTCACCGGTCTCCCCCATCCGCTGCGCCGCTCCTGGGTCCACTCGCAAGCTCGCTCACAAAAACCTTCCCCTTCCCGCCGAAATGATGCTAACCCCCGCTCGATGACCGTCCGGTCCCGGGTTGCTCAGCGGCGGGGATCCGGCGGGTCGGTCGGGTCACTTCCCTCCGACAGTGCCTCCCACAGCTCGGTGTCCGGGTCCCGCCGGGCGGGCCTCGCCCCCGGCGCGGCGTACCGGGACCCGAGCCGCCGCGCGGTTCCCGCCCACCTGATCGCTGCCAACCCGCCGAGCGCCACGAGAATTCCGCCCAGCACCGCGAGCAGGTGCCCGAGCACGATCTGGGTACCGGGCAGCCCGGCCGCGAACCCGCCGAAACGGATGCCGTCGAGGCCGCTCCACACTCCGGCCGCCCCGGCCGCGACGAGCACGATCCCGAGCACCCGCCGCGCCCAGCCCCCGGTCGCGACGGCTCCGGCGACCCCGGCCAGCGCGAGGATCGCCAGCGGCACCAGCGCGGTCGCCCGCTGCTCGCCGTTTTCGGTGTACAACACGGTGCCGCGCAGGCCCTCGTCGCGGAACTCGGCGAACCACACCATCCGCGACGCACCCCACAGCGCCAGCGCGCCGAGGAGGAGGGCCAGCAGAATGGTCCACAGTGGACGGCGCGCGGCGGCCGGTGCCGGTTGCTCAGACACCGGCGGCATCCTCGGCCGGATCGAGGTCCCCGGCCGGAACCATGGTGCCCGCGGCGGCGATCGCGGACAGCACCGTCCTGGCCTTGTTCAGCGATTCCGTGTCCTCGTAGTCCGGCACCGAGTCCGCGACCACCCCGCCACCGGCCTGGACGTACGCGATCCCGTCGCGCATCAGGGCAGTCCGGATAGCGATTGCGGTGTCGGCATCACCGGCGAAGTCCAGGTAACCGACCACCCCGCCGTACAGCGCGCGGCGCACCGGCTCCAGCTCCTCGATCAGCTGCATCGCCCGCACTTTCGGCGCGCCGGACAGCGTGCCCGCCGGGAAGCAGGCCGTGACCGCGTCGAACGCCGTGGCGTCGTCGTTCAGCTCGCCGGTGACCGTGGACACGATGTGCATCACGTGGCTGTAGCGCTCGATCTGGAAGAAGTCGACCACGTGCACCGTGCCGGGCTTGCAGACCTTGCCGAGGTCGTTGCGGCCCAGGTCGACGAGCATCAGGTGCTCGGCGCGCTCCTTGTCGTCCGCGAGCAGGTCCTTGGCCAGCTGCGCGTCCTCCTCCGGGTCCGCGCCGCGCCAGCGGGTGCCCGCGATCGGATGCGTGGTCGCGCGGCCGTCGCGCACTGTCACCAGCGACTCTGGGCTCGAGCCGACGATGTCGAACCCCTCCAGCCGCAGCAGGTACATGTACGGGCTCGGGTTGGAGGTGCGCAGCACGCGGTACACGTCGAGCGCGTCGGCACCGGTCGCGATCTCGAAGCGTTGCGACGGCACGATCTGGAACGCTTCACCGGCCTTGATCGCTTCCACCGCCTTGTCGACGGCCGCGTGGAAATCTTCTTTGCTGCGGTGCCGCCGGAATTCCGGGGTTGGCCGGTCGAAGGTCGCCACCGTCGGCGGAGCGGACACGCGCAGCTGCTCGGTCATGTCCGACAGCCGGGCCAGCGCGTCGTCGTACGCGGCATCGACGCGTTCGGCCGAGTCGTCCCAGTTGACCGCGTTCGCGATCAGCGTGACCGTGCCCTCGTGGTGGTCGAACGCGGCGAGATCGGTGGCGAGCAGCATCGTGAGCTCGGGGATGTCGAGGTCCCGTTCGGCCAGCTCGGGCAGCTTTTCCAGCCAGCGCACGGAGTCGTAGCCGAGGTAGCCGACCATGCCGCCGGTGAGCGGCGGCAGGCCGGGCAGCGGTTCGCTGTGCAGGGCCTCCACGGTCGCGCGCAGCACCTGCAGCGGGTCACCGCCGGTGGGCAGGTTCACCGGCGGCGTGCCGGTCCAGACGGCCTTCCCGTCGCGGACGGTGAGCGCAGCCGGGCTCCGCACCCCGACGAACGACCAGCGAGACCACGATTTCCCGTTCTCCGCCGTCTCGAAGAGGAACGTGCCGGGCCGGTCGGCCGCGAGCTTGCGGTAGACCCCCAGCGGGGTTTCGCCGTCGGCGAGGACCCGGCGCACCACGGGGATCACGCGGCGGCTTTCGGCCAGCGCGCGGAACTCCGCGCGGGACGGGCTGACCGGGCCGGGCCCGGCCGGGGACGTGGCTGCTGAGCTGACCATGCGCTTCATTGTGCCGCTACGGCCGCGCGAGCCCGTGGGCGGGCTCTCAATTCAAGCGGTGTTGAATTTAGTGCGGCAACCGGTCAAGATGGTCCGGTGAGTTCCGAAGACACTACCGTGCGCCGCCGCGGCCGCCGCCCGGCCGGACAGGACACCCGGTCGGCACTGGTCGACGCAGCCCGCGCGGTGTTCGCGGAGAACGGCTACGAGCGCGCCACGGTCCGCTCGATCGCCGCCCGCGCCGGCGTCGACGCCGCCATGGTCAACCACTGGTTCGGCGGCAAGGAAGGCCTGTTCGTGCAGGCAGTGCTGAAGCTGCCGTTCGATCCGGCCGCGCTGGTGGACACGCTGCGCGCCGGTCCCGCCGACGAGCTCGGCTCCCGGATCGTGCGCATGTTCCTCACCCGCTGGGACGGCGCGGGCGGCGACACGTTCCAGGCGCTGATCCGCAGCATCGCCAGCCACGAACAGGCCGCCACCGTGCTGCGCGATTTCTTCTCCCAGTTCATCGCCGACCTGCTGGGCGACACCGGCGTCGACCGGCAGGACCTGCGGGTCTCGCTGTGCGCCTCGCAGCTCGTCGGCCTCGGCATCACCCGGTACGTGGCGCGTTTCCGCCCGATGGTGGCAGCCGAGATCGACACTCTGGTCGGCGCAGTCGCGCCCACCTTGCAGCGTTACCTGACCGGCGCCATCGACTAGCTGCTATCTAGCTGTTGTCGGCCAGCAGAAGCCGTTCCGCGGTGTCGAAACACGTGTGTGTGCCGGTGTGGCAAGCCGGTCCGGTCTGGTCGACACGCAGCAGCACGGTGTCACCGTCGCAGTCGATGCGGACCTCGCGCACGTGCTGCACATGGCCGGACGTCTCGCCTTTCACCCACAGTTCCTTGCGGCTGCGCGACCAATAAGTGGCGCGGCGCGTGGTGAGGGTGGCTTCGAGGGCTTCGTCGTTCATCCAGGCCATCATGAGCACGTCGGATGTCGAATGCTCCACGACGACCGCCGCGATCAGGCCGTCGTCGTTGCGCTTGAGCCGCGCGGACAGTTCCGGGTCGAGGCTCATCGCACGACCACCCCGCCGGTGCGCAGCGCGCCCTTCACATCGCCGATCGTCAACTGTCCGAAGTGGAATACGCTCGCCGCCAGCACCGCGTCCGCGCCTGCCTGCACCGCGGGCAGGAAGTGCTCGGTGGCACCTGCGCCGCCACTCGCGATCACCGGCACCCGCACGGCTTTGCGCACCAGGCCGATCAGCTCCAGGTCGAACCCGTTCTTGGTGCCGTCCGCGTCCATCGAGTTGAGCAGGATCTCGCCCACGCCCAGTTCTTCGCCGCGTGCGGCCCATTCCACCGCGTCGATGCCGGTACCCCGGCGGCCGCCGTGCGTCGTGACCTCGAATCCCGAAGCCGTGGGCTCGCCGCCTTCGGGCACGCGCCGCGCGTCGACCGACAGCACGATGCACTGCGCCCCGAACCGGCGCGACGCTTCGTGCAACAGCTCCGGACGCGCGATCGCGGCGGTGTTGATGCTGACCTTGTCCGCGCCCGTGCGCAGCAGCCGGTTGACGTCGTCGGTGGACCGCACGCCGCCACCGACGGTGAGCGGGATGAAGACCTGCTCGGCCGTGCGGCGGACCACGTCGAACGTGGTTTCGCGGTCGCCCGAGGACGCCGTGACGTCGAGGAAAGTGAGCTCGTCGGCACCCTCGGCGTCGTACCGGCGCGCCAGCTCCACCGGGTCGCCCGCGTCCCGCAGGTCGGCGAAGTTGACCCCCTTCACGACCCGGCCCGCGTCGACGTCGAGACAGGGAATCACCCGTACCGCAACAGCCATGCCCCCAGCCTAGCCGCCTGCCTGCGGCGGACCGTCCGCACGTCGTTCACCCGGCGGCCACCTGCGCGGCCTAGATTCCCCCGGTGCGTATCGCCCGGTTCCTCCCGATTCCCTTGCTGGCAGCCGCACTGTGCGGTCCGTCACCCGCCGCCGCGGACGGCAATCCGTCGCCGGTGCGGCAGACCCAGGCCTTTGTCGATGACGCTGCCGCCACGCCCGCCAACGCCGACGCCGACGACCCCGCCATCTGGGTCCACCCGCACGACCCGGCCCGCAGCGTCGTCCTCGGCACGCTGAAGGAGGGCGGGCTCGCCGCCTTCGACCTGGAAGCCCGCACACTCGCGATCACCCCGGCGCCGCCCGCTCCCGCCGCGGATGCCGCACCGGGGCGGTTCAACAACGTCGATGTGGTCGGCGATCTTGCGGTGGTGAGCGACCGCGGCCGCGACCGGGTACGGGTGTTCCGCATCGACCTGCGCGGCGCGGCAGCCGGGTCGCGAGTGCTCACGGACGTCACCGATCCTGCTGCGGCACCGGTTTTCTCCGCCAGTGAGTCCGAAGTGGACGATCAGCGGACCGCTTACGGGCTCGCTGCGGGCGTCGATCCACGCACCGGCACGCGGTGGGTCGCGGTGACGCGGCGGCACGAGACCCGGGTGGCGCTGCTGCGGCTGGTCGAGCGGCCCGGCGGGAAGGTCGGGACGGAGCCGCTCGGAACCGTCGACCTGCCCGCGTCGTTCCGGCTGCCGAACGGTGCGACCTGGGCACCGTGCGAGGAGCCCGGCGAACGCCCGCAGCTGGAGGGCTCGGTACTGTCCGGCCGGGTTCTCTACACCGCACAGGAGGACGTCGGAATCTGGCGGATTCCCGTGTCGTACCAAGGTTTCGGGAAGCCGGAGCTGGTGGATCGGGTGCGGTCGTTCGGGGTGCCGCAGCGTTACGACGAGGCGACCGAGGAGTGCGTGCCCGACGGTCCCGACCCGGGATTCGGCGGGCGCTGGCTCGCCGCCGACGCCGAGGGGCTGGCCGTGGCCGGGCACACGCTGCTCGCGTCCAGCCAGGGCGACTCGCGCTTCGTGCTGTACTCGGCGAACGGACGGCAGAAACCGTTGCGGGACTTCCGGATCGTCGCCGGACGCGGGACCGATTCGGTCGAACACTCCGACGGCGCGGCGATCACCACGGCCGCATTGGGTCCGCGTTACCCGCGCGGCCTGCTCGTGGTGCACGACGGTGAGCGGCGGCCCGCAGTCACCGGAAAGGCGACCACCGGGTTCGCCTTCCTGCGCCTCGATTCCGTACTGTGAGTGATCTTTGAGTTACCGAATGTACTCGATGGGCTGAATCCGGCGTCCGGTGCATCGAAACGGCGCTCTCGGGCGTCTGAATGATCGTGACCATCGGATTCGACGAGTTCGTGGCGGAACGCCTCGACGGACTCCTGCGCTATGCGACCGTCCTCACCGACGACCCGCATCTGGCGCAGGACATCGTGCAAGAGGTGCTGCTGCGTGCCCAAGCCCGCTGGGCGCGCATCGATTCCCCGCCCACGTACGTCCGCCGGATGATCACGAACGAGTACCTGTCGTGGCGCCGCCGCGCCGCGCGCCGGGTGGTGCCGTCCAGCCATCCGGTGCTCGACTCGCTGGGTCCACCGACCGCTGATCCCAGCACCGCCTACGACGAGCGCGACGAGATGCTCGCCCGTCTCGCCACGCTGCCGCGGAAACAGCGCGCCGCGGTCGTGTTGCGGTACTACGAGAACTACACCGACGCCGAGATCGCCGAGTTTCTCCGGTGCGGTGTTTCGACCGTCCGCAGCCAAATTTCGCGCGCGCTGGCCACGTTGCGCGCCGGCGCGCGTCCGTTGCCCGCAGTTCTCACCACCGGAGCCGAAGAATGACCGCGTCCCAGCACGACACCGAGACGCTGCTGCGCGACAGCCTCGAACGGCTCGCCGAGCGGGCCCCCAGCGGGCTCGAGGTACGAAGGGCGCTGGCGCGGCGTCGTCGCCGTCGTCCCCGGCTCGCGCTCGCGGCCGTTGCCGCCGCGGTGATTGCCGTCGCCGCGGGGGTACCGCTGGTGGTCAGCGCGATGTCCGGCGCGCCCGCACAGCTCACGCCCGCTGCCGGACGTCCAGTGCTCGCATACACGGCGAAGTGGCTGCCGGACGGGTTCACCGAGCAGTACCGCTCTGCCGGGCCCGGGATCACGCCAGAGGTGCGGCAATGGCAATCCGGGCCGGGACGCGTGGAGCTGGCCGCGCACTCGACGGCCGACCCGGAATGGGCGCAGACGGCGTTGCGCATTGCGGCGTTGCCGGACCAGGTCGTGGTACACGGGCGGGTCGGCATGGTCACCGGCGAAACCGGCACCGCGGCCACGTTGACGTGGATGCCGGACGATGCGCACGTACTCACCGCGAAGGTCGACGGGGTTCCCAGCGCGCGGGAAATTGCCCAGCGGGTGGCCGATTCCGTCACCACCGAACCGGCGCGGATCCGCGGCGAAGCCCGGTTCGGCCCGTTGCCCGCCGGATTGCGTGAACAGGCCACCACTGTTCGCGGGAGCAGCCCGGAGAGCGCAACCACGGTGCTCGACGCGAGTGGTCCGGGCGGGCCGGTGCACGCGATGGTCAGCGGTGCTTCTCCCCCGCTCGGTGGATCGGTGCCGGTGCCGCTGCGCGGGCTGCCGGGGGCGTACGTACCGGCGTCCGGTCCGGCCGACGCGCTCGTCACGGTGCGATTGCCGGAGGGACGCTGGCTCACCGTGTCCGGGCGGGTGCCGCGGGAGCAGCTCGTCGCGGTCGCCGACGGCGTGGTGCTCGACCCGGCGCCGGACTACAGCTGGCTGGGAGGCGGATGACCGCTACGGTGGGCAGATGTCCGAACTGGAGCGTCTCGCTGCCGAGAAGTACGTCGTGCTCACCACCTTCCGCCGGGACGGACGTGCCGTCGCCACGCCGGTCTGGGCGTCCCGCGACGGTGATGAGCTGGTGCTGTTCTCCGAGCGCAACGCGGGCAAGGTGAAGCGCATCCGCAACAACGGCGAGGTACGGCTGCAGGCGTGCGACGTCCGAGGCCGCCGGCGGCACGGCACCGAGGTCACGGGCACCGCCCGTTTGCTCGACGCGCCCGCCAGCGCCCGAGCCCTCCAGGTGATCGCGCGCGACTACGGCGTGGTCGGCCGGGTGACGATGTTCTTCAGCCGCCTGCGCGGCGGACCGGAGCGCACCGTCGGCATCGCGATCGCCGTCACGCCGTGAGCTGACGCATCGACGTCACGCCGTGAACGAGTGCGTCGTGAGCTGACGTGCCTCGCCGTTGCGTCGTGAGCGAGCGCGTCGTGAGCTGACGTGCCTCGCCGTTGCGTCGTGAGCGAGCGCGTCGTGAGCTGACGTGCCTCGCCGTCGCGTCGTGAGCGAGCGCGTCGTGAGCGAACGTGCATCGCCGTCGCGTCGTGAGCTGACGCATCGACGTCACGTCGCGAGCGAGCTTGCATCGCTGTCGCATCCTGAGCTGACGCACCGACCGCACCCCGTGAGCAAGCGTGCCTCGCCGTCGCGTGGCGAGCTGGCGCACCGACCTCACGTCGTGTGCTAGCGCACGGCCGCGAGCGCCTCCGGAAGCGTGAACGCCCCGGCGTACAAGGCTTTCCCGACGATCGCGCCCTCGACCCCGTCCGACGACAGCTCCGCCAGCGCCCGCAGATCGTCCACACTGGACACTCCACCGGAGGCGATCACCGGCGCGTCGGTGCGAGCGGTGACCTCGCGGAGCAGCTCCAGGTTCGGCCCGCGAAGGGTGCCGTCCTTGCTGACGTCGGTGACGACGTACCGGCTGGCCCCATCCCGGTCGAGCCGGTCGAGGACCTCCCACAGGTCGCCGCCGTCGGACGTCCAGCCGCGCGCGGACAGCCGGTGCCCGGCCTCGGTGATCCGCACGTCGAGCCCGATCGCAACGCGGTCGCCGTAGGCCGAGACGACCTTCGCCGTCCACAGCGGGTCCTCGAGCGCCGCAGTACCGAGATTGACCCGGCGAGCACCAGTCGCGAGCGCCGCCTCGAGCGACGCGTCGTCCCGGATGCCCCCGGAGAGCTCCACCTGCACATCAAGCCGCCCGACGACCTCGGCAAGCAACTCCCGGTTGCTGCCCTTGCCGAACGCCGCGTCGAGGTCCACCAGATGAACCCACTCGGCCCCGTCGCGCTGCCAAGCCAGCGCCGCCTCGAGCGGGCTGCCGTAAGACGTCTCGGTACCGGCCTCGCCCTGGACGAGTCGAACCGCCTGGCCATCGGCCACATCAACTGCGGGAAGGAGCGTGAAAGTCACGCGCACAGCCTAAAGGCGCACCCCAGCCGCCCACCCCCGGGGGATACCCAGCACCACCGCCCCACCCCCACCCCAAGCTCAATTCCGTGATGGTTCCCTTGGGTTTTAACGTGTTGGTGTGGTGGGTTTTGTGCCGCGTCTGCTGTTTTTGAGGTGTGTTGGGTGGTGGGGCCGGGGTGGG
>NZ_JNYZ01000025.1 GCF_000717335.1 Amycolatopsis jejuensis
CAGCGAATCTTGCCCAGACCGGAACCGTGTTCGACGCCGCGGCGGGCGATCAGCGGGGTGATGCCGCGGGCTCGGACCAGGCGTCGGTACTTGTCGTGGCCGTAGCCGCGGTCGGCGTAGAGCCGCCTGGGCCGCCGGCGTGGCGTGCCGAATGGGCGGGACAGCGTCGAGCAACGGGATCAGCTGGGTGACGTCGTGACGGTGTCCGCCGGTCAGCCTGACGGCGAGCGGAGTGCCGTGCGCATCGGTGATCAGGTGGCGCTTGGAGCCGGGCTTGCGCCGGTCGACGTGGCGCCAGAGACGCCGAACAGGGTCGCGGGCAGCCGGTTCCAGCCGATGCCGGTGCGCACGACCTAGAGGATGCCCTCCAACGCAGACCGGTCATCCGCGCGACTCGACCCGGAAAGCGGAACCGTCACGGACATGCCGGTACCAACGGCTCGCACCCACAGCTCGGCGGTCACGACCTGCTCACCCATCTAGCAATGCTGGAACACCCGACACCGCAACCGAAACCGACATCCCAGCTCATTCTGAACTGATCGCTAAGCCCCCTTGCGCCGGGACCCGCCCTGCAGTTCCTGATGATGCTGCACGGCCAGCTGGACGATGTGCCGCACATGCGGGTCGGCCAGCACGTACACCTGGCGTTTGCCCTCGCGGCGTGCGCGGACGAGACCCGCGAGCTTCAGCTTGCCCAGGTGGTGACTCGCGGTGGGCACCGTCTGCCCGGTCTCCTCGGCGAGCGTGCCGACGTCGCGTTCTCCGTGCGACAGCAGCCAAAGCAGGTGCAGCCGGACCGTGGCGGACAGCAGGCCGAAGGTCGCGGCCGCGTCCTGGAGCACGTCCGGCGGTAAAGGCGGGGGTTCGGGGGGCACAGCGGTCATCCTCTCGGGTCGGTCTCCAGCGTGACCTAGCACCCATCACTTGCGCAAGTGTTTGACTGTTTTCGCGATCTGCGCTCTACTGGTCCTCGGCCGGCGGAAGACCGGCCGATGAGTCTTGCGGAGGAGGTGAGCCGGGTGACCGGCGAAGGAAGTAGTCGGCGCGGCCGCGCCGGAACCAGGGCCGCCATCGTCGTGGCGTAGGTCCGGGTCCCGCGCGGTCCGCTGCCCGGCAGCAGTGACCTCGAGGGACAGGACCTCCCATGACCCGCTTTCGCACCCACGGCGACGCGCCGGTGCTCACCGTTTTCCGGAACCTGGACAGCTCACCCAAAGGCCTCACCGAGGCCGAAGCAGCCGACCGCATGCGCGAGCACGGCGAAAACCGGGTCGTCATCGCACGCCGGACCGCCCGGGCTTGGGCCGCCGCGCGCAGCCCGTTCGTTGCCCTGCTGACCGCGCTCGGCGTGGTGTTCGCCGTGGTCGGCGACCTGCGCGGCGCGGTCACCGTCGGCGTGATGGTCGCGCTCAGCATCGGCTTGCGGTATTGGCAATACGCCCGTTCCGAGCGGGCGATCGACGCAGTCCGCGACCAGATCACCACCACCGTCACCGTCCGGCGGCGCGCGGCGGACGGCTTCCCCGCTACCGCCCGCGAGGTACCCACGGCGGATCTCGTACCCGGTGACGTCGTCCTGCTCGGTCCCGGCGACGTGATCCCGGCCGACGTCCGGATCGTCGCCGCCCGGGACTTCGTCGTGGACCAGTCCGCGCTGTCCGGAGAGGCGCTGCCGGTCCCGAAGGAGCCCGACACCCCGGCACTCGGCTTCGCGGGCACGTCCGTGGTCGGCGGAACGGCCACCACGGTCGTCGTCGCCACCGGCAACGCGACGTATTTCGGTGCGCTGGCGGCACAATCCGCCGAACCGCGCACGGAATCCAGCTTCGACACCGGGGTCCGCCGGGTCGGCTGGACGCTCGTGCGGTTCATGCTCGTGATGGTCCCGATCGTGCTGGTCGTGAACGGCACGGTGACCGGGGACTGGGCGCAGGCCGGGATGTTCGCCGTCGCCGTGGCCGTCGGGCTCACGCCGGAAATGCTGCCGGTGATCGTCACCACGAACCTCGCCCGCGGTGCCGCCGCGCTCTCCCGGCGGCACGTGATCGTCAAGCGGCTCAACGCAATCCAGGACCTCGCGGCGATGGACGTGCTCTGCGTCGACAAGACCGGCACGCTCACCGAAGACCGGATCGCGTACGCGCACAGCGTCGACTACTCCGGGAACCCCGACGGCGAGGCGGCCGAGTACGCCGGGCTCGCCGTGCACTTCCAGACCGACCGGCACGACCGGCTCGACGAAGCCATTGAGACCCTGTTCTCCCACCAGGACGACCTGGTCACCGACGCGCTGTTCACCGGCGTCGGCGAAATCGGCTTCGATCACACGCGGCGCCGGGCGAGCGTGGTCGTGCGGCGTGGCCGCGAGTACCTGCTGATCAGCAAGGGCGACCCGGACGAGATCCTGCCGCGCTGCAGCCACGCGCGGCGCGAGGGCATCGTCACGGATTTCGACGACGCTGCCCGGATCGGCGCAACCGAGCTGGTGCGCGCGTACGCCGAGCACGGCATGCGGGTGCTCGCGGTCGCGGCGCGCGAAGTCACCGCGGGATTCGACGAGCGCGACGAGAACGGGATGGTGCTGGTCGGGTTCGTCGGGTTCGTCGACCCGGTCCGCGACGGCGTCTCCACCGCGGTGAAAGCCCTTGGTGCGCAAGGGGTGGCGCTCAAGATCCTGACCGGGGACAACCAGCACGTCGCCACCCGGGTCGCGGAATCGGCCCGGATCCCGGTCGGCGAGGTCGTGCTGGGGCACCGGATCGAGACGGCTGACGACGCTGAGCTGCGGGAAATCGTCAAGGACACCACCGTGTTCGCGAAGCTCACGCCCGCGCACAAGGCCCGGGTGGTCACGGCGTTGCGGGAGAACGGGCATGCGGTGGGCTTCGTCGGCGACGGCGTCAACGATGTCACCGCGCTGCGGACCGCCGACGTCGGGATCGCCCCGGACACCGCCACCGACGCGGCCAAGGACGCGGCCGACCTCGTGCTGCTCGAACGCGACCTGGGCGTGCTCGCCCGCGGCGTGACCGAGGGACGGCGGACGCTCGGCAACACGCTCAAGTACGTCAACATCACCGCGGCATCGAACTTCGGCAACGTCCTTACGGTGCTCGCGGCAAGCGCGTTCCTCCCGTTCCTGCCCATCCTGCCGATCCAGCTCGTGGTCTCGAACCTGTTGTACGACCTGGCTCAGCTCGCGCTGGCGTGGGACCGGGTGGAGGACGACTACCTGAGCCGCCCGCGCCGCTGGGACGCCCGCGGGCTCACCGGGTTCATGCTCGTGTTCGGGCCGCTGTCGTCGCTGTTCGACCTGGCGACGTTCGCGGTGCTGTGGCATGGCTTCGGCGCGGGCAGCAACCCGCTGTTGTTCCAGACCGGCTGGTTCGTCGAAGGTCTGCTGTCGCAGCTGCTCGTGGTACTGGTGCTGCGGGGCCGGACGATTCGCGCCGCCCGGCCGGTGGTGCTGGCCGCGGCTGCCGCGGCAGTCGCCGGATTGCTGCTGCCGTTGTCCCCGCTCGCGGGAGCGCTGAAGATGCAGTCGCTCCCTCCCGGATATCTCCTGTGGCTGGTTGTCGTGCTGACCGGGTACGCGCTGGCCGCGCAGCTGGTGAAACGCGTCCGCACCTGGTGGTGACCGTCCTTTTCGGACTCGTAAAGGCAAGAAAGTGAGAGCGCAGATGACGACTGCGGAGATGCTGCTGCGCCTTGGCGCCGGTGTGGGCCTCGGCACGGTGATCGGATTCGAACGCCAATTCCGCGCGCGGATGGCCGGACTGCGGACGAACGCCCTGGTCGCGGCCGGGTCGACACTGTTCGTGCTGCTGTCCGCGCACGGGTTCACCGGCGGGAGCGCCGACCCGACGCGGGTGGCCGCGCAAATCGTGTCCGGGATCGGTTTCCTCGGCGCCGGGGTGATCCTGCGCGAGGGACTGACCGTGCGCGGCCTCAACACCGCGGCGACCCTGTGGTGTTCCGCCGCGGTCGGGTCGCTCGCCGGAGCCGGGCTGTACAGCGCCGCCGCTGCGGGCACGGTCGTGGTGATGGCGGTCAACATCGCGCTGCGTCCGCTCGGCCGGGCGGTCGACCGCCGTCCGACGACCGGGCGCGAAACCCCGACGTCGTACACCTTCCTGGCGGTGACCAAAGACGATGCGGAAGCCCATGTCCGCGCTTTACTCGTCCAAGCATTGGCGCGCACCGATTTCGCGTTGCAGTCGATCACCAGCACCAACGCCGACGTTCCTGGCCAGGTTCAGGTACGCGCGGAGCTGTGCGCCGATCAGCGTGACGACAAGCAGATGGAGTCGGCGGTGAGCCGGCTGTCCATGGAACCTGCGGTGACCAGCGTGCGCTGGCAGGCCGAGCTGGCCTACGCCGAACGGGACGGAGACAACTAGACATGCTGCGTACCTTCCCGACCCGCGACGCGCTGGCGCGGCCCCGCCGCACCGCCGCCGACGTGGCCGTGTTCCTCGGCGCCGCCGCGCTCCTGTGGCTGATCGTGCGGCTCGCGCACGGCGCCGACGTGCCGTGGACCCCGGAGACCGGAACGTCCACAGTGTCCACTGACCCGGCCGAACTCCCGTACTACGCCGGGCGTTCGCTGCTGCGGATGTTCGCCGCGCTCGTACTTTCGATCGGCTTCACGTTCGTTTACGCAACGGCCGCCGCACGCTTGCGGCGGGCCGAGAAGATTCTGTTGCCGACACTGGACATTCTGCAGTCGGTGCCGGTGCTCGGGTTCCTGTCGGTGACCATCACCGGGTTCATCGCGCTGTTCCCCGGGTCGCAGCTCGGGCTGGAATGCGCGTCGATCTTCGCGATTTTCACCTCGCAAGCCTGGAACATGACCTTCGCGTTCCACCATTCGCTGGTATCCCAGCCGCGCGACCTCGACGAGGCATCCCGGCTGTTGCGGCTGTCGCGCTGGCAGCGGTTCTGGCGGGTGGACGTGCCGAGCGGAATGATCCCGCTGGTCTGGAACGGCATGATGAGCTTCGGCGGCGGCTGGTTCTTCCTCACCGCATCCGAGGCACTGAGCGTGAACAACCAGAAGTTCGCGCTGCCCGGGATCGGTGCGTACGTCGCCGCGGCGTCCGGCGAGGGCGACCTCGGCAAGGTCCTGCTCGCCGTCGGGGTGATGGTCGTCCTGATCGTCGGGGTCAACGTGCTGTTCTGGCGTCCGCTCACGGCGTGGGCGGAGCGGTTCCGGATCGAGAACTCCGAAGCCGCCGAAGCACCCCGCAGCCTGGTCCTCGACCTGCTGCGCCGCTCGCGGATCCCGGCGCTGCTCGGACGGTTCTTCGGCAAGCTCGTATTCCCGCTCGACCGGGCGCTGGCGGTGTTCGGGCTGGCCGAGTACCCGCTGCGGTTCTCCCCCGCCCGCCGCCGGGCGGCCGACATCGCGTTCACCGTCGTAGTGTTCGGGCTGATCGTCTACGGACTCGTGCGCGCGGTGCAGTTCATCGGCGAGACCACCGGGTACGCCGAGATCGGGCACGTGCTGTTGCTCGGGCTGATCACCTTTGCCCGGGTCGTGACGCTGGTGGTGGTCGGGACGCTCGTGTGGGTGCCCGTCGGGGTGTGGATCGGGATGAACCCGCGGGTGTCGCGGCTCGCCCAGCCGATCGTGCAGGTGCTGGCGTCGTTCCCGGCGAACTTCCTGTTCCCGCTGATCACCGCAGTGCTCCTGGCGACCGGGGTTTCCCTTGACTGGGGCGGCATTCTGCTGATGAGCCTCGGCGCGCAGTGGTACATCCTGTTCAACGTGATCGCGGGCGCCTCGGCGATCCCGCACGACCTGCGCGAGGCCGCGGCGAACCTGCGGCTGCCCCGTGCGCTGTGGTGGCGCCGGCTCGTGCTGCCCGCGATTTTCCCCGGGTACGTCACCGGCGGGATCACCGCCGCGGGTGGCGCCTGGAATGCGTCGATCGTCGCCGAAATCGTGTCCTACCACGGGGTCACGCTCACCGCGACCGGGCTCGGCGCGTACATCAGCGACGCGACCGGGTCCGGGGACGCCGGCCGCATCCTGCTCGGGGTGGCCGTGATGAGCCTGTACGTCGTCGGTCTCAACCGGCTCTTCTGGCGGCGGCTGTACCGCCTCGCCGAGCGCCGGTTCTCCCTGTCCTGACCCCAGTTCCGAGAGGTTGTGTGCCATGTCCGAAGTCCTCGTGTCCGTCGAGCACGTCAGCACGAGCTTTCCCGGGTCGGCCGGGGACGAGCTGCGGGTCCTCGACGACATCACCCTCGACCTGCGCGGCGGCGAGATCGTCGGACTGCTAGGCCGTTCCGGGTCCGGGAAGTCGACGCTGCTGCGCACGATCGCCGGTCTGATCGGCCCGACGCACGGCACGGTGCGTTACCGCGGCGACGAGCTCGACGGAGCCAACCCGGGCGCCGCGATGGTGTTCCAGACCTTTGCCCTGATGCCGTGGCTGACCGTGCAGGACAACGTCGAACTCGGTCTCGCCGCCCGCGGGGTACCCCCGGCCGCCCGGCGGGAACGTGCGTTGCAGGCCATCGATCTGATCGGGCTCGACGGCTTCGAATCCGCGTACCCCAAGGAACTTTCCGGCGGCATGCGGCAGCGGGTCGGGTTCGCCCGCGCGCTCGTGCTCGAACCGGACGTGCTGCTGATGGACGAGCCGTTCTCCGCCCTCGACGTCCTGACCGCGGAAAACCTGCGGACCGAGCTGATGGCACTGTGGCAGCGCGACGATTTCCCGACCAAGGCCGTGTGCATCGTGACGCACAATATCGAGGAGGCCGTGCTGCTCGCCGATCGCGTGCTGGTCCTCGGCACCAACCCGGGCACGCTGCGCGCGGAGGTGGACGTTGACCTCGCGCGGCCCCGCGACCGCAAATCCCCGGCGTTCGCCGCTCTCGTCGACCATCTTTACGACCAGCTGACCGGCCGCGACCCGGCCGCCGTCGAACCCGCACAGGCAACACCGACCGCGCGCCCGCTCCCCCACGCCTCGGTAGGCGGGCTGGCCGGTCTGGCGGAACTGGTGCACGCCCGCGGCGGCCGCGCCGATCTCCCCGACCTGGCTGCGGACCTCAACTTCGAGGTGGACGACCTGCTGCCGCTCGTGGACGCGGCGGCCTTGCTGGACCTGGTGTTCGTGGCCGGTGGCGACCTGCACCTGACCCCGGTCGGCACCGCCTTCACGACCGCCGACATCCAGACGAGCAAGAAGGTCTTCGCCGGTCAGGTCCGCGACCGGGCGCCGCTGGTGCGCACGATCGTCAACGCCCTGACGGCCAGTGCGGGCGGAACACTGCGCGCGGAGTTCTTCCTGGACCTGCTCCGCCGCGGTTTCTCGGCCGCCGACGCACGACAGCAACTGGACACGGCCATCGATTGGGGCCGCTACGCCGAACTGTTCGACTACGACACCGACCGGGACCGGATCACCGTAGCTGCTTCGTGAGGAAGCTGCGCACCGGCAGCAGCAGCCCACCCGCCGACAGCACGATGAAGACCACCTGGTGCACATGGTCCTTGCCGGGCGGCAGCCGGGCGACGAGATGTACCAGCCAGAACACCGGGTAGAACCACAGCACCCACCACGCCCACCGCTCCCGGCGGCGGAACGGGACCAGCGTGATCAGCCCGCCGAACAACCCGGTGCCGATCGAGGCCAGCCCGTCGGCGCGCGTGAGCGCGTCGGCGGGAAACGCGACGGCGACGAGGCCGAACCCGAGGACGCCCGCGCTGACGATCGCCAGGCAGAGCCAGCCGATCCGCATCCGGACGTCCTCGCGCATGCGGTGAATCTACGCCTCGCCGCCCGGAGCGGGAACCGAGTGCGGTGCCGGATTGTCGGCCGGAGCATCCGGGGACGGGTCGCGGTTCACCACCGCGATCGCGGCCGCGCCGATCGCCGCCACCACCGCGAACAGGTAGAACCCCCACGGATAAGCCAGCCCCGCGGACAGCAGGAATCCCGTGACCAGCGGACCCGACATCGCCCCGAAGCGGCCGATTCCGCTTGCCGCACCGAGACCCGTGCCGCGCGCCTCTGCCGGGTACACCCGCGCGATGTACACGTACACCAGCACCTGCGAGCTGAACGTGAAAATCCCCGCCAGCAGCACCCCGGCGTACACGCTCACGCCGGGCAGCTTGATGCTCAGCAACGCCAGGAACACCGCGGCCGCCACGAACCAGGTGATCGTGGAGCGGCGGTACCCGATCCGGTCGGCCACCCGGCCGCCGATCAGGAGCCCGATCACCGCGCCGACGTTCAGCACCAGCAGCAGCGCCAGCGCCGCCCCGAGTTCGTACCCGGCTTCGCGCATGATCTGCGGCAGCCAGGTGTTGAGGCCGTAGACCAGCAGCAGCCCCATGAATGACGTCACCCAGAAGGCGATCGTCGCCCGGCCGTAGCCGTGCCGGAACAGGATGGCGAGCGGGTTGCGCTCGCGAGCCGGCCGCGGGGCCGCCGGCGTGCCGCGGGCTTGTAGCAGCGCCGCGGACTCGGGCAGGAACTTCACCATCAGCGGGACCAGGATCAGCGCCGGGGCCGCCCCGATCACGAACATCCATTCCCAGCCGAACCGTTGTACCACCAGGATCCCGAGCAACGCGGTGAGCACGGCGCCGACGTGGTACCCGGTCATCAGCACCGTGGTCGCGCTGCCGCCGCGGCCGACCCGGGCGTATTCGGTGATCAGCGCCAGCGCCGTCGGCAGCACGCCGCCGAGCCCGAGCCCGGCGAGGAACCGCAGCACGCCGAACAGCCACGGGCCGTTCGCGAACGCGCACAGCAAGGTGAGGATCGAGAAGCTGGTCACCGTCAGCAGCATCATGCCGCGGCGGCCGAACAGGTCGCTGAGCGGGCCGATGGAGAACGCCCCGACCGCCACGCCGAGAAGCCCGACCACCGAGATCAGCGACGCCGTGTTGGGGTCCAGCCCCCAGCTTTTGTCTTTGAGCAGCGCGGGCAGCACCACTCCCAGCACCACCAGGTCGAAGCCTTCGAGCGCCACTGCCGTCCAGCACAGCGGAGCGACCCAGCGGGCGTAACGGGCCCGGGGATCGGCGGGGACAGTCATGGGATCACCTGCGTCGTCGGAGGGGACTGGAGTCAGAACGGGTACTGCGGAAGGTCGCCGCGCACGGTGACCCACTGCGTTTCGGTGAACGCGTCGAGGTTGGCCTGCGCACCCCCGTGCCGCGAGCCGGTGCCGGAATCCCCGACCCCGCCGAACGGCGCGAGGGCCTCGTCGTTGACCGTCTGGTCGTTGACGTGGACCAGACCGGACGGGATCCGGCCGGCCAGCGCGAGGCCACGCGCGACGTCCCGGGTCAGGATGCCCAGTGACAGCCCGTATCCGCTACCGCCGGCCAGGCGGACCGCTTCGTCCACTGTGGAAAACCGCACGACCGGGGCCACCGGGCCGAACACCTCGTCGGCGTAAGCCGGCGCGGTGAGCGGGACATCGGCCAGTACCGTCGGCTGGTAGAACAGGTTCTCGTACGTGCCGCCGGTGGCGATTCGCGCTCCTGCTGCCGCGCTGGCCGTCACCACCGAGTGCACGCGGTCGCGCTGACCTGCATCGATCAGCGGGCCGAGTGCGACTTCGCCGCGAGCCGGGTCGCCGACGGTCAGCTTGGCCGCGTGTTCGGTGAGCGCAGCGGCGTAGTCGTCGGCGATTTCGGCAGCGACCAGGTGCCGTCCGGTTGCCATGCAGATCTGGCCGGAATGGTTGAAGGACCCGAACGCGCCGACCGAGGCGGCTTGCTCGACGTCCGCGTCCGCGAGCACGACCAGCGCCGAGTTTCCGCCGAGTTCGAGGTGCACGCGCTTCAGCCGCTCCCCTGCCACTGCGGCAATCTTGCGGCCCGCAGCCGTCGAACCGGTGAACGCAATCACGCGGACCAGTGGGTCTTCGACCAGCGCCGCGCCGACGTCCGCACCGCCGGGCAAGAGATGGAACAGACCATCGGGCAGCCCGGCTTCCTCGAAGATCCGGGCCAGCACCACGCCGCCGCACACCGCCGTGCGCGGGTCGGGTTTCGCCAGCACCGCATTGCCCAGCGCCAGCGCGGGCGCGATCGCGCGAATGGACAGGATCACCGGCGCGTTGAACGGCGAGATCACCCCGACCACTCCGGCCGGGACGCGGCGGGCCATCGACAGCCGGGGCTGGTTGGACCGCAACAGCTCGCCGTACGGATGCGCGGCCAGCGCGGCAGCTTCGTGGCACTCCTCGGCCGCGACGGCACGGGTCTGGAACTGCGCGAACGCCCTGGTGGCACCGGATTCCCGCACGAGCCATTCGTCGATCTCGTCGCCGTGGTCTTCGAAAAGCCTTGCCGCGCGGCGTAATACGCGTGCCCGATGGTCGTACGGCCGCGCCGCCCATTCCCGCTGCGCTTCCTGCGCGGCCGCAGCGGCCTTCGTCACGTCTGCCGCGGTGGCCGCCCCGACACTCGCGAGCACCTTGCCGGTGGCCGGTTCCACGGCGTCGTACTCACCACCTTCGCTGCGAATCCAGCCGCCGGAGAAGATCCGGCCCTGCCACTGGTTCCCGCTGAGCAACTTCACGGCGTCACCGCCACTTCCAGGACGAGCGGTTCGGCGCGGGCGGCCAGCGTCAGCAGCACCTCATCCAGCGCCACCTCCAGGTCCGCGTAGGTTTCGACCCGCCGGGCCGGGCAGCCGAGCGACTGGGCCAGACCACTCACGCTGACCTCGTCGAACGACGGCCACGGAGCGGGTCCACCTTGGCGCGCGGCGAGTTTGTCCATGATCGCGTACCCGCCGTTGGCCAGCACCACGACCAGCACGCCGACGCCGTAGTGCGCGGCACTCCAGAGCGCCTGGATCGAGTACAGCGACGAACCATCACCGACCACCGCGACCACCGGCCGGTTCGGGCCCGCCATCCGCAGGCCGATCGCGGCCGGTACGGCGAAGCCGAGCCCACCCATGGCCGCACTCAGAAACCCGAGCGGTTCGCGGGCCGGTACCAGGGCATGCAGCAACGGACGGCTCGACGGACTTTCCTCGACCAGCACGACGTCCTTCGGCAACCGGCGCGCCAGCAGGCCGAACACGTGCCCGGGCTCGAGTGGTTCGCCGGGCAGCGGCGGTGCAGGCAGGTCGACCGTGCGCCCGATCCGGCCCGGCCCCGGTTGGCGGGCCGGAACCAGCTCGGCCAGCGGACCGCACACCGCCGACGGCCTCGCCAGCACCGCGAGGTCGGCCGGGCTTCGGTTCGCCTCGGCGGGATCGTCGGTGACGACGGCGATGCGGGTGTCCGGTTCGGTCAGCCGTCCCGGCTCGCGCGGGTACTGGCGGAACACCGGCGCACCGACGGACAGCACCGCGTCGTGCGCGGACAACACCTTCCGCAGCTCCGCGCGACCGGGCGGCAGATGTCCGGCGAACTGCGGATGGTCCTGCGGGAAACCGGCGCGGGCGCCGAAGGCCTCCTGCCACACTGGGCAGGCGAGCCGCTCGGCCAGCGCGGTCAGGCCACGCCACGACTCGGCGTCGTCCGCGCCGGCACCCACGACGAGCACCGGATTGCTTGCCGCGCCGAGGAATTCCGCCAGCTCGGCAAGAACAGCGGGTTCGGCGGCGGTCGCGCGGGTGAGCCGGGCGGGGGCGGGCAGCGGCTCGTCGAGATCGGCGGGCGCGGACCAGTCGTCCATCGGCACGATCACCAGCGCCGGACCACGGTGTTCGCGGGCCTCGTGCCAGGCCCGGGCGAGCGCGCCGGGAACGTCCTGCGGGCGCGGCGGTTCGGCGACCCATACCGGAGCGGGCCGGGCGAGGTCGTCGAGGCGGTCGCCGGTCAGGAACGGCTCCAGCGCAAGGTGCCGCCGGTCCTGCTGCCCGACCAGCACGACCAGCGGCGCCCGGTTGACGCGAGCGGTGGCCAGCGCGCCGACCGCGTTCCCGAGCCCGGCCGTGGTGTGCAGGATCGCGACCGCGGGCCGCTCGTGCGCCAGCGCCCAGCCGGTGGCCATCCCCACGACGGAACCCTCGTGCAGGGCCAGCACGAACTCCAGGTCCTCGGGCAGGTCGGTGAGCAGGGCGATCTCGGTGGACCCGGGATTGGCGAACAGCGTCGTGGCGCCGAACCGGCGTAGCACGTCGAAAGCCGCATCGCGAACGGTGGTGGTGCTCAAGAACTCTCCTCCGGAGCCGGGGTGGGTGGCTCCGGAGTGTCCGCGTTCGCAGACGGCGCGCCCAGCCCGTCTTCCACTGACCGGAAAAGTTTTCAGGCCTGCAATGCGCGCGTGACCCCGAGTGCGGCCATCCGCACCACCGGCACCAGGGGCGAGAGATTCGGCGTACTGCTGGGCACCACCACGGAAATCGCCGCGACGACGTGGTCTCCCGGCCCGCGCACCGGCGCCGCGACGGACGACGCGCCCTCGGTCATCTCATTGCGGGAAATGCAGAAACCCTGCAGCCGGACCTCCGCGAGCACCTCGCGCAGCCGGGCGGGATCGGTGATCGTGCCGCTCGCCCGGCGCTCCAGCCCGGCGGCGAGCACCCCTTCGAGACACTCGAACGGCGCATGCGCGAGCAGCACCTTCCCCGGACCGGCGGCGTGCAACGGCAACCGCAGCCCGACCCGCGACGTGACCACGACGTCCGGATGCGCCTCGAGCTTTTCGAGGTACAGCGCGCGGCCCTCGTCGAGCACCACGAGGTGGACGACCTCGTGGGTCACCTGGAGAAGATCCTGCAGATACGGCAGCGCGACGTCGCGGAGTTCCCGCCCGCCCGGCGCCTGCGCCCCGAGCTGCCACAACCGCAGCCCGATCCGGTACCGCCCGCGCCCGGTGCGTTCGAGCGCCCCCCAGCCGGTGAGCTCGGCGACCAGCCGGTGCACGGTGGCCGGCGCGAGCCCGGTCGCCCGGGTGATCTCGCCGTGGGTCTGTTCGGGACGCCCGTGCAGGAACGAATCCAGCACTGCGAACGCGCGGCTGAGAACCGTGCGCCCGGGTTCGGCGGCGTTGCCGGCGATCGGTGCCTCCGGGGCTGCGGTGAAACGGGACGGGGACTGGCAGTCCATCATCCGCCAGTCCCGCGGACAGGGCAACCCACAGAGTCCGCTCACGACGTGACTGTCCACACTGGACACTCCGCGGCCCCACCCCGCCCAAGTCCGTGAAGGGAACCATCACGGACTCAGATTCCCTCATGGTTCCCTTCACGGACTCAGATTCCCTCATGGTTCCCTTCACGGACCCACGAGCCGCTCCTGCCTGGTCAGCAATGCGCACGCCGTCGCGAATGCGCCCGGCAGGTCGTGCGCCATCCCCGCCACGATGTCGTCCAGCGCACGCAAACCCGCCCGGTCCAGCAACGTCTTCTCGTTCGTCACCCACTCCCCCCGCGCGGCCAGCACCGCATGCGCCGTCTGCATTGCCGCGACGCCCGCCGAAGCCGCGGTCTCGGTGCGCTTGTCGTGCTGGACATACGCGGACCTCGCGTATGTCAGTGTCCGTTCTGCCGCTGCGTGCCAGAAGTCCGGCGCACTTACCCGCAGCAGCTCCGGGTACGACGGTCTCGGCAGCTCGCCCCGCAGGACGCGGTTCAGCGCAAGCTCCGCGACGACCAGGTAACTCGGGATCCCGGCCAGGTGGAACGCGAGCGGCTCCCAGCGGAACCGTCCGGCACGGGCCTCGGCGAGCTCGTGCTCGACCACGTCCAGGTCGCGGTAGTGCACATCCACCGGACGGCCCTCGACGGTGAGCCACGCACCGCCGTTGAACACGCCGCCGCCCCATTCGCCGAGGCCGGACACCGTGCCGGGAAGGCCGAGCGCGCGCAGGTCGTCCGGGTCGAAGGAGCCCCGGTAGTAGACCGCGTAGTCCCAGTCGCTGTCGGCGCGGTGGGTGCCGCTCGCCCGCGACCCGCCCAGCGCGACCGCGGTGACCCCGGGCAGCGCGGCCAGCAGGTCGGCCACGTACCCGGCGAAAGTTTCGTCGTCGTTTTCCGGCATCTGTCCAACCTGCCATGAAACGCCGCCGCGATCCCGCCGTTTTCCCCTCCGGCAGCGGAAACGGCCCGCGCTCTCCCACCCCGACGGGGAGAGCGCGGGCCTTCGCCCACCGGCTGGAGGGTCGGTGTTCCTCCCAAGAACACCGGCCCCTCCGGCCGATGAGCCGCTCGAGACGGTCCGGCTCAGTGCCGCAGCGCGACCGCCACCGGACCGTGAGCCGCCCTGCGCTCCGCCGCTCTGACCGGCGTCCTGGTGCAATACCGCTCCACCCGCTCCATCAGCACGGCGGCGACCATCACGACCAACGGCGTAGCCAGCGCGAACCACATGGTCCACCTGGTACCCATCCGGACCGGAGTCCAACCGTCCTTTCTCCGATCGGGTGATCACCGCCCGTACACTGGGGCTATGCGCACGCGACCGACGCTCACCTGGGCCGGGCCCGCCGAACCCCTGCCGCGCACCGGCACGGTGGCCGACGTGGCGGAGGTCGTCGCCGGGCGAGGCGTCCTCGTGCTCAGCGGGGCCGGGATCTCCACCGAATCCGGCATCCCCGACTACCGCGGCGAAACCGGCAGCCACCGCACGCACACGGCGATGACGTACGGCGAGTTCACCGGCAGCGAAGGCGGCCAGCGCCGGTACTGGGCCCGCAGCCACGTCGGCTGGCGGATGATCGCGCGGGCCACGCCGAACACCGGCCACCATGCGGTTTCCGCGCTGCGGGCAGGCGGCTGGCTGTCCGGGGTCATCACGCAGAACGTCGACGGCCTGCACCGCGCGGCCGGTACGCCGGGTGTCGTCGAACTGCACGGGAACCTCGACCGCGTCATCTGCCTCGGCTGCCGCCGCACCAGTGCGCGCGAAGACCTCGACACCCGGCTCCGCGCGGCCAATCCGGATTTCACCGCGACGGCAAGCCGGGTGAACCCGGACGGCGACGTCGAACTGGCCGAGGACGTCGTCGCCACCTTCCGCACGGTCCCTTGCACCGGCTGCGGCGGCGTGCTCAAGCCGGACGTGGTGTTCTTCGGCGAGAACGTGCCGCGCTCCCGGGTCGAGCGCTGTTACCGGCTGGTCGACGAGGCTTCCGCCCTGCTGGTGCTGGGTTCCTCACTCACCGTCATGTCCGGTCTGCGGTTCGTGCGGCACGCGGCGAAAGCCGGTAAACCCGTCGTGATCGTCAACCGCGGCCAGACCCGCGGCGACGAGCACGCCACCGTCCGGGCCGACCTGCCGCTCGGCCCCGCGCTCACCGAACTGCTGTCCCTGCTGGAAAACGCGTTGCCCGAGGCCACAGCCGGCCGTTAACCTCCGGGTACTCCGACGGAACGGTTCCGGGAAGTACGCCGCAGAGCGAACCGTCCAGCCTCCGAGGCCCAGGAGCGGGCGGCAAACCCGTTTTTGCCGACCCTGGAGATTTCCCATGTACATCGGTATCGGCCTGCCCATCGGCGATCCGGCCGCACTGCTCACCTGGGCCCGGCGCGCGGACGCCGGCCCGTTCCGCACGCTCGGCCTGCTCGACCGGCTCGTGTACGACAATCCCGAACCGCTCACCGCGCTGGCCGTGCTCGCCGGGGCGACCACGCGCATCCGGCTGCAGACCGAGGTCCTGCTCGCCCCGCTGCGTGGCACCGCGTTGCTCGCGAAGCAGGCCGCCACGCTCGACCGGATGTCCGGCGGCCGGTTCGTGCTCGGGCTCGGCGTCGGCGGCCGTGCAGACGACCACCACGCCGCCGAAACCCCGCTGCACGACCGCGGCCGCCGGTTCGCAGAGCAGCTCGCCACCCTGCGTACGCTGTGGTCCGGCGACAGCGTCGGCCCGGCTCCGGTGCGCGAAGGCGGTCCGGAAGTGCTGATCGGTGCCTTCAAACCGGTCGCGCTCGCCCGGATCGCCCGCTGGGGCGACGGGCTTCTCGCCGCCGCCCCGCCGTCGTGGGCAGGCAGCCTTTTCGACACCGTCCGCCGCGACTGGCGCGACCACGGCCGCGAAGGCGAACCGCGACTGGTGGCCCAGGTGAACGTCGCGCTGGGTCCCGACGAAGTCGTCGACGACGCGAAAGCGGCAATGCACGCGTACTACGCCTTCACCGGCACGCCGGAGCGGATGGTCGCCGGAATACTCACCACCGCAAGCGAAATCCGCGCCGCGATCCGCGCCTACCACGACCTCGGCGCCGACGAAGTGATGCTGTACTGCCACGGCCGCGACCCCGACCAGGTCGACCGGCTTGCTGACGTCTGCTGAACGACCGCCGACGTAAGCTCTCGCCATGCAGGACCGGCCCGGTGAGCGCGTCCATCCGCGCCGCAGCTTCCTGCTCGGCGCGGGCGCGGTGGTCGCCGGTTCGGGCGCACTTTCGGCCGCATTGTCCCGTTCCGCGCCCTCGGTGGCGCGGGACGGCTTCGGCGCGGACTGGCTGTTCGGGCCGTTCGTCCCCGGCTGCACCGATCCGGAGTTCGACGACACCTCGCTCGCGCTGGTGTCCGTGCCGCACTGCGTGGTGCCGTTGTCCTGGCAGGACTGGGATCCCGCCGCCTGGCAGCACCTCTGGGTGTACCGGCAGCATTTCCTCGCTCCGGCGGAACTGCGGCGCAACCGCGTTTTCCTGCAGTTCGACGGCGTACTCAGCGCGGCGACGGTGTACCTCAACGGCCGCCGGGTCGCCACCCGCAGCGGTGGCTACCTGCCATTGCGCTGCGAAATCACCGGCATCCTCACCGATCACGACAACGTGCTCGTGGTGGTCGTCGACGGCCGCTGGCAGCAGAACACCCCGCCCGACCTGCCCGAATACCCGAACCCGACGGCGATCGACTTCTACCAGCCCGCCGGGTTGTATCGCGCCGTGCGCCTGACCGGGGCGCCGCAGACCTGCCTGTCCGACGTGTACGCCCAGCAGATCGCCGTCCTCACCCCGAACCGCGAAGTGCTCGTGCACTGCACCGTGGACGCGGCGAAAGCGGTGAAAGGCGCGGTGCAGCTCACCGCGACGCTCAGCCAGGACGGTACGGAAATCGCGTCTTCCCACACCGACATCACCGGACTGCCCAAGGGAACCACCACCGCGACGGTCTCCCTGCAGGGCCTCGGCGCAGCGCGGCTGTGGGACGTGGACGACCCGGTGCTGTCCGATATCCTGGTCACGCTCTCGATCGGCGGCCGGAAAGTGCACACGTACCCGGTCCGCACCGGATTGCGCGACGCCCGGTTCACTGTGGACGGTTTCCGGCTCAACGGGCGGCCGCTCAAGCTGTTCGGGCTCAACCGGCATCAGTGGTACCCGTTCGTGGGCGGCGCAATGCCCGACCGGGTGCAGCGCCGCGACGCCCAGCTGCTCAAGGAACTCAACTGCACGATGGTGCGCTGCTCGCACTACCCGCAGGCGACCGCGTTCCTCGACGCCTGCGACGAACTGGGCCTGCTGGTGTGGGAAGAACTGCCGGGCTGGGACCACGTCGGCGACAGTGCGTGGCAGGAGCTGGCGGTGCGCGACGTCCACGACATGATCGTGCGCGACCGTAACCATCCGTCGATCATCGTGTGGGGCACCCGGGTGAACGAGACGCTGGGCCAATACGCACTGTACGGGCGCACGGACCAGCTCGCCGCCGAACTCGACCCGATGCGGCCGTGCACCGGCGCCGTCGCGGGCGAACGTGGCTACGTTTCGCCGCTGTACCCGGTGAAAGCGGCGGGCGGGGTGTTCTCGTTCAACGACTACAGCCGTCCGCACCCGCCCGGATCACCGCCTCCGCTGCGCCCGCCTCGCCACGGGGTGCCGTACCTGGTCAGCGAAGCGGTGGGCACACTGGTCGGCTCGCCGTACTTCCGGCGCACGGATTCCCTTGCCGTGCAACGAGAACAGGGGATGCTGCATGCCTGGGTGCACGACCACGCGGCGGCCGATCCGCGCTACTGCGGGCTGATCGGATGGTGCGGCTTCGATTATCCATCGGGCTGGTACCACAACTACCGGGGCGTGAAGTATCCCGGCGTCGTCGACTTCTTCCGGATTCCCAAGCTGGGCGCGGGTTTCTACCGCGCCCAGCGCGATCCGGCGCGCGGGGCGGTGATCGAACCGGCCTTCTACTGGGACTTCGGCCCGGGTTCACCGCCGAACGGACCGGGACGCGACGCGATCGTGTGGTCGAACTGCGACGTCCTGGTGGTCACCGTCGCGGGCCGTCGGCCGGTTACGATCCGGCCCGATCGCGAGCGGTTCCCGCATCTGGCGCATCCGCCGTTCACGGTGGACCTGCGGGTGCACGGCCGTCCGGAACTCACCATCGAAGGCCAGGTCGGCGGGCACACCGTGCTACGCAGGCGATTCAGCGCAGATCCGGCGTACGACACGCTTTCCGTCACCGCCGACGACGGCGAGATCACCGCCGACGGCGAAGACACCACCCGGGTCGCGATGCGTTCGCTCGACCGCTATGGCGCGCCGCGGCCCCACCCGCGCGGAATCCTTGCCGTGACCGTCGATGGGCCAGGCGTGCTGATCGGCGACCCGTACCTGGATTTCGCCGCACTGGGCGGCGCGGCCGCGGTGTGGATCCGGTCGATGCGGGGCAATCCCGGTGTTGTGACCGTGACGGCGACCCACCCCTTTCTCGACAGCGGCACTGCCACGATCGCGTCGGTCTGACTCACCACACGACCGGGACCTGCGAAACCCCGCCGGTCAGCCGATTCGACCGCACCTCCAGCTCGCTCGCCGGGACCGCCAGCCGCAAGCGGGGGAAGCGGCGGAACAGCGTCCCGAACACCACCCGCAGTTCGGTCCGCGCCAGGCTGGCGCCGATGCAGAAGTACCCGCCGTAGCCGAAAGCGAGGTGTGCGTTGGGGGTCCGGGCGCCGTCGAACTCGCCCGCGGCGGCGAACACCGCCGGGTCGCGATTGGCCGACGCGGTCGAGATGATCACCGCGTCACCGCGCGGAATCCGGACCCCGCCGAGGTCGACGTCCTCGTGCGCGTACCGCAGCAGCCCCAGCCCGCCGGGCGCGGACATCCGCAGGATCTCCTCCACGGTCGCATGCACGCGCCCCTCGGGATCGGCGGCCAGTGCGTCCCGCCGGTTCAGGTCGGTGAGCAGGAACAACACGCCGAGGTCGATCCGGTTCGAGGTGGTCTCGTGCCCGGCGAAGAGCAGTCCGGCCGCGAGGCGGCCGAGGTCGTCGTCGGTGAACGTGGGGTCGTCTTTCTGGGCCGCGGCGAGGTCGGACACCACGTCGTGACCGGGGTCGGCACGTTTCGCGTCCGCCAGGCCGGACATGTAAGCGGTGAACTCGGCCATCGCGACCTGGGCGTCGCCGCCACTGTCGAGCACGCCGATCCGGTCGGACAGGTCGCGGAACTTCGCCCGGTCGGCGTACGGCACTCCCAGCAGTTCGCAGATCACCAGTACCGGCAAGGGAAACGACAGGTGTTCGTGCAGGTTCACCGGCGTGTTCGTTGCGTCGCGCGCTGCTGCCAAATCGTCGAGACAGCGATCGGCCAGTTCCTGGATCCGGTCGCCGAGCCGCCGCATCCGGTTCGCCGAAAACGCCGGGACCAGCAGCCGCCGCAGCCGCGCGTGCTCCTGCTGCTCGGTGTCGTAGTCGCCCTGCGGCCCGTTGAGGATCGCGGCGTCGGACACCGCGGACGCCTCCTCCGGCGCCGGATGCGAACGGCCGAACCGCTTGTCCGAGAACACTTCCCGCGCCTGGTCGTACGCAGTGACGAGCCACGCCGGGTCCCCTTTGGGCGTGGTCACCGGAACGATCGGCCCCTCCCGCCGCAGCACCTCGTACAGCGGCGCGATGTCCAGCACGTTCGGCCGCGCGAAGGGCAGGCGGGCGGTGGTCGTCATCGGGGGTCCTCCAGCACGTTGGGCCAGGCGAACGGCAGCTTCGCAGTGGTTGTCATCGGGGGTCCTGCAACACTTCGGGCCACGCAATCGGCAACCGGGCAGTGGTCGTGATCGGGGGTCCTGCAGCGACGTTCCGCCGGGCGAACGGCAACCGCGGAGTCATCGTCATCGGGCCCCCTCCACAACACTTCCGGCCACGCAATCGGCAACCCGCGCAACGGTCATCATCACGGCGCCTCCACCACATCCAGCCGCGCGAACCGGGCACCGGCCGTCATCGGGACTCCCCCTCGGCTTCCGCCGCGCGGACGCGCAGCGACGAAATCCAGCGCAGTTCGTCCTCGTCCCGGCGCCCGACTTCCGCCAGCACGAGGCGGCTCCACGGGTCCGTCTGCCCGGCCGCGAGTTTCTCCATCCGCTCCCGGTGCGCGGTCACGGCCTGCTCCTGCGCGTCGAGCACCCGCAGCCGCTCGGCGGGCGTGAGCTCGCCGAACCCCGCCAGCCGCGCGAGGAACTCCGCGGTGTCTCCGGCCAGTTCCGGCGGGAGGTCGGCGAGCAGGTCGTGCAGCATCTCCCGGCCGACGTCGGTGATCGCATAAACGTGTCGCGGCGGACGGCCCTCCTGCGGCTCGGCCGTCCGCGTGACGGCACCGGCCTCGGCAAACCGGCGCAGCGCCGGGTACAGCGAGTTGTTCGACAGCGCCCGCCCGCTGGTTTCCTCGACCTGTTTGCGTAGCTCATAGCCGTGCCACGGCCGCTCGGCGAGCTTCGTGAGCAGCAGCACGTCGATCCACATATAGGTCACCGTAACCTAGGTTCTGGTGACCAGGCAACGGATTTGGTCCGGTTTCCGGGGGAAGATCTCGGTCAGGCGCGCAGCACGGCCGCACCCCTTACGCGTCCCGCGGCGAGGTCCGCCAGCGCACGATCGGCCTCGGCCAGCGGGTACGGCTGGGTCTGCACGTGCAGCCGATGCCGTCCGGCGAAGTCCAGGAACTCCCTCGCGTCGGCGCGGGTGTTGGCGGTGACGCTGCGGATCTGCCGTTCCTGGAACAGATGGTCCTGGTAGTTCAGTTTCGGAATGTCGGTGAGGTGGATCCCGGCTACCGCAAGCGTGCCGCCGCGATCGAGCGCGGCGAGCGCGACCGGGACGAGTTCACCCGCTGGGGCGAACAAGATCGCGGAATCGAGTGGTTCCGGCGGGTCGTCCGGGCTGCTGGCCGAAGTCGCGCCGAGGTCGAGCGCCAGCCGGCGGGCGGCCGCCGACCGCGTCACGACGTGCACCGCCGCCCCGCGCGCAATCGCCACCTGAGCAGCAAGGTGTGCGCTGCCACCGAATCCGTAGACGCCGAGCCGTCCGCCTTCGGGAACCGCAGCGCGCTGCAACGCCCGGTACCCGATCAGTCCCGCGCACAAGAGCGGCGCGAGCTCGTCGTCGGAGTAGCCGCTGGGCAGCTGAAGCGCATATTCCGCCGGGACGACGGCGTATTCGGCATAGCCACCGTCGGCGTCCCAGCCGGTGTACTCCGATTCCAGGCAGAGGTTTTCGTTACCCCGCAAGCAAAAACGGCAGCGGCCGCAGGTGTGCCGCAGCCAGGCGATCCCGATCCGGTCACCGCGCGCGAACCCCGTTCCCCCGGCGACCTCCCCCACCACCTCGTGCCCGGGGGTCACGCCGGGCCGGTGCACCGGCAGATCCCCTTCCGCCACATGGAGATCCGTGCGGCAGACGCCGCACGTCCGCACCCGCACGAGCACCTCGCCCGCGCCGGTTCCGGCACCGGCCCGCGTTCCCGCCGGAGCGGCCCGGTCCCGATCGGGCCCGGTTCACGCACTCGCCACGACCACATTTCCGCCGCCTCCGTTTTTTGTCGGACCCGGAAGATATGGTGCCAGGACGACGAAGAGGGGGACTAATGCAGTACGGGCTCTACCTGCCACCGTTCGGGCCGTTCGGCGATCCGGGTGTGCTCACCGATCTGGCCGTACGCGCGGAAACCGCGGGCTGGGACGGCGTTTTCCTGTGGGATCACGTCGTTCCCGCACAGCCGCCGATCGCCGACCCGTGGACCACGCTCGGCGCGATCGCCCAAGCCACCCGGCGGATCCGCCTCGGGCCGATGGTCACCCCACCGGCCCGGCGGCGACCGTGGGTACTGGCCCGGCAAGCCGCGACGGTCGCCCGGCTGTCGCACGGCCGGCTCGTGCTGGGCACCGGCATCGGGTCCGACGAAACGGGAGACTTCAGCCGGTTCGGCGATCCGGCTGAGCCGGGTGCCCGGTCCGCACGCACGGACGAGGCGCTCGGCATCGTCCGCGCGATGTGGGCCGGAAAGGCCGTGCACCATCACGGTGAGCACTATCGGGTGGAACTGGACGCAACCGAGCCGGAGCCGTACCCGATCCCGCTGTGGACCGCGTGCACCACCACTCATCCGAGAGTGCTCGACCGCGCCGCTGCCAGCGACGGAGTGTTCCCGCTGCCCGGCCCGCACCCGCCGGAACCCGCGACGCTGGCCCGGCTGGTCGCGCGCGTCCGCCCGCCGGACCGACCGTACGACGTTGCGGTGGCAGGCAATGCAAGCCCAGCCTGGGACGAGCCGGTCACCGCCGATCTCGCAGCACTCGCCGACGCGGGGATGACGTGGTGGATGGAATCCCTCATCCACTTCGACCCGCTGGAGCTGTCATTGGCAGTCGTCGACGCAGGCCCGCCGGTCGGGCGATGACGAGAATGGCGGTGAACTCCTGATCCAGGTCCAGGCAACTCAGCCGATGACGACGATGGCCGTGCACTCCTCAGCCGAGTCCGGATCCGCTCCAGCGGACAGCGGCCCACTGGCGCTTGCGGTCGCCGAGGCCGATCAGCGATCACGACGATGGCCGTGCACTCCTCGGCCAAGTCCGGATCCGCTCCAGCGGACAGCGACCTACTGGAGCTGTCACCAGCGGCCGCCGAAGCCAGTCAGCCGATCAGCCGGTAACGATGATGGCCGTGAACTCCTCATCCAGATCCGGATAGCTCCAGCAGAGGGCGCCGTCGGCATCGAAGCACGGGACCTCGCCGTCGGAGTTCTTGCCTGCGGCGAAAGCGGCCGCGATTTCCGTGAGGTAGGCGGCAAAATCCGGCCAGCCCTCGGCGAAGTCCGCGGTGTCGTCCTTGGACCGCCAGCCCACGCGACCGTATCCGGGACCAGGGCGGCAGTCGAGCACGAGCAGGTCGTCATCGAGCTCGGCGAAGGGTAGCCATTGGGCGTGCCACCACCAGTCGTCGTCGGCGTCGTCGCCGAGGTCGTCGGCGGCGGTTTCCACAAGCATCTGCCGCGTCGTCGCGATTTCCGCGAGGGACAGCAGGCGCAAGCCGAAGAAGTCGGTGCTGCCGTGGTCCTGCCCGTCGTGATGCTGCGCCGAATCAGCGAACCCGGCGGGAACTTCGAGGCCGACAGCCTTCTCCAGAGCCGCGATCTGCACCCCCGTCGCCGGGCCACGCTGCGCCCGCGCAGCGGACGGTGCATGCCGCGCCAGCCACCCGTCGATCACCACCCAAGCGGCGGATACGTCTCCCATGCGGTGCAGAATCCCGTCACCCCCGGCAGTTGTCGAGCACGCGAGGTGTGCCCGGAAACCAGAACTGCCCGAACGGACAGCGCGTGGGTTGCCCCAGCAGACCGCAGTCGGGACAGGCTCGCCTCGGAAGTCGGGACCAGGGCACCACCGCCGCTACCCACGGTAAGTAAGTCTGGGACCACTACCCCGTGCACGTCCCGCTTCGGAACCAAGACATCCGGCCACTGCCTCACACATCACGCGCCCTGACCACCGGGCGTTCCCGGAAACCGGGCCAACCCGACCGGACTGCCAACTCCAGGGCCACTCCTGCCCACATCCCATCCGCCCGCACCACCAGACACTCCCGAAACCGGGCCAACCCAACCACCAGCATCCCGCCTTCCGGCAAGCTCGACCGCCAGAGTGGGTAACTCCACCACCAAGCACACCCGGAAACCACGACGACCCGACCGATCACCGTGAAGCACCACCGCGCGGCACCGTCGTGCGCATCCGGCCACCCGGAGTAACCGGTACCGCCGGATGTCCCCCTTCGGCGGCTACCGCGGGGGCCCGGGGAGGGCTACCGTGGAGTGTGGTTGAGCCTCCAGCCACCGTGTTTTCGTCCCGCGCGCCGGGAGTCCCGGTGCCCGGCCGGTCTGGCACACCACCGCGGCCCGGCGTGCGGCTCAGGAGAGAAGTGCCGTGATGACCGCCCCACAGCACATCGGAAGACCTCCCGCCCTGCCGTGGCCGGACCCGACAGGGTCGCTGTACCTGCACGTCCACCGCCCGGCCCCCGGCACCGCCGTCGTCGAGGCGGCCGGGGAAATCGACCTGGCCACCGCGCCGCACCTGGCGGAGGTCGTCGAAGCCCGGCTGCGCAGCACGGTGGGCCTGGTGATCGTCGACCTGCGCCGCACGACGTTCCTCGCCGTAGCCGGTCTCCGCATCCTGCACCGGTTACAACTGCGAGCCGCCGCGGAAGGCGCAGACTTCTACGTCGACCCGGGCGAATGCCCCACAGTCCGGCGGCTGCTCTCCCTGCTGCCCCTGGGCTGCGAACGCCCGGGGTCCGCGGAAGGCCTCACCGAAACAGCACTCCCGAGGCCCGGGGTACGCCACCCTTCGCAGGGGTAGCAGCCGGAGCGGACGACGCCCGCTCGAGTCACCCGGCACCACACGCCGCGAGGCGACTCCGCCCACCAATCGACGACGCACCGACCCGGCTCAAACCGCACCCCGCCACTCACCTGGGCGGACGAGGCACCAGCCGAGCCAGACGTCCCGAAGCAGACCCCTCAACCGCGCACCCTCGACTTTTCAACGGCACCCCGGCCGCGGCGACCCACTCGCCAGGAGGATGACGGGTTCACCCGATTCGAGCCACACCCAGGCCCACCTGCACGCCGCCAGGCAAGCCCGATCGCCGGACGGACGCCACAAGCCCCCGCCTCGGCCGCGAGCCAACCTCGCCCACCAGCCGGACGACATGCCGCTAGGTTCATGCCGCCCCGGGCCGAACGACCTACGGCAAGCCTGCCCCCGCACGCCGGACGGACAACGCCGCCACAGCCGCACACGGTCAGGCAGCCCGCGCATGCCGGACGGGCAACGCGCCCGAACTACCCAGCAAGACAGTCCCCGCACGCCGGGCGGACAACGCACCCGTCAAGCCGCACCCGGCCCGACCCTCGACCCGGAACCGCACACATGACCCGCCCGCTCCAGCCCGAACGCGGCCCGACCACCGCCCACGACCCGGACCCGCGCACAATGACCCGCCCGCTCCAGCGCGAACGCGGCCCGACCACCGCTCACGACCCGGGTCCGTCACCGCACGCAACGACGCGCCCGCTCCAGACCGGACATGGCCCGGTCCAACCTCACGCGGCCCATCAACCAACCGCAGCTCCGCCACGGCACGACCACGGGCACAGCTCCGCCACTCCCCGACCAAACCCACCACGGCCCGAGCACCCCCACCGCAGCCCAACCCCTCCGTCCACAAAGGACTCAAGCGCCTGGGTCGCGGAAATCCTCCGGGCTCACATCGTCCAGCAGGTCACGGAAGCGGCGGATCTCGTCCTCGTCCGGTTCGTCGTCGCCGTCCAGCGCGGACTCGTCGCCCGCGGCTACCGTGACGTCCACCGCTGCCTCGTCCAGTACTGCCTCTGCCACCTCCAGGGGCGCCTGGGTGCGGAGGCCGATCGCGATCGCGTCGCTGGGGCGGGCCGAGATGCGGATGCCGTCGGCCAGTACCAGGTCGGCGTGGAAGATGCTGTCGCGCAGCTGGGTGATTTCCACGCGTTCGACGTGTTGTCCCAGTGCGGACAGCACTTCGATGATCAGCTCCACCGTGCCCGGCCTCGCCGACACGACGTGCTCCTGCGCGGCCGCCAGTTCCTGGGCCTCCGGCGCGCCGATGGTGATCGCCAGCCAGCGGCGCGAACCGGATTCCTCGCGCAGCAGCACCACCGGCGCCGACTCCTGTGCCACCACGGCCAAGCCCTGCACCCGCACGTGCACCATGGGATCACCCCGTTTCCCAGACAGTTCTCCCCAGGTGACTACCCAACCATCCGCCGTTTGTCACGCGAATTCGGGAACAACCCGACGTGTCGGGACGGCTCCGGATGGGTATGCGGCTGGCATGGACGACGAGGGACCCGGCTTCGCGCCCCGTGGCGGGATGCCTGCGGTGGACCGCCTGCTCGACGAGGTGATCGAGCTCCGGCTGCCGGCGGAGACGAACCAGATACCGCTGGTACGCATGCTCGCTCAGGCCGTCGCGGCGCGGGCCGACTACGGGCTCGACGCGATCGCCGATGCGAAAATGGCCGTCGACGAGGCGTGTGCGCAAGTGGTCGAGGCAGCTGCGCCGGGGGTCTCGATGACCTGCCGCTTCACCGTCTCGCCCGGTGGTATCCATCTCACCGTGGAGAGCCACACCCGCAGCCCGCACCCGCCGAGTGAGCGCAGCTTCGGCTGGCACGTGCTGACCACGCTCGCCGCCGCCGTGTCGGCACGATGCGTGCCGGATTCGGCACCGGGTGTCTACGCGCTCGCCCTCGAGCTCGACCTCCATCCGGAGACGACCGGGTGAACCAGCAGCCGATCACCCGGCGCCGGGACGAGTACGCCCATACGGCACCGTGGTTCGAGGAGCTCGCCGGCCTGCCCGCCGGCGACCCCGGACGCACGCGCCTGCGGGAACAGCTCGTCACCGAGTTCCTGCCGGTGGCCGAGCACATCGCCACCCGTTTCACCGGCCGTGGCGAACCCCGGGAGGACCTCGTGCAGGTCGCCCGGATCGGCCTGATCAACGCGATCGACCGGTTCACCCCTGACCGCGGCCCGGACTTCCTGTCCTTCGCCGTGCCGACGATCATGGGCGAGATCCGCCGGTACTTCCGCGACACCGGCTGGTCGGTCCGCGTCCCGCGGCGGCTCAAGGAACTGCATCTCGCGCTGAGCCACGGCTCCGGCACGCTCTCGCAGACCCTCGGCCGCGCGCCGACCCCGAGCGAGCTCGCCGAGCACCTCGGGCTCGACGTCTCCGAGGTCCACGAAGGACTCATCGCGGGCAACGCGTACCAGACCCTGTCGGTGGACAAACCGGTGCACGACGACGCCGAACCGCTCCTGCTCGCCGACACCCTCGGCGGGGAGGACGCCGAACTCGAGCACATCGAGAACCACGAGGCACTGCAGCCCCTGCTGCGTGAACTGCCGAAACGCGAGCGCGCGATCCTCGTGATGCGGTTCTTCGGCGGCCTCACCCAGACCCAGATCGCCGAGCGGGTCGGGATCTCGCAGATGCACGTGTCCCGGCTGCTTTCGCAGACGCTGGAACGACTCCGCGGCGAGCTGACCGGCGAACCCTGATCGAGCGAACCGGAAAACACCCGCTCCGGGGTCGCCCGTCCGGGCCCGATCCCGTTGTCGCACCCGTCCCGATCTGCAAAGATCGCGAACCTGTCGACCGATCCGAGGAGGGACCCGATGACCTCGCGACTCAACCCGTACATCAGTTTCGCCGGCGACGCGCGTGCCGCGATGGAGTTCTATCACGACGTGTTCGGCGGCCGGCTCGACCTGAACACCTACGGCGAAGCCGGTGCACCCGCCGAAGCAGGCAACGCGGACAACATCATGCACGCGCTCCTGGAGAGCGACAACGGCTTCACGCTCATGGCGTCGGACGTCCCGCCCGGCATGGAACACAACCCCGGCACCAACATTTCGGTCAGCCTCAGCGGCGACGACACGGATCTGCTCCGCGGTTACTGGGCGAAACTGACCGACAGCGGCACCGTGTCGGTCCCGCTGGAAAAGCAGATGTGGGGCGACGAGTTCGGCGCGTGCACCGACCGGTTCGGCATCAGCTGGATGGTCAACATCGGCGCACCGCGCTGACAGTTTTCGCGGAAACGCGATGCGAGTAGTGATCGTCGGCGGCGGCTTCGCGGGTACCACGCGGCCCGCGAGCTGCAGCGCACCGCAGGCGCCGAAGTGGTCGTCGTCAAGCCCACGGACTACTTCCGGTACCTGCGGCTGCTGCCCGAAGTCGCCGCCGGGATCCTCGGCCCGCGCAGCATCACCGTGTCGATCCCGGACGCCCTGCCCGGGGTGCACCTGGCTCTCGACACGGTGACCGCGGTGGATCTCGACAGCCGCACCGTGCGCGACACCGATCCCGAGGACGGCGAACTCGGCTACGACCGGCTCGTGCTCGCCGCGGGCAGCGTCAACAAGCTGCTCCCGATCCCCGGCGTCGCCGAGCGGCTTCCGCGGGGTGGTACGTCGGGTCCGGCCCGATCCGCTGGTCTCGGACCTCGGCCTGGAGACGCGGAATGGCCGCATCGTCGTCACCGCGCAGCTCGGTGTCCCGGGCCGGCCGGAGGTACGCCGCAGCGGTACCGGACCTCACCAAGCCCGGTTCGATCACCCCGATGACCGCGCAGCACGCCCGGGCACGCTCGCCGGTCGCACCGTGGCGGCGTCGCTCGGGCACGGACGGCCGCGTCCGTACCGGCACCACGACCTGGGCTTCGCCGTCGACCTCGGGCTCGCGCCGAGCGGCCGCAAACCCGTTCCACGTCCCGCTTTCCGGCCGTCCGGCGGTGACCGGGCTCTCTGCCCATCGCGGACGCTGACGCGTCAACAACCGGTATCGTGGCCGGGAGACGACGAGGAAGTGACGTGATGGAACTCGGGATCTACAGCTTCGGCGACCGGCCGCCGGACCCGCGCACCGGGGAGCAGGTGCCGGTCGCGCAGCGGCTGGCGGAGACGGTCGAGCGGATCCGGCTGGCCGACGAGCTCGGTCTCGGCTTCTACGGCCTCGGCGAGCACCACCTGGAGCAGTTCGCCATCTCGAACCCGGCGACCGTGCTGGCCGCGGCGGCGAGCGTCACCGAGCACATCACGCTGTCCAGCGCCGTCACCGTGCTGTCCACCGAGGACCCGGTCCGCGTGTACCAGCAGTTCACGACGCTGGACCAGCTCAGCCGCGGCCGCGCGGAACTGCTCGCCGGGCGCGGGTCGTTCACCGAGTCGTTCCCGCTCTTCGGCGCCGACCTCGGCGAGTACGACGCGCTCTTCGAGGAGAAGCTCGCGCTCCTGCTGCGGCTCGACCGCGAGGACCCGATCACCTGGTCCGGCCGGTTCCGCCCACCGCTGACCGGCGCGCACGTCTACCCGCGCCCGTACGGCAGGCGGCTGCGGATTTCGGTCGGCACCGGCGGGCATCCGGAGTCGTCGGTGCGCGCCGGGCTGCTCGGCCTGCCCGTGGTGTACGCGGTGATCGGCGGCGAGCCCGAGCGGTTCGCGCCGCTCGTGGACCTCTACCGGCGGGCAGGCGAAGCGGGCGAACACTCCCCCGGCGACCTGCACGTCACGATGAGCGCCATCGGGCTCATCGCCGAAAACTCCCAGGACGCCAAGGAAAGCTTCTACCCGTACTGGCTCGAGACGATGAAGTACGGCGCCCGCGCCCGCGGCTGGCAGATCCCCACGCGCGCCGAGTACGACGAGTACACCCGTGGCGCCCGTGCGCTGTTCACCGGCAGCCCGGACGAGGTCGCCGACCGGCTCATCACCGTCGGCAAGCTCACCGGCGCCGACCGCTACGCCCTGCAGATGGACTGGTCCGGCGTCCCGCACCGGATCGTGATGAAGTCCATCGAGCTGCTCGGCACCGAGGTACTCCCCCGCGTCCGCAAGGAATTCGACCCTGCCTGAGTCAGGACAGGACCTTCTGCAACGCGGTTCCGTCCGGTACCCCGAGCCCGGTACACGCGTCCCATCCGGCGGCAGCCGAGAACGCGCCGTTGCCGCCCTGGGTGATGTCGCGGAACCCCGGCTGCACCTTGCCGGCGCCCACCCCGGCGTACAGCTTGCTGTGCACCAGCCCGAACCCGTGCCCGGCGGACTGCGCGAGACGGCTCAGCAGCGCCGCCCACAACGGCGAAACCGCGCTCGTACCCCCGACCACCGCCTGCTGCCCGTCGACGAGAATCCGGTACCCGGTCGCCGGATCGGCGTTCCCGGCGACGTCCGGCACCCCGCGGCCGCCGCTGGGCACCCCGGCGGGCTGCTGGAAGCCCGGCACTGCGAAGACGTCACTCACGCCGCCACCGGTCGCCCCGCCGCCGGAGGTGTTCCAGACGGTTTCGGAGTCCACTGTGGACGGTGGCGTGCCGTCGAGCCGGGTCCCGCCGCAAGCCAAGGCATGCGGGCTCGACGCCGGGAAATCGACGTGCTGAGCCCCGTCGTTCTGCCCGTCACTGCTGCCGTTGTCGCCGGACGCGCAGCACACCGTCACCCCGAGCGCGGCCGCGTCCGCGAACGCCTGATCCATTGCGGTACGCGCCTGCTCGGTCCACTGATCCTCGGACTGGCCCCAGCTGATGCTGACCGCAACCGGCGTCGGCGTCGCATGGATCGCGGTGCTGACGGCGTCGAGAAAACCTTGGTCGGTGTTCGGCGCGAAGTACACGACCTGCGCGGCACCCGGCGCGAGCGCGCCGATCACCTCGATGTCGAGCAGCACCTCGCCGTCGGCCGAATCCGGGTCGCCGGCCGGAGCGTTCTTGCCGCCGTCGACCCCGGCCGCGGTCACCTTCGGTTCGGCGATTTTCAAGCCCGCGAAGTAGTTCTCGAGATCCTCGGGCCGGTACCCACCGCCGAGCTCGATCACCGCGACGGTCTGGCCGGTGCCGTCGGTACCCGCCGGGAAGCCGTACAGCGACCCGACCTGGTCCGGCGTGAACCCCTGTGCGGCAGCGTCGGTGTGCAGCCGGAACTGCGCCCGCGCCTGCGGCCGTTCGTCGAGCCCGAGGACGGCGACCACCGCGTCCCCCAGCGCCGCGGGAACCTGGAGTTCCCCGCTGCGGACCGGAAATTCGCCGGAGCCGTACCGGACCTGGCTCAATTCGGTCCCGAACGTGGCCGCCATCGCGCGAGCCGGGCCCCGCACCGAAACGCGCCGCGATCCGGCATGCAGGTCGGTGACGGTCAGCCCGGCGTCGGTGAGGACCGTGCGCGCCAGATCGAGGTCGTCGGACGTGGCGCCGTACTGTTCGGCCAGTTCTGTTGTGGTGAGCGGTCCGCTCAGCGCGGCCGCATCGAGAGCCGCGCGGCGCCGCAGGACGACCGTGGCGGTGATCGTGGCGTCCGGGTCGACCGGGCCGAGTACCTCGGCCGCGGTGAACGACGGACGCCTGCTTCCGGAAATTGACACCCACTGTGATTCTGTCATCACCCCATGGTCACCCCTCCGGGGCGAACGCACCACCGACGCTGTCCGGAGATCTGTCCGGCCGATCACCTGGACGGCGGTCACCGCGTGTTTCCGGGCGGCAGCACAGTGTTCGCATGCGACGGATACTGACTCTCGGCACGGCCGCCGTGCTCACCCTCGGTGCAGTCACCGCGTCGAGCAGCGCGGAGGGAGACCTGGCCGCGCACGGCTGGGTCGGCACGTGGGCGGCGTCGCCCTCGGCTGCCGTGCCGAACACGTCCCAGGGGTATCCGAACTTCTCGATCCGCAACGTGGTCCACACCAGCGCGGGCGGAACTCAGGCGCGGGTAAGGCTTTCCAATACCTTCGGCACCACACCGCTCGTGTTCGGCCACGTCACCCTCGCCGTCGCGGAGACGCCCAACAGCCCCCGCGCCGCGGGCGGCACAATGCGCTCCCTGACGTTCGGCGGACAGTCCACAGTGGTCGTTCCGCCCGGCGCCGAGGTGCTGAGCGACCCGGCGTGGGTGCGCGTGCCCGCCGACGCAGACCTCCTCGTGACCACCTACGTACCAAGCCCGTCCGGCCCGGTCACCTTCCACCCGCTCGCGCAGCAGACGTCGTTCTTCACCCGCAACGGCGATTTCGCGGGCGAGGAATCGGGGACGTCGTTCACCGAGCAGACAGCGGTGTGGCACTACGTCAGCCAGGTCGACGTACGCGGACCGGCGCGCGGCACCGTGGTCACGCTCGGCGATTCGATCACCGACGGCGCCGACTCCAGCTGGGGCACCAATCACCGCTGGCCGGACCTGCTGAGCGACCGGCTGCACGGCCGGCTCGGCGTGCTCAACGCCGGGATCAGCGGAAACCGGCTCCTGCTCGACGCCCCGCCCGGCCAGGGATCGGGCCGCAACGCGCTCGCCCGGCTCGCCGACGACGTGCTCACCAACGGCGACGTCCGCACCTTGATCGTGCTGGAGGGCATCAACGACATCCAGCAGGACCCGCACCAGACCGACCCGGCGCCGATCATCTCCGCGCTACGCCAGATCGTCGCGCAAGCCCACGCGCAGGGCATCCGCGTGCTCGGCGGCACGCTCACGCCGTTCAAGGGCTGGCAGGTCTACGACGCGACGCTGGAGCAGACCCGGCAGGCGGTGAACACGTTCATCCGCACCAGCGGGATCTACGACGGCGTCATCGATTTCGACGCCGCCCTCCGCAATCCCGCCGACCCGCTTACCATGCTCCCGGCCTACGACTCCGGCGACCACCTGCACCCGAACGACGCCGGGTACCAGCGGATGGCCGACATGGTCCCGCTCAATCTCCTGTGACCGCCACGATCGGCCGGCGCGGGAACGTCAGCACGGCAAGGAGACTGAGCACCCCGACGCCGACCATGTAGAGCGAAACCGACAGCGACGTCCCGGTGGAGCTCTGCAACGCGGTCGCGATCAACGGCGCGAACCCGCCGCCCAGCACCGCACCGACGGCATACGCGAACGACGATCCGCTGTACCGGTAACGGGATTCGAACAGCTCCGCGAACAACGCGGACTGCGGGCCGTACGTCGCGCCGAGGCCGATGTTCAGCACCAGCACGGCCAGCAGCAGCAAGGCGGGCTGAGCGGTGTCCACCAGCAGGAAGAACGGGATGGACCACACCACCAGCAGCACCGAACCAGCCAGGTACACGGGTTTCCGGCCGACCCGGTCCGACCAGATCGCCGCCGCGACGATGCTCACCAGCCACACCACGCTGCCCGCGATCACCACGACCAGCATCGTGGTGCTGGACAACTTCAGCACGGAGGTGCCGTAGGAAAGCAGGTATGCGAAGAAGATGTATCCGAGCGCGGTGTTGGCGATGAAGCTGACCGCGGCGGCCAGCACCTGCTTCGGCCGCGCGCGCAGCACTTCGACGATCGGCAGGCGGCTGCGCGTGCCGGTGCTGCGCAGCTTCGCGAACACCGGGCTTTCCTCCACCCGCAGCCGGATCACGAGCCCGACCACCACGAGCACCAGGCTGAGCAGGAACGGGATCCGCCAGCCCCAGGACCGGAACTGGTCCGGCGACAGCGAGCTGTTCACCGCGAAGAACACCAGCTGTGCCAGGATCAGCCCGGCGGGGACGCCGATCTGCGAGAACGAACCGTAGCGCCCGCGTTTGCCCTCGGGGGCATGCTCGACCGCCATCAGCGCGGCGCCGCCCCACTCCCCGCCGGCCGAAATCCCTTGCAGCACACGGAGAACGACGAGCAGGACCGGCGCGAGCACGCCGGCCTGCCCGAACGTCGGCAGCACCCCGACCCCGGCGGTCGCCAGCCCCATCAGCACGAGCGACGCCACCAGCATCGCCTTGCGCCCCACCCGGTCCCCGAAGTGGCCCCACACGATCCCGCCGAGCGGCCGCGCCACAAACCCGACGCCGAGCGTCGCGAACGCGGCGAGCGTGCCCGACGCCGGGGACAGCGACGGGAAGAAGAGCTTGTTGAACACCAGGGCAGTCGCGGTGCTGTAGATGAAATAGTCGTACCATTCGATCGTCGTCCCGACCGAGCTGGCGAGCGCCACCCGCCTGATCCGCCGTGCGGTGTCGACCTCTTGCTCGAGCACGTCCGCGCCCCCCTTTTCCGGCTACCGGCGGGTCATGATGGCACGGATGATCACCCGGGTCGACCGACGGAAGGCGGGTGCGGCCTCAGTTGCCGGCAGAGGTGCCCGGCGGGGCAAGCAGGGTCAGCGACAACCTCGACTCCGCGAGCGCCTCCACCGCATGCGGCATCGACGGCGGCAGGTGCACGAGGCCGCCCGGCCGCAGGTCTGTGACCTGGCCACCGGCCGTGAGGCGAAGGTGCCCGTCGAGCGCCTGCAGCAGGAGCGCGCGGGGGGCGCGGTGTTCCTTCAGCACGTACCCGCGCTCGAAGGCGAGCACGATCACCCGCGCCGCCTCGGTGTCGAGCACCGTGTGGTGCCCGAGTTTTCCCGCCTCGATCGGGGCCAGTGCCAGCAGGTCGCCGATCACGATCGGCTCGGTTTCGCTCATGGGACGGCATTCTGCCCCAGCCGCGTCACCCCGCCCTCGCGATGAGCTCGTCGGCGACCCACTGCACGGCTCCGGCGGGGTACGGCGACGGCAGCCCGAGGACGATGTGCCCGAATCCGGCTTCCCGTGCCGCGCCGATCGCGGCCCGCGCCGGACCCGGCCGGTCGTACGAAACGCCGACGTGGATCGACCGCGTGATCTCCGCCGGGTCGCGGCCGATCTCGGCGCAATAGCGGTCGAGCAGTGCACTGCGGCTCACCGCGTCCGGGAGGTCGCCACCGGGGATGTTCCATCCGTTGGCGTGCTCGGCGGCCACGCGCAGCGTTGCGCTGGCCCGGCCACCGATCACGATCGGCGGATGCGGACGCTGTACCGGCTTCGGGTTGCCGAACGCGCCGGTGAGCCGGAGGTGCTCGCCGCCGAAGTCGAACGGCTTGTCCTCGGTCCACAGCTTCTTGATCACCGTGCACGCTTCGGCGAACCGGGCGACCGCGTCGGCGGTTTCCAGGTACGGCAGGCCGTACCCGTCGTACTCGCGGCGGGCCAGCGGGTGCCCGGGCCGCGAGCCGACGCCGATGCCGAAGTCGAGCCGCCCGCCGGAAACGATGTCGACGGTGGTCGCGATCTTGGCCAGCACCGCGGGCGGGCGGAACCGGTTACTGGTCACGAGAAGCCCGAGCCGCAGCCGTTCGGTCTGCGCGGCCAGTGCCGAAAGCAGGGTCCAGCCTTCGAAGACCGGGCCGTCCGGGTCGCCGCCGATCGGCATCAGGTGGTCGAAGAGCCACGCCTGCCCGATGGCCGGGATCGCGTCCGCCTCCCGCCAGATCCGCTGCAGCTCGGGGTAACCGACCTGCATCGGCGCGGTCATGATGCCGAACACGGTGCTCATCGGGACTCGATGCGCCCGAGCGGCGTCTCCGGCACTGCGGCCCAGCTGTCGTCGGCGGGGTCGAGCGCGCTGCGCAGGTACGCGACGGTCAGCTCCTGCAGCAAAGCCACGCGCTCCGGGCTTTCGTCGGTGGTTTCCTTGGCCTCGTAACCGGGGATGCCGCCGAGCGAGTGCTCCGCGCCGAACAGCGTGACCAGGCTCTTACTGCCGGGGCTGAGGCGGTACGGGTCGGTGAACCAGTCCGGGCCGCGGGTGGTGAGCATCGACTGGTCCGCGTCCCCGGCGACGATCAGCGCGGGCGTGGTCATCCCGTCGAAACTCGGGTTCATGAACGGGAAATGCTCGGCCGCGAACGGCGTCAGGTCGGCGCCGCCGGTGCCGGTGAGGGCGAGCAGGACCCCGGCTTTCACCCGCGGGTCGGTCAGGTCCTCGCCGACGCTGCCGTCGGCTTCGAGCACGCGCGCGCCCAGCAGCATGCTGGCCGACTGCGCACCCCAGGAGTGCCCGGCCACGGCAATGCGGCTGCGGTCGAGCCGCCCGTGCAGCCCGGGTACGGCTGCTTCGACGGTGTCGAGCTGGTCGAGCACGTGCCGCAGGTCCTCGACGCGCAGCTTCCAGACCTCCGGCGTACGCGGGTCCTCGGCAGGCAGCGCGCGGGTGCGCGAGTCGAGGTGGGTGGGCTGGACGACGACGAAACCGTGTGCGGCCCAGTAGTCCGCGAGCGGACCGTAACCGTCCGCGGACGAACCGAAACCGTGCGAGAACACGACGATCGGGAGCGCGTCGCCGAGCGTGGGCGCCGTGACGCGCACCGGCAGGTCCTCGCCGCGGCCGGGGGCGGCCAGGGTGACCGGCTTGACGGAGATCACCGGGAGCACCGTGGCCTGTGTTGCAGTCATGAAGGGACGACCTTTCCGTCTTCGGAGCACGAGGTGTGGTGGGCCGGAGCCCGCTCTGGCATGATGAACAAACGGAACCTCGCTCCGGTAACTATACGGAACGCTGTTCCGGTTGTCTACACGCCTTGGGAAGGAGTGGTCCGTGAGCTCGAATGCGGGAGCCCGCACGAAGCGAGCCGACGCCCGTCGCAACGAGAAAACCCTGCTCGACGCGGCCGCCGCGGTGTTCGTCGAGTCCGGCGTGGACGCCCCGGTACGGGACATCGCCGCCCGCGCGGGGGTCGGCGTCGGCACCATCTACCGCCACTTCCCCACCCGGGCGGACCTGATCATCGCGGTGTACCGGCACCAGGTCGACGCGTGCGCCGAGGCGGGCCCGAAGCTGCTCGCGGAGAGCGCTTCCCCGCATGCCGCGCTCGCCGCGTGGATCGACCTGTTCGTCGGCTTCCTGGTGACGAAACACGGCCTGGCCGGGGTGATGCAGTCCGACCACGCCGGTTTCGAAAGCCTGCACGCGTACTTCCTCGACCGGCTGGTCCCGGTGTGCACGGAGCTGCTCGCCGCGGCTGCCGGGGAAATCCAGACCGACATCGACGCGTACCAGCTGATGCGCGGCGTGGGAAACCTGTGCATCGGCGCGGAATCCGACCCGCGCTACGACGCCCGGCGGCTCGTGAAGCTCCTCATCGCGGGCCTGCGGCAGCGGGACTGACCGGGGTCACTCCAGCGGGCCGCGGGCGGCCCGCTCCGCAATCGAGCGGTTCACCGGAACGTCGAGGCCGCCCTCCACGATCTCGCCGCGCAGCCGGTTCGTGGCCTTCCAGCCGTCCAGCGCCCGATCCGGATCCGCCGCCGCCACCGCGAGCAGCAACGCGTCCACGAGCAGCAGGTGCCCGATCGGGCTGCTGGGCAGCAACGTCTCGGTCGACGGCGTCACCAGCACCGTGTCCACCCGGTCGGCGAAATGGCTCGCCAGCACCTCGGTGATCAGCACGATCGGACAGCCGATGCGCGCCGCTTCGGCGATCGCCACGTCGTGCTCGCGGACGTGCCGCAGCGGCGCGACGAGGACGAGCGACGAGCCCGCCCGGAGCTGACCGAGCTCGTCGGCGAAGTTGTACCCCGTCTGCCCGCTGGCGGTTGCCGTGCGGCCGATCCGCCGCAGCCCGAGCGCCAGCGCGTCGGCGACCGGCTGCGCGGAACCGTAGCCGACGACCAGCGTGTGCGAGGCCTTGGCGAGCGTCCCGGCGGCCGCTTCGAACGCATCGGCCGGCACCGTGTTCGGCAATGACCGGACCAGCTGCGCGGCGTCGAGACTGATTTTGGCCAGCAGCTGACTGGTGTCGTCGGACTGCGTGAGGTGTTCGGCCAAGGTCTGTTCCGGATCACGGACCGGGTTGAGCATCGCGGCCGCCGCACGGCGCAGCTCGCCGAGACCGCTGTACCCCAGCTGCTTGACCGTGCGGATCACCGTCGCGTCACTGACCTCGGCCCGCCGGGCGATCTCCTGCGCGGAGAACACCGACGCCTCCGCCGGGTGCAGCGCGAAGAAGTCCACCACCCGCAGTCCCCCGGCACTGAGCTGGTCCCGGACCTGCGCGATCCGCTTCGTCAACGACGGTTCCATCTAGCCCCCACTAGACATTCGAGTTTTCATGAAGTAAACACTACATCATCCCTCCCGATCCGACAGCCGCCCCGGCGGCAGTGATAATGGTGGTGGTGACATGCGACGAACCCGGCGGGCTCTCGCGGGCACGCTGCTCCTGGCCCTCGCCCTCGGCGGATGCGCTCTCAGCTCTGCGGGCCCGGCCGATCCCGCGCTGGTCGCCCGTCCACACGGACGCTGCGACCCGGACCTCGCCAAAACCCTGCCCGCGCCGGTGCGCCGGCACGGGGGGCTGCTGGTCGCGACGGTGCCGCACACGCCGCCCATGGCGTACTACGCCGAGGACAACACGACCATCGTCGGCTTCGACCGCGACATGAGCCAAGCGATCGCGGACGTCTTCTGCACCGCCGCCGTTCCCGTTCCGGCCAGTCTCGACGCGATCGTCCCCGGGCTCGCCGCCGGACGCTTCGACGTCGTCCTCGCGTCCCTCAGCCCCACGGCGGAACGGCGGAAGAACGCCGATTTCGTCACCTATTACAACGGCGGACAGGGTTTCCTCACGCTCAGCACCGCGACCTACCCGGTGAAGTCCTATGTGGACCTTTGCGGGCGCACGGTCGGCGTGGTCGTCGGCTCGGTGCAGCAAGGACAGCTGGAGGAAGCCGCGGGCACCTGCGCGAAAGCCGGGCGCCCGGACTGGCGGCTGAACCTGTTCCCCGACGGCAACGCAGCCGTCCTTGCCTTGCGCAGCAGCCGGATCGACGTGCTGTACTTCTCGATCTCCCTCACGCAATACGTGGCGAACCGCGCGCCGGGCGTGTTCCGCCTTGCCGGGCAGTACAAACGGTCGCTCGTCGCCGTGGGCCTCGCGAAGAATTCGCCGCTCACCGAACCCGTCCACCGTGCCGTGGGTGCGCTCATGGCCGACGGCACCTACCGGAAGATCCTCGCGAAATGGGGTCTTCAGGACAACTTCCTCTCCGGTACCGAAATCCTGAAAGGCAGGTCGTGACCATGCTTCCCGAAGCCGTCACCGGCACCGCCGCCGGCACGGACCCACCCCTGCCCGCCCGCATCGCCGGCCGCCGGAAGGCCGGTACGTGGGTGACCGGCGTGGTCGCCGCGCTGCTCGTGGCGCTGGCCCTGGTCTCGGCGTTCACCAACCGGAACTTCTCCTGGCCGGTGTTCGCGCACTACCTGTTCAGCCCCGCCATCCTGGCCGGGCTGGCACGGACCGCCGAAATCGCGTTGATCGCGATGGCCTTGTCGATCGCCGCGGGCATCGTGCTCGCGATGATGAAGCAGTCGGCCAACCGGGTACTGAACGCCGCGGCGGGCGCGTACATCTGGGTGTTCCGCGCGACCCCGCTGCTCGTGCTGTTGCTGCTGCTCTACAACCTGGCCGCGCTGTATCCGAAGATCTCGCTCGGCGTGCCTTTCGGGCCGGACCTGTTCTCGGTGGACACGAACACGGTCGTGACGGTGGCCGGGGCGGCGATCATCGGGCTCACGCTGCACGAAGCGGCGTACTGCGCGGAAATCTTCCGCGCCGGGCTCATCTCGGTGGACCGCGGGCAGCAGGAAGCCGCGGAGGCACTGGGCATGCCGTCCGGCCTCACCCTCCGGCGGATCGTGCTGCCGCAGGCCATGCGGGCGATCGTGCCGCCGCTGACCAACCAGTTCGTGAACGTGGTGAAGACGACGTCGATCGTCAGCGTCATCTCGATGCCGGAACTGTTGTACAGCGCGCAAATCATCTATGCCCGCACGTACGAGACGATCCCGCTCCTGATGGTGGTGACGTTCTGGTACCTCGTGGTGACGGCGCTGCTGACGGTCGCGCAGCGGCGGATCGAGCGGTACTTCAACCGCGGCCGGGCCGTGCTGTCCGACGGTGCGTCGCGCAAGCTTTCCCGGCTGGCTTTGGAGGCAGGACGATGACGGCTCCGGCGGTCGAGATCCGTGGCGTGCACAAGTTGTACGGGTCGCTGCACGTACTGCACGACGTCGATCTGGTCGTGGCGCCCGGCGAGGTCGTCTGCCTGATCGGGCCGTCCGGTTCGGGCAAGAGCACGTTGCTGCGGTGCATCAACAACCTGGAGAAAATCCAGGCGGGCGTGATCCAGGTCGACGGCGGGCTGGTCGGGTACCGCCGCGCCGGGCGGGATCTGGTGGAGACGACGAACCGGCAGACCTGCCGCGCGCGGCGGAACATCGGCATGGTCTTCCAGCAGTTCAACCTGTTCGGCCACCTCACCGTGCTGCAGAACCTGATCGAGGCACCGGTCCGCGTACGTGGCGTGCCGCGGGCCGAGGCGGTGCGGCGGGCCGAGGATCTGCTCGAGCGCGTCGGGCTGGCGGACAAGCGGGCCTCGTACCCGGCCCAGCTGTCCGGCGGGCAGCAGCAACGGGTCGCGATCGCCCGTGCGCTGTGCATGCGGCCGACGCTCATGTTGTTCGACGAGCCGACGAGCGCGCTCGACCCGGAACTGGTCGGCGAGGTCCTCGACGTCCTGCGCGACCTCGCCGCCGACGACATGACGATGCTCGTCGTCACGCACGAGATCGGGTTCGCGCGCCAGGTCGCCGACACGATCGTGTTCATGGACCAGGGACGGATCGTCGAACGCGGTCCTGCCGCGCGCGTCCTCGATTCCCCGCAGCACGAACGCACGCAGCGTTTTCTCGAAAGGGTCGGCTGAACGACATGGAGGGGTCTGCAGTGGAAACCGTGGAGTACGTGGTGGTCGGCGGAGGGGTGGCCGGCACCGCGACGGCGTGGCGGCTCGCCGGGCGGGGCGCGGACGTCGTCCTGCTGGAGGCGGACGAGCTCGCGTCCGGCGCGTCCGGCGGTCCCGGACGGCGCGGTGTCCGGGCCGGTGGACGGGACCTGCGGGAGCTGCCGCTGGTACGTCGCGCGCTGGAACTGTGGCCGGGACTGGACGCGGAGCTCGGCGCGCCGACCGGATACCGGCGCAACGGGCTGCTGAGCCTGTACGACGTCGAGATCGCCGGGGTGTCCGGCTGGCAGAGCCTGCCGGCCCGGGTGCAGGCGCAGCGGGCGGCGGGCGTGCGCTGCGAGATCGTCGAGCGGGAACGGCTGGACGACCTGCAGCCGGGCATCGGCGACGAGGTGCGGTTCGCCGTGCACACGCCGGACGACGGGACCGCCGACCATCCGGCGACCACCCGCGCGTTCGCGAAGGCGGCAGTCGAGCGGGGAGCGCGGATCCGGGAACACACCGCGGTCACGAAACTCGTGCCCGGCGATACGGTCACGCTGGAACTGGCGACCGGCGAACGGCTGCGGGCCACGCGGAAGGTGATCCTCGCGGCGAACCGGTCGACGCCCCGGCTGCTGGCCGATTCGTTCGGGATTTCCTTGCCGTTGTGGGAAAAGGCCACGCAGATCACGTTCGTTGCGGCGCCGCCGGGGTGCACGCTGAACCACCAGCTCGGGCACCCTCGGCGGTCGCTGTCGGTGAAGATGACCGACGAGGGCCAGGTCATGCTGTCCGGCGGCCGGCCGGGTGGCTGGAACCCGGTGACCGGCGCCGGGACGACCGATCCGAGCGTCCTGCGCACCGCCCTGTCCGACCTCGCCGCGACGCTGCCGGCACTCGCGGGCGCCGAGGTACTGGCGGTCGACAACAGCCGCGCGGACACCAGCACGATCGACCTGATCCCGGTGGTGGATGCGGTGCCGGGCTTCGATCGGGTGCTCGTGGCCACCGGCTGGAGCGGTCATGGGTTCGCTCTTGCCCCGGCCGTCGCGGAGGCTCTGGCTTCGTGGGCGTTGGATGGAACGCGGCCGGAAGTGCTGCAGCCGTTCACGTTCGCCCGCCTCGGCGTCGGCTCAGTGTGACGGGACCTCGATCTCGACGGCTTTCCGATCCGGACGCAGGCCCCGCCAGGCGGTGTGGCGCAGGCGGCCGTCACCGGGGGTCAGGCGGCGGTACACGACCTCGCCGACCATCTCCGGTTCGAGCCAGTGCGCGCCGCGCGCCCGGTCGCGGGGTACGGCGTCGGCGAACGGGCTCGTGCGGCGTTCCAGCGGGGTGAGCCGGGCTTGCAGGTCCTGGAGCATCGCATCGGTGAAGCCGGTGCCGACGTCACCCAGGTACCGCAGGTCGCCGGACTCCGGGTCGTGCGCGCCGAGCAGCAACGCGCCGATCGTGCCTTCGCGGCGGCCCTGGCCTGGGCGCCAGCCGCCGAGCACCACCTCGGTCGTGTGGACCAGCGGATGCTTGAGCCAGTCCGGGCTGCGGCGGCCGGGGTGGTAGCGCGAGGTGCGGGCCTTCACGACCAGCCCTTCGAGCATCATCTTGCGCGCGACGTCCAGCAGCCCGGCCGGGGTGAGGCCCTGTTCGGCGAGGTCCCCATGCCGGTACCAGGGCGTGATCGCGACCAGCTGCCGGTCCGGCGGCTCGATGCCGGACAGGATTTCGCGGCGCTCCTCATACGGCGCGTCGAGGAAGGTCTCGCCGCCGAGCCGCAGCACGTCGAACGCGAAGTACGCGACCGCGTGCCAGCTGCGGTTCTGGAGCAGCCCGAAGTCCGGGCGGCCGTGCTCGTCCAGCGCGACGATCTCGCCGTCGAGCACCGCCGCACGGCCGCCGAGTGCCTCGCCGAGCGCACCGGACAGCTGCGGAAACCGGGTGGTGAAGTCGTTGTCGTTACGGCTGGTGAGCACCGTGGTGCCGTCCGGAGCGATGCGCATGATCGCCCGGTAACCGTCCCATTTGAACTCGTAGGCGTACGCCGGACCGGCACGCAGCGTGCCCCCGTCCGGGGTCGCCAGCATGGGCTCGATCGCAGCCGGGACACGGTCGGCGGGTTCGGGCATCGTGGGAGCACCTCCGCGCACCACCGTAAGCCGGACGCGGCGGATCCGCCGCCGTAGGATGGGTGCGTGCCGGACAAGGAATTCGAACGGATCATCAGCGCCCTGCGAGACGTCGAGCGCGGCCGCGGCCGCGACTACACGTCCTTCAGCGTGCGCGGCAAGCGGTTCGGGTACCACTGGCCGCGCACGGACACGGTCGGCCTCAAGCAGACGATCTCCGAGCAGCAGGCACTCGTCGCGGAACGCCCGGAGGTCTTCGAGGTCCAGTTCACGGCGGGCGGGTTCGGCTGGGTGGTGGTCCAGCTGAGCGGCATCGAGCGAGACGAACTCGCGGAACTGGTGTATGAGGCGTGGCGGCTTTCGGCTCCGGAGGAGCTGGTGGCGGAGGTTCCGTTACCGCAGCTGTGATCCTGCGGTTCCGGCACGGGATGGGCGCGGAGTTTCGTTGCCACCGCTGCGCTTACGGCACCGGCCGCGGAGGTCTTGGTGCGGTGAGCCCGCGCATCCAGCGCCGGTCGCGGAGGTTCCGTTAGCGCCGCCGTGATCCTGCGGCCCCGCATCCGGAGGCGCCGGAGGCGGAGACCCGGTCGCCACAGCCGTGAACCTGCCCATCCAAGACCGGCGGCGCAGGTCGCCGAAGGTCCGTTACCGCAAGCCGTGATCCCGCGGCTCCGCATCCGGAGGCGGAGACCCGGTCGCTACAGCCGTGAACCTGCACCTCCGGCCGCCGGAATCCTGCCGCAGCATCCTCGCCGCGGTGCCCGATCTGCTTCGCGCCCCGTCCGGCCGGAGTGCCGCGGCTGTCCACATGCGACAGATCACCCGCCGAACCTGGCGCCACCGCCGCCATTCCGCGGCCCCGCCCGTCACCAGGGGTTGTTGTCCTGCTCGTCGGGGTCGACGCGGCCCGGGCGGCGGGGCGAGAGCGGAGTCGGGGGCGGCGGGGTCGCCGGTGGGCGTGCGGCCGGTCCCGCGGCAGGGGCCGGGGGCGGTTCCGGTGCCGGAGGCGGCGGGCTGTCCTGCGGATCAACCGGGTCGGGGAAGCGGTCGCGGAGGGTGCCGAGGAGTGCGGTGCGGGTGTCCGGGTCCTCGTCGCCCAGCTGGCGGCCCATCACCTCGGCCACGCGGTCGGTGATCCCCGACTGCGCACGCCGCATCGTGGACAGCACCATGCGCGCCAGTTCCTCCGGCGGGATGGTGCGGGTGCGCGAGCCGAACACGAGGTCCGACACGATCCCGTCCGCGCCGACGGTGACCCGCACCGTCCCGTCCGGGCTCGCCGCCGTCAGCCGCAGCTGCTCGGTTTCCTGCTGGGCCGCCGCGTAGCGTTCCGCTTTGCGGGCGAACCCGGCCGCCCATTCGTCCATCCGCCGGATCGCCTCGTCGGGGTCCCTGATCAGGTCGCCCAGCCCACCCGCACCGGTCATGCTTCGTTTCTCCTCGAATCCCGTCACCCGCCCGGCGGGTCACTCCTGCGGCGTGCGGTTCACGATCCGGAAGTCCGCCGGCCTGCTCACCCGCCGCTGCTCCACCGGATCGCGGTCGGCGGGCACGGAACCGTCGTCCTGGACCGCCTCCCGGTGGGCCGCGACCGTACCAGAGCCCGAACCGAACCGGCTCGACGCAGTCTGCTCCGCCTCGTCGGGAGTGATCGGCTCGACCCGCCGCAACGCGGTCTCCGCGAGCGGCGCCTGATGCGCGGCGGCCATCCCGCTGTCCGGTTCGACGCGATGCAGCACCCGCTCCGCACCCCCGACCTGACGACCCTCGACCACCGGATCCCGATGCGCGGCAACCAAACCCTCCGCGGCCTCCCCCCGCTGCAGCATCGGCTCCACCGACGCCTGCCGCGCAGCCATCGGCGCCTCCGCCGCGACACCCCGCTGCAACGTCGGCTCCCCGGCCGCATCACGGCCCGCCGGAACAGAACCATCCTCCGCCGAACCACGGCGCAGCGTCGGCTCACCGCTGTCAGGCCCGAACCGTTGCAACGTCCGGTCTTCCGCGTCGCGGTGCAGCGTCCGATCCTCACCACCCGCATCACCCCGGCGCAACGTCTGCTCGCCGCCGTCGGGCCCGGACCGCTGCAGCGTCCGGTCCTCGCCTTCCGGATCACCGCGCCGCAGCGTGCGCTCGCCGTCCACCGGATCCTGGCTCGCGGGCACCGAGTCCGCCGAACCACGCCGCAACGTCGGTTCCCCGGCCTCGTCACGGCCTGCGGGAACCGAACCATCGTCCGGCGAACCACTCCGCAACGTCGGCTCCCCGGCCTCGTCACGACCCGCCGGAACAGAACCATCCTCCGCCGAACCACGCCGCAACGTCGGTTCGCTGCCTGCCAGCGGCGACTGGCGGGCCGAACCCAGCCCGTCGCCGCCGCGGTGCAGGTCGCTTTCCGCCGAGGCCTGCTTCTTGAACGGCTGGGCCTCGCTTTCGTCGCCCTCCTGGTAGGCCTTCGCCGCGGTGCGGACGTTGTCGGCCGTCGCGCGGACACCCTCGATCGCCGCGCTCACCGACTCCTTCGCCTTCTCCCCCGTCGGGTTGATGATCGGCGGAAGGAACGCGCACAGCAGCCCGTACGCGTGGTCGGACATCGCGTAGTCCGCGGCCTGCACCGCCTTGTTCAGCCGGTCGATCAGGCCGTCGAGGTGGCTCGCGTGCGCCACCAGCTCGTCGGGCTCGACCTGGAACTGCCCGCTCACTCCCGCCTCACTTCCAGTCCTGGTTCTTCCAGTCCCCGATCACCGGCGGCGCGACGACCTCGTCCGGCGCGAAGAACGACGGATCGTCCGACTCGACGTAGTCCGCGATCTTGTGCTCCTTGTCCTCCGGTCCCGTACCGCCCCGGCCGCCCCCGGCACCCATGCCGCCCATGCCAGGGGAACCCGGCGCACCCTTGCCGCCGGCACCCGGGCCGCGGCTCAGCGGCTCCTCGCCCGGGTTGCCGATCGCCCCGGTGACCGCACCCGGACTCGCCGGACCCACCGCGCGTCCGCCGAAACCGCTCCCGCCCCCGCCGAGGCGGCTGCTGATGCTTTCGCCGTTCACGCCACCGGTGCGGCCGATCCCCGGGACCTTGCCGCCGGACCCGCCGAGCGGGCCTCCGGTCGTGCTGTCCGGGATCTTGCCGGACAGCGGCGGGATCTTCCCGAGCGGACTCTCCCCGATCGACGGGATCTTCCCGCCCAGCGGGCTCCCGGTCGACGGAATCCTGCCGCCGGTCGGACCGCTGGTCGACGGGATCTTCCCGCTGAACGGAGTAGTACCCGTCGACGGGATCTTGCTCCCGCCAGGTCCGCTGTTCGGGGTGAACGGCGGCGGGGTGAACGACGGCGGCGTGAACCCCGGACCTCCGCCCGGCCCGCCACCGGCAGGACCACCCGGCACCCCGGGACCGCCGCCCGGGAAGACGGGCCCGCCGCCGCGGGTGTCCGGCAGGTTCAGCGGCGGCGGCGTGAACCCTTGCACCTTCGTGGAATCGGTGTTCCCGGGGTGGAATCCGCCGGGAATCGTGCTGCCGCCGGGCGTGTCCGGCAGATGCAGCGGCGGCGGGGTGAAGTTCCCGCTCCCGCCCGGAATCGACGAGCCACCCGGGCCGCCCGGCATCTCGAACTTCGGCGGCACCGTGGTGTGGCTGCTGCCCAGCGGCTTCCCGTCGGGGCCGATCCCGCCGGGATTGCCGCCCAGCGGCATCCCGTCCGGCCCGATCCCCCCTGGCCCCATCGGTTTCCCGTCCGGACCCATCGCCAACGGCTTCCCATCGGGACCCATCGGCAGCGGCTTGCCGTCCGGACCCATCGGCAGCGGCTTGCCGTCCGGACCCATGGGCAGCGGTTTCCCATCGGGACCCATCGGCAGCGGTTTCCCGTCCGGACCCATCGGCAACGGCTTCCCGTCGGGACCCAGCGCGCCCGGATGCCCGTCCGGCCCGCCGCGGATCAGCTGCGCCGGATCCCGGTGCGCTTCGGTCTCGCCGCCGGGAAGTTTCGGCGGCGCAACGAACTGCGGCGTCGCCACCGCCCCGCCGACGGTCTGGTCGAAGCGCGTCATGATCTGCGCCGCCTGGTCGCGCGCGGCCTGCTGGTCGCGGAACGTCTTCATCGCCGCACCCGCCGCGAGCGCGTACACGACCGGGTCACGGATGGTCTGGAGCTGCGCGTTCGCGTCCTGCACCGAGAATTTCACCGGTGGGTTCGCGACCATCGCCTTCTGCGTCTCGTGCAGCGCCTGCGAGTGGATTTCCTGCTGCCGCCCGGAAAGCGTCGCACCCTGCGCCGTCGACCCCAGCCACTTGCCGACGTTCGCCAGGTGCTCCCGCGCGGCGTCCCCGCCCCCGCCGCGCCAGTTCGCCGTGCTCGCGTTGATCGCAGCCGCGAGGTTTTTCTGGTGCCCGGCAAGGTCATTGCCGATGCGGACCCATTCCTCCGACGACTCCGCGACCGTCTTCGAGTCCGCCCCCGTGCTGATCGCCCGCAGCATCAGCTCGTGCGACGCGTTGCGCCACTCGGTGTGCGGGGCGGTACCGGGCTTGCGCAGCTCCAGCCCGTCGCCGAGGTCGCCCTTCGCGTCGTGCAGGTGCTTCTCGTACCGTTCCTGGATTTTCCGGTCCCGCAGCTTGGGATCGACGACGGGGCCGAGCCAGCCCTTGCGGATCTCCTCGTCGATCTCGCGCGTGGCCTCGTCCCGGATCTCGTCGCCGGAGCGCACATCGTCCGATTTCACCGGCCCGATGTAGTACTTCGACGACGGATCCGCAGTGACCTCGTAGTACGGGCTGCGTGGATCGTAGTCCGGCGACTTCGGATCGGACACGGACGCATGGTTTTCGGTGACAGCCACGAAGTCTCCCTCAGCTCGGCTCGCCGGCGTCAGGTAGACGCTTGAACGTGTCGCGGGTTCCGGATTCGCGCTCGCGATAATTCTTCTTGGCCAGCTTGATCGCCTCGACGTACGTCGGGAACTCGTCGCGCGCCGCCTGCAGCTGGGTGAGCAGCCCCTGGTTGTCGCTCGCCGTGGCGACCATGTGCCCGGCGACCCAGCGCGCGGCCGGGGTCTGCGACATCTCCGGGTGGTTCCCCAGCTTCTGCAGGGCATCCCAGCGCGCCTGCAGTGCGTCGACGACGCCTTCCAGCGACTCGATCATCTTGTCGCCGGTCGAGTCGTCGACAGCGAAAGAACCTTGCTCTGCCAGCACTTTCAGCTGCCGGCCGGCCAGCAGCGGCGCCTTCCCGGCGTCCTCGGTCGTGCCCCGCCCGACCGCGAGAACGCTCCCGGTCACCACCCTCGCCATGGCGTCGGCCTGCCGGGTCTTCTCCGCCTGGACAGTCGTCGCCACGACGGCTTTCGCCAGTGCGTCCGCTTCCGCTTCCTTCATCTGGGCCTTCCCTCCCTGGTTGCCCGCGTCCTCAGTAGACCGCGGAAATGGCTTGCTGCACGGCGCGCGCGACCTCGGACCGCCCCGCCGGCACGTAGTCGGCACTCACCTCTCCGGCATCACCGGAAGTGGTCCGGACCAGATAGCGGCCGTCCTCGGTGTCGAGCCAGCTCAGCGGATCCGCCGCCGTCCGCTCGCCGTGGCGGCCCCAGCCGGACACCGTGATGTGCCCGCCGCCGAGGCGCGGCTGCGCGAACACGCGCGCGAGCACCTCGGGACTGCCCGGCCTACGCGAGATCCGCGGGTCGGCCCGCGGCTGTACCCGGCCGCTGACCTCGATCATCCCGAACGCGTCCGTCTCCACCTCGTCCTCGGCCGCCTCGGCCCGACGGCGCGCCGTCATCGCGGACACCTCGCGCACGGTTTCCTGCCGCACAGTGTGCGCGCCGGTACTCGCCGGACGCGCCCGCGGCAGCACCCCGGTGACGACCTCCACCAGCTCCTCGTCGGCGAACAGCGAGAACAGCAGCTCGTCCGACTCCGGGTCCTGCGTGATCCCGAGCGCCTGGCGGCCGTCGGTGAGCGCGAGGACCGCGATGTCCGCGCCGAGCCCGTCGATCCCGCTCACCGCAACGGATACCCGCGGGCGCGCGAGCAGCCCGAAGGCCAAGCGCACCCGGGGAATCAGGTCGCCGTTCGCCGACAGCCTGCGTTCCTCGACCGCGCGGTGCACCTGCGCGGCGACCCGGACGAACCGCACCGGATCCGACGGCACCGCACCGATCCGCAGCGGGTACCGGCGGATGTCCCCGCCGGTCGCCTCCCCGATCACGAGTGCTTCGACGACGTCGAGACCGAACTCGAACCTGTCCGCCATCCCGAGAACATCCTTCCCACGGCGGTCGTATGCGGCCGCCCGGAACCCGATCGTACCGACGGATTGCCTTGCCATGCCACGGAATCACAACGCGGGAACCGTAGCAGTGGCGCTGGTGGCCCAGATCACGACCGGCGCGCTTGCCTCAAGGGGCACAGCGTTGTGCCCTCACGGACACGACCGGCCCCCTCGCCGTGCGCGTTTCTTGACGGATGCGTGCCCCGAAGCGAATTCTCCGTTGCTGGAAGGAAAACGGGAGCCGGCTCCACAATGGACTTGCGGGGTTACTCAGCGTGCTGCCCGCGCGATGTCCGGTGAGCGGTAAAGGCGTTCCGGGATACTGGCCAGCGTCGAGGGGTGCACTTGTGGGCCCAGGCCGTAGAACTTCTGAAAACTCATGATCAGCGGGTGCCAGGCGTCCGGATCAATGTGGTCAGTGGTGCCGGGAGTGCGGATATCGTTGTGCACGAAGACGCGTTGTACGCGCACTTCCAGGCCCAGTACGCCGCCGCGCTGGGTTTCGTCGTCTTGGGCGAAGGGGTGGACCGACTCCAGGACCGCTTCCATCGCGACCGGGCATTCGGCGACTCTTGGTGGTGCGACGGTTTCCGACGGTATCGGGGTCAGACCGGCGTGGCTGAATTTGTCCGCCACGTGGCGGTAGCCGCGGTCCCGTTTGCGGGGTGGGACGGGGTTGGAGCCGGTCGTCAGGGCCAGGCGGTCCACGGCGGGGGCCTGGGCCGAGGAGGGGAGGTTGAGGACGCATTGGCCAGTGCGGAGGAGGTTGGTCGCGGTCTGGGATCTTGCGCCGAGGCCCAGCATTGCGCGCCAGCCCAGCCAGAAGGCGGAGGAGATGGGGGCCAGGTTGGGAGTGGAGTCTTCGTTCGTGGTGGAGATGAGGACTACCGGGGTGCCGAAGTAGAGGATGTTCGGTTCTATGGGGAGGTGAGAGGTCACGGGTCCAGTTTGCGGAGCCGGGGGGTGGGGGGCTGGCGGGAAATGGACGTTGCTGTTCGGTTTTCCCGGGGGAATTGTTGCGTGGGGGCACCCCGAAGCTCGATGGTGACGACGGTGTTTTGGCTTCGGATCGGGGTGCAGGGCCGGGTCTGGGTGCCTGGGGCCGCTGTGCGCGCGGGTGTGGCTGGTGTGGTGGGTGGGGCCGTGGACGGAACCTTCACGGAATGGTGGTCCGTGAAGGGAACCATGAGGGGGGGAATCAGATTCCGTGATGGTTCCCTTCACGGACTTTTGCGCGTCAGGAGATTCCGGCGCTCGCCAGTGCGCGGGCGGTGAGTACGCGGGCCAGGTGTTTGCGGTATTCCGACGTTGCGTGGGGCTCTTCCGGCGGTGACGTGTCTTCTGCGGCCAGTGCGGCTGCTTCCGCGGCGGTGGCGCCGGAGGCCAGGGCGGCCTCGGTGGCGGACGCGCGCAGCGGGGTGCCGCCCATGTTGATCAGGCCTACTGCTTTGCCGGTGACTGCGACGCCCACGATGGCCCAGTCGATGGCTCGCCTCGTGAACTTTTCGAAGCCCCAGCCTTGGCCTGCTTGGCTCGGCAGGCGGATTTCGGTGAGCAGTTCGTCCGGTTCCAACGGCGTGGTGAACGGGCCCAGAAAGAAATCCGCGGCCGGGATCGTGCGTTCGCCCGACGGGCCGCGGGCTACCAGGGTGCCGTCTGCGGCGAGTACGGCCGCCGGGAGGTCTGCGGCTGCGTCGGCGTGGACCAGGGAGCCGCCGATTGTTCCCCGGTGGCGTACCTGTGGGTCGCCGACTGCGCCGGACACGTGGGCCAGCAGGGGGGCGTGCTCGGCCAGCACCGGGTCATGTTCCAGGTCGTGGTAGCGCGACAGCGCGCCGATCACCACCTCGTTGCCGTCCAGGCGGACGAACTTCAGCTCCGTGAGCGGCGCGATGTCCACCACTACCTCGGGCGCGGCGAACCGCAGCTTCATCAGCGGCAGCAGCGAATGGCCACCGGCCAGGAGTTTGGCTTCGTCGCCGTGTTCGGCGAGCAAGGCCAGTGCCTCGTCCACAGTGGACGCTCGGCGGTAGGCGAAGCCGGCGGGGATCACTCCGTCACCTCCTGTCCGGACGCCTCGATCACGGCACTCACGATGTTGTGGTACCCCGTGCAGCGGCAGAGATTGCCTTCCAGCGCGGCGCGGGCTTCCTGCCGGGTCGGCTTCGGGTTTTCCTTCAGCAGGGAAACCGTCGCCATCATCATGCCCGGCGTGCAGAATCCGCACTGCAGACCGTGTTGCTCGCGGAAAGCGCGCTGTACCGGGTGCAGCTCCTCACCGGTGGCCAGACCCTCCACAGTGGTCACTTCGTGGCCGTCCGCCTGCGCGGCCAGCACGGTGCACGACTTCACCGACTCGCCGTCGAGCAGCACCGTGCACGCGCCGCACGACGTGGTGTCACAGCCGATGTTCGTGCCGGTCAGCTCCACCGTGTCCCGTAGGTAGTGCACGAGCAGGGTGCGGTCCGGCACCTCCCCGGCGGTCGTCTTCCCGTTCACCTCGATCGAGACCCGCACGTCAGTTCGCCTTCCTCGCGTCGTTCAGGGCCGTCCACACCCGCAGCGGGGTCGTCGGCATGTCCAGGTGCGTGACGCCGAGGTGGGCGAGCGCGTCGACCACCGCGTTGTGCACCGCAGGCGTGGAGCCGATCGTGGCCGCCTCGCCGATCCCCTTGACCCCCAGCAGGTTCCGGGTGGTCGGCGTCTCCATGTCCACCAGCTCGAAATCGGGCAGCTCGGTCGCGGTGACGAAGGAGTAGTCCGCGAGCGTCGCCGTGGTCGGGTTGCCGTCCGCGTCGTAGCTCATCACCTCGAGCAATGCCTGCGCGATGCCCTGGCCGAGCCCGCCGTGCCGCTGGCCGCGGAACGTCAGCGGGTTCACGATCGGGCCCGCGTCGTCGAGCGCGACCATCCGGGTCACCTCGACCTTGCCGGTCTCGGTGTCGACCTCCACCACCGCGAGGTGCGCCCCGAACGGGAACGTCGGGCTGCCGTCGCCGAACCAGACGTCCGCGGTGAACCCGCCCGCCTGGCCCGCGACCCGCGCCCAGTCCAGCGTGGCGCTCGACGGCGCGCCGCGCACCTGCCAGGTCCCGCGGTCGACGTCCAGCTCAAGGTCTTCGGGTGCTGCCTCCAGCAGCTCCGCCGCGACCTGCCGGGCCTGCGCCACGACCTCGTCCGCGGCCTGCCGGATCGCCGACCCGCCGAGCTGCAGCGACCGCGAGCCGAACGTGCCGACCGCACGCGGGACCTCGTCGGTGTCGCCGTGCCGCACGGTGATCTTCTCCAGCGGCACGCCCATCCGGTCGGACAGCAGCATCGCCAGCGTGGTGCCGAGCCCCTGCCCGTGCGGCGAACTGCCGGTCCACGCGGTGATCGACCCGTCGGCGTGCACGTCGACCCGGCCGCTCTCGCCACCGCCGTCGCCGCCGGTGATCTCGACGTACGCGGCGATCCCGAGGCCGAGCGCCACCGGGTCGCCCGCCTCCCGGCGCTTCGCCTGTTCAGCCCGCAGCTGCGCGTATCCCGCCGCATCGAGGACCTTGTCCAGCGCCGCCGCGTACTCGCCGGTGTCGTACGAGCCGCCGGTGGGAGTCTGGTACGGGAACTCGTCGGGCCGGATGAAATTGACCCGGCGTACGTCCGCCGGGTCCATGCCGATCTTCGCGGCGAACAGGTCCATCGCCCGCTCGACCGCCGCGGTCGCCTCCGGCCGTCCCGCTCCGCGGTACGCCGCGATCGGCGTGGTGTTGGTGACCACGCCGCGGCTGCGGGTCTGCACCACCGGGAAGCGGTACACGCCGGGCGCCATCAGCTCGGTGAGCGTGGGCAGGAACAACGTGCGCGGGTACGCACCGGCGTCCTGGATCACGTCCAGCCGGTACGCCAGCACGGTTCCGTCGCGCTTACCGCCGATGGTGACGGTGTTGCGCTGCGCGCGGCCGTGCGTCATCGAGGTGAGGTTCTCGCTGCGCGATTCGGTCCACCGCACGGCCCGGCCCGCCTGCCGCGACGCCCAGCCGAGCAGCGTCGCTTCCGGGTCCGCGCCGATCTTCGCGCCGAAACCACCGCCGACGTCCGGCGCGATCACCCGCACCCGGTCCGCGTCGATCCCCAGCCCGGCGGCGACCGTGCTGCGCCCGATCTGCGCGTTCTGGCTGGAAAGCCACAGCGTGACCCGGCCGTCGTCACCCCAGGCCACGGACGCGCCGCGGACCTCGAGCGGGGCGGGCGCCACGCGCTGGTTCAGAATCTCCTCGGTGACCACGACGTCGCACTCCGCGAACACCGAGTCGTCGAACTCTTCCGCACCGTGCACCTGCACGACATTGCTGTCCTGGTCCGGGAACAGCAGCGTCTCGCCGGACAGCGCCGTGTCGAGGTCGGCGACGGCGTCGAGCGGGTCGTAGTCCACGTCGACCAGCTCGGCCGCGTCGGCCAGCTGGTACCGCTCCTCGGTGAGCACGAGCGCGACCGGCTCGCCGACGTACCGCACGACGTCCGCCGCCAGGTACGGCTCGGTGACCGGACCTGCCTTGCGCGGCGCGAGATCCAGGTCCGCCGCGGTGTACACGGCGACCACACCGGGTGCGGTGCGGGCTTCTGCCACGTCGATCCCGGCGATCCGCGCGTGCGCGATCGGGCTCCGCACGAAGACCGCGTGGGCCGCGCCGGCGAGCGCGTCCTCCCGCAGGTCGTCGACGTACGTGCCGCCTGCGGTGATCAGCTTCTCGTCCTCGACGCGCACCACCCGGGTGCCGACAATGCTCATCTGTCCTCCTGCTCGGGTACCCCGCCGACTATGCCCGGTATTCGTTCGCGCGTCAGCCTGAATAGGCCTGCCACGCGAGAACCGCGGCGAGCGCGAGCCCGCCGAGGCCGATCGCGATCCGCAGCGGCGTCGCGGGAAGATAACGCACCAGCACCGAGCCCAGCCACGAGCCCGCAACCGACCCGGCGCAGACGGCGATCGCGGCGGGCCAGAACACCTTGCCGGTGAAGGCGAACACCGGCGCCGCGATCAGGTTCGCGGTGCCGGTGGCCACGTTCTTCGCGGCGTTCGTGCGAGCCAGCGCCTGGCTCCAGACCGTGGTGAGCAGCGCGAGCATCAGCACCCCGGCCGCCGCGCCGAAGTATCCGCCATAGACCCCGATCAGGAACGCCGCGATCCCGGTCAGCGGACCGATCCCCCGGTGCTCGTGGTGCTCGGCCATCCGCCGCAGCCGCGGACCGGCCATCAGCACCACCGACGCGCCGCCGATCAACCAGGGCACCACCAAGGTGAAACTGTCCGGCGAACTGACCAGCAGCACCAGCCCGCCGCACGCCCCGCCCACCGTGGTGATCAGGCACAACGGCAGCAGCCGCCGAGCCTGTCCGCGCAGCTCCGGCTGGGAGCCCGCGGCCGCGCCGGCAGTACTTCCCAGCATCGCCACGGTGTTGGTCATGTTCGCGCTGACCGGCGGCAACCCGGCAGCCAGCAACGCCGGGTACGACACCAGCGAGGCGAGCCCGGCGACCGCGCCGGTGAGCCCTGCTCCGACGCCGGCCAGGAGCAGCAGGGCGAACTTGCCGGCGTCGATGGTCACCGCGAAAGCAGAACATACCGGCTACGCCATATAGGTCGTTATACAGTGGTCAACTCGCCAGCCCCGGTTCTCCGGGCAGCACGAGGCTGTGCCCGGTGTGCTCCACTTTGGCCCGCAGGTACCGCACGTTCCGTTCGGTGGCGAACACGCCCGTGCGGACCCGCTCGCGCACCTGGATGCCGTGCCGCGCCAGCTGCGCTGCCTTGTCCGGGTTGTTCGACAGCAGGTCCACCTGCTGGACCCCGAACACGTTCAGCATTTGCGCGGCAGCCGTGTAGTCACGCGCGTCTTCGGGCAGGCCGAGGGCAGCATTCGCGGCGTACGTGTCCATGCCGGTGTCTTGCAGCGCGTACGCGTCGAGCTTGTTGTACAGCCCGATGCCACGCCCTTCCTGGCGCAAGTAGAGCAGGTACCCACCGGCCGCGGAGATCCGCTCGACCGCCTCCTGCAGCTGCGGGCCGCAATCGCAGCGCGCGGACCCGAAGACGTCACCGGTGAGGCATTCCGAATGCAGCCGCACCAGCGGGACCGGCCCGGGTTCGCCCAGCACGAAGGCGAGGTGCTCGAGCCCGTCGGACAGTCCCGTGAAGGTGACCGCCTCCGCATCCGCCGCCGGCCCGTCGCCGAACCGCAGCGGGATCCGGACCCGCGTGCGCACCTGGGGCATCCTGCTCATGCACAACTCCTTTCCCCCTCGGTGATCCCGACCCTACCCACTGCCCCCGACAAAACTCCGGCGTCCAACGTCACAAGCTTGATCGCGTAAGGTCGGGAATATGGCCGCAAGCCCGGAGCCGTTCACCCCCGGAACCGATCCCGCGCAGCTCGAAGACCTGCGGGTACGGCTCCGTGCCACGCGCTGGCCGGACGCCCCGGAGGACGGCTGGGGCCTCGGCGCCGACGTCGGGTACCTGCGTGAGCTCGTCCGCTACTGGGCCGAGGAGTTCGACTGGCCGAAGCAAGAGGCCGCGCTCGCGCAACTGCCCCGGTACCGCGCCGAGGTCGGCGGGTCGGGCATCCATTTCGTCCACGCTCGCGCCGCCACCGGCCCGGCCCTGCCGCTCGTGCTGTGTCACGGCTGGCCGGATTCGTTCTGGCGCTACGCGAAAGTCGTCCCGCTGCTCACCGACCCGGGCGCACACGGCGCCGACCCTGCCGACGCGTTCGACGTCGTGGTACCCGACATGCCCGGGTACGGCTATTCGGACCGGCCCGAAGGCCCGGCGCCGGATTCCCGCGCGGTGGCCGGGCGGTGGGCCGAGCTGATGACCGTGCTGGGCTACCCACGGTTCGCCGCCGCGGGCGGGGACATCGGCAGCGCGGTCAGCCGGTTCCTCGCGCTCGACCATCCGGACCGCATCATGGCCGTGCACCGCATGGACGCCGGAATCCCCGTGTTCACCGGCGATCCCGCCGAGCTGACGCCGGAAGAACGCACGTGGCTGAAGGGCGCCGCGGCTTGGGGCGCCACCGAGGGTGCGTACGCGGCGATGCATCGCACCAAACCGCAGACGGCCGCGGTCGGGCTCACCGATTCGCCCGCCGCGCTGGCCGCGTGGATCGTCGAAAAGCTGCGCGCCTGGAGCGACTGCGGCGGGGATGTCGAACGCTCCTTCACGAAGGACGAGATCCTCACCAACGTCACGATCTACTGGCTCACCGGCACCATCGGCTCATCGATGCGGATGTACCGGGCGAATGGCGCAATCCCGCCGGAACAGCACGCACGCCGGGTCGAGGTGCCGTCGGGGTTCTCGCAGTTCCCGGCCGACCTGATCCGCGCCCCGCGGGAGTGGCTGGACCGCACGGCGAACACCGTCCGCGTCACGGCCCCGGAGCGCGGCGGGCACTTCGCGCCATTCGAAGAACCCGAGCTGTACGCGCAGGAACTGCGCGACTTCTTCCGTCCCTACCGCTGACCTACCCACCCCACGTCGACGGCATCCACTCCACCTCACCCGGCAAGGGCGGCAATACCGGCGCCAGTAACGCCAAATCCGGCGGCACCAGCACCGCCCCCGAGACCAGCGCCGACACCACCTCCGCGTCCGGGCGACCGGGCCGCACCCGCGCACGTACGCCGTCCAGGACCCCCGCCACCGCATCCGGTGTCCAGCCACCCCCAGGGTCCAAAGTGGACAACCGCGCCGCCGCCAGCGCCACCGGGACCGCCCGCGGGCATTCGTCCCGGCGCAGGAAACTGCGGCCCACCATGGCAAGCACGAGGCGTTCGTCCGGCCGCAACCACACCGCGGGAGCCGCATCCGGTGCGCCGTCGGTGATCCGGACCTCCAGCACGTGCTCCCGATCGCCCGAACCACGCGCGAACACCGGGAGGTAACCCGGCGGCAGCGGGACCGGCGAGGCACCGGTGAACAGCAGCCGCGACCTCGGCAGCCGCAGCGGGACCTTGCCGGTGGCCCGCACCCACCACCGGCCGCCGTGGTGCTCCAGGACGCCGTGCCGCCTGCTGACCCGCCGGTCGTCCTCCCCCAGCGGCACGGTCACCTCGGCCGTGTTCCGCCCGAACGTGACCGGGTCCGTGGCCGACGGGGGCACCAGCACTCCCCCGGTCAGCCCCAGCACCACGAGCGTCCCGGGCGGCGACGCGAACCCGCGCGCCAGGCTCGGATGCCCCGCGGGCAACGTCCGCATCGGCTCGCCCACGGACACCCCCACTCGCTGCCGGAACGCGGTTGCTCCGCGTATCCCGAGTCAAGCAGGCGGCTCCGGGACCCCTCCCGGATCGGCGTCCCCCGCGGGTTCGAGCAGCGCCAGGTCCGGCGGTACCAGCGACGTGGACAGCAGCAGTTCCTTGATCAGGTTGTCGTTCAGCGCATTCCCGACCGGCTCGCCGACCTCCTCGCGGGTGAGCCCGGCGACCCCCGCGCGCGCCAGCCGGGCCCGCACGGCACTCACCAGGTGCTCGACCCGCTTGGCGCTCCACGGCGCATCCGGGTTCAGCTCGGTCAGCTGCTGCGCGACCTGCCGCCACGCCAGCGGCTGCGGGTACGGATCCTGCAGCAAGTACCGCTGCGCCAGCGAAACGAGCACCAGCCGTTCGTCCGGCGTGAGCCGCCACATCCGCGGCGGCTCGGTGACGTCCTGCGGCCGCGAGTCCGGGCGGCGGCCGTCCGCCCCGGCCACGTACAGCTCCAGCAGATGCTCCCGGCCGGCCGACCCGCGCACGAACGCCGCGGTGTACCCCTCGGCGAGCGGCACCGGGTCCTCCTCCGGAAACAGCAGCCGCGACCCCGGGAGACGGATCGGCAGCCGTCCGGTGTTGTGCATCCACCACGAATTCCGGCGCCGGACCAGGAATCCCTGCTTCCGGCTGACCTTCCGGTCGTCCTCGCCGACGCACACGTGCACGTCTTCGCGGTTGCGTCCGAAAAGGACCTGGCGGCCGTCGCGCGGCGGCATGCGCACGCCGCCGGTGACAGTGAGCGCGAAGATCGTGCCCGGCGGCGACGGCGGGACCCCGTGCGCGAGGCTGCCGTAGTCCGGACCGAGCGGTTCGGCCGCGCTGGTGAACGCCATCATGTCTTCGGCAGCTTCCCGGCCACGGCACCGGCCAAAGTGGACACCGGGGCGCACAGCCCGTCCGACGGCGGATCGCCGTGCACCACGATCTTGATCCGTTCCACCGCGCTGTCCCCGTGCCCGTCGGTGTAGGTCCGGTGGACCAGGATGGCCTGGCAGGTACCGGCGGCGAAATCATCGGTCTTGAGGTACGCGTCGTGCCCGGCGACCTTCACGAGCTTGCCGGTGTCGCCGTCCGGCGGCTGGTCCCGGTCGAAGACGATGGTGACCCAGCGGTCGGTCGACGAGCTCCGCCAATCGCATTCCCAGCCACCGAAACCGGGCTCGATCTTCACCGGCGCGGCCACGCCTGCCGTCGAGGAAACCGCGTCCGGAGTGAGCAGCGCACACGCGTCGAGCCGGGCCAGCGACGCCTGCGGATACGGCGTCGCGTGCGGCGGAACCCCCGCGGCGGCAAGGACTTTCGTCGCCGAGGCCACGGCGACCTCGGCCACCTTGCACACGTCAAGGTGGTCGCCCTTGTCGACGCCGGCGGTCACGCGCACGAGGTAGCGGTCCGGCAGCTGGATCAGGCGCACGCAGTCGTCGTCCGGCGGCGCGGCGAACACCGAGAACGGACCGGACTTCGACGCCGGGCCCTCCGGGTCGGCCGGATCCTGCAGCTCGACCTTGACGTCCGCCTGCAGGTCGCCGGTGCGGTGCAGAAGCACGTCGCAGCGGTTGAAGTTGCCGTAGTCCGGGTCGACCTCGGGCTCGCCGAACGGGCGCAGCGGCTCGGGATCAACCAGCCGGCACGGGTCGGCGGCCCGCGGGTCGGCGCCGATGCCGAGCTTCGCCGGGGTGACCGCCGACGCCGCCACCGCCGGGGTCACCGGTTCGTCCTTCGGCCGGATCACGAAATACGTGGTGACGAGCACCGCGATCGCCACGACGACCGCACCCGAGACCAGCAGCCGCCGCCGGGCCCGGCGCTGCCGCGGCACCGCGACCGGCAGCGTGTCGATGCCCTCGGCCAGCAGCTCGCCCGCAGCGGCCGCGGCGGGCCGCTCCGCCGGGTCACGGCGCATCAGCTGCTCCAGCGCCGGGGCGAGGCCTTCCGCGTGCTGCGCCGCCGGGACGGTGCCCTCGGCGACCCGGCGGATGGTGGCGTACTCGTTGCCGCCCGCGAAGGGCGGCGCGCCTTCCACCGCGGCGAAAAGCGTTGCCCCGAGGGAAAAGACGTCCGACGCCGTGGTGGGCGCGTGGCCTTGGGCGACCTCCGGGGCGAGGTAGTCCGGGGTGCCGCCGATGAACGGGGACTCGGTGACCGTCTCGTCGGTGCGGACCGACCGCGAAATGCCGAAATCGGTGAGCTTCGCGCGGCCGTCGTCGGTGATGAGGACGTTGCCCGGCTTGACGTCCCGGTGCACGATCCCGTGCGCGTGCACCGCGGCCAGCGCCGCCGCGACCTGCACGCCGATCTCCGCGACGGTGCGCGCGGGCAGCCGTCCCTCCGCGGCGAGGATCTGGGCGAGGCTGCGCGAGGGTACGTACTCCATCACGAGCCACAGCTCGTCACCCTGGGCAGCGACGTCCAGGAAGGTGACCACGTTCGGGTGGAGCACCCCGGCCGCCAGCCGAGCCTCGCGGCGCAGCGTCCGCCCGCTGACCACGTCGGACAGCCGGGCCTGCTTGAGCGCGACCTCCCGGTCGAGCCGCTGGTCGTGCGCCCGCCAGACGACGCCCATCCCGCCACTGCCGATTCGCCCGGTCAACCGGTACCGGTCCGCGATCAGCTGATTCGGTTGCACCGACGCTCCCCTCGGCGTGGTCCGACCCCTGTGAGGTAACTCGCAGTAACGATACTGCATCACCTCCGGGGTCAGAAAGCGGCCCGGGACCCCTCCCGATCACCTGCGCTACGGTCGCCGCCGACCCCGTCCGCGCCCCTTCAGGGAGACCGATGCGCGCCCCGAACCTGACCCCGGCCTGCCTGGCAGCCGTGCTGGCCGTCGCCTTCGCCCCGGCTGCGCACGCGGCCGGTTCTCGCCTGCACATCACCGAGGGCGGTACGCCCGATCACCCACGCGTGTACGCGGGCGGCGGCAAGGAGGTGTCCGGCATCGACGTCGACGCCGATTGGGTGGTGGTCGACGGCTACACGCTCACTAAACCGTCGGCTCCCGGGGTCGAGCTTCGGGGTTCCCACGTGACTCTGCAGAACACGACGATCACCGCACCCCACGGCGGCGACGGCGACGGAATCCGCTTCTTCGGCGACGACATCGCGATCCTGCACAACACCGTGCGGCAGACGTCGAACCGCAACGGCCACGCCGACTGCATGCAGACCTTCGCCAGCGACACCCCGCCGAGCAACCACGTGCGGATCGAAGGCAACCGGTGCGAGCAGATCGACAACATGTGCGTGATGGCCGAGGGCCCGAACGACGGCGAGGGCGACGGCAAGGGCCACACCACCGACTTCGTGATCAAGGACAACTTCTGCGAAACCCGTAAGGCGTCACAGGCGCTGATGTTCGAGGACGTCCAGCGGGCCACGATCACCGGAAACACCTTCGCCGCCGGACCGGACCACGCGATCGGGCTGGCGATCCACTCCACCGGCGCGCACGTCGAGGGCAACCACGTGGACCCGTCGATCCGCTGCGAGGTCGGCATCGACAAGTCCTCCCGCGAGGGCTACACCGGACCGGAGCCGAGATGCGCCCCGTGACCACTGTGGACAGTCCACTCCGGACCCGCCGATGAAGATGCCGTGGCGCAAGGACCCCGGCCCGATCACGATCGCTGTGTTCGACCCGTCCGACCCGTCCGACCCGTCCGACCCGTCCGACCCGTTCGAGCGGCGCGGCGCGTTCCGGCGCGCGGGCCTGGTCGTCGGCGGGACCCGGCTGCCGCCGATCACCACGCCGAGCCTCACCGACCGGATGGCCGAGCAGGCGCGGGCGGCGTACCCGGCGGGAACCGGACCGGTCGGGAATGTGGTGCCGCACAAGACGATCGCCGTCGAAGGGCAGGTCGTGTACACCGGGCTGGGCGGCCGCGCAGCCGCGGTCGTACTGCTCACGCCCGCGTTGCGCAAGAACCTCGACGGCCTCGGCGAAGCACTCGCGAACCACGGCGCCGAGCTCTACCTCGACGCCCACGACGGCTTCCTGCGGGCGTCCCTGCTGCTGCCCGAAACCGGCGTCGACCTGGACACCGGAATCCTGCTCTCCGGCGGCGACGTGCAGGAGTTCCTCCAGGCGGCCTACCGCACCGAGGTGGTGGAACTGCACGTGCAGCACACCGCCAGCACCCGGCTGCTCCCGCTGGTCTGCTCGGCGGCCCGCATCCGCGAGGTGCTCGACGCAGGCCTCGCGAGGCTGGTCCGGCCCGCCCCGGCCGACCTCGCTACTGCGCTCACCACTGTGAACGGATCACTCAACCGGGAGGCACTCGTACGGCTGCGCGTGACCGGTCAGGCAGCACTCACCGTCACCTTCGACGTCGAGGTCTGACCCGCAGTACCCGCGGCCGGGTGAATCGCCGGAGAGCTGGTTCGAGGCCCGCCCGCGGGGGTACTTCACCGGCGACGGCACGCGGGCCGCCGAAGGAGACCTCCATGCTCAGTCATCACGAACGCGTCGAGCTGGACAAGATCGAGCGCTGGTTCGAAACCAGTGACCCGGAACTGGCGGACGCCCTGCGCCGCGGCAAACCGGCCCGCACCGCCATCCTGCTGACGACCTTCGCGATCCTGCTGGACGTCATCGCATGCGGCCTGCTGGTCGCGGGCCTGGTCACCGCCAGCCCGGCACTGACGGTGTGCGCACTGTTCGCCGCGGCCGGCGGAGTGGCGGCCCACATCGCCCGCTGCCACGACCACGGCTGACGCGCTTTCCGGCGGTTCTCCGGCCTCAGCCTCGGGTCGGTATCCCGGTGCCCGGGTGTGCACGGGTTAACGCCGCGTTCCGTTTCCCGCCGCACGCCTCCCTTCGCGATCTCGGCCAGCCCCACCCGCCACGCCAGGAACACTCCGGCCACACCCCGCCCGCCGGTCACGCCTCACCCAGCAGAGCCACCGCCGCCGGTGGTGCACCGCCCGGCCGCGTCTCGCCCCAGCCACCAAAGCCGCGCTTCATCCGCGTCGGCTTGGCACACCCTGCAGGGTCACAGCCACTCCCCTCCCTGCGTCGTCACCCCTCGACCCGCCGCCGAAACCGCCCACCCCACCTCCGGGATGCGCGCCGACACCCCGGCACCGCACACTGGTGCCGTGTCCGAGTGGGTCCTGCATGTCGATCTCGATCAGTTCATTGCTGCCGTGGAGGTTGCGCGGCGGCCGGAGCTGCGTGGGCGGCCGGTGATCGTCGGCGGGAATGGGGATCCGGCGGAGCGGGCGGTGGTGGCGACGGCGTCGTACGAGGCGCGGGAGTTCGGCGTCGACTCCGGTATGCCGTTGCGGCTGGCCGTGAAACGCTGTCCCGACGCGGTCTTCCTTCCCGTCGACGGCCCCGCCTACCAGGAGGTCTCCGACCACGTCATGGCGAGGCTGCGGGAGTTCCCGGTCGTCGTGGAGGTGCTCGGCTGGGACGAGGCGTTCCTCGGCGTCACCGCGGACGATCCGGAGGCGCTGGCCGAGGACGTCCGGCGCGGGATCGAGGAGGAGACCGGGCTGTCGTCGTCCGTCGGGATCGGGGACAACAAGCTGCGGGCCAAGCTGGCGACCGGTTTCGCGAAACCCGCCGGGATCTACCGGCTCACCCAGGAGAACTGGTGGGACGTCATGGCCGAACGCCCGACCGACGCGTTGTGGGGCATCGGCCGCAAGACCGCCAAGAAGCTCGCCGAAGCCGGGTACACCACGGTGCTCGAACTCGCCGCCGCGGACCCGGATGCGCTCGCCGCGAGGTTCGGGCCCCGGCTGGGTCCGTGGTACCGGCTGCTGGCGGGCGGGATCGGCGAGCGCGAGGTGAGCGCAACGCCGTACGTCGCGCGTTCCCGGGGCAGGGAAACGACATTCCAGCAAGATCTCACCGACAGCGCCGCCATCGTGGCGGAGATCGCGCGGCTGGCCGAGCGCGTCGCCCAGGACGTCGCCGAGGAAGGTCGGCCCGCGGCGCGCGTTGCGGTGAAGGTGCGCTTCGCGCCCTTCTTCACCCATTCGCACAGTGTGACGTTGCCCGAACCGTCGTCCGACCCGGCCGTGCTCGCCGCCGCCGCGCAGGACGTGCTCGCCCGCTTCACGCTCGGCAAACCGGTGCGGCTGCTCGGAGTGCGCGCGGAGTTCCCCCGCGCTTGACAGCGCGCGACCACCCTTGCCAAGGTGGAGTCCGACGCGCCCACCGGGGCGCGGCTCCGGGCCGAGAGGCGCTGCGACGGGGATTCCCCCGCCACGCTCGGCCCGCGGGATCTCGACCGAAGGGCGCCTCCTGCAAAGGAGGTGCACCGTGTCACGGGTGGCCGCTCGCTCAGCACCGGCGCGCAAGGTGGAGCGTGGTGTCGGTGATCAGGTCCACCGTCTCGGGGAGTACCTGCCGGATCCGCTGAAAAGCCTGCTCCCGCAACGGAATCGGCAGCTCAAGGTATGCCGAGACGGTGGAAAGCAGACCCACGTACTGATCAGCGCGCACCGTCAATCGCTGGGGCAGCGCGACCTGCCGCACGTCCGCGAACAACCCGGACCTCAGCAGTTCCGTCCCCGGCCACTGCAGGTCGTCCCCGGGCGGTGTGCCGTCCGGCGACGGGATCTCGTCGGTGACCAGAAACGACGCCCGGGCGCCCTGGATTGCTTGCGCCACCACGGGATCGGCGACCAGGACCGGCCCGCCGAACGACGCGAACACCCCGCCCGGCTCCAGCAGCGCGGCAATGCGCGGCCACCGCCGGTCCGGGTCCGTCCAGTGCAGTGCCGCCGCGGCGTAGACCAGTCCGTACTGCCGGTGCGGGCGCAGGTCTTCGAGCGCAGCCTGCTCGGTCTCGACGTCGGGCGGCACGTGCTTGCAGAGCTCGGCGAGCATGGCCCCGTCCGGTTCGGTCGCGGTGACCGCGATCCCCCGTGACGCGAAGAGCCGGGTCGCTTTCCCGGTCCCGGCACCGATTTCGAGTGCGGTGCGCACCGGCCGCCCGGCGTAAGCCAGCACCGCCGCGGCGAATTCCGCGGGATACCCCGGCCGGAACCGCTCGTACGCCGACGCCACCGCACCGAAACTCAGTGCGCGATCGGACATACCCCGCGTTCTCCCCTGCGCCCATTCCCCGGGTACCGCGACGGTACCCGTACTTCAGCCTGCTTGAAAGGAAAGAAAATGACCTCGAAACTGCGTACCGTCGACGGCCTCGAGTTCGCCGTCGCCGATCTCTCGCTCGCTGCCGCCGGGCGGGTGCAGCTCGATCTCGCCGAGCACGAGATGCCCGGGCTGATGGCGATCCGCCGCGAGTTCGCCGATGCCCGTCCGCTCAAGGGGGCGCGGATTGCCGGGTCGCTGCACATGACCGTGCAGACCGCGGTGCTGATCGAAACCCTCGTCGCGCTCGGGGCCGAGGTGCGCTGGGTGTCCTGCAACATCTTCTCCACCCAGGACGAGGCGGCCGCGGCGGTCGTCGTCGGTCCACACGGGACTCCCGAGCGCCCACAGGGCACCTCGGTGTTCGCGTGGAAGGGCGAAACCCTCGACGAGTACTGGTGGTGCACCGACCGGCTGTTCCGGTTCCCCGGTGGCGAGGTCCCGAACATGATCCTCGACGACGGCGGCGACGCCACCCTTCTCGTCCACAAGGGAGCGGAGTTCGAGGCGGCCGGCGCGGTACCCGGCCCGCACGCGGACGACCCCGAGGAGCACCGGATCATCCTGCGCACTCTCGAGGCCAGCCTCGCCGGGGACCCGCAGCGGTTCACCCGGATCGCCGACGGGATGCGCGGCGTCACCGAGGAAACCACGAACGGCGTGAAGCGGCTGTACCAGCTCGCGACCAGTGACGCACTGCTCTTCCCGGCGATGAACGTGAACGACTCGGTCACCAAGTCCAAGTTCGACAACAAGTACGGCATCCGGCACTCGCTGGTCGACGGCCTCAACCGCGGCACGGACGTGATGATCGGCGGCAAGTTCGCCGTCGTGTGCGGGTACGGCGACGTCGGCAAGGGCGCCGTCGAAGCCCTGCGCGGGCAGGGCGCACGCGTCGCGGTGACCGAGATCGACCCGATCTGCGCGCTGCAGGCCGCGATGGACGGGCTCGACGTCGTGGAACTCGACGACGTCGTCGAGCGCGCCGACATCTTCCTCACCACCACCGGCAACTTCGGCATCATCTCGGCCGCGCAGATGGGGCGGATGAAACACCAGGCGATCGTCGCGAACGTGGGCCACTTCGACAACGAGATCGACATGGCCGGGCTCGCGAAGGTACCCGGGATCCTGAAGACCGAGGTCAAACCGCAGGTGCACACGTGGCGTTTCCCGGACGGGCACGCGATCATCGTGCTGTCCGAGGGCAGGCTGATGAACCTGGGCAACGCGACCGGGCATCCGTCGTTCGTGATGTCGGCGTCGTTCGCGAACCAGGTGCTGGCGCAGATCGAGCTGTTCACCAAGCCCGGCTCGTACGCGACCGGCGTGCACCGGCTGCCGAAGCACCTCGACGAGAAGGTGGCGCGGCTGCACCTGGACGCGGTGGGCGCACGGCTCACCACGCTGACCAAGGCACAGGCCGAATACGTCGGCGTGGCCGTCGAGGGCCCGTACAAGCTGGAGCACTACCGCTACTGAGCGTCCCGGATTCGGCCGAACGCCGCACCGGCTGCTCCGAACGATGCCGTTTCCGCCCGTTCCGGCGGGGTGATCCGGTGAGGGTGCGCACCGGCTGCCCGGCATCCGCCGGGCGGCCCGCTACACGAAGGAGAACACATCGTGCTCATCCTCGGGATCATCCTGCTCGTCATCGGTTTCGTGGTCGGCATCCCGGTCCTGTGGACCATCGGGATCATCCTGGCCGTGGCCGGTGCGGTACTGGCGGTGGCCGGCGCCACGGGACGCCGGATCGGCGGCCGCGCGCACTGGTACTGATCGCCACCTGCCGGTGAAGGGGTCCTCCGGCTCCGAGGGGGAGGGAGAGCCGAAGGACCCCCCGGTAGTGTTAGCACACTGCCAAGGCGCTTGTACACGGCCGCTTACCCGATCGGGTAAAGATCCCTCGGCAACCCGGAAGGGGGACCGCGCGGCCTAGGAAGCCCGCCGCAGCAGCGGGTTTGCCGTGGGGGCGCAGGCGCAGCCCGCGTCGAGGGTGTGGCAGTCGATGATCAAGCCGTGCCGGACGCGGTCCAGGTCTGCGCAGGACGGGTCCGTGCATTCGGCGAACCCGCGGTCCGGGTGGACGACGAGGGTTCCGTGACAGTGGTCGATGCCGCTCGTGCAGAACGCGCACTCCATGCTCATGCCCCCTTCCGCTTCGATGCTGTGCCCCGGCACCTGAGGGGTTCCGGGGCCGGACGACTCCTTGGTACCACCGGAAAACCACCGTCCCCGGCATCCCCGCGGCGTGTCGTCCCACCCGGTCCGGTGAACCCGCCCTACCCGCAGTGACGAAACCGGGCCGGTGCACGAAAACGCGGAATCAGGCGCTTTTCGGCCGCCGCGCCCGGCTCGCCGGTTTCTTCGCAGCCGGCCCGCTCTCCGCCTTCGCCCCGGCCTTGCCCTTCGCCGGTTCGCGGGTCTTCTTCGCCGCCGAAACGCTCGCCTCCAGCGCCGCCATCAGGTCGACGACCTCGGCCTTCTCCTCCTGCTGCGCCGGCCGCGCCGTCTCGCCTCCGCCTGCCTTCGCCTCGATCATCGACTCCAAGGCCTCGCGGTAGCTGTCCGAGTACTTCTCCGGTTCGAACACCGGCTCGGACAGGGAGTCGATCAGCGAGCCCGCCATCGTCAGCTCCTGCGGGCGCACCTGCGGCGGATCCTCGTGCAGGAACGGGAAATCCGGGACGCGTACCTCGTCGGCCCACAGCATCGTGGTCATCACGAGCACGTCGTCGACCACCCGCAGCAGCGCAAGGCTCTCCCGCTGCCGCACCGCGACCTTCGCGATCGCCACGTGGCTCGCCTTCTGCAGTGCGTCGCGCAGCACCACGTACGGCTTCACCGCGTTCTTCTGCGGCTCCAGGTAGTACGTGCGGTCGAACCGGATCGGGTCGATCGACTCCAGCGGCACGAACTCCAGCACGTCGATCGCGTGCTGCGTGGGCAGCGGCAGCTCGGCCAGGTCGGAGTCGGTGATCACCACCATCTCGCCGCCGGGCAGCTCGTAGCCCTTCGCGATCTCCGAGTACGGCACCTCTTCGCCGTCGACGGTGCAGAACCGCTTGTACTGGATCCGCCCGCCGTCGGCGACGTGCACCTGCCGCAACGACACGTTCTTGTTCTCGGTCGCCGCGTACAGCTGGATCGGAATACTGACCAGCCCGAACGACACCGAGCCCTTCCACATCGACCGCATGCCGCACCTCCGCCGGTCCCCTTGCCGTCACTCACGCTCGGTGACCACCGTAGCCGGGATTGCCCGGATCCGACAGTCCGCGCAGGTCCGGGGGGGTCGGGCCGGTCCGGACCCGGCGGGAAAATGCGGGTTTTCGAGCATCCCGGCCAGGTTCCCGTCCGGAGGCCGCAGCAGGGCCGTGCGGATGCCGCCGCCGTTCTCCGCTCGGCCATTCGGGTGCATGCCAGCTCGTACCGCGTGCACCGCGTACCCGACGCAGTGCGGGTCGTCGAAGCAGGACGGCATGCCGAGCACGCGGGTCCACCACTCCGTGGCTGCGGTGAAAAATTTCGCGGTCCGCATAATTTTTCGCACCCCGCAACTTTTGCTGCTACTCTCGCCCGGGTGACCTCTCCCCCTCCGGAGGGCCTGCGCGAACGCAAGAAGCGGGCCGCGCGGCAGGCGCTCGCCCAGGCGGCGCTGCGGATCGCGCTCGAGCGCGGCGTGGACCAGCTGCGGGTGGAGGACATCGCGAACGAGGTGGGGGTCTCCCCGCGCACGTTCAACAACTATTTCTCGAGCAAGGAGGAAGCGGTCTGCTCGTTCATCGTCGAGCGGCAGGTGCGCGTGCGGGAGACGCTCCTGTCCCGGCCGGCGGACGAGCCGCTGTGGGAGGCGGTCCTGCATGCGGCCGTCGAACGGCATCTGCGCGACGAAAGCCCGAAACGCGAGGATGTGCGCCGGATGCGCGAAATGATGCGCAATGCCGGGCTGTTCGGCGAAATGCTGCGCGCGCACGCCAGTGTGGAGCGCGTACTGGCCGAAGCCGTGGCCGAGCGGGCAGGCCCGCACGCAAATCCGTTGCACGCGCGGATGATGGCGGGCATTGTGCAGAATGCCTCCCGCATCGCCTTCGACACCTGGCTGAACTCCGGCTCCGACTCCGACGACGAGTTCCTGCCGGTGTTCATCGGGCTCCTGCGGGAAGCCGCCGCCGGCCTGCCGGCACTGACCGCAGCTGCCGGGAAAGCTGCGGACACTGCCGACACTGCGGCTGCCGCATCCTGAACCGCCCCGAACCGACCCACCACACATCACCCCCGGGGGAGAACACGACCGTGCTGGTCAGACTGTTGCGCAGTTACCTGCGCCCCTACCAAGCCGTGCTGTGGCTCGTCGTCGCGCTGCAGCTGGTACAGACGATCGCCGCGCTCTACTTGCCGACGCTGAACGCCGACATCATCGACAACGGCCTGATCAAGGGCGACACCGGCTACATCATACGGATCGGCGGCGTGATGCTCGCGATCACGCTCGTCCAGATCGCCGGGTCGATCGGCGCCGTCTACTACGGCGCGCGCACCGCGTCGGCGCTCGGCCGCGACATCCGGGCCGGGATCTTCCATCGCGTACAGGATTTCTCCGCGCGCGAGGTCGGCAAGTTCGGCACGCCGTCGCTGATCACCCGCACCACCAACGACGTGCAGCAGATCCAGCTGCTCGCCGGGCTCACCTTCACGCTCATGGTGTCCGCGCCGATCATGTGCATCGGCGGCATCCTGCTCGCCCTGCAGCAGGACGTGCCGCTGTCGTCGCTGCTGCTGGTGATCGTGCCGATCCTGGGCATCGCGGTGAGCCTCATCATCGCGCGGATGCGCCCGGCGTTCCGGCTCATGCAGGTCCGCCTCGACAAGATCAACCAGGTCATGCGCGAGCAGATCATGGGCATCCGGGTGATCCGGGCGTTCGTGCGCGACCAGCACGAACGGGAACGTTTCGGGCAGGCCAACGACGATCTGTTCACCGTCTCCCTGCGGGTCGGACGGCTGATGGCGCTGATGTTCCCCACCGTGATGCTGGTGGTGAACGTGTCCAGCGTCGCCGTGCTGTGGTTCGGCGGGCAGCGGGTGGACAGCGGCAGCATGCAGATCGGCGCGCTCACCGCGTTCCTGGCCTACCTGCTGCAGATCCTGATGTCGGTCATGATGGCCACGTTCATGTTCATGATGGTGCCGCGCGCCGAGGTCAGTGCCGAGCGGATCAGCGAGGTGCTGGACACCGAGCCGAGCGTGCGCCCGCCCGCGGACCCGGTCCCGGCCGGTGCCGAACGCGGGTACCTCGACCTCTCCGGCGTCGAATTCCGGTACCCCGGCGCGGAAAAGCCGGTGCTTCAGGACGTGTCGCTGTTCGCCCGCCCCGGCGAGACCACGGCGATCATCGGCAGCACGGGCAGCGGGAAGACCACACTGCTCAACCTCATCCCGCGGCTGATGGACGCCACCGCGGGCAGCGTCCGGGTGGACGGCGTCGACGTGCGCAGCCTCGACCCGGCGGCCCTGTCGGCGGCGGTCGGCATGGTCCCGCAGAAGCCGTACCTGTTCGCCGGCACGGTCGCCAGCAACCTGCGCTACGGCAATCCGGACGCCACCGACGAGCAGCTCTGGCAGGCACTGGAAGTGGCGCAGGGCAAGGACTTCGTCGAGCGGATGGAGCAGGGTCTCGACTCCCCCATCGCCCAGGGCGGCACCAACGTGTCGGGCGGGCAGCGGCAGCGGATCGCGATCGCGCGGATGCTGGTGCACCGGCCGGAGATCTACCTGTTCGACGACTCCTTCAGTGCGCTCGACTACGCCACCGACGCAGCCCTGCGCCGAGCGCTGACCGACGAAACCCGCGACGCGACAGTCGTGATCGTCGCGCAGCGGGTGAGCACCATCCGCAGCGCGGACCGGATCATCGTGCTCGACGACGGCCGCGTCGTCGGCACCGGAACCCACCACGAACTGATGGACACCAACGAAACGTACCGAGAGATCGTGCTTTCGCAGCTGACTGAACAGGAGGCGGCGTGAGCACACAATTGCGACAGCCCGCTCGGGCCGCCGACTGGGTGCGGGTATCCCGCAAGACACAGGAGGCGGCGTGAGCGAGGACACCAAGGCTCCCGAGAGCCCGGCCGCCGACGCAGGCGAGCCGCCTGCCGCACCCCGCAATGCCTTGCGGCCACCACCTGCGGCAGGCCCCGGCCGGTTCATGGCCGGGAACATGCCCGCGGAGAAAGCGCTCAACTTCAAGGGTTCGCTGGCCCGGCTGCTGCGTTTGCTGCGGCCGCAGCAGGCCGCGCTGATCGGGGTACTCGTGCTCGGCGCGGCCAGCGTCGCGCTCACCGTCATCGGGCCGAAGGTCCTCGCGCGGGCCACCGACCTCATCTTCGCCGGCGTCACCAGCCGTGGTTTGCCCGCCGGGGCCACGAAAGAACAGGTGATCGCCGGGCTGCGAGCGCGCGGCGAGAACACGCTCGCGGACATGTTCACCCGCGTCGACCTGGTTCCCGGGCACGGCGTCGACTTCACCGCGGTCGGCCAGGTGCTGGCGATCGTGCTGGCGCTGTACGTCGTCGCGTCGTTCTTCGGGGTCATCCAGGCGCGGCTCACCACGAACCTCGTGCAGGGCGCGGTGTACCGGCTGCGCCAGGACGTCGAGGACAAGTTCGCGCGGCTGCCGCTGAAGTACTTCGACCGCCAGCCGCGCGGTGAGGTGCTGAGCCGGGTCACCAACGACATCGACAACCTCGCGCAGTCGTTGCAGCAGACGCTGTCGCAGATCGTCACGTCGCTCTTCACGGTGATCGGCGTGCTGGTGATGATGTTCCTGATCTCGCCGCTGCTGGCGGTGATCGTGCTGCTCACGGTGCCGCTGTCGGTGTACGTCGCGGCGCGCATCGGCAAGCGCTCGCAGCCGCAGTTCATCAGCCAGTGGGCCACCACCGGACGGCTCAACGCGCACATCGAGGAGATGTACACCGGCCACTCGCTGGTGCACGTGTTCGGCCGCCGCAAGGAGGCCGAGGCGGTGTTCCGCGAGCAGAACGAAACGCTGTACCAGGCGAGCTTCAAAGCCAGCTTCATCTCCGGCACGATCCAGCCGGCGATGATGTTCATCGGCAACCTGAGCTACGTGCTGGTCGCGGTGGTCGGCGCACTGCGGGTCGCCTCGGGCACGCTGACGCTGGGCGACGTGCAGGCGTTCATCCAGTACTCGCGGCAGTTCAGCCAGCCGGTCACGCAGATCGCGAGCATGGCGAACCTGCTGCAGTCCGGGGTCGCCTCGGCCGAGCGGGTGTTCGCGCTGCTGGACGCCGAGGAGCAGGAGCCCGAGCCCGCCGACCCGGCCCGGCCGGACGTCGTGGCGGGCCGCGTCGAGTTCGAGGACGTGTCGTTCCGCTACCTGGAGGACACGCCGCTCATCGAGGACCTGTCGCTGACGGTGGAACCAGGCCAGACGGTCGCGATCGTCGGCCCGACCGGCGCAGGCAAGACCACGCTGGTCAACCTGCTGATGCGGTTCTACGAAATCGACGGCGGCCGCATCACCCTGGACGGCGTCGACATCAAGGCGATGAACCGCGAGGAACTCCGCGACAAGACCGGCATGGTCCTGCAGGACGCCTGGCTGTTCGGCGGCACGATCGCGGAGAACATCGCCTACGGCGCCGACGACGTCACCCGCGAGCAGGTAATCGAGGCGGCAAAGGCGACGTACGTGGACCGTTTCGTCCGAACTCTGCCGGAGGGTTACGACACAGTCCTAGACGACGAAGGCGGCACAGTCAGCGCAGGCGAAAAGCAGCTGATCACTGTTGCACGGGCATTCCTGGCCAAGCCGGCAATCCTGATCCTGGACGAGGCAACGAGCTCGGTGGACACACGCACCGAGGTCCTGATCCAGCACGCAATGAACTCACTGCGCACCGGCCGCACCAGCTTCGTGATCGCCCACCGCCTGTCCACCATCCGCGACGCAGACGTAATCCTGGTAATGGAAAACGGCCACATAGTAGAACAAGGCGACCACGAAACCCTCCTACACGCAGGCGGCGCCTACTCCCGCCTGTACGCCGCACAATTCGCCGAAGCAATGGCAGAAACCGACTAACCCAAGTCCGTGAAGGGAACCATCACGGAATCAGATTCCCTCATGGTTCCCTTCACAGACCACAAACCCACCACCCCACCGCCGCCGACGCACCCACCGGAACCACGGCACCCAGACCCGGCCCTGCACCCCGATCCGAAGCCCGAACACGGTCTGAGGGGCTTGTCAAGGCATCTTTCCCGCCTTGACAAGGCCCTCAGACCGTCGTCACAATCCAGCTTCGGGGTGCCCCACCGCAACGCTCCAAGCCGGGGCACCTTCACAGCCGCGGAATATTACGCAAGTTCGACCGCGCCAATTCCAGCATCTTCCCCACCCCACCACTCAGCACAGTCTTACTAGCCGCCAACGCAAACCCCCGAACCTGCGCCGCCGTGATATTCGGCGGAATAGACAACGCATTGGGATCCGTAATCACATCCAGCACCGCAGGTCCGTCATGCGCAAGAATCTCCCGCACCCCGTCCCGGACCTCCCCCGGCTTCTCCACCCGCCGCGCATGCAACCCCGCCGCCCGCGCGATCCCGGCGAAATCCACCTGATCGTGGTCGGTCCCGAACTCCGGCAACCCGTCCACGAGCATCTCCAGCTTCACCATCCCCAGCGAAGAGTTGTTGAACACCACCGCCTTCACCGGCAGCGAATGCGTCTTCAACGTCAGCAACTCCCCCATCAGCATCGCCAGCCCGCCATCCCCGCACATCGCGACGACCTGCCGACCCGGCGCCGCGACCTGCGCCCCGATCGCGTGCGGCAACGCATTCGCCATGCTCCCGTGCACGAATGACCCGAGAATCCGCCGCTGCCCGTTCGGCGTGAGATAACGCGCCGCCCAGACATTGCACATCCCCGTGTCCACAGTGAACACCGCATCGTCCGCAGCTTCTTCATCGAGCACATCTGCAACGAACTCCGGATGCAGCGGAACGTGTTTCGCCACTTCAGTGGTGTAAGCGTCGACCACCCGCTGCAAACTGCGTTCATGCTTGCGCAACATGGCATGCAGAAACGACCGATCATCCCGCGGCCGCAGTTTCGGCAGCACCGCCCGGATCGTCGCCCCGACATCCCCTTGTACCCCGAACTCCAGCACCGAACGGCGCCCGATCCGCGACGGATCGATGTCCACCTGCACGGTATTGCGTTGCGGCAGAAACGTGTCGTACGGGAAATCGGTCCCGAGCAGCAGAACCAGATCAGCCTCGTGCATCGCGTCGTAACAAGCACCGTACCCGAGCAGACCGCTCATGCCGACGTCGAACGGATTCTCGTACTGCACGAACTCCTTGCCCCGCAAGGAATGCCCGACCGGCGCCCCGATCGCCCCGGCCAGCGCCAGCACGTCGTCGTGCGCGTCGCGGCATCCGGCCCCGGCCATGATCATCACCTTGTCCGCCCGGTCGATCCGGTCGGCGAGCCGGGTGACGTCAGTCTCGGCGGGCACCACCGCAGGCGGGCTGCCGAGCGACGCGGACTCACCCGTCGCATGCGCTGCAGGCTCGTGCGACACGTCGCCGGGCAGCACCAGCACCGCTGCCCCACGCCGGCCGACCGCGTTCTGTACCGCGATCCGCGCCAGCCGCGGCATCTGCTCGGCCGAGCTCACCAGCTCGCAATAGTGCGAACATTCGGCGAACAACTGCTGCGGATGCGTTTCCTGGAAGAACCCGGTACCGATCTGCGTGGACGGGATGTGCGACGCGATGGCGAGCACCGGCGCGCCCGAACGGTGCGCGTCGTAGACCCCCTGCAGCAGATGCAGGTTGCCCGGCCCGCAACTGCCCGCGCACACCGCGAGCCGCCCGGTGAGCTGGGCTTCGGCCGCGGCGGCGAACGCGCCCGCCTCCTCGTTGCGCACGTGCACCCATTCGATCCCGGCGGTGCGGCGCACGGCGTCGACGACGGGGTTGAGACTGTCCCCGACCACCCCGTAGATTCGGCGGACCCCGGACTGCACGAGAACGTCGATCAGCTGGTCGGCCACTGTTGCCATGCGCTCTGGTCCCTTCGTGAGGTTCCCTCGCAGTCTCGCATCGATCCCGCGGGCCGCCCACCGTATTGACAGATATTCTTGTCAATGGCACGGTGATCACCGGAGCGACGAGGAGGGCACGGGCGATGACACGCGAGTTCGAGGTGCGCAAGGAGGTCCGGCTGCCCGCCGAGCCCGCGGAGGTGTGGGACGCGGTGGCGACCGGGCCCGGGATCGATTCGTGGTTCATGGGCAGGCACGAGGTGGACGCCGCCGCCAAGCAGGTCCGGTTCCGGCTCGGCGAAATGCGCACCGAAGCCGAGATCACCGCGTGGGAACCGCCGCGCCGGTTCGCCTACCGCGGCGAGCCTGCACCGGACGGCACGTTCGACGCGTTCGAATTCCTCGTCGAAGCAGCCGGGGGCGGAGCGTCGGTGCTGCGGTTCGTGCACCGCGGCTTCATCGCCGACGACTGGGGCGACGAGTACCACGAGTCGTTCTCCGTCGGCTGGGAGATGTACCTGCACACCCTCGGCCAGCTGCTCCGCCACTTCCCCGCCCGGCACGCGACCTACGTGACCGCCGAAGCCCCGGCGTCCTCCACCGGCCCGGAAGCCTGGCCGAAGCTCCTCACCGCCCTCGGCCTGCCGCCGCAACCGGAAGCGGGACAACAGGTTCGCTTCACCGTCGGCGGTCAGCAGATCGACGGCGTCCTCGACTACTCGACCCCCCGTTTCGCCGGCGTCCGCACACCCGACGCGCTGTACCGCTTCCACGAACGGTCGCTCATGGGCATCCCGATCGCCGCCGGGCACCACCTGTTCCTCCCGCAGGTCGACGAAGCCGCCCAAAGCACGGTGTGGCAACGCTGGCTGGCCGACGTGCTCGCCTGATCACCGGCCCCGCGTCAGCAACGCGATCCCGGCCAGCACCACCACCGCACCGGCGATCACGTTGCCGATCACTGCGCCGGTCGACGGCACGGTTTCGTCGCCGTAGCGGAGGACGAACGGCGACACCGCAGCCCACGCTCCGAGCACCGGCAGGACCCAGGTCAGTGCCTGGGTCCCGGAATCGCGCGCCCGCATGGCGGCGAAGACGACCATCGCGAGCCCGGCCACCGTATTGCTCACGGCGAGTTCCGCGGCCCCGCCGAACCGCGCGAGCCAGGGCGCCGCGATCAGGTACAGACCGGCGAGCACGGCCAGCCCGGCCGCGCCGCCGACGACCACGGTCTTGCGGGGAACTGTGCTGCTTTCCGACATCCCGGACCACCTCGGCAGAGTTCGCTTCCACCACTGGGGTACCCGGAATCCGGCCGGAGATCACGCACCCGCGGCGGCGCACGCCTCCTGCAGGCCACGCCGGACGGGAACGCCGAGCTCCGAGACCGCGAACGCCCGCAGCACGAGTGGCCCCGTCGCGACCACGGAGAGCTTCGGCCGCGTCCGGCTCGCCTCCTCTAGCACGCGCAGCCCGGCGCAGCTGAGGTACCCGACCCTCGACAGGTCTACGACCAGCTTCTCCCCGACCACGCACGCATCACTGAGGACGGTGCGGAACTCGCCGACCGAAGCGACGTCGATTTCCCCCGCAGCGGTGACCAGCACCAGCTGGTTGTCACGCAGGGTGGTGAGGAGGGTCAATCCGGCACCCCCGCGACGGAAATTCATTCGCCAGACCGTACGCGTCCGCGCGGCCCGGTCAAGCCGTCCGGCCGGATCCGGTGGGGGAATTCACGGCCGGGTCAGAGGTGAGCGAGCAGTTTGTCGCGCAGCTGCGGCACGCCGGCGAGACCGTCCCGCACGGTGCGTTCGGTGAACGGGCGCAGCTCCGCGGCCGGCGCCTGTGACCAGTCGAGCGGACCGAGCGGTGGCTGCGGGTCGTACTCGAGCCCGAACTGGACCAGCCGCTGGGCCGCCGGTCCGCCCAGCTTGCCCACCAGGTACAACGCCAGGTCGATGCCCGCCGCGACCCCGGCGCCGGTGATCACCGGGCCGTCCTCGACCCAGCGCTGCGCGACCGGTTCGGCGCCGAACGCGCGCAGCAGGTCACGGAACATCCAATGCGTGGTGGCTTTGCGGCCGTCGAGCAGCCCGGCCTCGCCGAGCAGCAGCGATCCGGTGCACACCGAGCAGACGAACTCGGCCGTGGCGGCGGCTTTCCGCAGGTACGCCATGAGAGTGGGGTCGGCCATGGCCTGCAGTGTCGGCGCGCCGCCGCCGGGAACGAGCAGCCACGACGGCGCGGGCAGGTCGGCGAAGGTGTGGCTGGGCGCGAGCCGCAGCGGCGTGTCGGTCCCGACGACGTCGAGGGTCTCGCCCACCACTGCCACCCGGACGTCCGGGGCTGTCTCGGCGAAGGTGTTGATCACCTGCAGCGGGCCGACCAGGTCCATCGGGGTCAAGCCGGGGTACACGACGAATGCGAACGTCTTCTCGGTCATGGCTCAACCGTCCCGGGGGACGGGGCAGGGCGGGCAGCGGGTGTCCGAAATCCTGCGAACCCTGTCGATCGGCCGGGCGACCTGCTATCGTGCGGCCATGCCGGGAGCCGCGCGGCAGATCGTGATCCTCGGGTACCCCGACGCCGAACTGCTCGACATCGCCTGCGTGTCCGACGTGTTCGACGCCGCGAACCGCCTCGGCGCGAACCGGCCGTACGAGGTCCGGCTCGCCACCGTCGACGGACGGCCGTTCACCTGCCAGGGCGGCATCACGGTCACCCCGCACCTGCGCCTCGACCAGATCCGCGGCCCGCTCGACACGGTCGTTTCGGCAGGCGGGCTCGGGCACCGCGCCGCGGCAAGGGACGAGCGGCTGCTCGAGCACGTCCGGCGGCTGTCGAACCTGAGCAGGCGCACGGCGTCGGTGTGCACGGGGTCCACGGTGCTGGCCGCCGCGGGCCTCCTGAGCGGCCGCCGGGCGACCACGCATTGGGCCTACGCGGCGCGGATGGCGGCGGAATACCCGTCGGTGTCGGTGGATCCGGTACCGCTTTTCGTGCGGCACGGGGACGTCTACACGTCGGCGGGCGTCACGAGCGGGCTGGACCTCTGCCTGTCCTTCGTCGAGGACGACCACGGCCCGACGCTCGCCCGCGAAACCGCGCGCTCCCTCGTCACGTACCTGCAGCGGCCCGGGAACCAGGCGCAGGTGAGCATGTTCCTGTCCGGTCCGCCGCCGGAACACCGGCAGGTCCGCGACCTGACGGCGTACGTCGCCGAGCACCTCGCCGACGACCTCGGGACCCCCGCGCTGGCCGCCAAGGCGGGCATCAGCACCCGGCAGCTGACCCGGCTCTTCGACGCCCACCTCGGCACCACGCCGGGAAAGTACGTGCGCACCGTCCGCGCGGAACACGCGGCCCGCCTCCTGTCCGGCACCGACCTGCCGCTCACCGCCATCGCCCGCCGCTGCGGCTTCGGCTCGACCGAAACCCTGCGGCAGGCGTTCCTTGACCACTTCGACACCCCGCCGTCGGCCTACCGGCGAGTGCATCTGCGCGCGCACGCTTGAACGAAACGCCGGATACGCCCGCCTCCTCCCCCACCCGGTACGGGTGAACGGCAAGCGGGGAGGGCAGGATGTCCGCCGTGGCACCGCGCGACTACCCCGAACACGACCCCGACGACACCGGCCCCCTGCCCCGGCTGCCGGGTGAACCGCCTGCCACCCCCGCTGCGCCACCGCCTGCCGGGCGCCGGGCGCGCCGCCCGGAACCGGACCGCGATCCCGGCCGCACGGGAGAACCTCGCCGTACCCGGGGAACCCCCGTCCCGCAGCCCGGCAGCCCGGGCACCCCGGGCACTCCGCCGGAACGCGGCTCCCGGCCCCGAAATCCCCGGGCTGCCACCCAGCCCGGGGATCCGCGAACGACCAGCGCCGACTCCCGGGCAACCGCCAGGCACACCGACGAGCCCCGCACGACCGGCACCGACTCCCGGGCAACCGCCAGGCACACCGGCGAACCGCGCTCGGCCGACGCCGACTCCCGAACGACCGGCGCCCAGTCGGCCAGCCAGCACACCGGCGAGCCGCCGACACCCGGCACCGACTCCCGGCCAACCGCAACGCGCACCGGCGAACCGCGCACTCCGGCCGCCGACTCCCGCGGCACCGGCCTCCGGCGAGGCAGCAAACACTCCGGCGAGCCGCGAACGACCGACGCCGAGCCCCGCACCACCGGCGCTCAGCCCCGCTCCCGCCGCCCCGGTGACACGCCTCCCCCGAGCTCCCGACGCCGCCCGGCGAAACCGGTCCCCCGGGAGTCCGAAAAGGACACTCCACAACCTCCTCCCCCCAACGAAAACCCGGCCACCGGACACGGCCACGGACACGGCCCGGCCGCCCCCGCCTCCCAGCGGGTCCGGAAGCTGCTCATCTGGCTCCTCGCCCCGCTGGCCGTAGCCACCGTCGCAGGCATGATCATCCTCTACCCCTGGGGCAAAGCGACCCCGAAAAGTGCCGTCCCGCAAGGAAATCCGGTCGCGGCGACGATCACCACCGCGACGTCCGGGCCGTGCCTCCAGCCGGGGCAGGTGCAGGTCGGGTCGCAGCCGGATCCCGGGAGCAAACCCTGTCTCACCGTGGACCTCCGGATGACCGACGGGCCCGCGTCCGGGAAACCGCTCCGGCTCACCGCCCCGCTCGAACCGGGCAGCCCGCGGTTTTCCGCCGGGGACAATGTCGTCCTCGCCTACAACGGCGGCAATCCGGCCGACCCGCAGTCGTTCCAGCTCGTCGACTTCCAGCGGGGTACGCCGCTCGTGGTCCTCGCTGCGTTGTTCGCGCTCGCGGTGCTCGTGCTCGGGCGGTGGCAGGGGCTCGCCGCGCTGGTGGCGCTGGTGCTGAGTTTCGTGGTGATCGTGCTCTTCGTGCTGCCCTCGATCCTGTCCGGCGAAAACCCGCTGCTCGTCGCGATCGCGGGCGCGGGCGCGATCATGTTCCTCGCGCTGTACCTGACCCATGGGCTGTCCGCGAGAACGTCGGTCGCCGTGCTCGGCACGCTGGTGAGTCTCGCGCTGATTGGCGTGCTGTCGGCGATTTTCTCGGCGGCGGCGTCGCTCACCGGCCTCGACGACGGCACCACCACGCTCATCGGCTCCCTCGGCCACGGGATCGACGCGCGCGGTCTCCTCCTGGCGGGCATCGTGATCGGCGCCCTCGGCGTCCTCGACGACGTCACCATCACCCAGACCAGCGCCGTCTGGGAACTGCGGCGGGCGAACCCGTCGCTCGGCTGGCGCGAGCTGTACCGGTCGGGGCTGCGGATCGGCCGCGACCACGTCGGGTCCGCGGTGAACACGCTCGTCATGGCGTACGCCGGCGCCGCGCTGCCGGTGATGCTGTACTCCGCGATCTCCGGTGTGGGCCTCGGCGCGCTGCTCGGCAGCGAGAGCATCGCGGCAGAGATCATCCGCACCCTCGCCGGGTCGGTGGGCATCGTCGCGGCCGTGCCCGTGACGACGGTGCTGGCCGCGCTCATTGCCGCACGCGAACCCGTCGAGCACCTCATGAGCACCACGAGTACCGCAGAGTCACACGAGTAACACGAGCCAGCCCCGGCGCAACCCCGGCCCTGCGGGTGCGGCTACCTTGGCCGCGACACCGCACTTCGAGGAGGCGCTGTGTTCTCAGCTGTCCTGGCCGGACCCCGGGTCACGGTGCACCTCGTCCGCAGGCTGTTCGCGTCGGTGCTGAAGGCGGCCGAGACAGTGCCCCGGATCGCCACTGCCGTCGACGACGTCCGCGCCACTCTCCGCCAGATCGAACGGCTGCTCACCTACGTCGCCGAGGAACTTCCCGAACTCACCGACCAGCTCGACCGCATCCGCGCCCGCGTCGACGGCCTGGAGGAACGCACGCGGGAACCGGCCGGACGAGACTGACCGTCAGCCGAGCGTCGCGACGAACCGGCTCACCGCTTCCATCGGGAACCGCTGCAGGTACTTCCCCGCCGGAGCCGCCGACGCCAGCCGGTACAGCGGCCGGTCCGCCACCGCGTCCCCGCGCGCTTCCGAGCGCAGCTCCGCCACCAGCAGCTCCGAGAACACCAGGCCGTTCGCCTCGGTGTTGTTCAGCAACGCATCCGCGAGGCGACGCAGCTCCAGCGCACCCAGTTCCCGCCCACCGGTACCCGAAAACACCGCCAGGTCGAGCTTCACCGAGCGCCGCCGGTGCCCCGCGTTCACCAGCAGGCCGACCGTGCGCGTGCCGCGGACGTCGCTGATCACCATGTCCAGCCGGGGCGCCTCGACCAGGTCGACACGCCGCACACCCCAGGTCCGCACCACCAGCGTGGTGCCTTCGAGCCAGATCCGGCGGCGGAACGCGAAGGCCACCACGTAGGCCAGCGGCAGCCCGACCACGGCCGCCGTCACCAGCCCCGCGATCTGCCCGCCGATCAGGCCCGCGATCCCGCCGAACGCCGCGGCCAGGATCGCCACCCCGATCACTCCCGACCACGCGCGCCGGCGGCGGAGCTTCGGATCGTCCGAGAACAGCGGCAGCTTCTCGCTCATCGCGGTCACTCCCCGGTCCCGGGCAGGAACGGGTTGGTGGCGCGTTCGCGGCCGATCGTGGTGGCCGGTCCGTGGCCGGGCAGCACGACGGTGCCGTCGGCGAGCAGAAGCAGTGTGCGCAACGATTTCTCCAGGTCGGCGCCGGATCCGCCGGTACGCCCGACCGACCCGGCGAACAGCGTGTCCCCCGTGAACACCAGCCTGCCACCTTCGCCGGTCTCCGCGGTGAACGCCACCGACCCCGGCGTGTGCCCGGGCAGCTCGAGCACTCCGAGCTCCAGCCCGGCGACCTCGAACTCGGCGGGCAGCGGCAAGACCGGACCGTCGTACCACCCGGCGTCGCCCGCATGCAGCCGCAGCGGCGCATCCCACGCCCGCGCCAGCTCCGCGGCCGCCCCGATGTGATCGGGATGGCCGTGCGTGGCCAGCAGCGCGACGGGCGTCAGGTCGTGCTCGGCCAGCGCTTCGGCCAGCGGCGACGCAGCCTCCTCACCAGGGTCGATCACGACGCACGGACCCCCGGCAGCCGGGGCCAGCAGGTAACAATTCGACTGCAGCGGCCCCGCGGCGAACCCGGCGACGAGCACGAACCCCTCCTCCGGGAAGCGGCCTTGATCACGACCAGGAGAAGACTAGCCGCCCCTGTACGGAGTCCTCACAGGCTGTGCCCATACACTGCCGCTACCTCAGACTGTGACTCCGAGCGGAAACTGGAGGGCGGGTGGCGACCAACCAGCAGCGCCGAGAAGCCGCTAAGCGCAAACTCGAGCGGCAGCTCGTGCGCCGGGCGGAGCGGGCGAAGCGACGCAAGATCGTGGGCGCTGGAGTGGTCGGCGGTGTCGTCCTCATCGTCGCCGGTCTCGTGGTGTGGATCGTGAACAGCGGTGGCAGCAGCGACGAACCGGCCGCGGCACCGCCGTCGAGCTCGACGCCGCCGGTCCCGAGCGTCACGAACATCCCCACCCAGCGCACCGCGCTGCCGCAGCGCCCGAAGGCGCTGCCGAACCCGACCACGTGCTCGTACCCGGCAGACAGCAAGAGCGCACCGTCGGCGAAGAAGCCCACCGTGCCCGAAGGCAAGAACGTGTCTTCGAACGGCACCGTGAACGTCACGATGAAGACCGCACAGGGCGACATCCCGCTGACGCTCGACCGGTCGCTCGCGCCGTGCACCGTGCAGGCCTTCGAAAGCCTGGCGAAGCAGGGTTTCTTCACCGACACGATCTGCCACCGGCTCGGCGTGACCGACCTGCAGATGCTGCAGTGCGGCGACCCGTCCGCAAAGGGCGACGTGACCACCGACGGCCGCGGCGGCCCCGGCTTCACCGTGCCGGACGAGTTCATCGACGGAGAGAAGTACGGCCGCGGCATCCTCGCGATGGCCAACACCGGCCAGCCGAACAGCGGCGGCAGCCAGTTCTTCATGGTCTACGGCACCGCCGAGCTGCCGCCGCAGTACACGATCTTCGGCAGCATCTCCGACGAGGGCCTCAAGGTCCTCGACAAGATCGCGAAGGCCGGCATCGGCGCCATCGGCCAGGACGGCTCCACCGGCGAGCCCAAGCAGCCGGTGAAGTTCACCGCGGTCACGGTTTCCTGACCGCCGCGCCGGAGTTCGCCTAGCGGTAGGTGAACTCCGGCGCCCGGCGGTTGAGGAACGCGTCCACTCCCTCCGCGTAGTCCTCGCCGTGCAGCGCGGCCAGGCGGATGTCTTCCACCTCCTCGTCGGTGGTCTCCTGCCCGGCGGTGATCTTCTCGATGATCCGGTTCATCCCGCGGATCGACGCCTGCGACCGTGCGCTCAGCGTGGCCGTGAACCGCTCGGTGGCCTGTTCGAGGTCCGGGAACACGTCGTTGACCAGGCCGATTTCCCGCGCCCGCCGGGCGTCCACCAGCTCGCCGGACAGCAGGAAGAACCGCGCGTGCGCCGGGCCGACCAGCGACACGAGCTGCCGGGTGGACGCGAAGTGGTACACGATGCCGAGCTTGGCCGGGGTGATGCCGAACCGCGCGTCTTCCGCGGCAAACCGGAAATCGCACGCGACCGCGACCTGGCAGCCGCCGCCGATGCAGTTGCCCCGTACCATCGCGACCGACGGCTTGCGCATCGCGGTGAGCGCCGCCACCGCGCCGTCCACTGCCTCGTCATAGGCCGCAGCCGCCTCGGCGGTGGAGCGCAGCTCGCGGAACTCGCCGATGTCCGCCCCCGCCGAAAAATGCCGTCCGGCCCCGGTGATGACGAGCACCTTCAGCTCCGGATCGGCCTCGACCCCGGCCACCACACCGGGGATCGCCGACCACATGCCGTGCGTGATCGCGTTCATCTTCTCCGGCCGGGACAACGTCAGCCGGGCCACGGCCCCTTCGCGGGTGAGCTCGAATCCGTCGGTCATGCGAGCACATTAGCCGCAACCCCCGACGTTTTCTCCGGCCCTGTGACGTGATCGCCTACCCGGACAGCCGCGCCGTCAGCTCGCCCCGGCTGCGCACGCCGACCTTGCCGAACACCGACTTCAGGTGGTCCTGCACGGTGTTCGCGGAAATCCCGAGCCGCGCCGCGATGTCCGAAGTGGACAGTCCGCCGAGGACCTCGCGGCACACGTCGCGTTCACGCGCGGTCAGCCGGTACGCCGCGAGCAGCACGCCGAGCAGCTCGGCACCGGACGCGCGTTCGATCGTCACCACGGTCTCCCCCGCGTCCTCGTCCGAGACCAACCTGCTGGCGTGCAACACAATCCAGCCGCCGCGGGCGTCGCGGACGCGCGCCCGGAAGGTACCGCTCGCCGCCGCCTGCGCGCCCACCACCACTGCCCGCAGCATCACCGCGAACCGGCCTTCGGCGATAGCGTCCAATTCGGACTCCCACTTCCCCGCCCCGGCAGTCGCCCCGCGCCGCCGGCCGTCCGGGCCGACCACGATGATCGCCGGGTCCGCTTTCGCCGTGCCGACGCGAGCCCGCGCCGCGACGCGGGTCGCCGCCGCGAGGGTCGGCCCGATCGAGCTCAGGAACTCCACCTCGCGGTCGCTGAACTCGCCGCGCCGCACCAATCCGGCCGCGGCCCAGCAGGTGCCGTCCGCGCGGAAGCCGACGCGCAGCTCGTGATCCAGCCCCAGCGGCCGCCACACCTGCGCCCACCGGCCGCTGCGTTCACGCTCGCGGCGGGGCAGGTCGGACAGCCGCGCCACCGGCACCGGACGCCGGGCCAGCTGCGCGAAGGTGTGCGGTTCGGCGCCGTCGTACTCATACGTCGCCAGCAGTGGTTCGTACTCCCCCGGAATCCGGGCGCGGCCGCTGGTCATCGAGCTGATCACCGCGGTGTCCGGGTCCAGCGACGCCCAGCAGGTCAGCTCCGTGGGCACGATCCGCTCGACCAGCTCGATGGCCGCCTCGTGCAGCTCGGCGACCCCGTAGCCCGCCGCGGCGAGAGCCGCCAGCTCCCGCCGTACAGTCTGTGCCCGGCCTTCCCACACGGACGAAAGTATGCGCCGCCCCGCCACCCCCCGGTATCCCGGATTTACGGGATACCCCGTCCCGCGCGGCGAACCTACCTTCGGCGGCATGACTCTCCGCAGCGCGGGCGATGGCCCGGAACTCGACACGAAAGACGCGACGGTGACCGTCAAAGCCGCCGCCGCGGACACCGGCGGGTACGAACTCTTCGAGGTCGACGCACCCCGCGGCCCCACCGTGCCGCCGCACACCGACCCGTGGGACAAGGGCTTCTACGTCCTGCACGGCCGCCTCACCGTCTACGTCGACGGCGAACTCCACGACCTCGGCCCCGGCGCGTTCGTGCACATCCCGGCGGGTACGCCCAACACCTTCACCGTGCACACGCCGTCCGCGAAATTCCTCGTCGTCACCCCCAACGACGGGATGGGCCGGTTCTTCCGCGAAATCGACGGAACGGTCCCGGACGACGCGCCATGGACGCTGCTGGGCGACATCGCCGCACGGCACGGGGTCAGGTTCGAGGAGAAAGCATCGTGAACGTCGTAGCGCAGGTTTTCGCCGGGGTCGCGGTGCTGGTGCACCTGCTGGCTTTCACCTGGGAAGTGCTGCTGTTCGAGCGTCCGGGCGTGCACGCGGGCATCTTCCGGATTCCGGCCGAGAACCTGCCCGCAACCCGGCTGTGGTCCTTCAATATCGGCTGGTACAACCTGTTTCTCGCCGGTGGCCCGGTGACCGGCCTCGTGCTGCTGCACACCGGCGACCCCACGGCCGGGCGCGTGCTCGTCCTCTACAGCTGCGCGTTCATGATGCTCGCCGGGATCGCTTTGGGCGTCTCGGACCTGCTCGCCCTGAGCCGTCCCCGCGGCGCCGGACGCGGCGGTGCCTTGGCACAAACCGTGCCGCCGCTGGCCGCCCTCGTCGCCCTGGCTTTCTGAGCTACGACGCCGACGTCACCCGGTACACGTCGTACACACCCTCGACCCCGCGGACCACCTTCAGCACGTGCCCGAGATGCTTCGGATCGCCCATCTCGAAGGAGAACCGGCTCACCGCCACCCGGTCCCGCGAGGTGGTGACCGACGCCGACAGGATGTTGACCTTCTCGTCGGCCAGGACCTTCGTGACGTCCGAGAGCAGCCGGTGCCGGTCCAGCGCCTCGACCTGGATCGCCACCAGGAACACCGAGGACGACGACGGCGCCCACTCGACCTCCACCAGCCGCTCGGGCTGCGTGCGCAGGTCGTCGGCGTTCGTGCAGTCCGTGCGATGCACGCTCACACCGCCGCCGCGCGTGACGAAACCGAGGATCTCGTCGCCGGGCACCGGGGTGCAGCAGCGCGCGAGCTTGGTCCACACGTCGCTGGCGCCCTTGACGATCACCCCGACGTCGTTGGACCCGCGGCGACGCGTGACCGTGGACGGCGTGGCCCGCTCGGCCAGCTCCTCCTCGGCCTCCTCGACGCCGCCGATGAGCGCGACCAGCCGCTGTACGACGTGTTTCGCGCTCGTGTGGCCCTCGCCGACGGCCGCGTACAGCGACGAAATGTCGCCGTGGCGCAGCTCCTTCGCGACCGAACCCATCGACTCGGCCGACACGAGCCGCTGAATCGGGAGCCCGACCTTGCGGATCTCCTTGGTGATCGCTTCCTTGCCCGCGTCGATGGCCTCGTCGCGGCGTTCCTTGGCAAACCACTGCCGGATTTTGGCGCGCGCCTTGGGCGAACCGGCGAACTGCAGCCAGTCTCGGCTCGGCCCGGCGTTCTCCGCCTTGGACGTGAAAATCTCGACGACCTCGCCGTTTTCGAGCTTCCGCTCGAGCGCGACGAGCCGGCCGTTCACGCGGGCGCCGATGCAGCGATGGCCGACCTCGGTGTGTACGGCGTACGCGAAGTCGACCGGCGTGGAATCCGCAGGCAGCGTGATCACGTCGCCCTTCGGCGTGAACACGAAGATCTCGCGCGCGGCCAGCTCGTACCGCAGCGATTCGAGGAAATCACCCGGGTCCGCGGCCTCGCGCTGCCAGTCGAGCAGCTGGCGCATCCACGCGATCTCGTCCAGCTCCATGCCGTTGCTGCCGGTGTGCGTACCCCTGGTTTCCTTGTACCGCCAGTGCGCCGCGATGCCGTACTCCGCGGTGCGGTGCATGTCGTACGTCCGGATCTGCACCTCGAGCGGCTTGCCGTCCGGCCCGATCACGGTGGTGTGCAACGACTGGTACACGCCGAACCGCGGCTGTGCGATGTAGTCCTTGAACCGCCCGGGCACCGGCTGCCAGAGCGCGTGCACGACCCCCATCGCGGCATAGCAGTCGCGCACGTCCTCCACGAGAATCCGCACGCCGACCAGGTCGTGGATGTCATCGAGGTCGCGGCCCCGGACGATCATCTTCTGGTGGATCGAGTAGTAGTGCTTCGGCCGCCCCTCGACTTTCGCGGTGATCCGCGACGACACGAGGTTGCCGGTGAGGTCCGCAATCACCTTGCGCAGGTAGGTATCCCGCGACGGCGCGCGATCCGCGACGAGCCGCACGATCTCGTCGTATTTCTTGGGCTGCAGAATGGCGAACGCGAGGTCCTCGAGCTCCCACTTGACCGTGGCCATGCCGAGCCGGTGCGCAAGCGGGGCCAGGACTTCAAGCGTCTCGCGAGCCTTGCGTGCCTGCTTCTCCGGCGGCAGGAACCGCATGGTGCGCATGTTGTGCAGCCGGTCGGCGAGCTTGATGACGAGGACCCGCGGGTCCTTCGCCATCGCGATCACCATCTTGCGAATGGTCTCGGCCTCGGCCGACGTACCGAGCTTGACCTTGTCCAGCTTGGTGACCCCGTCGACGAGCTCGCCGACCTTGTCCCCGAAATCGGCTTGCAGCTGCTCCAGCGAGTAGCCGGTGTCCTCGACCGTGTCGTGCAGAAGCGCCGCAACGAGTGTAGTGGTGTCCATGCCGAGCTCGGCGAGAATAGTGGCGACCGCGAGCGGATGCGTGATGTACGGATCACCGGACTTGCGCCGCTGGTCGCGGTGCAGCTCCTCGGCAACGTCGTAGGCCCGCTGGAGCTGCCCGAGGTCGGCATTGGGATGCAGCTCGCGGTGGATGACGGCAAGCGGCTCGAGCACCTGCTTGACCGGCGCCGCCCGCTGCGCCGTGATCCGCCGCGCAAGCCGAGCCCGCACCCGACGAGTCGCCGAAGGACTGGGCGCCGCACCGTTCGCCTTCGGCGGCACCCCATGCGTCCCGGCGTCCCCGGTAGCCCCACCTTTGGCGGCGACCTCGGCGTCGAGCTCCTGGCTCACCCGCACCTCCAGCCTTCGTGCTTCGTGCGGACCTGCGAACCTCCAGGGTAACCGCTAGCAGCCACCCTCTCCCGGCGACCATGCCGTGAAGGCCACCTTCACGGAATCTGATTCCCTGAAGGTTCCCTTCACGGACTTCAAACCCACCACCCACCCGGCCGCACCGACGCACCCCGTCGGCACCGGGCACCCAGCCCCCGCCCTGCACCCCGATCCGAAGCCCAAACACGTGCGGAGGGTGCTTGTCAAGGCATCTTTCCCGCCTTGACAAGCACCCTCCGCACGTCGTCACAATCCAGCTTCGGGGTGCCCCCACGCAACAGTTGCCAGGACCCAACCCGAACGTCAAACAGTCCGCAACGCCCGAACCTCACGCCCGAGCACCGCCCGACCCCCCAACCCAGCCAGCTCCAGTACCACCGAAACCCCACTCACCACAGCCCCGGCGTCCTCCAGCAACTTCCCGGTAGCCGCCACCGTCCCCCCGGTGGCCAGCACATCATCCACCACCGCCACCCGCTGCCCGGGCCGCACCACCCCAGCAGGCAACTCGACACTCGCCGTCCCGTACTCCAGCGAGTACTCCACCCGCCCAGCCACCGACGGCAATTTCCCCGGCTTCCGGATCAGCACCACCCCGAGACCCAGCGAGTACCCGACCGCAGCAGCCAGCAGAAACCCCCGAGCTTCCACCCCGGCAACCAGATCAGCCGCCGGGTCGAGCGTCGACGCCAGCCCCCCGACCACCGCGGCAAACCCAGGCCCATCCGCGAACAACGGACTCAGATCCCGGAACAACACCCCCGGCTCCGGAAAATCCGGCACCTCGGCAATCAAATCGAGCGCCGCCGAAAGCTCCATCCCGCTCAGCGCTTCTTCCTCCCCGCCGGACGAGCCTTGGGCGTCCGCGCCGGCACCCCGGCCGCGGCCGCAAGGGCCTTCTCCCGGCGCAGCTCCGCAGCCAGCTGATCGTCGTCCGTCGCGTCGAACTCGCCCTCGGCCTCCCGCTTCGCCGCCTTGGCCCGGCGCGCGACCACCCGGTCCGCCTGCTGCCGATACTGCGGGTCCCGCATCTTGAGGTCGACCAGCAGCGGCGTCGCCAGCGCAACCGACGACAACACCCCGACCAGCGTCCCGGTGAGCTGCACCAGCGCCAGATCCTGCAGCGTGCCCGACCCGAGCAGCACGTACCCGACGATCAGCAGGCCCAGGATCGGCAGCAGCGCGATGAACGCGGTGTTGAACGACCGCATCAACGTCTGGTTCAGCGCCAGGTTGGCCGCCTCGCCGTACGTCCGCCTGCTGAGCCCGAGCAGGCCCCGCGTGTTCTCGCGGACCTTGTCGAACACCACCACCGTGTCGTACAGCGAGAACCCGAGGATGGTGAGCAGGCCGATCACCGTCGCGGGGGTGACCTCGAAGCCGACGATCGAGTACACCCCGGCGGTGACCAGGATGTCGTGCAGCAGCGAGATGAGCGCCGCCACCGCCATTCTCGTGTCGAAGTAGATCGCCAGGAAGATCACCACGGCGACCAGGAACACCACCAGCGCGATGAATGCCTGCCGCGAGATCTCGCCGCCCCACGACGCGCTCACCGCGCTGTCGCTGATCGCCTGCTCGGTCGGCTGGCCGTTGCGGCCGATCGGCCCGAGGTCCTCGAAGATCTGCTTCTTGACCTTCGCCACCTGGTCGGGCTCGAGGGCTTCGGACCGCGTCTGGATCGTCGTGGCCGCACCGGTGCCGACGGTCTGGGTCTCCGCCGGTGCTTTGCCCAGCGCGGTGTTGTACGACTTGATCACCTGCTCCGTGGTGATCTGGCCGTGGGTGCCGTGCGCGGGCAGCTGGATCTGGGTACCGCCCTCGAACTCGATGCCGAGGTGGAAGCCGCGGAACACCATCGACCCGAGGCACACCAGCACCAGCGCCGCGAAGAACAGGTACCAGCGCTTGCGTGCGCCGACGATGTCGAGCGCACCCGTGCCCACGTACAGCCGGTGGAAGAAGCTTTCCTTCTTGGCGGGCTTGCCGGACCGAACCGGTTTACCGGACTCTGCCGCGTCGCCCTCCGGGCGCTCCGACGTGACGCCTGCGGTTTCTTCGTCGCTCACGTCAGGCCTCCTTCACGTTCGAACGGCGGCCGGGCAGCGGGCGCGTGGACTTGCGCTGCGCGCCCAGCCGCTGGACGGCACCGAGGCCGAGGTGCCGGGGATTGGACAGGAACCGCGATTTCGACGTCGACACGATCGCCACCAGCGGATGCGTGACGAGGTAGACGACCACCAGGTCGAGCACCGTCGACATACCGAGGGTGAACGCGAAGCCCTGCACGTCGCCGACCGCGATCACGTACAGGATCGCCGCGGCGAGGAAGCTGACCGCGTCCGAGGCCAGAATCGTGCGCCGGGCCCGTACCCATCCGCGGGGCACCGCCGACCGGAACGTGCGGCCTTCCCGGATCTCGTCTTTCAGGCGTTCGAAATAGATCACGAACGAGTCGGCCGTGATGCCGATCGCGATGATCAGGCCGGCGACGCCGGCGAGGTCGAGCGTGTACCCGATCCACCGGCCCAGCAGCACCAGCACCGCGTACACGAGCGCGCCGGACAGCGCCAGCGACCAGATCGTGAGGATGCCGAGCAGCCGGTAGTAGAAGAGGCAGTAGACGAAGACGACGGCCAGTCCGATCGCCCCGGCGATGAGCCCGGCCTGGAGCGAGGCGAGGCCGAGCGTCGCGGACACCGTGGTGGCGTCCGAGGAATCGAACGACAGCGGCAGCGAGCCGTACTTGAGGATGTCGGCCAGGTTCTTCGCGTCGGACTGCGTGAACTTGCCTGTGATCTGCGTGTTGCCGCCGAGGATCGCGCCCTGGACGGTGGGTGCGGACACCACGTCGGTGTCGAGCACGAACGCCGCCTGCTTGCCGACGTTGGCCGAGGTGAAATCACCCCAGGTCTTGCCGCCCGCGCTCTTGAAGCTGAGGTCGACGACCCACTGGCCGCGCTGCTGGTCGAACCCGGAGTTGGCGTCGGAGATCTCCGTGCCGGGGATGAACTCCGGGCCCAGCACGTACTTGTTCGTGTCCTTGTCACCGCAGGTGACCAGCGGCTGGTTGGGCAGGTCGTTGCCCTCCAGCGGGTCCGCGACGTTGGGCGCGCAGGTGAGCGCGGCGAGCGCCTTCTGCTGCGCGGCCTGCGCGGCGGCGGCCTGCTGCTGGTTCTTCGGGTCCTGCGGGATCAGCGCGGGCGCCTGGCGCAGCGCGCGGGCCGCCTCGATCGGGTTCTTGCCGTCGGCCGTCCCCGGCGCGGACGGCGTCGTACTCGGCGGCTGCTGTGCCGGAGCACCGGCCGCACCCCCGCCACCGGCAGGCTTGCTCGGCGAGGTCGACGGGGCGCCGGACGGCGGGGCCGAGGGCGGCGCGGCCGGGGTGTTGGGCACCGACCCGATCACCGGGCGGATGCCGAGCTTCGCGGTGCGGCCCAGGTTCTTCGCCTGGTCGCCCTGCTCGCCGGGCACCGTGATGACGATGTTGCTGCCGTCGAGCACCACCTCGGTGCCACCGACTCCGATCCCGTTGACGCGGGTCTCGATGATCTGGCGCGCCTGGTTCAGCGACTCGCGGGTGGGCTGGCCGCCGTCCGGGGTGCGCGCGGAGAGCGTGACCCGGGTGCCGCCCTGCAGGTCGATCCCGAGTTTCGGCGTGGGCTTGCCGCCGCCGGTGAAGAACACCAGTGCGTACAGCGCGACCACGATCAGGGCGAAGAAGGCGAGATAGCGTCCCGGGCGGAGATGCCCGGCCGATGGTGCCACGGTGCTTCGGTCTCCTCGAACTGGCACGGACTGGGTGGACCCCAACTGGTCCGCATCCGGAAGATGGACTTCCGGACACGGCTGGGCGTGACTATGGCGGCGGACACGCACGCAGCACCGAGAATGTACTCGGTGCTGCGTGAGCCCGGCGTTCGCCCGTACCGGCTTTCGCCTGCCGTGGGCGCATCACTGCCCGGTGAGCGGGAAAGACTACTTCTTCCCGTGCTCCAGCGGGGGCGCCACCTGCGCACCGGAGGACTGCGTCTCACCTGCGGAGATCGACTCCTGAGCCGGTGCCTCCGACGACGCGGGCGTGGCCTCCTGCGAGGTGACCCCGGCGGTCTCGGGCTCGGGCGTCTCGCCGGTCTCCGGCGTCTCCACCGTGGGCTCGACCTTCTCGCGGACCGCCTGCCGCAGCCACGTGGTGACGACACCCGGCGCGATCTCGATGTCGATCGTGGTGTCACCGCTCGAGTCGGCGACGGTGCCGTACAGGCCCGACGTGGTCATCACGCGGTCGCCCGGGGCGATGCTGTTCTGCAACTCCTGCTGGGCCGCCTGCTGCTTCTTCTGCTTGCGGGTACCCATGATGAGCGGCACGGCCACCACGAGCAGCAGCAGCAACGGCAGCAGTAACTGGTTCATGACTCTCCATTCGACGGACGCCTCGGTCGGCCGCCCGCGTCCGGTTTCGACGGATGTGCTGTGTTCGAGTGTGCCAGGTACCGGCGGAAACGCCACCACCCGGCCACCGTCGGCCCGTTCAGTCCTGGTCGAACAGCGTCGGGCCGCCCGGCTCGGACCGCCCGGCCTCCGGGGGCGGCACCAGGCCGAGATGCTCCCACGCGGCCGCGGTCGCGACCCGGCCACGCGGGGTTCGGGCGAGCATACCGGCCCGGACCAGATACGGTTCGCACACCTCCTCCACCGTGGTCGACTCCTCACCCACGGCGACCGCGAGCGTCGAAATCCCCACCGGTCCCCCGCCGAACGACCTGGTCAGCGCGCTGAGCACGGCCCGGTCGAGCCGGTCGAGCCCCAGTTCGTCGACGTCGTAGACCTTCAGCGCGGCCTGCGCGACCTCGAGCGTGACATACCCGTCGGCGCGGACCTCGGCGTAGTCGCGGACCCGGCGCAGCAGCCGGTTCGCGATCCGCGGGGTGCCGCGCGACCGGCCGGCGATCTCGGCGCAGCCGTCCCGGTCGATGGTGATGCCGAGGATCGTCGCGGCCCGGCGCACGACCAGCTCCAGCTCGGCCGCGGAGTAGAACTCCATCTGGCCGGTGAAGCCGAACCGGTCGCGCAGCGGGCCGGTGAGCGAGCCGGACCTGGTGGTGGCCCCGACCAGGGTGAACGGCGCGATCTCGAGCGGGATGCTGGTGGCGCCGGGGCCCTTGCCGACCACGACGTCGACCCGGAAGTCCTCCATCGCGAGGTACAGCATCTCCTCGGCGGGCCGGGCGATGCGGTGGATCTCGTCGATGAAGAGCACGTCGCCTGCCGCGAGGTTGGACAGCATCGCGGCCAGGTCGCCCGCGCGTTCCAGCGCCGGACCGGACGTGATCCGGATGGCCGCGCCCAGTTCGGCGGCGACGATCATCGCCATGCTCGTCTTGCCGAGGCCGGGCGGGCCGGACAGCAGCACGTGGTCGGGCGGCACCCCGCGCCGCCGGGCGCTCTCCAGCACCAGCTCCAGCTGCTCGCGGACGCGTTCCTGGCCGACGAACTCGTCCAGTTTCCGGGGCCGGAGCGTGGTCTCCAGGTCGCGTTCACCGGTCTGCGCGAGTGCGGACAGCGTTTCGTCGTCCGCCTCGTAGCCGCCGGTGTCGAACTCGGTCACTTCGTTCATCAGCTATCGCTTGCGACCCAGTGCGGCCAGCGCCGCGCGGAGCACCGACGACGTGGTGTGCCCGTCCCCTTCGGACAGCACCCGGTCCACCGCCTGCTCGGCCTGTTTCGCCGGGAAACCCAGCCCGGCCAACGCTTCCACGACCTCGCCGCGCAGCGCGCCGGGGGCGGTGACGGAAGCGCTGCCGGGGGCGTCGCCGGTGCTGCCGAGCGCGGTGACCTTGTCGCGCAGTTCGAGGCTGAGCCGTTCGGCCCCCTTGCGGCCGATGCCGGGTACCTGGGTGAGGACGGTGATGTTCCCTTCGACGAGCGCCGCCCGCAGCTTGTCCGGCTCCAGCACGGCGAGCGTGGCCAGCGCGAGCCGCGGCCCGATGCCGGACACCGTCTGCAGGAGGCCGAAGAGCTCGCGCGCGTCCTCGTCGGCGAACCCGAAGAGGGTGAGCGAATCCTCGCGCACGATCAGCGCGGTATGCAGCCGGACCTGCTCGCCGCGGCGCAGCGTGGCCAGCGTCGCCGGGGTGGCCTGCACGGCGTAACCCATGCCGCCGACCTCGACCACCACATGGTCGAGGCTGACCGACAGCACTTCGCCGCGTACCGAGGAGATCATCGTCGTGCTCCTGTTTCGTCCTGCTTCTTCGCTGTTTTCGCGGCGGCGGCGAGGCGCGCCTTGTGCGCACGGGCCAGCTCGGCCGCGCGCGCCTCGGCCTCCGCGAGCCGGATCCGCATCGGCTCCCGCCACAGGTGGCAGATGGCGAGCGCGAGCGCGTCGGCCGCGTCCGCCGGATGCGGTTTGACCTCCAGCCCGAGCAGCCGCATCACCATGGCGGTGACCTGCGCCTTGTCCGCCCGGCCGGACCCGGTGACCGCCGCTTTGACCTCGCTGGGCGTGTGGAACACGACCGGCAGCCCGCGCCGGGCCGCCGCCAGCGCCACGACCCCACCGGCCTGCGCCGTGCCCATCGCGGTACGCACGTTGTGCTGCGCGAAAACCCGCTCGACCGCGACCGCCTCCGGACGATACCGGTCGAGCCAGCGCTCCACCTCGTCGGCAATGCCCAGCAGCCGCTCGGCGAGATCGGACCCGGCCGGTGTCCGCACGACCCCGACCGCGACCGGGCGCACCGAACGCCCCTTGCCGCCGTCGACGATCCCGAGGCCACACCTGGTCAAACCGGGGTCGACCCCGAGCACCCGCACCGTTTCTCCTCTGCCCGCGCGAACATCCGTTCGAGATGCCAGGCTAGCGGGCGGGGTGCCCGGCCCGGCGGACGGACACGCCCGCGGGCACGATGGGGGGATGGCGGATCCGCAGGACTTCATCACGCACTTGGGGCTGGAGCCGCTGCCGGTGGAGGGCGGCCGGTTCGCGCAGAGCTGGCGCGCGGCCGAAGGTTCGGCGATCTATTACCTGCTGCAGGCGCCGGAGATCTCCGCGCCGCACCGGCTCGACCGGGTGGAGGTGTTCGTGCACCATGCCGGTGCACCCGCGCGGATGCTGCTGCTGCACCCCGGCGGCGAGGTGACCCGGCCGGTGCTGGGCAGCGAGGTGGCGGCCGGGGAACGGCCGCAGGTCGTGGTGCCTGCCGGAACGTGGCAGGCCACCGTGCCGCTGGGCGCGTGGAGCCTGCTCGGCACCGTCGTCGTGCCGCCCTACACCGACGACTGCGTGGAGTTCGCCGATCCGGCCGTGCTTGCCGCGCAGTATCCGGCGGCGGCGGACGATCTGGCCGGCCTCGGCTGAGGTCAGGGACCGTCGACGCCGGGGGTCCAGCTTTCCGGCGCCCCGCTCTCGGTGAGCACCGGCTGCCAGTCCGCGAATCCCTCCGGGGCGGTGTCCTGCCAGGGGAAATGCCCGTCCGGGGTGCCGACGATCAGCTGCAGGGCCGGGAAATCGCCGTCCGGGTACACGAGGAAGGCCGACCCGAGGTACTCCGGGTAATGGCCTTTCGCGACGCGCTCGAAGACGACCGGGGCGCCCTCGAAGAAATCGTCGTAGCGTTTGCCGACCTCGAAGATCTCGCCGTTGGCGGCGCGGTCCACGTACGCGTCGAGCAGGACCGGCGCCACCTCGTCCGGCAGTCCGACGACGACCGCCTCCGGCACGTTGTGCAACGCCCACGCGCACGCGGTGAAGCAGTAGCCGGATCCCTTGTCGTCACGGGGAACTGCGATGACCGCGTTGCCCCGTTCCTTGGCCTGGGACTCGATCCACGCGATGAGGCGCTGCTCGTCCGCGCTGAGGGCTGAGGTCGTCACGGCGGCCATTGTGCCGCACCCGGGTCTCGGAGCCCAGCCCCCCTGCCGACGTTTTCCCGGAAGTGCCAAGGATTCCGGCGGCTTCCCTTGCGCCGCCCCGAAAAGCCGTGAAGGGAACCATCAGGGAATCTGATTCCCTGATGGTTCCCTTCACGGACCACTGCGTGGATTGGCTCAGTCCACTGCGGCCATGACCTCGTCGGAAACGTCGAAGTTGGCGTACACGTTCTGCACGTCGTCGCAGTCCTCGAGCGCGTCGATCAGCTTGAAGACCTTCTTCGCGGCGTCCACGTCGAGCGGCACGCTCACCGACGGCAGGAAGGTGAGGTCCGCCGACTCGTACTCGAACCCGGCCTCCTGCAGTGCTTTGCGCACCGGCACCAGGTCGCCCGCCTCGGAGACGATCTCGAAGCTCTCGTCGAGGTCGTTGACCTCCTCGGCACCCGCGTCGAGCACGGCCAGGAGGACGTCGTCCTCCGTGGCGTCGGCCTTCGGCATGAGCACGACGCCCTTGCGGTTGAACATGTAGGCGACCGAACCCGGGTCGGCGAGGGAACCGTTGTTGCGGGTGAGCGCGGTCCGGACCTCCATCGCGGCACGGTTCTTGTTGTCGGTGAGGCACTCGATCAGCACCGCGACGCCGTTCGGGCCGTAGCCCTCGTACGTGATGGTCTGCCAGTCGGCGCCGCCGGCTTCCTCACCGGCGCCGCGCTTGCGCGCGCGCTCGATGTTGTCCTGCGGGACGGAGGTCTTCTTGGCCTTCTGGATGGCGTCGTACAGCGTGGGGTTGCCGTCCGGGTCACCACCGCCGGTACGGGCGGCCACCTCGATGTTCTTGATCAGCCGCGCGAAGAGCTTGCCCCGCTTGGCGTCGAGGTTCGCCTTCTTGTGCTTCGTCGTGGCCCACTTGGAGTGGCCGCTCATCTTTCCTCCATCTGTTCGCGGGCCGCGTGCCTCCCGGCGCGCGGCCGCCGCAATCCCTGCTCAGGCTTCCCGCACGAGCTCGACGAACAGCCGGTGCACGCGTTCGTCCCGGGTGATCTCCGGGTGGAACGCCGTGGCCACCACCGCCCCCTGCCGGACGGCGACGATCCTAGCGACCGGCGGCCCGTCCGGCGGGTCGTCCGGTCCGGCCGGGCCCGGCACGGTGGCCAGCACCTCGACCCCGTCGCCCGCCTTTTCGACCCACGGGGCCCGGATGAACACCGCGTGCAGCGGCGCGCCGGGCAGCCCGGCGAACGCGAGGTCGGCCTCGAACGAGTCGACCTGCCTGCCGAACGCGTTGCGCCGCACGACCACGTCGAGGCCGCCGAGCTGCTGCTGGTCCGGACGCCCGTCGAGGACCTCGCGGGCCAGCAGGATCATCCCGGCACACGAGCCGAACGCGGGCATCCCGCCGGCGATCCGCTCGCGCAGCGGTTCGAGCAGCTCGAACGTTTCGAGCAGCCGCGACATGGTGGTGGACTCCCCGCCGGGCAGCACCAGACCGTCCACTTCGGACAGTTCGGACGGGCGGCGCACCGGAACCGCGCGGGCGCCCGCGCTCTCCAGCATCGCGACGTGCTCGCGCACCGCACCCTGCAAGGCGAGCACGCCGACCGCCGGCCGTGCTCCCGTGACTGTCGCCACCCGACCTCCCGTGAGACGTTCGCACCAGCTTAGGGGGGCCGCCGCGGGCGCTTCCGGCCAGGTCAGGCGCGCGGCGCGCGGGCCGCTGCCCACCCGGGCGGCGCTCCGGCGGCCGGACCGCGGCCGGCGTGAAGTGGACTGCTGAAATCTTCTGCCAGTGGACACCTCGAAGGTGATCTCCGCCGACGCGGGGACCGCCGGTGCTGTCCGGCTCGTCCCCGCTGCCGATGGTACGCCGGGACAGAAGGCCCAGGTCAACGCTTCATGCCGGAACAGTGGCCCGGCGAACACCAGGTAAAGTGGCCTTCCGAAATTGCCCGGTAATGGCCTGCCTCAGCGGTCCACCGGAAGCCTACGCTGAGGAGGCAGAAGTCCGCACCCCCCGAGAAAGGCCCGCAAGGTGTCGCAGCAAGACAGCACCGAACCCCAGTCCGTCACCGGCACCGCCAAGGTCAAGCGCGGCATGGCGGAGATGCTCAAGGGCGGCGTGATCATGGACGTGGTCACCGCCGAGCAGGCGAAGATCGCCGAGGACGCCGGCGCGGTCGCGGTGATGGCGCTCGAGCGCGTCCCCGCCGACATCCGTGCGCAGGGCGGCGTCGCCCGGATGAGCGACCCGGACCTGATCGACGGCATCATCGAGACGGTCTCGATCCCGGTCATGGCGAAGGCCCGCATCGGGCACTTCGTCGAGGCACAGGTGCTGCAGTCGCTCGGCGTCGACTACATCGACGAGTCCGAGGTGCTCACCCCGGCCGACTACGCGAACCACATCGACAAGTGGGCGTTCACCGTGCCGTTCGTGTGCGGCGCGACCAACCTCGGCGAGGCACTGCGCCGGATCACCGAGGGCGCGGCGATGATCCGCTCGAAGGGCGAGGCGGGCACCGGCGACGTCTCCAACGCGACCACCCACATGCGCAAGATCCGCGGCGAGATCCGCCGCCTGCAGTCCCTGCCGGAGGACGAGCTGTTCGTCGCCGCGAAGGAGCTGCAGGCGCCGTACGAGCTGGTCCGCGAGGTCGCGGAGGCGGGCAAGCTGCCGGTGGTCCTCTTCACCGCAGGCGGCATCGCGACCCCGGCCGACGCGGCGATGATGATGCAGCTGGGCGCCGAGGGCGTGTTCGTGGGCTCGGGCATCTTCAAGTCGGGCAACCCGGCCCAGCGCGCGGAAGCAATCGTGAAGGCCACGACGTTCCACGACGACCCCGACGTGCTGGCGAAGGTGTCGCGCGGCCTCGGGGAAGCCATGGTGGGGATCAACGTCGAGGAACTGCCGGAACCGCACCGCTTGGCCGAGCGCGGCTGGTAGGTCAGTGGCTCGAGGGTGCCCCGTGGACTTCACTGTCCACGGGGCACTTCAGGTTTATCGGTGGGTGGTGCGGATCAGTCCGGAGGCAACTGGTGTGCGGACGTGCCGATGCGCGCCGGCCGGGAACGCCGGAGGCTCGGCTGGGACGTCGAGCAATACGTAGCCGCATTTCTCCGCCACCCGGCAGGATGCCTGGTTGTCCTCGGCGTGGAGCAGGTCAAGCAGGGTGAGGGAAACCAGGTCCTGGCCGCCGAGCGCCCACTGGGTGGCAGTTTCCAGTGCTCGTGCGGCAATTCCCCGGCCCCGAGCCTGCACTGCAGTCCAGTAGCCGACCTCCGCCACTCCATTCGAACCACACTTCACCACTACGTGCCCGATCGGCCGGTTGCCCTCGGTGCCCGTCAGCACGGCGAAGCTGAAGCGTCTTTTCTCAGCCCAACCGGCATCCTGCTCGTCGAGCCATTGCCGCGCCGCCCCCTCGTCCGCGAGCCATCGGGTCAAGTATCGGCGCAGCACCGGGTCTCGATGTGCGGTCACCAGCGCCGAAAGGTCGTCGGATCGCCACGGGCGAAGCCGTAACGCGGACTCCGGCCCAGTAGGTGGCGCAACCAGCGTGATCGTCATTTCCGACGATTATCCGTGAGCGTTGCCAGGCATGATGGCCCCATGGCCGACGAAGTTCCGACCCAGACCGTGTACCCCAATCTGAAATACCGTGACCCCAAGGCCGCCATTGCTTTTCTCACCGGCGCATTCGGTTTCAGCACGCATTTCGTCGTGGAGACCGCGGACGGAACCGTCGAGCATGCCCAGCTGCGCGTCGGCACGCAGCTGATCTTTCTCGGCCGGGAACAGCCGGACGACCGCTATGGCATGCACTCCCCTCTCGCGCTGGCGGGCACCAGCGCCGCCTTCTGCGTATGGGTTCCCGACGATTCACTCGACGAGCACGAGCGGCGGGCCAAGGATCACGGGGCGCGGATTCTCAGCCCCGTCCACGGATCGCTCGCCGGGGTCCGCGAGTATTCCTGCGCCGACCCGGAAAACCACGTCTGGACGTTCAGCAGCTACTCGGGCGAGTAACCGGTCAGGTGTACTCCGAGATCTCCACTCCGAACGTCCCGGATTCCAGGGCCTCGAAGATGTGCCGGACATCGCCGGGGTACGAGATGTAGTCACCGGGCAGGAGTTCCACCGGGTCGTCCGCCACCCCGACCCGGGCGCGTCCGGCGCAGATCACGATGTGCTCCACCACGCCGTTCATGTGCGGATCCGACCGCCGCGGGGTGCCCGGCTCCGCGCGGATCACGTACATGTCCCGGCGGGCCGACGGCGGACACGCCGACAGCAGGGTGCACGCGTAGTCGGCGTGTTCGGCGAACACGGTCGGCCCCTTGCCTGCCCGGATCACCCGCACCTGTGGCCGGTCCGGCTCCACGAGGCGGGAAAACGGCACGTCGAGCGCGACGCCGAGGGCCCAGAGGGTCTCCACGCTCGGGTTGCCGGACCCCGATTCCAGCTGGGACAGCGTGGATTTCGCCAGCCCGGCCCGGCGCGCGACCTCGGTGAGCGACAGCCCGGCGCGGGTTCGTTCGCGGCGAAGGGACTTCGCGATGATGTCCAGCGGCGCGCCCGTGGTCTCGTGCGGCATGCGTGTTCGCTCCATCAGTCTGCCCGTTCGCCTTGACGAACACCCGGTCTTGTGTTCAGCATAGAGCACTATGCGTTCGATCTGGCGAACACTCGACCGCGGCCTCGCCCGCGACATCGGGCTCGTGTGCCTGGCCGACGCCCTGGTGGGCGTCTCGTACGGCGCCATCGCGGTGAGCTCCGGCTTCCCGCTGTGGGCGCCGATGCTGCTGTCCCTGCTGGTTTTCGCGGGCGCGTCGCAGTTCATGTTCGTCGGCATCGTGGCCGCGGGCGGCAACCCGCTGGCCGCGGTCGCCGCCGGGCTGCTGGTGAACGCGCGGCACGTGCCGTTCGGCTTCGCGGTGGGCGACGTGTTCGGCCGCGGCCTGCTCGGCAAGCTCGCCGGAAGCCACCTGATGATCGACGAATCAGTGGCATTCGCCCTGGCCCAGCGCGACGCCGACCGGCGACGGGCGGCGTACTGGGTGTGCGGCGTGGGGCTCTTCGTGTGCTGGAACGCCGGGGTGCTGGCGGGCGCGTTCGCGGGGACGGCGATCAGCGACACCGACGCGTTCGGCCTGGACGCCGCCTTCCCGGCGGTGCTGCTGGCCCTGGTACTGCCGTCGCTGCGAGACCGCGCTTCACGGCTGCCGGTGCTGCTCGGCGTCGTGGTCGCCCTCGCCGCGACGCCCGTGCTTCCGGCTGGCCTTCCGGTGCTGCTGGCGCTGGTCGGGGTGGTCGCGGGCGCCGCGGCGAAGGAGCCGAAGACGCTGGAAGGAGCCCGCTGATGGACACCGCAGAACTGATGATCGCGACGCTGGTCCTCGCGGCGGGCACATTCGCATTCCGCTTCGCCGGGCCAGTGCTGCGCACCCGGGTACGACTGTCACCCCGCGCGGAGCGGCTGATGAAGCTCGCCGCAGTGGTCCTGCTGGCAGCGCTGGTCGCGACGAGCGCCCTCACGAAAGGGCACGACTTCGCCGGGTTCGCCCGCCCAGCGGGGGTGCTCGTCGGTGGGGTACTGGCGTGGCGGAAGGCGCCGTTCGTGCTCGTCGTGGTCGCTGCCGCAGCCACCGCCGCGCTCCTGCGCCTGGCCGGCGTCCCCTGACCCCGAATCGCCGCGGCCCACCCGCGCACCGCGGCTGACGAAGCTCGCCACCGCGGTCCTCCTGGGAGCGCCGGTCACGACGAGCACCCTCACGGAAGGCCACGAATTCGCCGGGTTCGCCCGCCCAGCAGGAGTGCTCGTCGGCGAAGTGCTGTCGCGCCGGAAAGCATCGTTCGTGCAGGCGACCGCCGCGCTCCTGCGCCTGGCCGGAGTGCCTTAACCCTGATCACCACGCACAAGAGCATCCGCCACGACGGTCCGCGCATGTACCCCATCCGCGGCGGTCGTCACCAGACCAGCCGTCCGGAGCAAATCCAAATGCTTCGCCACCACCGCGGGTTTCAGACCGGCCCGACGGGCTAGCTGGGCGGAATCCGCGGGCGTCGCCAGCGCGGTCAGCAGGGTGCTCCGGCTGCGGCCCAGCACGGCGCGCAACGCGGGTGACGGCGCCGCTCCCCCGGTTTCCCACAGGCCCGCGATCCCTCGCGCCGGGTAGCGCAGCACCGGTTGCCATCCGGCGTGCGTGCGGGTCACCACTCGCGGCCAGACGAACACCGACGGCGCCATCACCAGCCCTCGGCCGTGTGCACCGGCGGCGACCGCGAGCCGCTGCTGGGCCGCCGTGATCCCGCGGACTGCCGGTTCCAGGTCGCGGAACAGCTCGTCCCCCTCGGCCAGCTGGCGGGCGCGATGCAGGACGTCGCCCTCCAGCAGGGCGCGCATGCGGGGCCAGGCCGGGGCCAGCGCGACCGTCCAGTAGCGCTCCATCAGCTCGGCCAGCCGGTCGAGCCCGCCTTCCGGGTCGCGGTGCAGCCTCGCCAGCGCCGACGGGTGCGGCGGGTCCATCGCCGCCAGCTCGCGGCGCACCGTGCGCGGGGGTACGTCCCGCAGGTCGGCGAGCTCGTCGGCCAGCTGCGGGGCCGGCGAACCGGGCGCCGGGGTGAGGAAACCCGGGACCGACCGGCCCGCCACCAGGTCGGCCAGCGGCCCGAAGTCGACCCGCGACTCCGCCAGTGCCCGCGATGCCTCCGTGACCCACGGCAGGTGCAGCGCGTGCTCGCCGGGCCGCACCAGTACCCGCACGCTCGCCACGATTTCCCACAGCGGCGAGAACCCGAACCGGGTGCGGCCGGGCTCGCCTGCCGGATCGGCCACGACCCACCTCCTCCGCCGGATCCGCGTGATCCTACGAGAATCCCGTGTGGACAGTCGGCCGGGGTCCAGTGTCCACAGTGGAACGGACGGCCCGCGGCGGGCGTGGCGAACGGCTGGTCCGGCCCGGCTCACCTTGCTTCCCGGCGGGTCGCGGGTGTGTGATCGGGGACACAGGTGTTCCACCCGCCGTCGCCGAGGAGGCCGCCATGGCCGACAAGCAGAACAGGAGTACCGACACCGGGGCCGCCGTCGCTGTGGACGACCCCGCCAAGGTGCGCAACGTCGTCCTCGTCGGGCCCTCCGGCTCGGGCAAGACCACGCTCACCGAGGCATTGCTCGCCGCGTCCGGCACCGTGCCGCGCGCCGGTTCGGTGGTGGAGGGCACCACGGTGTGCGACCACGACCCGGCCGCCGTGCGCCAGCAGCGCTCGGTCGGGCTCTCGGTCGCCCCCGTGCTCCACGCCGGGCACAAGATCAACCTCATCGACACCCCGGGGTACGCCGATTTCGTCGGCGAGCTGCGCGCCGGGCTGCGGGCCGCGGATGCCGCGCTGTTCGTGGTCTCCGCGGCGGAAGGGGTCGACGCCTCCACCGTCGCGGCTTGGGAGGAGTGCGCGTCCGTCGGGATGCCGCGGGCCGTGGTGGTGTCCCGGCTCGACCACCACCGCGCCGACGCGCTCGCCGAGATCGCCGCCTGCCAGTCCGCATTCGGCGCAGGCGTGCTGCCGCTGTACCTCCCCGCGCCGGACGGCCTGGTCGGGCTGATCACCCAGCGCAGGTACGACTATTCCGCCGGCTTCCCGCCGCGCGTGGGCGAGCCGGACCCGGCCGCGCTCGACGGGCTCGCCGACGCCCGCAACGAGCTCATCGAGGGCATCATCGCCGAGAGCGAGGACGAAACCCTCATGGACCGCTACCTCGGCGGCGAGGAAATCGCCGAGGACGTGCTGATTTCCGACCTCGAAACGGCCGTCGCGCGCGGATCGTTCCACCCGGTCATCCCGGTGTGCGCGACGAGCGGCATCGGGCTCGCCGAGGTCCTCGACGGCATCGTGCGCGCCTTCCCGTCGCCACTCGAACACCAGCCGCCCGGCGTGACCAGCCCGGACGGCGCACCGCACGGTGCACTCACCGCCGACCCGTCCGGCCCGCTCGCCGCCGAGGTCGTGCGCACCGCGGTGGACTCGTATGTGGGACGCGTTTCCCTCGTTCGGGTGTTTTCCGGGACGCTGCGCCCGGAGAATCCCGTACACGTGTCAGGGCATGGCCTCGCCGAACGCGGGCATGAAGACCACGACGCCGACGAGCGCGTGGCACACCTGTACTCGCCGCTCGGCGCGAACCTGCGCGAGGTCCCGTTCTGCGTCGCGGGAGACCTGTGCGCGCTCACCAAAGTGGGGTCCGCGGAAACCGGCGACACGGTGTCGTCGCCCGACGAACCGCTGCTGATGAAACCGTGGCGGATGCCAGAGCCGTTGCTGCCGGTGGCGGTGGTCGCGAAGTCACGCAGCGACGAAGATACGTTGTCGCGCAACCTTTCCCGGCTCGTCGCGGGCGATCCGACCCTCCGGCTGGAGCGCAATGCGGAGACCGGCCAGCTCGTGCTGTGGTGCATGGGCGAGGCGCACGCGGACGTCGTGCTGTCGCGGCTGCGCGCGGGCGGCGCGGACGTCGGGACCGAGCCGGTGCGGATCAGTTTGCGCGCCACCTTCGCGAAACCCGCGCGCGGGCACGGCAGGCACGTCAAGCAGTCCGGCGGGCACGGCCAGTTCGCGGTGTGCGACATCGAGGTCGAGCCGCTGCCGCGCGGTGGCGGGTTCGAATTCGTGGTCAAAGTGGTCGGCGGCTCGGTGCCGCACCAGTTCATCCCGAGCGTCGAGAAGGGCGTCCGGGCGCAGCTGCAGCGCGGCATCCAGGACGGGTACCCGGTGGTCGACGTGCGGGTGACGTTGGTCGACGGCAAAGCCCACAGCGTCGATTCGTCGGACGCGGCGTTCCAGACCGCCGGCGCGCTCGCCCTCCGCGAAGCCGCGGCGGCCAGCCGGATCTCGCTGCTGGAACCGCTGGACGAGGTGCACGTGACCCTGCCGGACGAGCACCTGGGCACCGTACTGGGCGACCTGTCGTCCCGCCGCGGCCGGGTGCTGGGCACCGAATCCGCCGAGGGCGGCCAGACCGTGGTGCACGCGGAGGTCCCGGCGGCGGAGCTCCTGCGGTACGCGGTGGACCTGCGTTCGCTGACCTCCGGCACCGCCGCCTTCACCCGGCGGCACGCCCGTTTCGAGCCGATGCCGGAGGGCGCCGTCGCCTCCCCCTGAGACCGGGGGTCAGAACTCGAACCCGCCCGGACGGCCGTTGCGGTCCGCGAGCAGACCGGCCAGCGTCGAGATCGCGATTTCCGCCGGGGTCCGCGAGCCGATGTTGAGGCCGACCGGGCGGTGTACGCGCTCGATGTCCGGCTCCGGCACGCCCAGCGCGCGCAGAGCTTCGACGTGCGGGCCCGGATGCCGCGGGTTGCCCAGCACGCCGACCCAGCGCGTCGGCACGGCGAGCGCGGACCGGAGCACCGGGCCCAGCTCGGCGCGGTGGTGGTCGGTGACCACGACGTCCGCGTCCGGCCCGGGTTCCGGCGCTGTCGTCCGGACGTCGATGCCGTCGGGCGCGTCCGTCGCGCGTGCCTCGTCCGGCTCGAACAGCACGGTGCGGTATCCCAGATCGGCGGCGTAGCGCAGCAGATGGCTCGCCACCGGCGAAGCGAACACGGCCACCAGCGTCCGCTCGACGGGCTCCGCGCCGGCTTCTCCGTGGGCGACGGCGCAGGAATCGGGTTCAGTCATGTTCCCAGTCTCCCTTACACTTCCGGCTCGGCGAACTCGAAGTACTCCGGCAGCGGCGCGGTCCCGGCGAGCTTGAAATACCGCACCTTCCGGCGGCGCCGCAACGCCAGCGTGTCCCGTACCGCGTCGTTGTGCACCCGCCGCGCGATGACCACACGATGCTCGGCGTCGGTCAGCTCCTCGGCCAGGACCGCGGGCAGCCGGTCGCGGCCGACGCGCGCCAGCACCAGGGTCAGCTCGTTCTCCGCGGCTTCCCGGTCCGGACGTTCGGCTCCCTCGGCCCGCGCGGCCGCCGCGTGCAGGTCTGCCCGGTCGTCGAGGACTGCCGCGACCGCCCGCGCGACCACCGCCCGGCGCGCGAGCGCTGCCTCCAGCGCCGCCCAGCCCGCGTCGGTCCGGATGTGCAGCCGGTCGAGCCGGTTTGCCGTCGCCACCAGGAAAAGCCCGCCGAGCACGACGACCGCGGCCACGACGAGCAGCAGCCAACCCAGTACCGTCACGCGAGCTCCCGCTCCCCCGCCGCGACCAGCCGCGGGTCGGCCGCGATCGCCGTCTCGTACACCCGCAGCACCTGCGTGACCAGCACCGACCAGTCGTACGCGGTCACCCGCTCGCCCGCCGCAGCCGCCAGCGACGCCCGGTGCGCCGGGTCGCCCAGCAGCTCGCGCAGGCCGTCCGCGAGCGCTGCCGGATCGCCGGTCGCGGTGAGCATTCCGGCGTGGCCGTCGTCGAGCACGCGGCGGAACGAATCGAGCCCGCTGGCCAGCACCGGGGTACCCGCGGCCATCGCCTCGGTGAGGATCATGCCGAAGCTTTCGCCGCCGGTGTTGGGCGCGCAGTACACGTCGACGCTGCGCAGCGCACGGGCCTTCGTCTCGTCGTCGACCTGGCCCAGCAGCTCGATGTGCGGCCACAGCTGCGGCCCGGCCATCCGCCGCAGCTGCTCCGGCTCCCCCCGGCCGACCACCAGCAGCCGCAGCTCCTCGAACTCCGGCAGCAGCCGCCGCGCGGCCTCCAGCAGCACGTCCATGCCCTTGCGGGGTTCGGTGAACCGGCCGACGAACCCGACCGTGCCGCCGGCCCGCGGGTACCCGTCGAGCGGCGTGGCCCGGGAGAAGAACTCGACGTCGACGCCGTTGGGGATCTCCACCGCGTCCCCGCCCGCGTGCTCCACCTGCACCCGCCGGGCCAGCACGGACACTGCGATCCGCGCGGTGATCTTCTCCAGCAGCGGGCGCAGCACCGGCTGGAATGCCGACAGCGTCCGGGAACGCGTGGTGGCGGTGTGGAACGTGGCCACGATGGGACCGTCGGCCACCTTCAGCGCAAGCAGCGACAGGCTGGGCGCGGCCGGCTCGTGCAGGTGCAGCACGTCGAACCCGTTGTCGCGGATCCACCGCCGCACCCGGGCATACGACACCGGCCCGAACTGCAGCCGCGCGACCGACCCGTTGTACGGAATCCCCAGCGCTTTCCCCGCCGGATGCACGAAATCCGGTAGCTGCGCGTCCTCGTCCGCCGGAGCCAGCACCGACACCTGGTGCCCGCGCTCCAGCAGCGCCCGCGCCAGGTCGATCACGTGCCCCTGGACGCCGCCGGGTACGTCGAACGAGTACGGGCACACGATCCCGATCTTCAGCCCGCCCGCCACCGGGGTCAGCTCGCTTCTTCCAGCGAACCCGCCGGAGCGGGCACGTCGGCGGGCCAGAACGGCTGCAGCATGTGCCAGTCCGCCGGATGCGCGGCGATGTCGCCGGCGAATACGTCGGCGATCGCCTGCGTCGCGGCCGGGACCTCGGCCCGCGCGGTGACCCGGATCCGCGGGTGGATGCGGATTTCCCAGCCGTCCTCGGTGAACCAGCAGCCAGTGGGCAGCAATGCGGCGCCGGTGGTCGCGGCGAGCCGGGCCGGACCCGCGGGCATCAGGGTGCGCTCGCCGAAGAACCGGACCGGAACGCCGGACGTCGTCAGATCCCGGTCGCCGACCAGGACCACCAGCTTGTTCTCGCGCAACCGCCGCAGCAGCAGCCGCATCGCCGCGCTGTCGCCGGTGAGCGGCACGACCTCGAACCCGAGCGACTCCCGGAACGCCACGAACCGCCGGTACAGCGACTCCGGTTCGAGCCGCTCCGCGACCGTGGTGAAGGTGCCCGCGTAACTGGCGAGCCACACCCCGGCGATGTCCCAGTTCCCGCTGTGCGGCAACGCCATCACCGCGCCGTTGCCCTCGGCGAGCGCCGCGTCGATGTTCTCCGCGCCGGTCACCGTGACCCGCCCGGCCACCTCTTTGTGGTCCATCGCGGGCAGCCGGAACGTCTCGAACCAATACCGCGCGTACGACCGCATCGCACGCCGGACCAGCTCGTCGAGCTCCACCTCCCCGGCCTGCGGGACGACCCGGGCGAGGTTGGCGCGCAGCTGCTGGACCCCGCCGCCCCCGCGGCGCGTGGCCAGGTCCGCGCCGAAGGAGAACACGGCCGACCCGAACGCCCGCGGCAGCCGCCGGACAAGCCGCCAGCCCGTCGCGTAGCCGAATTCGCCGAGTCCCCGGGAAAGCGCACTCATGGCTGTGCCCCGCCTGGTAAGTCGGCCTGTTTCGCCGCCCGCGCCGCGCTCGCCACCGCCAGCACCCGCTGCAGCAGCGTGACCACCGACAGCACCGCCAGCAGCCACAACGTGATCTCCACCGTGAAGGGCACGCCGAACCCGTGCAGGCCGGTGCCGACGAGCGCGATGATGAGCCGCTCGGCCCGTTCGACGAGCCCGCCGTCGGCCTCCAGGCCGGACGCCTCGGCGCGGGCCTTCACATACGAAATGACCTGCGCCAGTACCAGGCAGATCAGCGCGGCCGCGGCGGCCCGGTCGTTGTGGTCCTGCACGAAGCACCACCACGCGATGGCCGCGAACAGCGCGCCGTCGACCAGGCGGTCGCACGTCGCGTCGAGGACCGCGCCGAACGGGGTGCCGTACCCGCGCGCACGGGCCATCGCGCCGTCCAGCAGGTCGAGCATCGCGAAGCCCCACACCGTGAACGTGCCCCACAGCAGCAGGTCCAGCGGGAAGAACACGAGCGCGCACACCATCGCACCCGCGGTGCCGATCACGGTCATCGCGTTCGGGGTCAATCCGGCGCGGACCAGCGCGGCACCGATCGGGTCCGTGACGCGGGAGACCGAGGCGCGGGCGAAAATGTTGAGCATCTTCCTCGTCTGTGCACCTGACTCGGGGGCGGGTGGGCGACGAAAGCCTATCGACCCCGCCCCGCGCACCGGACGTGCCCGCCCGCGACCCGCCGTGCGGTCAGCCGGATTTCGGCAACCCGACGACCGGGGCCACGAAATCCGCGGCCTCCTCGGCGGCTGCCGCGGCCTCGCAGCGGGGCTTCAGCCCGCCAAGGATCGCGGCCGAGATCTCGCCGAGCTGCGTGACCTGCTCGGGCGTGAGCTGGTCGAAAATGCCCTCCCGGACCGCCTCGACGTGCCCCGGCGCGGCCTCTTCCAAGGCGGCGAACCCGGCGTCGGTGAGCACCGCCCACGACCCGCGCTTGTCCGTGGGGCACGATTCACGCCGGACCCAGCCCTTGGCCTCCAGCCGCGCCACCGCGTGCGACAACCGGCTGCGCGACGAACCCCGCATCGTGGCCAGCTCGCTCATCCGCAGCCGCCTGCCCGCCGCCTCCGACAACGTGACCAGCACCTCGTAGTACGCGTGCGGCATGCCCGAATCGTGCTGCAGCTGGCCTTCGAGGTGCGCCTGCAGGAACGAGCTGGCCTGCGCGTAGGTACGCCAGACCTGCTGCTCGTGGCCGGTCAGCCAGCGTGGTTCGGACATATCGCCATCATACGCTGGTTGAGGGCTCAATCAGCCGTGGTCGACCGCTTTCCCCATGCCCCGGCCAGCAGGTCCCGGGTTTCCCCCAGAAGCTGCGGCAGGACCTTGGTGTGCCCGATCACCGGCATGAAGTTCGCGTCGCCGCCCCAGCGCGGGACCAGGTGCTGATGCAGGTGCGCGGCGATCCCCGCCCCGGCGATCACGCCCTGGTTGATCCCGATGTTGAACCCGTGCGCCGCCGACACCGCCCGCACCACGCCCATCGCGTGCTGGGTGAACTCGGCCAGCTCGCGGGTCTCGTCGGCGGTGAGGTCCGGGTAGTCCGCGACGTGCCGGTACGGGACCACCATCAGGTGCCCCGGGTTGTACGGGTACAGGTTCAGCACCGCGTACACCGTCTCGCCGCGCGCCACGATCAGCGCCTGCTCGTCGTCGAGCGAGGGCAGGCGGCAGAACGGGCAGCCCGGCGGATCGTCGCCGTCGGGCTTGTCCTGCCCCTTGATGTAGGCCATCCGGTGCGGGGTCCACAGCCGCTGCAGCGCGTCCGGGATCCCGATCCCGTCCTGCCCGACGAGTTCGGGATCGGTCACTGCAGGATCTTCTCCACGGCCTCGGCCGACGGCGACGCGTTCTCCCGCCGCGTGATCCACTCGGCGATCGCCTCGACCGCCTGATCGGCCGGGATGCCGTTGATCTGCCCGCCGTCGCGGAACCGGAACGACACCGCACCGGCCTCCGCGTCCTTCGCCCCGGCGAGCAGCAGGAACGGCACCTTCTGCGTGGTGTGCGTGCGGATCTTCTTCTGCATCCGGTCGTCACTCGCGTCGATCTCGACCCGGATTCCCTTGGCGCGCAACGCCTTCTCGACGCCACCGAGGTACTCGACCTGGTCGGCGGTGATCGGGATGCCGACCACCTGCACCGGCGAGAGCCACGCCGGGAACGCGCCCGCGTAGTGCTCGGTCAGCACGCCGAAGAACCGCTCGATCGACCCGAACAGCGCGCGGTGGATCATCACCGGCCGCTGGCGGGTGCCGTCGGATGCGGTGTATTCGAGGCCGAACCGCTTGTTCTGGTTGAAGTCCAGCTGGATCGTGGACATCTGCCAGGTACGGCCGATGGCGTCCTTGGCCTGCACGGAGATCTTGGGACCGTAGAACGCCGCGCCGCCCGGGTCGGGGACCAGCTCGAGCCCGGAGTCGACGGCGGCCTGCCGCAGCGTCTCGGTGGCCTCCTCCCACTCCCAGTCCTCGCCGATGAACTTCTCCGAGTCACCGCGGGTGGACAGCTCCAGGTAGAAGTCCGAGAGGCCGTAGTCGGCGAGCAGGTCGAGCACGAACTTGAGCAGCGACCGCAGCTCGCCCGGCATCTGCTCCTTGGTGCAGTAGATGTGCGAATCGTCCATGGTCAGCCCGCGGACACGGGTGAGGCCGTGCACCACGCCGGACTTCTCGTAGCGGTAGACGGTGCCGAATTCGAACAGCCGCAGCGGCAGCTCGCGATAGGACCGTCCGCGCGAACGGAAGATCAGGTTGTGCATCGGGCAGTTCATCGCCTTGAGGTAGTAGTCCTCTTCGTCGAACTGCACCGGCGGGAACATGGTGTCCGCGTAGTACGGCAGGTGCCCGGAGGTGTGGAACAGCTCGCCCTTGGAGATGTGCGGCGTGTTCACGAACTCGTAGCCGGCTTCCTCGTGCCGGCGGCGCGAGTAGTTCTCCAGCTCACGGCGGATGATGCCGCCCTTGGGGTGGAACACCGGCAGCCCCGACCCGATTTCCTCGGGGAAGGAGAACAGGTCCAGCTCGGCGCCGAGCTTGCGGTGGTCGCGGCGCTCGGCCTCGGCGAGGCGCTCGAGGTGCGCGTCCTGCGCCTCGGCCGACTCCCACGCGGTGCCGTAGATCCGCTGCAGCTGCGGGTTCTTCTCGTTGCCGCGCCAGTACGCGGCAGCGACCCGGGTGAGCTTGAACGCCGGGATGAACTTGGTGGTGGGCACGTGCGGGCCGCGGCAGAGGTCGCTCCACACACGTTCTTTCGTGCGCGGGTCGAGGTTGTCGTAGATGGTCAGCTCGCCGCCACCGACCTCCATCACCTCGGAAGTGTCCACTTCGGACTTGAGGTCCACCAGTTCGAGCTTGAACGGCTCGTCCGCGAGTTCCTGCTTCGCCTCGTCGGTGGAGGCGAAGACGCGGCGGGAGAACTGCTGTGCGCCCTTGACGATCTGCTTCATGCGCTTCTCGAGCGCCTGCAGGTCTTCGGGGGTGAACGGCTTTTCGACGGCGAAGTCGTAGTAGAAACCGTCGCGCACCGGCGGGCCGATGCCGAGCTTCGCGTCGGGGAATTCCTGCTGCACGGCCTGGGCGAGCACGTGCGCGGCGCTGTGCCGGATCACGCTGCGGCCGTCGTCGGTGTTCGCGGCGACCGCTTCGACCTGCGCGTCGGCGTCCGGGATCCAGGCGAGGTCGCGCAGCTTCCCGTCCACGTCGCGGACGACGACGATCGTGTCCGGGCCCTTGGTGGGCAGTCCGGCCTCGCGCACCGCGGCGCCCGCCGTAGTGCCCGCCGGCACCACCACGCGCGGGGCGGGTACGGCGGCGGCTGACGGCGGATGGGACACGATCGGGCTCCTTCATGGCGAAGTGACGGGGATTGCTCGGGTCGATGCTAGTCCGCTGCCCGTGAGCGGCTTTCGCTAGGCACACGAAGGCCGCCCCGCGGGTGCGGGGCGGCCTCGGTGGCGGGAAGCAGCGGGTCAGAGAGTCTCGACGACCTGGTCGAAGTCCAGCCGCGGCAAGCGGTCGAACCACGGGTTGTCGCCGGGCTTGCCGACGTTCACCACGACGAGCGAACGCCAGTTGTTCTCCGCGAAGAACTCCTTGTCCACCCCGGCGGCGTCGAAGCCGGTCATCGGGCCCGCGGCCAGCCCGGCCGCGCGCACGCCGATGATGAAGTAGCCGACCTGCAGCAGCGAGTTCAGCCTGGAGAACTCGACGCGGCCGGCCTCCTCGGAGAACATGTCCTTCACGCCCGGGTTGTGCGGGAAGGTCTGCGGGATGTTCTCGTGGAAGTCCACGTCCGCGGCCAGGATCACGGTGATCGGCGCGGTTCCGGTCTTGGCCCGGTTGCCCTCGGCCATGTGCGGCAGCAGCCGCTGCCGGGCCTCGTCGCTGCGGAGCACCAGTGCGCGCAGGGGCTGGGTGTTCATGGAGGTCGGGGCCCACTTCACCAGGTCGTAGATCGCCCGTACCTGCTCGTCGGTCACCGGCTCGGCGCTGAAGCTGTTGGCCGTGCGAGCCTCGCGGAACAGCAGGTCCTGCACCTCGGCGGGCACCTGCAGCTGCTTCTCGGACTCAACGAAAGTCGTCATCGGATTCGGCGTTCCTTCCCGTGCTGTCGCCTTCGCTGCGTGCCAACGTGGTTGAACGCTTGACTATTTCGCGTTCAACGATCTTGTGAGCCAGCACACGGCAAAGGCCGCCGACCCGGTGCGGATCGGCGGCCTTCGGGGGGAACGGTCAGTAGGCGCCCTGACCGGCGAGCACGGCGCGGAAGGTCTTCCAGAGGATCACCAGGTCGAGGGCGAGCGACCAGTCCTCGACGTAGCGGAGGTCGAGCCGGATGCTGTCCTCCCACGAGAGGTCGCTGCGGCCGCTGACCTGCCACAACCCGGTGAGCCCCGGTTTCACGAGCAGACGGCGGCGCGCGGCGGGAGCGTACTTCTCGGTCTCCTCCGGCAGCGGCGGGCGAGGCCCGACGAGCGACATGCTTCCGCCGAGGACGTTGAACAGCTGCGGGAGCTCGTCCAGCGAATACCGGCGGAGCAGGCCGCCGACCTTCGTGACGCGCGGGTCCTTCTTCATCTTGAAGAGCGGCCCGGCGCCTTCGTTGGCGCCTTCGAGCTCTTGGCGGATCAAGTGTGCGTTGACGACCATGGTGCGGAACTTGAGCATGGTGAACGCTTCGCCGTCCTTGCCGATGCGGCGCTGCCGGTAGATCACCGGGCCGCGGTCGCCGAGCTTCACCGCCACCGCGATGGCGAGCAGGATCGGAGAGAACAGCGCAAGCAGCACCGCGGCACCAAGCCGGTCGACGACTTCCTTCACCAGCCGGCGGCCCCCGGTGAACGCGGGCGCGGTGACCCGCAGCAGCGGCATCCCGAGCACCCCGCTGACGTTGACCCGCGGCCCCGCGACCTCCATCAGCACCGGCGCGACGACCATCTCCGCGGACGTGCCTTCGAGGTCCCACGCGAGCCGCTGCAGCCGGTCGGGATTCCAGTACTGGTCGGCCGTGATGGCCACGACGCGGTACCCACCGCGGCGCACGTGCCGGGAGAGCTCGTCGAGCCGCCCGACGACGGGGACCCCGTCGATCTCGCCGTGCCCGGTGTCGGTGCAGACCGCCTCGACCCGCCAGCCGACGTGCGCTTCCTTGCGGGTACGGGCAATCAGGTCGGCGAGGGTGTCCGCGCTGCCGGCCGCCATCACCGGCATGAGACACAGTCCACGGCGACGTCTTCGGTGCAGCATCTGCCGGAGGATGTACCGCTGCGGGAACAACACCAGCGCGACTGCGGGTACCACGAAGAACACCCACGGCTGTACTTCAAGCGCTCCGAAGAGAAGGCCGCCGAGCGCCACGAGGACCGCGGCGGTAATCAGGCCGCGGCCGAGAGTGCGGTACTCCTCCGGCCCTTCGCCGAGCACGCGAGCACTCCAGGCGCGGCTCACGGGTAGCGCGCAGAGGACCGCAAAGGCCGTCCCGAAGGCATGCATGTCGTGCGGCGCCAGCCGGTCGATGACGAAGGCACTGATCGCGATGACGACGCAGGTGGCAATCACGTCGGCAATCACGACAGTGATCCGGTACCGCCGCTCCCACTCCGCCGGATGCGACTTGGGTTGCACGGGTTCGGCAGTTGCCTCCGCGTGCCGGGGAGCGGTGGCGGTCGCGGCGCGGTTGTCGCCGGTGGCATGACTTTCACCAGCGGCATGGCTTTCGCCGGTGGCACGGTGGCGGCCGGCGGTGGTCGATGCTGCGGTGTTCGCGCCGTTGGACAGTGCCGCGGTTGAGGCTTTCGCACCGCGGGACTCGGCTTGCGCTTCCCGCCCGTCGGTCAGGGTGACGGCGGCTACCGCGGGGATGGTCCGGCTGCCGGTCATACCGTCAGCGGTGGTCGCTTCACTGGCCCCACTCCGGGACTCGGCGAAGGCCGCCCGCACTGCCGCGCCCCGCCCGTCGGCCATCACGGTCTGGCTGGCTGCACCCCGGGCGTCGGCGAAGATCGCCTGTGCGGCGTCTGCCGCGCGGCCCTCGACCGGTGCCGGGCGCACCGTTTCCGATGCGCCGCCCGCTGGGACTCCCCCGGTTCCCCCGCTTTGCGCGCCGGTGGCCGCCGGGGTCCCCGTCGCCGCGGGGATTGCCGGCAGACCGGTGCGTGGTAACACGGCACCGTCCGTCGGCAACGGCCGCACCGGCTCTTCCATCAGACCTCCCGCGCTGCCCAAGCTCCCCGGACCTGACTGCGCCCCGGCACACTGAGCCAGAAGAGATGATCACTATCCGTGATTTTCATTTCTGTCCGACTTCAGCCACCCAAGGCGTGACACTCGCCAAGGTATCGGCGCCTCACCAGGCGGTGTTACACAGATTTCCAGCCACACCCTGCGGCTCCTTCCCGTCAATGAGCACCGGGAAGATAACAGTGTGGTCACGATGGGTAACATTTCGTCTTCCACTAACAGCTACGGACTGTAGTCAAAACTCCACCAATGTCCCCCGCCGGAGCAACGGAACCCCGAATGGCGCAACCGGCTCTCAGATCGTCCATTGTGGACATCCGCCGCCCGCCTGGTCCACTGTGGACCCGCCGCCACACGCACCCCGGCCGCACCGCCCCGGCGGGACAGTCATCGCTCCGACGTCACGCGGCGACCGTTCCGTCGCACTTCACCCCTCCGGCGCAACCACTGCGGACGGCGATCATCGGAGCACACTCCCACGCAGACCTGTGCCCACCGGTGACCGTCCAACCACCCCCCGATCGGGTGACCTGCGCCGATTGATCCAACACGCTGTGCGGTTGATCACACCGGCCTCGCCGCAAGGCCCAAACACGAGACAGGAAAGTCAACTTGCGACACAAATTTGTCGATTACGACGTCGCGCCCGGGTCCCCGGCAGGGCACCCCGCCCCACCGGCCACCCCCGGACGAGACGGTGCCTTCCGGCTCGCCGCCGACCGCTTCCGCGTGCCGGGCAATCCGCCCCCGGCGGCGGCCCGAAGATCGGTCACCCCCGGAAACCGAGGGACGACGCAGTGATCCCAGCGCCGATCACCATTTCAAAGGACACGTTGCTCCTTCACGCGATCACGCCGTCCCGAAGTTCCCTGCGCCAACCCCCACCCGGGTGAGCCGACGACTGCCCACGTCCACTCCGGACTGTCCAAGTGCCCGGAGACGTCCGGAAACCGGCACACGGACCGCTGAGGCAGCCAGCCGCTCCGCGCGAAACGCGGGTAGTGCAGCGTCCCGTGCTCGTGGCAGCGCTCCCATCGACAGGCAACCGTTCGCTGAGTGTTTTTCAGGGGGCGAGGAACCCCACGCCCGGCGACGCACCCCACGCGCCACAGTGGACTAAACCATGCCCCCACCCAGGCGAACCTCGGCGTGGTCGCCGGATGTCACTCCGCCACCCGGCGGTCCCTCAGATGCCGTACGAAAAACCGTGCTGCTGCGGAGAGCGCGAACTCTCCCGGCGCTCCCATCAGCTGGTGGCCCTGATCCGGCAGCAGGACCAGATCGTGATGTTTCCCGGCGCGCGTGAGGCGGTCCGAGAAGCGCAGCGTCGCCGCCGGGAGGACGTTGACGTCCGGCAAGCCGTGGACAAGCAGCAGTTCCGGCTCGAAACGCTCGGCATGCGCGACCACACCAGCGTCGATGGCGTCGCCAGCCGGAAGTCGTCCGGCCCGGCCGCGGCACCGATCGCTCGGTACAGCTCCGGCGCGACCAGGTCGCAGCGAGCCGCGTAGTAGCCGCCGAAGGAGATGCCGATCGCGCCGGTGCGCGTGATGTCCAGCCAGGGATGACGAGCGGCCAGTACCCGTAACGCGGCGACCCGGTCGCGGACCCCCAGCACCCCGAAGTCCTCCGCCGCGGCGGTGATCGTCTGCGGACCGCCGTACCCGGAGCCGACGACCGGGTAGGACTGCTGCGGGTCGAAATCGCGCGGCAGGCAGCGGACGCCGTGCAGGTCGGTGACCTCGTCGACGGCCTGCACCCGGAACTCCACCGGGTCGGCGCGACGGAGCTGGCCGGTCTCGGCGGCGACGTCCACGGTGCCCACCGGGCTGCCGCGCCAGCCCGACAGCCTCACCGGCGATCGCGGGACGGGGCAGCACGATGCCTCGAGCCCGTTGCCCGGCGAGAACCCTTACCCCGGAACGGATCCGCTCGGTGTACTCCGCCACGAGCCGCCAGCGCTCCGCTGCGGGCTGCGGCGCGACCACGTCCTCGGCGACCAGCCGGAACCAACCCCAGGTCTGGTCGGGGGCGGTCAGGTGGACGTGCCACAGGGGTTCCGGGCGCTGCACTTCGACGGTGAGGAGATACCGCAGCACGGCGGCGAGATCGTCGTCGGCGGGGCCGAGCTGCATGATACTGCTTGAGGAGCGCCCAGTACGGTCGGCGGTCGACCGGATGTTCGTGGCCATCTGATCTCCCTCGTCCGGCCCGGATCTCGTTGCCGCACAGGGGAATTGAGCGGGTCGGGCGCAACGTTTCCGGCCCATCGATCGGCGACCCTCTGTGGCGAAGGTCACGGGAGGCGCGAAGCCACCGGAATCGCGCTGTGCCGGGGAGTCCCGAATGGACTGCGGGCCCGATCAGGTCCCGAATACACCAGCGGCCTGCCGAGAACTCTCGACAGGCCGGTTACCAGCACGAACACAGGGTGGGCGATACTGGGATCGAACCAGTGACCTCTTCGGTGTGAACGAAGCGCTCTCCCGCTGAGCTAATCGCCCGCTCGCGGTGAACCGACTCTACCGCACGACTTTCGGGCGCCTGCAAACGGGTGGTTTCCCTCGACTACCGCGCGTCTACCAGCGGATACGGAACGAACAACCCCGAGCTAGCCCAGGCTGTCCCGGCCATGGGGCGCGTGCGCCCGGCTCCGACACCCGTGCGACGGTGCTATCGCACGGCGGCGGAACCGCGCAGTATGTACGGGTGGCTCCCCACCGGGCGCCCGCTGAAGGCTGCGCGGCACGGACGGGACGAACCGGACGGACCACGGGGCAACCGGACTCGAACGGGTGATCTCGCGCGCACTCGCGACGGAACCGGCACCCCGGTGCGTCTCACTGTCGTCCTCGGTCGTCCGGGCCGGGAAGGGAGACGAAGGGTAGGACGATGCGCAACGATCACGTGACGCTCCGCTCGACGGCGGTCTTCGACCTGCTGGCGCCGCGGACCCCGGCGGTTCCGGTCAAGGTGGAGCTGCGCTACGACACCCGGGACCCGTATGCCGTCGTCGCCGCCTTCCGCACCGGCCGCGCTGGCTGGGTCGAATGGGTCTACGCGCGCGACCTGCTCGCCGACGGCCTGCTCGCCGACGCCGGTGACGGCGACGTGCGCATCCGCCCGTCGGTCGAGGACCCGGAATCGGTGCTGATCGAGCTCAACTCGCCGTCCGGGCACGCCATGTTCGAGGCGTCCGCGCAGGAGCTGGCCGACTTCCTCGACCGCACCTACGACGTCGTCCTGCCCGGCAACGAGCACCTGTGGGTCGACGTCGACGACGCGCTCACCCACCTGATTCCCCACGATCTCGCCTGAACGCGGCCGGGCGGGACACCCCGGTGCCACGGCGGTTGCGGCGGTCCGATATGGTTCTTCCACACCACGGCGACGGGGTGCGAGCCGGAATCGCAGGGTTCCGGGGCGCAGATTCCGGCCGATGGGCAGTGCGGACGTAGCGCAGCTGGTAGCGCATCACCTTGCCAAGGTGAGGGTCGCGGGTTCGAATCCCGTCGTCCGCTCGGAGGGCGCACCAGCCCGAGCGGTGGAGTGGCCGAGAGGCGAGGCAACGGCCTGCAAAGCCGTGTACACGGGTTCGAATCCCGTCTCCACCTCGCGCGATTAGCTCAGCGGGAGAGCGCTTCCCTGACACGGAAGAGGTCACTGGTTCAATCCCAGTATCGCGCACCAGCATTCCCCCCGTTCCGGATCAGCCGGGCGGGGTTTTTTCGTGCTGTCGTACCGCTCCGGCCGGAACCGCTGGGGTCCCGGCCGGACTCCTCGAACGTCAGCCCAGGGCTTTCAGCCGCGGCAGCACGTCCTCCGCGAACTGCGTCAGATACCGCTCCTGGTCGTGGCCGGGGCCGTGGAACACCAGGTGGTTCAGGCCCGCGTCGAGATACGGCTTGATCTGCGCGACCGCCTCGTCCGGGTCCGACGCCACGATCCACCGCTTCGCGACCTGCTCGATCGGCAGCTCGTCGGCGAGCCGCTCCATCTCCTCCGCCGACGACACGGTGTGCTTCTGCTCCGCAGTCAGCGAAAGCGGCGCCCAGAACCGCGTGTTCTCCAGCGCCTGCGCGGCATTCCGGTCGTACGACATCTTGATCTCGATCATCCGGTCGATCCCGGCGACGTCCCGCTCCGCCGCGGCCGCGCCCTCGGCCACCGCGGGCATGAGCTTTTCGGTGTAGAGATCCATGCCCTTGCCCGAGGTGCAGATGAACCCGTCCCCCGCGCGGCCGGCGTACTTCGCCACCACCGGGCCGCCCGCGGCGACGTACACCGGCACCGGACGCTCCGGCCGGTCGTAGATCTTCGCGTTCACCAGCTGGTAGTAGTCGCCGTCGAAGTCGACGTTGTCGCTGGTCCACAGCTCGCGCATGAGCCGGATCGACTCGCGCAGCCGCGCGAACCGCTCCTTGAACTCCGGCCATTCGCGCCCGGACACGGCGATCTCGTTCAGCGCCTCCCCGGTGCCCGCACCGAGGATCACCCGGTCGCCCGACAGCAGCGCCATCGTGGCGAACGCCTGCGCGATCACCGCCGGGTTGTACCGGAACGTCGGCGTGAGCACACTGGTCCCGATCAGCACGCGGCTGGTCCGCTCCGCCACCGCGGGCATCCACGCGAGCGCCCACGGGGCATGCCCGCCCTGTGCCCGCCACGGCAGGAAGTGATCCGACACCCACACCGAGTCCAGCCCCAGCTCCTCGGCCCGCACCGCGAAGTCCACCAGCTCGCGAGGCCCGAACTGCTCCGCCGACGCCTTGTACCCGACCTTCAGCTCCACAATCGCCCTTCCCCGTCCGCACCGAGGCCACGCAGGATTCCGTGGCGTCCCCACCGTACCCGGGGACGTTCCGCCCGGCCGCGGGCGTGGCGGCGGTCACTGATGGGTGGCGTTCATCAGCGCCAGCCCGCCCGCCTGGCACCCGGGTCCCTTCCCGGTGCCGCCGGACCACGACCGCGAATACTGGTCGAAGTCGTTGCGGGAGCGGGCATACGCCGAATCCGCCTGCCGGACGAGGAAGTCCCGGTAGGGCGCGCCGGACACCGCGGCGTCCAATTCGGACAGGCCACGGACGAGCCCGGCCTTGAAGAACGAGCCGTCGTCGGTGCAGCTGGAGCTCTCGCCGGGATCCCCCACGATGCCGTCGCTGCCGGTGAAATAGGACCCGGTGCGCGTCGTGGCGTCGGCGATCGAGCGGGCCGTGGTGATCAGGCCCTGGTCACCGTTCACCCGCGACAGTGCGATGAGCGCGGAGACGAGCACACCCTGGTTGTAGGTGTAGCGCTTGCCGACCGCGGCGCAGCTGGAACCGTCGACGCCGTCGATCACCAGGCCGTCGGAACCGATCAATCCCTTGCTGCGGAACCATTCCCAGCCCTGCTGCGCCCGTGTGCGGTAGGTGGCGCTGCCGGTGCGGTCGGCGAGGGTGGCGTTGACCTGGAGGTACAGGCTGTTGGAGATGGATGCCTTGTACGGCTGGCCTTCCTGCCATCGGATGCCGCCGCCGCAGTCGCCGGTCCAGAAGGTCTGCATGTGCTCGGCTTCGGCTTTCGCGGTGTCGAGGTAGCGCTGCTGGCCGGTGCGGTCGTAGGCGTCGAGCCACGCCATGGCCCACCAGCCGGTGTCGTCGGAGAACTCGTTGCGGAACTGGCCGCGGCCGGCGTTGACGTTCTTGTCGTAGGTCGTCGCGATGGCGTACTCGTAGCTGCCCATCCCGGTGACGACGGCGTCGCGGATCACCCCCGACAACGACACGGCGCTCCCCCATCCGCTGCTGCTGCGGAAGTATCCGGTGCCGTTGTCGTAAGTCGCCATCATGGCGGTGGCCGCAGCTTGCGCGCGGTTCGCGGCGTTCCAGCGGGTGCGGGCCCAAGGGGTACAGGCGATCCGGCCGGTGTCGACGGCACTGCCACACGCGCGGAGGGCGCCGACGCCGCGGTTGTTCCAGTCGTCGTTGTTGTACATCTGGGTGCGCCAGGCGCCGATCCCCGACGGCGCCTTGGTGAGCCCGAGCTGGGAACCGCCGGTCCAGCTTGAACCGGCGTCGAAGGACCGGTCGAGCCAGACACTGTCGCCCGGCTTCACGTGGTCGATCGCGGCCCAGCCCATGGGATCGTTGTCGGCGAAGTGGAGCTGGAGGACGCGGTCGTCGAGCGGCGTGGTGACCGCGATCCGGTCGCCCGTGGCTTGATCGGCGGCCCGGTTGTCGCAGTATTTGTTGCACACCACGGTGTTGTCGGCAGCCGTGTGCGGCGTGGTCGGTTCCCCCGACGGCGGACCGGCGGCGAGGAGCGCCGACATCGTTGTCGCCACGACCGTGAGCATGACCCGCATCGCTGCCTCCTCGGCCCCCGCCCCACGATGAAGATCACGCCTGCCCGGCCGTTGGTCAACGGAATGACAAAGACCTGACCGGAAAATGCAGCGGAACGGCGCAACAGCCGGGCCGTGGGGGTGCCCGCGGCCCGGCTGGCGGAGTTACCGGTTCTCCAGATCCTCGAACTCCACGACCTGCCGCACCTCGACCTCGATCTCGTCGAACAGCTCCGCGTACTGGCTCGCGTATTCGACCGCCTGGGCCCGGTTGTCGGCGTTGACGAGCGCGAACCCGCCGATGACCTCCTTGGCCTCGGTGAAGGGCCCGTCGGTGGCGGTGGGGCGCGCCCCGCGGGGCTTGCGGACGATCGCGCCTTTCGACGAGTCGTGGACGCCCTCGGCGGTGATCAGGATGCCGCGCTCGGTCCAGTCCTGGATGAAGGCGCCCATCTTCTCGATGAATTCGGGGGACGGGTTCCAGGCGCCGGGTGCGTTCTCGTCGAGCCGGTGCATCATCAGGAATCGCATGACCGCTCCTCGGGTCAGGGCTGGGGCCCGGTTCGGTCCCGGGCACGTCGGCCAGCCGTCACATCCTCGTCGAACGGAACGGGCGGGCATCGACATCCGGCCGCATTGCTTCAGCACCGATGCGAGGGGGACTTTCGCGGCCGCGCCGCACAGGCCCCGACGCCCGCAGCCACCGTCACGGACGTCACCGCCACCCCGGCAACCGGACTGCCCATCAACACAAGCCCAGCGAGAAACGCCGACCCGGCGACGAACAGTACGGCCATCCGCAGCGCAGGCGCCCAGGCAACGACGAAATCCGCAGCACGCTCGGCCCAGGAGTCACGAGTGTCCGGCTTCCGATGCCGACCACGCCGCCGCCGCGCAAGCACCCGCGACGCGGAGGCGATCATCTCCTCCCGCGTAGCCACCCTGCGCGGCGGCCGAACCCCAGGCTCCCAATCGACGACGACCCGGACCCGGTGGTTGCTTCCGGGTCGAGGCTGGTCTGGGGGTGTGGTGGTTGCGGGAAAGGATTCCTTGGGCAGCTCGCCCCGGTGACGGAGGTCGGCGGCCTTGGGCAGGTCGGTGTCGCGGGGCAGATCGGCGCGCTTAGGCCGACCGGGCCCGGTCGGCAAGGCGGCGGCTATCGGCAGATCAGTCCCACAGGGCGGATCGGCGCGCTCAAGCTGACCGGCCCCGGTCGGCAAGGCGGCAGCCTTGGGCAGGTCGGTGTCGCGGGGCAGATCGGCGCCCTCAAGCAGACCGGCCCCAGTCGATGGGTCAGCACCCTCGGGCAGATCAGTCCGGCGGGACCAATCCGGCCCGTGTGGCAGATCGGCAGCCACGGGGCGGTCGGTCTCGCGCGGCGGACCGGCCCCGCCCGGTCGGTCCTTCCCCTTGAGCAGGTCAGGCCTGCTCGGCAGACCGGCCCGGCGAACGGCGGCGCCCTTGAGCACGTCGGCCTCGCTCGACTTGCCGCCGCTCGGCGGGTTGAGGGCGTTCGGCTCGTTCAGGGCGTTCGGCTCGTTCAGGGCGTTCGGCTCGTTCAGGGCGTTCGGCTCGTTCGGTGCGGTCGGGGGCTCGGTGTCGGTCCAAGCCTTGGGGTCGCTCGGGGAGGTGGCCTTGCCCGGAGACTGGCCCTGGTGCGGGCAGCCGACGTCGTCCGAGTGGCTCGGCCCGTTCGGGGTGCCGGTCTCGTCTGCCGGATCCGCAGGTCCGGAGCCGTCCTGGCGGTGTGGCTCGTTCGGCTGGACCGCTGGGCTCGCTTGCCCGGGCAGGGCTTCCTCGCTGGGCTCGCCTGCGCGGGCCGGACCGGCGGCGCGGCCCGCCGGGGCGGCCTGGGCTTGCCTGACCGCCCCGTTCGGCTGTTCGGCCTGCGCGGCCTGGTCCGACTGGTCCGCGAGGCAGGAAGCTACCGTCACGAGGTCGTCTTCCCTCTCTCTTCCGGCCGGCAGACCGGCCCGATCGCTGCCCGCGGGGCCTCGGCCGCCCCGGATGCGCCTCATCTTGGCGAAGACCGTGCGTTACCGCGCAGTAGTACTGGCAGTGTCGCGGTGAACGGTATTCCACCGTCGCCCAGCGGTTCGAGTGACGCCGTCCACTACTCCCCGCAACCACCTCCGCGGACGCTTTTGTCCGGTTCCCCCGCCACCCGCCCCAGCGTGAAATGTCGGGCGAATATGGGCGCGCACCTGCACTGGCTCGGGAATATGCACGTTCATCCGCACAATCGGAGCGACGGGTTGTCCGGCGATCATGACGGGGACCTTCATCCAGAGCACTGCACGGAGCGTCATGGTGGGCCGTGACGATGAGGAGTCTAGTGTCACCCAAAAGGGTGATACGGAGAGTCAGCGGGACTTCGCGAATCGGCCGGTCCACGCCAGCCGTCCGCTCCGCCGGCAGCCACTCCGACAGCCATCCACTCCGCCAGCTGTCCAACGCCTCGAACCGCCCACGCCGCAACCCATCGACCTCGCGACTCGACCACCGTGACCCGGTCCCTCCGCGACTCGACTGCCCCGCGACCCGATCACTCCGCAATCAGACCGCCCCCGGTCGGACTGGCTCGCCGTCAGACCGCCTCAGGCCGGACTGCCTCGTGGTCAGACCGCTTCAGGTCGGACTGCTCGTGGCCGGGCCGCCGTCGGCCGGACCGCCTCATGACCGGACCATCGCCGATCGGACTACCTCGTGGTCGGACCGCATCGCAACCAGACCTCTGCAGGTCGGACCGTCTCGCAACCGGAGCGACTCAGCCGGACCCGTCTCGCAACCGGAACGGCGTCGCAAGCGGGCCGTCTCCCGCCGGACCGCCTCGCGGGCGGACCTGCCTCGCGGTCAGACCACCTCGTGGCCGAGCTCGAAACGAGACGAACCATCGCACTCGGCATGCCCACGAACGTCACCACCAGAGCACGCCAGCGCGAAACGTCAGCACCAGAGCGGAACAACACCGCCACCCCTCAGTCCCACCCACAGTCGGCCTTGCCGCCGCGTCCCACCACCGGCTAGCGTCGCTAAAGTAAGCCTCACCTAATCCCCACGGGAAGACCATGCCGACCATTCCCCAGCGCCGCACGCCCGACAGCAGGCGGTTGCTTCGCGCGACCGTTCTCCGGGCCGAGCGGACGTCCACGCATTTCGTGACCCTCACCGTCGGCGGAGAGGACCTCACCGGGTTCGTCCCGCTCGGGTTCGATCAGTGGTGCCGCTTGTTCTTTCCCCGCGAAGGGCAGCGCGCGCTGCGGCTGCCGACTGCCTCCGGGAGCCGCTGGCTCGCCCAGCACATGCTGATGGGGCCGGCCACCCGGCCGTGGGTGCGGAATTACACGATCCGCGCGTGGCGGCCGGGCGAGGTCGACGTCGAGTTCGCTGTCCACGGCGACGGCGGGCCCGCGTCGCAGTTCGCGCAGCGGGCCGAGCCGGGTGACGAGGTCGGGATCCTCGACGAGGGGATCACGTTCCTGCCGAACCCCGGTGCGACGCAGCTTCTCCTGGCCGACGAGAGTGCAATCCCGGCTGCGCTGGCGATTCTCGACTCGTCACCGGCCGATCTCCGCGCCACCGTGCTGCTCGAGGTCGGCGCGCAGGACGACGTCCGGGCCGTCGACGCACCGCTCGGCGCCGATGTCCACTGGCTGGTCCGCAAGGACGACCGTCTCCCCGGGCGGCTCGCGCTCGACACCCTCGCCCAGCTCGACCTCACCGAGCCACCCGGCTACACCTGGGTCGCCGGCGAAAGCGGTCTCGCCACCGGTACGCGGCGGTTCCTCACGCGGGAGCGCGGCGTGCCGAAGCAGGCGATCGCGTTTCAGGGCTACTGGAAACACGGGCGCGCGTCGCTGGGGTGAGTCAGAACAGCCGTCCGGCATCCTCGGCCGGTGGATCTTCCAGGTGCAGCAGAAACCGCTTCCGGTCGACCCCGCCCGCGTACCCGGTCAAGCCGCCGCCACTGCCGACCACCCGATGGCACGGCACGACGATGCTGATCGGGTTCCAGCCGTTCGCGTTTCCGACGGCCTGCGCCGCGCCCGGATCGCCCAGTTCGGCGGCAAGGTCGCCGTAGGTACGCGTCTCGCCGTACGGGATGCGGGTCAGCAGCTGCCATACGCGCTGTTCGAACGCGGAGCCGCGCAGGTCGAGCTCGAGGTCGAACGTCCGCCGCTGCCCGGTGAAGTACTCGCCGAGCTGGCGGATCGCGCCGGCGAAAGCGGCGTCGGCGCGGGGGCCGAAGTCGGGGAACCGCGGGGTCCGGCTGTGCCCGTCGAAGTAGATGCCGACGAGCGCGCTGCCGTCGGCGACGAGGGTGAGGTCGCCGATCGGCGACGCGGCGACGGTGTGCCGGAATGCCATCTGTCCTCCGTGATCGGTGCCACGGAACGGTATCCGGCCGCGCCGGGCGTGACAGCATCGCCGTCCATGGACGCCGACCTCCCGACCACCACTCTCGCCGACCTGCTCGGCCGCAGCCAGGTCCTCGACCACGGCGTGCGCCCGCTGTGGACGCCGGTACCGCGGATCGCCGGGCCCGCGTACCCGGTGCGCTGCCCGCCGGGCGACCACCTCATGCTGCACGCGGCCATCCACCGCGCGCCGGCGGGATCGGTGATCGTGGTGGAGTCGGGCGACGTCGGCTATGCGCTGGCCGGCGGCAACGTCTGCGCGGTGGCCCAGCGGCGCGGGATCGCGGGTTTCGTGCTGGACGGGGTGATCCGCGACCTGGCCGAAGTCCGTGAGATGCGTTTCCCGGTGTTCGCGCGCGGGGTGATCCCGATCCCCGGGGCGAAGGCCGCGGTGACGCCGCTCGGTGAGCCGGTGCGGTGTGGCGGGGTGACCGTGTCCGCCGGGGATGTCGTGGTGGCGGACGAGGAAGGGGTGGTCGTCGTGCCCGGCTCCCGTGCCGGTGAAGTGCTGGCCGACGCACGGGCGCGGCTGGCGAAGGAGGACGCGCAGACCCTCGACGAGTGGGAGGCGGCCCACCGGGCACGGGTGGATGCGGCACTGGCCGCAGGTGGCTTCCGGGGCTGACCCGGGGTGCGGAGCTCCGGCCGAGCGCAGCTCACCCACGCCAGGCTTCCGGAGCCGGGAAGCCCGGGGGTACCGGAACGGCCGCTACTCCTTCCCCATCGCGCGGCGGATCTCGGCCAGTTTGTCCTTCGCAGCTTCCTTGCGGTCGGCGATCTTCTTGTCCAGCGACTCCAGGGTCTCCGGGCCACCGATCCCGGCCACTTCCTGCGAGCCGACGGACGTCGTGTAGCGCTGCTCGATCCGGTCACGCACGAAGTCGAACGACGGGACGCCGCCCTCGCTGTAGTCCGGGTCGGGCAGCCCGGCCGGGGGCGTCACCGGTGTGGCCCCGGTCGCCCCGCTTTCCACGATCTCCGCGTCGAGCGGTTCCTGCTCGCCGGGTTTGTCCGCGCTCATCGTTTCGCCTCTTTCCGGTCGTCGGCTCCCCTTCCGACCCTAGCGTGGCCGGGAGGATGTTTCACCGCCGCCGATCCGCGGTAGCCCGATCAGGAACGGATGTCCGGGAAGGAGTCACCGATGCCCCGCCAGCGCCTCACCGCGCCACCCGCCCCGCCAGAGCCGGTTCCGCCCGTCCCGGCGGAGCCCGATCCGGTGGTCCCCTCGCCCGGGCCGGACCGTCCGCTTCCCGACGACCCGCCACCCCCGGAGCCGCAACCCGGTCCGGCGCGCAGCACCACCGGCATGCCCCGGGTGCGTCCGTTGTGGACGATCCGGCCGGAGTGACCGGTTCGTCCACTGTGGACGTTCGAGCCGGAATTCACTCGCCTGCCCCGGCGCAGCTCTGGTTTGATCGGCGGCATGGCAACCACCGTGCGCATTCCCGGCCTGGTCCTCACCGACCACGAGTTCTCCGTACCCCTCGACCACTCCCGGCCGGACGGGCGCCGGATCACCGTGTTCGCGCGCGAGGTCGCCGATCCGGACGGGCTCGCCCGGCCGTTTCTCGTTTACCTGCAAGGCGGTCCCGGGCACGAAGCGCCGCGGCCGTCGGCCGGGAGCCCGTCGTGGTTGCCGCGGGCGCTGCGCGACTACCGCGTCCTCATGCTCGACCAGCGCGGTACCGGACGGTCCACGCCGGTCGGTACCCTGACCGGCACGCCGCAAGAACAGGCCGAGTACCTCACCCATTTCCGTGCCGATTCGATCGTGCGGGACGCCGAAACGATCCGCCAGCAGCTGGGTGTCGAGCGGTGGAGTGTGCTCGGCCAGTCGTTCGGCGGGTTCTGCACCCTCGCGTACCTCTCCCAAGCGCCGGACGGCCTGGCCGAAGCCTTCTTCACCGGCGGATTGCCACCCCTCACGCGGCATCCCGACGAGGTCTACGCCGCCACATTCGCCAACCTCCTCGAGCGCAACCGCCGGTACTACCTCCGCTATCCCGACGACCGTGGCCGCATCGAGGCGCTCTTGCCGCTCCTCGACGACGGAGCCGTCACGCTGCCCGACGGCAGTCCGCTCACCGCGCGGCTGTTCCGCCAGCTCGGTTACCTCTTCGGCGCGAGCGGGGGCCAGGAAACGCTGCACTACCTGCTCGAACGCGACCCACGCTCGCCGGTCTTCGCGCACGATGTCGCCGCCGCGCTCCCGTTCACCGCGCGCAATCCGCTGTACTCGGTGGTCCACGAATCGTCGTACGCCGACGGGGTGGCCACCCGCTGGTCCGCCGAACGCGTGCTGCCGGACGAATTCCGTGCCGACCCCACGCTTTTCACCGGCGAGCACGTGTTCCCGTGGCTCTTCGACGACGTCCGCGGACTGCAGCCGATGAAGGAGACCGCCGAGCTGCTCGCCCAGCACGAATGGCCCCGGCTGTACGACGCGGACGTCCTGCGCAAGTGCACAGTCCCCGCCGCAGCCGCCATCTACGCTGAAGACATGTACGTCGAGCGCGTGTTTTCCGAGGAGACCGCGCGGCTCATCCCGACGCTGCAACCGTGGATCACCAACGAATACGAGCACAACGGCCTCCGCGCCGCGGGCGAGCACGTGCTCGGCCGGTTGGTCGACCTGGTCCGCGGGCGGGCCTGAGGTCGCCGCGTCACGCGACCAGGGCGTGCACCGCCTCGTACGCGAACACGGCGCTGCCGACTCCGGCCGCAATGCTCACGACGACGTTCGCCGCCGCGGCGAAGTAGGACCGGCGTTCGACCAGGCGGATGGTTTCGTAGCTGAACGTGCTGTACGTGGTGAGTGCGCCGCAGAACCCGGTGCCGACCAGGCTGTAAACCGCGGCTGGCAGGGCGGTTCCGGCTCCGGCGAGACCACCCAGCAGCAGGCAGCCGGCCAGGTTGACGGTGAAGGTGCCCCACGGGAACAGCGTCTGGTGCCGGGACTGGACGGCCCGGTCGGTGAGGTACCGCATCGGCGCGCCGACCGCGGCGCCCAGGAAGACGAGCAGCACGGTCATCAGGCAGCCACCTTCAGCGGCCGGAGCACCAGCTTCCGCGTGATCGCGTGTCCGAGGAGGACCGCGACCAGCGCGGCGGCCAGCGTGCCGCCGAGGTAGGCGAAGGCGAGTGGCACCGTGCCGGGGCTCAGCAGGTCGCGCGTTTCGACCGCATAGGTGGAAAACGTGGTGAACCCGCCGAGCACGCCGACCCCGAGGAACGGCCGGACCAGCCGGTGCGCCGGCCATGCTTCGGTGACCAGCACCATCAGCACGCCGATGAGGAAACAGCCCGCGACGTTGGTCCAGAACGTCGCCCAGGGAAAGCCGCCGGGCGCGGTGGGCAGAGCCTGGGCGAGACCGTAGCGAGCGAGCGCGCCGAGGCCACCGCCGAGCGCAATGCTGCCGAGCACCGACACGTGGTGACGGACGAGTTCGCGCTGCTGCGCGGGATCGCGGAGGTCGACATCGGGGTCGAGAGGTTCTTCGGGCACAGTCTTCTCCTACTCCACGGACATGGGTCGCCGTTCGAGTAGGGACTGTTGGCGGCCTCGGCCGCGGTTGTCCGGGATCGTCCCGGAGCGGCGAGCCCCACCGCCGCGCTTCCTTCGCGAGCCTACCGGATCACTTCCGCGCCTTGTTCGGCACAGGTCCGTGAAGGGAACCTTGGGGCTTAACCGTGGGGTACCGCCTCGGGTGGGCTGAGGTGTGGCCGCGCTGCTGGCCATGGTCGGCTGGCTCTGGCTCCGCGGTCAGCGTTGGCGCTGGTCAGTCCCCGTTCCCTCGCGTGGGGCCACGGGCCGGTGATACTGGAGACCTGCCCCAAGGCAGCAACCGTCACCTTGGGCTGCCGGACCAAGTTCCGTGAAGGGAACCATCACGGAATCTGATTCCCTCATGGTTCCCTTCACGGACTTCGGGGTGGCTCAGTCGGCGACGTACAGGCAGTCCCGGCCGTCGCGGGCGGGGGCGTCCGGGTCGTCGAGCCAGCGGCCGCCGTCGGCGAGGTAGCGGAAGCGCAGCTGCGCACCCGGCGGGACCTCGATCGCCGCGGAGCGCGTGCCGTTCGAGCGTTTGCGCAGTTCGTGGCGGCCGGGCTGCCAGTCGTTGAAGTCACCGACCACGCTCACCGCGCCGGGCGGGGTGTCCACCGGCAGCACGAACGTCACGCGCCGTACCCCGGATCCGCTGCCTCGGCTGGTCTTGATCACGCGGGTTCCCTTCCTGCTCCGGCCGATCGGTCTTCTGAATCGTTCCATGACGACCGCCGGACGCCCTGCCGTGACGGATGCCGCGTCCGGGTGAAATGCCGTCAGTGCGAGTCGCGCGGGACGGCGGAGCCGCGGGAGCCGTGGAGGAAGTCGAAATCGGCGCCGAGATGGGCCTGGGTGACGTGCTCGCGGTAGAGCCAGGTGTATCCGCTGCGGTACGGGCTTTCCGGCGCGGTCCACTCGGCGCGGCGGGTGGCGAGTTCGGCGTCGGACACGTGGAGGGTCAGCGACCGGTCCGGAGTGTCGAGCGTGATCCGGTCCCCGCTGCGGACGAGCGCGAGCGGCCCGCCGACCGCCGATTCGGGGCTGACGTGGAGCACCACGGTGCCGTAACCGGTACCGGACATCCGGCCGTCGCAAATGCGCACGACGTCGGTGATGCCCTGGTCGAGGAGCTTCTTCGGGACCGGGACGTTCGCCACCTCCGGCATTCCCGGGTAACCCTTCGGACCGGCGCCGCGGATGACCAGGACGGTGTCGCGCGTGACGGGCAGGTCCGGGTCGTCGGCGACGCGGTGGTACTCCTCGGCGGTGTCGAAGACCAGCGCGCGACCGGTATGCGTGAGTAGCTCCGGCGACGCGGCCGACTGCTTGAGCACCGCGCCGTCCGGGGCGAGATTGCCGGTGAGCACGGCGGTTCCGGTGCCCGGCGGCTGGAAGGGCGCGTCGACCGGCGTGATGACCTCGTCGTTCCAGCATTCCGCGGGTTCGTCGGCGATCGTTTTACCGGTGACCGTGCGGGCGTCGGCGTGCAGAAGACCGGCGTCGGCGAGGCGGCGCAGGACCACAGGAATGCCGCCGGCGTAACAGAAATCCTCCATCAGGAAACGGCCCGACGGCATCAGGTTGACCAGCGTGGGCACGACGCGGGTGAGCTCGTCGAAGTCAGCCATGGTGAGCGGGACGCCGACGCGGCCCGCCAGCGCGAGAAGGTGCACGATCGCGTTGGTGGACCCGCCGATCGCCGCGTTGACACAGATGGCGTTCTCGAAGGCCGCGCGGGTGAGAACGGCTGACGGGCGGAGGTCCTCCCCCACCATGGCGACAATGCGGCGGCCCGCCGCCTGCGCCGTTTCGAACCGCCGCGCGTCGACCGCGGGCCAGGTCGCCGAACCGGGCAGCTGCATCCCGAGCGCTTCGGCGAGACAAGCCATCGTGGACGCAGTGCCCATGGTCATGCAGTGGCCGTTCGACCTGGCCATGCAGCCTTCGGCGAAGAAGCACTCCTCCTCCGTCATCCGGCCGGCTTTGAGGTCCTCCTCGAACTTCCAGACGTGCGTACCCGATCCGACGTCGCCGCCGCGGAACTTGCCGTTCAGCATCGGGCCGCCGGTGACCATCACCGCAGGCAGGTCGACGCTCGCGGCACCCATCAGCATCGCCGGGGTGGTCTTGTCGCAGCCGGAGAGCAGCACGACGCCGTCGAGCGGGTTGGCGCGGATGAGCTCCTCGACCTCCATCGCCATGAGGTTGCGGTAGAGCATCGCGGTAGGGCGCATGAGAGTTTCGCCGGTCGCCATGGTGGGGAAGGCGAGCGGGAGCCCGCCGGCCTGCCAGACGCCGCGTTTGACCGCCTCGGCGACGCGGTCGAGGTGCACGTTGCACGGCGCGAGCTCGGAGGCGCTCGTGGCGATCCCGATCACCGGGCGCCCGTCGAAGACCTCCGGGCCGAAGCCCTGCGACCGCATCCAGGACCGGTGGATCATCCCCGCCCGGCCCGACGCGCCGAACCACGCTGCATGGGTCCTCGATACCGGATCGTCCCGGACCTGGCAATCGGCTGAGAATTCGGCGAACCGGACACTTCGCGGGTGCGCCGGGCGTTGGCAGGGAAAGACGGTTCCCGGAGACGTGAGGTGTTGGTGATGAGCCTGATCGGGACCCTGCTCGGGTATGTGCTGACCGTGTTCATCCTGGTGCTGGTGGTGCGGATGGTGCTGGACTGGACGCGCCTGGTCACCACCGGGCCCGCCTGGCTCGGCCAGGCCCGCCGCATCAGCCACCGCGCGACGGAACCGGTGATCGCCCCGGTACGACGAGTGCTGCGGCCCGTACGGGCGGGCGGAGTGTCGATCGACCTGGCGTTCACGGTGGTGTTCTTCGCGGCGGTCGTGGTGCGGTCGATCGCGTTTGCACTGTGAGGGGCTGGGTGCTGTTTCGGGTGGAGGTGGGCCGGGTTCTCGTGCGGTTCGCGAGTGGGGCGGCTGTTGTGGAGGCGGTGGTTGCTCGGCGGTCTTTTGACGCGCGACGGCGGTTGCGGGGCGGTGTTTCGCGGCAGCCCGCTGGCGTGAGGTGGCGGTTGCGGGGTGGTGTTTTCCGGCAGCCTGCTGGCGTGAGGTGGCGGTTGCGGGGCGGTGTTTCCCTTTAGAGGTCCTAACAGATTGAGTATTTCTTGAGTCTGCGCCAACAGATGATGCTGCAGGCGATGCTGAGGAAGGCTTCATGGATGTCATCGCGGATCTCCC
>NZ_JNYZ01000026.1 GCF_000717335.1 Amycolatopsis jejuensis
CTCCGACACCACCGCACCCGCCAACGACACCCCCGACACCCGCCACCACACCGGCACCCCACCCACACCCAAACCCACACACTCCACCAAACCCTCACCCCAGCCGCTGTCCTCCAGTTCCGAGACGCGAGAGGTGATGTCGAGCCGGTCGCCGGAGTCGACCACCTCGATCGAACCGATGTTCTTGCCTGCGCGGACCATGGCGAAGTTTTCGACGGTCATGGTGGCCTTCCGTTGATGGGTCGGAGCGATCGTGCGCTGCAGCCTATTGCGGCGCATTTCGATGAATCATTGAAAGTATCCTCAAAGTGTTGACATCGGTCAACTTGGAATGGAATGGTTGCCTGGCAACGTTGTCTCATCACGCCGGGCTGGACCCGTCAGCGGGAAATGAGGAATGCCACCGTGCCGGAGATCGATCAATCCTTCCTTGACCTGCCTGCCCGAAGGCTGGCCGACGCCGCGTTGGGCCGGGCCCGTGAACTGGGTGCCGAACATGCGGATTTCCGCTTGGAGCGGATCCGCACCGGAACGTTGCAACTGCGCGATGCCAAGCTGGAATCGAGCACGAGCGAGGAGGATTTCGGCCTGGCGGTGCGGGTCATCCACCACGGGGCATGGGGATTTGCGAGCGGGGTGGCCCGTTCCACCGACGCCGCCGCCGCGCTGGCCGAGCTGGCGGTGTCGACCGCGCGGGTGGGCCGGGTGCTGGTCCGGGACCCGGTCCGGCTGGCAGCAGAACCCGTGCACGACGCCGTCTGGGTTTCCTCCTATGAGCAGAACCCGTTCGAGGTGCCCGAAGCGGACCGGGCGGAACGGATGACCGACCTTTCCGGGCGACTGCTGTCGGCCAAGGGTGTCGACCATGTCGACGCTCTGCTCATGCAGGTGATCGAGAACAAGTTCTACGCCGACACCGCGGGCACGACCACCACCCAGCAGCGGGTCCGGATCTGGCCGCGGCTCACGGCGGTGCACCTCGACAGCGGAGCCGGTCAGTTCACGTCGATGAGCACCCTCGCCCCGCCCACCGGGCGAGGATGGGAGTACCTGACCGGAACCGGCTGGGATTTCGACAGCGAGGTGGCCGAACTGCCCGGTCTGCTTGCCGAACAGGCCGTGGCGCCGAGCGTGGAAGCCGGTAGCTACGACCTGGTCGTCCATCCCTCGAACCTCTGGCTCACCATCCACGAATCGATCGGCCACGCAACCGAGCTCGACCGGGCCCTCGGCTATGAGGCCGGGTACGCCGGTACGAGCTTCGCGACGTTCGACAAGCTGAACAACCTGAAGTACGGCAGCAAGGTCATGAACGTCACCGGTGATCGGCTGGCCGACCACGGGCTCGCGACGATCGGTTACGACGACGAAGGTGTTGCGGCGCAGAAGTTCGACCTCATCCGGGACGGCACACTGGTCGGCTACCAGCTCAACCGGCAGATGGCCGACATGAAGGGATTCGGGCGATCGAACGGCTGCGCATTCGCCGACTCGTCCCGCCACATCCCGTTGCAGCGCATGCCCAATGTATCGCTCCAACCCGCCGACAACGGTCCCTCCACGGAGCAGTTGATCAGCGGCGTGACCCGCGGCATCTACGTCGAGGGTGACCGCTCGTGGTCGATCGACATGCAACGCTACAACTTCCAGTTCACCGGGCAGCGGTTCTACAAGATCGAGAACGGCCGGCTGGCAGGCCAGCTCAGGGACGTCGCGTACCAGGCGACGACAACCGACTTCTGGGGTTCGCTCGAAGCGGTTGGCGGACCGTCCACCTTCGCGCTCGGCGGTTCTTTCTACTGCGGCAAAGGTGAGCCGGGACAAGTGGCCGCGGTCTCGCATGGCTGCCCCACTGCGGTGTTCAGTGATGTGAACATCCTCAACACCAGGACGGAGGCCGGCCGGTGAGCACATCCCAGGAAATCGTCGAGGCAGCGTTGAACGCGTCGGTGGCGGACGGCTGCGTGGTGATCGCGGCCGAGACGACCGAGACGAATCTGCGCTGGGCAAACAACAATCTGACGACCAACGGGCAGATGAGTTTCCGGACGCTGACCGTGGTGTCCGTGGTCGACGGCGACCGCGCCGGGGTGGAGACCGGGGTGGTCACGAGCCTGGACGAAGCGGCGGAGCTGGTCAGATCGGCGGATGCCGCGGCGCGCAACGCGGCACCGTCGGATGAGGCCAGTCCGCTGGTCGAGCCTTATGAGCACGATGACGATTGGAAAGCGGACACTCCCGGCACCTCGGCCGCGATCTTCGAGGGTTTCGCGCCGGCCTTGGCGCAGGCATTCGAGCAGTGCGAGCGGGATGAGCTGAAACTGTTCGGATTCGCCGAGCATCGGATGACCTCGACCTTCCTCGGGACGTCCACCGGTCTGCGCCGCCGGTTCGATCAGCCGACCGGACACGTGATGATCACCGGCAAGTCCCCTGACTTGTCGCGGTCGGCGTGGATCGGCAGCCCCACCCGTGATTTCACCGAGGTGGACCTCCCGGCCGAGGTCGACCGGCTCCGGCAGCGGCTGGAATGGGCAGAGTCGAAGATCGAGCTGCCTCCCGGCCGGTATGAGACGATCTTGGCGCCCGCGGCGGTGGCCGACCTGGTTGTACATGCGTACGTGGAAGCGGACGCCAGGAGGGCGGACGAGGGACGGAGTGTGTTCGCGTCCACGGCCGGTGGTGGCAACCGGATCGGCGAGCGGCTGTCCGATCTCCCGCTGTGCCTGTACTCCGACCCGGCGGAGCACGGCCTGGAATGTGCCCCGTTCGACATCGTCACCGGAAGTGTTCTCACGTCCGGAATGCAATCGGTGTTCGACAACGGCCAGCCCGTATCGGCCACTCGCTGGGTCGAGGACGGACGGCTGGCCAACCTGGTCCGCAGCCGGTCCTGGGCACGGCAAACGGGAACGAAACCGCAGCCGTTCATCACCAATGTGATGCTGTCCGGTGGCGAGGGCGGTCCTTCTCTCGACGACATGGTGGCCGGCACCGAGCGGGGCCTGCTGGTGATGTCGTTGTGGTACCTCCGTGAGGTCGACCCGAAGAGCCTGCTCCTCACCGGCCTGACGCGGGACGGCGTCTATCTCGTCGAGAACGGCCGGGTGCGAGGCGCGGTCAACAACTTCCGGTTCAACGAGTCACCGATCGACCTGCTGGGAAGGCTGACCGAAGTCGGCCGCACCGAGCCCACCCTGGGCCGGGAATCGCACGACTTCCTGTCGCGCACGGCGATGCCGCCGATCCGCGTTCCGGACTTCACGATGTCGTCGGTGAGCCAGGCGTCCTAGACGGCTGCCGATGCCCTCGCGTACGTGCGGATTTCCCCGATCCGGGCGTACGCGAGGGTAGCCGTTTCCCCTGTGGACGTGCGACGCCCGGGTCTCCCGGAGTGGCTGGCCCGGCGGTACCGCGGCCGCGCTCAACCTGCCCCGTGCTCGGCTTGATACGTCCGTGAAATCGTCGGCCAGCCCATGGTCGAGTACCCGCGCGCCGGCCTGGTTTTCGATGCGATCACCCTCACGTGGCGAGACCGCTTCCCACCCGGCTGTGAGCTGCCGTTCGAGTCGATCTTCGCTGCCCGGAACCGGCATCAGCGCCCTCCCGGTACCACTCGCGACCAGGCCCGCCAGGCCGTTTCGGCTACGCAGAAGGAATTTCGATGCCCGGCTGCGCGGATGCGGTCTGCACTTCCGACCCGTGGCCGCTCACAGTGCCTGGCTGACCGTCGACATGGTGAAGTCCGGCACGCGGATCGGCGGCATCGCGGTGCGCGGGAAGTAGCCTTGCCACTCGCGCCCGAGCGTGGGCTCGGTCCGGCCGACCTCGGTGAGCCGGCTCAGCACGCTCAGCGGCGATTCGTTGAAGCGGAAGTTGTTCACCGCTCCCCGGATCCGGCCGTTTTCGACGAGGTAGACCCCGTCTCGGGTCAGCCCGGTGAGCAGGAGATTCGCCGGGTCCACCTCGCGGACGTAGAACAGGCAGGTCAGGAGAAGTCCGCGTTCGGTGTTCGCCACCATGTCGTCGAGCGACGGTCCGCCTTCGGCACCGGTCAGGGTCAGGTTGTGCACGAACGGCCGTGGCCGGGCGGCGGTCCGTTTCGCCCAGGCGCGGCTGCGGTGAAGATCGGTGAGCCGGCCGTCATCGATCCAGTCGACCCTCGTGGCGGGCTGGCCGATGTCGAATACGGAAAACGGTGCCGGGTACGGCCCGGGCTGGCCACTCACCAGCTCGAACGGTGGACACTGCAAACCGTCCTCTTCCGGGTCGGAGTACAGGGTGAGTGGATGGGGGGAAAGCTGTTCGCCGATCCGGTTCCCGCTACCGGCTGAGAACGGGCTGCGCCCTTCGTCGGCGGCGCGGGCGGACGCCAGGATGTAGGTGAAGACCATGAGATCCGCGACCGCGCTCGGCGGGAGAATGGTCTCGTACTGGCCGGCCGGCAGCTCGATCCGCTTCCTGGCCCAGCCCAGCTGCCTGCCGATCCGGTCGACCGTGGCTTCGACGTCGATGTCGGTGAAGTCGCGGGTGTGCAGGCCGGCCCAGGTCGACCGGGACAGGTCCGCGGACTTGCCGGTGATCGTCACCTTGCCGGTGGGCTGATCGAACCGGCGCCGGAGGCCGGTGGACGAGCCGACGAACGTGGACGCCATCCGGTGCTCGGCGAATCCGAACAAGGCGATCTCGTCGCCTGCGCACCGGTCGAATGCCCGGGCCAGATCGGGGACGAACCGGTCCAACGTCCGGATCGAGGTGCGGGCCGGCTCGCCGGACCAGCCGTGGTCGTTGCCGTCGGGGGCCACCAGGGGACTGGCAGTGTCGTCCGGCGGCGCGGCCGCGGCCGCCACGTCTGCGGCCCGGACGAGCCGTTCTGCCTCCTCGGCACTGCTGACCGGCCCGGTGACGGTCGCCGCGCGATTGCCGTCCACTATGGACGTCACGGTGAGCGAACCGGACGAGAGATGACCGGTGGTGGTGAGGCTGCTGTTCGCCCAGCGGAGGTTGACCTCAGTCTCCTCGGTCGCGATCACTACGCAGCCGTCGGAGGCTGACGCCCGCAATGCTGTCTCGACGAGTTCCTGGGGCTCGCTCATCTACCTGCCTCTCCGTTGTGCTACACGATGTTGAGAACTACGATATCTTGTTGCAGTCAGGTTCGGGAAGAGATCTGGAGGACGAATGGAAGAGCATTACGAGGTGCGGGATTCGATCACCGCCGATGGCCGGACCTTGCCGTATCGCTTCGCGCTGGATCTGATGCCCGTCCGCGATGAGACGGGTGCCGTGGCCGGGACGGCGTCGGTCTTTTCCTATCTCGCCGACGTGCCGGACCCGGACTCCGCGCGGCCGGTGGTGTTCGCGTTCAACGGCGGGCCCGGCTCTTCCTCGGTGTTCCTGCACTTGAGTGGCCTTGGGCCGAAATACGCAGCCCTGCCGGACGATCCGGCCACCCCGATCTCGCCACCCTATGCACTGCAGGACAGCCAATCCTCCCTCCTGCCGATCGCCGATCTGGTTTTCATCGACCCGGTGAACACCGGATTCGGCCGGTTCTCGGGCGAGGCGGCACCGGGGGATTGCTACTCCGTGGATGGCGACGCCCGGTACTTCGCCGACCTCGTACTCGCCTGGACGACCCGGTACGGACGCTGGGACTCGCCGAAGTACCTGCTCGGCGAGTCCTACGGCACGGTACGGGCACCGGCCCTCGCCCATGTCCTCCTGACTGACGCGGCGATGCCGGTCGACGGGATCCTGCTCGTCAGCCAGGCCGCCAACATCCTGGACGCGTGGGACCGGCCGGGTAATGTCGCGGGCGCGGTCGCCGCCCTGCCGACCAAGGCGGTGACTGCCTGGTTCCACGGCCTTGCGTCGAAACAGGCAGCGGACGTGGAAGAGGTTTTCGACCTCGCGACGGAGTACGCCTATGGCGAATTCGCGTCGGCACTGATGAAGGTCAACTTGCTGACCGAGGCCGAGTTGTCGGCCGTTGCGCAGCGGCTGGAGCACCTCACCGGCCTGGCCGCGAGCACCTACGTGCGCAACCGGTTGTGGGTCAGCAATCGCGAGTTCTGCGGTGCGTTGTTCGCCGATTCGGGGAAGGCACTGAGCCAGTCCGACGCCCGGTATGCGTTGCCGGCCGGCAACCCGGCATTGCGGGAGGGGTCTTTCGACGCAGTGGACCTGCGGATCAAGCCGGCGTTCGCGATGGGAGCACGGCAGTACCTGCATGACCGGTTCGAGATACCGGCCGGCCACGAGTACCGTCTCGACGACGCCGATGCGGACGAGCAGTGGGATTTCACCAGCGGATCGGCCGGCAAACCGTCACCGTTCTCCGAGTACCCTTACCCGGCGAAGATCAGCCAGTACCTCAAGCAGGTGACGAACTCCCGCCTGTTCCTCGCGACCGGTCACTACGACATGATGGCCACAACCGGAATGGCCGAACACCTGGTGCGGCAGTACGACCTGCCATTGGAGCGGGTCATCTCGCGTCGATATCCGGCAGGACACATGATGTACGTGGAGACAGTCTCGCGCCGGCGATGGGTCGAGGATATCCGCGCCTTCCTTGCACCCACTCAACGGTGAAGAGGGGGGAAGTCCTTCCTCGGCATTGCCGGTGGAAGCAGCCTTCTATGGCGCCGACATGATGCTCTCGAGTGCGTTGAGGGCTTGGTCGATGTCGGCGATCGCCGTGAACAGGTGCGGGGAGAAGCGGATCAACCCCATCCGGGGTGAGCAGATCACGCCGGCCCGTTCGAGTTCGGTGTGCACGGCCACGCTGTCCCGCCCGGGGATCTCGACCGAAAGGATCCCGCCTCGCTGCTTGCGGTCGCGTGGGGTGATCACGCGGCCGCCCAAGCGGTCCACCCCGCCGGCCAGCCGGTCGGTGAGCATGGCGACGTGTTCCGAGATGTGCTCGATCCCGATGTCGAGCAGGTAGTCGATGGACAGCCCCAGGGAGAATCGGGCGAGCGTGGAGCCGCTGCCGTACTCGAGGCGCCGAGCTCCCGCCGCATAGTCGAGCACAGTGCCGTCGATGTGGTCGTAAGGCGGCTTCGGCGCACTCGTGACCGATCCGGCGAGCGCCGGGCGGATCCGCTCGCTCAACGCGGGGTGGAGGTAGCAGACGGCGGCGGTGCTGAAACCGCACAGCCATTTGAACGAACCGGCCACCGCAAGGTCGATCCTGGAGGCAGTGACGTCGAGCGGCACGACGCCTGCCGCCTGGTAGCAGTCGACCGCCGCGATGGCACCGTGCGCATGAGCCAGATCGGCCAGCGCCGTCAGGTCGAACCGATGACCGGTGACCCACTCCACCAGGCTCACCGCGATCACCGCGGTGTCGTCGTCGACCAGCTCGGCGATGCGCTCGATCGTCAGCTCCGACCGATCCGCTGACGTGTCGACGATGCGTACCTCCAGCCCGGTGTCCTCGGCCAGCCGGATCCAGGGAAAGGTGACTGCGGGCACCTCGGTGTCGACGGTGACGATGTTCGCGCCCCGGCCCGGCCGCAAGCTCAGCGCGATCTGGTTCATGACCTCCGACGCGCTCGTGACGAGGGCGATGTCACCCGGTTCCGCATTGAACAACCGCGCGCCGGCTTCGCGCGGAGCCTCGCTGAACTGTGGTGCGGCTTCGAGATACGCACTCGTCCCCCGATTCGCGATATCCCGCAACAGCACCTCGACCTGCCCGCGAACCGGCGACGGCACAAGCCCGATCGCGGCCGAGTTGAGGTAAGCGGCCTGCTTGGCGTAGGGGAAGTGATCACGTACCCGGAAGGGAAGGCCGGCCGGCCGGTCGTCACTACGCACGGACACTCCTCACTGATGCAATAGGATGTTTAATGGCTACATGGATTGTTGATCGGTGTCAACGGGCGGTGGCCCCGGGGCCGGATTTGCGGCAGCAGCTACCCCAGGATGTTCCGGGACTTCATGTGCGCCAAGGGCGTGTTCGACCTGGACGCGGAAGCTCTCGCCGACGGTGTTGCGATCTTCTTTCCACGGCGGGAGTGGCGCCTGTCCCTTACGGGTTGCGTACGGACCTGGTAGCCGGCGTCGGCCATGACCTTCGCGCACCGCCCGATCGACGCCGGAGCCTGTGCAGGCGCGGCAGTCGTTGCGCTTGCCGGGCGTGAGACCGTCGGCGGACATGCCGCGGTCGTGCGTGGACACCGGCGTGCCATCCACGACCCGCACCAGCTTCCGAACCAAGGTCGTCGATCTTGGCGCAACACTGTTACGGGACGGCGTTCAGCGCGCCGGACGCCGCTGTGCGACTGCTTCCCAGACGCCAGCCCGGTTTGCCAGGTCGAAAGCTTCGCGGTGAACAAGGTCTCGCACTCAGTCTTTGCCGAGCGTCGTTACGACGCCGCCGAGATGGCGATCGCTGCGCAGACTCGGCCCTAGGTGTGGCGTATCGAGGCTGCCTACTTCGCTTTCGAGGCCGAGCGCTCGTGCGCCACTGATGGTTGGCATTCGCAGAACCTCGTCGGGAGGCAGAGTCTCCGTGTCACGCGTCGCATACTTGTCTACGAGGGCCGACATGCGCATCTCATGGAGCAGTCAAATCGGCGACCTCGCCCCTGACCAGCAGCATCGTGACGGCGCGCCGCTGCCGGCCGGTCGAATGCTGGAAAGGCTGCCTCGCCATTCGGTGAACGGTCCTGCGCAGCGTCCAGCCGTACGCGGTGCTTGAGTGGGCTGCGCGCGGCGTTGAGCGAACGCTTCGGCGCCGACACCGTCGAACTGCTGATGGCCGGCTACAGCCTCACTGAACTGTGGCAAGTGACTGTCTTGCCGCACCCGACCGAGCCGATTCCGGTAGCCGACACCGCGGCGGGTGAAGCCTTTACCTCCGGTCACAGTGACCGGCGCGCCTGTATTCCCCTGGACGCACAGGCGGAACGCACCGATCAAGCCATCGTGCGGCTCTGGCGTACCGCGCGACCGGACAGATGTCGACGCTGGCGGGCGAATGCTCGGTATCGCGTGCGGCCAGCGGTAGACGTTGCTGCCGACCGGTCTACCGGGTGTCGAAGCTGTGCTGGGACCGCCACATGCAGCTCCGTCAGAAGTCTTGACAGGCCCGCCAGACCCGGCCAGACTCATCGCCCAGTACGCAAAGCGCAATATATTGGAGGCTGCGTGGCGACATCCCTGACCCGAAGGCGCTGGTGGAGACTCCCCATCGGGGTGCAATCGCTCATCGCCGTTGGCCTCGGTGCGCTCATCGGTACGTTCGCGCCGGCGGTGGGTGAGCAGCTCAAGCTTCTCGGCGACGTCTTCCTGCACCTGGTGCAGATCATCGTGCTGCCACTGGTCTTCCCGTTGATCGTGCTGGGCATCGCCCGGATGGAGTCGGTCAAGCAAGTGGGCCGGATTGCCGTCAAGGCCATTCTCTACTTCGAGATCGTCACTACCGTGATCCTTTTGATCGCAGTGGGCCTGGCCAAGCTGGCCGGCATCGGCACCGGTGCCTCGGTCGGGTCCGCGGACACCACGGACCTCAAATCTCTCGACCAGGGCATCGATTTCAGCGAGCTGGTCCTGCACATGTTCCCGGCGAACATTTTCCGCGCGTTCGCGGACGGGAATCTGCTTGGCGCCATCGTCTTCGCGGTGTTCGTCGGCGTAGCCATGGCGGCCATCGGCGACAAGGCAAAGCCTTTCGTCACCGTGCTGGACTCCATCGCCTCAGTCATGTTCAAAGTCGTCGGCTACGTGATCCGCGTCGCGCCGCTGGGGGTGCTTGGCTTCATCAGCTATGACGTGGCGCATTACGGCTTCGGCAACCTCGGCAGCCTGCTGGGCTTCATCACTGTCGTCTATGTCGGACTGGTCATCGTCGTCGGGGTGCTCTTCCCCCTCATCGCGCTCATCTACCGCATTCGCTACCTCGCCTTGCTGAAGACGATCGCGGGACTCGCCGGGGTCGCCTTCGTCACCCGTAGCTCCGAAGCCGTACTGGCCCCGCTCATGGGCAAGCTCGAAGGATTTGGCATCGGCCGGTCGACGACGTCCTTCGTCGTACCCCTCGGTTACTCGTTCAACACCGACGGATCGGTGCTCTACCAGGCGGCCGCGCTGGTATTCATCGCAAACGCCTACGGTGCCGATACCTCCCTGCCTGCGCTGCTCGTCATGGTCGGCGTCCTGGTCGTCCTCTCCAAGGGGGTAGCCGGCGTGGCCTCCGGCTCGATCGTCGTGCTGATCGCAGCCGGGAATTCCATCGGCCTGCCCGCCGAGGGCGTCGCGCTGCTCCTCGGCGTCGACTTCGTCGTCGACATGGCTCGGACCGGAGTGAACGTAATCGGCAACTCCCTTGCTGCCGCCGTCGTGGACCGTTCGGAGGCCAAACGGGAGGCCAGGAATGCATCGCGGCAGGTAGCCACCGATCCGGCTCCCGACCCTCTTCAGGAAGACTTGGTTCGATGAAGGACTTCGTTCGATGAGCCACGCGGCCGATGCGCGAGAGACGATCGGCATTCTCGGCGGAATGGGACCAGCGGCGACGGCGGACTTCTACGCCAAGCTCGTCCAGGCGACCCCGAGCGTGCGGGACCAGGATCACTTCCGGACGGTCATCTGGTCCGATCCCACGGTGCCCGACCGTACCGAGGCTCTGCTGGGCGATGGGCCGGACCCCACCCCCTGGCTGTTGCACGGAAGCCAGGTACTCAAGGACGCCGGCGCCACCGTGATCGCCATTCCGTGCAATACCGCGCACGCCTTCGTCCCGAAGATCGCCGAACACGTGGGGCTGCCGATCGTCGACATGATCAGCGAGGTTGCCGAGCACCTGGCCGCGCTGCGGCCCCCGATCCGTACTGTCGGACTGCTCGCGAGCACCGGCACCGTCCGGGCCGGGCTGTATGAACAGGTGCTCGTTCGGCTCGGGATCGAACTCGTCCCACCCGAACCGGACGTCGGCCAGCACGAGGTCATGGCCGCGATTCGGGCGGTGAAAGCGGGCAGCAGAGGTGCCACGGTGTCAGACCCGCTGATCCGCACCGCACATCGGCAGATCGAACGTGGTGCGCAAGTCATCATTGCAGGTTGCACCGAGATCCCGCTGGGGCTCGAACCCGGCTCCTTGCCCGTACCTCTGCTCGATTCGGCGGAAGTCCTGGCTCAGGCCTTGGTCCGCCGCTCGGCTGCGCGGTGAAGATCTCTGCCATTGCGGACGGAGGTGAATCCGCGCTTCGCCGATACCTGCTCTCGCAAGACTGCGACGCTATCCACTTGAGCGCAGGTACTTCACCGTCGAACAGGCGATCTCATCTTCGGCTGTCCACGATCTCTGCCGCCAAGTAGGGCCAGTGGCATCAGCCGTCAGGCTGATCGTCTCACAAATATCCGGAAAGGAAGTTTACGTGAACGACTTGTCGGCCCTGACCATCGCAGACGTGATAGCGTCTCCCGGTCTGGGCGGTTTCTTCTTTGATGATCAGGCGGCTATCAAGTCCGGCGCACTCCGGGACGGAAATTTCTATTCAGGATCTGCGGTGACCCCGGGCTACCGATCCGTTCGTGAGCCTGCTGAGTCGGTTTGCGTGATGCTCCTGCTCAGTGATGGTTACGTAGCACGTGGTGATTGTGCCAGTGTGCAATATTCCGGAGTCGGTGGTCGTGCTCCGCGATTCCACGCCGGCGAGTTGGCCGGCCTGATCGAGACTGCGCTCGCTCCGCTGGTCCGCGGACTGGAGGTGACCACTTTCCGCGCGTCAGCGGCGCATGTTGAGCGCCTCATCCAGGAAATTCCCGGCTTGGGGGGTGCTGCCTCTTACGGCGTGTCGCAAGCTTTGCTCGATGCAGCTTCGCACGCGGCCGGCCATCACCTCATGGGTCGCGTCCTCAAGGATGAATGGCAGCTTCCAGGGCTCCTCGCGAGCGTTCCGCTATACGCGCAGAGCGGCGATGACCGCTATGACAACGTCGATAAAATGATCATCAAGCGGGTTCCGGTCCTTCCGCACGGCTTGATCAACCGACGTGAGCTGGTCGGGCAGGGAGGGATCGTCCTGATCGATTACCTCCATTGGATCCGGGAGAGGCTCCGGAAACTCGCGGGAGGTGAGCACTACGTCCCCATCATCCACCTCGATGTGTACGGAACACTGGGTATCGAAGCGTCAGGTTCGGTAGCCGGAACTGCGGACCTCCTTGGGCGGCTGGAGGAAGCGGCAGGTCCGCATCTCCTGCGTGTGGAGCACCCCATCGACGCCGGCTCGCGAGATGCCCAGATCGAGGTGCTGTCCCGGTTGCGCGCGTTGCTGGAGGCGAGGGGATCGCGCGTGCAGATCGTTGCGGACGAGTGGGCCAACACGGTCGAGGACATCGTGGCGTTCGCGGAAGCGGGGGCGGCGCATCATGTCCAGGTGAAGACGCCTGACCTCGGGTCAATTCACCACGCCGTGGATGCCGTATTGGCGTGCCATGACCGCGGGGTAGGTCCATTCATCGGTGGAACCTGCTCGGAGACCGACCTTTCGGCCCGTGCTAGTACCCACGTCGGAATCGCCACCGGGGCCACCCAATTGCTGGCCAAGCCCGGTATGGGCGTTGACGAGGGGCTGGCTATCGTCACCAACGAAATGAATCGTGCTGTGCGGCTCGACCGGTATCTGCACGACACGGCGGGGAAATATTCCCATGTCCCCTCCCGTGGCTCACTCGGCGGGATGGCGTCCACCTTTACCGAGAATTGAGTATGGGAATGCCCGGATTCGATTACACGGCGCTGCTGCCCCTTGCGGTCGACGGCACCGAATACCGCCTGTTGTTCACCGATGGAGTCGGCGTCGATCGCATCGGTAAGAAGGAGTTCGTCACCGTCGAACCACAGGTTCTCCGGTTGTTGGCGGAAGAAGCCTTCCGGGACATTTCGCACCTGCTGCGACCCGCTCATCTCGGGCGGCTCCGTGCGATCATGGACGACCCGAACGCCAGTCCTAACGACAAGTTCGTGGCCTTCGACCTGCTCAAGAACGCAGCCGTCGCGGCGGGGGGCGTGCTGCCCATGTGTCAGGACACGGGCACCGCGATAATTCAAGGCTGGCGCGGTCGACACGTGTTGAGTGATGGCGCGGACGCCGAGCATCTATCGCACGGGGTCTATGACGCCTTCCGCAAACTCAATCTTCGCTATTCGCAGCTGGCACCATTGAGCATGTACGAAGAACGCAATACCGGTACCAACTTGCCGGCGCAGGTCGAGCTGCTCGCCGACGGGGACAACGAGTACAAGTTCTTGTTCATGGCAAAAGGTGGCGGAAGCGCCAACAAGAGCTTTCTCTACCAAGAGACGAAAGCGCTGCTCAATGAGCGAAGCCTGCTTGGGTTTCTTGCGGAGAAGATCGCGGCCATCGGTACGGCCGCCTGTCCGCCGTATCACCTGGCGATCGTAGTCGGTGGTACCTCGGCCGAGTATGCGTTGAAGACCGCCAAACTGGCTTCCGCTCATTACCTCGACTCCTTGCCGATCTCCGGTTCGCCAGGCGGGCACGGGTTCCGGGACCTCAACCTGGAACAGCAGATCTGGGACCTCACCCAGGGCCTGGGCATCGGCGCGCAGTTCGGGGGCAGGTACTTCTGCCACGACGTGCGGGTAGTGCGCCTGCCCCGGCATGGTGGGTCGTGCCCGGTCGCGGTTGCGGTCTCATGCTCCGCGGACCGGCAAGCCTTGGCGAAGATCACGGCGGAAGGAGTGTTTCTCGAACGGCTCGAGACCGATCCCGCCCGCTTCTTGCCCGATACCACCGCGGATGACCTGGTCGGCGACGTCGTTCCGATAGACCTGGATCAATCGATTGACGCCCTGCGGGCACAACTGTCTCGGCACTCTGTCGGCACGCGTCTGTCTCTCAGCGGAACGTTGATCGTCGCCCGTGACCTGGCACATGCGAAGATGAAGGAACGTCTGGACGCGGGCGCAGGCTTACCCGATTACCTGCGGAATCACCCGGTTTACTACGCGGGCCCGGCCAAGACGCCGCAAGGACATACCTCCGGTTCGTTCGGACCCACGACTGCCGGGCGCATGGATTCGTACGTGGAGCAGTTCCAAAAGGCGGGCGGCTCACTCATCATGCTCGCCAAGGGGAATCGCTCGAACGCTGTCACCCACAGCTGCGCCGCGACCGGCGGTTTTTACCTGGGCACCATCGGCGGACCGGCCGCGCGGCTGGCACAGGACTGCATCAAGAAGATCGACACAGTCGAGTACTCAGAGCTGGGTATGGAGGCCGTCCGAAGGATCGAAGTCAAGGACTTTCCTGCGTTCATCGTCATTGACGACAAAGGGAACGATTTCTTCGCGCAGCCCGGCCCTGCGGCGCTTACCCTCGGCCCATCCCGGCGTGACTAAGCAAGCGTGAGAGGTGCCGTTACCGGGGCAAGTGCGACCGTGGTGACCGGCTACCCGGGCTGGGTTCTGCGATGGCCGGCCACGCACTCTGGTCAGGCCAGCTGCTCGCGTTCGAACAGCCGGGTGATCTGCCCGCCGAGTTCGGTCCAGTGCGCCCCCGCCACCTTGCCGGCGGCGGGTCCGTCCCCGGTGGCGCAGGCCTCGATCAGCTGCTCGTGGTGCTCGACGGTGTTCCGGCCGCCGAGCAAGCTGGCGAACTTCCGGTACAGGATCCGGTGGACCAACGGATGCAACTGCTCGAGCGTCCGGCTGAGCACGGGGTTGTCCGCAGCCTCGATGACAATACTGTGGAAACGATCGTCGGCCGCCAACGCCGCGTCGATGTCATCGGCGGCGACCGCCCGTTTGAAGGTCCGATTCTCGGTACGCAACTGCCGCAACGCGGCCCGATCCAGCTGCGGCACCCCGGTTTCCACGGCGAGCTGATGAAGAACGCTCAGTACCGCCAGAGTCTTCTCCGCGTCCCGGCGATTGACGGTGGTGATGCGGGTGTAGACGCCGGGCCTGGCCTCCACAAGTCCGTAGTCGACCAGCCGGTTCAGCGCCTCGCGTACCGGCGTCCGGCTCAGGCCGAGGCGCTGGGCCAGCTCGCCGTCCTTCACCTTCTCGCCCGGGGCCAGTTCGCCGCGCACGATCGAGTCGCGAAGCCGGTCGAACACTTCGTCGCTCAGCAGACGGCGGGTAACGGGGCGGTCTAGCGACATACTGCATACAGTACCCCACTCCGGGGCACGTCCACGTCGATCGCGGCCCACCGAGCGTCGGAAAGGTCGAGGGTTGAGGGTGCCGCTCGCTCGCGGCGTTGGCGCACCGCGCGCGTCGCGCCATCCACTTGCCGGAGCGGCGTTCTCCGCCCCCTAGCGGACGCAGACGACGGCGCATCACGACCCGAGGACGGGCGGTCCTTGTGCTGGACGGCGAACTGCTGAGGAAGGCGCCTTGGGCCGCGAGGCCGCGTTGATGGGCGGCGCCGACCGCGGATCGAACCGGGCGAATGCGCGACATCGTGACCACGCTGCAGGCCGAGCAGGACCACATCGTCCGCGACGGATACGCCGGGGTACTTGTGGTGCAGGGTGGACCGGGGACAGGCAAGACGGCGGTCGCGCTGAGGTGGAGTTCGACCAGCAGGCAGGGTGGCTGGATCCGCCTGACTGCCGCCCTCGGCATGGCTTTTCGTACGGGATTACCGCACAGCCAGGCCTGGCCGGTATTCCAGCAACGGCTCATCGAACTGATAGCTCAGCACGTGATCGACCAGATGGAGAGTGCGGTGTTCACCGATACCGGCGATGCCATCGATGGTGGCAGCGCCGACGGCCGGCTCGGCGCGGCCGACCTGCGTGCGTTGGCCGACGCTGCAGTGCGCCACTTGCTGGACGAGGCCGCCGCGATTATCGGCGACACCAACTCCGCAGCCGGGAGCAGGGTGACGTTCGGGCACGTGGTCGTCGACGAGACGCAGGAACTGTCCGCGATGGCCTGGCGGATGGTCATGCGTCGCTGCCCCACCAGATGACCATCGTCGGCGACCTCGTCCAGACCAGCGATCCGGCGCTTCGTCCTGGGATCGGGTACTGCGGCCACCTGTGCACGATCGCTGGCGGTCGGCCCAGCTCACCATCAACGATCGAACCCCAGCCGAGATCATGGCCGCCTTGCCACCCGCGATCCTCGCCGCCCCTTGGGCTACAACGACCTCTACGTCGCTCCACGATTGGCAACGTGGTGGTCCTAAAAGGCAAGAGACACAGGCCGAGCGCCCGGAGTGAAGCAGAGGACGAACGACCGCGAGCTGTGTCGATCAGCGGTGACACTTGATCGTGAATGCCGCACTGCCGTCAAAACTCGCCGACACAACTATGAGACCGCACGCCGAAGTCGGACGATTTGCTCTTGCCCGGCAACGGATCTTCCTGTGCCGGTCGGTCGTATGCGGGGTTTTCGGCGCCTCCAAGTGCTCGGTGAGGCTCAAACCTGGCAGGCGCGCGGGTCCTCGGCGAAAGGCGCCGCAACGGGGCCACTCGTCGCAATCGCGAGTCATACCCTCGCGACGCGGGATTGGGTCACGTGAGGTGGATGCCCGGCCAGCGGCCCGCGGCGGTCAGTTCTCGGGTCACTTCGACAATGCCCCGGTGGACTGCTGCGACGCTGTCGCGCGGCTCGTAGCGGTCCGTGGCGGTGCGTACGGCGATGTACCTGCGCAGGCTGGGGTCCACGATGCGCCGGATGCCGAGGCTGTTCGGATCAGCGTGGATCGCCAGCACCGAGCGCGGGAGGATCGTGCAGGCCTCTCCGCTCTCCGCGATGCGGAACAGCGTGCCGAGCGACTCGACATCGCCGATGTTCAGGGGCGTCATCCCATGGGCGGCGAATGCGCGGTCCACGAGCGTCCGCAGGTTGCTGTGTACCCCCGGCGTGACCAGTGGCACGTGCCGAAGGTCGACCAGGGACACCTCGTCCGGCGACGCGGGGGCAGGCTTCGGCTGGCCGATGAGATACAGCTCCTCCGAGTACAGCGGCAGCTCCGCCGAGCGCGGCGCGTCATCCTCGCGGAAGACGGTGGCCAGGTCCAGCCGACCGGCGAGCAGCAGCTCGTTGACGTATCCGCTCATCGACTCGAACAGCTGGAGATGGATGCCGGGATAGTGGGTGCGCACCCAGGAGAACAGCGCTGGGGCGAGTGGCGCGGCCACCGTCGTCGGCAAGCCGACCGCGACCGGGCCGCGCACCTGCGGCCGGTCAACGGTGATGTCCCGGGTGAGCCGGTCGAACTGCCGGATCAGCTGCTGCGCGTCCCGGTACAGCGCCTCGCCTGCGGGTGTTGGCCGCACCCCTCGTGGGCCGCGGTCCAGGAGCCGGACGCCGAGGTGTGCCTCGAGGTTGGCCATGCGCTGGCTGATCGCCGGCTGGGATACGTGCAGTACGCCAGCGGCTCGGGACAGGCTGCCGGCGTCGACGGCAGCGATGAAGTCGCGGAGCTGGGCGATGTCCACGGTGGTAGTGCGCCGCCTTCCCAGTGACGTACGAGTCATGACGAGGTGTGCCGCGCGGCGCTCGGCCTGGCGGATGGTGCGACGGACGAATTCGACGACGGGCCGGTCGATCATCTCACCCCACCGGCAGCACCCGCCGGGCCCCAGCGCACCTCGTCCTCGTCCGGCGCGAAGGCCGCGTGCACGTGCGGCACCTGCGCCGGATGGATCAATCCCCGCGCCGACTCGACCACGGGAGCACGCGGGCACGGTCCCGTACCTCCACCTGGACTCCGCCTTGGGAAGTACAACGGCGGCTCGGCACGCCGCGAGATCCTCCGCGAACCCCGCGGACCGCGTGTCGTTGATCCTGGCAACCACCGGCAGGACGGCGCCCCGGGACCATACGGCGTGCTTGCTGGCCTTGTCGCCGAGGGCCACGGCGTCCTCCAGATCGACGATGACGGCGTCGGCCCGCTGCCGACCGCTTTCGCGAACCGGCCGGGCCAGGACGCCGGTACGAGCAGCCAGCTCACTGCGCTTCGCTGGACTCGGTCAGATGGAACGTCCAGCGACCAGGTCGTCGATCTCGTCGTCCGTCAGGCCGACTTCGGCGAGGATGCTCCGGGTGTGCTCGCCGAGTCCGGGTACCGGGTCCATCCGCGGTGTTGCGTCGACCAGCCCTGGAGGGGCGAGCGCGGGGATCGGTCCCGCCGGGGTCTGCACCTGGTGCCAGCGGCCCCTGGCCGCCAGCTGTGGGTGCTTCCATACTTCTTCGAGCGAATTGACCCGGGCATGCGCCACCGGCACGGCCGCGAGCAGCTCGACGGCCCTCGCGCTGGTGAGCTCGGCGAACCGGGCGGCGATGAGGGCGCCAAGAGCCGCACGGTTGGAGTTGCGGGCCGCGTTGCCGTCGTAGTCCGGGTGTGTGGCCAGCTCTGGGCACCGCAGGAAGCGTTCGCAGAACGCCGCCCACTCCCGCTCATTCTGGATGCACATCATTACGACCTTGCCGTCCCCTGAAGTGAAGGGACCGTACGGGTAGATGGTCGCGTGTGCTGCGCCTGCCCGCGGTGGCGGCAGGGCGCCGTCGAACGCGTAATACAGCGGGAAACCCAGCCACTCGACTGTGGCCTCCAGCATCGACACATCGATATGTGTTCCCTCGCCCGTGTGGCCGCGCTCCAGCAGGGCGGCCAGGACCGAGCTGTAGGCGTACATCCCGGCGGCGATGTCGGACACTGAGATGCCTGCCTTTGCAACCTCCTCGGCTGTGCCGGTCACTGACAGCAGCCCGGATTCGCTCTGCACCATCAGGTCATATGCCTTCGCGGCGGTGTACGGGCCAGGCGAGCCGTAGCCGGAGATGTCGCAGACGATCAGCCCCGGGTGGGTCGCATGCAGCTCGTCCCAGCCCAGGCCGGCGCGTTCGGCCGCGCCAGGTGCGAGGTTCTGGACGAAGACGTCGGCCTCGGCGAGCAGCCGACGCAGCACGTCCATGCCCCGCAAGTCCTTGAAGTCGAGCGCGAGTGACTCCTTGTTGCGGTTGACCCACACGAAATGTGAGCTGAGCCCGTGCACGCGCGTGTCGTAGTCGCGGGCGAAGTCGCCGGTACCCGGCCGCTCCACTTTGATGACTCGAGCGCCGAGGTCGGCAAGCTGGCGAGTGGCATACGGAGCGGCGATGGCCTGTTCGAGGGAGACGACGGTGGTTCCGCGGAGGGGTTGCATGTGCTTCTGTTGTCTCTTTCTCTCGAGCCGAGGATCAGGGCGATCACCGGTTCCGTCTTCGGCGCCAGAATGGGCAGGACGACCAGCAGGATGCGATTGCGCAATGCAGAGCTGCCAAGGCATTCCTCCCATCACGGCGTGAGTTCCAGGTGAGCGAAACACGACGGTCGAAGATCCGGAAGGCGGTAGTCCGCGATAGGGGTATCGGGCGCGCTTATGGAAGGAACGGTCACGGCAGCGTCGACGTGCTCAGGCCCAGTGCCAAGGTCGTGGGGGTTGGCGGTGGTAACCGTGAAGGGTCTGCCGGGTGAGTGTGCTCCGGCCCGGAGTGTTGGAAGGTCGCCGCCAGTTGCACCGGAGACCTTCTCGGCGCACCCGATCGGCGCCCGTTCTGGAGCAGTTCTGGCATCCAGAACCAAACGGGGGCAAGGCTTGCTCCACGATCGCTCCGGCTATTGAACGGTAGCTGAAGATTGCCCGGCTAAAACCGAGATCAGGCGGACGAAAAAACCGCCCAGCGCAGGACTAGGCGGCTCGGTGCGGATCAGATCGAGCGGTAGACCGCGGGCTATGGGGCTGGCGCGACGGTTTACGAACTTGGCGAGCGGTTCGGCATTGAGCGGCGCAACGTTCTCCGTCGGCATGGTGTGCGGATGCGACCTTTCGCCAGAGCGGATTGACGAGGCTGTGTTGAACAAGCTGCGTGAACGTCGGGTTCCACCCGCGACACTCATGGGGGGCCGCGCATCGAGGTGGGTGATCCTCGATGATTCGACGCGCGCAAGCATCCGCTCGGTCAGGTTTGGATGGCGCTGCCGTCGTCCGGACGGTGACGTGGTTGGTCGGTCTCACGTTCCTCTTTGGTTTCGGCAATGTCCGGAGCCTCGCGCTGCGTCTTGGCGTGCCCGCGTGGGTTGCGGCGCTTGCTACGCCAGCGGTCGATCCTAGGGCTTCTGCTCGGCATCCGGCAGGTGGCTCTTGCGTTGAACGTGGCTGACCCGCTCATGGCCGGTGGCTACGGGAAGGCTGCGTTCGACGCCGTGGATCCATTGCTGTTGATGGGATGGGCCGAGGTCGGGCCGGATCTGTTGCGGGTTCTGGCCACCGCAGCCCGATCGGTCGCGGCAACAGCCGATGTGACACCAGAGCAGATCGGGTGACCCGCCTCATGCAGCGCTTGCGGTTCCGGAGACATCACGGGACGTGATGCTCGAGACTGCGCTCGAACAAGCCGACCTGAGAATGGTGCGATCGCACGGACTCGGTTCTGTTCTCCGGCCTGCCGAACCGGTTGCGGACGGTCCCGAGTTGCTCTGCCCGCGCTGATTTCACCGCGGTTGGTAGGGGACCTAGACATAGCGAATGCTCAGCGAAGAAGCAGGCCGATACCGCTGCCCATCGAAAAAATATGTCAGCCTACTTCTTCCTCCGGCGCTTATGAATAAGCCTCCCACGGTATGATACACGACCGGCGGCCCGTTTCTGATTGAATCGAGCGTGGTAACCCGATTTCTTTCAATAAACGGGCCGCCGCACACTACGACGTGCCGAGGGGAATCTATTGATTCTCGCGTGAATAACCTCGATGCCTATGCGCGCGCCGCCAGGAACTCGCCCACGGTGTTGGCGACCTTTTCGGGTTCCTCCAGGCAGAGCACGTGTGAATTGCGCTCAAACTCGAGGTACTGGACGTTGGGGAGTGCGTCGGCGAGTTCGCGCGCCAAGTACGGTGTCGTCATCAGGTCGAGCCCACCGACCATCACCAGCGCAGGCACGTGAACGTCGGCCAGTCGCGCGACGGCGTCGTGCTCAAGCACATGGTTGAGAATGCGCCGGTAGGCGTTGCCGTCGACCCGCGGGTCGGGGCTCTCTTTCTCCGCCATCATGGCCTGCCCCATCGCTTCGAAGCCGGCCACCAGATCGGCGTACTCGTGGAAGGATCTCGGCGAGAAGTCCGTACAGATGCCCAGACCCAGTCCTGAGGCCAGTCCGGCGTGCTTCAGCAACAGCAGCCGGGTATTGATCATGTAGGTGAACCACCTGTCGGTTCGCGCGATCGTCGAGGACAGGATCAGCGAGCGGACGCGGTCCTGATAGCGGATCGCAAGCTCCTGGGCGACGCAGCCCCCCATCCAGAAGCCAGCCACATCCGCGCGCTCGACGCCCAGCGCATCAAGGACGGCGCACGCGTCACGAGCGGCTATCTCACCGGTATAAGTCCCGTTGTCATCGCTCCAGCCGCGGATGGCCGGGTCGACAAGAATGACCTGACGGTTCATCGCGAGCAGGTCGATCAAAGATCCGAGCCCGGGCACCATCCGCGGGCTGTCAAGATCCTGCAGCAAAAGCAACGGCTCGCCGGTCCCGACGACCTCGACGTGAATCCGATTCCCCTCGGTGTCGACATCTATGGTGCTCATGTGCATCACGCTCCTCAAACTTTGTGATGGGTTTTTCGATGAGAATCACGTTCGCGATCCGAGTTTCAAGAAGCCAAGTGGGAGTCGGCGATGAGCGGTGGGCGCGCCTGGAGCCGTTGCTCCGGGACCGCGCCCCGATCAGTTGGGGTCGGTGGATGGACCATCGCAAGGTGATCGATGGTGTGTTGTGGCGTACCACGGCCGCGGCGGCGTGACGCGACCTGCCTGCCGAGTACGGACACCGGAAGACCGTTTGCAACCGGCATCGCCGCTGGCCGGCGGACGGCACGTCAGTCCAGCGACACGCATAGCGCACCCCTATTCGTTGCCTTATTGAGCACTTGCGACATGCAACCGCAACGTTCGTGGTGCCCAGCGATGTCTTGCTGCCGCTGGGCGGTTGAGGTGTGGGCGCCCCCTCTGCGTCCCACGCCCCATGGTGGCCGACGTCAGCGTATATCGACGAGCGACTGCTCGCAAGTAGTGATTCCAAAAGATTCGAACAACGCTAATTGCTGTGGCTACAAGCTAGTTGGGGCCGATCGATGACTCCGGGGCGGCAGCCTTATGAGCGAACATAGAGTCGCTTTAAGTCGCGACTGGTGAAGCTGATGAACGACCGCAAAGGGGTGATCGCAGGCCGGGGAGGGGAGGCCCGCGCCCCGCACATATCGGTCGCTGATCGAGTGGACCGCCCCGACTTTCACCGAGACACGGTCCCGGCCGTGGAGGTGGGTCAGCGGGTGGCCGTACTGCCGACGCTGACCTGTGGGAAGTGTGCCGGGTGCCGCGCGGGCCGGTTGAGCGAATGCGACGAGCTCGTCATCGTTGGGGAGCACGTCGACGGTACTTACGCGCAGTACCTCGCGGCGCCGGAGCGCAACGCCATTCCCATTCCTGATTCGGTGAGTCATGGGCAGGCGGCGGTCAGCATTGTCGCGTACCTGACGGCTTGGCACCTGCTCCGTACCCGCGGGCAGCTCGTCGAGGGGGGAAACCGTGCTCGTGGTCGGCGTGTGCAGCGCCGCGGTACGGCTGGCGAAAGTCCCGGCAGGTGCCCGATTTCGCCGACGCGGTCGTGAAGCTCACCGGCGGACGGGGCGACCTGTCCATCGACTCGCTCCGCCACGATGGGCGGCTGGTCGCGATGGGCTCGCACCCCGGGCGCGTCGCTGAGGTGCAGCCCGTGGGCATCCACCGCAAGGAGATCGACATCCGCGGGGCGCACACCCGCCCACCTTGACGAGATCCGTGCCTTCCTTCCGCTGCTGGCCGACGGTTCACTGCAACCGGTGATCGATTCGGTCTACCCGTTGGAGAATGCCGGGACGCCCAACGCCGGCTCACGTGACGCTTTGCCCGGACAGCCGACTGACGTCCGCGCCATTTCCCGGCCGTACTTCGAGGACGTCCATGAGGTGGTGGCCGATCCGCGCGGCAGCCCGGGACGGGTTTCCAGCGCGGTCGCCCGGCATCAAGGCACGTCCCGGCCGGGCGAAATCGTTCGTCGCGATGGACAACCGGAGCATGTGGCACAGCGCGGGCTGCTCACCGGTGACTTGACGGAGGGGAAGGTGGCGCGGTTGCGGCCGGAAACCCCAGACGACCGTCGACGACCTGCCGGCCGGTTCGAGTCCGGGTCGATTCTGGTGCGGGCGTTTGCGCTCCCGGTACCCTCCTTGGTGATCTGCGGTCAGCAAGGTGCTGATGGGCGAATCGCTCGCCACACTGGAGGAGCTGTTTGGCTTCGAGACGACGGCCGACATACGGACCGCAAACGCCGAATGACGACCCGCGGCAGTGCACCGAACGAGGCTGTGCGACGAACGACGCAACCTGTCTGCCGATCGGCTCAGGAGACTGGCTGCCGCCGAACCTGGCGGCGGAGCCGATGTCGGCGCGTTCACCAGGCTGGCAGGCCCCGAGGATCGCGGCACTGTGGTCGACGCACTGCACGAGGTTGACCTGCTGCCGACGGAGTGGAAGACGTCCTGCATGAGGAGGTGGTCAGGTCCTGCGGGATGAGCCGGCGTCCGATGTGCTTGCCGGGCAGCGCATCGCCTGCCCGGCGGTACCCCGGAGCCGGACATGCGGAACAGGCAGGCAAACCGGGGTGCTTCCCGGTCAGGGCCGAACTCCGGGCGGCGCGATGATGTTGATCTGCGCTTTCCCGGCGGCGGCGGTGAGTTTCCGCGCGGTCTCCTCATCCATTTGCCAGCCGCGTTTCGGCCCGTCGTATTCGGCGGGCTCGGAGACTTCGCGCAGGAAGTCCTCGAATCCGGTGGGCGAGGTGAGCAGCAGGAAGGTGGCGCCGACTTCGGGGTCGGCTTGAAGCGTGTGCGGAACACCGACCGGGAGCAGCACGGCATCACCCGGGCCCGCGGTGAATTCGCGGCCGACCGACCAGTAGGTGATCGACCCCTCGAGGACGAAGAACATCTCGTCTTCCACCGCGTGCTCGTGCAGCGGCGGGGTTGCTCCGGGAGCCATCTGCTGCCACGCGAGCAGGAGCTTCCCCTCGGTGTGCGAGGCGTCGAAGATGATCTGGACGTTGTCGCCGAGGAACCACAGCGAGTCGCGATCCGCCTTGCGGATGTGCTGGACTCGTTTGGCCTTGACGAGGGTTTCTTCGTCGTAACTGCCGGGCTCGCTGGTCATTGTTCGTTCTCGCTCTCGGGGTCGGCTGTACCGGGACGGCAGTGGTTTCCCGTTCCATCTGGCGAGGTGTTCCACGTGGGACGGGGACGAAATATGCGAATGATCGCTCTTGAAGAGGTGCTCCAGCTCTGAGTATCCGAGAGTAGGGCAGCGACTGATCGATCGCAAGTGGCTGCGGAGGGGGCTGGCCCGCGGATGGGGCAGCAGTGGCCGCCGCGCGACTGACTTGACCTGTAAGGTGCGAGTTTCTATTCGCAATAGTTGTCAACGCCAGGTCTTGTCCTTGACTTTCTCATGAGGAGTAGTGATCTGGCCGGAGGGACGGCAGCTGCGTAGGTCGGCGATCGCGAGATTCAGTTCGCAATTGGTGAGTGTTCCACCGGAGGGGGCGTGCCCGGCCCAGCTGGCGAAGGTCGAAGCGTCCGTCCATGGCCGAAGTTGCTGCGCGGAAGGACATCCGGCCGCCTCTCGAGCGGTTGTCTGCGCGGGAAATGGAGACTTCTCATGGTTATCCGGGAGCTCCAGGGCGAGCAGCAGGCGCGGCTGGCTGCTCGCCGCCGGGGTTCTGGAAGACGTACCTGCCCTCCGTCGACGCCGTCTGATCGCGCTGCTGACCAACACCGGGGTGGTGGTGCCCGCCAGCCTCGTCACCGCGCGGCCGTCACCTGCGGCGATCGAGGTCGGGATGGGGCTCGCGGCGAACGACGTGCCGGACCCGCGACCCCACCGCCACCCGGTACAGCCGCCGCGCGCTCGAACAGCTCGCCGAATTCGCCCGGAAGAACGACCTCATCGTGGGCACCGACCAGGCCTTCGATGACACCATTCTCGACGGTTTTGCCATGACGGAAATCGCCGCGCTGCCGGGGGGCTGGTCTATTCTACCTTCGCGGACCGGAACCGGTGCCTGTCGGCGATCGAGGGGATGGTCGACGCCTTCGCCCGGCACCCGAAAGCCGCGGTGACGGGGAAATCCCGGTAATGCTCCTTGCGGCAGTGGCCACTTCTTCGTTCAAGACAGCCGGAAAACGGTCGGGTCGGCGGTGGTGAAGGGTGACCAGCCGGGGTTTCCGTCGCGGACGAAACGGCCGAGGCGGTCGCCGAACGAACGGGAGAGCGGAGCGAATTCCGCGTCGATGCCGCGTAATTGCGGTGCCTCGGCCCAGGCTTCCGCAGTGCCGAAGACAAACGGCAGCTCGGCACAGTGGCACGCGCCGAACGGGCCTGCGCGCCAATCGAATTGGTAGACGAAGGCAGGTTTCCCGCGTTTTTCCCGTTGCTGGGCCACCGCGACCGCGGCGGTGGTGAACTCGCTGTCGGTGAGGGCGGCACCGAGGACCCGGCCAGGAGCCTGGCCGTGCTCATGAGCCGCATAGACCCGTTCGCCGTCGCCGAATCGCCGGTCCAGTTCGGCAATCACGTCGGCCTTGCTCGCCTCGGCGACCGCCGGATCGAGGTCGAAGAATGCGCGCATCTCCTCGCTGGTGGTACCGACCAGCACGTCGAGGTCCTGGCTTGCGTTCCGATCCAGCGCATCGAGCGGGCTGGCCCAAGGCAACTCTGCGGTGGCCGTCGGGTACAGCGGGGGGACGATGCCCCCGAAGGTGTGCCGTTGAACGGCGACCCGGCCTGCTGCGGCGAGCAGGCGGTCCGGCGCGACGGTGCGCAGGTCATCGAGCCCCTCGACGACCGCGGCCGCGACTTCCGTTGCCTCCGCCGGGGTTTGCAGCGGCCAGCCGTACGGTCCGCTCTGCAGGAAGACTCGCCGGACCAGCGGACGCGTGGCCTCGGCGGCGGCCAGCAAGGCAGCCGAATGTGCACCCGCTGATTGTCCGCCCACCGTGATCTTCGCCGGATCACCGCCGAAGGCACCGATTTCCCGGGCGACCCACTGCAGCGCGGCGCTCTGGTCGGCGAACCCGAAGTTGCCGTTCCCCAAGGCCTGGTCGAGCTCGGCGAGGTAGAGGTATCCGAGCGGGCCGAGCCGGTAGTTCGCGGTGACGACGACGATTCCCTGCTGCGCGGCGAGGATACTGCCGTCGTACCACGGCCAGCCGCCCGATCCGGTGGCCCATGCGCCGCCGTGCAGCCAGAACAGCACCGGTGCCGCGCCGGAGACGTCTGGCGTCCAGATGTTCAGCGTCAGGCAGTCGGTTTCCGACGTGGCTCGGGGAGCGGGCCCCATGACGCTCTCGAGCCGTGACGGAAGCTGCGGGGCTGCCGGTCCGGCGACTCCCGCTTCCCGGACGCCGGTCCATCCGGGAGGTGGCATCGGTGGGCGGAATCGGTCTGCGGTGGCGTACGGAATGCCGAGGAATTTCGTGACGCCGCCGTGTTCCCGGCCGTCGAGCCGCCCTTGTCCGGTGATCACCCTCATGTCGCACTCTTGGCGCTCAGCGACAGCAGCCGACGGCCCGCGGATCGGCGTTCGGCCAGCTGGGTCCGGCCCGCGTCGGTCATCCGGTCGGGTGTCCAGACCGGTTCGGGGTCGACGTGGACCCGGACTTCGGCCACGCCGGGCACGGCGGCCACCGCGTCTTCGGCATCGCGCACGATCAGCGTGCCCAGCAAGCACATCGGCGACGTCAGGCACAGGGTGACCTCGACAGTTCCGTCGTGCTCCCGGAATCCGAGGACCAGGCCCATGTCGACGATGCTCAGCGGAGCATTGGCGGCGATCGAACACGGATCCAGTACCTGGTGCAGCGCGGTCTCGATGGCTTCGGCGGCGACGGACATGTCAGGCCACCCCCGCTTCCCGCAGCCAGTTCGAGTACGGCGCCTGCAGGCCGTTCTCCCGCACCGCGACGCTGAACTCGTCGGTTTCGATGCGGGCCCGCGCGGCGGCGATGTCCAGGCCGATCATCGCGGCGTAGTTGCGGCCGAGGATGTCCGCCTTGATCTCGCGAGTCAGGCTGACCTGGTACTTGTCCTCGAGGTCGGCGGGCAGCTCGAAGGCCCAGAACTTCTCCAGCAAGGACTGCGAATGGCCGAGTACCCCGCCGTCGGCCCAGAAGATTTTCTGTGCGCCGCCCCAGTAGAGGAACTGGGCGAGCACCTCGCCGAAGATCCGCGGTGCCTTGTTCAGCAGCAGTGACGTGGTTTCGAGATTGGCGTACACGTTGGGAAAACGCGCGATGGCCTGCGCCGTCTCGTCCACGAACGCCATCCCGGCATGCACGATTTCGAAGTTCAGGTCGGGGAAGTCGTAGGCTGCGCGGTCGACGTCGTCGACGCGGTAGGGGTTCATCGGCACCGGCCCGTTCGGCAGTGCCTTGTGGATGGCGATCACTTTCAGGCCGAGGTCGCGAGCCGATTCGTAGAGCGGGTACGCCACTTCGGGATCGTCCATGCGCCAGCTGCGGATCGGGGCCACCGAATCGGGGTACAGCTTCAGGCCCACCGCTTCCGGCAGGTCGGCCACCTGTCGTTCCATGTCCTTGATGGCGACATCGATGCCGCGGAACGGGGCGGCACCGACATAAAGGAGGTACCGCTGCGGCCATCGCCGGGCGGCCTCGCAGTTCTTGGCGTGCGAGACGATGGAGTCGAAGGTCCACCCGTCGAGGTCGATGTGGTGGCTGACTGCCAGGTCCACCTGGCTCTCCAAGAACTGGGTGGCACTGAGCATTTCCATCGTCTGGTCGGAAAGGAACACCTCCCGCGGGACCTGCAGCTCCGGCGGGTTCCAGGTGCGGTGGATGCCGTAGACGAGCTCGGGCAGCGCCCGGCCGACCCGGTTCCGCCGGATGTTCGCCGCGCTGAAGTCGTAGGCGTGCGCGATCGCGTTGATCACGAAGACGTCGTTGTCGATCATGATACTCCTAACCGGTCACGTGGGCATCGCGGTGCAGCTCGGACAGCCGGAGATAGATGTCGGCGTTGTGCCGCAGGGCGGTGCGCTCGCCATCGGTGAGCTGCCGCCGGACGCGGCCGGGTACGCCGGTGACGAGTGAACCCGGCGGGATGGCCGTGTTTTCCAGGACCACTGTTCCGGCCGCCACGAGGGAGAACGCCCCGACCCGGGCCCCGTTGAGAATCGCGGCACCGATGCCGACCAGGACGTCGTCGGCGACCGTGCAGCCGTGCAGGACTGCCCGGTGGCCCACCGACACACCGGCGCCGACCGTGAGGACCAGGCCGGGATCGGTGTGCAGAACGGCACCGTCCTGGATGTTGCTGCGCGGGCCGATGCGGATCGCGTCCAGGTCGGCCCGGATCACCGCGCCGTACCAGACACTGGCCCGGTCGCCGACCGTGACGTCGCCGAAGAGCACCGCGCCGGGTGCGACGTAAGCCGTGTCGGCGACGCGGGTGCAGGCGCGGTCAGCTGAGCCGTTCATCGATGACTCTGCGGGCCTTGAACATCTGCACGTCGAAGGTGTCCGGTGCCACCACGTCGACCGGCGTGCGGACCATGACCCCCGCGCGCAAGCGTTCCGCGAGGTCGTGACGCAGCTGCTCGTCGCGATCCGGCGGGGCATCGGCTGCCCGTTCCACCTCGACGCGCATCTCGTCGAGCTCTCCGGACCGGGTCACCCGGATCCGGTACTCGCGGCCCGTGCCGGGGGTCTCGCGGATGATGGCGTCGATCGCGCTGGGGTACACGTTCGCCCCGCGGATCAGGAGCATGTCGTCCAGCCTGCCGTAGACGCCCCGCGGCAGCCGGGGGAAGGTACGCCCGCAGGCGCACGGCGAATCGTCGAGGTGGCCTTCGTCGCCGAGCCAGAACCGGATCATCGGCTGGGACTCCCGCCACAGATGGGTCGCGACCACCGCCCCGGACTCACCCACTGGGATCGGGACGTTGGGATCGTCCCGGCCGACCACCTCGGTGTAGTTCTCGTCCTGGACCAGGTGCACCCCGCCCTCGGCATGCCGGCAGCCGACGTTCGCGTAGAACGGGTGCATCTCCGACGAAGCACCGGCGCCGAGGTCGACGACTGCCGCGCCGCCGAGTCCTTCGGACATCGCCTTCCGGATTTCCGGGATGCTGCCACCCGGCTCGCCGGCCACGATGATCACCCCGAGATGGCTGCCGGACAGGTCGATCCCGAGCTCGGCTGCCCGGCGCCCGAGGTGCTGTGCGTACGACGGCGTGGCCACGAGCGCGTCGACCCGCATCCGGGCCAGCTGCGTGAGCTGCTGGTCGGTGGGCATCAGGCTGCCGACCGGGAAAGCGCACGCGCCGAGCACCTCGCACGCCTGCAACAGGCCCCATCCGCCGAGAAACAGGCCGAAGGGAAAGGAAATCTGCACGATGTCGTCGGGCCGGACCCCGGCCGACCACAGCGCGATCCGGCAGACCTCGGCCGAACGTTCCCAGTCCCGCCGCGAAATGCCGTACATCGTCGGTATTCCGGAAGTACCCGACGACCCGTGGATCCGGGCGAGTTCGGCGGGAGCCACCCCGAGGTAGGACCCGAACGGCGGATGCTCCGCCTGGTCCGCGACGAGCATTTTCTTGGTGATCACCGGAACTTTCCGGGTGAAGTCGTCGAGTGACTTCACCGAGTCCGGGTGGAAGCCGTGTGCCTCGTAGTGCCGCCGGTAGAACGGGATGGTCTCGTAGACGTAGTGCAGCTGGTGCTGTACGCGCTCGAGGATCAGCGAGGCCCGCGCGTCCGGATCCATGGTCTCCCGCAACGGGTCCCAGTACCGGCGGTAGTCCTCGTCCCGCCGGGTCAGGCTGCGCCGCTCTGCGGAATTCATCGCGGACGTCACGAAACCGCCTCCTGTGGGTTCGGTCACTCTCGCGCAGGAACTATGACACGGCCTGCGCGGGGCGTCAAGGCTTAATGCGAACATGTAGTCGCACGGTTCTCTCGTTCGATTTTCTCGCCTGTAAGGTCATGGTTGGTAATATCAGCGAGTGTGCGACTTGGTACTCGCGTTAAGGATACGCAAGGGCAGGTTCGATCCATGACGTCGAGCACATCGCGGCTACCTCAACCCGGTGATCGAAGAGGCGCGCCGGCTCGGCGCGCGGATGTGGCATCCCGCAGTCCGATGGTGCTGCTGGCAGGACAGCACGGCACGGCGGGCGACCACCTCGACCCCCTGCATGAGGGCTGTGCCGCGGAGTGCTTCAAGACGGTCGCGAAGTGGACCCACCGGGTGACCGACTGGGAGATGAACTCCTACTGGGTGCGTAAGGCACTGGTCGATGCGGTGGCCTACCCGCCGGGTCCGGTGGTCGTGCCCGGTGCCGGCCTGCCGGTGATGCCGTCGACCCAGGCCGTTCCCGTCCTCGTGGATCGCGCTGCCGATCTGCTGGCGGCCGCGCAACGGCCGCTGATCATCGCGGGTGACGGCGTGCACTGGTCCGGCTTCCGCGGCCCGCTGCTGCGTGCCGCCGACACAGTGCTCCTCGTGGGACTGCGCGCCGGTGAACTCGAATCGTGGTTCGAACCACCGGACTGGCCTGCCGCGGACCGGACCACCTACCTCCAGCTGCAAGAGACGGCCGACGAACTCTGGCTCGGGCTCGACAGCCGGGTCACCGTGCTCGGGTCGAGCCGGCTCGTGCTCGCCCAGCTCACCGAAGCGTTGCGGGCCCGGCTGCCCGAGCAGCCGGTACCCCGCCCGGAGTGGCTGGGCGAGCTCGCCGGGGTCCGGACGGCATTCGCCGGAAAACGCGCGACGGCGCTCTCCTCGAGCCAGGGGAAGACGCCGATCCACACCTACGAACCCAGGCGATCGCCGATGAGGCGGACGAAGACGAGACCATCATCTACGACTCCTATCAGGGTTCGCTTTACCTGACCGACGCCGTCACCGCAATGCTCCCGGGGCAGGTACTCGAAGCCGGCCCGCGCGTCGCGCTCGGCCAGGGGATCGGCATGTGCTTCGGCGCCGGGATCGCCCGTCCGGGCAAGCAGGTGATCACGCTCGTCGGGGACGGCGGCATCGGCCTGGCCGGCATGGACATCGAAACGCTCGTCCGCTACGGCATGCCCGCCGTCATCGTGGTCCTCAACAACAGTTCGTGGACGGCAACTCGCTCCTGCAGGACGAGATCCAGCCCGGCTTCGGCTCGTGGGAGATGCTGCCCGACCTGCGCTACGACGAGGTCTTCGCCCCGTTCGGATGTCACGTCGAACAGGTCACCGGCGGCGAAGAGCTCAGGCCGGCATTGCGCCGGGCCTGCCGGTCCGGAAAGGTCGCGGTCGTCAATGTCATCGCCGACACCGACGGTCCGGAGGCGTCGTTGCCCTGGCTGCGGCTCAAGGCCGGAGAGTTCCACAGCCGCGGGATCGGCGATCTGCCGGAGAGCATCCGCCGGCACTTCCGCGGCCTGCCGGTGATCGAAGCACTTCGGCTGCACAAGACTGCGCTCGACAACGGCACGCGCATGCCACTGTCTTTTTTGGCCGCATTGACCGGTAACAGCGAGGAAGACTTGCACCGGGCAGTCGAGGCCACCGGTTACCGGTACTGACAAGCCGGCCGGATGGCCGCGGTTTGTTAGCCTGATGCGACTCGATATTCGCATCGTGAGGATTCGCATGCCTGAAGACAAGGTACGGCGCAGGTCGCGGTCGGCGCGGTCGATCGAACGCCGGCACCGGATCACGGCGATCGCCACCCAGCAGATCACCGAGCACGGCTTCGAAAACCTCTCGGTCAACGACCTCGCCGCCGCCGTCGGGATGAGCGTCGGCGGCATCTACCGGTACATCACGACGAAGACCGACCTGCTGGTCATGGCGTGCGAGGACATCTACGACGGAGTGCGTGACGAGCTCGGCGGAATCGCGGCCGGATCCGAACCGGCCACCGAGAAGCTCCGGGCCGCGATCGAGAGCTACCTGCGCACCTGCTGGTCCCGGCGGGCCCAGATCGCCATGGTGTACCGCGAATACCGCCGGCTGCCCCTGCCCGAGCAGCAGGTGTACAAGGAGCGGGAGAACGCGATAGCGAGCATTTTCGCCGATCTGGTGGGAGCGGGAATGCGCAGCGGTGAGTTCCGCCCGGTCAACGCGCGGATGGTGGCAACGGACATCGTCTTCCTCGGGCACCTGCCGTCGTTCAAGTGGTGGGCACTGCGCGAGGCGATCGACTCCGACGAGCTGTGCCGGGAGCAGACCGAACTGTTCCTGCGCGGACTGCGGAACGATTGACGGGCCTCCTGGCCCGCTGCAAACTACCTGCTGCCGGAGCGGGAACCGGATCCGCTACTTGACGGCCGGTTCAGAGAAGGCGTGCGGGGGAGTCCCGGCATGCGGCCGCTTCGGTGACGGCGGGGTCACGCTCTTCCGGTGGCCCGGGCACGGCACCCGCGACTGGTTCGGCTGCCGGCCGCAGCGCGCGTCCCCCCGAAAACGGCATGACGTTTGCGCCGGATCATCGACCGACCGTCCAGCACACGTCGCTTCGCATGGCTCGCCCGAGATCGGCCTCGAACGTCAGGCCAGCTGACGATGCCCGCTGACGTCCGGGCACTCCCGGCCACCATCGGCCAAGGAAGGGCACGCGCCCCCTCCGTCGCGGGTTGCGTCAACCGGTCACCTCGAAGACATGACCAAGCGACCTTGTCAAGTGATCAAGTCGACGCTAGGGTCGCCAGTAACCGACAATCTTCCTGGAGTTGAGGGAAATTCCCCATGAGAAGCACTCGCGTTCCGACGACGACTGAAACGATTCCGGAGCGCCCTTCACTGCCCTTGGTGGGCCATGCCCTGGAAGTTTCCAGGTCTCCCGACATGCTGCTGTACCTCATGGACCAGTTCAAGGAGCAAGGTCCGTTGTACCGGCTCCGCCTCTTCGGGTCCTCCCAGGTCATGGTTGGCGGCGGGGACCTGGTGACCGAACTGTCCGACGAGACGCGCTTCCGCAAGAACATGAACCCGGGTCAGCTCGAAGTCCGCGAGATTACGGGCGATGCGCTCTTCACTGCCTTCCACGACGAGCCGAACTGGCAGAAGGCGCACGACATCCTGATGCCGGCGTTCTCCATGGGCGCGATGCGTCGCTACCACGCGACGATGCTGCGCGCGGCCCGGAGCCTGATCGCCAAGTGGGACGGGGCCGTCGAACAGCAGGCCGTGGACGTGCCCGGCGACATGACCCGGCTGACCTTCGACACGATCGGCCTGACCGGATTCGGCTACGACTTCGAGTCGCTCCGCCGTGACGAGCCGCACCCCTTCGTCGCAGCCATGGCACGGTCGCTCGCCTTCGCACAGGTCAAAGCCGAATCGCTCCCGGGCGTGGAGAAGATCAGGCGGAAGCAGAGCGAACAGTTCCGCCGAGACCAAGAGTTGATGAGGAACCTCGTCGACAAGGTCATCCAGCAGCGCAGGGCCTCCGGCGACACGAGTACGGACGACCTGCTCGGGCGGATGTTGAACACCCGGGACACGACGACCGGCGAACTGCTGGACGACATCAACATCCGCTATCAGGTGCTCACCTTCCTCATTGCCGGACACGAGACCACCAGCGGGGCCTTGTCGTTCGCCCTGTACTACCTCACCAAGCACCCCGAAGTTCTCGCGCGGGCCCAGGCGGAGGTCGACGCCCTGTGGGGAGACAACGACGAACCCGATCCCGGGTACGGCGACGTCGGCAAGCTGACGTACATCCGCCAGATCCTCAGCGAGAGCCTGCGCCTGTGGCCGTCAGCGCCCGGCTACGGCGTCGAACCGCTGGAGGACACGGTCATCGGTGGCAGGTACGCCGTGCGCAAGGGCGAGACAATGATGATCATCACCCCGGCCCTCCACCGGGATCCCGCCTGGGGCGAGAACGTGGAGCTGTTCGACCCCCAGCGCTTCTCGCCGGAACGGGAGCAAGCCCGCTCCGTCCACCTGTACAAGCCGTTCGGAAACGGCGAACGCGCCTGCATCGGGCGGCAGTTCGCCCTCCACGAGGCCGCCCTGATGCTGGGCCTGCTGATCCACCGCTACCGCCTGATCGACCACACCAACTACCAGCTGAAGATCATGAGGACCCTCACGATCAAGGCCGACGGCTTCACCCTCCGATTGGCACGGCGCGCCGGCGTCGAGCGACGCCTGTCCGCCGTCGTGAGCGACCGGCCGGCACACCAGGGCCGGACCTCGGCCCGGCTCACTTCCGGCACGGCGTTGGCCTTCCTGCACGGGTCGAACCTTTCGACCGGTTCGGGCATAGCCCAAGATCTGGCTGCGGAGGGCCAGGAACGCGGTTTCACCACGTCCGTCGCGCCCCTTGAGGACGCCGTGGGCCGGCTGAAGGATGCCGAGGGCCCGGTGGTGATCGTGGCGGCTTCCTACAACGGCCAGCCCACCGACGACGCCAAGAAATTCATCGCCTGGTTGGAAGATCTGGAACCCGGCTCGCTCGACGGCGTCCAGTACGCCGTCCTCGGCCTCGGGGACCGCAACTGGGCCGCCACCTACCAGCGCATCCCGGCCTTCATCGACGAACGCCTGACCGCAGCAGGGGCCAGTCCCATTCTGGCGCGGGGCATTGCCGACGCCTCTGGTGACTTCTCCGGCGCGGTGGACCGGTGGACGGCCGATCTGTGGGCCACCCTCCTCGACCGGTACGGTGCCGCGCCGGACAGGACCGGCACCGCACCGCAGGCCCGGACTCACGAGGGCGAATCAGAGGTCGGCGAAGGACGATACGAGCTTCGGGACGCGTCCGCTTCAGTCACGGGCGAGCTCACGGCACGCCACGGTCTGGCCCCGATGAAGGTGCTTGACGCATACGAACTGGTCGACATGGCACACCCGCTGGGCCGCTCCAAGCGCTTCCTGAGGCTGCGGCTGCCGGACGGGACCACCTACCGCACCGGGGACCACCTCGCCGTACTTCCGCAGAACCCGGAGGCACTGGTCCAGCGGGTCGCGGTCCGGTTCGGCCTCGACTTGGCCCGCACGGTCCAGGTGCGGGCCCGTCGGCGCATGCGCAACTCGCTGCCCGTCGACCGGCCCCTGACGTTACGCCAACTGCTCACCGACTTCGTGGAGTTGCAGAACCCGGCCGGCCAGGAAGAGGTCGCGGTACTCGCCGAGCACATTCCCTGCCCGCCGGAACGCCGCCCGCTGATCGCGCTCGCCGGGGCCGAGCCAGCCGCCTTCCGTGAGCAGGTGACGGACCGCGGGACCAGTGTTCTCGACCTGCTGGAGCGGAATCGCGCCTGCGAGCTGCCATTTGAACGCTTCCTCGAACTGCTGCCCATCCAGCGCCCCCGCAACTACTCCATCTCCTCATCCGCCGAAGCGGCACCAGGTGAAGTGGATCTGATGGTGTCATTGCTCACCGCGCCGCACCGCAGCGGCGAGGGCACGTTTCACGGAACAACCTCGCACTACCTGCAGACAGTGCGGGCCGGCGCCTCGGTCCTGGCCCGGGTGCTGCCCTGCAACGAAACATTCCGGCTTCCCGAGGACGTGTCCGTCCCGGTCATCACGGTCAGCGCGGGTACCGGGCTGGCTCCTTTCCGCGGTGCCGTCCTCGACCGCGTGCATCGGGGTTCCACCGGCACCCTGTTGTGCTACTTCGGCTGCGATCACCCCGAGGTGGACTTTCTGCACCGCGACGAGCTGGAAGCGACCCAGACTGCCGGGGCCGTGACTCTGCGGACCGCTTTCATGCACGCGCCCGAAGACGGCGTCGTGTTCGTCCAGGACCGTATCGTGCGGGAGCGCGACGAGGTCTGGGCCGTGCTGGAAGCCGGCGGACGCGTCTATGTCTGCGGTGACGGGCGCCGCATGGCGCCCGCGATTCGGGAGGCGTTCATGGCGGTGTACCGCGAGAAGACCGGTGCGGCAGACGCCGAGGCCGCCGCGTGGCTTGCCGCCCTCATCGAGTCCGGTCGCTACAGCGAGGACGTGTGGGCCGGCTGACTGTCCTTTGCAGGCAGTAGCACCGGTTTCGTCCGGCCGACGGCAAAAGCGACGACGGACGAGACCAGCGTCTGCAGGCACACAGTCTCGGCCTCCTCGTCGCGCAGCGCGAAACGCTGCAGGGTGAGCCCGTCGAAGCCGGCCAGGAAGAACCTCGCGACCGTCTCCGGTGGCTGCGCGAGGTCCTGGCCGGTGCGCGCCGCGGTCCGTGCCACGAGATCTCCCGTCATCCGGAACATGTCGCGGTAGTGGCTTTCGAGCACCTCGCTCAGCCGGGGGGTGTGCAGGGCCAGCGTGCACAGCTCGTACAGCAACTTGTAGTTGGCCGGCCTCTCCTGCACGGTCCGCCACAAGCCGGCCGCCAGGGCCGCGATGGCCTCCGCGAAGTCCCCACCACAGGGTGCCGCCCGCTCCACCTGTGCAACCAAGTCACCCGTCAGGTGCCGCAGGACCCCGATGTACAGCTCTTCCTTCGTCCCGAACGTGTAGTGCACCGTCGCCTGGGCAACTCCGAGCTCGGCGGCGATGGCGCGGGTGTTCCCGGCAGCCAGCCCCTCCCTCACCATGAGGTCGATCGCGGCCTGGATCAACTGAGGACGGCGGACAGACGCTGGGACGTGGGCCATACCCAGATGATATCGACCGACCCGAAGCCCACCCAGTGGCTCGACCGGATCAACCCCACCGAATCGAGGAGAGCCATTTCCCGGAGGCCCGACGTCGCTTCCTGGCCTCCCGTTTCGCTTCGCGTGGCTGAGGTGGTCGGATCGCGGTGCAGCGGTGGTTTCGGTTGTTCGTGGTGGGGCGGGCATGGCCGTGGCCCGACACGCTGGTCGGGTTCTCCAGGGTTCCCCGGGTCGTGAGTGAGCGGGAGCGTGAACCGTGACGGGTAAGGGACCGGCTTGGGTGTCAGGCCAGCGCCGGGTGGCGTGGCAGGTGTTGAGCGTTGTCGGCGCTCTCGTACTCGACCGGCGTGAGGTAGTCCAGCCGGGAATGCAAGCGGGCGTTGTTGTACCAGTCGACCCACTCCATCACCGCGTACTCAACCTCGGCCAGGTTCGTGTGAACGGGCCGTGCCGGCTGACCAGTTCGGTCTGAACAGCCCGATGATCGACTCCGCCAAAGCGTTGTCATAGGCGTCACCGGCCGAACCTATGGGCGCCGATAACCCTTGCAGCGCGAGGGACTCGGTGAAGGCAACCGACGTATGTTGACTCCCGGCATCGCTGTGGTGGATCAACCCTGGCTCGACGGGATGCCCGTGGTGATCGCGCCGCCAGAGCGCCATGTTCACCAGGGCAGTCGTCTTCGCGCTCGCCGCGGTCCACTCGACGATGGCGCGGGAGCAGACATCGGAGACGAACGCGACGTAGGCCCATCCGGTCTGCGTCGACACGTAGGTGAAATCCGCCACCCACGCCCGGTTCGGGGCATCGGTGGTGACGTCCCGGTTGAGCCGGTCACCAGCCCGCACGCCGTCTTTGGCGCGGATCGTGGTTCGCGGTGGACGACCCCGGGTCACTCCCTGCAGGCCCAGGTCTCGCATGATGCGGTCGACGGTGCAGAACGCCACCTCGTGGCCTTGTCGGCGCAGCCAGCGGGTCATTTTCCGTCGCCCATCGACCGCCTCGGGCCTGTCGTGGGCATCCCGCAGGGTGTTGGTCAGGGAGGCGTCGGCGATATCCCGCTCCGACGGTGGCCGGCGGCGGGCCTTGCGGTAGGTCCTGGGCGCAATCTGGATCCCGTGCGCGCAGAGCACTCGGCAGATCGATTCGACGCCATGGACCTGGTGGTGTTCGTCGATAAACCCGACGATCAGCGGTGTCGAGGGTCGAGTCCCTGCGCGAAAAAAGCCGACGCCAGTTTCAGGATGTCGTTGGCCTGCCTGAGTTCCTTGTTCTCCTTGCGCAACCGGTCCAGCTCGGCGCGCTCGGTCGCGGCCAGCTCACCGGCCGCCGCGACGGGCGGCGTGAACCGTCTCGGGTTCGTTGCCGGCTTCACGTTGGGGGCGGCTCCGGCTGGAGCGTCGCTGTTCGAGCGTAGTAGGTGGCTTCGAACTCTTGGGGTGGGATGTAGCCGAGGGTGCTGTGCAGTCGCCTGTGGTTGTACCAGTCGACCCATTCCATGGTGGCGTACTCGATGTCGTCGACAGTCCTGGCCGGGTGCACCCGAAACGGACTGTTTCTGCAGATCACCTCAGTCTTGAACAGGCCGATAGTTGACTCGGCGAGCGCATTATCGTAGGCATCCCCGACACTGCCGATCGACGCCGCGATACCTTCAAGTGCGAAAGTCTCGGCGAATGCGATAGACGTAATATTGAGACCCGGCATCACTATGATGAATGAGATCGTCGCCTATCCGTCGCCCTTCGTGGTGGTTTTCACCTGTGTGGCGTGCCAGCCGACGATCGCCCGGGAGAAGCAGTCGATGACGAACGCGACGTAGACGAACCCGGACCAGGTCCGGCAGTAGGTGAAGTCGGTGACCCACTTCCGGTTCGGTGCTGTCGCGGTGAAGTCCCGGTCGAGCAGGTCAGGGGCACGCCGGCCGGGCCTGTCAGCGGGGATGGTGGTGCGGTGGCGGTCCCCTCGGACCAGCCCGGACAGGCCCTTGTCGCGCATCAGCCGATCTATCGTGCAGGCCGCTACACGGTGACCCTGGCGACGAAGGTGTGCGGTCATTTTCCGTCGCCCGTACATACCTTCCGGGGTGCCGGCCGTGGCGCGCAACGCGTCGATCAGATAGGCGTCGGCGATCGTCCGGTCCGATGGCCGACCCGGTAACGACAAGCACGCATCTGATCGATGAACTGACAGATCAGTGGTGGTGAGGGTCGAGTTCCCTCGCGAAGAAAATCGAGGCAGCCTTGGGAATTCCGTTGGCTTCTTTCAGGTCCCGGACCTCACGTCCGAGATCCCTGATCCGCTGCCGCTCGGTCGACGTTGGCCCGGGCACCTTGACCGCCACCCCATCCGCGGCCAACAGCACGATCCGCGCCTGCCGAGCCGGCCCCGCCGAGATTGACGACGACCGCAGCCACGACTCCAGCACCTCGCGCTCGACACCCTGCCCAAAGGCAGGGTGTCGAGCAGGTCGGGGTCGGGTGCCTGCTGGTTTGCCTCCTCGGCTTCGGCGAGCTGGGCTTCGCCGCAGCAGTCCCTTTGCCTGAACGAACAAGGTCTGCTGATCGCCGGGATGGTCCCTACGCAACCGGCACTGATCTGCTGAGGAGACCACCGCGCAGAGTCAACCCTGCAACTCCAGCACCGGATCAGCCAAAATCTTATGCCCGCTTGCCGAACACCAGCAGTTCACTGGCGGCCATGCTGGTGCAGCCACTCACTCCGGCCGCGGGACACCCGGCGTTCTCGGTAACCGCTTGCGGGGTAAGCAGCCAGAGCCGGATGAATCGCACACCCTGCCCGGTCGCCCCGGTGGGATCGACCCGCACCGCCTTGCCGATGTCACCGGGTGTGAATCTTCCAGTGGCCGCGGTCTGCCATGCCGCCCCATCAACGGATGTCTCGATCCGGTAGTCGCCAGTGGCCGCGGTTTTGTCAGTCCAACAGCCGTTGGAAGGGTCGACGGCAAAATGATCGACATTCAGCGTGGCCGGCAGTTCGATCGCGACGAACTTCGGGGTCTTTTCGGTTGGCTTACCTGCCGCGTCGAGGTCGGCGGTACTGGCCCAGGTGGTCCGCCGTGACCCGTCGACGACGCTTGCCGGGCCGCGTTCGCAGGAGGGCTCATCGACGTCGTTGGTCCCGGTCATGACAGCGCCACCGTCGGTATCGGTCCAGTTCCGGCGCACCTGCCAGTCCACAGTGGCACCCTCGGACGGGACGGTCACGGTGCGGCGCACCTGCTCCTCGTATCCAGCTCCGCCGACGCGAACATTCGGGTAGGTCCCAGGGAGCAGGCCATCGATCGTGTACGTGCCGTCCTGCTCACTCACTCCGGCGTAACGGCCGGCCGGTCCCGAACCCAGCCCCGCGATCACGACCGGCACGCCGGCGACCGGTGCGCCCGACCCGGCGTCGGTGACGGTGCCGCGCACCGTCGTCCGTGGTGTGCCGGCAGGCCGCGGGGTGTCGAAGTTCTCCACCGGATGCTGGTCGGAGCCGCCGATGGAGCCGGCAAAGAAACCCATGCCACGTGCCGCGAACACCTGCCACAGCTTCGCGACATGCTTGCCATGGTTGATCGCCTGGTCGGCTTGGATGATCGCGTTCCGCACGTCGAGCATCGAGGGATAAGTCGGGGAAAGCTCCAACCCGCGCGTCAGCAACGACCGGGTCAGCTCGCTGCCCAGTGCGGTGCGGACGTCCCACATCGTCTGAGACCAAATCTGGCCGTCGGCGTGTGCGTCGCTTCCGGGGCGGGAAGAGATCTTTCCCATGTCGCCGTAGGTGTATCCCCCAGGACCAGCCGCCGCCGTGCCAGGGCACGCGGGCGACGTCACGCCGACCGGGCAGTCGAGCGCCCTGCTGGTGGGCGCTCCGCCCCTGAGGTACAGCGGTATCTTGACCTCGCCGGGCTCCGCCGTATCGGTCACCAAACCCTTGTCGACCAGGTAGTCCTCGGCGTACCAGTCGCTCGAAGCCTCGCCAACCGCCCCACCCTGGAACGAACTGAGCGCCGGGACGTTGGTCGCGTCGACGACCAGCCGTGACGTCAGGCCGTGGGTGTACTCGTGGAAGACGACATCGGCGGAGTCGCTTCCGTTGACCGCGACGGAACCTTTGCCGATCAGGCCGGTCTGCAGGCGCCCCGGTTGCCCATCGGGAGGGGTAGTGAAGCCGGCACCCTCGAAGATGGGTCCGGGGAGCCCGTTCTCGGTCCCGGCCCCAAAGAGCGCTGCGGCCTCCACCGCGTCGCCACCGACACCCATGCCGGTGGAATTGACCTTCTGGAAGTTCCCTGCCGCCTCGGTGAATCCGATCGGGGCCGCCAGCAGATAGTCGTGCCACAGGTTGACGAAGTAAAAGTTCTGGGCGGCGATGCGGCTGGCATTGTCCCGCCACGACCACGCCACACCCGGATCCCAGGTACACACGAATTTCTGGCATCCCGGCTTGCCGGCGGGAAAGAAGCGCTTGAGCTGGAATCGATACCCGTCCGCACCCGCGGGCGCGATTTCCTCGTCCGGCTCGGTGGCGTCGTTAGCGTTGGCATCGGTGAAGGTGTGCACGTTGTTGCCCGACAGGGTTTTCGAATCTGGCGGTAGCCAGCCCTTGTCGTTCAGGTTCACCTGATGGGGCTCGCCACCGATCGCGGCACCCGGATAGTTGTCGACCACGTCGGCGTGCTGCCCGTTGGCTCCGGCGGCGGGTGGTCGCAGCGACGCGTCGGCTTTCCCAGCGGTGGCGGCCGGTTCGGCAGGGTGCTGGTGGGTGAGCTGCTGACGGTACAGCACGGCACCGGACTGTGCGTCGATCACATCCAACACCGGCTTCTTGGCGGACATGGTCACCGTCTGCCAAGCCCGGCGTATCCCGCCCGGCGCCGCGAACAGCACCTCTTTCGACGTGTCTCCCGCCGCAGGATCGAGACGGGGCTCTCCGGCGCCACGCTTCGAGATGCGGACGGCCTGTGCACCGCTGAGAGCAGCCTTCCCCGCCGGCGCCTTGACACCGGATACCGGCGAACCGGAGATGTTGATGATCCTGCCATCGCGGGCGACATTCACCTTGACCCCGTTGCCGAACAAGGTCAGTCCACCAGCCGTCTGTACGAACGACAGATGATGAATTCCCTCGATGTCCTCGTAGTCACGGGCCAGTTGCAGCCCGTTCAGGTCGTCTGCCGACAACCCGAACTCCTTGGCGTGCTCCCGCAGATAATCCATGGCCACTTCGCGGGCAGGTTTCCGGCTCGGCCCGGTGAGCATGCCGTCGAGCTTGCCGACCATGCGTGGGGTTCCGGTGAACCGGTCGATGTCGACGATTCCCTGGTCGCCCCGCTGCCGGTCGAGCCCTGTCGGTCGCGACCCTGCAGGCATCGCGGCCCCGCTCCAGCGACCGTTGCCTTGCCTGACATCGACCGAAACGGGCTCACTGGCTGCCCGGCCACCGGTCGGCCCGGCGCCGTCGACCGGCGCGGGACCGGCCGACACTGGCGCGGCAACCAGGGTCGCCGCGGCAATCAGCGCAACCAAACTCACCGCCCGTAACGTCGCCAAGGATCTACGATCGCCGGCCCGAGTCATCAAGTGTTTCCTCCTTGTGTGAACCCTGTTTGCGGGATATGGACGGTGCCGGCCGCATGTTCCGCGGACACCGATGTGATGAGCTGGATGGTCCAGGGGTGCTGTGGGTCATCCAGCACTGGTGCGGTCGACCCACCCTCGACGATCTCTCCGCTCTTGAGGACGATCGCGTGCTCGGTCATCCGGCGGACGACCGACAGGTCGTGGGTGATGAAAGCCTGCTGGTCTTGTAGCGGCTGCGGATGTCCCGCAGCAGTTCGAGGATCTGCGCCTGCACCGACACGTCGAGCGCGGCGACGGGCTCGTCACAGATGAGCAGTCGGGGCCGCACCGCGATTGCTCGGGCGATCGCCACCCGCTGCCGCTCTCCCCGGACAGGGTGCTCGGCTTGCGCGCCACGTACTCGGCAGGCAGGCCGACCATCGGCGGCAGCTCGCGAACTTCGCTGGTCTCGCCAGCCCTGCCGGCTCGGTCGCCGCGGGCCCGGACCGCTTCGGCGAGCGTCGCCCCGATCGTCATCGCGCGATTCAGTGACGAGTACGGGTCCTGGAACACCACCTGCATGTGGCGGCGTACCGCGGTACGCCGCGCCCGCCCTGGCTTGGTGTAGTCGCTGATGTCGTTGCCGGCCAACGTGATCATCCCACCGTCGGTGCGGGCCAGCCCAAGCACGCAGCGGGCGATCGTCGTCTTGCCCGGCCCGGTCTCGCCGACCAACCCCATCGACTCTCCCTCGGCGATGGCGAAGGAAACGCCGTTCACCACAGTGGTCGTGCGAGCCTTGCCGGCCAGTCCGGACACCAGGTACCGCTTGACGAGCTCCTCGACCTGCAGCAAAGATGGTTTTCCGCTCGGCCGTGGCTGATCAGCTGCTTCCGTACGGTGATCCTGCAGGGCCCGCACGTCGGGCCGGAACTCCTCGATACGCCGGCATGCCGTGCGATGCACCGCATTCACGGCCACCAGCGGCGGCCGGGACGTGACGCAGGTGTCGGCGCGCCAGCCGCAGCGTTCCGAGAACGCACACACATCGGCCACCGAGTCGGCGGCCGGGACGCGTCCGGGGATCGTCGTGAGGTTCGGCGCGTAGTGCGACATCGACAGCTCCGCATCAAGCAAGGCGGCGGACACGGCCATCAACTCAGCGGACCTGGCCAGCTGGCCGCGCGGACAAGTGAGCCGGCTTCGGCTGGGTGATCGACATATCCGGCCCTTCCACGCTGACTGATCCGGGGCTGCTCCCGAGTCTCACAATCAGCAAGATGCAACATGACGTAGAACTATTCTACCATCTGAGCAATTGCTGAACCGTCCCGGGTTCGGTGCCGCTTGCGTCCTTGTGGGGGATGTGGATCATGTCCAGGCGCTACCCGCCTGAGCGGCGTGCCCGGGCGGTGAAGATGGTGTTCGACCACCTCGACGAGTACTGGCCGGTCTGCGCCGCCTGTCAGCCATCGGGCCGAAGGTCGGGTGTGGGTGTCGAGTCGCTGCGCCGGTGGACGGTGCAAGCCCAAGTCGATGCCCGGCAGGTGCCCGGGCCAACGTCGAACGAGCGGCAGCGGATCGAGGATCTCGGGCGTGAGGTCCGGGACCTGAAAGAAGCTAACGGAATTCTCAAGGCTGCCTCGATTTTCTTCGCGAGGGAATTCTGACGGGGGTCGGTGAAACTCCTCAGGGGTACTCGCTGAAATTCCCCAGCTGAGGAGAGCAGCATAGCCGTTGTCAGCGGTGAAGTGCGATCACTCCTTCGGGGCGGTGATCGGGATCTGCGGACGTGCCACTTCGGGCGTGGTGAGCAGCGCGACGATGCTGACCGGGCCGCTGCAGTGCGGGCAGTCTCGTTGCGCCGCGAGTTGCGACATCGGCGCGGGTGGCGGGACCGCGGCGGTCGCCGTTGGCTGATGTTCGAAGGGCCTGACCGTGCTGCTGGTGCGTTCGACCTCTCGGCGGGCTGCGGCGGTGCGTTTGCACTCTGGTGAGCAGTTGACGCGGGTTTTGGCCTGCCGACCGGTCGTGGTGAACGCTTCCCAGTGGATCGGGCAGGTTTGGCGGTGGCGTTAGGAGACACGCGCGTTCACCGCCTTGCGCAGCTTGTCCGAAGTGGACTGATGGGACCTGAGCCGGTAGGACGGACCGTCGATGCCGACCACTGTCGCCCGATGCAACAATCGGTCCAGCATCGCCGCGGCGACCGTCGAGTCACCGAGAACTGTTGCCCAGTCAGCAATCCCGACGTTCGTCGTCAAAATCGTGGACGACTTCAAGTAGCGTTGATTGAGCACCTGGAACAACGCCGACGCCCCGTCACCGGGTAGCGGAAGGTAGCCCAGTTCATCGATCACGAGGAGCTTCGGTCCGGCGAAGAACCGCATGCAGGTCGCCCGGCGTCCTTCGACCGCTGCCTTGTGACAGCGGGCGGCGAGATCGGCGGCGGTGGTGAAGCAGACCCGGTGTCCGGCCTCGGCCGCGCCGCGCGCCAGCGCGGTCGTCAGCATCGTTTTCCCGACCCCGCGGCCCGACGAACAGAACATACGAGGCGTCGTCGAGGAAACGCAGCGTGGCGAGGTCGCGGATCAGCTTCTCGTCGACCCCGGGCTGCGCGGCGAAGTCGAAGTCCGACAGTGTCCACGGATCCGGCAGGCAAGCGAACCGCAACCGGCCGGCGAGACGACGTGCTTCGGTGGCGTTGACCTCGATCTCCGGCAACCGCTCGAGCGCGGCGGTCATGGACAGGTTCTCGTGCCGGACCTCATCGAGGACTCGGGGTAGCGCCTCGGCGGCGTTGTCGAGTTTGAGGTAGGAGAAATGCCCGCGTAGTTGTTGGTAGCGGCGAGCTTCGCTCACCTGTGGCGATGATGTGTTGGCAGACAACAGGTTCATCCCTTTCTGGATTCATCGGTGGGTGCCCCGTCGAGCCGGGCGGCGGTGGCCGTGTAGGCGGACAGGTCGATCACGACGTGGGCCGCGGGCCCCGTCGCGGGCGGGCCGCGCAGTCGTGCCGCTTCGGCCAACGCCGCCGCCGACGGCGGCCGGCGGGTCTTGTGGGTGCAGGGACGATCTGTGGTGAACGCGCCGAGCACGGCCTTCTCCAGCGCGGCGACATGCCCGTCGTCGCGGATCACCCGTCCCGCGCCGTCCAGGGCGCGGTGGTGGACCGCGACCGTCGCCCCGCCGGCGGTGATGATCCGCAGCGTCCGCGCCGAGCCGGTGACGGACATGAACAACGGCGCCGCCGAGGCCCGGCGGGACCGAGTAATGGTTGCCACGAAAGGAAACCAGCGCCTGCGCAGTCACCGTCCGGGGCACATCGAACTCGGCCGGGAACGCCACCAACGGCGGCGGGCGCAGTGCCTCGTCGGCGGCCAGGGCGGCGACGGTGGTGGGCTCGCCGTCGCGGACCCGGCGGCGGTCGTCGAGCGTGACCGTGAGGCGGTCCAGCCCGGCTTGCGCCTCGGCGACGGTGGCGTCGTCGGCGACCGTGCGCCACCATCGCTGCGCAGCGGAGTGGTTCGCCTTCTCCACGACGCCTTTGCGGTTCCCGCGCCGAGGCGGGCAGACCACGGAGCGGACCCCGTAGTGCTTCGCGACCTGGGCGAACGCGGCAGTCAACCGGCCCGATGCGGGTAGCAGACCGTCGCCATGCGGTCGAAGCGCCAGTCATGGGTGGTGCCGCCGAGCTTGCGCACGACGGTGTCGAGGGCCTCGACCAGGTGCGGGAAGTCGTCGGCGTCGGCGGGGACACCACGCCAGCGGCTCGAGTGCGCCAGCGCCCCGACCAGCAGATGCGCGTGCCGCCCGACATCCCACGTGGCCGGCGGATTCGGTGGTTCCACCCGGTCGAACTGGGTTTCCTCGCCGGGTGGGTGCGCGATGATCACGACGTCGCGGCCGCGGGAGACCTGGCAGGGCTCGCAGTGCGGGCGCAGCTGATGGCGGCGCAGCGCGCGGGTGAACGTCGAGTAGCCGCCGGGATACCCCAGGGCGGTGAGCTCGTCGAGCAGGGCCGAGGCCCACAGGTGCTGGTCGTCGGCCAGCCGGGTCCGCAGTAGGCGACGTACGGCTCGAACGGGTCCGGGCCTGCGGGTTTGCGGCGGCCGGGTTCGGTATTACCGGCCAGATAGCTGCGGATCGTCTTGCGGTCACGGCCGAGATGTCGCGCAATGGCCGAGATCGACCAGCCTTGATCGCGCAGCGCCTGCGCTTCCACGTCTGGTTGTGTCCGGCAGAGTGGTGTACCAGCGCCGCCAGCGAGTGCTGAGCGTGTCGTAGCCGGAGATGAGGCGGTCACCGCGTGATCCTTCACAGGACCGACCAAAGTCCACGAAGGAAGCCTCACGCGATGACCAGTATGCAGCCTATCGACCCGACCAAGCCGTTCGTCGACCAACTCGCCGCGAGCAGCCCTGATCTGCTGCGCGACATGCTTTCGACGTTCATCCAGACGCTGATGGGCGCTGAAGCCGACGCGGCCTGCGGCGCTGAGTACGGTCAGCGCAATGCCGAGCGTGTCAACTCCCGTAACGGCTACCGCCACCGCGACTTCGACACCCGCGTCGGCACGATCGACCTCGCGATCCCGAAGCTGCGCTCGGGCAGCTACTTCCCGGACTGGCTGCTCGAACGCCGCAAACGCGCCGAACGAGCGCTCACCAGCGTGGTAGCGACCTGTTACCTGCTTGGTGTCTCCACCCGGCGGATGGAGAAACTCGTCGAGTCCCTCGGCATCACCAGCTTGTCCAAGTCGCAGGTGTCGATGATGGCCCGCGACCTGGATGCACAGGTCGAAGCCTTCCGCGCCCGTCCGCTCGATCAGGGCCCGTACACGTTCGTCGCCGCCGACGCGCTCGTGCTCAAGGTGCGCGAGAACGGCCGCGTGGTTAACGTGCACTGCCTGATCGCCACCGGCGTCAACGCCGAAGGCTACCGCGAGATCCTCGGCATCCAGGTCACCTCCGGCGAGGACGGCGCCGGCTGGCTGGCATTCTTCCGCGACCTGCTCGCCCGCGGCCTCTCCGGCGTGCAGCTGGTCACCAGCGACGCCCACGCCGGCCCGGTCGCCGCGATCGGCGCCACCCTGCCCGGGGCGTCCTGGCAGCGTTGCCGCACCCACTACACGGTCAACCTGATGTCGGTCTGCCCCAAGTCCTCCTGGCCGTGGGTGCGGACATTGCTGCACTCGGTGTTCGACCAAGCCGACGCCGAATCCGTTGCCGCGCAATACGATCGGATGCTCGACACCCTAAGCGGGAAGCTACCCAGGGTCGCTGATCACCTGGATACGGCGCGACCGGATCTGCTGGCGTTCACCGCCTTCCCAAAACAGATCTGGCGTCAGATCTGGAGCAACAACCCCCAGGAACGACTGAACAAGGAGATCCGCCGCCGCACCGACGTCGTCGGCATCTTCCCCGACCGCAGCTCCATCATCCGGCTCGTCGGCGCCGTCCTCGCCGAGCAACACGACGAATGGATCGAAGGACGCCGCTACCTCGGCCTCGACGTCCTGGCCCGTTCCCGCGCCACCAGCACGACCGAAACCCATCCCACCGAACAGGAGCAACCCACCCCACCAGCCCTCACCGCCTGACCCGAAACCGGATCACCGGTGACCGCCCACTTACACCACACCCAGGGACTTGACCCCACGTCTTCCTCCAGCGAGAGCATCCACCCTCCAGCGACAATCCACGGTGATCAACACCGGAAACCGTCACCCGAAGGCCGTTGACCAGCACAAACGACGCGCCGACAAGACACCCAACTGGGGAAATTCGGAGAGCGCCATCAACGCAACCAATCGTTGCGGGCATGTGGCTGCTATCCGGCTGCAGTGGTCACGGTCATGGCAAGTGGCTGGCAGCGCCCTGCTCCATGCCAAAGAACCTCAGAGGAATCACCCGATCGGTCGCCCTGCATGGAGCAGTTCTGGCGTCCAAACCCCAACGGGGTCAGGGTGTGCTCCCGAATTGCTTCAGCTACTGAACAGTAGCTGAAGTTGGTATGAGTAAAACTCAAGATTCGGAGTAACGAAAAAACCGCCCTGCCTGGATCAATAGATCGGGCGGGCGGTGTTTCATCAGGGTAGTGGAGCTTGGGGGAGCTTATTACAACACAAAACCCCAGGTAGATGCCCTGGAGGTGCTGCTCCGGAAGCTGCCAGACCCCACCGAACCGGCGGCACCGCCCGTCAACCGCCCCAAACCACGACGGGCACGGGCAACTCGACGCCGACCAGGTCCAGGAACTCATCACCGGCTACCAAGCCGGAGCGACGGTGTACGAACTGGGCGACCGGTTCGGCATCGAGCGGCGGACCGTTAGCAACATCCTCAAACGTCACGACGTGCCGATGCGCCGCCGCGGACTCTCCCCCGAGCAGGTCGACGACGCCATCCACCTCTACAACCTCGGCTGGTCCCTGGCACGGGTAGGCAAACACCTGGGCGTCGACCACACCACCGTGCTGACCAAACTCCGCGAACGCGGCATCCCCACCCGCGACACACATGGTCGACCTCGGTCTTGATGTACTGGGGATTCTCCGGTGCACCGTCCAACGGCGGTACCTCGCATCGATCTCACCGAGTTCACTACGCTGACACCCCATGGCAAGGGCTCCGAAGTTCAGCGCCCGGATATCCGGTCGGTGGCGGATCGTGGCGATGAGTGGCTGGGACCGCGACGCGATCGACCTGGTCGAACCAGCTTACGTCGAGTTCACCCGGAACGGGACCAGCCAGTTCGGTTTCTTCGCCGTCCACGGTTGGCTGGACTGCCGCTCGCTCGAGCGGGACGGCCGGCCCGGCGTGGAGTTCACCTGGGAAGGTTCCGACGAGGGCGACCGGGTCAGCGGACGAGGCTGGGCAGTCCTGGTCGACGACCAGACGATCGAGGGCCATCTGTTCTTCCACCTGGGCGACGACTCGAGTTTCCGGGCTAGACCGTTCACCGATGCCGACGAACTGGACAGACCGTGAGCGAGTACCAGTACTACGAGTTCCTGGCGATCGACCGCCCACTGGACGATGGCGAACAGGCTGCGGTCCGGTCGCTGTCCACCCGGGCGCGGATCTCTTCGACCAGCTTCGTGAACGAATACCACTGGGGCGATTTCAAGGGTGACCCGCGCCGTCTGATGGAGCGCTACTACGACGCGCACCTGTACGTCGCCAACTGGGGTACCCACCGGGTGATGTTCCGCCTGCCGGGCGAGCTGCTCGATCCCGATGTCGTCGAGGACTACCGCGTCGGCGACGACGTGAACGCCTGGCGCACGGGCCAGTTCATCGTGCTCGAACTGATCAGCGAGGACCACGCTGGTGAGTTCGACTTCGACTACGACCCCGAGAACCTGCTGTCGGCGATCGTCGGAGTTCGCGCCGAACTCGCCGCCGGTGATCTCCGGCCACTCTATCTCGCCTGGCTGGCCGCCTATGGTTCCTGGGAGCGCGACGAAGACGTTTTCGATGGTGATGCTGACGACGAGCTCGAACCACCTGTTCCGCCCGGGCTGGGCACGCTCACTGCCGCGCAACGGGCGCTGTCCGACTTTCTCCGCCTCGACGACGACCTCCTCACCACCGCGGCCCAGACTTCCCCACCGCTGGGCGCGCCGAACGACGACCCTGATGACCTCGCCGCGTGGGTGGCTCGCCTCCCAGTCACAGAGAAGGACCGGCTCTTGGCGCGGGTAGCGCAGGGTGAGGCGGCGCGGGTGCAGATGGAGTTACTACGCCGCTACCGCGGCGACAGGGCTCCGGCCGTCTCCGCCCCAACTCGCCCTCGCCGGACGGTGGCCGACCTCCTCGACAACGCGGCGCGGCGACGAGCCGACCGTGAGCGTCGGCTGGCCACCGAGCACGCCGAAGACGAGGCACGCCGGGAACAGGCGCGTCTGCTGGCTCGCGAACGACGACTCGACGCATTGGCCGCTGAGGAAGACGCCGCGTGGTCGCGCGTCGAGGCGATGATCGCCACCCGGAAACCGGCCGAGTACGACGCCGCCGTCACGCTGCTCACCGATCTGCAGGCGCTGGCCGAACGCGAGGACCGCTACGACACGTTCACCACCCGCACCAACGCGTTGCGGCAAACGCATGCACGCAAACCCAGCCTCATCGAGCGCCTCAACCAGGCACGCATCTGACCCATCTACGGTGGGCTCTGTGAAAGACGATCTCCAGCCAGCGGAGCTTGCCGAGGAACTCACGGAGCTCCGTGAGTTGACAACGCAGTTGCGTACGGAGAACGCGCGGTTGTTGCGGCTGCTGGAGCTGACTCCGAAGCAGGCGGCTCCGCCCCGCCCGATTCAGACCGGCTTCTTCGAAGCGCACCCCGGCCTGGTCGACCGGCGAGCGGCCCCGGAGGTGAAGGTCGATTTCTTCGCCGCCCTGTTCGCCGCCCGCATCGACATCTACGCCACGCGATGGGAGAACGCACGTACTGGCAAAGCTGGTTGGCTGCCGGCGGTGCGCGGCGGGTGGCGCAAGGGCGTCGGGCACGAGGACCGCGACTACCTGCCACTGAGCAAGGACGTGTTGCGGACGCACCTGGTCGGCGACGTGCATGTCGGGCTGTATCCGCTGGTGGATGGCGACCTGTGCTGGTGGCTGGCGGCCGACTTCGACGGCCCAATGGCGATGCTGGACGCCCTGGCCTACCTGAAGGCCGCCAGGGCGTGGTCGGTGCCAGCCGCGCTGGAGGTCTCGCGCTCGGGCGTCGGCGCACATGCATGGGTATTCTTCACCGCGCCCGTGCCCGCGGAGACGGCTCGCCGACTTGGCACCGCCCTGTTGCGGGAGGCGATGGCAGTCCGTGGCCGTATGGACCTGGCCAGCTACGACCGGCTCTTCCCGTCACAGGACGTGCTGCCCTCGGGCGGCGTGGGGAATCTGATCGCTGCACCGTTGCAGGGCAAGGCCCGCCAGGACGGCGCGACGGCGTTCCTCGATCTGGCGACGATGGAACCACACGATGACCAGTGGGAGTACCTGTCCTCGCTCGGCCGCATGAGTCCTGCCGAGGTCAATCGGGTCGCGCGTCGCGCCGGTGGAGTCACTGTCGGCGCCAGCATCGACAAGATCGGCGCTGCGGTCTCGACCCGGATCCGTACCGCCGCACCCCCCATCGTGCACGCCCGGCTCAGCTCGGGAATCCGCCTGGAATCAGGGGAGCTGACCCCGGCGTTGCACGCGACGCTGAAGCACGCGGCATCGATGACGAATCCGGTGTTCTACGAGCGCCAGCGACTCCGAATGTCCACGTGGGACACACCGCGGTTCCTGCGCAGCTACGACGAGACTCTCGACGGCGGGCTCATCCTGCCTCGGGGGCTGCACGACACGGTGGCCTCACTGGTCGAGCAGGCGGGCAGCCGCCTTGAGGTGATCGACGGGCGGCAGGCCGGCGAGACGCGGGAGTTCACCTTCGCCGCTACGCTGACCCGGCAGCAGCAAGACGCCGTAGACGATCTGCGCGACCATGATCTTGGTGTGCTGGTCGCGCCACCGGGTGCGGGCAAGACCGTGATGGCCTGCGCGGTCATCGCCACCCACGCGATCTCCACGCTCGTGCTGGTCGACCGCAAGACCCTGGCCGACCAGTGGCGCACCCGGATCAGTGAACTGCTGGGCGTCAAAGCCGGCCAACTCGGCGGTGGTCGCCGCAAAACCCATGGCGTGGTTGATGTCGTCATGCTGCAAACGCTGGCCCGCAAGGCCGACATCGAGGAGCTCGCCAGCGGCTACGGGCTGGTCGTCGTCGATGAGTGCCACCACATCCCGGCCGCGGCGTTCGAGCACGCCGTCAAGCAGATCCCGGCTCGCCGCTGGCTCGGACTCACCGCCACCCCGTACCGACGCGACAAGCTCGACGACCTGATAGCCCTCCAGTTGGGCCCGATCCGGCATACCATCGCCCCATCAAGCCGCCCCGGCGAGGACAGCGCACCCCAACTCGAATTGGACACGACTGCGCAGCGTCCGAAGCCGGTGCTCCATGTGCACGACACCGCCTATCGCTACACCGGTGACGCCGACCCGACGAAGCCCGGCGGGATGGCGGCCATCTACCGCGATCTTGTGGCCGACGACACCCGCCTCACCCAGATCGCCAACGACGTGACTGCCGCGCTGAAACGAGGTCGACACTGCCTGCTGCTCACCCAATGGACCACCCATGTCGAACGGTTCGCCGACGAGCTCCGGCGACGCTCGCTCGACCCGATCGTGCTTCGCGGCGGAATGAGCGCGACCGCCCGCCGCGATGCTCTGGCCCGCCTCCAACCTGCGGACGGAGTACCACTGCTGGTCGTCGCGACCGGGCCATTCGTCGGTGAAGGATTCGACTGCCCCGCACTGGACACCTTGTTCCTCGCCGCACCGATCGCGTTCAAGGGACGCCTCGTCCAATACGCGGGTCGGATCCTCCGCGCACACGTCGGCAAGGCCACCGCCGAAGTCCACGACTACCACGACATCAACACCGGCGTCCTGGCTTCTTCCCTGGCCAAACGCGCACCAGGGTACGTCAGCCTCGGCTTCCCCGACCCCCGCCGACCAGCAACACGTTGAGCCGGAGTGGCTGTCGGCGAGTAGACGCACCGGGTTGCTTCTTGTCAATGTGACCAGTCGACAACCCACACCGTCCACGGGATACACGCGATCGACTGGGCGTCCCGCTCGCGCAGTAGTCCAGTCATGGCTCCTAGCGTCACGTACCGCACTCAGCTACACTGAATCACATCGACCGATCATGATTCAGACCTGTGAAGGGTGGCCACGATGACAACGGGGGCCGGCGTGCTCATTGAGCGTGCCCGCATTGCTTCGGGCCTCAGTCAGCGCGCCCTTGCGGACGCTGCTGGCATCTCGCAGCCCACCTTGTCGCGGATCATCTCCGGAGCTAGAGCGGCGAAGATGCCGGAGGTGGTCGCGATCGCGTGGGCAACTGGACATACGGTCGCCCAACTCACCGCACCTGGGACGGTAGCCGATCGAGTGCAGTGCGCCGCCCGTGCCACCAACGACTCCGACATGGACCGCATGCGTGAAGCGCTGCTGCACTTCCTGGAACTGGACAACTACTTGGACGACCAGGCCATCCCCGCCACGGTCTGATGTGGATAGATAATCTTGAGCGCTGAGACTGAAGGTCGTACCGCCGCCGCGCGGTTCCGCCAAGAGCACCACCTGGGCGTGCAGCCGTTGGGTGACCTTGTGGCAGTCATCGAGCAAGCAACCAGGATCGACGTGGCCGTACTCGATGTCGGCCCGGATGAACACGGCCTGACGATGCGAGACCCTGCGCGCGGCGCCGTGTTCATCGGCGTCGCGCGGACCCCGAACCCGATGCGACAACGCAGCACGCTTGCCCACGAACTTGGCCACGTGCTGTTCGAGGACTGGGCGGACAACGGCACGGGCAACTGGAGCGAACGCAGCCCCGCGGAGATTCGAGCCGATGCCTTCGCGCGGCACCTGCTCGTACCGGTCGAGGGCTTGCGTGAGTTCCTCGGAGATCGAGAGTTCGTGACCCAAGCCACCCTCTCTGCAGTCGTCCAGCGATACCTGGTATCACCCCAGATTGCCGCCATCGCGCTGCACCAAGCCAATTACATCGATGACGACACCAAACAGGAGTGGATGGCGCTGACCGCGCCACAATTGGCGTCCCGGTTCGGGTGGAGCGATCAGTACCACGCATTGCGGGCCGACTCCGATCAGCGGAGGGCACCGCAACAGTTGCTCGCCCGCGCGATCAGGGGCTACGCGGAGGCGGTGGTGCCTGCGCAAGCCATCGCCACCTTGCGCGGCATCACACTGGAGGCTGCCGAGGCGGACCTGTGTGAGGCAGGTGTCGTGCCCATCGAGCAGGAGATCGCGTGGGCCGCTCCCACCGAACTACCCGACGTGCACGTAGATCTGGCGGCTCTAGAAGAGGATCTCAGTGCGCCAGATGACAACGGCCAGGTTACGGCGACAGAGAGAAACTCAGGATGAGCCACCGGCCGATCATCGACGCCGGCCCCGGCCTGAATTTCCTCTCGATCAACAAAGAGCGCCTCCTCATCGAGATCCTGGGTCCGCTCAGCACCCCGGAGACCGTGCAAGACGAAGTGCTCCGCAAGGCCCGGCAGGATGCGCGCTTCCGCTCCGCCGCAGTGGTCTGGCAAAAGCTGACGCCCAAGTGGGTGCAGATACTCTCCGATGACCAGACACCCGAACTTGCTGCGGTCGTCCACCGGATCACCCAGCTCCCCATGGAAGAACGGCTGAAACACCCGAAAGATCTGGGCGAGACAATGGTCATCGCCCACGCGGTCGTCGCCGCCGAATCCGGCGAGACAGTGACCGTGCTCATCGACGACGGGTCAGGAGCGCGGATCGCCACTTCGGAGATCAACCGACTCAGACGGCTCCGGACCAGCGGTCACGCTGTAGGGTCGATCTTGCTAGTGAGCACGCTGACCATTCTGGAGCGCGCGGCAGGCGGAGAGCACATTCCAGACAAGGCAACGATGCGCAACATCTACGACCGGCTGCGCGGTCTCGATGACGGCCTACCGCCGATCCGGGACACCAACCTACTGTCAGCTGCTTGCTGGTCCTAGACCTGGGCGACCCTCGCCCTTGTCCGCTGAACCGGAAGCAGTCCACCCGCAGCGTCCTCTTCGCTGGAGAAGACATCCGGATGCTGCCGGATTATCCTCAGCGAGAGATCCAGATCAGCGTCAGCAGCCTTGCTGGCGAACAGCAAGATCCTCGTCCCCGTCCGCGTGACCAACGAACCGTCGCGACAGGGTGGTGACTTCGCATGACCAAACCAAAGAAGCGGCAACACAAGCCCCGAACCCACGTGTCGAAGATCCGGATTCATGGTGTGCGGCACGATCCGCCAGACGCGCACAAGATCGCCAAGGTCCTCGTTGAGATCGCAAGAAGCCTGGATGGCGATCTGGATCACGACCCAGGCAGCCCTACCAAAGTTCTAGTAAGCGACGCAACGTGCCGCGACCAAACCCCCGACACAGATGAACCCCCTGCGAGCGCCTGACCTGGGATTTCCAAGCGCTCAGGGGGTTCATCTACAACTTCATGTGTGGAGCTAAGGGGACTCGAACCCCTGACCCCCTCACTGCCAGTCAGGTGCCCGTGACTCTTCGTACCCAGGTCTACGCTAGCAGGTCGAGAATGTCGTGGTCAAACGGTGCCGTTCACTGTCGTTGCACGTTGTTGGGGAACGTTGATCACGCGCGTCTGCTCCAGGTTTGCTCCGGGAAAATTCGTGAGAATGCGCGCCGCGCAGGCCCTTCACTGCGGCGTCCGGCGCGGCTCCGGCGGTGACTTCTCGTCATCTAGTGCTGTGTCCAGATAGGTTCGCCGGGTTGGTCAGGCGGCTGGCATGAGGGGCTGGTTGCCCCAGCGGATGCCCTTTTCGCTGCGGACTCGTGCGCGTTCGCGGCGTTGGGCGGCGAGCACGTCGGGGTGGCGGGCGTTGGCGTTGCGCCATCGCAGGTAGTCGTGCAGCCGACGAGCCAGCACCGGATGGTTCGATCCCGCGATGGCAAATGTGCGCAGCGGCCCGAAGTGCGCCTCGGTGGTGTTGGCCCAGGAGGAGTAGGTCGGGGTGAAGCACAGCTCGACCTTGTTGCGGGCCGCCCAGGTGCGGATTGTCTGGCCGCGGTGGGCGGAGAGGTTGTCCAGGATGATGTAGATCGGTGCCCCGTCGGGGCTCGCGGTGCGGATCGATGTCAGCGCGGCCAGGGTGTTGGCGGCGGATTTCTGCCTGCGGACTACGCCCCAGAGGGTGTCGTCGCCGACGGAGTAGCAGCCGTGGAACTGCCGGACTCCGTGCAGCTTGTGATAGTTCGCCGGGAGCCGGTCCGGATGCCCTTTCCTGGTCCAGCTCGCACCGAGGTGGGGTCGGATGGTGAGTGGCCCGAACTCGTCGAAGGCGAACACCCGGTCGGGGAACTTGCTGGTGACCTGCTCGATCCTGGCGAGTTTGGCGTCTCGGTCGGGGTCGTTGGACTCCTTCCAGGTCTTGGTTCGCTGAAAGCTGATCTCGTGTTTGTGCAGGAACTGCCGCAACCGTTCCCGCCCGACCTGCACCACCCGCCGCGGGTTGCGGGCCAGGTAGGCGGCGAGCTTGCGCAGGCTCCAGCGGGTGAAGGGCTGCTCGAGTGCTTCAGGTCGCGTGGTGGCCGTCGCGACGAGGAAGGCTTCGTCTTCAGGGCTGATCAGGCGGGGACGGCCACCCGCCCACTGAGGGTCCAGACTGGCCAGACCCGTTTCGTTGAACCGGTGGATCACACCGCGGATCGCGTCCTCGTCGCCCCGGACCAGGCGGGCGATCGCGGGAACGGTGTTCCCGCCGGCGGAGGCGAGCACCACCATCGCCCGGCGCAGCCGCACGGCGGAGCCTGTCCCTCTTCGCACGATCTGCTGCAGCCGCTGCCCCTCATGATCGGTCAGCCTGCGTACCCGCACTGGATCTGCCATCCACCCAGCCTGACCGCAACCCGATCACCGGCCATGAACGCTGACCGGCGTGTCACCAAACCGGCCAACGTTCATGGACAGAGCACTAGCTCGAGGAGCAGGGCGAGCAGGCTGCGCACGGCGGCCGGCGTCAATTCGGGCGGCTCGACCGGCAAGATCACTTCGATCTCCGTGGCGCGGCTGTCGTCAGGATGGCTCATTTGTACAGGCCAGCGTCTGCGGCAGGCTGGGCTAGATCTCGAACGGTTGATCTCGGAGTCGTTGCGTCGGGTTTCGGTGTGGTCGATGCGGCGCATTGCAGGCGAGCCGGGCAACACCCGGTTGGCGGTCGTCGGCCAGCTAATGTGGTGGGGCTGCTGGTGTCCTGTCAGGGGAGGTGCGGATGGTCCAGGTCGGTGACGAGCAGATTTACCGCTTGCGGGACTTCTCTTCATCGCAGCGCGTTCGTGTTGTCGCCATTGAGATGATGAAGAAGAGCGCGAAGTACGAGATCGAGTTCCTGGATGGGGATAGCGCCGGGAAGCAGGAGAAGGTTCCCGGAAAGCGGCTCCGAGGGCCTTGGTCTGGAGTACGTGAGTACGACGAGGTCATGGCAGCCTGGGAACGTTTTGCCGCGTTTGAGCTTTCCGATCCGGAGGAAGCAGCCGTCGAAACCGTGTTCTCGGAGTTGATCCCGGAAGAGGTCGCGAATTGGGAGTGGTCTGTGCCCGTGCGCTGGGTCACGACGATCTACGACCCGGTAGGGCTTGAGCGACTCATCGGGATCCCAGCCAATGAGCTCATTGGCCAGGTCGATTCGTTCGCGAGTGGCGAGAACACGGTAGTTTCCCCCGAGGGCACACTCATGATTGCCGAATATGCCTGCCGGGTGAACCCGATGCCGATCCTGAACGGGGTAATCGAGGAAGAACGAAAGTGCCGGGAGAAGACAAAGCGCGGCGAGTCATACACAAGCCACGACGGACAGCAGAGGATGTCGTCCCCGGAGTGGGAGTATCAGTGGTACCTCGAGCGTTACCGGCCCCTCCACGAGTTGTTGCGGGGCTGGTGTGGTCATCGCGCAGTCACCATGCAGGAGCGGCTCGCTGCGGCTGAGGCTGAGGTGCAGCGTCTGGACGTGCTCATCACCCGGCTTGTCGACCAGATGAAGGAGCACGAGCACAGTATTTTCGCCGAGGTGATCGAGCGTGTGCACGAGGAAGAGCGGATCACCGCAGCCAACTACCGTCCGGTCGTCGATCGTCCGTTGAAGCCGTCGGAGATACCTGTTCGTTACGAGCGCGCGCCGCGACGCTGGGGGTATCGCAACTGGTGAGTATCACTGGTTCATGAAGGCCTGCAGCTCGCTCGCTGTCGGCTTGCCCAGGGCGTCAGGTCGGACCGCGCGGTCGGGGAACGGATCCATTACGTCGGCGACCTTCGTAACTCTGTCTGCCCAGTACAGTGCATGTGCGCGACGCTCCGCGGCAAGCGATGACGCGTGCTGCCGCACCTCCGCCGCGTAGGCGCGCAGCTGGCTTGCTTCCGTCCAGCGTCTCGCTTGATCTCGCGCCTCCTCGTCAATCAGGTGTTCTCGGTGTGCGATCGCGGCGCGTTCCTCGGCTGCGGCCTGTTGCCTCGCGCGTTCGGCCCGCTGAAGCTCCGCTTGGCGCTGCCGTTCCTCGGCGGCCGCACGCTGCATTGCCAGGCTTCCGTGTCGGAGCCGGATCTCCTCCAGAATCTCGACCAGATCATCTTCCAGGCGATGGTCGTCGGTGTCCTTCCAGCTGTCGGCCCAGAACCGGCCGCCGGCGCCTGCCAGCACGATGCCGAGATGTTCATCCGGGACCTCGTCAAAGTCCGGGAACATGTAGCCCTGTCGCGCTTGTTTGAGCTCGCGTTCGGTGGGCTCGTGAGGAACGCGGAGCGTGGCCTGGGTGAATCGGAGCCAGGCCTCGTCCCGGTCGACTGCGAACCGGATTTCGTTGGCATGGCTACTTCTTCCGGCGTACCCACGGGTGTGCCGCTCGGTCTGAAGCGACACGGCCATTCCGGTCGCACGTGCACCTCGGACGAGGGCGTCAAGCAGGTGGAAGGCGCGGTTGCGCTGCGCTCCCTGGACGGGGAAGTCCTCCAACTCCATGATCTCCAGCACGACATCGCTGGGATCCGTCGGTGCCTCGGACATGGTTCGGGTCAGCTGCGTGGTCTGCCAGCCGGGCAGCGGTCCAAGTGTGATCGCCAGCCGGTACTTGCTGTCTTGTCGACAATATTCGAACCCTAGCCGGTTTCCTGCCGGTACTCGCCCGAACCGTTTCGCGGTTGCCGCAAGCTGGCGATATTTTGCCGCGTGGTCGGCCGGCGCGAGGACGCGGTGATCGTCTGCGTCCTGGAGTGAGCGCATGAGCTGGTCGACCGGGCCTGTTTTGCGCGAGACCGGCTTCCGTGGCGGCTTCATAGCCGCTTCCCCCGGGCCTGGTCTGGAGTCTTGGCGCGGGGACGGTAGGGGGGTTTTGGGGATCTTCTTGGATTCCTTACTGTCGGCGTGCGACGAACTGTGGGGTTCATCCGGGGGCGAATACGTGTCGGTCGCGAGGTAGTGGGTGCCCTCTGTGGTGATCGTTGCCGTCCAGGATGGTCCGTGGCCCTTCACGATGAGGAGGCCGCGGTTGTGCAGCGCGCGAGCGACCAAACGGTGCGCCCAATCTTCGTACACTCCCGCTGCGCACCCATCTTGCACCCACTTGAGGACTGCCCGCTGAGCCGCATTGAGAGGCGCTTTTCGATTGGTCATCCTCACGTCCCTCGAACCGGCGCGACGATCGTCAATACGTGTGAGGGCAAAATACCCGAGCGCCGATGCTGTTGCCGCTCCCGGGTTGTTACGTTGTTGTGTGTTGGGCTGACCGATGGTGAAGTGCTCGTGCCGAGGGCTCTCCGTCGTTGTCATGTTACTGGGTGGGCAGTTCGATCACCATTCTCGAGACTATGGAGCCGTCTCGCTGACTTGGTTGCTCGTCCGATGCAACCTGACTGGCGAGCGCCAACTTCAGCCGGTGAAGGAAGCGCTCGGCGATTACCTGGACGCAGCGGGCCTGCCCGCGGCACGGCGACGATCGTGAACCGATCAGTTCATCTCGGATCGCTCCCACAGTGGCGGGCGGACTAGCGGGACGCCGCTTGCTTGGCGACGCCAGTGGTGTTGTATCGGAAGCGCGCCATCTCGACGGTCACGTCGTACTGATTGGCGATCTGCTCGATCGAGGCTCTGCGCCGCGCAGCGCTCAGAAGTAGGGGTCGAGGCAGGAGGAGTGTTCCCCCGAAGGCGGTGGCCTCTTCCTCTTCGTCCGGCTTGCAGGTCCGGAAGGGCATCCCGTCGACTTCGCGGATCTCCGACAGACCATGCTTGAGCATGAGGTGTGCGAGTTCGTGTGCGATGTCGCTGTTCTGGCGGCCAGTGTTGCGCAATGGGCTGACCACGATGATCTTGCGCCGCTCGATCTCGAAGGTGGCTGCGGAAAAAGCGAACGACTGGAGGTGCTCCAGATCTTCAAGCTCTGCAACATCTACAAGCTCACCCGCGTCAACGATCGAGACACCGAGGTGCTTGGCGAGGTCTCGCGGGTCAAGGCGATCGTGCGAGGCGAGACCCAGCTCCTTCCGGAATCTTGCCGCCTCTCGTTCGGCTTCAGCCTTGAACCCACGGCGTAGAGTCACAGCTCCCCGCCGGCCACGCGAGCTGCCAACTTGTCGTGCATCTCACCGAGGAGCGAGTTGAGGCGATGGGGAACCCCGGGGCGAAGCACAGATGCGGCGCGTAGGTGGCACGCCACTACCTGCCGCTGGGTCGGTGCCTTCGCAAGCACGTCGTACATATTGCGGAGGACGTCCGCAATCTTCGAGGCGGCGTCCGGCGCCAACCGCGGATCGGCGGCGAGGTGCGCGATCGCCTCGTCGATCGGGGCGACCTGGCGTTCGGTGACGGGCGTGAAGAACTGCCCCGGGGAGACGCCGAGCCATGCGCACAGGAGGGTGAACGAGGTGAGGTCGGGCTGAGCGCCAGCTTCGACGCGGGTGAAGGTACTGAAGCTGACGCCAGCTTCGGCTGCGGCTTGGCGCAGGGACAACTTCCCGCGGCGCTCGCGGAGTATCTCGCCCAGCCGGGCGAGATCGAGCCCCTCCACGCTCGGGGACGGACGCGATCGCCGTACCTGTTCATCCCGGTCACGGCCGGTGTGTTCCTGTCCTCGTACGCGACCACCTGGATCGGTATCCACGCCATTTTCGGGGCGTTCGTCTTCGGTCTGGTCCTGCCTCGGGAGCCGGGACATGAGCTGGCAGGGAGCATCCGCGACCCACTGGTCGCGGTGAGCACAATGCTGCTGCCGGTCTTCTTCATCGTGACCGGCCTCGCGGTGGACATCGGGGACCTCACGGGGCGCGGCGGGATCGAACTGGCAGTCATGATCGTGGTCGCATGTACCGGAAAGGTTGTCGGTTCCGCGTTACCGGCACGGCTCTTCGGAATGTCGTGGCCAGAGTCCGCAAAACTCGGGGTACTGATGAACACCCGTGGTCTCACCGGGCTCATCATCCTAAACGCAGGCATCGGCCTGGGAATTCTCGACACATCGATGTTCACCATGATGGTCATTACCGCACTGGTGACCACTGTCATCACGGGACCACTCCTGTTTTCCCGAACACCGCACTTCCTACCGGATTCTCGCCAAAGAGGTGCAGCCGGCTCGTAGCGGATGATCGGTACGGGCGGAGTTCTCCTGGCGGTTCCCTGTATCGTGGTCCGGGAGTTGGCAGATTATTCTGATCGGGTGGGGTGTGGGCTGCTGTGAGCTTTCGGAACGAAAAGGTTGACGCGGATCTGCTATTCGAGGGACTGCGTGATCTCGGCGTGAGCAACGGGGCAAACCTGATCGTGCATTCCTCTCTGTCCGCCTTCGGTGAAGTTGCCGGCGGCGCCGAAGCTGTGGTGCGATCTCTAATGCGCGCAGTCGGGGCCTCGGGGACGGTTGTCGTCCCTACCTTCACGGGGCAGGTTGCCGACCCCCATCCCGATTCGCGTACGACGGGGGACCGCCGTGTGGACCTCGCGCGTCGGCAGGTACCGCTCTTCCACAAAGATCTCCCTACGCCGATGGGGAAGATTCCCAATACCGTCCTGGCCTGGTCTGGACGGCACCGTAGCCATCACCCCCAGGTCTCCGTGGCAGCGCTCGGCGCGCACGCTCTTGATGTGACGCGACGGCAACCGCTGGCCTACGCAGTGGGAAAGGGATCACCGTTCGATTGGCTGCACCATCACGACGCACAGATCCTGTTGCTCGGCGTCGGCCACAACCGCAACTCCTTTCTGCATTACGCCGAATCGCTCATACCTAACCATCGGCGGAAGCTTCGGCGGTTTCCCTACCTGGTGGAGCAGCAGCGAGTTTGGGTGGAGGCTGATGACGTCGGGGACGACAACGGCCGCTTCTTTCCTCGCGTCGGAGCAGAGTTCGGTGAACTTGGAAACATCAAGCGAAGCGTGATCGGGCGTGCTACTTGCGAGCTGATCGACAGCGTTTCGTTTGTTGAATTTGCCAGTAAGAGACTCGAAGAACTTCTGAGCTGAAATGCGCAGTCGGTCAAGAGGAGGGCTTCAGTGTTGACCACTTCGGAAAAGTACTTCAATCTCGGTCAATTTGTCGTACCGAAATACAACCAAGAGGCACTGGCGAGGGAATGGCGGTTCATTTGGCGGGAACCCGCATTGGCGTTCTACCGGAGCAAGTACTCCAGCAAGGGATTGATACCCGGACACCTCCCCGCGCAGGATCAGATCCCAATTACGTATGCTCGCGAACTCAGACAGGACGAAGCGGACCATCCGCCGTACGGTACGCATCGAGCGGTCATCCCCGAGACCGCCCGCGAGCTCTCGGTAAGCCAGGACGTCAGCGGGCAACGATTTCTCCGTCTGCGCAGCGAGCGCGACATGCAGGTCCACGACGACATCCTTGCCGGCACCCTGAAAACCGTTGGAATACAAGGTCACGACCTTGTCGTACACGTGTCTTTGCAGAGCCTCGGCGAGCCAGCGATCTGCCGTGCTCTGCACCAGATCAACGCGACCTCGTTCCCCCTGTCGGCTCCCGTCGACGACCATGCCGCCGAAGGTCATCTGGCATTGTGGAGGCGCCTCAGGCCCCGCGTTCTCTTTACATCGCTCGACGTGCTGATCCGATATCTACGAGTGGCATCGAATCAAGGGATCCGCATGCGGGACGTGTTCTCGGGTGGCTGCGTCGTTGCCGTCGATTCTCCTCTGTCCCCCGAAGACAGCCTGTTCATCAGACAGCTGTCCGACGGCGGGACTCCGGTACGGGTCGTGGACGTCGTACCAGAGGTGCCCGCGTTCATTGCTGTCGACTGCTCAGCAACCGGCGGTTTCCACCTGCCCAGTCACCATCTTCACTTACAGGTCTGCGACCCCTTGACAGGCCGGGAACTCCCCTGCGGCGAGCCGGGACACATCACGGTCAGCAGCGTTGGCCTCGACACGCTGTGGATCAAGTACGATAGCGGAAGGGAGGGAGTTGTCGACCGATCACTCTGCGAATGCGGGCATTCGAGCGTTCGATACACGCCGATTCGATAGCCTCATCCTGAATTCCCCACGCCACAACAGCGTCAACAACGTCGGCCGTGCCCGTCCACCCCGGATGGTCCCCGGCTAGACGTCCCCTGCCTGTCCCGGAGTGAGGATCACCGCCAAGGGCAGACCCGCGACGTCGACGGCCAGATGGATCTTGGTGGTCAGCCCTCCCCGGGAACGCCCGAGGCACTCCCCGTCGACGGCGAGGTCCTCGATCCGGTCCGCGCAGCCCCCTTTTTTCCGGGCACCGGCCGCGTGCTGATGCGCCTGGACGCTCGTGGAATCGACACTGATCACAAACTCGACATTGTCCCCCAACGTGCCCAGGGAATCGTCTTTGACGATCACCTGCTCCAGGATCCGGTCCCAGGTCCCGTCCGCGGTCCACTTCCGCAACCGCTCGTGCGCGGTCTTCCAGGGCCCGTACCGCTCAGGCAGATCACGCCATGGTGCACCGGTGCGCTCGTGCCACAGAATCGGCGGCCGAGGCGGCCACCAACGCGATCCTGACCGACCTCGCGGAGCGACCACAGGGCCGTGGTCGTGGACTCGCCGCCCGGAGCCGGCAAAAGCACCCTGGTGGTCCGCGCCGCCGGAGACCTCCTCGGCGGCGGCGAGCGGCCGATCATCGTCGCCCAGACGAACAACCAGGTCGACGACCTGCTCGTCCGGCTCGCCGCCGCACATCCGGACGTCACGATCGGCCGCCTGAGCGGCTCCTCCTACACCGCATCGCTGGCCGTCGACGCCCTCGCGAACACGACCGTAACCAACCGCGCCGCGGACCTCGCCCACTGCGGGATCATCGTCGGTACCTCGGCCAAGTGGGCCACCGTCCGCGATACCGCGTTCAGATGGGCGATCCTCGACGAGTCCTACCAGATGCGGTCGGACATGCTGCTGCAGGTCGTCGAGCGGTTCGACCGCGGCTTGTTCGTGGGCGACCCCGGGCAACTGGACCCGTTCACCATCGTCGGCACCGAACGATGGGTCGGCCTGCCCCACGACCCGACCCAAAACGGCGTCACCGTGATGCTGGAACACAACCCGGACACACCCGTGCATCGGCTGCCGGTGTCCTGGCGCCTTCCGGTGACCGCAGCTCCCATCATCGCCCAGGCGTTCTATCCGTTCACCGGATTGAGGTTCCCCCGGTTGCCCGGAGGCTTTGGCAAAGCGGGGGAACCTCAGATTCACCGCGGGCACCGCACCTGGCGCACGTTCCCTGGAGTTCCGCACGAGAAGTCTCGGCAACTCCGCCTTGGACGAGACCTTGACGATGGCCTTCACCACCGGTTGGGCCTTGCACGAATTGCCGCGGCGCCACGTGCCCCGGACCGACAGCGAGACAATCCAGACCGCCGCCGACCTCGCCGTCCGGCTGCTCGACCGCGGAACGGTAGCCACCTGCGAACGCCACGCCAGCGGACGAGTCCTGAAACCGCGCGACATCGCGATCGGCGTCGCTCACCGCGACCAATCCGACCTCGTCCGGATCGCGCTGGCCCGCAGCGGCCGGCCGGACGCCACGGCAGTCGCGGTCGACACGGCCAACCGGCTGCAGGGTCGCGAGTTCGAGATCGTGATCGTCGTGCATCCGCTGTCCGGTCGACGAGATGCGACTGCTTTCCACCTGGAGACCGGACGGCTGTGCGTGCTCGCGTCCCGTCACCGGCACGCGTGCATTGTCGTTGCTCGCGAAGGAATCACCGATCTCCTGGACAGCCACCCGTCCAGCGACCCGGTGCACCTGTCGGTGCCCGCTAAATTCCCCGACGGCTGGGAAGCCAACCAAGTCATGATGGCGACGCTTGCACGGCACCGCGTAGCGGTCTGATCGCGAGCAGCCGCTCGTTGCGCGGCCGGATTCCGCATGCAGGGTGGCTACGGGGCGCTCGACGCGTAACCATCGTGGCGAGGGCGCAATGAGTCCAGCCCCATACGATCGCATCGGCGTCGCTGTAGTTTGACTCACTGATTCTCGTGGGCAGGTGCAGTCGTTGGTCTCACTACAGATGTTCGATCTCGAAATTGCTGCGCATCGTTGGCTGTCATTCCGTGTCACGGGCCTGATGTTTGCGCCGGTCGTTGCTGCTGAGGCTGATCGCGTCGTCATTGGTTCTTCCGCATTAACTTTGGCGTCCAGAGAACGCGCGCTGTCAGCGCGAGCCGTTTGTGCTGCCGGTGCGCAGGATCTGCTCCTGATGAACCCGTTGTCGGGCAACCTTCGCTGGTTGGCTACGGCCTTGACACGGCGTCTCCCGCGGTGGATGACGGGTTTGTCGGTGTTGGCGCTGGTGCGTGGAGGTTGTTATGGCGTGGGTGGAGCAATCTGGGAGTTGTTCGTGGCGGGTTCGGTATCGGCGGGTGTCGGGGCGTGTGGCGTCGGTGGGTGGTTTCGTCAGCGAGGACACGGCGCGTGACTACCTGGCCGATATGGCGGCGGATCGGCGGCGCGGCACGTGGATCGATCCGGTCGGTGGTCGGATGTTGTTGCGCGCGTGGGTGGAGCGGTGGGTTCCGTCGTTGGATCTGGATGAGAGGACGGTTGAGAGTTATTGCAGCAGGCTGCGGTGTCACATCCTGCCGGAGTTCGGGGAAATGCCGTTGGGTGCGATTACGAGTTTGGACATCGCGTTGTGGGCCAAGCGGCTCTCTGCGCGGTATGTGCCGGCGACGGTGTCGGGTTTGGTGAATCTGTTGTCGATGATCCTGGCGGATGCGGTCGATGAGCGGTTAATAGCGGTGAATCCGGTTCATCGGCATCGGCATCGTCGTCGAGGGCGACGGTCGCGGTATGTTCGCGCAGAGCGGGTGTGGGCGACGCCGGAGCAGGTGGTGCAGGTCGCAGCCCAGGCCGAGCAGTTCGGCGGCCGGGCGGCGTTCCTGTTGGTCGTCACGGCGGCGTGGACGGGGTGCCGGTGGGGCGAGCTGGCGGGTCTGCATCGCAGCATGGTCGATCTCGACCGGGGTGTCCTGGTGATCGACCGGTTCCTGGGGTCGTTGCACGAGTCGGGTCGTCGCAGATGGCTGGGGCCGCCGAAGACGCCGTCGTCGGCGCGGCGGATCAGCCTGCCGCCGTTCCTGGTAGAGCTGTTGCGGGAGCATTTGGAGACGCATCCGTTCGAGTTCGTGTTCACGACGCCGTCGGGTTGCTGGTGGTGGCGGTCGACATTCATCCGGCGGGTGTTCCGGCCCGCGGTCGACGGCACGCGGGACGGCCGCGCTGTCGCGGTGCGGCCGGGGTTGACGTTTCACGGGTTGCGGCACAGTCACAAGACGTGGCTGATCGCGGACGCGGTGCCGGAGATCGCGCAGGCTCGCCGGCTCGGCCACCGGCTGGACAACCGGGTGGTGGAGACCTACAGCCACGTCGCCCCGAGGTCGAAGCCCGACTGCTGGACGGGCTGGAAGAGCGCTGGCAGGCCGCCATCCCCGCCAACCCGCCGCCTACCCCGCAACCCCCGGTCTCAGCTGAGGAGGAATGGCTCGCGCCGGTTGTCCCCCTCTTCGCCGGAACGCGGGACACCTATTCCTCGCTGCCGAAATACCGGACGCCGCAACGGAAACGACCGATAGAAAAGAGGCCGAGGCGGCTTACCGCGCCCCGGAACTGCTCCAGCGGAGCAGCGGCCACAACCTCGATCATGACCCTGCAAGATCGGACCCACTATGCGGAAAACCCCTCCGACCAGCCGAAACGGCTCGCTCGAAGGGGTTCCCTGCGTTGTGGAGCTAAGGGGACTCGAACCCCTGACCCCCTCACTGCCAGTGAGGTGCGCTACCAGCTGCGCCATAGCCCCGAGGCGAAGGTGAACTCCGCATCTCGTACGGACGTACAGTACACCCCGCCTGCGGACCCTCCGGCGGGGGGTCCGTTGACTGTCACGCGCAGGATGAGCGATTGGTCGAGGTGAGCAGGTGAGATGCTCGCTACGGGTTGGTCGCGAGAACTTCGTGCAGGCAGACTGCCCTTTCTGACTTATTTTTAGCCGTGTATTGAACGTTGACGTGTCCGCCGTTACATTCCTCGGCGGTGTGGCACGGGAGTCCCATTCTCCTCGCTTGGTCTCGACGGGCGTTGGACTTGTCCCTTGCCTGCGGGGTGCCCGTGTTGTGGCGAAGGAGGTTCGATGAGCTCTCGATTACGGAGAGTGTCGATCTTCCTGCTGTCCATGCTGGTGGCCTCCGCTGGATATCACCCGATGGCGCAAGCAGGAGTCGCGTCGGGGCGTGCGGGCTCCGGTTCGGGTACGCATGACGAGCCGTGTGTGGATTCGCTGGCAGTTGAGGGAGCCGACAAACTGGTACGGCCGTACACCTGCCGCGGAACAAACGCGCACAGTCGGGATTTCCGACTCACCCGCGAGGGCGATACGCGTCAGGCCACGCGTTTCGACTCGCTCCGCGCTCCGAAGGTCACGAGCTCCTCGCCCGGTCATCGCGGTTCGGCGCCGTCGCAGCTGCCCCTTTCCGGCCTCGACCAGCGCCAGCGAGCAAGCTCAACCGCTTCCGTTGCTTTCCCCTCCCCACGTCATGACGGCGAAATGTGTCCCGATGCACCAATCACCCAAGGCGGCCGACCGCAGCAGTACGCCTGTCACGGCACTGCCGCCCGATCATTCACACTGACTCCCGTGGGTGGCACTACTCCTCCGCCGCCGGGGCAGCCGGACCTGGGGCCGAACGTCGTCGTTTTCGATCCGTCGATGCCGGGTGCGAGCATCCAAAGCAGACTGGACGGGATCTTCGCCGGGCAGGAGAAGAACCAGTTCGGCAGCCAGCGTTACGCCCTGCTCTTCAAACCGGGCACGTACTCCAACGACGTGAACGTGGGCTTCTACACGCAGGTTCTCGGCTTGGGCAGTACGCCCGATGCGGTGACGATCAACGGCGCAGTGCATGTGGAGGCGGACTGGTTCCCGCCCCACAATGCGACCCAGAACTTCTGGCGTGGTGCGGAGAACCTTTCCGTGAACCCGGTCGGGGGCACGGATCGGTGGGCCGTTTCGCAAGCGAGCCCGTACCGCCGGATGCACGTCCGCGGCGACCTCCAGCTCGATGACGGCGGCTGGTCCAGCGGGGGCTGGATCGCCGATTCGAAAATCGACGGCCAGGTGCGCTCCGGCTCGCAGCAGCAGTGGATCTCGCGTGACTCGCAGTTCGGCGGTTGGAGCGGCTCCAACTGGAACATGGTCTTCGTCGGTGTCCACGGTGCGCCGGCGGGTACTTTCCCGAATCCGCCGTACACGACGGTCGATCAGGCACCGGTCGTGCGCGAGAAGCCGTATCTCCACGTGGACGAGTCCGGCGACTACCGTGTATTCGTACCCGCTCTGCGGACCAACACTTCCGGCGTCACTTGGGACCACGGCGACGCGCCGGGTACCTCGCTGCCGATCGAGCGGTTCTTCATCGTCAAGCCCGGCGCGACCGCGGCGGACATGAACACGGCTCTGGCGGCGGGCAAGAACCTGCTGATCACCCCGGGCGTGTACCACCTCGACCAGACACTGCATGTGACCCGCCCCGACACGGTGGTGCTCGGGCTGGGGATCGCGACCCTGGTGCCGGACGGTGGAATCACCGCGATGACAGTGGACGACGTGGACGGGGTGAAGATCGCCGGCCTGCTCCTCGACGCCGGAACGACCTCGTCGGCCACACTCATGCAGGTGGGAACTCCCGGATCGGACGCAGACCACTCGGCGAATCCGACCTCGCTGCACGACGTCTTTTTCCGTGTCGGCGGCGCCGTTGCCGGCAAGGCGCGGACAAGCCTCGTCGTCAACAGCAACGACGTGATCGGTGACCACATGTGGATCTGGCGGGCCGACCACGCCGCCGACGACAGCTTCGTCGGGTGGGACGCCAACACGGCCGACACGGGCCTGGTGGTGAATGGCGACGACGTGACCACCTATGGGCTTTTCGTCGAACACTTCCAACGAACTCAGGTGGTCTGGAACGGCAACGGCGGGCGTACGTACTTCTTTCAGAACGAGATGCCCTACGACGTCCCCGACCAGGCGAGCTGGATGGACGGCACAGCGGAGGGTTACTCCGCGTACCAGGTTGCTCCTGGGGTGACCAGCCACGAGGCATGGGGCCTTGGCAGTTACTGCTTCTTCGATATCAACCCGTCGGTCGCCAGCGCGCACGCCTTCGAGGCGCCGGTCACTCCGCACGTGCGATTCCACGACATGGTGACGGTTTCCCTCAACGACCGGGGCACCATCACGCACGTGATCAATGACAGTGGTGAGACGACCCCACCGGGTACGAAACCGGTGAACTTGGTGCGCTATCCGTAGCCGCCACCTGGACAACCGGTGCCCGCCGTGGTGGCGGGCACCGGTCCCCGGCTCTGCTGGCTGCCCCGGCGACCGGGGCGAGGCCGTAGGCTGTCGCGTGTGAGCCAGCCGATCCTGATGACCGTCGACGACGATCCCGCCGTTTCGCGGTCGGTGGCGCGGGACTTGCGCCGCCGCTACGGCAAGGACTACCGGGTGATCCGGGCCGATTCGGGCGCCGACGCCCTCGACGCACTGCGCGAGATCAAGCTGCGCGGGGACGCCGTCGCGGCGATCCTCGCCGACTACCGCATGCCGCACATGGACGGCATCGTCTTCCTGGAGAAGGCGATGGACCTTTTCCCCAACGCCCGGCGGGCTCTGCTGACCGCCTATGCCGACACCGACGCCGCGATCCAGGCGATCAACGTGGTCGACGTCGACCATTACCTGCTCAAGCCGTGGGACCCGCCCGAGGAGAAGCTGTACCCCGTCATCGACTCGCTCGTCGAGACCTGGCTCGCGGTCGGTGACCGTCCGGTGGAGGAGACGAAGCTGATCGGGCACCGGTACTCGGCGCCGTCGTTCCGCGTGCGCGACTTCCTCGCCCGCAACGCGGTGCCGTACCGGTGGTATTCGGTCGACGACGAGGAAGGCGGGCGCATTCTCCAGGCAGCCGCCGCTTGCGAGACCGACATCCCGGTGGTCGTCACGCCGGACGGCACGGTGCTGAAGCAGCCCTCGGGCAGCGAGATCGCCGACGCCGTGGGGCTTTCGACCCGGCCCGCGCAGGATTTCTACGATCTCGTGGTGATCGGTGGCGGACCGGCCGGGCTCGGCGCCGCGGTGTACGGAGCGTCCGAAGGCTTGCGCACCGTGCTCGTCGAAAGGAAGGCCACCGGCGGCCAGGCGGGAACCAGTTCGCGAATCGAGAACTACCTCGGATTCCCGGATGGCGTCTCCGGCGCGCAGCTCACCGATCGCGCCCGGCGCCAGGCACAGAAATTCGGCGCCGAGGTCCTTACGGCGCGTGACGTCGTCGGCTTGGAACCGCGCGGATCCAGCCGCGTGGTCACGTTCGGCGACGGCTCCGAGATCGTGGCGCACTCCGTCATCCTCTCCAGCGGGGTCACTTACCGGGCGCTCGAAGCCGACGGCATCGAGGAACTGACCGGCAGGGGCGTCTATTACGGGTCTGCGGCGACCGAGGCGCCCGAATGCTCGAACGACCACGTGTACATCGTCGGCGGTGCGAACTCCGCCGGTCAGGCCGCGGTGTTCTTTGCGCGCTACGCCGCGGACGTGACACTGCTGGTTCGCGGTGCGTCGCTGGAAGCGTCGATGTCGCACTACCTCATCGAGCAGCTCGCCGGTATCGACAACGTCCATGTACGCACGCACACCACGGTGGTCAAAGCACATGGGGCCGATCACCTCGAGGCCATCACGGTCTGCGAAGACGGCGTGACCGAGACACTCGACACGGGGCACCTCTTCATCTTCATCGGAGCCGCTCCGCGTACGGAGTGGCTGGGGGCGGGCATCCTGCGGGACGCCCACGGATTCGTGCGTACCGGCCCGGACCTCGTCGAGGACGGACGCCGGCCGCCTGGCTGGAACCTGGACCGCGATCCGCACTACCTCGAATCGTCAGTGCCCGGCGTGTTCGTGGCCGGTGATGTTCGGTCCCAGTCGGTGAAACGCGTGGCCTCCGCCGTCGGCGAGGGAGCCATGGCCGTGACCCTGGTCCACCGGTACCTGGAGGAACAGTGACTCAGCCCGCTTTGCCGCGCGAGGAACTGCGCGGTCTGTTCCTGTTCGAGCACCTCTCCGATTCGCAGCTCGACTGGATCGAACAGCACGCTGTGCTGGAGGAGTTCAAGGCGGACACCGTGGTGATCCGCGAGGGGGACCCGGCGACCTGCTTCTACGTGCTGCTGGGCGGTGCCCTCCGGATGACTCGCGAGGTGGCCGGGGCCGAGGTCGAGATGAAGCGCTCCGACCAGCGCGGATCCTATTGCGGGGCAACGCAATTCCTGGCCTACCAGGACAGCGAGGCCACCTATGGTGCGTCCATCCACGCGGTGAGCGACCTGACGTTTCTCACGCTCCCCGCCGCGGAGTTCTCTGTGCAATTCCGGCAATGGTTCCCGATGGCGGCGCACCTGCTCGAGGGCATGTATCTCGGCTGGCGCAACGCTGATGCGCTGGTTTCGTCGCGCCGTCGGCTCGTTGCGCTCGGCGAGCTGTCCGCCGGGCTGATGCACGAACTCAACAATCCCGCGGCGGCTGCTGTACGGGCGACTGCCGCGTTGCGGGAACGGGTCGGCGGCATGCGGCACAAGCTCGCGATCCTGGCGAAGAAGGACATCGACCCGGATCTGCTCGAGCTGCTTCTCGACGTGCAGGAGCGACTGGTCAAGCAGGTCGGCGACGCACCCAAGCTCACCGCGATGCAGCAGTCCGACCGTGAAGACGAGATCGGCGACTGGCTCGACGAGCATGGCATCGACCAAGGCTGGGACCTCGCCAGCATTTTCGTCGCCGCCGGGCTCACCACGGAGAATCTCGACCACGTTCTCGAGTCGGTGGGCGAAGGATTGCTCGACGGAGCCATCCGCTGGCTCGCCTATGCACTCGAGACCGAGATGCTGATGGGCGAAATCGAAGACTCGACGGCCCGCGTCTCCGCGCTTGTCGGCGCAGCGAAGCAGTACTCGCAGATGGACCGCGCACCACACCAGTTCATCGACGTCCACGAAGGGCTCGACTCCACCCTGGTGATGATGTCGGGCAAGCTCGGCGACGGAGTCCGTGTGGTCAAGGAGTACGACCGCTCGATCGACCGCATTCCCGCCTACGCCGCCGAGCTGAACCAGGTGTGGACCAACATCATCGACAATGCCGTCGGCGCGATGGGTGGCCATGGCACGTTGACGCTGCGGACCTGGCAGGTCGGCAAGCAGGTGCGAGTCGAGATCGGGGACACCGGACCGGGTATTCCGGAAGAGGTGCGCCAGCGGATCTTCGAGCCGTTCTTCACCACCAAGGGCGTGGGCGAAGGCACCGGGCTGGGCCTGGACATTTCGTGGCGCATTGTCGTGGAGCGGCATTCCGGCGACATCAAGGTGACGTCGGAACCGGGCGACACCCGGTTCGAGGTCTGTCTTCCCGTGGAAGAGCAAGCGTCGCTCTGAATGTGCGCTTGCCCGCGCGGGCACTGCGGATGGCCGGGTTCTTCGGAATCGGCGGATGGTGACTGTCATCGGTTTATCCCCTCGGAGCGGTTTGACGGCTCGCTTCCGAGGTTAGCCGACTGCGGCGACAGGTTTTTCGACGGTTTTCGAGTTTCCCTTGTGTACCAACGATTTTTGTGAAATCCCCGATCGGGTGATGTTTTCGAACCCGTGTTCGAGCATGCTGGGTTGAGGTGGTGCTGCACCCATTCGTCGGGCCCGGAAGTCGGCCCGGTGGGTATCGCCGCCGGTTCAGGGGAGGGACCGTGTTCCAAATCCGGGAAGTGTCAACGTCATTGCTGCTGTCGTCAGCCAGTTCAGTATGTCCGGCAAGGGGATCCGGGCCAGCCGCCCGGGCCATTCGTCGGCTGCGATCGTCAGCCGGAGCTCGTTCTCGTCCGGCCGGATTCCGTTCAGGCGCAGGCCTTTCGGAAGGTCCGGAAGGGGAAGCACAATCGGCCGGACCCGCTTCGGTGCGCGCATCGTCCACCGTCCGATGTGGAGCTTCGCGGGAGTCAGTACCACCTCGGTCCCGTCGATTCCGGCGACCAGGGTCAGATGCCCCCAGTGCGGATGCTTTCGCCATCGCACATGGAACCCGTCTGCATGAGGTGTTGCGATCAAGTCCGGGCGTGCCGCGGCAACCCGATCCCGAAGCACCTCGCCGTTCACTTCGATCTCGAGCCAGACTGAAGCTGGAATCACTGCTGGCGAAGGCAATCCGCGTAGCCGCACGTCCTTGGCGAGCACGGTCACGCGGCGCAGCGGAATCCGGTCCACGACTGGGTGCGCGTCTGTTCCGATGGTCGGCCCAGTTGTGCGCACAGGTTCGCGATCATTGCCGTGAAACCGCGCGACTCGCCGGGAAGTCGGTTGTGCTGGCTCGTGCGGTTCAGCGCTCGTTGCCGGAGATGTGCTCGCTGGCCTGGGTACTGCGTTTGCCTCCGGTGCGGTGGCTTGGAGATCGTGCTCCGCAGTGGAGTCGCCCGGTGGTGTGGTTTCGCCGCGTTCGCCAGGGTGTCCGATGGCTCGGCCGTCGGCCGGGTTCGGCTGCTCGGTCAGGTCGGGGGTCCGACGCTTCGTGCCCGGCGTTTTCCCTGCCTCACCAGGATCGGTTTGCTGCGGTGTGTCCGCTTGCCATTGATTACCGGCAACAGCACCGGAAGCGGCCGCGGTGGTCGGGTCCGACTTTTCATCACGCGCGCTCGACGTTGTTGCGGCCCCTCCGGTACGAGGCTCATCAGGGTGGCCGACGGCCTGTTCCGCGGGCGCCGCCGACGTGGCCGGCGCCGGCCAGTCGACATCCTCGGCAACGATGCGGACATCGCCGAGGCGGCCGGTGGCCAGCCGGAGCGAATCCGCCGGGTAGTCCAGCTCGGTCAGGGTCAGACCCACCTCGTGGCCTTCCACCGTTGTCGTGAGGCGGCGGCCGACCAGCTGTTCGGTGATCGTGCGGGCGAGGGCTGCCGGAGTCGTGGGTACTGCGGGCATCAGCGCTCGTCCCGCGGCTGCCAGGCTCGACAACTCCGGCCAGGGCACCCAGGCATCGAACCATCGGCCTTCGCTCATCCGGCCATCGTATGGCGGTCCCGGGAAGACCGCTTCTCGCTGTGGCATGCGCCGCGTTGCGGAGGGGAAGAGATCGACGACGCAAAGCTGTCGAGCTGCAGGAGGTCTACCAGGCGAGGTCGGAGCCAACCTGGCCGGCGCGACCTGGATGTCGAGACGCCGAGTGTCCGGCATTCAGACCGGCTACCGATCGGAACTAAGGTTGGCGGATGCCTGAAGACGACCCGGAGCCGGCTGACGTCGAGACGGTCGAGGAACGCGCCTATCGTCGGGAGGATTGGTACGGAGAGGAGTTCACGGCGCGGCGGTTCGTGCGCTGCGAGTTCCACGAGGTCGACCTCACCGAGGCGGTAACGCGTGGTGTCACGTTCCTGGACTGCGTGTTCGGCAACGTGCAGTTCAACGCTTCACGACACACCGACTCGGCGTTCACCGGATGCACCTTCACCCGATGCAATCTGTTCGACACCGAGTTCACCGGATGCAAGCTCGTCGGCAGCCGTTTCGGCGAATGCGATCTGCGTCCGATGCGCATCACCGGCGGAGACTGGTCTTTCGTCGGACTGGCCGGCGCGGACCTGCGTGGGGTCACCTTCCAAGGGGTGCGGATGCGAGAGGCGGATCTCACCAAGGCGAACTGCGGTGGTGCGGTGTTCGCTGACGTCGATCTGTCCGCTGCGGAGCTGGAGGACATCGATCTCACCCGCGCTGAGCTGCGAGGGAGTGATCTGTCATCGCTTGACCCGACTCGTGCGTCGCTGGCCGGTGCGATCGTGTCGTCCGATCAGGCATCGGTACTTGTCACCTCGCTCGGACTGCAGGTACGCGGGTAGCCTCGCGTCCTGGCGGCCGAGATGCCGTGTACATCCGGAGGGAGCGCGATGGGAGTCGTCACACCTGGGTTCACCGGACGTGCACGTGGGGACAACCCGCGGTTGCCGCCGGGGCAGTATCTCACCGACGACTTCCCGGTCCTTTCGGCCGGGCCGACACCGCGGACAAGCACGGAGCGATGGGAGTTCGCTGTCGTCACTGAGCGAGGTGAACGCCGAACATGGTCGTGGCGGGAGTTCATGGCGATGCCGAGCGACAAGGTCACGGTGGACATCCACTGCGTCACCCAATGGTCCAAACTGGACACTCGTTGGCGTGGAGTGCCGGTGGACGCCCTCGTCGGCGACCTCGACACTGCCGCTGACTATGTGATGGCCCATTCCGACGGCGGCTATACCACTAACCTTCCGCTCGCTGACCTGCTGGACGGTCAAGCGTGGATCGCCTATGAGTACGGGGGCAAGCCGCTCACTCCGGAGCACGGCGGGCCTGCTCGCTTGCTGGTGCCACATCTGTATTTCTGGAAGTCAGCGAAGTGGGTGCGCGAACTGCGGCTCACCACCAAGGACGACCCGGGCTTTTGGGAAACGGCCGGCTACCACGACTACGGAGACCCATGGCGGGAACAGCGGTATCAGGGCGACTAGCGTGGCGTGTTGCCCGCCTCGCGGAGATCCGGCAGGAGACACCGACTGCTCGCACTCTCGTTTTCGACCTGCCGGGCTGGCCAGGGCATGTCGCGGGGCAGCACGTCGACGTGCGCCTCACTGCGGCCGACGGCTACACCGCGCAGCGCAGTTATTCGCTCGCCGCACCAGCGAACGGTGGCCGGATCGAGCTGACCGTGCAGCGGGTACCCGACGGTGAGGTATCCGAGCACCTGACGGGCCCGTACGCGGTCGAGGATCCGGTCGAGGTCCGTGGCCCGATCGGTGGCTGGTTCGTGTGGCACTCCGCCGACCCTGCGCCGGTGCTGCTTGTCGCCGGTGGGGCGGGCATCGTGCCGCTGATGTCGATGATCCGTGCCCGGCGAGCGGCCGGCAATAAGGCGTTGTTCCGGCTGGTCTACTCGCTCCGCACTCCCGCCGAGCTCTACTACGCCGAGGAACTTCGCCGACCGTACGCCGGCCTGGACATCACGTACGTCTACACCCGCGAACTCCCGGAAGGCAGGCCGGGAATTCCGCGGCGCATTGATGTTGCCACGTTGGGCACCGCCGCGTGGCCGGCCGAATTCGGTGCCACCACTTACATTTGCGGGCCGACCGGGTTCGTCGAGACCGCCGCCGACATCATGCTTGCGCTGGGACATTCGCCGCACTCGATACGGACTGAACGGTTCGGTCCCAGCCGGGACTGAAGGTACCCGCGGTCAGTGCGGGACGGGCTTGGCGAGCAGGTCTCGCAGGGTGGCGAGCAGTTCTCGGCGATCGGCCGCGCCGAGTTTGCCCCGGATGCGTGCCATGTGATGCTCCACGGTCTTGCCGGAGATGAAGAGCTTGCTGCCGGCTTGCTTGTAGGTCATGCCGTCGACGACCAGACGAGCGACCTCCAATTCCCGCTCGCTCAATGCGCTCAAGCCGGTTGCGGTGCCGGTCGTGGGAGTGGCGGATTCGAGGCGGCCGGTGGTGCCCTGGAACTGCCGCGCCGCCTCGAGCAACTGGACCATCGCCTTGCGATCGGACGTCCGGATCGCGGCCTGGCCGGCCAAGCGTGCGGCGTCCCAGCACAGATCGAGCTCGTGCAGTTCGGCGGCCGCGGCGGAAATCTCGCCCGGGTCGAACGTACCGCCGAGAACCGTGAGCCAGCATCCGGCGGCACGAGCGAGCGCAGCCGGGTAGCGGCCGCAGTCGGCAAAGTGGTTCAACGCGGTCAGTTGCCGCTCAGCAGTTGCGCGGTCCTCTGTCGTGATCGCCGCGTGCAGTTCGTGCCACGACAACGAAACCGTCCACAGCGGAGGATTTCCGAGCCGGTCGAGCATGGCATGGGCCCGGTCCAACCGGCGCGAGAGCTTGGCGTGCGCGCCGGTGCGAGCGGCGGCGATCGCCAGTTCACCCAGCGGCAACAAGGTGAACAGGTCCACTTGCTGACGCATCGACGCCTGATAGGCCCGCTCCCACGACTGTTGCAAACCGACAAGGTCGCTCGCCCGCCGGGCAAGGCCGAGTTCCAAGGTGGCGAAGAACAGCTCGTCCCGGGACTCCAGCCTGGTGCCGGCGACCGCGTCGCGGTGTTCGGTTGCCGTGGCGAGGTGGCCGCTGGTCATCGCGACCCAGCCGAGCAGCAGCCGGTGCCGAGCGGACAGGAGGTCGCCGCCGACGCTGCTGTCCAGCGCCCGCGTCAGGACCGATTCCGAGAGTGCCAGCTCGCCCGCATGGAGCCCGGCCAGGGCTGCGAGTGCGGCCGGGCTGTCGGGAAGAGGCGCACCGCCGACCGCTGGCTCGAGCATGGCTGCGGCGCCTACGAGCGTCGGCAAGGCCTCCGTCCCGCAGCCGTACACCGACTCCACAATCCCGGCAGCGGTTCGCGCCGCGGCGCCGGCGAACAGCGTCGGCGCGAGTCCTGGTACCGGACCGTTGGCGATGACTTCCTTGTCGGTGACTTGCCCGGTTCCGATGAGTGCAATCGTCGCGAATGCGTCGACCGCACCGGGACCGGCCCAGCGGTAGCTGTCCCCGCTCGTCCGCCTGGACAGAAGGGACGTCTCGCCGCCGGATGCCCGGGTCGGTAATCCCTCGGGGCGGTGGAGGGCGGCTGCGTCGACTGTGCCGGGAACCTGGTGACGTGCGGAGAGAGCGTGCGGATGCTTCGGATTGACAAATGCCGAGACTTGGCCGTCCGGGATCGGGGAACTGTGTCCATCGCTGTCGGAGGGCGCGACACCTTGGTTCTGCCCGGGGTGCGGGACGGCGTGATTGTTGAGCGCTGGCGACGAGACGTGCTGCTGGTTTGCCCAGCTGTCCGTTGCAGCTGCCCAGCGGTATAGCTCGGCGGTTCGGGCCAGCTCGCCGCGATGAGCCAAGACCGTCGCCGCGATCTCGGCTCCGGCGGCTCGAGACTCGGGATCTTCGCTGGACAGCATCCCGTCGCCGAGGCGGAGGGCGGTGTCCAGGTCGCCAGAGAGTGCGGCGGCTCGCGCCCAGCCGGCCGTGGTCGCTGCGTCGCGGGCTCCGGCGTCGGCTGCGGCTTCGAAGAGACGTGCTGCGAGCATCGCGTCGGACGTGAGTGCTTCGCTTGCCGCAGTCGCAAATGCGTTCGCTGCGGAGCCACCGGAGCTGCCGGCGTCGAGTAGCGACGTTGCCAAGTCCAGCACTGGGAGGCCACGCGTCAGCTGCGCCTCGACAAGTTGCTGCAGCACAGCGAGACGGCGGGCTGGCGGGGCATACGCACGCACGGCCTCAGCCGCAGCCGGAAGGAGGACGTCTTCGGCATCGAGAAGACCGGTGGCTCGTGCGCCGTCGACGACCTCGGACAGTTCGTCCGGTGTACAGCCCAGCAAGGAGCACAGCAGATCCAAGTTGCGAGCTGCGCCGGCCTCGGCGGCGATCAGGTAGCGGAGGACGTCGTCGTCGAACTCGGCCAGTTCAGTGCGGAAGTCGCTGAGCCGGGCCGTCACGACGCGCTCCACGAGGCGAGGGACACCGCCGGTTCGTGCGTGCAGCGTCGCGGGGTCGATGGCGCGTCCGGTCAGTTGTTTCGCGAGATTGCCGGCTTCATCGACCGTCAGCGGCGGCAACAGCAATGTCTCGCCGAGGGCGCGCAACGCCTCTGCGCGCGGATCTGGGCGGTGTGCCACCACGAACGGTCCGTCAGCAGCGGCGGCGAGCGCAGTGAGCCTGGCCAGGTCGGCGTCGGCGAGCTGGTCGGCGTCGTCGATGATCGTGGCGTCGACTGCTGCTTCGCGGTAGCCGCGGTCGAGGGCGTTCAGCAGCGTGGTTTTGCCGTAGCCGCCGGGCGCGACGACCACGAGCCGGACCGGGGACGACGAGGTGTCGGCGAGCTCCGCGAGGAGCCGGCGGGCTGCGGGATGGACGGCGTCGTTGCCGGTTTTCGCCAGCAGTGCGTTCAACAGTGACCTTCACCGGAGGGAGCTGAGGCTGGGTGGGCGCACGAGCTCAGGGCAGGGGGACGGGGAGAAGCAGGTTCCTTGCCGGCGGTCGCTTCGTGTGACGTCAGAACCGCGACAAGGATCGATGAGCTGATCGCAAGGACGGCCGCCGCAGCGGCCAGCGGTCTCCATCGACGCAACAGTTTTGCAGTGCCCTCGGGTTCCGGCAGTGTGAACGGAGTGATCTCGACCGGGGGTCGCTCAGGTCGCTCGGGAAGTTCCGGCGCCCGGTCGAGCCGCGGAAGCAAGGTGGTCTCGGCAGCCGGGGCTTCGCGCCGCGCGAGCGGGCTCGTCCGCTGGCTGGCGAAAACGGCGGCACCGACCGCGGCTGTCAGTGCGGGCTGGGGACCGACGAATACCGGGCACGGCAGCCGCCCGGACGGTGCGCCCGGACCGGGGCCGCCGCAGAAGACAACGCCGGCCAGGGAGTCCGGGGGGATGTTGGCGGTCTGCGCGAGTCCGAAGGCTGTGCTGATCGCGGAGCCGGGAGCGACGCCTTCGACGCTGGTCCGGGAAACCCAGCCGCTGGCTCCGGTGGCGGTCGCCAAGGTGACGGTGACGCCGTCCGGGCCGAACTCGCAGACGGCTGCTGTCCGGTCGCCGGGCCCGGGGTCCGGAAGGTGCGCGTACAGCGCTGCGACCGCGCTGGGCACGAGAGTCGCCGCGGTGAAACCTGACTCACCGAGTGATCGACGCAGGAGTTCACGTCGGTAACCGCCCCAGTCACCGGGGTGGGTGATGACGAGATGACGGGCCGCACCGCCGGCCTGGCTTGCCGCGACGTCGACGATGCCTTCGACGAACACTGTGGTCAGCGATTCCGGGGTGAACGGTTCACCGCCAACGAAGGCCGGTACGTCGTCGCCGATGCGACGGTGGAAGCCGGTGATGAGCCGGGATGGTGCGGCTGCGCCCGCGTGAGCCGCTGCGTCGCCGGTGAGCAGGTAACCCTCGTCATCGAGGAAGAGCGCGGACGCGGTTGCGGGCGAGTTGTCGCCCAGCCACAGCGGCTCGGGGTCGTCCCAGCGGTCACCCTGCCTGCGACGGAGCGCGGCGTGGGTCCGGGCGGCGCCGAGGTCGATGCCGAGCACGTGGGGCACCGCCGCTTCCTCCCTTCGTCGCAGTCAGGTTCCGCCGAGGGGCGTACTCACTGAACGGATAGGCATCATCACCCGTTCGGGTCAGTCGGGCAAGGGTGGGGTGGGATTTAACCCAACCGGGTTCCGCGTGTCCGATCCCCTAACTCCCTAACGATCTCATATCGACCCCCTAACGGCTGAGCGAGGCGCGACTGGGTGTAAACCCCGATGTGAGCGGGGGTGTCCCGTCCCTACCTTGATCGCCAGCTCGGCCGGAGAAGGCCGGGTATTCCCCCGTAATCACGACAAGTGGAGATCCCCGATGGATCAGGTGCAGACTCTGCACGACTTCACCCTCACTTTGCTCCGCGACCCGTCCGCGCTCGCTGCCTTCGGTCAGAACCCGCAGGCAGCGCTGGCGGCGGCCGGTCTCGGCGACGTCAGCGCCGCCGACGTGCACGAGGTCGTGCCCCTGGTGCTCGACTACGTCCCGGTCGACAACGGCGCTGCGCTCGGCAACCTCCCGCTGTCGGGCGACGTGTCCGGTGCCCTCGCCGACGGGCCGCTGGGCGCGATTCAGCAGCTGCAGGCGCTGACCGCGTCGGTCAGTGTCCCCGCGGGTGAGGCGTCGGTCGAGGCCAGCGGTTCCGCGGCGTCGGGTGGCGCGGCAGTACCGGGGATTGGCGAACTGCCTGGTCTCGGTGCGTTGCCGGGTACTGACGCATTGCCTGGTGTCGGCGAGCTGCCCGGTCTCGGTGCGTCGCCGGGTACCGATGCCTTGCCGGGTGTCGGTGGGCTGACTGGTGCTGGTGGTCTGCCGGGCACTGATGGTTTGCCGGGCGTTGGCGACCTGCCCGGGCTAGGAGCTTTGCCCGGCACCGAGGCGCTGCCGGGCGTTGGCGCGGTGCCCGGAGCTTTGCCGGGTACCGATGCGTTGCCTGGTGTTGGTGCGTTGCCCGGGCTTGGAGCTCTGCCCGGTACCGATGCGCTGCCCGGCGTTGGTGCGCTGCCCGGCGTTGGCGCGTTGCCTGCCGTCGGTGCGCTGCCTGCCGTTGGTCCACTGCCAGGCGTCGGCGCCTTGCCCGCGGTCGGCCAGGTTCCTGGGCTCGGTGACCTGGCGGGTGCCGTCCCCGCCGCCGAGGGGTTGCCGGACTCGGGCGAACTGCCCGCGGTTGCTGGTGTCCCGGCCGTGCCTGGGCTGCCTTCGGTGCCGGGGCTGGGTGACGTGCAGAACGCTGCCGCGTCCGTCACCGCGCTCGTGCAGGACCCGGCTGGGGCGCTTGCCCTCGGCAACGACCTTTCCCGTGGGCTGGACTCCGGTGCTGTCGCGCAGGCGAACGGTGCGCTTTCGCAGGTGCAGCACGTCGGCGGAGAGGTCGCGGCTGCGGCTCCGGCGCCGGTCAGCGATCTGCCCGTTGCGGGCGCTGCCGCACACACGACCGAGGCCGGCGGCGGCATCGCCGGGCATGTCAGTGATCTTGCCGGGACCGTTACCGGCAACGTCGGCAGCCTGAGCGGGGTGCTCAGCGCCAACGGGCTCAACCATGTCGCCAACGGGGTGACCAGCGAGGCGCACTCGCTCATCTCGCAGGGTGACTCCGAGCGCTCCGACGCGGCGACCGAGACGCACACCGGCACCGACGCCGGAGTCGGCGTGGTGCACGACACCGTTTCGACCGTGACCGACCTCGGCCACCAGGGCCTAGGGCTCGACCTGCACACCGGTGCCGACACGGCCCACGGCGGCGGTGAGCTGCACATCTCCCTCTGAACCAGCGCAGTTCGGGAGTGGCTCTGTGGTCTGGGTGCGACCGCGGAGCCACTACCCGGTTCGGATACTCCCCGTGCACGGGGGAAACTGATCCGTCGTGACCGCTCCTGCCTGGCTCGAAGTGCTCGACGAGACCTCGGATGCCTGCCGGACGCACGGCCGCGAAGACTTGGCGCAACGCCTCCGCAGACGCCGGGACCGGCCGCCCGGGGGCACGCGCGTCGCGGTGCTCGGATTCCCCAAACAGGGCAAGGGTTACCTGGTCAACGCAATACTCAACGCGCTGGTCTGCCCGGTCGGTGATGCAGTGACGCCTGCGGTGCCGATCGAAATCGGGTACGCCGCCGAACCCGGCGCGACCCTCGTCGGGCGCGACGGCGAACGGGTGCCGGTCGAGGTCGCGCAGTTGACCGGTGAGGTCGGCGCGCGGCCGGCCGGGTCGCTGCGGCGGGTTGAGGTCGGCGTCCCGCGTGACCTGCTTGCCGCGGGGCTCGTGCTCATCGACACTCCGGCGATCGGCGACCCGCGCTCGCCGCGTACGGCTGCTGCGCTCGACGTGCTGGTCGACGCCGACGCCGTCATCCTCGTCTCCGACGCCAGCGCGGCGTTGAACCAAGCCGAACTCGCTTTGGCACATCACATCCGCACGTGGTGTCCACACGTCGTGGTCGCGTTGACGAAGATCGACGTCAGCGCCGGATGGCGGGGGGTCGCGGAGCAAAACCGGACGGCGCTGTCCGGGGCCGGGATCGATTCGCCGGTGCTGCCGGTGTCCGCGACTGTTCGTTTCGCTGCGGCGAAGGGCGGCGACCAGGATCTCAACGTGCGGTCGGGGTTTCCCGAGTTGCTGACGTGGATTGCCACGCAAGTGTCGCGACCGGCAGAGAGCACGGCTGCGTTGCTTGCTGCCGTGAGCGTCCGCGCTGCAGCGACTGAGCTTGTCGAGACCTTGCGGGCGCGTGCTGAGGCGACTGGCCAGGAGGCGGGCGTCGACCAGGCCACGTTGCTGCACCGTGCGCAGCGTCGCATGGACGAGCTGCGCCGGCGCAACAGCCGATGGCAGAACCTGCTGTCGGACGAGATCGGCGACCTGCAGTCCGACGCGGAGTTCGACTTGCGCGAGCGGACGCGCAAGATCGTCGAGACGATCGACGAGACCTTCGACCACGGGGACCCAGTGAAGGTGTGGGGCGAGTTCGGACCGTGGCTGGATCGCACGCTCGCCGAAGCCGTCGAGACGACGTACACCTTCACCGCCGAGCGTGCGGAATGGATTGCGCAGGCGGTGGCGGTGAGCTTCGGCGCGCAGTACGACCTGCCGGATCTGCCGTTGACCGACTCCGGCGTGGACCGTATCGCCGAGGTGCGGCAGCCGCGGATCGAGCGGTTCAAGATCGGGCAGAAGGCGTTCACCGGGCTGCGGGGGTCGTACGGTGGCGTGCTGATGTTCGGCCTCGTGACCGGGTTGGCGGGACTGCCGCTGATCAACCCGGTGTCGATCGGTGCGGGGGTCGCGTTCGCGGCGAAGACGATCAGTGACGAGGGCGGGATGCGGTTGCAGCGACGTCAGGCAGTGGCGAAGGTGACCGCACAACGGCACGTCGACGACGTGTTCCTGCGGTTCAGCAAGGAATGCCGCGACGCGATCCGGCAGGTTCAGCGGCGGCTGCGGGACCACTTCACCGCGCTCGCGGACGGGCTTGCCGACGAGCTGACCCGGGAACGAGAGTTGATCATCGCGGGTTCGGCCGAGCGGGACCGTCGCAGCGCGCAGCTGCGCCGGGAGATCGACCGGCTGGCCGGGCTGCACCAGCGGGCGGGTGAACTGGGGTTGCTGGCCAATCGGACGCCGAAGGAGCTTTCCGCGTGAGCTCGGTGGTGGCTGGCCGGACGTGTGTTGCGTGGCTTAGAGGGGGTCTCGCTCGTGACTGAGGATGTTCGCGCGCTTCTGGCTGACGCTTGCGCGTACTACCGCGACAGTCCCAGGGCGTCCGCATTGCTCGGCGAAGCGCTTGACCACCTCGACGAGCCGCTTCGCGTCGGCATCACCGGTGCTGCGGGTACCGGGAAGTCCACGCTCGCTGCGGCGCTTGGGGATTGGCCTACGCGAGCACTGCGCGACTTGGACTTCTTCGACGCACCAGCACCGTCCACGCTCACCGACGCGTCCGTACGGCTGCTAAGGCACCTGGAGCCAGACGAGTTGGCGGCGTTGCGTCCGACAGCTGCGTCAGCGTTCGCGCGACAGACTGCCGTCGACACGGTACTTGTACTTGCGCGCGCGGACGAGACTGGCGCGGGGCGGATCGACGCGCTGCTCACCGCGAAGCAGCTTGCGCGGCGCGCGTGGCGCGAAGACCCACTGTGCAGCGGTTTTCAAGGCGTGATTGCTGTGGCCGCGCAGCTTGCGTACGGAGCGCGCGCGTTCACTGATGACGAGTTCGAGCTTCTCGCCGCCTTCGCGGCTGTACCGCGCGAAGAACTGGAGAGGTACCTGCTGTCTGTCGACGCGTTCACGGATCCGGCGTTTCCTGGTCCGGTGTCTGTTGAAACGAGACGGTCGCTCGTTGTGCGCTTCGGCTTGTTCGGGGTGAAGCTCGCGCTGACGTTGATTCGCACCGGCTGTGACAACCGTATGAAGCTGTCGACTGAACTGGTGCGGCGTAGCGGTCTCAGCGAGCTTCGCGACACTGTCGCCGGTTGCTTCGCTGCGCGTGCTGAAGCGTTGCGCGCACGGACTGCGATCATTCGGCTGGAGACTGTGTTGGCTGCCGAGCCTCGGCCGCACAGTGACCGGCTCGCGGCGCGCGTCGAGAGGTTTTCGGCTACTGCGCATGACTTCCGGGAGCTGCGGTTGATTGCCGACATCCGCGGAGGACGTACGGCGTTGTCGGGGGATCCGGCAGAAGAAGCGGTGCGGCTGCTCGGCGCGGAGGGTACGGAGCCGGAGTCGCGGCTGGGGCTCGAGGTGGGGACTGATCCGCGTGAGGTGTACGACGCCGGGCTCGATGCGGTGTTGCGGTGGCGGCATGAGGCGGAACGTCCGGACCGTCCGGCGGCTGACCGCGCCGCGGCGCATGTGGTGGTGCGTAGCGCGGAAGGACTCCTGGCGCAGTTCGGTTGAGGTGACCTTTGGTGCGGCCGGACGTGGTGCGGTCGGGTTGGTGGGCCGGACTGCTTTGCGGTTCGCGTTGGTCGGCTGGGTTTGTGGGGCGGCCGGGCTGCTTGTTGGTGGTTGGCGGCGTCGCCGGTGGCTCGGTCCTGCTTTGGCCGTGCTGGTTGAGCGTGGATTGGTTGGCCGGGACAGGTTGGTGTGATTTGGGTTCGGTAGGCCGGGTCGGCTGATACGGCGCGGGTTCGCTGGTTTGGTCGGCCGGGCCCGTTGGGGTCGGACGTGGTTGATTGGCGGCCGGTCTGGCTGTCAGGGCGGGTGGCTTGCGGGGGTTGTTCGTCCGGGTGGGCGGCGGTTCGGCGCGACGTCGGGTTGTTGTGACGGCTCGGATCAGCGGTGGTTGACGGCCTGTGAGTGGCAGCGCACCATAAAGCACTCGATGGAGCCATCGTCGGCTCGGAGGGAGCTCGCCATGTCCGCGGAGGTAAGCACTCGATTCCGTCTTCTCGGTGATGTTCTTGCGCACTGGGCCGAGTATCGTGGTGATCAGCCGGCGATTACCTATCAAGAAATAACCCGTACCTGGGCCGAGTTCGACGCACGTGTGCAGCGGCTGTCTGCAGCGCTCGCTGCTGCCGGAATCGGCCGGGGGGACCGGGTTGCGTTCCTCGACAAGAATCATCCTGCCTGCGTGGAAGTCACGTTCGCGGCGGCCGCACTCGGAGCGGCCACGGCGATCGTCAACTGGCGGCTCTCCGGTGACGAGCTCGCGTATGTGCTGGACGATTCCGGTGCGCAGATTCTGTTCGTGGGTGCGGAAATGCTGCCTGCGGTGGAGCTGGGTCGGCTGCCGGCGGTGCGGGATGTGGTGGTGGTCGGTGGAGAGGAGGATCGGTTCGAGGCGTTCGTGGCTGGTGGGTCGCGGGAGTCTGGGGTGGATGGACGAACTGGGGTGGCCGGGGAGTCCGGAGTGGACGGACGAGCCGGGGTAGCCGGGGAGTCCGAGGTGGACGGACGAGCCGGGGTGGCCGGGGAGTCCGGAGCGGTCGGACGAGCCGGGGCGGTCGGGGAGTCCGGAGTGGTTGGACAAGCCGGGGTGGCCGGAGAGTCCGAAGTGGACGGACGAGCCGGAGCGGCAGACGCTGGAGAGGAGGCAGGTAGACAGTCTGGAGTGGATGGCGTCGAGAGGGCGGGTGGAGCGCTCGGGGCGGCTGGTGGGACTGGGGCGGTTGGAAAGACAGTTGATGGTGCAAGGGAAGAGGTGGTTGAAGACGGCGGGGTGAGTGAGGACGACGGTGTGCTCGTCATGTACACCAGTGGTACCACCGGATTCCCGAAAGGGGCGGTGCTCACGCACAAGAGCGTGCTGGCGCATGGAGTTTCCGTGGGGACTGCGTTTCCGTTTCAGCCGGGGGACCGGAACCTGGTTGCGATGCCGCTGTTTCACGTCGGCGGGAGTTGTTACGCAGTCGTCGGGTTTCTCAGTGGGGCGCCGACGATTATGATTCGCGAGCCGGACGCGCCGTCGCTGTTTGCGGCGCTCGCGGCCGGTGCCACGCACGCTTTCCTGGTGCCTGCGGTGGTTGCGGCGATCGTGCAGGCCGGGGACAAGGCGATGGCTGCGTTCTCGCGGCTGCGGTACCTCGGTTACGGCGCATCGCCGATGCCGTTGCCGTTGCTGCGTACGGCATTGGCGGCCTGGCCGGACATGAACTTCGTGCAGGTGTACGGCATGACCGAGCTGTCCGGCGCGGTGACCACTTTGGACCCGGACGCGCACCGCGACCCGGTGCGGACCGAGCGCCTTGCGTCGGCTGGGACGCCGGTGCCGGGCGTCGAAGTGCGCATCGTCGACCCGGTCACGCTGGAGGACGCGGCCACCGGCGAGGTGTGGATCCGCACTGACCAGCGTATGGCGGGCTACCTCGGCAAGCCTGAGGCGACCGCGGAAACCGTGATCGACGGCTGGGTACGGACGGGCGACGTCGGGCGGCTCGACGACGGCGGCTTTCTCTTCCTCGAGGACCGGGTGAAGGATATGATCATCACCGGTGGGGAGAATGTGTATTCGCCTGAAGTGGAACGCGTGATTGCGGAGTTCCCCGGCGTGGGCGAGGTGGCTGTGATCGGTGTGCCCGACGACCGTTGGGGTGAGCAGGTCAAGGCTGTCGTCGCGCCGTTGTCGGGGGAGACCGTCGATGCGGGCAAGCTCGTCGAGTTCTGCCGCGAGCGGCTTGCGCACTACAAGTGCCCGCGCACCGTGGACGTGCTGGAAGCGTTGCCGCGCAACGCAACCGGCAAGATCCTCAAGCGCACACTGCGGGAACCGTACTGGCGGGATCGGGAGCGGAACGTCTGATCTTTGCGGCCAATGAGTAGGGCTGCGAGGTGTTGTCCGTGCCCGCGGTCGGACATGTTCGGCGAGGTGAACGTCGGACGGTTGTGTCGGGAACTCGATGTCACAAGCGGGCCGGTTCTACCGCCATTTCGGTGGGCGGCCGGGATTCGTTGACGGCCTGCTCCGGGCACAGGGCGCAACGGCAGGTTCGCATGCTGGCTGACGGCTGCTTTGGTCTGCAGGGCTGGTGGCCGAGGTCGCTGCGCTCATGGACGTCACGATCGGTCAGGCGTAGGAGGCCGGGGTGGCCATTTGCGCATGGTTGGTGAACGACGAAACAGTTTGTGCTGCCCGGAAATGGGTCGATGACGCTCGTGTGCTGGGATGTTGGCGGACGCTGACGTCGTTGGGCGGGTGGTGCTGGTCGGGCATCAGCAGTTGCTGGGCGCAGGCTGCGGTGATGGCGAGAGTGGGGCTCGAACCTCGACCAGCAGCCACTGAAGCGGAGCTATCAAAGACCCTGCAAAACCAGCCAGTCAAGCGTTGCCCAGACCTGCCAATTCGGGTGCTCGACACCCGCCGATTCGGGCGTTGTCCAACACCCGCCGACTCGGGTGTTTCTCGACACTCGCCACCTTGGGCGTGCTTCAAACCCACCGACTCAGCCGTTGCCCACACCCGGCAACTCAGCCGTTGCCCGAACGTGCAACTCAGGCGCCCAACACCCGCCAACTCGCGCGTTGCTCCACACCGCAGACTCGGGCGTTGCCCACAACCCGCGACTCACGCGGAACCGCGATACCTGCGGCTCACGCGGAACCCCAAAGCCGCGAGCTCGGGTATGGCCCGGCGCTCGTGGGACGGTCGGTGTCAGCTCGGGTATGGCCCGGCGCTCGTGGGACGGTCAGTGTCAGCTCGGGTATGGCCCGGCGCCCGTGCGACGGTCAGCGTCAGCTCGGGTATGGCCCGGCGCCCGTCCGACGGGTCAGAGCCGACTCAAGCGTTGCCCAACACCCGCCCCACGGTCAGCTCCAGTACCACCCGCTCCGGATTGACGCGCGGTTGGCGGTACCGGCGCGCGTAGCGTTCCTCCGCGTCGCGGACTGACGCTGGGTCGTCGCAGAAGTGGATGCGGCCCTCCAGCGTCGACCACGTCCTGCCTTCGAACTGGCATACCGCTGCGGCCAGGCCTGCCTCGCCGGCGGTGCGGGTCAGGCGGGCCTTGTACGAGGTCCCCGAGGTGATCACGCGGGCGATGCCCTGTTCGAAGTCGACCGTGACGCCCACTGTGACCACGTGTGGGGTGCCGTCCGGGCGGACTGTCGTCAGTGATGCCAGGCGGCGTTCTGTCCAGAACTGCTGTACGCCGGGGGCGAATGTCATGTCCGGGACGCTAGACGAGACAGAATTTCAACTGTCAGTTGACCTCTTTCACCACCAGTTGTAGCGTCCCGGTCACTACGACGTTCTGGAGGTCCGCATGCCGTCTCTGCGTCCCCGTGCCTGGCTGGTTGCGTTGCTGGGCGGAGTGCTCGTCGCGGCGTGTGGGGGTGGGCCGGACGGGGCCGGTGGGCAACCGCAGCAACCGCAGCAAGGTGCGATTCCGGACAACAATGCCCTGATCAGCGCGGTCAAGGCCGACCCGCAGCTGGCGGCCGCGCTGCCGACGGCGGTTGCGCAGGCCAAGACGTTGCGGCTCGCGTCCAACATCCAATCCGCGCCGAACAACTTCTACGCGGCCGACGGCAAGACCCCGATCGGCTACGAGGTCGACCTGGTGAAAGCGGCTGCGGCGAAGCTCGGCGTCACCGTCACCTACCAGGACCTCGCGTTCGGCTCGCTGATCACCAGCCTCCAGTCCGGCCGCGTCGACCTGACCATGGCCGCCATGAACGACACCAAGGAGCGCCAGCAGCAGATCGACTTCGTCGACTACTTCTCCTCCGGGATCACGATCATGATCCGCAAGGGCAACCCGGATGGGATCACCGGGCCGGATACGTTGTGCGGCAAGAATGTCGCCGTCGTGCAGGGGACGAGTCACCAGAAGTTCGCCGCCGCGCAGAGTGCGAAATGCACGCAGGCGGGCAAGCCCGCGGTCACCGTCACCGCGACCGACAGCGACAACCAGAACCAGAACCAACTGCGCACCAACCGCGTCGCGGCGATTCTCAACGACCTGCCGAGTGCCGTCTACATCTCGCGCACCGCAGGTGAGGGCAAGTTTTTCGAGGTCGTACCTGGTCAGCCGATCGAAGGCGGGCCGTACGGGATGGGCTTCAACAAGGACAACGCGAAGCTGCGGGACGCGGTGAAGCAGGCGTTGCAGGCGCTGATCGCGGACGGCACGTACGGCAAGATCCTGCAGTCCTGGGGCGTCGAGCAGGGTGCGGTGAAGGAGGCGGCCGTCAATGGCGGAAGCTGAACCGCTGCCGATCGTCCGGCTGAAGCACTGGGGCCGGTGGGTCAGCGCGGTGGTGATCGTCGCGCTGCTGGTGGCGATCGGGTTTGCGCTGGCCCAGGCGCAGATCGAGTGGGGCTCGGTACCTGATTTCGTGTTCTACCGCGTGATGGCGCTCGGCCTGCTGAACACCGTCGTGCTCGCGGTGATCGCGCAGGCGGTCGCGATCGCGCTCGGCATCCTGATCGCGTTGCTGCGGCTCAGCGCCAACCCGGTGGCGAAGTGGTTTGCCGCGGCGTACATCTGGCTCTTCCGCGGGCTTCCGGTGCTCCTGCAGATCCTGATCTGGTACAACCTCGCGCTGATCTTCCCGACCGTCTCGATCCCGCTGCCCTTCGGCGGCTACCTGGTGCACGAGCCGACGAACGTGCTGGTCAGCGCATTCACCGCGGCGTTGCTCGGGCTGGCGCTGAACGAAAGCGCGTACATGGCCGAGATCGTGCGTGCCGGGCTCACCAGCGTGGACTCCGGGCAGACCGAGGCGGCCAAATCCATCGGCATGACGCCGGGCGCGACGTTGCGCCGGGTGGTGCTGCCGCAGGCCATGCGCGTGATCATCCCGCCGACCGGCAACGACTTCATCAACATGCTCAAGGGCACGTCGATGGCGTCGGTGATCGGCGTGACCGAGCTGATCCACGCGGCCAACAACATCTCGTCCAACAACCTGCTGGTGATGGAGACGCTGATCGCGGCGGCGATCTGGTACATGGTCGTGGTGACCGTGGCCGGCGTCGGCCAGCACTACCTCGAGCGCGCGTTCGGGGCAGCGGACCGGAGTCCGGCCGCGCGGGCCGGGAAGGCGCTCAAGGGGATGCCATTGGTGCGGGGTGCGCGTGTCTGAACCGCTGCTGAAAGCCGTCGGGGTAAGGAAAAGCTACGGTCACACCGAGGTGCTCAAGGGCATCGACCTGGAGGTCCGCAAGGGGCAGGTGGTGTGCCTGCTCGGGCCGTCCGGGGCAGGCAAGAGCACGTTCCTGCGCTGCCTCAACCACCTCGAGACGATCGACGGCGGCCAAGTCTGGGTGGACGGCGAGCCGATCGGGTTCAAGCTGCGCGGCGGGAAGCTGTACGAGCTGCGGGAGAAGGACGTCGCCCGGCAGCGGCGCGACATCGGGATGGTTTTCCAGCGGTTCAACCTGTTCGGGCATCGGACGGCGCTGGAGAACGTCGTCGAGGGACCGGTCCGGGTGCTCGGTCTCGATCCGGCGAAGGCCCGGCAGGAGGCGATGGACCTGCTCGACCGCGTCGGCCTCGCGGATCGCGCCGGGGCATATCCGGCGCAGCTGTCCGGCGGGCAGCAGCAGCGGGTCGCGATCGCGCGGTCGCTCGCGATGAAGCCGAAGCTGATGCTGTTCGACGAGCCGACGTCCGCGCTCGACCCGGAGCTGGTCGGGGAGGTGCTCGCGGTGATGGGTACGTTGGCCCGGGAAGGAATGACGATGGTGGTCGTGACGCACGAGATGAGCTTCGCCGCCGAGGCCGCGGACGAGGTCGTATTCCTCGCTGACGGTGCGGTCGTCGAAACCGGGCCGCCGGAACGCGTCCTCAAGGAACCGGACCACGAACGGACCCGGCAGTTCCTCGCGCGAGTCCTCTCGTGACCCGGATTCCGCCCCGTTACCTGCTCCAGTTCGACGAACCCGCCGGTTACCTGGATTTCGCGCGGTTCGGGCCGCCGTCGCACGCGGTGCTCGACACCACCGCGCGGTTGCTGGAGGCCACTACGAAGGCCGGTCCGTCCACTGTGGACGAACTGATGCGGCAGGAGATCCGCGCGAAGGCGGCGGCCGCGCGGTTGTGTGGCAGCGACACCGACCACACCGTGCTGCTGCCGCACACGAGTCTCGGGTTGTTCCAGGCGGCGTTCAACAGCCACGGCGAGGTGCTGGTGTCAGCCGCGGAATTCCCGGCGAACACGTACCCGTGGGCGCGGGCCGAGCTGGCCGGGCGCGTCACAACAAGGTGGCTGACCAGCGGTTACGTCACCGCTGATCGGGTTGCGGAGGCGCTCACGCCCGACACGACGGTGGTATCGGTGAGCGCGGTCGACTTCCGCACCGGCTACCGCGCGGACCTCGCCGCGTTGCGCGACGTCGTGGGTGACCGGCTGCTGGTCGTCGACGGCATTCAAGGCTTCGGCGTCACCGAAGCGCCGTGGGAGGTCGCCGACGTGCTCGTGGTCGGCGGGCAGAAATGGCTGCGTGCGGGCTGGGGTACCGGGTTCGCCGTGCTGTCCGACCGGGCGCTGGAGCGGATGGACCCGATCCTGTCCGGCTGGACCGGCGCGCGCGACCCCGGCCTGTTCGACGACGAAGTCCACCCGGCCGACCCGACGGCGGCGAGCTGGTCGATCTCGAACCTCAGCCCGGTCACGTCCGGGGCGTTCGCGGCGGCGCTCGAGCTGGTCGAGGAAACCGGGGTCGCGGCGATCGCGGGCCGGATCGCCGAACGCGTCGGCGAGCTGGAGGATGTCCTGCGCTCGGTGGGTGCGGAAATCGTGTCGGCGACCGAGCGACGGGCCGGAATCCTCGCGTTCACGCTGCCCGGACAGCCGGCCGAGCAGGTGGGCGCGGCGTTGATGTCGGCGGGGATTGCGGCGACGGTGCGGCCGGAACACGTCCGGTTGTCGCCGCACGCGTCCACGCCGGTGGCGGCGGCGGACCAGCTGCGGGAGGCGTTGACGAAGCCGCGTAAACCCGTCGCGATGGCCTCCGCGGTGACAGGTAAAGCAACGCTGCTCACCGCGCTGATCCCAGCAGTGGACGGGCTGGCCGCCATGCTCGGGCCGGGCAACGAGGTGCTGCTGCACGACCTTTCGCGGCTGCCGGATTCGATCGTCGCCGTCGCCGGGGACGACCTCACCGGCCGCACCGTCGGCGGGCCGATGACGGACCTGCTGCTCGGTCTGGTCCGCCGCGGCACGACGCAGGACCTCACCAACTACCGCACACACAGCCCGGACGGTCGCGAGATCCGCTCGTCCACGTTGTTCCTGCGCGACCCCGAGGGGGTGGCGATCGGCTGCCTGTGCGTGAACAGCGAGCTGCGCGGTTCGGCGGAAACCGTCGACGTGCGGCGCGAGGAGACGTTTTCCCCGGACGTCGACAGTCTCCAGCGGTTCCTCGCCGGACGCGCGATCGGGAAGGCGGGGATCCCGGTGGAGCTGATGAAGAAGCGGCACAAGTCGGCCGTGGTGCGTGAACTCGAAGAGGCGGGGTACTTCCTGATCAAGGATTCCGTGGACTACCTTGCCGGGCAGCTCGAGGTGACGCGGTACACGATCTACAACTACCTGAACGAGATCCGTGCTTGAAGGAACTGGCTCCGCGGCATCGAGACAGGCACAGTAGGGGAGAGTTCGTCGGTGAACCTCGTGCCGAACGACACCAGCAGGATCGTGGGATGGGGCACGACGTCGGCGTGACTCACCCGATGCCCGCGCTGCACGAGTTCCCGGCTGACACCGAGTGACGGGTAGAAGGTGGCCGGGCGCAGTGCAGCCGACAGCTCCGCGGCAGCTACCACTTTCCAATGCAACCTACTTTGTGTTACAAAGTAGGGGAACGCATTGGGGGAAGTCATGGCTGAAGCATTCCGGCTCACCGGTTTGGTCAAGAGGTTCGGGCAGCTCAGAGCGGTCGACGGCGTCTCCGTCACCGTGCGCACCGGCGAGGTGGTCGCGCTGCTCGGGCCGAACGGCGCAGGCAAATCGACCACCATCGACCTGCTGCTCGGGCTCGCTCCACCCGACGAGGGGGACGTCCGCGTGCTCGATGGCGGGCCGCGTGCGGCGCTCGACTCCGGGCGGCTCGCGGCGATGGTGCAGAACGGGTTCCTGCTGCGGGACGTCACGCCGGCCGAGCTCGTCGAGCTGCACCGGTCGATGTTCCGGAACCCCTTGTCCGTCAAGGAGATCTACGACCGCGCCGGCATCGGGGAGTTCGCGAAACGCCGGTGTGGCAAGTTGTCCGGCGGGCAGCTGCAACGGGTGCGGTACGCCCTCGCGCTCACCGGGGACCCGGAGATTCTGGTGCTGGACGAGCCGACTGCGGCGCTGGACGTCGACGCGCGGCGGGCGTTCTGGGCGTCCATGCGTGAGTTCACCGCGGGCGGCCGCACGGTGTTGTTCGCGACCCACTATCTCGCCGAGGCCGAGGACTACGCCGATCGCGTTGTGCTGATGCGGCAAGGGAAAGTCGTCGCGGACGGGCCGGTTGCGGAGGTGCGCGCGAACGTGTCCGGGCGGGTGCTGCGGGCCGTCGTGCCAGGGGCGAGTGACGACGGGCTGGCCGCGCTGGCCGGGGTCGCGTCCGTGCGCAGGCAAGGGGACCGGGCCGAGCTCTCGTGCGCCGACTCCGACCTGGCCATCCGGGCGCTCCTGGACACGTTCCCGCAGGCCAGCTCCATAGAGATCACCTCCGCGGGGCTTGAGGAAGCCTTCCTCGCCCTTACCTCCTCGCAAGGAGCGCTGCGATGAACCTCGTCTACCTCCGCCTGGAGATCCTGCGGATCGTGCGCAGCCCGCAGTTCGCGTTGTTCACGATCGTGGTTCCGCTCGGCATGTTCCTGCTGTTCGGCGGGCTGTTCGGGGACCAAGTCGGCCCGGACGGCATCCGCGCGAGTGTCACCACGATGATCAACATGGGCGCGTACGGCGCGATGAGCGGCGCGCTGTTCACCGGCACCCGGGTCGCGACCGAGCGCACCGACGGCTGGCAACGGCAGCTGCGGCTCACGCCGATGCGCGGACCGGGGTACCTCGCGGTGAAACTCGCGTCGGCCATGGCAATGGCGTTGCCCGTGGTCGTGGTGATCTTCGTGGCCGGAGCACTGCGTGGCGTCGACCTCACCGCGGCGCAATGGCTGCTCAGCGGTGTCGCATTGTGGTTGGGCGCCTTGCCGTTCGCGGTGCTCGGGTTGCTGCTCGGGCTGTTCGGCAAGGGTGACACAGTGGGCGCGATGACCGGTGCGCTGATGCTGCCGCTGGGGGTGTTCGGCGGGTTGTGGATGCCGCTGTCGATCATGCCGGAGTGGATGTCGGTGGTGGCGCACTTCTTCCCGACGTACTGGCTCGGCCGGGTCGGTACGCTGCCGATCGACCACGCCGGCGGGCTCGGGCTGGCCGTCGGTGTGCTCGCGGCGTGGCTGGTGGTGCCTGCGCTCGTGGTGGTGCGGCGGTTCCGGCTGGGGCCGGTGAAGGTGGCGTGACGTGGTGACTTCCTGATGGGGGATGGGATGAACGCAGACGACGAACCGCTGTCGGCGGCCGAATCGCTGGACCTCATCGCCCGGCAGAACGAGCGGACGCGGCGTGAGCTGCGGGTCAGTCCGGCGCGGTTGTTCGGCGTGTGGGCTTTCACCTGGCTCGTCGGCTGGGGGCTCGTCTACCTCTCCGACGAGCGTTCGGCGGCGCTGCTGCCGGGCTGGGTCGCGGGTCTCGTGGTGGGAGTGCTGATGGTCGGCGCGATCACGTACTCCGCCTGGCACGGCAGCAAACCCAGCCGCGGGATCCGAGGTCCGTCACGGCGGATCGGCGCGATGTACGGCTGGTCGTGGGCGATCTCGTTCGCGGCCATGACCCTGGTGGACATCCGGCTCACCAAGATGGTCCCCGCGGGCTCCGACCTCGTTCCACTGCTGTGGTCGGGTACGTCGCTGCTGCTCACCGGCGCCCTCTACCTGGCAGGCGGAATGCTGTGGCAGGACCTGCGCCAGTACGGTCTCGGTGGCTGGATCATCGTCTGCAGCGGGGTGAGCGTGCTGGTCGGGGTGCCGGGTAACTTCCTCGTCCTCTCGCTGGCGGGTGGCGGCGGATTCGCCGTCGCGGCGCTGGTCTACGTGGTGCGCCCGCGGTGACCGAGTCCGCGCTGCCCGAGCTCGACCCGGTGATCCATGCCCAGGCGCGGCTGCGGGTCACGGTTGCGCTCGCCGGGCTGCGCAAAGGCGACCAGATCACTTTCCCGCGGCTGCAGCAGCTGCTCGAAATGACCGCGGGCAACCTTTCCACGCATTTGCGCAAGCTCGAGGACGTCGAGTACGTCGAGATCACCAAGGCGTACGAGCACCGCACGCCGGTGACGCTGGTCCGGCTCACCGCCAAGGGCCGGACCGCGTTCGAGAGCTACACCGACGCGCTGCACCGGCTCCTGGACGCTGGGAGCTGACGTGTCCCGCTGGGTCGTGCACCTGGACCTCGACGCGTTCTACGCCTCGGCCGAGCAGCTCACGCGGCCGACGCTGCGTGGCCGGGCGGTGGTGGTCGGCGGCACCGGACCGCGCGGGGTCGTGGCCGGGGCGAGTTATGAATCCCGCGAGTACGGCGTGCGTTCGGCGATGCCGATGTCCCAGGCACGGCGGCTGCTTCCGTCCGGTGGGGTGGTGCTGCCGCCGCGATTCCGGTTGTACGAGCTGTTGAGCAAGCAGGTGTTCGACGTCGTCGGCGAGGTCGCGCCGGTGCTGGAACGGATTTCGCTCGACGAGGCGTTCGCGGAGCCGCCTGCGCTGGCCGGCGCGTCGGTGGCGGAGGTGACCGAGTTCGCGGAGAACCTGCGCTCGCGGATCCGGGAGCGGACCGGGCTGACGGCGTCGATCGGCGCGGGCACCGGCAAGCAGGTCGCGAAAATCGGTTCGGACCGGGCGAAACCCGATGGGCTGCTGGTCGTCCCGCCGGGGACCGAACGGGAGTTCCTGGCGCCGCTGCCGGTGCGGGCGCTGTGGGGGATCGGGCCGGTCGCGGAAGGGAAACTGCGCACGATCGGCGTCCAGACGCTGGGTGAGCTGGCGGCGTTGCCCGAGCCGGACGCGGTGTCGACGCTCGGCGGGGTCGTCGGCCGCGAGCTGCGGCGGCTGGCGAGCGGGATCGACGACCGACCGGTCGCCGAACGCGGCGAGGCCAAGCAGGTGAGCGCGGAGACGACGTTCGACACCGACGTCGTCGACCTGGTCCGGCTGCGGGGAGAGGTCCGGAAGATCGCCGTCGGTGCACACGCTCGGTTGGTGAAAGCGGGGCGTGTTGCGCGTACTGTGGTGATCAAATTACGGCACACGGACATGAGCACGGTCACCCGCTCCGAAACCACCGCGTCGCCCACCGACGACCTCGAACAGCTTGCTGCCACTGCAGAACGGCTGCTGCTGGACCCACAGGAGTTCGGGGGCGTACGGCTGGCCGGTGTTGCCTTCAGCGGGCTTTCCGTGCCACATCAGGACGCCCTCTTCACGCTCGCGGTGCCTGCCGCGACCGAGGCCGTGGTCACGTCGCGTGATGACGCTGCCGCGCCGTCGCCGGGTGGGAGCGCGCCGCCGTCGTCCGGCTGGCGGCCTGGGGACGATGTGGTGCACGCTGCGCACGGGACGGGCTGGGTGCAGGGCGCCGGGCATGGTCGCGTCACGGTGCGGTTCGAGACGCGCACGTCCGGACCAGGGGTGGCGCGCACGTTCGATCAGTCCGATCCGGAGCTCACCCGGGGGAAGGTTGCGGATTGTCTTGCTTGAGTCCTGGTGTTGTCAGTTCGCGCGGGGGCGGTCTGTGGATCGTCTTGCTTGTGCCCTGGTCGGGGCTGGTGTCGCCGGTTCGCGCGGGGGCCGTCTGGATTGTCTCGCCTGAGCCGTGGTCGGCGCCGGTGTCGTCAGCTCACCCGCTTGTCTCGCCTGAGTCCTGATCGGTCGGGTGTCGTCAGCCCCACCCGCGGCCAGCCCGGCGGATTCTCTCGCCCGAGCTTTTGCCTGGTCAGCACCGGTGTCGTCGCCCATCAGGGTGATGCGGCAGGATGTGCCGGGCAGCCGGGCAGCCGGGCAAAGGGGATGATGATGACGTACGTGCGCCGTGCCGCCGCTGTCGCCGGGGTCGCGCTGATGCTCGCGGCCTGCGGGAGCCCGACGAGCACGCCGCGGCCTCCGTCGGCGCCGTCGCCGCCGTCGGCTGTCGCCCCGGAGTCCTTCACCGTGGTGGCGACCGGGGACGTGCTGATCCACCCGCGGCTCACCGACCAGGCGAAGACCGACGGCGGCGGGAAGATCGACTACCGGCCGCTGCTCGCCGGGGTCAAACCGCTGGTGTCCGGCGCGGACCTGGGGATCTGCCACCTCGAGACGCCGCTCGCCCCGGAAGGCGGGCCGTACAGCGGGTATCCGTCGTTCAGCGCGCCGCCGGAGATCGCGGATGCGTTGCGCGACACCGGGTACGACACGTGTTCCACCGCGTCGAACCATACGCTCGACCAAAGCACCGCGGGCATCAAGCGCACGCTGGACAAGCTCGACGCGGCCGGGTTGAAACACACCGGCTCTGCGCGGTCGGCGGAGGAAGCTGCGAAACCGTTGATTCTCGACGTGCACGGGGTGAAGGTGGCACAGCTATCTTACGCGTTCGGGTTCAACGGGATCAAGCGCCCGGCCGGAAAACCGTGGCTGGCCAACGAAATCGACGCCGACGAGATCCTCGACGCGGCCCGCGCGGCGAAGGCGGCCGGCGCGGAAGTGGTGATCGCGAGCCTGCATTGGGGCGTTGAGTACCACCACGAGGTGACCGGCGAACAGGAACAGCTCGCGCGGAAGCTGTTGGCGTCACCGGATCTCGACCTGATCGTGGGACATCACGCGCACGTGGTGCAGCCGTTCGAGAAAATCGGCGGCAAGTGGGTGGCTTTCGGGCTGGGCAACGAAATCGCGAGGCACGACGAACCGCGCGGCTCCACGGAGGAAGGCGTCGCGGCGCGGTTCCGGTTCACCCGCACGGGCGGCCGCTGGACGGTGGACAAGGCGGAGTACGTCCCGACCCTCATCGACCTCGGCCCCCCGATCCGCCTACGAGACCTCACCGCGGCGCCGCCTGCTCAACGCGGCCAGGAGGCGCTTGCGCACACGGACGAGGTGGTGCTGTCCCGCGGAGCCGGGGAAGCGGGGCTGCGCCGCCCTGGTCGCTGACCTGCCGATCTGGTGCGCCCCAATGTGGCATTGGTTGCATGCGATGCAGCGAATGTGGCGTTGGGTGCGTCAGATGCACCCAATGCCACATTGGGGTGGCCCGGGTTCAATGGTCCCGTCGAGTGATCAAGTGTGCCAGCGCGGTCAGCTCCGCCGTAGGCCGCGCGACCGGGTTCGCGGCGGTCAATGCGGACAGAGCATCCGTGAGCAGAGCGTCAGCCTCGGTGTGGCTCCACGTTCGCCCTCCTGCCTGGTCGATCAGGGCAGCGGCGTGCGGCAGGCAGTCGTCGCGTAGGGGGGCGCGGTAGAGGGCGGCCAGTTCCTGTCCGGCTGGCGTGTCCGACGTCAGCGCCGCCACCACCGGCAGGGATTTCTTGCGGCTGCGCAGGTCCGAGTACACCGGCTTGCCCGTGACCGCCGGGTCGCCCCAGATGCCCAGCAGGTCGTCGACGTGCTGGAAAGCCAGGCCCAGCGAACGTCCGAAGCGGCCGAAGCGTTCCACGTGCTCGCCGCGGCCGCCGACCACCAGCACTCCCAGCGTGCACGCGACGCTCAGCAGCGCAGCGGTCTTGCCCTGTGCCATCCGGACGCACTCGTCCACCTCGACGTTCGACCGTTGCTCGAACGCCAGGTCCTCGTGCTGTCCGTGCAGCAGGTCGAGCACCGCGGTGCTGAGCAGTCGCGCGGCGGCCGGGCCGTCGGGGGACAGAACGTCGAAGGCCAAGGCGAGCAAGGCATCCCCGGCGAGGACGGCCTGTCCGGTGCCGAAGACCGTCCACGCCGTGGGCCGATGCCGACGGGTGCGGTCGCCGTCCATCACGTCGTCGTGCAGGAGCGAGAAGTTGTGCGCCAGCTCGACCGCGACCGCGGCGGCGATCGCGTCTTCCGGATCGCCGCCCGCCGCCTCCGCGCACAGCAGCACCAACGCCGGACGCAGCGCCTTCCCGCCGGACGCGCCCGACGGCGTACCCGTCTCGTCCCACCAGCCCAGGTGGTATCCGGCGATCCGGCGCATCGACCCGGGCAGCCGGTCGACTGCCGCCCGCATCGCCGGTTCCCATCGGCTGCGGCTCCAGTCCAGCACCTCGGCCACGCTGCGAGCCCCGGTCTGTGCGTCCACTGTGGTCATCGTTCCTCCGGGGTGCGGGCGGCGCGGGACAGGGTGACCGGCACCGTCAGTCCCCGCGGCCGATCTCGGCGTTTTCCAAGATTGCCAACGCATCCGGTACCAGCACCGCGGCCGAGTAGTATGCGCTCACCAGGTACGAGACGATCGCCTGCTCACTGATCCCCATGAACCGCACGTTCAAGCCGGGCTGGTACTCGTCCGGCAGCCCGGTCTGGTGCAGCCCGATCACGCCTTGCGCCTGCTCGCCGGTGCGCATCAGCAGGACCGAGCTCGTGCGCGTGTCCGTGACTGGGATCTTGTTGCACGGCAGCACCGGCACCCCGCGCCATCCCGGGACCTGGTGCCCGCCGAGGTCGACCGCGTCCGGGTACACCCCGCGCCTGCTGCATTCGCGGCCGAACGCGGCGATCGTCTTCGGATGGGCCAGGAAGAACGCAGGTTCCTTCCATACCAGGGAAAGCAGCTCGTCGAAGTCGTCCGGACCGGGTGGTCCGCTGCGAGTGGGCACGCGCTGGGTGAAATCCGCGTTGTGCAGCAGGCCGAAGCCGGCGTTGTTGACCAGCTCGTGTTCCTGCCGTTCGCGCAACGCCTCGACGGTGAGCCGCAACTGCTGCTCGACCTGGTTCATCGGCTGGTTGTAGAGGTCGGCGACCCGGCTGTGCACCCGCAGCACAGTCTGCGCGACGCTCAGCTCGTACTCGCGCGGCTCGGTGTCGTAGTCGACGAATGTGCCGGGCAGCTGCGGTTCGCCGTCGTGCCCGGACGCGACGTCGATGACCGCCTCGCCGTGGTCGTTCGACGCAAGCGACGCGTTTGCCGACACCGCATCCAGGTGCGCCCGCAGCGTCTCGGACCGGTCGAGCACTCCCTGGAACTCGCTGCGCGGCAACGACAACACCGTGCACGCGGTGATCGCTTTCGCGGTGAACTCCCAGATCCCGTCCGCGCTGACGAGCACTGCCTCGCCGAAGTAGTCGCCGTCGGCCAGCGTGCCCAGCACCGTCTGATCGCCGTACGCGCCGGTGCCGATCTTGCTGATCTTGCCGTGCGCGACCAGACAAACCTGGTCCGCCTGATGTCCGAACTCCACCAGCGCGTCGCCCGGTTCGTACTCGTGCTGCACGAAGCGGCCGGCCAGCTCGTGCAGCACCTCCTCGTCGTCGTACCCGCGCAGCGGGGCCAGTTCGCCGAGCTCCGGCGGGATCACCCGCACCTGCGACCCGGTGGTGGCGAAGGTGACCCGGCCGTCGCCGACGGAATAGCTCAGCCGGCGGTTGACGCGGTACGCGCCGCCCGGCACCTCGACCCACGGCAGCACCTTCAGCAGCCACCGCGACGAGATGCCCTGCATCTGCGGGACGGACTTCGTGGTGGTCGCGAGGGTGCGGGCGGCGGCGCGGCCGAGGCTCAGCTGCGGGTGTTCCGGGTTGACCGGTTCGGTGACGGTCACTGCGAAAACCACCTAACGTCGAAAACATCCGGGAGGCCGTTATCCGGGAATGGGGCGGAATGCGGGCCTCAACATAGCAAGACCTCCTCTCCCGACAATCCCACGATCGGGTAGCCGGGGCCGGTTCACCTGTTTGCCGAACGGCCTTTTCGGGCATCGCGCGTGTTGTTGTCGATCGGCCAGTGGAAAAAGCGTCACGGTGGGTCGGGCGGCGTAACCCGGTCGGGCACCGGCGACCGGTATCCGAGCGGTTTTCCCTGGCAGGAACGGTCAATGGGGAAGCGGCCGGACGGGTCCGCTGCTCCGATCCGGCGAATTGCATACGGCCCGCGCGGCCACCCGGCTGAATCGCGGGATGCGCGGTTGTCCGTTCCGGAATGAGCTGGCTAGCGTCGGCCAGCATATTTACTGGCGCGAAAGGAACCGGATGAACGTCTACGTGACCGGGGTGTTCTGGGTGGTCGGCGGGGCGGTAGTGGCCGCCGTGATCGGCTATCTCGTCCGGCGCTTCGGCTGGGACGAAGGGCGCCGCGACAACAACGACGCCGCCGGTCAGGTGTTCACCATCGTCGGCGCGCTGCACGCGGTGCTGATCGCATTCGTGCTGATCTCGCTTTTCGACGACGTCGGCAAAACGCGCGAGGGTTCCTACACCGAGGCCGACGGTCTCGTCGCCGCCACCTGGTCCGCAGAAGCGCTCCCTGGCGACACAGGCGAGCGCGTACGGCAGCTCGCCATCGCGTACGCGGCCACAGTCGCGCAGCAGGAATGGCCGCGGCTCATCGACGACGGTCCGATCCCGGCCACCGGCTGGACCCAGCTCGACGAAATGCGCCGCGCGGTCGCCGCCGCACCGGCAGGCGACGACTGGGAAACCGACCGCAAGAACGAGGCGTCCAGCCAGCTGTGGCAGGTCTACCAAGCCCGGCAGACCCGGCTCACCGGCGCGGCGACCGACGGCGTCGGCGCGGTGATGTGGTTCGCGCTCATCCTCGGCAGCGTGATTTCGGTGCTGCTGCCCAACCTCTTCGGTGGTACGCGGATGGCCGCGCACCTGGTGATCGTGTCGACGCTGGCCGGTACGATCGTGTTGCTGCTGTTCGCGATCTTCCAGCTGCAGAACCCGTACGCCGGAGGTGCGAGCGTGCCGCCGGACGCGTTCGCCGGCGCCATCGCGCGGCTCGGCTGACCCGTGCGGAGGTACCTGTCCGTGGTCGGCGTGGCGGCGGCGGTCGCGGGACTGCTGGTCGCGTCCGGCTGGCTGACGCCGTCCCGTACCCGGCCGAGCGCGCCGGCGTCGTGTCCGGTGCTGCAGGTCGAAAGCCGCGACGGACGCACGTCCGAACTCGTGCAGCTCACGTTGCCCTCCGGCGCCCGGCATTCCTTGGGTACCAGCAGGTTTGTGCTCAACGCGATCGCGTACTCGGCCGCGCAGGGGGTGACGTACGGCGTCGCCGACGGCCGTTTCCGCGACGGTTCCCACGCCGTCCGGATCGACTCCAGCGGCCACGTGACCGACCTGGGCGCCGTCGGCCGCGACGGCCACCACGGCGTATGGAGCTGGGTGACGGGCGCGACCGCGGGGGCGATTTCAGGTAATTCCTGGTATGTGTTGCGGGGGACAAGTTTGTACACAGTGGACATTGACCCGAACAGCCCCGGTTACCTCACGGTGGCGCCGCCGCTGCTGCTGCGGTCGTGGCTGCTTGGGTCCGGTATTGACGATTTCGCATACCACCCGGCGGACGGCCTGCTGTACGGGGTTTCGGCTACCGGCCGCGGATCGGTGGTGACGGTGGACCCGGCGAGCGGCCGTGTGGCAGAGGTGCCGGGGCAGCGGTTTCCCATGCCTGCGACGTATGGGTCGGTCGTGTTCGGACCGGACCACGCGCTGTACGCGACGGCCAACCGGCTTGGTGGGCGCAGTGTGACGTTTCGGATGGAGGGCGGGACGGCGGTCGAGGTGAGCACTGGGCCTGCTTCGGTGATTACGGATGGTGCTGGGTGTTTGGCTGCTCCTACGCCGCCTCCACCTCCTCCGCCACCGTCGTCACCGTCACCGTCACCGTCACCGTCACCGACGCCTTCGCCCACGCCCACGCCCTCGCCCTCGCCCACGCCAACGCCAACGCCTTCACCGTCGCCGACGCCTTCGCCAACACCGTCGCCGTCGCCGTCGCCGACGCCTTCGCCTTCGCCTTCGCCTTCGCCTTCGCCTTCGCCTTCGCCTTCGCCTTCGCCGAAACCGTCACCGACGCCCTCACCCTCCCCATCACCGTCCAGCACGCCACCCCCACCGAGCCCGCCGTCGACCACCTCGTCACCCCCGCCGCCCGCAAGCCCGCCCCCGGAGCCGACGCCAACCCCGGCCCCGATCCCGACCCCAACCCCAACCGAGGAGCCGCCCCCGATCCCGGAAGCGATCGTCAAACCCGCCCCGCCGACGGAGCCTCCACCGCAACCATCCCCGGTCACCCCGGCGAAGCCGAACCGGAAACCGGCCGAGCCGCATGCCAAGAGGTCCCACGACGAGGTCAAGAAGCAACGTCGCTGGGGACTCACCGCGGTACTCCTCATCGTCGGCGGCGGAGCGGTAGCCGCGCGGGCACGGCGTGCTCGTTAACGCGGCGGTCGTCTCGAAGACGGGCGTTGTCCAACTCGGCCGTCGAGACTCCGTCGGGCGTCGGAGCGACGCCGGAGGAGGAGAAGCGGATGAAACGCGTGAGAATCGGGCTGGCCGCCGGGGTGCTGGTGCTGCCGCTGGCGGCGGCGGGGACCGCGGACGCGCACGGCAGCCACCCGGACGGCCACTACCGCGTGCGGTCCGGGTACACGCTGCAGGTGCACGGCGACAACCAGCGGAACGGTGCGGTCGTGCGGCACACGAGCCCAGACCACGGTGCGCTCACCATCGGCCCCGACGGCTCGTTCCGCTACACGCCCGCCGCCGGGTTCACCGGCCGCGACACGTTCACCTACACGGTCAGCGATGCGGTCCGGCTTTATCCGACGGATCTGCCGCCGCTGGCGACGATCGGCGGCGTGAAGATCACCGGCGGCGCGTTCGGGTCCGCGCTCACGCCGGTGCCCGGGTCGCGCGACGAGTTCTACGGACTCACCGACCGCGGTCCGAACGTCGACACGCCGGACGGCAAAGCCGAGCCCATCCCGTCGTTCACGCCGGCAATCGGCAAGTTCCGGCTGAAGAACGGCAAAGCCGTGCTGGAGCGCCGGATTCCGCTGCGCGCGGCCGACGGAAGCCCGTACAACGGCCAGGTCAACACCGCAGCGGACACCGGCGAGAAGATCGTGGACCTCGATGGCAAGCCGCTGCCCGCGTCGCCGAACGGTTACGACTCCGAGGGGCTCGTCGCCGAACGCGACGGGACGTTCTGGGTCTCGGACGAGTACGGCCCGTTCATCACGCACTTCCGCGCGGACGGCCGTGCGATCGAGCGGCTTTCGCCCTTCGACGGGTCGCTGCCGAAGGAGCTCAAGAACCGCGTGCCGAACAAGGGCATGGAGGGTCTTGCGCTCACGCCGGACGGTCGCACGCTCGTCGGCATCATGCAGTCCGCGCTGCAGCAGCCGGACCTGACGAAGAAGCCCGGCAACGTCACCACGCTGCGGATCGTGACCGTCGACCTGAAGACCCACGCCACGCACGAGTACGTCTACCTGCTCGACAACCCGGACAAAACCAGCACTGCGGTGTCCGAGATCACCGCGCTGTCGGCGACGCGGTTCCTCGTCGACGAGCGCGACGGCAAACCCCAGCCCGGCGCGTACAAGAAGCTGTACGAGATCGACCTGGCGAAGGCGACCGACATCGGCCCAGCGGCGCGCGTGCCGGGCGCGCCCTACGACGCGGCCAAGGGCGGTTTGCTGGTCGGCGGCAAGAGCATCGAGGCGTACGTCGGCAAGGACACCACTGCGGAAGCGACGGACGACCTGGCCAAAGTCGGCGTGACACCGGTGTCGAAGAAGCTGTTCCTCGACGTCGGCGGGCTGGTGACCGGGCTCGACCCGAGCGGCGGCTTCTTCGGCCACGACAAAGTCGAAGGCGTCGCGACCACCGACGGCGGCCGCACCGTGGTGATCAGCAACGACAACGACTTCGGCGTCGACGGCGTCACGAACTCCGCGCCGCCGTACGCGCTCCACCCCAAGCTGCTGCCCGACGGCCGTCAGGACGACGGCGAGTACCTGCAGGTGGACACCACGAAGCTGCCGGCGCGCACCCGGACGGTGACGGTGACCGTCGACGTGCGCTAGTACTTGAACTGATCCACGTTGTCCTGCGTGATCAGCAGAGGGTCGCCGAGGAGGACGGTGCGGGTGGCCGCGTCGTAGTGCACTGCCGGAAGCTCCGGGCTCACGTCGTTGGCAGGCTTGAGCGCGGTGCCGGTGGCGAGCTGCCGCGCGGTCCACGCAGTGAGGTAGCCGAGCGATTCGACGTTCCACAGCACTGTCATCGAGCAGGAACCGTCGAGCAGGTACGGCTTCATCGTCTGCGGCGTGCCTGATCCGACGGTGTACACCCGGCCGATCTTCTGCTGATCACGCACCGCCTGCGCGACCCCCGGCGTGGCCGTCGCGCATTGGCCGATCAACCCGGTGAGCCGCGGATACCGGGTGAGGAGCTGCTTCGCCAGCTTCGTCGCAGTGGTGGTGTCCTCGCCGGCGTACACGGTCTCGACCAGCCTTGCGCGTGGATAGCGTTGCGCCGCATACGTTTTCTCGGCCTCGATCCACGACGTGACGTTCGCCGCCGCGGCCCCGCACGAGACGATGGCGTACTCACCGGTGCCGCCGGTTTTCTTCATGAGGGAGTCGACCAGCGCCGACCCGACGCCTTCGGCCGACGCCTGGTTCACGAACACCTCGCGTTGCGACGCGGCTGCGTCGGTATCCGTGGTGAGCACGTGGATGCCCTCCGCCCGCGCGTCGGCAATCGCCGGAGCCAGCGCGACCGGGTCGTTGGGCGCCACCGCGATCACGTCGACGTGCTCGGCGACCAGCTGCCGCAGGATCGCCGTCTGCGCAGCCGGGTCGACAGTGGCCGGCGCGTGCATCGTCCACTGCATGCCGAGCCGTTCGGACGCCAGCATGCCCCCGGCGTTCATCGCGTCGAAGTACGGGATCCCGGCCAGCTTCGGCACGAACGCGACCTTCGTCGCTCCCGGCTCGGAGGCACGCAAGGCCGACGTGCAGCTCCCGATGACCGCCACCAGGCTCACCAGCAGCGCCACGCCCAGCACGAGCGTCTTCGTCCGCCCTCGCATTCCCCACCGTTCCGGTACTCGAACCTCGGCAGCCGAAGGTATGGGGTACCACCGACGGGGGTCAACCGTTAGTATGCAAACGGTTACGGAAGTGAGTTCAACCGGTCGATGGCGCCCCCGCCGGACAGGTGCCGTCCTTCGGCAGCTCGCCGGTGAGCAGGTAGTGCGCTGCCTTGTCGTCGATGCACGGATTGGCCTCGTTCAGGTAGGCCGCGTGGTTGCCGCCACCGTCCACGAGCAGGCTCGAACCGACGAGCACCTCGTGCATCCGCTGCGCACCCACCAGTGGTGTCGGCCCGTCGTCCTTGCCTTGCAGCAGCAGGATCGGCGGCACCTTCGCCGAGCCGATCCGGACCTCGGGCGACGGCGGGACCGGCCAGTACGAGCACGGGGCGCTGTACCACGTGTTGAGCCAGGCGAACAGCGGTGCCTTCTTCGCGGACTCGGCGGTGTCCGCGTGCCAGGTCGCCCAGTCGCGTGGCCAGCCGGCGTCCGCGCAGTTGTACGCGAGCTGAGCCGGGTCGACCTCGTACTGCGCTTGCGTTGCAGCGGAGACCAGCCCGCTGGAATCCCCGCCACGGTACTTGGCGACCGCCTCCAGCAGGCCGGGCCACGACCAGTCGCCGTACATCGCCGACGCCAGCAGATCGTCCAGCTCAGCCACGCCCGCCTTGCCGTCGACGGGTTGCTTGCCCCTGAGTTCGTTCCACGCGGCTTTCACTGCGGCGGCAGTGGTGCCGAGGTGATACGTGCCGTCCCGCGCCGCGGTCCACGCGAACAGCTGCTCGGCCCGTGTCTGTAGCGCGGAATTCTGTTGGTACTGCGTCTGATACGTGGTGACCGTGGGATCGACGACGCTGTCCAGGATCATCCGGCCGGTGTGCGCCGGGAACAGCGTGGCGTACGTGGCACCGAGCTTGGTGCCGTACGAGTAGCCCAGGTAGTCGATCTTGTCCTTGCCCAGCGCTTCGCGGATGCGGTCCATGTCGCGCGCGGCGTTCTCGGTGGTGATGTGCGGGAGGAGATCTTTCCCGTTCGCTGCGCACTGCCTCGCGATCTGCTGCGCCCGCTCGGACCGCTGCCGCTCCTGCCGCGCGTCGGCCGGATCGTACGGCGGCGCGGGGTGTGGCGTGAGTTTTCCGGTGTCGCCACAGGAAACCGGCGCGCTCGCGCCGACGCCCCGCGGGTCGAAGCTGAACACCGCGTACTGCTCGGCGACCTTCTGCGGCAGCTTGCTCGACACGAGTTTCTCGGTGCCGAGCCCGGACGCACCCGGGCCACCGGGGTTCACCAGAAGGTAGTGCGGTGCACGGAGACTGCCGACCCCGGACAGCGTGAGGGTGATCTGCCTGCCGCCCGGTTTTGCGTAGTCCAGCGGGACTTTCAGGCTCGCGCACGAAACCTGCTGCGGCGTGCCGGGCGGGCATTCGCCCCACTGCAACCGCGACTGGGCGCCTGCGGACGGGGCACTGACGAAACCTAGGAGGAGAAGGAAAACTGCGACTGCGGCGCATCTTCGCGCCTTGTTGATCACCACCCTTCCGTTATACCGAGGTGGTCGAGGTCACTGCAGGACTGTCATCACATCGGGCGACCTTGCGCATTTTATACCCCTTGGGGGTATAGTGGTGCGCATGAACGAACACCAGCACGGAGCATCCTGGTCCACTGCCGCCCAGGCGACGCTGCACTGCCTCACCGGGTGTGCCATCGGCGAAGTGCTCGGCATGGTTATCGGTACTGCGTTCGGGCTGCACAATGCGGCCACTGTGGTGCTGTCCATCGTGCTCGCGTTCGTCTTCGGTTACGCCTTGACCATGCGCGGGGTGCTCAAGTCGGGCCTCGCGCTCGCGGCTGCCTTCAAGGTCGCGCTCGCTGCCGACACGGTGTCGATCGCGGTCATGGAACTCATTGACAACACGGTGATCGTGGCGATCCCGGGCGCGATGGACGCGGGGCTGTCGAGTGGATTGTTCTGGCTGGCACTGGCACTTTCGCTCGCGGTGGCATTCGTGGTCACGGTTCCGGTGAACAAGTGGATGATCGGCCGCGGCCGGGGGCATGCGGTCGTGCACGCTCATCACCACCACTGACCGAAGCTGAAATCGGCGGCAGATTCCTTGCAGGGGAGGGGAATCCGCCGCCGAGTTCGTTGTGGACACTGGATTTCTGTGCGCCGGTTCAGCACGGCGGGACCGGAGCGTCGCCGGTTCGCAGATATGCCTCGGAAACATAGTGGCGAGGGCCGATCCGATGCCATATGGTGGTGGTACCCAGCGCGCCATCCACTGATTCTCCTTGCACATAACATTCGATCGGCACTTTCGCGTAGTTCGCGGCCAGCCCTGCCACCGGAGCTGTCGTCGTCGCGGCCGTGCGCAGATTCAACGGCGCCCCGGCAGTCGTCACCACGCCACTCGCCGGGGCGGAACCAGTCCACAGAAAGGTAATGTCTATGTAGCTGCTCCCCGTGAGGCCGAGGCCGTCCCAGAAGGTGCCGTCGGCGAGGTCGACTCCGGCCGGGTTGCGTACGGTCCGGCCACGCGCGTCCTTGCCGTCGTTGAAGCCGTTTTGGTACGCCGCTTGAGCTTCCGGCATGCCTTGTGGCAGCGACGCGAACGTCGCGCGTTCGTCGGCCGGGTTCCAGAAGTCGTCGTGTTCGTTCCACGGCCCGACTTCCCACACCGGCGCGTACTCGCAGCGGCTGCCGTCGGTGCGGCACACGCGGGCCGTGTAACTCCCGGTTCCTTTGGGTGACACGGATTTCGTCGACGGAAAAGCCACGAAGTGGTCGCGTTCGGTGATCTTGTGCCCGTTCGAGGTCGTCCCGCCTACGAGACCTTCGCGGGTCGCGTAGATCCGGTACGTCAACGGTTCCTGCGGCGGCGGGGGATCGGCCCGGCGCACCCGGTCCGCGGACAGCGTCACCGCCCGCACGGCCACCGGCCCGGACAGCGTGAGCCGTGCCTGCACCACGGTCACCGCACGGGGCAAGGCGGCGCCTGCCGGAACCCATTCCGTCCAGTCGTCTCCCGTTCGGCCACGCACGTCCACCTGGATGCCGGGTGGTCGGTCTGCCTTGACGCCAGACGGCCGGTCTGCCCCGAGGGTGGACGGTGGGTCCACCTGGACGCCGTGCGGTCGGTCTGCCTTGACGCTGGTCGGTTTGTCCGCCTCGACTCCGGGCTGGCGGTCTGCCTTGGCGTCGCGCGGGCGGTTCACCCCGATGTTGGGTGGGCGGTCTGCCTTGATGCTGGGCCGCGGGGCTGCCTCGATGCTGTGCGGTGGGTCCACCGGAACGCCGTGCGGTGGGGCCATCGTGACGTCGTGCGGTGGGTTTGCCGGGACGCCGTGCGGCGGGTTTGCCTGGATGCCGGGTGGTTGGTGTGCTTTGGCGCCGTGTGGCGGGTCTGTCTCGACGCCAGGCGGTCGGTCTGCATTGACGCCAGGCGGCTGTCCTGCCCCGAGGCTGGACGGCGGGTCCACTGCAACGCCGTGCGGGCTGCCCGCCTCGACGCCAGGCGGCCGGTCTGCCTTGACCCGCGCACTCACCCGGTCCACCGCAAGCGAAAGATGATGCTCGGCCGAGATGAAGATTCCGGGTCTGTCCTCGGTCGGCTGTAGCGTTCCGGTGGCTCTTACGCCGAAGTCGTCACCGTCCACCACAGACAGATCGAGCCGCCAACTCCGTTCGGCTGCCGCGGCAGGCGCTGGGACACTCACCGACACCAGCACCGCGACAAGACAGCACAGCTTCCCGCTCTTCATGATCGGCATCCTGGCCCGGCAGGCCGCAGCCGAGGGGGAACTGCGCCCGCGCGTCAGGCGGACACGATCCGGCGTTTTTCCGGGCGGTGGGACAGCTCGTGGCGGATGGCGCGAGCGCGCTCGGCGTAGCTGCGCGACCGCTCGGGCTGGCGGAGTGCCGAATGCAGCTCGCCGAGCAGTTGCGACACCTCGGCCTCCGAACGCCGGTCGCCGTTGCGTCGGTGCACGCTCAGTGAGTTGACCAGCAGCAGTTGTGCGTGCGCGAGGTCGCCGCTGTACAGGCACAGCTCGCCGAGGTTCTGGTTGGCGTAGCCGACGCAGTGGTCGTCGCCGAGGTCGGTGAACACGGCGATGGCGCGCGTGACGTGTTCGCGTGCTTCGGCGAGGTTGCCCTCGCGCTGGTGCAGGAGCCCGAGTCGTTGCAGCGCATGGGCTTCGCGGTGCCGGTCGCCGATTTCGCCGGACAGCTCCAGCGCGTCGGTGAACCAGCGCCGGGCCGTGGCGTAGCACTTGCGCGCCACCCAGATCGAGCCGATCGCAATGCGGATCACCGCTTCGCCGTGCCGATCACCGGCCTCGGCGAACAGCCGCAACGCTTCGTGGCACGGCACGAGCGCGCGTTCGGTCTGGCCTTGCAGCCGCAGCACGGTGCCGATACCGGCGTGTGCCTCGCCGAGACCCTGCACGTCGCCGACGCTTCGGTACCGCTCGAGCGCCGCTTCGAACGCGACCAGCGCGTCCGCGTCATTGTCCTGGTACAGCAGGACTTGGCCGAGGTTGCGCTGGATGATCGCCTCACCTCGGACCGCTCCCGCCCGCCGCGCCGCCGCGAGCGCGACCTCGTGCGTGACGTGCCAGTCGTCCTGGTGACCACGCAGGTCGAAATACGGCGTAAGGGTGGCGGTGAGGCGCCAGGCAAGGTCGTCGAACCCCAGCTCGACGGCCAATTCCACCGCGGCGACACAGGTGGTGTGCTCGGCGGCGAACCAGATGGCCGGATCGTCCGGCACCCGGCCACAGCCGGGCCGGACCAGCGGGGCGTCGTCGCGGTACTGGCCGAAGAAGTGGACCGGCATTCGCTCGGTCGCTTCCACGGCAAGCGCGAGGTACTCCTCCAGCACCCGCTCGACAGCGGCGCGCGTCTCGTCGTGCTCGGCTTGCTCCGCCGCGTACACGCGCAGCAAATCGTGCAGCCGGTAGCGCGGCTGGTCGGCGACGTCCGTGGCGACGAGTTCGACCAGGTGTGCGTCGACGAGCACGTCGACGACGTCGTCTGCGCACGGCCGCCCGAGCACCGCGGCGACCACCCATGCCGGGAACTGCAGCGGACCCAGCGAGCCCAACCGCCGGAACGCCGCGGCGGCGGACATCGGCAGCAGGTCGTAGCTCAGCGTCACACTCGCCCGCACGGCCAAGTCGCCGACGCGCAGCTCGTCGAGCCGCCGATGCTCGTCGTGCAGCCGGTCGGCGAGGATCCGCAGCGACCAGCCCGGCCGGTGGGTGAGCTTCGCACCGGCCACGCGGATCGCGAGTGGCAGGTGCCCGCATTGCTGCAGGATGGCCGCCGCGTCCTCGGGTTCCGCCGCCACGCGCTCGTGGCCGACGATGCTTTCCAGCAGCCGGGCAGCCTCCGGTTCTGGCAGCAGGTCGACGTCCACCGGCAGCGCACCGGCCAGATCGGGCAGCCGGACCCGGCTCGTGATGAGCACTGCGCAACTGCCTGCGCCGGGTAGCAGCGGCCGTACCTGCGCGGCGCTGCCAGCGTCGTCGAGCACCACGCACATCCGGCGGCCGGACAGCTGCGACCGCAGCAACGCGGCACGTTCGGCGAGGTCGCGCGGCAGACCAGCGTCGGGAATTCCCAGCGCGCGCAACAGTTCGGCGAGCACACTCATCGGCGACCGCGGCGACGACGAGGTACCCGCAAGGTTCACATGCAGCTGTCCATCGGCAAACACCGCACGCACCGCATGCGCCACCCGTACCGCGATCGACGACTTCCCGATACCGGGCGCGCCGGACAGCACCACGACCGTCGGCCGGTCCGCCTCGGCGTGCCGGCGCAACTTCGTGACCAGCCGTTCGACGACCTCGGCGCGCCCGGTGAAATCCGGCAGGTCGAGCGGTAGCTGGCAGACCGGCGGGACTTCCGCGCGGGGCATTTCGAGCGTGGTCCGCAATTCGCGCAGCTGCGCTCCCGGACGGGCGCCGAGCTCGTCGGCGAGAGTGCGTTCGACCAGCTCGTACGCCTCCGCCGCCTCGAGGACTCGCCCGGCGTCGCGCAACGCGGTGATCAGCTGGTGCCAGAACTCCTCGCGCAGCGGATGCCCGGTGACGAGACCGCGGAGTTCGGCGATGACCTCGCTGTGCCGGCCGAGCGCAAGCCGGGCTCGCAGGCGCTGTTCCTGCACGGACAGGCGCAATTCGTCCAGCCGCGCGACCGACGGCCCCCAGGCCGGATCGTGCGGCAGACCCTCCAGCACCTCGCCGCGCCAGAGCGCGTGCGCCTCGTCGAGCAGGCCGAGCGCGGTTTCCGGGTCGTCCTCGAGCGTTTCCCACGCCCGCGCGGCGAGCCGGGTGAAGACGAGGTGGTCGAGCTCCTCTTCGGGCACGGACAGCAGGTACCCCGAGGTCCGGCTGCAGATCCGGTCCGCAAGGCCGGGCGCGGTTTCGGCGAGCCGCCGTCGAAGGGAATGGACGTAAGTGCGGATGTTGGCGGCCGCCGACCGCGGCGCGGAACCGGGCCAGAGCACCTCGACGAGCACCTCGGTGGACACGACGACATTCGGCTGCAACGCCAGCGCAGCCAGCAGCACCCGCGGCTTCGGCCCGCCGAGCGGCACGGCCCGTCCTTCGGCGACGACCTCCAGCGGCCCCAGGATCCGGAAGGTCAGCACGTCATTCCACCCGCCTTTGCGGCAAGGTCCCCATACCGGGGCATGCTAGGAGCGTTTCGGACACTTAGCTAGATCCACTCGGGGCGGAATACCCCAGGTGGGTCGGGGCGGATGCCTCCCGGTCACCGGCGCGCCATGAATCGTTTTCACTTCCCTGGGCGGGGATTTGGTTTGCCCGGGTGGGGCGGGGCTGGGCTGGGGCGGGTGTGACGGGC
>NZ_JNYZ01000027.1 GCF_000717335.1 Amycolatopsis jejuensis
CAACTCCCTCCACAATGCGCAACGATCGATCACATCACAACAGCGACAACCGCTGCCCGTATCACCCCGTAACACCCCCACCCGACAACGTGACACCACCGCACCCCTCCGACGGAAAAGGAAAATGAGCCGCCAACGTAAATGACGGCATGCCGAACTGCCGCGGCGGCAAGAGCCGCGCGGCAGTCACGGGAATGCAGTTATTCAGCCGATACCGAAGCTCCCGCAGTGAGCCGATCCGCGAGCAATGCGACGTACAACGAGACCTGGTCTTCCGCACTCGACAGATCGACCCCGAGCAGAGTCTCGATCCGGTGGAGCCGCCGATACAGCGCGGGTCGGCTGATCTGATGTCGTTGCGCGGTAATGCTCTTGTTGCCGTCCGTCGAAAGATACGTCCACAGCAGTTCCTGCAGATGCGATTCGGAGCCTGCCGTGGTGAGCGGGCCGAGCATGGCGCCGAGAAAACGGTGCAGGGCAGGCGTTGTCCCCAGCTGGGTCAGGAGGACCCGGAGGCGGATGTCGACCAAACGCTGGGCACTCAACGGGATCAGTCCATGCCCGGCCTTGGCGACGAGCTCCGCCTCGCGGATCACCTCACCGAGTTCGGCAGGCTCGACGACCCGGTCGCACATCCCCACCGACACGGGATACGGCGCCACGTCGGCCACCCATTCGGCAATTCGCGTACGCAGTTCGCCGACTGCCTCGGTGTCTCGTACCGCCAGCAGCATCGTCGCCGTGTCTTTCCGGTTCCCGAGCGCCAGGCTGCGGAGATCGAGGTCGTACACCAGCTTTGCCGCGACTGCATTCAGCGAGTCGGCGCGGGGACCCGGAGTCCCGCCACCGGTGCGGCGCAGGGAAAGGGCAACTACGACGTCCGACATCCAGACCGGCCTGCTGCAGCCGGATCGCGGCTTCGTCCGGCTCGAGCTGCCCGGCGATCAACGCGTGGAGCAGGTCGGCGCTGGAATCGTCGGACTGGTCTTTCCCGGGAGCCAGCATCCGGCGCACTGACACTGCCTCCGCCGCACGCTCCGCCAGCAGGACGCCACGCTGACGCGGGCCGGTGTAGCCGCACAGGACGAGCCGTCCCCACATTCCTTCCGGACTGCCCACCTCCGCGGCCACCGAACCCGCGCGCTCCTTCGCGGAACCATCGCGCAGCGCCGGCCCCCGGGTGCGATACCAGAACTGCACGGCATCGGCTCGCCGCCACGGACCGCTCTCCGCGGCCAGCAGTTTCCCCGCCGGACTTTCCAGTACGACCGGGCACCCGCCGTACTCCGCCGCCACGGCAAGGAGTTCACCCACCCGGGCACGGCTGCGCAGGGCTTTGGCGAACCGGGTCCGCAGCTCGTCGGACAGCGCCAGGTTGTCGACGTCCCGGTCGGCCAGCATCCGCTGGACCCGCTCGGCCAGCTCGGTGACGCACAGCGACGGGTGGAGCGTGACCAACGCCAGCCGCTGGGCCCGGCACTCCTCGGCCAGCGCGCGGGCAGCCTCCGGCGACGCCGGTACCACCGCCGCGAACAGGGCAAGGGCCCCGCACTCGCCCAGCACACGTGCCAGGCGTCGCGCGCCGTCACAATCGCTGTCGAGCATGCTGCCGGTCGACAGCACGACGTCGCCGCGCCTCGTCGCCGCCGCACCGTCGAAAGTCTCCACGACCTGCAGCCAGCGCACGGCGCGCCGGATCGAGTCACTGCCGACAATGACCTCCGGTCGCCATCGGCGTAGCCAATCGGCCTCGAGAATCTCCGAAACGGTGACGGGTGTCTTCATTGACTGGCCTCCGCGATCTGCCCGGCTGACGATCCAGCGCCCGGCCCCCATCCGTCCGATCGTAACGCTGAACAATGATCGCTCATAGTGGCAGTTTTGTTCGATCATTGCGCTTCCGGGTCCCACGGTTTACGCTCGGTGCATGGCCCAGCACTCGTCTCCGCTGATGCGGGCACCCCTGCGTGACCAGATCCGCCAGCACCTGCTCGACGGCTTGATCTCGGGTCGCTGGCGGCCGGGAGACCGCATCGTCGAGCGCCAGGTCGCCGCCGAGCTCGACGTCAGCCAGGCGCCGGTCCGCGAGGCACTGCGCGAGCTCGAGACACTGCATCTCGTCACGTCCGCGCCGAACAAGGGCGCCCGGGTCCGCGAACTCGACCTCAAGGACGTCTTCGAGTACTACTCGGTCCGCGCCGCGCTGGAAGGGCTCGCCGCCGACCAGGCGGTGGTCCGCCTCGGCGGAGACGTCAGCTCACTGGAAACCCACCACGCGGCCATGCGCGCCGACGCCGACCACGCCGACCTCGCCGCGCAGATCGGGCACGGGATCGCCTTCCACCGCGCCATCATGGAGGCCTCGGACAACGAGCTCGCCCTTGATCTGTGGGACGCCCTGAGCGTCGAAGTGTGGACCACCTTGTCCCTGCGCTTGTTCCGCGTCGACCTCCGGGTGAACGCCGACGACCACGAACCCATCATCGACGCCTTCCGCCGCCAGGACCCCGCGGTGGGCCGCCTGGTGCGCGACCATGTCATGTCCTACGGACCGAGCCGGGAAATCCTGCCCCGGGAGCGGGACGCCGATTCGTAGAACCGGTCCCAGAAGGCGAGGTACCGGCGTTCCGGTACCGGCTCGACCCGGCAGTTCCCACTACGGAGGAGCATGGCCGACGGGTGGGCGCTGTCGAATCGCGGCCACCGTGGCAGATCCGGGGCGGCGGGTTCGCCACTGGCCGACATCCTGCCGGGCAAATTGTCCGACGTCTTCCGCAGCCCGACCCCGCGGCGCGAGGTCCCGGAATCTTCCCGGACCTGGTCGGCGTCAGGCGGGGTCGACCCGTCGCCGCAGCAGGCAGAATACGTTCCCCTCCGGGTCGGCGAGAACGTGCCATGATTCGTCGCCCGTCTGGCCGACGTCCGCTGGCGTGGCTCCGGCCGCGAGCAGCCGTGCCAGCTCCGCGTCCTGGTCCCGGTCGGTGGGATTCACGTCGAGGTGCAACGGCAGTTTCGCCGGTTTCGGATCGGTGCTGCGGCTGAGGATCAGGGTCGGCTGGGGGCCGCCGAAACCGGCGTCCGGCGGGCCGATCTCCAGGTCGTCGCCGTCCCAGCCGAGCTCGACGTAGCCGAGTACCGCACACCAGAAAGCCCCCAGCCGGGCCGGGTCGGCGCAGTCGAGGACGAGTTCGGTGATCCGGCAGGCCATGTCCGCGACCCTACGACACCGGTACCGGTTCCGGCCCGAAACCGCCGCCGTAATGCGCTTCCCTCATCGCAGCGAGGTCGCTCAGCAGCAGGCGGCAGTGCGCGCGGCGGAATCGTGGCTGATGAGGCGCCCGCGGGTGATTCTCCGACCGGCGCTTTGTCCGGGCGGATGGACCGGCCGCCCCGGATTCGTCGGCCGGTACGAACGGACCGCCCCCGAAACCTCCTAGGGTCGCCAGGAGCGAGGCGAGGAGGGAAAGCAATGCCGACACTGCTGCGGGGCGGCCGGGTCGTCGACCCGGCGACCGGGTTCGACGGACCGGCCGACGTGCTGATTTCCGGGGACGTTTCCGGGGGCAAGGTCGCCGCCGTCGGGCCGGGGCTGCCTGCCGCGCCGGACCAGGTGGAGATCGACGTTTCGGGGTACGTCGTCGGGCCGGGGTTCGTCGATCTGCACAGCCACGTCCACACCATCGCGGGTCAGCGGCTGCAGGCGATGGACGGCGTCACCACGGCACTCGACCTCGAAGCCGGTCTGATGCCGCTCGAACGCGCGTACGCCGAGGCTGCCGCGGCCGGGCGTCCGCTGCACTACGGCTTTTCGGCGTCCTGGGGTTCGGCGCGGGCCAAGGTGCTCGCCGGGATCGAGCCGGACGCCGACATCGACAGCGGGCTCGCCGTGCTCGGCAACCCGGAGTGGCAGCGGTCGTCGTCGAAGGCCGAGCTGACTGCCTGGCTGTCGCTGCTCGAAGGGGAGCTGGCGGCGGCTGCGCTCGGCATCGGCGTGCTGCTCGGGTACGCCCCATTCAGCGACCCGGCCGAGTTCCTGGCGCTGTCCCGGCTGGCGAAGGAGGCCGGCGCGCCGACGTACACGCACGTCCGCGAGCTCGTCGAGGTCGACCCGGCCATCCCGGTCGACGGGTCGCAGGAAATCGCGATCGCCGCGGCCGAGACCGGCGCCGCGATGCACCACTGTCACGTCAACAGCACGTCCGGCCAGCACGTCGACCGGGTGCTCGCCGCGCTGGACGCCGGTCGTTCCGCCGGGTCGCGGGTCACCGTCGAGGCGTATCCGTACGGCGCGGGCAGCACCGCGGTCGGCGCGGCCTTCCTTTCGCCCGAGCGGCTCAAGATGAAGGGCCTCGACGCGACGCGCGTACTGCTGCTCGAAACCGGGGAACGCATTGCCGACGAAGGCCGTCTGCAGCAAGTACGCGCCGAGAACCCGGGCGCGCCATGCATTCTCGAGTTCCTCGACGAGGGAAACCCGAAGGACATCGCCCTATTGCACCGGGCGCTCGCGTTCCCCGATTCGATCGTCGCGAGCGACGCCATGCCGGTGTACTGGCGTGATGGCGCCAACGAATCCACCGTCTGGCCATTACCACCCGGTGGCGCAACGCATCCGCGTACCGCCGGGACATTCGCCAAGGCGCTGCGGCTGATGGTGCGCGAAAGCGGGGCCTGGACCTGGCTGGAAGCGTTCCGCCGCTGCTCGTACCTGCCCGCGCGGGTCCTCGACGAGGTCGCACCCGGCGCACGCACGAAAGGCCGGCTGGACGTGGGTGCGGACGCCGACATCGTCGTCCTCGACCCGGCCACCATCACCGACACCGCCACGTACTTCGACTCGACCCGGCCCTCGGCCGGCGTCCGGCACCTGTTCGTCTCGGGCACCCCGGTGGTGCGCGACGGGCAGCTGCTCACCGACGCGTTCCCGGGCCGTCCGCTGCGGGGTGAGCCGCGGTGACCGAATTCGACGTGCACGCACTGGTCCGCGACATCGAAACACTGGTGACCTGCGAATCCCCATCAGCCGACCTGGCTGCGGTCGCGCACAGCGCCGACGTCCTGGCCGAACTCGGCCGGTCGCTGCTCGGCGTCGAGCCGGAACGAATCGTCCTCGACGGCCGTACCCACCTGCGCTGGCGATTCGGCGACGGACCGGCGCGCGTACTGCTGCTCGGCCACCACGACACGGTCTGGCCCATGGGATCGCTTGCGACGCACCCGTTTTCGGTGCAGGACGGCGTCTTACGCGGTCCGGGTTGCTTCGACATGAAGGCCGGGGTCGTGATGGCGCTGCACGCTGCCGCGTCGCTGACCGACCGCAGTGGAGTGTCCATTTTGGTCACCGGAGACGAGGAGCTCGGCTCGCCGTCGTCGCGGGAACTGATCGAGGAGACGGCCCGCGGGTGCGCCGCGACGTTCGTGCTGGAGGCCTCGGCCGACGGCGGCGCGATCAAAACTCGCCGCAAAGGCGTTTCGCACTACCGGATCGAGGTGCTCGGCCGCGCCGCGCACGCCGGGCTCGAACCCGAGAAGGGGATCAACGCCGGAATCGAGCTCTCGCACCAGATCCTCGCCGTGGCCGCGCTCGCCGACGCCGAGCGGGGGACCTCGGTCGTGCCCACCCTGGCGCAGGCCGGGACCACGATCAACACCGTGCCCGCAGCCGCCGCGGTCGAGGTCAATGCCCGGCTGTGGGACGAGGAGGAGCAGCTTCGCGTCGACCGCGCGGTCCGCGCGTTGCAACCGGTGCTGCCCGGCGCGGAAATCCGGATCGCCGGCGGGATCAACCGGGCTCCGCTGGACGGCGAATCGTCCGCGGCATTGTTCGAGCTGGCCCAGGAATTGTCGGCGGAACTCGGTCTTCCCGCTTTGTCCTCAGCGTCGGTCGGCGGTGCTTCGGACGGCAATTACACCGCGGGAATGGGAATTCCGACCCTCGACGGTCTCGGCGCGGTCGGTGGCGGGGCCCATGCGGATCACGAACACGTGCTCGTCGAAGAATTGCCGCGGCGGACGGCATTGCTGGCCGCGCTCGTGGAAAACGTACTGGAAAATCCGTCCGGCCCGACGAATCCGGCGGGTGTTTCTGGTCGAGCGCGACCATGACTCCACCGGTGAGCCGCGAAAGAATTGTCCCGTGACGAATCTTGCGATGAACACGGGACGGCCGGTCGCGCCGGAAATGCGTGCCGAGGCGGTGGCGGCGGCGCTGGCCGCAGCCGCTGCCTCGCAGGTCGAGGTCCGGGAGATCTCCGAGATCGCCGAACTTGCCGCCGTCGCGCAGCTTTTCGACTCGATCTGGCAGTCCGCCATCGGACCGGTCACCAGGGAAATGCTGCGGGCGTTGCAGGCCGCCGGGAATTATGTCGCCGGTGCGTTTGCCGGCGGGGAATTGCTGGGTGCGTGCGTCGGGTTCTTCGGAAACCCCGGAAAAGGCAGCCTGCACAGTCACATCGCGGGTGTTTCGAAGACGGGTGCGGGCCGCGGAATCGGCTCTGCCCTGAAACTGCATCAGCGCGCCTGGGCATTGGCGCAGGGGGTTTCGGCAATCGGCTGGACGTTCGATCCGCTCGTCCGCCGCAATGCGTATTTCAACCTCGGCAAACTCGGCGCGGTTCCGGCGGCGTACGTGCGTGACTTCTACGGACCGATGGACGACGGCATCAACGGGGCAGGCGACACCGACCGGCTGATGGTGACCTGGGACCTCACGAGCCCGGCGGTCTGTGCGGCGGCCGCCGGGAAAACGGTGCGGATGGACGTGCCCGAGAGCGCCGCCGCGGCGCTCTCGGTGGACGCGGACGGCGGCCCGCTCATCGCGTCCACGGACGCGCCGGTGGTACGCATCGCCGTCCCACCGGACATCGAAAGCTTGCGCCGCACCGATCCCCGCCGCGCCGCGGCGTGGCGGGCCGCGCTGCGCGAAGTGCTCGGCGGGCGGATGGCCGCCGGGGGCCGGGTCACCGGGTTCGACCGGGCCGGCTGGTACGTGATTGCCAAGGAGGACCAGTGAAACTCAGCGGTGTGGAAGTGCGCCGGGTGCGGATGCCGCTCGTGGCCCCGTTCCGGACTTCGTTCGGTACCCAGTTCGAACGCGAGCTCCTGCTCCTGCGGGCGGTGACGCCGGCCGGCGAGGGCTGGGGCGAATGCGTCACGATGCCCGGTCCGCTGTATTCGGCGGAGTACAACGACGGCGCCGAGCACGTGCTGCGCCACCACCTGGTCCCGGCGCTGCTCGCGGCCGACGATCTCACCGCGGCGAAGGTGACGCCGCTGCTGGCGAAGTTCAAGGGCCACCGGATGGCCAAGGGCGCACTGGAGATGGCGGTGCTCGACGTCGAGCTCCGCGCGCACGACCGGTCATTTGCCGCGGAACTCGGGTCGGTGCGCGATTCCGTGCCGTGCGGCGTGTCGGTCGGGATCATGGACACCATCCCCCAGCTGCTCGACGCCGTCGGCGGATACCTCGACGACGGCTACGTACGCATCAAGCTGAAGATCGAACCGGGCTGGGACGTCGAGCCGGTGCGCGCGGTCCGCGAGCGGTTCGGCGACGACGTGCTGCTGCAGGTCGACGCGAACACCGCGTACACCTTGGGCGACGCACCCCAGCTGGCCCGGCTCGACCCGTTCGGCCTGCTGCTGATCGAGCAGCCGCTGGAGGAGGAAGACGTGCTCGGGCACGCCGAGCTGGCCCGCCGTATCGCCACGCCGATCTGCCTCGACGAGACGATCGTGTCGGCGCGCGCCGCGGCGGACGCGATCAAGCTCGGCGCCTGCCAGATCGTGAACATCAAGCCCGGCCGCGTCGGCGGGTACCTGGAAGCCCGCCGGGTGCACGACGTGTGCACGGCGCACGCGGTTCCGGTGTGGTGCGGCGGGATGGTCGAGACCGGCCTCGGCCGGGCGGCGAACGTCGCGCTGGCCTCGCTGCCGGGCTTCACGCTGCCCGGTGACACGTCGGCGTCGGATCGCTTCTACCGCACCGATATCACCGAGCCGTTCGTGCTGGAGAACGGGTACCTGCCGGTGCCGACGGGGCCGGGACTCGGCGTGACGCCGGTGCCGGAGCTGCTCGAAGAGGTCACGACCGAAAAGGTGTGGATCGGCGCGTAGTCACGTGCTTTCGACGTACCGGCGCACCTTCTCGACGAAGTCCGAGTAATTGGGCTTGGCGACCACGGTCGGGCTCTCGCCCTGCGAGTAGTGGATCTGGTCCGGGCAGTCCGGGTAGCCCTTGAGGTCGAAAGTCCCGAGCAGCCGCCGGGAATCGGCCTCGTAGACCCGGTAGTCGTACCGGGTGTCGATGACGCGGGCCGTGACCGGCGCACCCGAGCCGAAGTACGCCCCGCAGGTGTTGGTGCCGCCGGTCAGCTCGGTCTGGTACTGGCACACCACCACCTGCACCTTCCGGTCCGGCGCGATCCAGGCGGGCTGGTATTTCGTGAGCTGGTCGCGGAGGCCGCTGGTGCCGCCGTCGCCGGAGAGCTCGATCCGGTACGGCGCGGGGCCGGTCCGCGGTGCGGTGCGTCCGTCGAGCTGTGAGTGCTCCGGCGGCCGGCCGTTGTCGGCGGCGGGCGGGCAGAACGACGACGCTTGCGGCGGGGCCGGGGAGCTGCCCTGCCCGACGACCACCAGCACCACGACGAACGCCACGACGGCAAGAACGGCCCCGACGATCCGGCTCATCCGCAAACCGTAGCCGGATCGCCGGGGACCCGTCCCGCTCAGTTGCCCGGCGGGGTCCAGGGTCCGGCGGGCAGGCCGATCTGGCGGAAGACGTCGGCGAGGTTGTAGTAGTCGGTCACTTGCCGGATCCTCGATCCGCGCAGGTCGATGATCGTGGTCACCGGGACGTGGAACCGCTTGCCGCTGGCCGGCCGGGTCCGGTCGAAGGCGCCGACGTCGGTACCGGAGAACGTCCAGCGCACCGCGATCCGGTCGCCGGACCGGAAGGCGTCGATCAGGTCGACCTGCGGCGAGCCGATGCTCTTGCCGGTGATGGTGACCCAGTTCGCGACGCCGTCGCGGCCGCTCATCGAGACCTGGAAAGCGTTGTCCCGGTAGGTGCCGTCGGCGGTGAACAGCTCGGCCATTCTCGCCGCGTCGCCGGTGTTCCAGGCGTTCGCCCACGCCGTGACGACGTGCGGGTAGCGCGTGCTGACGGTGGATTGCGAGGCCTGCGCGGTGTCCTGCGGGAGGGCGGTGGCGGCGGTGAGCCCGACGAGAACGGCGGCGAGCCCGGTGCCGACGGCGGTCCGGATGGTCTTCATGGTCTGCTCCTTCGGTGGGGTAACAGGTGTAACCATAGAGCCATGGACTTACATCTGTAAACTTAAATCTGTAACCCTGCCCTTTTCGCCTAACGGCTGTAACCTTGCGGCCGTGAATCCGGAAGCGGGGCGCGCGCGGAACCGGCGCGGCGAGGGCACGCGGCTGCGGGACGAGATCGTGCAGGCGGCGGCCGGAATCCTCGACGACGGCGGTAGCGAAGACGCCGTGACCCTGCGCGCGGTCGCGCGGCGGATCGGCATTGCGGCGCCGTCGATTTACCGGCACTTCGCCGATCGCGACGAGATCCTCCTGGCCGTCGTGGAGGAGGCGTTCGCCGAGCTGAAAGACCGGATCGAGGAGACGGTCGCGGCGCAGGCCGATCCCGAGCAGCGGCTGCGCGGCATCTGCTCGGCGTACCTGGATTTCGCGCTCGAGCGGCCCAAGCGCTACCGCGTCCTGTTCGGTGGGGTCTGGGATGCCGCGCGGGCCGCGGAAAACCCGGAGATGGCCCCGGCGGCGGCGAAGATCGGGCAGGACGTGTTCCAGCTACTGGTACAAGCCGTGCAGGATTGCGCGGACGCCGGCGTCTCCCGCAGCACGGCGCCGTTCTCCGATGCCACCACGTTGTGGGCCGGTCTGCACGGGTACGCGGAACTCCGCCCGGCCGCCCCGATGTTCCCCTGGGCGGACGGAGTCCCGGACGACCTCGTTCGACGGCTCGCGCTCCTGGACTGATCTTCTACGCTGGCCGCGTGGCGTTTGCGACCAAGCGGGACCAGCGGGTACTGGTGGCGCACCGGATGCGCGACGGGGTCGACTACGGCGGCCGGCGTTACGTCGAGTACGCGGGCGCGCAATATGTGGTCGTGCGGCCGGAAAAGGCCGTCGCCGGTGGTCTGTCGAGTGTTCGCGGTGCGGCAGGCTCTTGACGTACACCGTGTACACCGTCGCGGCGGCGCGCTGGCGACGGACGCTGCGCTGGCTGGGCGCGGTTCTCGGGGTCGCGATCATGGCGGGCGGCGTGGTCATCCCGACTGTTGCGGGGCTGGGTTCGGCGGTCACGGACGTCACGTTGCCGATCGGCATTTTCGGCGGCGGCCTGTTCGCCGGCTGGTGTGCGTGGATCGCGGTCCGCGAGCCGGGGTTCACCGGGCACGGTTCCGGCTGGGCTGTGCTGGGCAAACACGCCGTGAGCCTGGTCAAGGAGGAACCGGTCGAACCGCCACCCGAGAAGCCCGCCCCGGCGGAGAGCCGCCTGGACCGCGACGCCGTGGGCCGCCGCTGGGATGCCTGGGAACAACGCGACCGTCCTTGATTGCCGGTTGACGGTTGCGGGAAACGGCACCATCAGTCATCCCGCGGTGTCCGGAAAGGCAATTGCACCGGGATACGCCCGGATAGCCCCCTCGATACTGCCGAAGGGCACCTCCGGGAGGCGCGGAAACTTTGCCGTCGGTGACCGCGTCCGAACCCCCTGTATCGACTTCACCTATTTCTCCCACAGTTACCGGACCAACCGGGCACCGTCACCCTTCCGGGTGAACAACTTCGCTATCTTGGTCGCCGTGATGCACGCGAAGTCACGTCCGGCTCGACGGACGGGCCTGAGACCGGGCGCCCTGGCGATGGGTCTCGTCGTCGGGGCAGTACTGGCCGGAGGCTATGTCGGCATGCAGCGCACCGCGGACGCCGAGCCGGTGAAACCTCCGACGTCCGACCTCGCGGTCTCCCGCGGGGTCAGCGGGGGAGCGGCACCGGCGACCGCGCGCGTGTCGGCGCCACCGTTACCCGAGTCGACCACGCCGTTCAGCGCCAAGCTGTCGTCCACGGACGTTCCGGAGAAGGACGGCGGCGTCCGTAGCGGAGGATGCAGCGGCGCACTCGTCGCGCCGGAGTGGATCGTCACCGCCGGGCACTGTTTTCACGACATCAACGGCAAGCGCACCAGCGGCAAACCGGATTACAAGATGAAGGTCGCGCTGGGCAAGCTCACCGACTCCGACCCGCGCGGGCACGTGCTGGAGGTCGTGGAGTCACGGCAGTCGCCGGTCAACGACCTCGCGCTGGCCCGGCTTTCCGCCCCGGTCACCGATATCCGCCCGCTGGAACTGCCGGACGGCCCGCCGGAAAAGGGTCAGCACACGACGTTCGTCGGCTGGGGTGCGCTGTCGGCCACCGTGATCGTGCAGACCGACCGCATCAAGCGCGGTGACTTCGCCGTGCACACGGTGCGCAAGAACGAAATCATCCTCGAGCCGCTGGAGACGCGGACGGTGGAGAACAGCCCGTGCCCGGACGATTCCGGGTCGCCGTTCTTCGTGCCGGGCAAGGGCGGAAACGTGCTCGTCGCGGTCGAGAACTTCGGCCCGTCCTGCCCCAGTCCGGGTCTCGAGACCGCGGCGCGGGTAGACCAGATCGTGCCGTGGATCCAGCAGCAGATCGGGTCCGCGGGGTAGCTGGTTGGTGTGGGCAGCGCAACTGCCGTTTCCGCCTGTTTGCCGGGACAATGACGGCAGCCGCGGGGCTGGTACCCGCGGTTCCGGCTCCGGTTTCGGGTCCGGCTTCGGCGGAGGATGGGTGAGCATGACGGCGCGAGTACTGGTGCCCTGGGCGGAGATGGCCATCCCCGCCGAGCTGACCGCAGCGGTGTGGGACGGCAACGGCACCCCACCGGACGACCTCGACGACGTGGAGTTCTACGTCCTGCCCTACGACCAGGGCGCCGAACCCGTGAACCTCATCCCGCGGCTGCCGTCGCTGCGGGCGGTGCAAACCCTGACCGCGGGCTACGACAATCTCCTCCCGCTCCTGCCCCCCGGCGTGCAACTGGCGAACGGCCGGGGCTTGCACGACTTGAGCGTCGCCGAGCACACGCTGGCGCTGATCCTGGCCGCGCAGCGGTTCCTGCCGCGCTGGTTCGCGCAGCAACGCACCGGTACGTGGGACCGCGCGCACACGAAGTCGCTGGCCGACAGCCGGGTACTGATCGTCGGCTACGGCTCGATCGGCCGCGCCATCGAGCGGTACCTGGCAGCGGGCGAAGCCGAGGTGGTGCGCGTCGCGAGCACCGCCCGCCCCGGCATCCACGGCATCGCCGAACTCCCCACCCTCCTCCCGACGGCCGACATCGTGATCCTGGTCCTCCCGGACACCCCCGCCACCCGAGGCTTGTTGGGCGCGCCCGAACTGGCGCTGCTCCCGGACGCGGCTCTGGTGGTGAACGTCGGCCGCGGCACGGCAATAAACCTGACCGCCCTGACCGCCGAGGTGAGCTCCGGCCGCCTCCGCACCGCACTCGACGTGACCGACCCGGAACCCCTCCCACCCGACCACCCCCTGTGGCCCCTAGACGGCGCGATCATCACCCCGCACGTCGCCGGAGGTTCGGATTCGTTCTACCCGCGGGCCAAACGCTTGGCAGAACAGCAACTGACCCGCTTCGCCAAGGGGGAGCCATTGGAGAACCTGGTGAACCTGGTGAACTAGGTCCTGGTGCTAGGACCTGGTGAGCCAAGCCGTGGTGAGCCAAGCCGTGGTGAGCCAAGCCGTGGTGAGCCAAGCCGTGGTGAGCTAGGACTGGCGTGCTCCGCGAGGCCGGTCCCGGCCCTCTCACGACCGCCGCCGCCCCGACTCGCGCCGATGCGCGCCTCACCAATGCTCGTTCGCCGCGCCTCTTTGGCCGTGGCCTTCACTGGTGCTTGTTCGCCGCGTCCCTTTCCCGCGCCCCTGACCAATCCTCGTTCGCCACGCCTCTTTCACCGCCACCCGCACCAGCGCTCGTTCGCCACGCCTTTGCTGTGGCCTTCACCGGTGCTTGCTCGCCACGCCTTTTCCCGCGCCCCTCACCAATGCTCGGTCGCCACCGCCTTTCCCCGCCACCCGCACCAGCGCTCGGTCGCCACCCCCTTCCCCGCCACCCGCACCACCGCTGCTCACTCTCGCGAGTTCGTTTGCCTCACCCGAAGCGTGCGCAATTGGTCAACCCCGCCGACTCTCGCCGTGTTCGCCGACCCCCTGCGAACTCTGCACCTCCCGCCAACCCCCGCTGCCCGGACAACACCCCCCACCCTCACCAACCCCCGGCAGACCCCCGGAATCGCCGCCCTTTCCATGCCCAAATCGCATACACCCAGCGCAACCCTCGGGACGAACGGGCCACGTAAGGGGTACAAAAGAGCAATCAGGGGACCACTCACAGTGCAGGTATGAACCCTGTGTATGCTTCGCCCTCGCTTGGCTGGGTGGATTCTTCACCCGAATTGGTGACCGCCGTGATCGGGGAGATGTGTCTCACGCGGTCCGTCGTTCTGGGTTCGGGACTTGATGGGAGAAAGCATGCACGGCAGGTCGGTTCTGGTGCGGGGAGGCGTCGCGGCGGTGGCTGCGGCTGCGGCGCTCATGGTTGCCTCGCCCGCGGCTCTTGCGGACGACAATCCGGTGGCGCACGCCGGTGCGGCCACCGGCACGGTGGTGCACGGCGGGAAGAGCGGGTACTCCGTCAACGTCGGCCAGAACAAGGTGGTTCAGACCACTCTGTTCAACCTCAAACTGGCCGACGGCACCATTCTGAAGATGTACTGCGTGCAGATCGAGGTCGCCACGAGGACTGGCGAGGACATGGTCGAGCACGCGTGGAACGACTACCCCGACGCGAAATCGCCGTTCCGCAAGAACAACAAGAACATCAACTGGGTCCTGCACCACGGTTACCCGTCGCAGGGGACCGAGGACCTTGCCAAGGCGGTGGCGGGCAAGGGCGCCACGCTGCACGACGGCCTGTCCGACATCGAGGCGCTCACCGCGACCCAGGCCGCGGTCTGGCACTACAGCGACGGCCGTGACCTCGACCGCAAGAACCCGCTGGCCGGCCACGACGCGCCCGCCGACGACGCGGCCGATGTGCTCGCCCTCTACGACTACCTCACCGGCGCCGACAACACCGGCATCGGCGAGACCAAGCCGGCCCTGAGCATCACCCCGGCCAAGGCGACCGGCGCGGCGGGCGAGAAGATCGGCCCGTTCACCGTCAGCACCACCGGCAGCATCACCTCGGTCACGAGCAAGCTGCCCGAGGGCGTCAAACTCGTCGACGCAGATGGCAAAGAGGTCAAGTCCTCGGCGGTGAAGAACGGCAGCAAGCTGTTCCTCGACGTCCCGAAGGACGCCAAGCCCGGTACCGCCGAGCTGGCGATCAAGGCCGCGGGCGACCTCGAGACCGGCCGCCTGTTCGTCGCGAAGGACTACGCGCAGCACCCGGCGCAGTCGCTGATCGTCGCGCAGTCGCAGAAGAGCGCGGTCCAGGCCACCGCCACCGGTACCTGGGCCGAGTCGGCCCCGGTGACCAGCGCACCGGCCACCACCCCGGCGGCCCCGGTGGGTGGCGGCAACAACTCGGGTCAGACCCCGCTGGCGAACACCGGCGTCAACGCCGCGCTGCCGATCGGCATCGGCGCCGCACTGGTGATCGCGGGCGGCGGGATGCTGCTGGTGGTTCGCCGCCGCCGCGGCAACGTCTGATCCACTGACGAAAAAGGCGGGCCGGGTTTCGAACCCGGCCCGCCTTTTTCGTTTCAGTTGACGCAGGTAACGCCGTCCGCGGTGATTTGCGGTTCGGCCGGTGCGGCAGCCGGGTGTACGCCGGAGTCGTCCGGGTAATCGCGGCCGAGCGACACGAGGAAATGGTTCTGCGCCAATGAGTTGTCCGGCGCGACCGCAATTCCGCCCAAGGTCTCGGCAATGTGCTGGGCGGCGCTGCGCTGGCTGTGTCCATAATAGACAGTCGACGTCTTGCGCATGCTTCCGTTGCCCACCTCGCCGCGCTGGTACCCGGCAGTGGTGAGCTTCTCCGCCACCTGGTTCGCCAGACCGTCCACTCCGGACGTGTTGCGCACATCGACCACATAGGACGCCAGCGCCGGGTCCCCGCCGGTGGAAGAAGGCGGCGCCGGAGTGCCGCCGATCTGCTGCCGGATGAACTGCTGCACCGCCTGCGGGTCCACCTGTACAGCATCACCGTCGGACGGCGTCTTGAGCGTGATGTTCACGATCGGCACCGTCTCGAAACTGATGTTGCCCGCGCTCATTCCGTGCAGCTGCCGGGCGAACCCGAGCAGGTCCCAGTTCGTGTCGACCACCACGGCCTTCTTGACCGCGCCGATCAATGCGTCCAGTTTGGCCGGATCACCGAGCGTACCCGCGGAGAGAATCGTCTTGGCCATACTGGCCATGAACACCTGCTGCCGCTTGATCCGGTCGAGGTCGCCGTTCGGCAACCCGTGCCGCTGCCGCACGAACTGCAGTGCCTCCGCGCCGGACACCGACTGTGCACCGGCCGGGAAGTTCGCGCCAGAGTACGAATCGCGCGTTGCTTTGGTGAGGCATACGGGGATGCCGCCGACCGCCTGGCTCACGTAGTAGAACCCGGCGAGGTTCACCGCGGCGTAGTGCGTGATGGTGAGCCCGGTGAATTGCTGCACGGTGTCGATCGCGGTTTTCGCCCCGGCCTGCGCCGAGTCCGTTTCCAGCTGTGCGCCCGATTCGCCCTGTGCTTTCAGCCGGTTCTTCGCCGCGAGCTGACCATAGGTGTACGCGGAATTGATCTTGTGCTTGCCGAAACCGCCGGAAAGCTGCACGTAGGAATCGCGGGGAAGGGAGAATGCGGTCGCGTTCCCGCCGCCGGCCGGAATGTGCACGACGATCATCGTGTCCGTGGTGTCGCCGCCGTCCTCCGCGCCGCCGGCGTGCAGCTGGTCCAGCACGTCGGGCGGCAGCGGATTGCCCTGCGCATCCGTCCGCGTGTCGAGGCCGACGACGAGGATGTTCTGCTCGCCAAGCGGTGCGCTCGCGCCGGGACCGATCACATCGGCCCTGGTCAGACCGTCGGTGAGCTGGCGAAGCGTCGACCAGGCATATCCGGTGCCGCCGAGGACCAGCAGCGAGGTCACGACCAGCAGCACCTGGCCGACGCGGACCGCGCCGGAGGTCTTACGACGCATGGGTTCCTCTTCCTGCCACGTCCGCCACTTGAAGGACCCACGGTAGCGGGCGTCTCACCCGGTCGGGTGACCGCTTCCCGGAAGGGGGGCTCGACACTGATTCTACATAGTTGTAGTTTTACTACAGTCGTGTAGTAGTTGGGAGCGGAGTGGATGACCCGAGTAGTGATCGTGTCCGCGCGCGTCGGTGCGGGACACGACGGTGCCGCACGGGAACTGGACCGGTGGTTCACCCGCCGCGGTGCGCACGTGGTCCGGGCCGATTTCCTCGACCTGCTGCCCGGGCGGCTCGGTGAGCTGCTGTGCTCCGCCTACCATCGGCAGCTCAGCACGGTCCCGCGCAGCTGGGACTGGCTGCTCGGCGCGCTGGGCACCCCCGCGCTGGCCGGTATGACCCGCCGTTTCACCGCTCTCGCCGCGCCGCGCTTGCGGGAATTACTGGGTGACGACACGGATATCGTCGTGTCGACCTATCCACTTGCGACACACGCGGTCGCCCGGCTCCGGCGTTCGCACGAGCTGACCGCGCCGCTCGTCGGCTACCTCACCGACCCGTCGGTGCACCGGCTCTGCGTCAGCCCGGACGCGACCCTCACCGTCGCCCCCAACGAAACCGCCGCTCGCCAGGCGCGAGCGCTCGGCGCAGGCCGCACGATCGTCTCGCGTCCGTTGGTGGCGCCCGGTTTCCACCCGGCCGCCGGGATCGCCGAACGGCTGCGGCTGCGGCTCGAACTCGGCCTGCCGCGCGACCGATCACTCGCGCTGGTCGTGGCCGGGTCCTGGGGGATCGGGCAGGTCGGGCACACTGCGGCCGACCTGAGGGCGACCGGGCTGGTCGAGCCGGTGGTCGTGGGCGGCCGGAACGACGCGCTGGTGCAGCGCCTGCGCAAAGCCGGGTACCAGCACGTTTTCGGCTGGGTCGACCGGATGCCGGAGCTGATGCGCGCGTGCGACGTCGTCGTCCAGAATGCGGGCGGGCTGACCACGTCGGAAGCGCTGGCGACCGGCCTGCCGGTGCTCACTTACCGCTGTCTGCCGGGCCACGGACGGGCTAATGCCGCGGTCCTGCACGACGACGGAACGGTGCCGTGGGTGCGTTCGCCTGCTGAATTGGCGACGGCGCTGGAATGGGTGCTGCGCAGTCCGGTCGAGGCGGCCGGATGATTCGCGCACTGGCCGCGGCGGCCGTTTTCCACGCTGCCCCGGCGGCATTGTTCGTGCCACAGCTGAGATCACCACGGCTTTCCGGAATGGGCGATCCCGGTCACGTGGCGCTCACTTTCGACGACGGTCCGAACCCGGAGTCCACCCCGGATTTCCTGACTGTCCTCGAATCTCTGGACGTTCGCGCGACCTTCTTCGTGCTCGGCCGGGAACTGGCCGAGCATCCGGAACTCGGCCGGTCACTTGCCGAAGCGGGACACGAGATCGCGGTACACGGCTGGGATCACCGGTGTTTCCTGCGTCGTTCCCCGAAAGCACTGCACGAAGAACTCTCCCACACCACCGACTTGATCGAGCTCGGCACCGGAACGCGGCCACAGTGGTTGCGCGCGCCGTACGGCGTATTCACCGGCGGTGCATTGCTTTCCGCGCGAAAACTCGGCCTCCGACCCGTCTTGTGGAGTACGTGGGGATTCGACTGGACCAGTCGTGCCACTCCGCATTCGGTCGTCCGCACAGTGTGCCGGAAGCTGTCCGGCGGCGGCACGATCCTGCTGCATGATTCCGACCTCGCGGCCGCACCGGACGCGTGGCGCTCAGCTCTCGGCGCACTTCCGGTGCTCGTGGCGGAATGCCGAAGGCGCGGGCTCACTGTGGGACCCTTGCGCGAGCACGCAGGCCGCCTGCGCAGTTTCGATTCCGGTGTGCAGGTCGGTGGCCGCATCGAGGGCGCAGGCCGCCGACCACCCGCAGGCACCGAGCACCGCGGCGACGGCGATCGCAGCCAAGGGCCGTCGCGGTGACGGTGCGGAAAGCAAGGCCCGCACGCGTCGAGGTACCGGTCCGCCAGTCGCCGCAAGCGCGAGCGACGGCGGAGAACTGCTTGCCAGCGCTGCTTTTGCGACCGCGGTGGCAACGAGTTTCCGATCGCCGACCTGGTTTGCCGCCACTTCGTCGGCCCACCGTTCCAGCGCGAAGCGGGCCGCCGAGCCGAGTGGCCGCAGCAGCGGGTTGACCGTGGTTGCAACGGTGGCAATCGCGGCGAAAAAGTGGTGTCGGAGAAGAAGGTGCGCTTTTTCGTGGGCGAGCAAGGCACGGCGCTCCGCCGGTTCCAGCGCGGCAAGCATTCCCCTGGATACTGCGATTCGGCCCCCGTTACCCGCTACCGCAAAGGCAACCGGTTCTTCGCCGGGTAACAATACGATACCGGGGTCCCGGGCGAACACATTGAGCTCGGCGTGCACCTTTCGATGCCAGCGGACGTACTGAATTGTGGCGCGCGCCAACGCAATCGCGATAATCAGCAGCGCGACGCCGCAACCGATTGCCAGCGGCAGATTCACTGCGTCCGCGCCACGGAAGGCAGCCACCGAGAAGTCACCCAGATCGCCGACCACCGGCAGCTGTGCGAGACCGGCGGCTGCCAGTACCGCGAGCGTCGCCGTGCTCCCGACGGCCAGTACCAGAGCGGAGCCGGTGAGCAGCCAGCTGCCCAGCCGCGGTGACAACCGTGGGGCAACCCATCGCGCCACCGGCCAGGACGCCAGCGGCAGCAACAGCGGGGCGAGCAGATCCGGGCGCACGTCAGCCGCCGTTTTCGCGCAGCAGGTCGCGTAACACTCGCTCGTCGGCAGCGGACAGGCCGGACACGAACTTGGCCAGCACGCCGGAGCGGTCCGGTTCGGCGTCGAGCACCTTGGTCATCCGGCGGGCGGCAAGGCCGGGCTCGTCGTCCGCCGCGCGGTAAGTGAACGAGCGGCCCTGTTTCTCCCGGGTGGCGACGCCCTTTTCGAACAGCCTCGACAGAATCGTGACCACCGTGGTGTAAGCTAGTCCGCCGCCGAGCCGCTCCTGTACCCCGGTGGCCGACATCGGCTCGTCCGCTTCCCACAGCACCGCCAGCACCTCGGCCTCCAGCTCACCGGGTGCCCGCCGGGTCTCTCGCCCTTTGCGCATGGCGGAATTCTACCCGCTCGTCGAATCGCTTGTACTACGTTCCTGTAGAATTTCGACAGAGTTGTAGTAGATGGAGGTGACCGCGTGTTCGACGCCGGGCTTTACCGCGACATCACCGACTTCGCCTGGTCGCAGCAGTGGCTGGCCGGGATCGTGACCGGGTTCAGCGAGTACGGCGTGTTTCTCGTGGTCCCGGTGATCCTCGCGCTGGTGTGGCGGGCCCGCGGCCGAGGCGCGGCGGAGCTCGTGGCCGCGCTGTGGGTGCCGGCCGCGATCGCGCTGGCGCTCGCCGTCGACACGGTGCTGAAGCAGTTGTTCGCCGAAATCCGGCCGTGCCGCGTGGTCCCCGGGGTGCACACCTTGCTGCCGTGTGACCCGCCGACGGACTATGCGTTCCCGAGCAACCACACGGTGATCGTCGCGGCCTTCGCGGTGGCGCTTCTGCTGGTACACCGCAAGTGGGGTTGGTGGGCGCTGTTTTTCGCGGTGTTGATGGGAATTTCGCGGGTGTATGTCGGAGCGCATTACCCGCACGACGTCCTGGCCGGTTTCGCGGTCGGCGCCGGAGTCGCGTTGCTGGGCCTGGCGGTCCGGGCCCGGGTGCCCCTCGTCCTGTCCGGGAGGGCGGTACGCGGACCCCATTGACGTCGCTGCCGGTCGCACTAAAGTGACGCACCGGCGGAAGGAGGCGGCAGTGGGGGTCGCGCTGGGGGTCGCGCTGGTCACCGGGAGTTCGCGGGGCATCGGGCGGGCGATCGCGGAACGGCTGGGTGCCGACGGGCTGGCCGTCGCGGTCAACTACCGCGCCGACGAGGCCGCCGCCGACGCCGTTGTCGCCAAGATCCAGGCGGGCGGCGGGAAAGCCGTGGCCATGTGCGCGGACGTCACCGACGACGCTGCGCTCCGCGGTCTCTTCGACCGCGCCGAACAGGAATTCGGCGGCCTCGACGTGGTGGTCGCCAATGTCGGGATCGCCCGGTTCTCACCGCTTGCCGAGACCACCGACGAGCTGTTCGACCTGGTCTTCAGGACCAACCTGCGCGCCACGTTCGTCGCGTTGCGTGAGGCGGCTCGGCGGGTGCGCGACGGCGGGCGGATCGTCGTGATCTCCAGCGGCGTCGTGGTGACCGCCCGGGCCACCACCGGAATTTACGGCGCCGGCAAGGCGGCCGGTGATCAGCTGGTTCGCGTGCTGGCAAAGGAGCTCGGCCCGCGTGGCATCACGGTGAACAGCGTACTTCCCGGCGCCGTCCGCACTGAAGCGCTCGCTGCCGACGGTCCGCCGGGAGTTGCCGAGTACAGCGCGCGCCAGTCACCGCTCGGCCGGATCGGCGAACCCGGCGACATCGCCGATATCGTGGGCTTTCTGGCGTCGGACGAGTCTCGCTGGGTGACCGGGCAGACGTTGCACGCGGGCGGCGGTCAATTCTGAATTGCGGTCAGTAGTTGTGCCCGCACGTCGGTTTTCAGCACCTTACCCACTTTCGACCGCGGCAGATCCGGCCAGATCAGCACTTCCTTCGGCGTCTTCACCGAGCCGAGCCGTTCCTTCACCGTCGCCCGCAATTCCGCCGCGGAGGCGGTCCGTCCTTTGTGGAGCTGGACGACCGCGGTGACCTGTTCGCCCCATTTTTCGTGGGGCAGGCCGACCACCGCACAGTCCTGCACCGCGGGATGCGTCATCAGGGCCTGTTCCACTTCGGCCGAATAGACGTTGAACCCGCCGGTGATGATCATGTCCTTGGCCCGGTCCACGACGTACAGGAAATTCTCCTCGTCGAGGTATCCGATGTCCCCGGTGTGGTGCCAGCCGTGCTTGCGCACTTCCGCGGTTGCCTCCGGATTGCGGTAGTACCCGGGCATCACCAGCGGTCCGCGTACCACGATTTCGCCGCGTTCCCCTGGTGGCAGCAGCTTTCCGTCGTCGGCCATGATCGCGACCTGGGTGAGCGGGGTCGGCCGCCCTGCCGAGGTGAGCCGTTCGCGGGCGAGGGTGCCGTCGGAATGGAAATGGTCGGCCGGGGAGAGCGTCGAAATCATCATCGGCGCTTCGCTTTGCCCGAACAATTGCCCGAGCACCGGGCCGATCCGTTCGATCGCCTCTTCGAGCCGGGCGGCCGACATCGGCGCGGCCCCGTACCAGAGACACTCCAGTGCACTGAAGTCCGTTGTGGACAGTGCGGGATGGTCGAGCAGCAGGTAAATCAGGGTCGGGGGCAGGAAAGTGTGCGTGATCCGATGTCGTTCCAGCAGGGTCAGGAACTGCCCGAGATCGGGAGCGGGCATTACCACGATCTCGCCGCCGAGCGCCATGACCGGAAAACACAGCACCCCGGCGGCATGGGTGAGCGGCGCCAGCGCGAGGTACCGCGGACGCGGCCGGAACGGGTAGCTCATCAACGTCAATGCGGACATGGTTTCGACGTTGTGCCCGGTCAGCATCACCCCTTTCGGCCGCCCGGTGGTGCCGCCGGTACCGACGAGCATGACCACGTCGTCCGGCGGTTCGGCTTGCCACGGTTCGGCGGAAACGCTGTCGAGCCATTCGGAAAACGGGACTGCACCGGGAAAAGAACCGTCGAGACACACCACGGTGGTCAGTTTCGGCAGCTCTCCGGCAATGCGGGTGACGAGCGGTGCGAACGACTCCTGCACGAGCAGGCACGTACAGTCGAAAAGGTCCAGTAATTCCCGGTTCTCCGCGGCTTCGTTGCGCGGGTTGATCGGGCACCAGACCGCCCCTGCGCGGCTGATCCCGAATACGCACCCGAACGACACCGGGTCGTTCGCGGAGAGAATTGCCACCTTGTCGCCCGGCCGTACGCCGGAGCGCGCCAGCGCCCGGGCGACCTGCCAGGACAACTCCTGGACCTCGCCGTAGCTCAGCGAAACGCCGTCTGTCGTCAGACATGGCGCCGAGAGGCCCAGCGACGCACCTTTGTCGAGATAGTCGGTCAGTCGCACCGCTCGTCTCCCTTGAGGACTGCATCAGGACAGCATCAGGATTGCCTCAGGCTTGCACTGTCAGCACCGGATTCGAGACCAGCCCGAACGACCGCAGCACCCCGAGCAGTTCGCGATGCCCGAATGCCTGGCAAGCCGACGCGAACCCGGCCCGCCGCGGCGGTTGCTGCAACAACGAGTAAGCCGCATATGCCTGTAACAGCCCGGTTTGCTTGTAATTGCAGGTTCCGTGGATCACGCAATGCGCACGGCCGAGCGGTCCGGATGCGTGTACCGAATCCAGCGACGTGTTGAGCCGCTGATTCTCCCGCGGCGGCATTTCGTCCCGCACTGCCGCCGCCTGGTCGTGCAGCACCTTGAGCTTTTCCTCCAGCGGCAGGTCTTTCACCTGCTCCAGCACGGCCGCGACAATCTGCGGTACGCCCTGCATCAACGCCCGGTCGAAAACGCCCCCGACGGCTTTCACATTCGCGACCCGGGGGTCGTTCTTGAACCACACCGGATGCGACGTGCCGCCCCACGGCAGCGCAAGACCGATCTCGTGATAACCGGGTACGGCCACTTCCTGCAGCCCGCCGTCCGCGGGCCACGCCGCATAAGCGTTCTGCTCCAGGTAATACGCCGACGACAGTGCGGCGTTCACGAGAATCGTGCGAGTGGAAGCGACTGTGGGGTAACCCTTCCAGAACACCAGGATGTCCAAAGTGTCCAGACCGGGGGTCTCCAGGCACAGGTTCGCGGCGATCTCGCCAGTGGTGTACATCTGCGCAATTCCCGGTGACAGCAGCAATCCCCGCTCGGCCATGGCGGCGCCGTAGCGTTCCTCGGCCGAGATCAGCCAGTCCTGCTCGCCGGTGGTATCGAGGTAATGCGTGCCGGTTTCGAGACAGGCCTGTACCACTTCGTGGCCGTATTCACTGAATGGCCCGACGGTGTTGCACACCACCGAAGCGTCGCGGAAAAGCTCGGTGAGCGGACCGGTTTCGTGCGAAACCTCGACGACCTCGTGCTCGACGGTGTCCAGCCCCGGAATGTGGTCGAGTGCTTCCTGCAACCGTGCTTTGTCGCGACCGGCGGCCGTGAAGGGAACATTGTATTCACGCAGGTATTCGCAGATCAGCCGTCCGGTGTAGCCGGAGGCGCCGTAGACGACAACGGGCTTGGTCACTGATTTTCCTTTCGCTGGCGGGAATTCACATGCCCATGCCGCCGTCGACCGGCAGGCCGGCGCCGGTGATGAAGCGGGCGGCGTCGGAGGCGAGGAACACCACGGCGTCGGCCATGTCGGTGACCTCGCCGAGCCGTCCGGCCGGGGTCTGCGCGATGACGGCGCCGATGGCCTCCTCGACGCTGGGGAACAGCCCGACTTCGACGACGTCGTTCGCGAGCTGGTTGCCCATCTGCGTCGGGACGAGACCCGGGTAGACACAATTCACCCGGACGCCGTAACCGAGTTTCCCGGCCTCCATCGCGGCTACGCGGGTGAGCCGGTCGACTGCGGATTTCGTGGCCGAGTACCCCGCGATGCCGGGAAAAGCGATGGTCGCGGCGACCGAGGCGATGTTGATCACCGAGCCGCCCCGTCCGGCGACCCCGCCGGGCCGCATCGCGCGCAGCGCGTGCTTCACGCCGAGTGCCGTGCCGAGCACGTTGACGTCGAGCATCTTCCGTACGTCGGCCGGGTTCAGGTCGGCGACCAGCCCGGTGATCTCGATGCCCGCGTTGTTCACCACGACGTCGAGGCCGCCGTGCTCACTGGCCACCGCGGCGACCGCCTGCGCCCAGTTGTCGTCGTCGGTCACGTCCAGCCGGACGAACCCGGCGCTGGCCCCGCTCTGCTTGATCGCGTCGGCGGTCTGCCGGCCGAGGTCCTCCTGGACGTCGCCGATCACCACCGCCGCGCCGGCCCGCGCGAGCGCCTCGGCCATGCCGGCGCCGAGCCCCTGCGCACCACCCGTGACCAGCGCGGTGCGCCCGGTCAGGTCGTACGAACCCATCGACATCTCCTCCTTGAGACGTGCCCTCGGGACGCGCCCGGCCACGTGCCTTGGGACGCGCCCGAAGTGCGGCGTAGGTCACACGGTAGCAATCTTTGGACGATCGTCAAGATTTTCTTGGACACTCGTCAAGAATCCGGGTCGCGCTAGACTGCCGGACGTGACACAGGCGAAGGAGCGCATCTCCCGCCGCGCCGTGGACAAGTTCGCCCAGCGGCGCGAGCAGCTGGCCGAGTCCGCCCTGCAGGCGCTGGCGGAGCTGGGGTACGCCCGCACGAGCCTGCGCGAAATCGCCCAGAAGTCCGATTTTTCCCACGGCGTGCTGCACTACTACTTCGCCGACAAGGTCGAGCTGCTCACGTACGCGGTCCGCAAGTTCGAAGAGGTCTGCGTGACCCGCTACGACGACGTGGTGGCCGAAGCGGGCTCGGCCGAGGAGCTCGAGCGCGGATTCGGGGCCGCCATGGCCGCCACGCTCCGGTCCGACGCCGCGATGCACCGCCTCTGGTACGACCTGCGCAACCAGAGCCTGTTCGACGAGTCCTTCCGCGCCGACGTGCTCGACATCGACGAGCAGCGGCAAGCCATGGTCTGGCGGGTCGTGCAGCGCTACGTCGAGTTCACCGGTCGTCCGGCGCGAGTGTCGGCAGACGTTGCGTACGCGACTTTCGACGGCCTGTTCCAGCGGGCCTTGCTGCAGCAGCTGGCCGGTCGCGACGGGGTGGCCGAGGCGCTGGAAGCCGACGTCGCGGCCCTCTTGCACCTGTCCTCGTGAACGGCTCTGCCGGTTCCACCCGGCCTGGTTAGGATGCGCGGGGACGGGGCGAGCAGCGGGAGGATGCGTGGGCGGGCAAGCGGGGGAGACCGAACTGCCGGAGCTTCAGGCGGTGTCCGGGCCACTGACCAAGGCGGCGATCTTCCTGCTGGTCCGGGTCGACGCCGGCGCCGAGCAGACCGTGAAGGACCTGCTCGCGGACCTGCCGGGGCTGCAGCGCACAGTCGGTTTCCGCGGTCTCGGCGACGGTCTCACCTGCGTTGCCGGGATTTCGTCGGGGGCGTGGGATCGGCTTTACGGCGGTCCGCGGCCTGCCGGATTGCACGAGCTGCCGGTGTTCGAGGGCGCGCGGCACGTCAGCGTCACCACGAAGGCCGACCTGTTGTTCCACCTCCGCGCCGAGCGGATGGATCTGTGTTTCGAGCTGGAAACCCTGATCATGAATCGATTGCGTGGCTCGGTCACCGTGGTCGACGAGGTGCCGGGGTTCCGCTATTTCGACGCGCGCGATGTACTCGGTTTCGTCGACGGTACGGAAAATCCCACCGGCCGCGGCATCGCGGCGGCGGTGCTGGTGGACGACGACGAGCCGTTCGACGGCGGCAGCTACGTGGTGGTGCAGAAGTACTTGCACGACATGGCATCCTGGAATGCGCTCACCACCGAACAGCAGGAGCTCGTGATCGGACGGCGCAAACTGTCCGATGTGGAGTTGTCCGATGAGGACAAACCGGCGAACTCGCACATCGCGCTCAACGTGATCACCGACGACGACGGCAACGAAATGGAAATCCTGCGCGACAACATGCCGTTCGGCCGTCCGGCGCACGACGAGTTCGGCACCTATTTCATCGGTTACGCCAAATCACCCGCGGTGCTCGAGCGCATGCTGTCGAATATGTTCGTCGGGTCGCCGCCGGGCAATTACGACCGCATTCTCGACTTTTCGACGCCGCATACCGGCGCATTGTTCTACGTCCCGACGGTGGACTTCCTCGAGGAGCCACCGGCCGCCCCGCCCGAGCCGGAGACCCCGGCTGCCGCGACGCCCACCGGGTCGTCGCTGGGCATCGGAAGCCTGCGAAGGAGCCCTCGGTCATGAACAACCTGCACCGCGAACTCGCCCCGATCTCCGAGGCCGCCTGGGCGGACCTGGAGGAGGAGGCCAAGCGCACGTTCGCCGAGTTCGCCGCGGCGCGGCGGGTGGTCGACGTGGTCGTCTCCGGCGACCCGGCACTCGCCGCGATCGGCACCGGCCACCGGGAACGCGTCGGCGGCCCGTTCGACGGCGTTTCGGCGAGCCTGCGTACGGCGCAGCGGATCGTGGACCTCCGGGTGCCGTTCACGGTGTCGCGCGAGGACGTCGATTCGGTGGAATGGGGCGCGAAAGACGCCGATTGGCAGCCGGTGAAGGATGCGGCGCAGCAGATCGCGTACGCCGAGGACCGGATCGTGCTCGACGGTTTCGCCGAGGCCGGGATCACGGGTATTCGCCCCGCGTCCACATTGGACCCCATTGCGCTGCCTGCCGAAGCCAGGGCATACCCGAAGGCAATCGGCGACGCGCTGGCCGAACTGCGGGACGCGGGCGTGGCCGGACCGTACACGGTGCTGCTGAGCGACGAAGCGCACACGGCGGCAATCGAGGCGGCCGACCACGGGTACCCGGTGCTGGAACACCTCAAGCAGATCGTCGACGGCGATCTCATCCGCACGCCCGCGATCAGCGGCGCCTGCGTCCTGTCCACCCGCGGCGGCGACTACGAGCTCCACTTCGGACAGGACCTGTCCATCGGCTACTCCGGCCACGACGCGTCCACTGTGGAGCTGTACTTCTACGAAACGCTGACCTTCCTGGTCAACACTGCGGAGGCGGGCATCGGGCTGATCGCCTGAGCGTTCGTCCGGCGCCGTGACGTGATCATGCGGGGTTGTTACCTCGCGCGGACATTTGCCGGACCCGGTGGCGACATTCGTTCGCGAACCTGGGTCTGTGCTGAACCGGATCGCGTTTCTCGCGTTGCTGCTGGTAGCCGGGTGTGCCGCTCCGGCGCAACCTGGCCGAGGTGACCCGAACTACGATCCCGCCGAGGGCGGAATCCCGGAGGGGGTCACGCTCACGCCATTCGACACGAACTATCCGGCCGTCGGCAAACTGGATCCGGCATTGCGGAAAGCGTTGCAGCAGGCGGCTACTCGGGCGCGGAAAAGCAACGTGGAAATGCGCGTCAATTCGGGCTGGCGGACTGAGGCGTACCAGCGGCGGCTGCTCGACGACGGGGTCGTCAAATACGGCAGCCTGGAGAATGCGAGCAGATACGTGGCGACCCCGGAGAATTCGAAGCATGTCTCCGGCACAGCGGTGGACATCGGCCCCACGCGCGCCGCCGATTGGCTGATCCAGCATGGTTCGAACTACGGTTTGTGCCAGGTTTATGCGAATGAGCTGTGGCATTTCGAACTGCTCACCACGCCCGGCGGCCAGTGCCCACCCACCCGTGCGGATGCCTTGAGCTAGCGTCCGGGTTTCACGGGGCCCAGTAATTGCCGGACATCACCAGGTAGACGAGCATTTTGACGGTCTCGCCGTAGTAGGTGTCGCCGTACGGGTTACCGGCCATGAACTTCCACAGCGCGTCAGTCCAGGCCTGATCGCCCGCCGCCATGGCCGCGACGCCGACCGGATTGTTCGCGACCTCGGACTGGTCACCGGTCTGCGTGGGAGTGCCGTCGAGTTTGGTGTGCGGATAGATCTTGGCCGGATTGCCACCGGCGTGACTCTGGTAGCTGGCCGATTCTTTCTTGGCGACAGTTGTGGCAACGCTACCGCCGTACAGCAAGGCATCGGTACCCATATGCCACGGCACGCGGACCGAGTTGTAGCCGACAATGTTGTCCGGCTGATTCTCCTGGTAATCCGCCTTCGCCGGCTTGGGGCTGTTGGTATCCGCGCCGACGACGAAGTCGGAAAGCAGATTGGCCTCGGGAGAGTATTTGGCAGTGAATTGCGTGATCAGCGTTTCGGTACGGGTGACGACCTTGTTCCAGTCGTGCGCGGGATCGTATTTGGCGAATGCGCGGAGATGGTCGAGCATGAAGTCGGACGGCCGCGTGTCATTACCGGGCCCGTCGTCCTCGACCTTGAGGTGCCCATCGGAGGCGATGTCAGCCTTCCAGAGCTTGGCGAGCCAGTCTTTTGCGGCCGAGGTATAGCCGCCCCATTGTTTGTCGGCGAGAATAAGGCCGTACCCGACGTCGAGGTCCCCGTCGGTCGCCGAATCGGGCTCGCCGCCGTCCGCGTATTTGCACGTTTTGCCGTCGATCTGCCACTGGAACATGCCCTGGCTGTCCCGATGCTCGCGGACGACCTTCCAGAGGCCGTCGAAAATCGCCTTGGCGTCGGGGTCGTAGCCGGCCATGAGGGGGATGATGTTCATGCCGTAGCCCTGGGCCTCGGAAACGGTACCTTGGTTGGGCGCGTCGTCGGTGGCGTGCACGAGGTAGCCGCCGCAGGCTTTGCGCAGGTAGGATTTTTTCCAGGATTCGTAATGCTTCGTCACGGCCGCATCCCGCGCATCTGCACCGGCCGACGGCATCACCCCGACCCGATAGGTGACATGCGAAGGAAACGGCCGAGCAACGGCATCCGCAACCGCCGGCCCAGCCCCCACCAGCGAGAGAGAAACCGAAGCGGCAGCAAAGAGAGCCACCTTCCGGGGAGCACGCATGCTAGGTCTCCTTGTTAGTAAACTTTCCTAACTAGGCGGCGTTGAGTGGAAGCTTCCCGGGCGGGGTGGCGCGTGTCAAGGTTTGCCGGGGGCCGGGTGGAGGTGTACCGGTTCCGAAGGGGGTTGGTGTCTGCTTTGTCCGGTTCTTGGGTGATGGGTGCCTCTGGCCGGGCCTTCTCTCGGGCTGGCGTTTCGCCCCGTGGGATTCTCGTGGGCTGGTGTTTCGTTCCTTGGGGTCCTCGTGGGCTGGTGTTTCGCTCCTTGGGTTTGTCTTGGGGTGCCGTCTCGCTCCTTGGGGTTCTTGGTCTCTTCGGTCTCGGCGGCTTCCTTGCCCTCTTTGGCGCCTCTACCTGCGGTGGCCCGCGCGAAGGGTCCTTTCGCGCAGCCGCTGCGGCGCGAGGGGATCCCTTCGCGCCGGTCCGGACGCGCGAGGGGTCCTTTCGCTCCGGCGGGGTGCCACGAGAGGCCCCTTCGCGTCGGTGCGGATGCGCGAGCGGCCCTTTCTCTCCAGCGCGAGCGACACGAGGCGTCCGTTCGCGTCGGGCCGGACGCGCGAGGGGTCCTTTCGCTCCGGCCAGGGCTGCACGAGGGGCCCCTTCGCGTCGGTGCGGACGTGTGAGGGGGCCATTCGCTCCGGCCTGGGTGGCGTGAGGGGTCCCTTCGCTCCGGTCCGGGCGCACGAGTGGTCCTTTCACTCCGACCCGGGCGCGCGAGTGTCCCGTTCGCACCGGCCAGCAATGCGTGAGTGGCCCCATCGCCCCGACCCGCATACGCGAACGGCCCCTTCACCCCAGCCGGGACGGCGCGAACGGCCCCTTCACCCCAGCCGCGATGGCGCGAACGGCCCCTTCACCCCAGCCGCGGTGGCGCGAACGGCCCCTTCACCCCAGCCGGGACGGCGCGAACGGCCCCTTCACTCCAGCCAGCAAATGCCCGGCAGACCCCTCACCCCCACCCGGCAAAGCCCGCAAGCGCCCGCCCACCCAGCCCCCACCGGTGGTTCCTCCCCGACCTCGCCCCTCACCCGTGCGATCATCAGGCCCCATGACAACCAGTCGAGATCTTGGAGTCGGCAATGACCAGCGGCCGTTCGTCGGAGGCTGAGCTCAACAGTGGCATTCTGCCCGGCAATGTGCGGGTCGACGACTGGGTCATGCTCGGCCTCGCGCTCGTGTCGACCGGGTTGCTCGGCTGGTTGCTGATCAGTCCGCCGCCCGCGGCGGTCGGTCGGTCGGTGTTCATTGCCGACTGCGTGATCTGCGGGATCTTCCTTCTCGAACTCCTGTGGCGCTGGCGCCGCCGCGGGTGGCGTGGCTCGTTTCTCGCGCGGACCTGGTACGAGGTGTTCGCGATGATCCCCGTCGCGAACGTCGCATTCACCGCCAACCATCACGTGCTCGGCGTGGTCCTGCTGCTCGTGCGGCTCGGGCGGGCCGCGGATCGGGCGGTCGGCGAGCAGTTCACTTACCGGCTCGTCGACAAGTTGTCCGAACCTATCGTGCGCGCCATCAAGAAACCCGTCACCATTGCCGTGCTCGACGAGGTCGTCAAGGTGCTCGAAACCGGGAACTACCCTGAGAACCTCGCGAAATCGCTCAGCGAGAACAAGGACGAGCTCCGCGCCATCATCACCGAAAAGATCTCCGCCGACCCGCAGCTCGGCAAACTCCGCCGGCTTCCCTTTCACGACGAAATCGTGCGCGCCACCGTCGACACTTCCTTCCGGGTGCTCCTCGAAGTCCTCCTCGACCCGCGCATCGACGATTTCTTTTCCGCCGTCGTCCGCGACAATCGCGAGCAGATCCGCCGCGCTGTCGCATTGGGACTGAGCGAAGTGGACGATTCCCCGGACGAACAACTCCTGCGCACGCGTACCCAGCGCGCCGCCGCCCGCGAGTACGACGCGTCCCATCCGGACCGTTGACTATCCACTGTGGACAACACAGTCCGCCGTCGCGCGCTGACTCTCCGTTGCCACGCGGGGTATTCCGTACGATCACCGCACCCGGCGGCGTCAACCGCTGAACGAGTGCACTGCGGTCGCGCGCTGCGCGGGTGAGCGGCTGGAGTAGGGTGGGTTTCCTCGTTCCGTTGCTGCACAAGGGTTGTGTTCGCGCGAGTACGGGGTGTTCCCGCCGGAACCGGGGCAGACTGGAACCGGCCGGGAAGCCGAGTCGCTGGGTTGGAGTCGTGGACGTGGTGGATAGCGGGCAACAGGCACGCACGTGCCGTCGGCAGGATTGTGCGGAGCCGCCGTTGTGGCGCGGGTTGTGTTCGGTGCACTGGAACCGCTGGCAGAGCGGCGCGGACGCACTCGAACTCCCCGACGACGACGTCCCGCCGCCGCCCGCGCAGGTCTGGTGGCCGCCGGAGCGCACGCACGCCCCGCTGAGCAGCCGGGTGTTGCCGGGGTCGTAGCCGCAAGGTCGGGTGGCTGGGGCCGCCGAGGCTATAGCCGTCGGGTTGTGTGGCGGGGATCGTTAGCCGTCGGGTTGTGTGGCTTGGATCGTTGGCGGCCGGGTTGTGTGGCTGGGCTCGCAGGTCGTCACGTTGTGCGGCTGGGCTCGCAGGTTGTCGCGTTGGTCGCCTGGGTCATAGCCATCGGGTTGTGTGGCTTGGATCGTTGGCCGTCGGGTTGTGCGGCTGGGCTGCCGGGTCGTAGCTATGGAGTTGCGTGGCTCGGGCCGCCGGGGTCCTGGCCGTCAGGTTCTGCAGGTGAGTCCCCCGAGGCGCCGTCGGGCTGAGAAACCCGGGCGTAGCCGTTATTCAGCCGTGTGTGGCGGTTCGAGTACGGTGAGTATCGCTGCGCCCAAACGGAGTACGCCGTCGTCGAGTGGGTGGCATCGGATGCCGCCCCGGCCGCGTAGGCCGCGGAATGCGCCTGGCGTAACCGATACGTCCATCCAGGCGCACGGGTTCGCCGGGCGGAACGCTTGCAGCCGCACCGGTCCGGCGCCGGAATCGAGGCTGAACACGGCTCCGATGCGGTTCCGGCCGCCGGCGAGGTCGTCGACCGGGTAACCGCGGATCGCGATGTTGCGCCGGGTGCGATGTGGGTCGAGCGGGCCGAAAACGTCCAGCGTCGCCGCGTCGAAGACGGTGACCGCCGCGTTCCGGTGCGCGGCGTGATTGAAGTACCGGTCGCCGACCAGCCCGAGCCCGGCCCGCACGGCGACCTCCTCGCGCGCCACCCCCGGCGGTTCCGGCCGCGGCCCGTCTTGCGGACGCCCCTCGAACGCATGCACCGGTGACACGAGCAGCGCCACAATCTCCACCGGTGTGCGGTCCACGCTCCGACCCTACCTGCGAGTACATGAGGACGGCGCCGTGATCAGCCACTTCGGCGGTGTGGGCCACGTCCGACCTACCTACGAGTACATGGCGCCGGCGCGATCAGCCGCAGCGGCCGCGTGGGCCACGCCCGAGCGACGTGAGAGTACGAGGCGAAGGTGGCGCCGTGATCAGCCACTATGGCCGTGTGGGCCACGCCCGACCTACCTACGAGTACATGCCGCCGACGCGATCAGCCGCAGCAACCGTGGGACCCCAACTCGCGAGTACGAGGTGACGGTGGCATCGCAATCGGCCGCGCACCACGCCGACCGCAACTCGCGAGTACCTGACGCCGGTAGCGTCGCGATCAGCCCCACCCCCGGCCCTACTCGCGAGTACCTGACAACAACGGCGCCATCCTCGGCAGCAGCCGCACCCCGACCTACCTGCGAGTACGAGGCGAAGGTGGCGCCGCAACCACCCGCTGCAACCGTGCTCGCGCCACTCGGTACAGCAGCTCACCGTGATCGTCCGGGACGATTCGGCCGTCGAGATCATCATGGGTCGCCCGTACGACCGCCGCTACCGTGCCCGCCGGTAGGCGGCCGGAGAATTCTCCGGACAGCCATGCGCTGACCTCGTCGCAGACCTGGCTCTGCACCACCATCGGAAGCTCCAGTCTCAGTTTCCTCCGCGCCCCGCCGATGGTCCGACGTCCCCGATCCCCAGCTGTGACGCGGAAAACGGCGAGAAAAAGACACTCCCTCGATACCGCGTTGTCCAGACGGTGAATCACCGCCCGACAAGGCCTAAGAAGAGTTGATCAGTGCCAAAGGGATGTCCGTATCATCCTGAAATGACCGTTGACCTGTATGCCGTAGTCGCCGTGGCCGACTATCCAGCCGCGCTGACGTGGTACGAGCGTCTCTTCGGCTCCCCGCCGACGTTCATCGCGGGCGACACCGAGGCCGTGTGGGAGCTGGCCGAGCATCGGTGCATCGCGGTGGAACGCCGACCCGACCACGCTTGATACACCCAGGTCACGGTCTTCACCGACGACTTCGACGCCCGTCGCGAGGCGATCTCCGCCTGGGGATTGCAACCGGTGCACGTGGAGACGTACTCGAACGGCGTGCGCAAAGCCGTCTATCACGACCCGGACGGTAACGAGATCGGCTTCGGCGGCGCACCCGCTTGACCAGCGCTGATTGTCGGCGCGTGACGATTCTCCGGTGGATCACCGTCATTCTCGCGTGCCTGCAGGGTGGTTACCTGCTGTTCGACGGCCGTGAAGATCGTAGAAGGCGTCGCCGGGCTCGTCCTCGCGGCAGGTATCGGGCTTCAGGCGGCCCGGCTCACCGGAGTCATCCTCGCCGCCGCCACGCTCTGGTACCTGGTGGTCAGCATCATCGTTCTGCCCGCCTGACCCGATCCGGGACCCCTCCCGGCACTCACGGCATACCTTTCCCGCATGGGTGCGAACGAGGGGCGCGGGCGAACGGCGCAGGCGCGGGTGCGCGCGGTGGCCACGCCCGAGCTGTACCGGCGCAACCCATTCCGCATCACCGGACTCACCGCGGGTGCGACGCGGCGGGAGGTGCGGGAGCGGCGACTTCGGGTCCTGGGGGTACTCGAAGTCGGCGGGGCCGTGCCCGACGGGGTGCCTGCCGACGCGAGCGTCGACGACGTGCGGGCGGCCTTCGACGCGCTCGGCAACACCGAGCACCGCTTCGTCGACGAGGTCTTCTGGCTCTGGGGCCTGCCCACCGGCTGCGGGTGCCCGAACCAGCTGCACCAGAAGCACGACAACGCGGTCGCCGCGCACGCGGCTGCGCTCGATGCCGAGGCGGAGCGTACCGACGACCATCCGACTCCACTGTGGACCGAAGCCGCGCGATGCTGGACGGTCGTGTTGCGCAGTGATTCGTTCTGGCAGCATTTGGCTTACCGGGTGGAAAAACTCGGCGACCGCCGTCTCGACGAATCCACTGTGGACGGACTACGGACGGCGTTGCCCGGCGCGGTGCTGGCTCCCTTGATCGACGTCGCGCTGCGGTCACCCGAACCGCAGCGGCTCATGGGGTACCTCGACGAGTTCGGCGCGGACCGGCATACTGTCGAGGACGCTCGGACAGCCATTGCCGACGGCACTTACCGGCACCTCGAAGGCCTGCTCAAAAGCCTCCGCAGCGAGCTCGACGGGAACCGGGCCGAGACCGCGGCCGAACGTGCCGTAACGGAAGCCGCACCGCTGTTCGACCGCCTCGACGACCTGGTTCCGCGCACCGAATTCCGCCGTACCGCAACGCTTTCGGAAGCGACCGCAGTGGTGGCCAACAACATCGGCGTTGCGTTGGCCGACGTTCGAGACGCGCCAAGCGATCTGCTACGCGACGTGTTCGCGCTCGCCCGGCGTTGCACCCTCGATCCGGAAACGCTGGAAGCGGTGGGACGCAATGAAAGAATGGCTCTGGAAACCCCCGTATTCAGGCAATCTACCAGGCAGGCGGTTCCGGTCAGCCGCATTCTGTACGCCCTGCTGCACGGCGCCGCCGGAATCGCGTTCCTGGTGGCACAGCTACCTGATCTGCTGCCGGTGGTCTTCCTCGTCGGCGCGCCGGGACTGCTGGTGACCTACGCGGGCGCGGGCAATCCGCGGGTCGGGCCCATGCGGTACCCGGTGCTGCTCGGCATCGACGCGGGTCTGTACCTCGGGCTCGGCCAGACCGAGCTCCCGGCCTGGGTGGCCATCGGCATCGTCGCGGTACTGCTGGTCGTCGCTCCGGTCATCGGCGCGGGAAGGGGCTCCCGGTGAGCAAACGACGGATCGAGGCGCGGCAGCGCAGGCACCACAAGGAATTCCGGATCGCCGAGCCCGGCGTCGGGGCCGACGAGCGGGCCCGGCTGCGGGAACTGATCGACCACGTGAGCCCGACGGGTCCGGAACTGTCCGAATCGGACCTGGCGGAGGCGGCGACCGCGCTGTGGCGTGCGAGACGCAAGCTCGCCGGTGCGGAGGACCGGCTCGCCCGGCAGGCGGGCCGGTTCCTCAGCGCGAGCCAGGACGCGCTCGACGCGGCCGGGGTGCTGGTGCAGGACCACGACCGGATTCCGTTCGGTTCCGGGATGGCGCTCGAGGTGCTGCTGTTCCAGGACGAACCGGAGCTGGACGTCGAGCGGGTGGTGGAGACCGTCCGGCCGTCGATTTACCTGACCGGGCGCCGGATCCAGATGGGACAGGTCATCGTGGGGCGCCCGGCTGCCCACGGGAACGGGGAAGCGGATGCGTGACACGATCGATTTCGGAATCGACCTCGGTACCACGAACAGCGCCATTGCGGTACTCGACAACGGCGCGGTTTCGGTGATCAAGAACAACGACCAGATGGACTACACGCCGTCGGCCGTGTGGATTCGCAAACGAGGCGTGATCGAGGTCGGGGCCGGTGCGCGCCGCCGGATCGAGGACGACCCGGAAAGCGTGCAGATCGAATTCAAGCAGTCCATGGGATTGCCTGATGCACGAAGGGAATTCGCCAGGGCCGGTGTTTCGATGACGCCGGTGGAACTGTCCGCGGAAGTGTTGCGCACGTTGCGCGGATCCGTCGCGCCCCGGGAATTGCCTGATGCAGCAGTGATCACCGTCCCCGCCGCCTTCCTGCTCAACCAGACCGAAGCAACGCAGGAGGCGGCAAAACTGGCCGGGTTCACCGGGCCGTGCCCGTTGCTGCAGGAACCGACTGCGGCGGCATTTGCGTTCGGCTTCCAGAATGAGGGCAAGGGCGCGCACTGGATGGTCTTCGACTTCGGTGGCGGCACTTTCGATTCCGCGGTGGTCAGTACGATCGAGGGCGAGTTGAGCGTATTGCACCACGCCGGTGACACGCACCTCGGCGGGCGCAATATCGACCAGGCTGTCCTGGACCGGGTGCTCGCCCCGGAAGCCGGACGACAGCTGGGGCTGGCCGATTTCACCCGCGAAAACCCGCGCTGGCGCACGAATTTCGCGAAGCTGCGCAGTGCCGCCGAGGTCGCGAAGATCCAATTGTCCCAAGTGGACCAGACGCAGGTCATGCTCGACCTCGATCGCGGCGACGGGCAAACCGAGTTCTTCGAATACACCCTGCGGCGCGAGGAGGTCGACCAGCTGGCCAGGCCGTTCTACCTGCGTGCGGTCCAATTGTGCCGCGACGCACTGGAATCGGCGAATCTGCGTACGTCGGACATCGACCGGCTCCTGCTCGTCGGCGGCCCCACCCTCGCGCCCGGCCTGCGGGAACTGTTGGCCGACCCGGCCGCTGGGCTCGGGATTCCCCTTGACCACAGCCAAGATCCGAGCACCGTGGTCGCGCGAGGTGCGGCGGTTTACGCCGGGACGGTCGCCCGGCCGCGAACGGTGCAGCCGCCGAAACGCGGTGAGTACACAGTGGAATTGTCTTACCCGGCCACCACGAGCCTGCCGGTCGTCCCGGTGTCCGGCCGTTGCGCCACCGACGGCGCCGCCGACTGGACCCGGTTCCGGATCGCGCTCAGTGCGGCACAACGCAGGCCGGTTTATCGGACCGCCGAGGTTTCCCTTTCCGCAGACGGAACTTTCACCGTCGAAGCGGTGCTCGCCGAATTGAGCACGAACCGGTTCGAGGTGGAATTACTCGACCCGGCCGGATCGCGCGTCCCGGTGCGGCCGGACACGCTCACGATCACCCACCAGCTCAACGAAATGATGGGCCAGACCGTGGTGAACACTGTCGGCCTGACCGAGGCGGACGGCACTTTCACCCCCATGCTCATGAAGAACACGCCGTTGAGAGCATCGAAACGGCAGCCGTTCTACACCACCGCGACATTGCACCGCGGCGACACGTCGAGTGTGATCCGGATTCCGGTCGCGGAGGGCGAACGTCGCCGTGGTGAGCGAAATCAGCAGGTGGGCCTGATCGAAATCCGTGCCAAGGACGTGCGATTCGATCTGCCCCGTGGCAGCGAGGTCGTGATGACGTTCGAAATGGACGAATCGCGCCGCGTTTCGGTGGTGGCCGAGGTTCCGTTGCTGGACGCGGAATTCGAGGCGGTGATCGACCTCAAACAGCAGCACGTCCCGGACCCGCCGACGCTGCGACGGCTGCTGAACGAGCTGGAGGCCCGGCACGAGCAGGTGCGGTCGCAGGTCGAGGGAACCCGGTCCGATCGGGCCCGCGGGCTGCTGAACCGGCTGGACGGCCAGGGCAGCGTCGTGGCCGTGCGGGAGGAGGTGCGCGCCGGCACCGCGGACGAGGGGGCCGCGGTGTCGGCGGAGCGGCGCATGCGCGACGTGCAGGCCGACCTCGACGACATCGAGGCGGAGCTGCGCGTTCCCGAGGTGATGGAACGGCTGCGCGATCAGATCGACCACTGCCGCGAGCTGGTCGACCGCGTCGGGTCCGAAGAGGACCGGACGGAACTCGCGGAAATCGAACGCCGCTACGCCGTCATCGCCGAGGCGCATGATGTCGAGGCCGGGGAACGGTTGTCGGAGCGGATTCTGGACCTGCAGGTGTTGTTGCTGCGCCGCGACGGTTCGCTGGATCTGGAGGTTTTCAACGCACTGCGGGCTTCCCGGGACAGCATGTCCGACCCGGCTCGCGCGCGGGAGCTCATCCGCGAAGGAGAACGCGTGATCGCGGCATCGAACTGGCCCGCGCTGCCCGACGTCAACCGCCGGTTGAGGCGCCTTCTCCCGGACGACAATCCGGGTCAGGCGGGTGGCGGAATTCTTCGTGGGGACCGGGAATGAATGCGGCCCTGGAACGAGAACTCGACCTCGCCGAAGCCGCCGACCTGGCCCGGAACGGCGATTACGCGACGGCAATCACAGTGCTGGAACGGAGTTCGGCGGACGATCCGGCCCGGCTGGACCTGCTCGCCCGCGTGTATGCCCAATCCGGCGACCTGGACAAAGCTGATGAAGCTTGGGCGGAGGTACTGCAAATCCGTCCCGGCGATTCCGCCGCAGAGGCCGGACGACGGGTCATCGCAAAAGTCCGATCCGGACGGTTGCGCCGCCGTCCGATCCGCCGGTACCTGCTGGCGGCAGGCGCGGTGGTGCTGATCGGGGCAGCAGCAACCGCGGGAGTACTCACCATCCGGCCCACCCCCGCAGTCACGACGGCAAAACCCGACGATGGCCTGAAGCAAGAACTAGATCGCTTACACAGCGCGGAATCCAGCAACGCCAAAACACGGCAAGATCACCGAGCCGAACTCGAAAAGCTGGCACGACGGCTGACAAAACCAGGCGTCACCGCAAAAGCGGAGGAAGACGCGGTAGCCATCACCTTCGAGAAAGGTCTCTTCAATCCGAACGCGACAACCCCGAACCAGCAAGGACGGGAAGCACTAGACCAATGGGCCGAAGTCCTCAAAGGACAGCCGGTTGCGGTCACGGTGATCGGCCACGGAGTGCCCGTCGCAGGCGGCCCGGCGAGTGGAGGTTCGACGGTCTCCTTGACCCGCGCAGCATCAGCAGCCCGCATCTTGGCCGAGGCGAGCGGATTGCCGTTGACCACCTTCGCGATCTCCAGCGCCGACCAAAGCACGTCGGTACACGCCGATCCGGAAGCCAACCGGACGGTCACCTTGCAGGTGCGCCCGACCTGAAAAGCCGGTGTGCCAGGAAGAACTTGAGAATCACCGGCGTTGCGTCAATGGCGGCCGGGGTTGCGGAATCGTTGTTCGGCTGGGTACTGGGCCAGACGTGACCGGCACCCTCGACCCGGAAATGTACCAGCGGACACCCCGGCCACCACTGGGTTACGACGTCCGGAACGACAGAAACCGATACCGGGTAAGGGAAACAACGATCACGTACGGCCCAGCCGGACAGCCAGTCCGGAATGGACGGTAGCCCCTTGGCGGGATTTCCGGCATACGGAATGGTGGTGTCGGCTGTGCCGTGGAAGTCGATCAAGGCAACGCGCCGAGCCGGAGGACATTCCCCGCCCTGCGGATAAAACGCGCCGGAAACCGGGGCGAACGCAGCGATCCGGTCGGCCATCCGGCAAGCCAGCACGCCCACGAACCCGCCGCCATTGGATTTGCCCGCGGCATAGATCCGCGCCGGATCCACGCACATCCGTTGCTCCAGTGAGGAAATGAGGTCGCCGGTGAACGCAACATCATCCACCGGTGCCGAATACGGCGCGCCAGTCCAAGCGGATTTCCCGTCAGTACCGGTCACCCCTTGCGGATACACCGCAATGATGCCCGAAGAAGCGGAGAAGCCGGACAGCTCCTCCTGATACTCGGCGGTACGTCCATGTCCGTGGTAGGAAAGCACAACCGGATACTGCCGCCCGGGATCGTAATGCGCCGGAACATGAACCCGGTACTCCCGCTCGATCCCGCCCGAGGTCAACTGCTCGACGGTCGTGGTCCCGGCGCCGGAAACCGCCTGCCCGCACCCCCTCGGCTGCCCGGACGCCGGAGCGGCGAGCACCAACCCGAACAGTGCGAGAACAGCAATGAGCACAGCAAACCGTCCGGACATCCGATCCTCCTTGATCGACGGGCGAACGCGACCATCGTCACCCTGTGATGTGCAAGGAAGAACCTTTCGTTCATTGAGTTAACCGGCCCGCACAAGGCTAGGGTGGGAGCGGTGACCGACGAGGACAGCGACGAAACCACCTACGTCAACCGCATCTCCGGGGGTACCTACGACAAAGTCGTGATGGCGGGCGCGGTACACGGCGATGTCAACGTCGGCTACGGCGATCGTCCGGAAGACCTGGCCGACCCCATCATCACGTCCGTCCGGCTGGTGCCCGGCGGTACGCTGGCGGACCTCGTGATCGATTCCGATCCGCCGCAGGTGGCGGTTCCCGGCGGCACGGTCCACGTCATCACCGTGGAGGCGAAGACCACCCGCGCCGTCGTACTCCATTCCGCGCGGCCGGTCATCGTGTCGCGCACGCTGCCGCGTCCGGCGTGCCTGCTCGTGCGGGTCGGCGCGACGCTCGAACCCCGCCGTTTCACCACCGACTTCGACGCGCAGCCGCTCCGGATGCAGGCACAGGGCGCGGACTTCCCGTTCACCGTCAGCGCCACCGACGTCGAGCAGTTCCAGTTCGAGCCGGTCACCCGCACCCACGAGATCGCCTGGCACCTGGAGCTGGACTGGACCTGCGCGGGCCGCAGCGGCACCACGATCGTCGACAACCACGGCGAACCGTTCCGCGTGTACCCGGTGGCCGCGCTCTTCGACGGCCGCGACGACTCGGTGCTCAACTCGGGCTGCGACCTCTTCCACGAACGCGGCTGCCCGGCCGGGCTGCTCGAAGCCACAGGTCAGCCCGCTTCCCTGTGGGACGGCGCCGGTCCGCTGCCGCTCTACCCGGCGCCGGCGCCCATCGCCGACGAGGATCCCGAGGACGTCCTCCGCGGCACCCTGCCGACGGCCGACCCCGACCTGCCCGAATCCTGGCCGGAGTACCGCCGGATCGCGACGAGTGTCCGGAGGCTGGCCGCGCGGCCCGGCTTCCGCCACCAGCCGGACGAGCTGCTCCTGCGGGTCCTGCGCTACCTCTTCGTGTCCGGCCAGTCCCGTCCGGGCGCGATCCTCGGCCGCCGGATCCGCGACGACTGGGCCGAGGCGCTCGGCGAGGACCATCCGGACACCCTCGCCGCCGCCAACCGGCTCGCCGGCTGCCTGATCGGGATGCGCGAGTACCCGGAGGCGCGCGACCTGCTGTCCGACCTGCTGCCCCGGTTCAGCCGCGTCCTCGGCGAGGAGCACCGGCTGACCCTGATCGTCGCGAGCAACCTCTGCGTCGTCCACATGGGGCTGGACGAGTACGAGAAGGCACGCGACCAGACGAAGGACGTGATCCGCCGGACCAGCCGCGCGTTGGGTCCCGACGATCCGGGGGCGCTGCGCGCGTCCAGCAACCTCGTAGCGATCCACCGGCGGCTCGGGGATCGATCCGCCGCGCTGGCCGTGCTCGAGGACATCCTGCCGCGCTACCGGCGCACCCTCGGCGATGCGCACCCGGACACGCGCAAGGCAGCTGCCACGTTGGAGGAGCTGCAAGCCGAGGGGTGACGCTACGGCGTGCAGTACCCCTTCGCCGCCAGCACGCGCTCCACCGAGGCTGTGACGTGGTCGGCGGGCAGCTCACCGCTGTCCGCGGCCTTCGTCAGCCGGTCCAGCACCGCGCGCACATCGACGGTGCCGGACGAGAACAGTGCCTGGTCGGCACCTGCTTGCAGGGCGTCCAGCACCGCCTCGGGCAGCGGATACCGGTCGGTAATCGCCTTCATGCCACCGAGATCGTCGGTGATCACCGGGCCGGTGAAGTGGAATTCGGTGCGCAGCAGGCGGTATGCCGCGGGGGAGAGGGACGCCGGGGTGCCGTCGGTGAGCCCGGGTACTTCGAGATGCCCGACCATCACCCCGACGGGACCGTACTGGGCCAGCTCGCGGTAGGGCACCAGGTCGACCTTGAGCAGCTGGTCCAGCGGCGGCGTGGTGACCGTGCCGCGGTGCGAATCGCCGGAACCGTGCCCGTGGCCGGGGAAGTGCTTGAGCACCGGCTGCACCCCGCCCGCGCGCAGGCCCTCGGCGAACGCCATCGCGTAGGTACGGACCTTTTCCGGGTCCGGGCTGTAGGACCGGTCGCCGATCACCGCGTCGTCGGGCTCGTCGCTCACGTCCGCGTCCGGCGCGTAGTCCACCGTGATGCCGCGCGCCCGCAGCTGCTTGCCGCGCTGCTCGCCGAGCGCGCGCACCTCGTCCGGGGACTTGGTGGCAGCGAGCTGCCGTGCGCTCGGCAGTGCCCCGTCGAGGTCGTCGATGCGCTGCACGCGCCCGCCCTCCTCGTCGACCGCCACCGAGACCGGGACCTCCGCCGCGCGTTGCACCTCGCTGAGCGCGTCATTCTGCAACAGCGTGGTTTTATTGCCGCCCACGAAGATTCCGCCGACTTGATAGGTCCGCACGAGGTCGGCGACCGCATCCGGATTGCCCGCGTCGACTCCCGGGACCACGAGCTGTGCCACCCGGGCCCGGACATCCATCGCGGACACCACCGAGGCACATTCCGACGTCTCCGGCCCCGTTTCCGGGGTCGGCGTTCGCGCAGGTGGCGAGGCCTGTGGCGAACTTCCCGCACTCGGCGCATCGTGCACCGATGGGGCTGCTGTTCCGGAAACGGAACGGTCCCCGCCACACCCCGAAAGTGCACATATGAGCAACAACGCGGTGAGGGCGCCGGCGGCGGACCGGGGTGGCCGAGCATGCGCCGTCATGAATTCCTCTTGCAGTTCGGACAGGTCTACGCGACGGTAACCGAACCCCTGCGCGAAGCCCAGCTTCACCGTGTGAAGAATGAGCGCGTCCCGACTAGAGAATTCGTGAAGCCGCCGTCGGCACACTGGCGGAACACGACACAGGCGAGTGTGTTTCGCACCGGGGAGGCAAACGATGAACCAGGTCAAGGTGGCGGCATGGGCTTCGGACCCGATCACTCTGGCGGGCGTCATCGACCACCTCCGCACGCGCCGCGAGGTCCGGGTGCTCCCGGGCCAGCAGCGTGGTGAGGCAGCTGTGCTGGTGTTCGCCGCGAACCGCGTCACCCGCGAGGTGAAGGCGGCACTGCGGGCAGCGGCAACCGAGACGCCGGCGGCCATTGTGTTCGTCGCCGGGTACGTCGACGCCGACGAGCTGGCCGAGCTGGCCGCCTGGCACGTGTCCGCGGTGCTGCCGCGCGACGCGATCGGTGGCGACCAGCTGGTGCGCAGCATTCTCGCGGCTGCTTCGGGTCGTGAAACGTCGATGCGCGATCTGCTGAGCCAGGCGGAGAACCTGCGGCAGAACGGGGACGGCACCACGCTGTCGCCGCGCGAGGTCGACGTATTGCGGCTGATGGCCGAGGGTTGGGACACCGCGGAGATCGCGAGCAAGCTCTGTTACTCGGAGCGGACCGTCAAGAATGTCATCTACGGCATGACGAACCGGCTCAAACTCCGCAACCGCCCGCACGCCGTTGCCTACGCCTTGCGCGCAGGAGTGATCTGAAGGATGCCCCCCACGTGCGAAAGCTGACCCGGCGTCCGGCCGTAGCCGCACTCGCCGCCTCGTTCCTGTTACTGGCGTCCGCGTGCGGTTCTGCCGCGGCGCCGGGAAAAATCACGCTCACGGTCGCGACGTTCGGCGAATTCGGGTACGCGCCGCTCTTCGACCGGTACCAGAAAGACCATCCGGAGATCGAGATCCGCAGCCGGGTCACCGATTTCGACACGCATTTCAAGACGCTGGCCACGCAGCTGGCGGCCGGGCGCGGCGCAGCGGACATCGTCGCGGTCGAGGAGCAGCAGGTCCCGAAGTACATCCGGGCGAAGGAAAAGTTCGTCAACCTCGCCGATTTCGGGGCGAACCGGCTGAAGGACCAGTGGGCGTCGTGGAAATGGGCGCAGGGCACCTCCGGTGACTACGTGTTCGGCCTCGGCACGGACATGGGCAGCCTCGCGATGTGTTACCGCCGTGACCTTTTCGAGCAGGCCGGGCTTCCCACCGATCGCAAGGCCGTGGCCGCGATGATGCCGGACTGGCAGGGGTACGCCGACGTCGCCGCCCAGTTCAGCGCGAAGCTGCCGAACGTGAAGTTCGCCGATTCGGCGGGCACGGTGTACACCGCGATGGTGAACCAGGCGCCGGAGAACTACTTCTCCGCCAAGGACGATTCCTACATCGCCGGGCAGAACCCCAACATCCGCAAGGCTTTCTACCTCGCCGGCAACCTCGCGCAGAACAAGCTGACCGCCGGGGCCACCACGTTTTCCCAGGCCTGGAACGTGGCGATCAAGCAGGGCACGTTCGCGGCCATCGCGTGTCCGGCGTGGATGCTCAAGCAGATCAAGGAAGCCGCCGGGGACGCGGGCAGCGGCAAGTGGGACGTCACCACGGTGCCGGGCGACAGCGGTAACCAGGGCGGCTCGTTCCTCACCGTGCCGAAGCAGGGCGCGCATCAGAAAGAGGCGTACGACCTCGCGCAGTGGCTCACCGCGCCGGAGCAGCAGAAGCAGATCTTCCTGTCCGACGGGATGCTGCCGAGCGAACCGAGCGTGTACCACGATCCGCAGGTGGTCGCGCACACCGACCAGTACTTCTCGAACGCCCCGATCGGGCAGATCTACGCGGCGTCGGCGGACCGGCTCCGGGCGAACTACCGCGGCCTGCACGACGCCGACGTCCGGCCCGAGTTCGGGCATGCGCTCGGCCGCGTCGAGGACGGGTCCCAGAACGTGGACCAGGCGTGGGGCGACGCGGTGCGGATGGGCCGGGACGCGATCAAGTAGCCCTCCCGTGACATCGCGCGGCACCCGTCCGGCGCGGTCTCGTTCCCGGCAGCGGGACGGCCGCGGGGCCGATGCTGCGCTGGTGGGGGCCGAGGCGGGCAGGGGCCGGTCTCGGGTGGAGCGGCGCCGGACGGCCCGGGCCCGGCTGGACCGGAAGGTCACGCCGTTCGCGTTCATCCTGCCGTTCTTCGTCCTTTTCGGACTGTTCGGCGCGTTCCCGCTGCTGTACACGTCGTGGGTTTCGCTGCACCACTGGGATTTGCTGGCCGGTCCGGACGGCGGGCCCGGTTTCGCCAATTACGCGGCACTGTTCGGTGATCCGCGGTTCTACAATGCGCTTTTCAATACGGTCAGCATTTTCGTGGTCGCCGCGGTCCCGCAGTTCAGTGCCGCGCTCGCCATCGCCGCACTGCTCAACCGCACCCTGCGCGCGGCAACCTGGTGGCGGGCCGGGATCCTGCTGCCGAACCTGGTGTCCGTGGTCGCCGTCGGCCTGGTTTTCGCGCAGCTGTACAGCCCTGGCTACGGCATCGTGAACGAGGTCCTCGAGTGGTTCGGCATCCCGCCGATCCCGTGGCAGGCGCACCGCTGGTCGTCGCATTTCGCGGTGGCGAGCATGGTGATGTGGCGCTGGACCGGATACAATGCGCTGATCTATTTGGCCGCAATGCAAGCGGTACCACAGGATCTGTACGAGGCAGCCGCGATCGACGGCGCATCACGGTGGCGCACCTTCTGGTCGGTAACGGTGCCGGGCATCCGTCCGACGATCATTTTCACCGCGGTGGCCGGAACGGTGAACGGGCTGCAGCTCTTCGCCGAACCGCAATTGTTCGACAATACCGGAACGAGCGGCAGCGGCGGCAACGACCGGCAGTTCCAGACCCTCACGATGTACCTGTACGAAAAGGGTTTCGGCAAATTCGACGCCGGGTACGCGGCCGCGTTGTCGTGGGTGATGTTCGTGGTGTGCCTGCTGTTCGCGTTCGTCAACTACCGGCTGGTCCGCCGCTTCGTGAGCGCACCATGATCGGCAAGCGGCGCGCAGGTGCGTGGGTGTACGCGGTACTGGTCGGATTGGTGGCGTCGTCGCTGTTCCCGCTGTACTGGTCCTTTGTGGTGGCCACCCGGGACAATTCGGCAATCGGCGAGGGCTCCCCGGTATTATTGCCCGGCGGTCACCTTTTCGAGAATGTGCAACGGGTTTTCGACACCGTGGATTTCTGGCTGGCCATCGGCAATTCCCTGATCGTCGCGACGACGGTGACGGTGTCGAATGTGTTCCTGTCCAGCCTGGCGGGGTTCGCGTTCGCGCGCATGCGATTCCGGGGCCGCAACAGCCTTTTCCTGGTGGTGATCGGGTCCGCAATGGTCCCGGCCCAGCTCGGCGTGATCCCGCTGTACCTGATCGTGAGCGACTTCGGCTGGTACGGCCGTCTCGAAGCGGTGATCGTGCCCGCTCTGGTGAGCGCTTTCGGGGTATTCTGGATGCGGCAGGCGTGTGAAGGAGCCATCGAGCAGGACCTGGTGGACGCGGCCACTGTGGACGGTGCGTCGGTGGTACGCACCTTCTGGCATGTCGCCGTCCCGGCCGTCCGCCCGCAAGCCGCAGTCCTTGGCATGGTGACCTTCCTTGGCGCCTGGAACGACTACTTCTGGCCCCTGGTAGCCCTGGACTCCACGACGACGCCCACGGTGCAGGTCGTCCTGTCCCAGCTGGCGAGCGGCTATTACACGGACTACGCCCTGATGCTGACCGGCGCCACCCTGGGGGTGGTCCCGGTGATCGCGCTGTTCCTGCTGCTGGGGCGAAACCTGGTGCGCAGCATGTCGAGCGGCCTCATGCACGGGTGAGGGTCGCGGGGCTGTGGTTTCAGCCGCAGGTCAAGTACCGGTGATCAGCGCGACCGCCTTGTCCATGGCGTCCCACGCCTGTGCGGGATCGGGACGCCGGCCCAGCCCGCAGGCAGCCGCCACGTCCACTTCACGCCGGGCGAACCGCTCGATCATGTCCAGCAGGCGGCGATGGTCGTCGATTGTGAGGCTCTCGTGAATGAAGCCCGCGACGAAACGCACATCGGAGGGCAACGCAAGTGCTTCGAGCGGCCGGTACCAGCCCTCGTCAAACGACCCTGGTTTCTCCGCCGCGGCGAACGGCGCATGGATGTAGTCCAGAATCCGTCCCGGTGGGAAGCCGGTGGCCACGGCATTGGCCAGCAGCACCAGGGGCTGTGTATCGGATAGTTCGGCCAGCGCCTGGTGTTTGAGATCGCCCAGGCAGAGATGGACGCCGAAATGAGTGCCGTCGGGTGTGCCTGCCACCACCTCGTGCAGGGCTTGCGCCAACCGCTCTGCCAGCGCCTTCCTGGCCTCCTCGGGTGCCCTGGCCATCGCCACCAGGCTGGCGGGCGTCTCGATCTGGAACACGACCGGCTCGTCCGCTTCGCGGACAATGCGGTTGACCTGATCGACAGTCGCCTGGGCCCATGCCTCCGAGATGGCTCGGTCGGACGTGGCGACGTCCAGCCCGAAGGACAACATGGTCAGGTCGAACGGAGCAGGCAGGCCGACCTGGAACCGGATGTCGGAATGGCCTGCCCGGTCGCGCAGGTACTTGAAGGCCGGGAAGCTCTCTGCGAACGTGGGAAAATAGTTGAGATGCAGATTCGCCGGGTCCAATGTTTGCCCGTCCCGCACGCGGAATAACGGTCCTGTCCCGTAACCCGTGTAAACGCCATCGTGCACCAGTTCGACATCCGGGTTGACCCGGAGCCATTCTCTGGTGCGCGAAGCCCACAATGATCGATCGCCGGTCTCGCCGTCGGTCATGCGCAGAAGGTGCGCGCCGACCCGCTGGAGAGCCGTGGCAATGGCATTGGGGGCGGAGAGGCCCGGCCAGGTGCCGACGAGGTGAGTCTTTCGCATATCCGCAACTATAGTGATGCGCCGGGTTCGGTGAGGACTGCTCGGGCGAACCTCAGTCTCCGGTGTGGGTGATGTCAGGTTGTTTGGTTTGCGGCTGCCGTGGAGTCCTTTGGCCGCTTCGTCTTCTGCCGCGGCGCCGCCCTGCGTCACGTCGAGGGCCGCTCGGCCGACTTCCGGATCATGCGTGGGTTTCAGCGCCGGAAGCGGAATACCGGGCAGGGAACGATTTCATCCTCGTCGCCGGGGCAGCAGGTCGCGCAGTTGCTCGGCCACCGTTTCACGGTTATGCATGAGTTTCATGCGCCGGCCGCCACCCGAAACCCAACTCTCACCCGGTCCGGCGCGCCACCGTAACCGCCAACTCGCTCCGCGAAGGCGCATCCAGCTTACCCAGCAATCGAGCCACATGCGCCTGCACCGTCCGGCGCGGGAGGCACAACTCCGTGGCAATCTCCGGGTTCGACCGCCCCGACGCGACCAGCGTTGCGATCTGCACTTCCAGCGTAGACAACGATTCCCAGCCACGCTCCGGACGCGGCGCCAAGAACGAAGCCCCCCGACGGACCCCCAGCGCACGCAGCCGCGACTCCGCTCGCTCCAGGCTCCAAGCAGCCGCCAGATCCGTGTACAGCGAAGCCGCCTCATCGAAAGCCGCGTGCGCCGCATCCAACCGGCCGACCCGCGCGAGCAGCACTGAAGCATCCTCCAACGCACTGGCCAGCTCAGGCTTCCGCCCGACCGACCGGAAATGTTCCGCCGTCCGCAGCACCGGCGCGGGTTCCTCGAACAGCAGACCCCGGCACCACTCCGCCGCCGCAAAAGCACGCGCCGGCTTGAGTTCCTTCGCTGCTTCCTCCTCGCACACCGCCAGCGCGCGCTCCGCCGCTGCTCGGTCGTCCGCCTCCAAGGCGATCTGCACGAACTGCGGCAACCACTGGTGCCGCAACATCATCTGTGCGTACGTCGGGTTCAGGATCGGCTCCAGGACCCGGATCGCCTCCGGCAGGTCACCCCGCTGGTACACGACCAACGCATGGGCGGCAAGGAGAAAATCGAAACTTTCCCGCTCCGCGCCGGTCGCCGGTGCGTGCTCCTCGGCCGAGTCCAGCAGCGACGCCGCTTGCGCGTGATCGCCTCGCCGCGCAGCGATGAGCGCCGAGACCCCGTGCAGCAGCAACGCCGCAGCACCCGGCTCGCGCAACCCGAAAAAGGTGATCGCCGGTCCGTCCTCGGTAACCGTATCCAGCTCTACCAGCGCTTCGTCCCACCGGCCTTCCCAATACCGGTGCACTGCAACGGAAACCTGCAACCCGATCGGCATACTGTGCCGTCGTGTGACCTCGCCTGCCACCCGCAGGGTGTGGTTCGCCTCGTCGAGCAGATCGAGGTTCTGCAAGGTGAAGACGCGGTTGTCCAGCAGGTCGAGGTGCAGGTCAGCCAGTTCGTGCTCGTCGCCGACCGCCGCGATTGCCTCGTCCACGTGGGACAGCGCGCTTTGGTGGTGCCGTCGGACGGAATCGACCAGCCACAGGGTCTGCAAAGCGTGCGCCGTCAGGTACCGGTCGCCGTTCGCCGAAGCGCGCGCTCCGTGCGCATTCGCCTCGGCGACGTCGAGGTCGTCGAGGCCGCCGCGGCGGAAGTTCGCGAGCAGGTGCCTGCCCCGTACTCGCCACAGCTCCGGCATCGCCGGGTCCTCCGCCGAATCCCCGAGCGTCTCGACGGCTTGCTGCACATCGCCCCGCCGGAACCGCAGCGCCGCGACCAGATGCCGCATCTCCGCGGCGTTGTGCGGGTCCTCGGCCAGCTCGAGTGCTTGCAGGGCAAGCTTTTCCGGCCTCCGCTCGAGCCGGAACAACACCCGCACCAGCGCGATCAGCAGTGCCTCGTGCCGCGAATCCCCCGGCTCGATCCCGGCCAGCGCCCGTTCCAGGAGTTCCACCGCGATCAGCGGCGCCCGGTTCGACACCGCGCTCTGGTGCTCGACCAGCCAGTCCAGCACCCACGGGTCCACCGTCGCGGGCACGGCCACGAGCTGCTCGGCGACCCGCTTCACCGGCGCCCCGATCCCGGCCAGCGCCTCGGCCGCCTGCCGGTGCTTCGCCGCGCGCATCTCCGGCGTGAGCCGGTGGTACAACGCCTGCCGCAGCAAGGGATGCCGGAACGCGAGCTGGGTACCGGTGTCGACCAGGACGTTCCCCGCCACCGCGGCTTCGAGCGGGCCGAGCAGGTCCGACGGCCGCCGCCCGAGCACCGCCGCGATGTCGCCCACCGCGAACTCCATGCCGAGCAGCGCGCCGCCGCTGAGCACGTCCCGCGTCTCGTCAGGCAGGAACTCCAGCCGCCGGTTCACCGCCGCGACCAGCGAGTCCGGCAGCTCGAAGCGCAGCGGATCGGGGACGTCGGCAATTCCGCCCTCCAGCTCGACCGCGCCCGACTGCAGGAGCGCGTCCAGCATTTCCTTGAGGTACAAGGGATTTCCCCCGGCGCGCGCGGTCAGGTCGCGCAGCCCCGGCCCGGAACCCGCGCCGACCTGCCGTTCCACCAGCCGGATCACGTCCACGTCCTCGAGCGGCCCGAGGTCCAGGACAAGCCCGCCGCGGGCCTCGACCCCGCGGCGCAGCTGGGTGACCTCCGCGCGGTCCGCCACCGGGCGCGTGGCGGCCACCAGCAACAGCGGCAGCTGCCGCGTGGCCGCGCACAACCGGTGCCACACCAGCACACTCGACTCGTCGGCCCACTGCAGGTCGTCGACCACGAGGACCAGCGGCGATTCGGCACACAGCTCGTCGACGAGCGCCAGCAGCCGGTCGACCGAGTCCAGCACCGGATCGCTGATCCCGCCGATGCGGCGGACCGGCTCGTCGGCGCTCAGCGCGACCCTGGCCCGGCGCGGATCGGGCGAATGCGGTTCGATCGCGAGACACTCGTGCATCACCTGCAACGGGAACCGCATGCTCATCTCGTCGGCCGCGACCCAGGCCAGCTGCGCCCCGGTGACCTCGCCGAACGCCTGCGCCAGCAGCTCCGACTTCCCGATCCCGGCCTCGCCCTCGATCCACACCGCCCGGCCACGGCCTTCGCGGACCTGGCCGAGCAGGTCACGCAGCTGCCCGACCTCGCTCTGCCTGCCGAGAAGCTGCGTCACCTGCGTTCGCGGGGCGCGCGCGCCCGGCTCGGGTTCGGCACGCGGCAGATCGAGCGCCGGGTCCTCGGCCAGCACGCGCTGGTGCAGCTCCCGCAGCCGAGGCCCGGGTTCGACGCCCAGCTCGGCGCGGATCGTCCGGCGCGCGTCGCGGTACACATCCAGCGCGTCGGAATGCCGGCCACTGCGGTAAAGCGCGAGCATCAGCGATTCCCGCAACGATTCACGCAGCGGGTGGTCGGCGGTGAGCGCGGTCAGCTCCGCGATGACGCTCTGGTGCCCGCCGAGCTCGAGGACGCTGCGGGCGGCCCGTTCGTACGTGTCCAGCTGCAGTTCTGCCAGGTGCGCACGATGCCGTTCGGCGAATTGGCCCGGTACCCCGGACAGCGCTTCGCCGTGCCACAGCGCCATCGCGGCCGAAAGCTCGGTGACCGCCCGGTCGTGCGCTCCGGCGTCGGCTGCGCGGCGGGCGGCTTCGCGATGCTGCTCGAACTCCGCCGCGTCGAGGGCGTCCGGCGCCAGGTCGAGCGAGTACCCCGCCGGACCGGACACGAGCACGGTGGACGCGGCCCAGCGGGTGCGTTCGGGTTCGAGCGCGCGGCGCAACCCGGAAATGTACGTGTGCACACTGCCTTCGACGCTGGCCGGCGGCGAATCACCCCACACCCCGGCAATCAGCTCGGCCCGCGGCACCGGACGTCCGGCGGCGACCGCGAGCATGGCGAAGACGGCCCGCTGCCGTGCAGGTCCGAGGGAGATCTCGGCCGACCCGCGCCACGCCCGCAGCGGACCGAGCACGTTCACCCGCAAGTCCCCTGGCATGCCGTTCCGTTCGACGTACCCGTCCGATCCGCCGAGCTTACCGGGCTGATCACGGTCGCCGGATCCCGCAGCCGCCCGGTTCGTCCCGTTCACTCGCCCGCGGCTCGCGCCCGGACGGGGCTGGCCCGCCGGATGCCGTACGGCTGCATCCGCGTTTCGGCCCTCCGCACGTCCCAGGCCGCGCCGAGCGACGTGTAGCTGGTGAGTGCGGCGAGGAAGGCCGACCGGGCCTCGTCGAGGCGGCGGTACTCGGCGAGCAGGATTGCCGCGTCCTCGCTGGCCCGCGCGTGTTTGAGCATCCGGCCGGCGGCCTCGTAGTGCGTGGCGGCACCCAGGATCGCGTCCGGGTCCGCGGTGACCAGCCCGCGGCAGTGCGCCGACGCCGCGGTGTGCGCGGGCGGGGTGTCGTACCGGCCGGCGTCGCCCATCAGCCGAAGCGCCTGGAACGCGTGCGGCTGGTCGCCGATCTGCATGGCCAGCCGGGCGAGCTCGGGCAGCCATTGCTGCCGCGCCGACGGCGGGTAGTTCTGCTCCAGCAGCGGCAGCAGCGCGGCCAGGGCGGCCTCCGGCTTGCCGTCGAGCTCGGCGAGCTGGGCGCGGGCGGCGAGCAGGTAGTCGCCCCCGTTGGGCTCCAGCCCGCGCGGGAACTGGTGCCGGGCCGCCGCGTCGAGGTGCCCGCGGGCCTCCTCCGGCTCGTCCCGGTGGCTCGCGATCAACGCGCCGACCCCGTGTACCAGCAACGCTGATCCGGGGCTGCGCAACACATACGACGCCGTCTCCGCGCCGCCCCGGATCACTGTGTCCAATTCGGACAGTGCTTCGGTCCAGCGGCCGCGCCAGTAGTAGTGCACCGCACCGGCGAGATGCATTTCCCCGGGTACCGCCCGGGTGGCGGCGAGCCGGCGGGCGGTGCTGAGCTCGGCGTCGTCGTCGAGACCGTCCAGCACGCCCAGCTCGGACAGGTCCGGTTCGGCCGCCTCGTGGCGGAGCCGTTCGATGGTGGCGCGCAGCGTTTCGTGCCGCCCCCGCCACATCTCCGGTACGTGCGGATCCGCCAGCGTGCGCCGGACTTCCGCGCTTGCTTCGGCGAATTCCCCACGGCGGTAGTAGATGTACGCGAGAATCCACCGCATTTCCGCGGCCTGCCTGCTGTCTTCGGTACGCGCGACCACCGAACGCGCTTCCGCCTCCGGCTCGCGGCCGAGCCAGAAGAGCAGCCGGGCGAGCGTTGCGGTGAGCGGTTCCCGCGCGTCGGCGGGCAGTGCGGCCTGCTTGACCACCTGCTTGAGCACGTCCACTGCCATCCGCGGCGACTGCGCGGCGACCGTGCCGATGTGCTCGACCAGCCAGCCGGCCACCCACGGGTCGACCTGCGCCGGCGCGGCGGCCAGCTGCTCGGCGACGCGTTCCGCGGACGCCCCGGCACCGTCCAGGGCTTCGGCCAGCTGCCGATGCAGCGCGACCCGCATCGCGGCCGGCGTCTTTTCGTACAGCACGCGGCGCAGCAGCGGATGCCGGAACGTGAGCTGGTCGCCGGACTCGGTGAGCACCCCGGCGGCGAGCGCCTCCTCGACCGCGCCGACCAGCGCGGTCGGGGTCCGTTCGGTGGCGATCGCGATGTCCGACAGCGAGAATTCCTTGCCCAGCAACGCCGCCCAGCGCAGCAGGTCACGCGTTCCGCTGGAGAGGAAGATCAGGTACAGCGTGAGCCGCGACCCGAGCGGCGACGGAATCGTGCGGCACGAGCTGGCTTCGACGATCGCGTGCGCACCGTCGAGCAGGATCATCGAATTGGCCAGCAGGGTCTCGACGATTTCCTTGGCGTAGCGCGGATTTCCGGCCGCATACGAGATCAGCGTCGAGAACATGCGGTCCGGCGGGGCACCGGTGAGATCGGCCGCAAGCCGGCGGAGGTCGCTCTCCGGCAACGGTTCCAGCTCCAGCACGGTGGTGGCGGCGAGTTCCGCGCGCAGTGCTTCGAGCGCGACCGGCCGCGGGATCGGGCGGCAGGCGCCGACCAGCAGCAACGGCAGCCGCCGCGTTTCGCGGACGAGGTGCCGCCACACCTGCAGCGTGGTGTCGTCGGCCCACTGCAGGTCGTCGAGCACGAGCACGAGCGGACCGTCCGCGCACAGCTGCCGGACCAGTCCGAGCACGCCGTCGACGGGATCCAGGTCCGGGTCTTCGGCCAGCGCCACGGCCAGCTCCGCGCGCCGCAGGTCCGACGCCCGCGGGTGCACGCCCAGCGCGTCCAGCAGTGGACGCAGCGCGAAACCCTGGTCGAGCGCGTCGGCGGCGGCGAATACCGCGGCGTACCCGGCTTCGTGCGCGATCGCCACGGTTTCCGCGAGCAGCGCGGTCCGCCCGATCCCCGGCTCGCCCTCGACCCACACCGAACGGCCCGGCCCGGCACCGAGCGTGCTGACCGCCTCCCGCAGCAGTCGCAGCTCGTCCTCCCGCCCGGCGAACGACTCCGGCCGCGGCGGCAGCACCGGCAGCGGGAACCGGGGAACCCGGGCGGCGGGCTCGGGCGGGGCGGCCAGCACGACATCCGCCGCGCGCCCGGCGACCAGCTGTTCGAACCGTTCGCGCAGCGTCGGCCCTGGCTCGGTGCCGGATGCTTCGATGAGCCGTTCGCGCAGCTCGGTGTACACGGTGAGGGCCTCGTGCGGGCGCCCCGCGTGGTCGAGTGCTCGCATGAGCAGGCCGTGCAGCGGCTCGCGGAACGGGTTGTCCGCGGCGAGCTCGGTGAGCTGCGCGACGAGGCCGGCGTGATGCCCGGTGTCCATCGAAAGTTCAGCTCGGCGTTCGACAGTGGCCAGCCAAATTTCATCCAGCCGGGCCCGCTGCGCGACGGCGTAATGTCCGGACAGGCATTGCAGCGGCATGCCTTTCCACCCGGCGAGCGCCTCGTCGAACCGGCCGCGCGCCTCGCTGTGGCGCCCTTCGCTGAGCAGGCGGTGGCCTTGTTCGCGCAGGGCCTCGAAGCGGTGCAGATCGATGTGCTCGGGGTCGAGGCACAGCGAGTACCCGGAGCCGGTGGACGCGATCAGCCGCGACCCGGCGCCCTTCGGCCGTCCGGGCTCGAGGACCCGGCGCAGGCCGGAGATGTAGGTGTAGATGCTCCCCTGCGCGCTGGGCGGGGGCGCGTCGCCCCAGACTGCGTCGATGAGCACTTCGCGGGAGACCGTGTGGTTCGCGGCGAACGCGAGCAGCGCGAACACGGTGCGCCGATGAGCGGAGCCGAGGTCGAGCTGCCGGTCGCCGAGCCAAGCCCGCACCGGTCCGAGCAGCTGGATTTCCGGCGTGGTGACGCCGCCGGATGCCGACATCGGTCTCCCTTCACGCGCTGACAGATCGTCACACGCCGGATGCCACTCGTGAGCTTACGCCGAAAAGGTGACGCCGGGGGGCCGCCCCAGGTTGCTTTTGCCGGTCTTGTCCTGGGAGTTGTCCGGTGGACACCTTTCGGCCGTCCGGCCTAATCGTGAACGGCGGGGAAACCGGGCCTCGTGGGTCCGCAGGCAGTCCTCGACGAAAAAGGGGCATCCGCCCCGATTCCCGGTTCCCGCGGGGGATTCCGGTGGGGCAGCCTCGGATCGGGAACCCACGCGCGGGCTGGGGAACATCGGTGAGGAGCAGCCGTGGATTCGGTATCCGTCGATCCGCACGAGGCGGCAGGCCGGTTCGAGGACGCGATCGATTCCGCGAACGCCTGTCTCGGCCAGGTGAACACCGAAATGGCCGCACTGCAGGCCTCGTGGCGCGGTGAGGCGTCGGCGCGCTTCGGGCAGGCGATGAACGACTGGGAGCAGCAGTTCGACCGCATTCTGGGCAGCCTGACCGACCTGCTGCGGGTCACCGGCGGCTCAGGTGAGCGCTCAAATGAGCAAGACTGCACTTGTGCCCGATGACCCGCGATCCCGATTTCCGGCAGGCCGACGAAATCCTCGGCCGCATCCGGGAGACCACCAGCGACATCGGCGCCGTGCTGGCCGAGCTGGAGTCCACAGTGGAACCCGACGTCGAGCACTGGCCGGCGGACGCGAAAGCGCGTTACCGGGCGGCCAAGCACGAGTGGACGGCCGCGGTACATCGGATGCCCGAATGTCTCGAACGAGCGCGGCAAGCTTTTTGCGACATTGCTGCCGAGGAGTCGGATAGAGGCCACTGACCTGCACAGACGTCGACGTTCTTCACGACGGTCGCGATCCGCGCGGAAGCCGGGGAGAAAACGTGAAGTCTCGGTCGGCACACTTGCCGCGGCAACGTGAAGTGGCGGTAGGAGTAGTCGTGAAGCTGGTCAAGGTCGCAGTGCTCGCATCGGACCCGATCACCAGGGCCGGTGCGTCGAGCCTGCTGGGCACGCGTCCGGAGCTGGTACTGCTCGCCCAGGACGCGGCCGCGCAGGCCGACGTGGTCCTGGTGATGGAGGAGCACGTCACCGACCGGGTGCTGTCGCAGGTCCGGGACGTCGGCAGGCAGTCGGAGCGTCCGGCCGGGCCGCATCTGGTGATCGTCGTCGACCACTTCCGCGAGAGCGACCTGATGAGCGCGGTCGAATGCGGGGTCGTCGCGATCCTGCCGCGCCGCGAGACCGGCGGCGCCGAACTGGTGTCGGCCGTGCTGGCGGCGGGGGACGGCACGGCCACGCTGCCGCCGCGGCTGCAGGGCGCGCTGCTCGCCCAGGTCCAGCGGATGCGCCGGGACGTGCTGGAGCCGAACGGGCTCACGCTGTCCGGCCTCGCCTCGCGCGAGTGCGACGTGCTGCGCCTGGTCGCCGAGGGCTACGGCACGGAAGAGATCGCCACGAAGCTCTGCTACTCGGAGCGCACCGTGAAGAACGTGCTGTACGGCCTGATGACGCGCTGTGGTCTGAACAACCGGGCCCACGCGGTCGCCTACGCGTTGCGAGCCGGCGCCATCTGATCAACCGGCTAGGGTCCTGATTCATGGCACAGACGGCGGTGGAGATCGCCCGCGGAGTGCGGGACGGCGAACTGGACCCGGTGCAGGTCACCGAAGAGGCGCTCGCCCGGATCGCGGCAGCGGACGGCATCGTGGGCGCGTTCCGCCGGGTGCGGGCCGAAGAGGCGAGGGCGGAGGCGGCTGAGGTTGCCGCGCGCCCGGACCTCGGATCACTGCCGCTGGCCGGAGTGCCGGTGGCGGTCAAGGACGTCACCGAGGTCGCGGGCGAGTACGCAGGCTGGGGTTCGGCCGCGGGACCACGCACCCCGGCTCCGAGTGACGGCCTCATCGCGACCCGGCTGCGCGCGGCCGGCGCGGTGATCGTCGGGCTGACGCGGGTACCCGAGCTGTGCACCTTCCCGACCAGCGACGATCCGGACGGCGTCGCCCGCAACCCGCGCGAGCCGTCGTACACCGCCGGTGGTTCCTCGGGTGGCAGCGCGGCCGCGGTCGCGGCGGGCCTGGTACCGATCGCCCACGGCACGGACGGTCTCGGCTCGATCCGGCTTCCCGCGGCGATGTGCGGAATCGTCGGCCTGAAACCGGGTCGCGACGTCATCCCGGAGGCCTCGCAGGGCTGGTTCGGCCTCTCCGTGCACGGCCCACTCGCAACGACTGCCGCCGACGCCGCGCTCTTGCTGTCCGTGCTCGCCGACCGTCCGGAATGGACGGACCTCGCCCCGCCCGGCCCGCAGCGGATCGCGGTGTCGACGCAGGTGCCGTTCACCCACGCTCCGTTGCCCCGGCCGTTGCGGGCAGCAGTCGACCAGACGGCCGGCTTGCTGCGTGGGCTGGGGCATTCAGTGGCGCCCGCGACACCGGCGTACCCGCTCCGCGCGTTGAGCGGGTTGATCACCAGGTGGTTCGCCGGCCCGGCCGAGACGGCGGCTGCGTTCGACGAGACCCGCCTCCAGCGGCGGACTCGCACGCACGTCCGCGTCGGAAAACTGACGAAGCCTCTCGTGAACGACCGAGCCCGGCTGGAGTGGGAAGCCGTCGCGGAGCAGTTCTTCGCCGCGCACGACGTGCTCGTGACGCCCACCCTCGCCACGTTTCCGTTGAAGGCTCGCCGCTGGCACCGGTTGTCTTGGCCGGTGAACGCAATCCCGTCGATGCGCGTGGCGGCTTTCACCAGTCCGTGGAATCTGGCGGGGTATCCGGCGCTGTCGATCCCGGTGTCCCACGATCCGGCGCGCGATCTGGCGACGTGCGTGCAGCTGGTGACCCGGCCCGGGGGAGAGCCACTGCTGCTCGGCTTGGCGGCTGAGCTGGAACCCCTCGTAAGTGTCAGGTCCGCTAACGAGGGACACCGTCGTCAGGAACTCGGCTTCCCCGCAGTCTGAGGCTGGGACTTCGCTGGCGTCCCATTCCCGGCGCTGCTGTTTCCGTTCGAACCATTCCCCGGGCTGGGCTTCGGCTTGGGCGCACCGGACTTTGCCGCTTCCCCTGGCGACGGGTCCGGGTTGGCCGCGTCGTCGCCACCGACCAGTTTCGCCGCGGCCGGGAGCACCGATTCCGACGGCAGCGAAGTCAGCAGACCCTCGCTGCGGCCGAGGACCTCGTCCGCCATCGCCAGGCTCTTGCGTGCCTGCTCACGGATTTCCGCGAGCCGCTCGACCTTCCGCGTGGCCGCCGTGGTGCGCTGCGCGGCCTGCGTGGTCGCCTCGTCGAGACGGCGCTTCGACTCCGTGGTGGCTTCCTCGACCCGCCGCGCCGCTTCCGCCGTCGCTTCCGCGATGCGGCGTTCGGCCTGGTTCTTGCTCGCCGTGCGCTGGTCGGCGATCAGCTTCTCGTGCGCGGCGCGCTCGGACGTGATCTTCGAATCGAAGTCGCGCTCGATCTTGCGGCGTTTGCGTTCGGCCTCGTTGTCGAGGAGTTCCCGGCGCTGCGCCGCCTCGACCGTGAGCCGCTGCACCTCGGCGCGGGTTTCCTTCAGCGCTGCCTCGTGCTCCGAGTGCAGGGCCTCGGCCTGCTTGTCCAGCTCCTCGACCAGCCGGTGGTACCGCTCGCGCAGCTTCGTGGACGCCTCGGTGGACGACGCCCAGTGCTTCTCGGCCGCCACCTGCGCGCGCTTGGTGATCTCGTCCGCCCGCGCGTGGGCGAGCTGGACGGTGCGCTGCATCCGCTCGTCCAGGTCCTCGAGCCGCTCCGGCGGCTTCATCAGCTCGTCGACGCGGGCCTGCAGCTTCGACACCTCTCCGCGCGCCGACTCGAGCTCCCGCGACAGGGTGGTGACCTGCGTCGTCGCCGTGTCGCGGTCGGTGATCAGCCGATGCAGCTGACCCTCCAGATGATCGAGGTACTGCCGCACCTCGGTGCGGTCGAAGCCGCGCCAGGCTTCGGTGTATTCGCGCCGCAGCGGGAGGAGGCCGTTGTCTCGCTCGGGAACCATGCCCACGACCGTACCCGCGCACCTGGTAACGGCGCCGTCAGGAGTGGTGAATCACCGGCCCGGGGTGCCTTCTCGTGGCAATCTCGCCTGAACGGCCTCACCCGCCGGCGCGCTCCGTGACTACCAGTGGAAGCCGCGCGACAGCCGGGCCAGCGCCATTGCCGCGCGGGACAGGTGTTTCTCGCCCCGCCCGATCTTCAGTTTCCCGCTGCCGCCTGCCGCCGTGGAGTCCGGGAAGATCCGGAAGCCCTGGTACGCGATCGCGTCGGTGAGCCCAGGCGCGAGCGTGTACGTGAGCCCGATGGCCTGCCCGGCCGGGGTGCCGATGTGCTTCGGCCGCTGTACCAGCGCTTTCAGCACCATGTCCGCCGCCTGCTCCGGCGATTTCGTGGGGAACGCGTCGTAGATCTTGGTCGGCCGGATCATCGGCGTCCGCACGAGTGGCATGTGGATGGTGGTGAACGTGATCCCGTCACCGTGCGTTTCGGTCGCCGCGATGCGGGAGAAGTAGTCGAGCGCGGCTTTCGACGCGGCGTACGCGGAGAACCGCGGCGCGATCCCTTGTACCCCGATCGAGGACACGTTCACGATGTGCCCGAATTTCCGCTCCGACATGTGCGGCAGGACAGCAAGGATCAGCCGGACCGCGCCGAAGTAGTTGATCGCCATCGCACGTTCGTAGTCGTGCATCCGGTCGTACGACAGCCTGATCGACCGGCGGATCGACCGGCCGGCGTTGTTCACGAGCATGTCGATCCGGCCGTGCTCGGCGAGCATCGCGTCGACGGCCTTGTGCACCGAATCCTCGTCGGTGAGGTCGGCCGGGTACACCGACGCGGTCCCGCCCGCCGCGATGATCTCGTCGCGCACTTCCTCCAGCTCGTGCTGCCGCCGTGCGACGAGCAGCGGCACGCCACCCGCGGCGGCGACCTTGAGCGCGGTGGCCCGTCCGATCCCCGACGACGCACCGGTGATGATCACCCGGCGTCCGTCCAGCTCGCCGCGCGGACCGTGCTTGCGTGCGCGGAACGGGTCGAGGTGCTCGCGCCAGTACCGCCAGAGCGTGGCCGCGTACTCGTCGAGCCGTGGCACCTCGATGCCGCTGCCGGCGAGCGCTTTGCGCGTCTCAGCCGACGCGAAAACCGACTGGAACGCCATGGTTTCCAGCAGCACCGGCGGAATGCCGAGCCGCTCCAGCACCGCGTCGCGGGCGATGGTGAAGCCGGGAATGTGCTCGCCGAGCTTCACCAGCCCGACAATCCCCTTCGACACCCGGTCGCCCAGCTGCACCGTGATCGTCGGCGCCCCGGCAGCGCGCGCGAAGGCGTTGTAGACCGACACCACCGGCTGTGGCTCGGGGTTGACGAGGTGGAAGGCGCGGCCGTCGAGCCCCGGGGTGGTGACCAGTTCCAGCAGGGCCTTCGCGACGTAGTCGACCGGAACGACGTTGGTGTCGCCCAGATCCGGACCCGCGATGGGCACGTCGGGTAGCCCGGCGAGCCTGCTGATCGCGGGGAAGAGGTAGTAGGGGCCGTCGATCTTGTCCATCTCGCCGGTCTGCGAATCGCCGACGACGACCGCGGGCCGGTACACCCGCCACGGCACGTCGTGCTGTTCGCGGACCAGCTTCTCGGCCTCGAACTTCGTCCGGTGGTACGGAGTGATCAGCCGCTGGCCGACGTCGAACATGTCCTCGGTGAAGAGCCCGTCGTGATCACCGGCGACGGCCACCGACGACACGTGGTGCAGACAACCGGCCCGCAGGTCCGCGGCGAGGTCGACGACGTTCTGTGTACCGTCCACATTGGCCCGGATACTGGTCTCGTCGTCGGCGGTGATGTCGTAGAGCGCAGCGAGGTGCACGACGTGGTCGACGCCGCGCAGGCTTTCGCGGTCCGCTTCGGACACTCCCATCAGCGGCTCGCCGAGATCCCCGGTGACGAGCATGACGCGATCCGCATGCGGCCACCCGTCAACGAGCGCGGCGAGCTTCGCCCGCGAAGACGCCCGTACGACGAGGGTGACCCGTTCCGCGTCGGGCCGGGTGAGCAGCAATCGGGTGAACTGACGCCCGATCAAGCCGGTTGCGCCTGTCACCAGGAATGTCGCCATTGCCATCACCCTCCGCCGTGCATTGCTGGACCCATTCTGCTGCATTGAGGCTGTGGTGACCACAGCTCGGGAGGGTGATGTTACTCGCAAGTAACTTTGCTTGGGTGGGGGAACTGTTGCGGTGGGGTTTGCTGTCGTGGGTCCGTTGCGTGGGGGCACCCCGAAGCTGGATTGTGACGACGTGCGGAGGGTGCTTGTCAAGGCGGGAAAGATGCCTTGACAAGCACCCTCCGCACGTGTGGGGGCTTTCGGCTGCGGCTGCGGCGGGGGTTGGTGGGGGTGGCGGGGGAAGTCTGTGAAGGGAACCTTCACGGAATGCGGGTCCGTGAAGGGAACCATGAGGGAATTTAGGTCCGTGAGGGGAACCTTCAGGGAATGCGGTCTGTGAGGGGAACCTTCACGGAATGTGGGTCCGTGAAGGGAACCATGAGGGAATCTGATTCCGTGATGGTTCCCTTCACGGAATGCGTCGGGGCGGGGTTGTGCCGCGTTATGCCGGGTCGGCGATTACTACGCGGTTTTCTTCGTAGCCGTCGCTGCCGCCGATCCAGCGGCCGCCGCAGGTCACCAGGACTATTCGGTGAGGGCCTGCTTGGCCGAAGAGGTCGTCGGCGCGGGCGGGCAGGTCGTTTTTGTGCACGGTGACCAGTTGGGAGATTCGGTAGCGGGTCGTCTTGCCTGCTTGGTCGACGATTGTCACGGTGCCGCCGATGCGTTCGTTCCACAGTTCCGCGAACGGGCCGGTCGCGCCGCGCCAGTTCACGTGGCCGGCGAAAACGCTTGCGCCGCTCACTGCGTCCAGGTCTGCGCCCCACCATGCTGCCTGGCCGACGTCCGACGGGACCGGCAGGGTGTTGCCCGGGCCCAGATCCTGCCGGACCATCGTGGCCGTACCGCCGCCTGGCAGCCGGAGCGTGCCTGGTGCTTGCGGGCCTGGCTGGGTCGGGCGGTGTTCTGCGGGGGCGGCGGGTGGCGGGGCGGCCGCGCTGTTCTGCGAAGACGGCGGCGCGGCAGCAGAAGAGGACGGCGCCAGCTGCTGAGGCGTGACCGGCGTGACCGGCGCGACAGCAGCGGCCGGGGAAGCATTCCCGGCCACCGCCACCGTCGGCGGTGACGTGATCACGACCGTCGCGAATTCCACTGCCAGTACGCTCGCCGCGCCCAGTACGAAGCCGCCGATCAGCCGGCCTTTTCCCGTCATACCCCTGCCGTTCCGGTTACCGCCGGGCCGACCGCCGCGCGGCGAGCCCGACCAGCGCCGACCCGGCGAGCACCAGCGCACCGAGACCGGACAGACCCGGTACAGAGAAGCTCGTCTCGACCGTGCCGCGGGCCATCGCCACCGGCTGGTCACCGGCGGGGATCGCGTGCGGCACTTCGTTCGGCGTGTTGGCCACTGTGAGCGCCAGTGTGCCGCCCGGCTGGAGTGACCCGCACGCGGCAGGCGGGTTCTTCGGGTCGAACGCGTTGGTGTAGCCCGGCGGCGCATTCACCTCGACGACGCAAATCTCTTGCGGGGCAAGGAGATTCTCCACCGCGGCCACGCCGTTGTCGCCGCTCGTGGTGACCACCACGGGCTGTCCGTCCGGACCGTTGAGCGGCTTGCCGTCCTGTGCGGTGGCCGGGCTCTTACGGTCCTTGCCGGTGATCCGCAGCGTCGCGCCGCCGATGCCCTTGCCGGTCTTGGCATCGGTCTTGGTCACCTGCACCTTGCCCGGCTTCGCGATCGCGACCACGCCCTGCGCGGTCAGCTTCTTCTCGCCGCCGGTGGACACGACGTTCTGCACCTTGCCGTTCGCGTTCACCGGGTTCTGCACGCGCGGCACATCCGCCGGTGCAGACAGCGATGCGACCAGTTTCGGCTGGTCACCAGTGGGGGTCAGCTTCACCTTGACCGTTCCGTCGGCCCCCGTCTTCACCGTCGTGTCCGACTGCGCAGCCTGCGGCGCAGCGTTGCCCGAACCCGACTCCGACGCAGGAACAGCAGCCCCGACGTTCGCATCGGTCGCCGTCAGCTTCACCGGAACATCGGCGACGCCCTTGCCCTTCGCGTTCTTCACCGTGACCGTCCAGTCCGCCGCCTGTCCGACGTGCTGGTCGCCCTTCGGTGCGGTGACCGACGCCGTCCACGGACCGCGGCTCGCCTCGGCCTCGGCCGTCATCTTGGCGACGTCGTCGGCGGCGGCCGAGGAAGCCGCGCGCAGCTTGTTCAGGTAGTCCGGCGCGTTGTAGCCGATCTTGTCCGGCGGCAGACCCGGCTTCAGGTCGGCGTCGCTGCGCGGCTTGGCCGTCCATGAGTGCAGCAGGTGTGCCAGCGCGGCGGCTTCGTCGTTGTTCTTCGTGTTGCCATAGCGCAGCAGCAGGTACGAGATGTCGGCCGCCTCGTTCGCGGGCAGCGGGTCGCCCCACTTCGTGCGCAGCGGGTCGCCCGGCTGGTACTCCTCGCCGGTGTCCGGCGCCTTCAGGTGGAAGCTGACGCAGAACACGTCCTTGCCGCCGACCTGGTACGAGCCGAGCCAGTCGTGATGGCCGTTCCCGAGGTCGATCCGGTGCCCGACGCTTTCCTTGCTGGCGGCGGCGGCCGGGGTCGTTCCGAGAGCGGTGACGGAGAGTGCCCCGAGCAGCGCCGCAGCGACCAGCCCGGTGGCTGCGCGCCAGCGAGCGCGCGGGCGTGAGATCCACCCCATGGTGTGTTGACTCCTTCGACATGCCTGCCCGACCCGGGTCCGGCGGCACCACAGTTCACCTGATCGAACAACTCCCCGACACGCGTTCGGTTACTTTCCCAACACGCGAAGTGAAGGTTCGCGGGTGATCACCCGTGTTGTCTAGAGACCATCGGGTGACCTGCGGTGAACGGTCGTGATCTCCGTCGCATACGGTGGGACCTGCGGGCCTCGCCACCCACCCGGGTGATGAGTAAAGTCGTCTTTACCCGATGGGGAACCAGCGAGCCCGCGCGGTCGTTGAACCCGACGCAAGGTGCCATAAGGTCCAGGAGGACAGGTGCGTTCCAGTAGCAACCCGGCGTTCCGCAAACTGCCGCGCGGCACGACCGCGACCGGTCAGTACGGGCCGAATGTCGGCTTCGAGCAGCCATACGGCCAGCCGCAGGGCCAAGGCGGCGTTCCGGGTTACGGTCCGGGACAGATGGGCACGGCCTCCGCCGACCGTCCGATGACCGTCGACGACGTCGTCATCAAGACCGGCATGTCCCTCGGCGTCGCGCTCCTCGTGGGCGTGCTGTCGGCGATCTGGGCGCAGACCCAGCTGGTCCCCGATTCGCTCGGCCGCATCGCGCCGAGCGGGGCCCTGCTCGGTGCGCTGATCGGCGGCCTCATCGTCGGCCTGATCATCTCGCTGGTGATCATCTTCCGGCAGAAGCCGAGCGGTCCGCTCACCCTTGTCTACTCGGCTGCCGAAGGCCTGTTCCTCGGGGCGCTCAGCGGCCTGTTCGAACTGGTCAAGCCGGGGATCGCGCTGCAGGCGCTGATCGGCACCGCGGGCGTGTTCGTCGCGATGCTGGTGGTCTACAAGACCGGTGCGGTCAAGGTCACGCCCAAGCTCACCAAGTGGATCGTCGGCGCGGTCGCCGGTGCCGCCATCCTGATGCTGGTGAACCTGGTCACCGCGGTGTTCTTCGGCTTCAACCCGCTGCGCGACGGCGGCCCGATCGCGATCATCTTCAGCCTCGTGGTCATCGGCATCGCCGCGTTCAGCTTCCTGCTCGACTTCGACCAGGCCGACCAGATGATCCGCGCCGGCATGCCGTCGAAGTGGGCCTGGTACGCCGCGTTCGGCCTGATGACCACGCTGGTCTGGCTGTACCTGGAGATCCTGCGACTGCTGTCCTACCTGCGCGAGTAACCCTCGCACAGGATTCCCGAGAAGGCGCTCCGCGTAAGGCGGGGCGCCTTTTCTGTGCCCGGACCCGGCAAGCGACCCGGTACAAAGCCGCCATTCGGCCGCCCGTTTTCGGCCGTTCGTCGCACTCTGTGGGACGAGCTGCGACCGGTCCGGCGGTGGTCCTAACGTTGATCGCCCCCCATCCCCGGGAGGTCTCCGAGAATCCCCGACAAGACCAGGAGACGTGGTGGCGACCACCGATTCCCCTGCCGACGAGCGGAAACTGCTCGAATTCCCCACGTCGTGCGCAGCACCGACGCCGAAACCGGAGGACCCGGTCCGGGTCGTCCCGCTCGCTGTCGCCGGGGTGCTGGCCGCCGGGCTGACCGCGTACGTCTGGGCCACCTACGGCGCCAAGTTCGGCGTGCTGCTCATCCTGGGACTGGCGCTCGGCCTCGCGCTCTTCCACTCCCGCTTCGGGTTCACGTCGGCCTGGCGGCAGCTGATCGCGGTCGGCAACGGACAGGGCCTGCGGGCGCACACGCTGCTCCTCGGCACCGCCGCGACGCTGATCGCCCTGATCTGCGGTACCGGCGCCGGGCTGTTCGGCAGCAAGCCGCTGCCGGTGGCGAACGTCGGGCCGATCGGGCTGGCGCTCTTCGTCGGCGCGACGCTCTTCGCGATCGGCATGCAGCTCGGCGGCGCCTGCGCGTCCGGCACGCTCTTCGCGGTCGGCTCCGGGCAGTCGACGATCGTGCTCACCCTAGGCGGTTTCATCACCGGTTCCGTGCTCTACACCTGGGGTTACCCGCTCTTCACCGGCTGGCCGCAGGTGTCCGGGTTCCTGCTGTCGGACCACGTCGGCTGGTTCGGTTCCTGGGCCATCACGATCGCGGTGCTGGTCGGCATCGTGTTCGCCACGCGCCTCGTGCAGAAGCGGCGCGTGCCGCCGCCGGTCGACACCGTGCCGACCGCGCACGGGTTCACCCGGATCTTCCGTGGCTCATGGCCGATTCTCGTGGGTGCGGTGGTGCTCGGCGTGCTGGCCGGTGCGGTGTACCTGGTGTCCGGCGGCATCTGGGGCGTCACGAGCGCGTTCAGCCTGTGGGGCGCGAAAATCCTGCAGGTGTTCGGGCTGCACCCGGAGCAGTGGGAGTTCTGGCAGCTGAAGGCGAACGCGGCATCGCTGTCCAAGCCGATCTGGCAGGACAAGACGAGCCTCACCGACATCGGCATCATGATCGGCGCGGGCGTCGCCGCCGCGGCCGCCGGGGCGTGGAAGATCCACAGCTCGATCCCGTGGCGCACCGCGGTGGCCGCGATTCTCGGCGGAATCCTGATGGGCATCGGCGCGCGGCTGGCGAACGGCTGCAACATCGGCGCATATCTCGGCGGCATTTCCGTCGGCAGCCTGCACGGCTGGCTGTGGGGTGCCTTCGCGCTTTTCGGTACGTGGATCGGGCTGAAAGTGCGGCCGTTGTTCGGTTTGGGCAACCCGGCGCCCACGGACAGTATCTGCTGATCAACAGGGGACTTTTCGCCGGTCCTCCCGGGTCGCGCGAAAAGTCCCCACACAATTGCGTCCAGAGCGAAATCGGGTACGGCTTTCCGCGCGCCTCAGTTATTCTCTGATGCGCGCAAGGGGGAACCGTGTCCGCGTCGTCGCTGCACGGGCTTGCGCTTTCCACCACTCTCGCAGATGGGGTTCCGCATGTCCGCACCAGCGACTCCGGCCGCGCCGGACGGTTCCGGTGACAAACTAGACCGGGCCGTGCTCAAGGTCGCTTCCGTGGTGGTGCTCGGCGCCATCATGGCGATTCTCGACACCACCGTCGTCAACGTCGCACTGCAAAAGCTCACCATCCAGTTCGCGACCTCGTTCGACACCATCCAGTGGGTGGCCACCGGTTACATGCTGGCGCTCGCCACGGTGATCCCGGTCACCGGCTGGGCGGCCGACCGGTTCGGCACGAAACGGCTGTACCTGCTCGCGATCGGCACGTTTCTGGTCGGCTCGATGCTGGCCGGGCTCGCGTGGAACGTCGAATCGCTGATCGCCTTCCGCGTCGTGCAGGGTCTCGGCGGCGGCATGCTGATGCCGGCCGGCATGACGATCCTCACCCGCACCGCGGGCCCGCAGCGGATCGGCCGCGTGATGTCCGTGCTCGGCGTGCCGATGCTGCTCGGCCCGATGTGCGGGCCGATCCTCGGCGGCTGGCTGGTCGACGCGGTGAGCTGGCGCTGGATCTTCTACATCAACGTCCCGATCGGGATCATCGCGTTCCTGCTCGCGCTGCGGTTGCTGCCGAAGGACAACCCGGAACCGTCCGGCCGCTTCGACTTCCTCGGCATGCTGATGGTGTCGCCGGGTCTTGCCGCACTGATCTTCGGTGTCTCGCGGATCCCGTCCACCGGCACGGTCGCCGACGTCGAGGTGTGGCTGCCCGCGCTGGCCGGGGTCGTGCTGCTGGTGGCGTTCGTGCTCCGGGCGCAGCGGGTCGCGCATCCGCTGGTCGACCTGAAGCTGTTCCGCAACCGGTCGTTCTCCGTCGCGATGATCACGATGGCGGTGTTCTGCATCGGGTTCTTCGGCGCAATGCTGTTGCTGCCCACGTATTTCGTGCTGGTGCGCGGAGAATCCGCGTTGCAGGCGGGTCTGCTGCTGGTACCGCAGGGCTTCGGCGCGATGGTGGCGATGCCGATCGCCGGACGGCTGGCGGACAAGATCGCGCCGCGCCGGATCGTGCTGCCCGGCCTGGTGCTGATCGTGGCAGGCATGGTGGCGTTCACGCAGGTCGGCGCGAACACGTCGTACGTGCTCCTGCTGTCCGCGATGTTCGTGATGGGCCTCGGCATGGGCTGCACGATGATGCCGATCACCTCGGCCGCGCTGCAGACGTTGCAGTCCAAGGACATGGCGAAGGCGTCCACGGCCACGAACATCCTGCAGCAGACCGCGGGCGCGATCGGTGCCGCGGTGATGTCGATCATCCTGGCGGCGCTGCTCGCCGGGAAGTTCGGCGTGCCGACGAGCCAGGGCCAGCTGGCCGCCACCGTGGCGATCCAGACCCCGGCCTCGCACGACGCGGCCGCAGGCCTGGCCGGCGGCTCGTTCGCCAAAACGTTCCTGTGGGCCACGATCCTGCTGGCGCTGTGCCTGGTACCCGCGTTCTTCCTGCCGAAACGCCGTCCGGTTCCGGCCGAGGCAGGCGAACCCGGCGAGGTCGCGTCGCCGGTCCCGATGCACTGAGTTCCGCGGAAACCGCCCGGTGGAGCTGCTTTTCTGCAGCCCCACCGGGCGGTCTCAGTGCACCGGCACCGCGCTTTCGGCAGACAGGTCGATGCTCGGCCATCCGGCCACGTCGCGAAGGAGCTGCCGATCGTGCGAGGACAGCACGACCGCCGCTTCGGTTGCTCCCAATGCTTCGGTGAGTTCGTCGACGAGCGCGATGGAGAGATGGTTCGTCGGCTCGTCCAGGAGCAGCACGTGCGGGCGCAGGGCAAGCACGAGCGCCAGGTCGAGACGGCGTTGCTGGCCCATTGAGAGCTCGCCCACCCGTTTGCCCGACTCTCGCGGTTTCAAGAGGCCGAGCTGCGACAGCCCGACCGCTTCCGAAGACGGCACGGTGCCGTCGGAAACGTGTGTCTCGACGTGCGTGTGGTACACCTCGCTCGCTCGCCGATCCGGCGGTAGATCGCTCTCCTGCCGGAGAAATCCCAAGCGTGTGCCAGTGGATTTGCGCACCGCTCCGGTGTCTGGCGTCAGCTCGCCACCGGCCACTCGGAGCAGCGTGGACTTGCCTGCGCCGTTCGGGCCGGTCACGACGAGCCGACCTCGGTGCGACAGCGAGAACGACACCGGTTCACGCAGCCGCCCGGCGACGCTCACGTTCTCGACGCTCAGCAGAGTCGCGCCATTCCGCGTGTGTAGCTCGGGGAACCGGAACACCTGTGGCGGTTCCGGAACCGTGAGGGCATGCGCTTCGAGCGCTTCGCGTCGCCGGTGCACGTTCTGCACGAGGCTGCCTGCCCGGGTGGCCCGTCCGTGCTTCGGTGAACCTTTCTCCGGGCGCCAGCCCGAAACGAGCCGGTTCTGTGCGGCGCTGAGGTCGTTCTGCAGCCGGGTGCGCTCGTCCTGCTGCCGTTCGTATTCCTGCTCCCAGCGTTCCCGTTCGGCCAAGCGTCCTTCCCGGTAGCCCGAGTACCCGTTCCCGTAGACGCGCGGCCGGTCGTCCGGAGTCGGGTCGAGATCGACGATCGTCTCCGCAAAGTCCGACAGCAGCGCACGATCATGGCTGACGACCACGACCCCGCCATTGCGCGAGCGGAGCTGTGCGGTGAGGAAATCGAGCCCACTGCGATCGAGGTGGTTGGTGGGTTCATCGAGCAGCAGGAAGTCGTCGTCGGTTCCCAGCAGGCAGGCCAAGCGCACGCGATAGCGCTGCCCGACGGACAGTTCGGCGAGCAGCTTCGTCAGGTCGGTTTCCGCATGGAGTGCTTCGAGCGCGATCTGCACGCACCGCTCGGCATCCCACGCGTCAAGCGCTTCGACGCGTTCCAGCGCAATCGCATACTCCTCGGCGGCAGACTCGGTGCCATCGGTGAGCGCGTGGCTGGCGGCGTCGAGCCTGGCCAGCGCAGCGAGCGGTTCGGCGATCGCATCCGCGACCGCTTCCCCGACGCTCCGTTCATCGGCGGTGTCCATCTCCTGCTCGGCGACGCCGATCGTGCCGACGGACTGGACGGCGCCGCTGTCGACGCCGAGTGTCCCCGTCAGCACGTGGAGAAGGGTCGATTTGCCCCGCCCGTTTTCGCCGACGATCGCGACCCGCGAAGCCTGGGTCAGAGTGAGATCGACGTGGTGGAGAACGGGGGTGGCGCCGCGCATCACGGAGACGTCGGTGGCAATGAGCTGCGCGCGGGCGCGCGCAGGTAGACGGTGAGAAGAGGTGTGCATTTGAGTCTTTCGAGCAGGCGCAGCACAAGCCAGGTGCGTACGCAAGGACGGCAATGGGCCAGAACGAGTGGCCGCCACAGGCTCGGAGATACTCGACGAGCGCGGCGGCTACCCAGCCGTCACAGGAAGTACAAATGCATGATCACAATCTACCACAGGCCACCAAGCGCCCCAATGCCACATTGGGTGCATGTGACGCACCCAATGTGGCGTTCGGTGCATCTGACGCACCCAACGCCACATTGGGGTCTTTGCGTTGCCAGTACTACGAAAGCCGCTCCAGCACCATCGCCATGCCCTGGCCGCCGCCGACGCACATCGTCTCGAGGCCGAACTGCTTGTCGTGGTGCTGCAAGGAGTTGATCAGCGTCGACGTGATCCGCGCGCCGGTCATGCCGAACGGGTGGCCCACCGCGATGGCGCCGCCGTTCACGTTCAGCCGGTCGAGGTCGATGCCGAGGTCGCGGTAGGACGGGATCACCTGCGCGGCGAACGCCTCGTTGATCTCGACGAGGTCGATGTCCGAAATGGACAGTCCGGCGCGGGACAGCGCCTGCTTCGACGCCTCGACCGGGCCGTACCCCATGATCTCCGGCGAAAGCCCGGTGACGCCGGTGGACACCACGCGCGCCAGCGGCGTCAGGCCGAGCTCACGCGCCTTGGTGTCGGACATGATCACCACGGCCGCCGCGCCGTCGTTGAGCGGGCAGCAGTTGCCCGCGGTGATGCGGCCGTCGGGGCGGAACACCGGCTTGAGCCCGGACACGCCCTCGATCGTGACGCCCGCCCGCGGCCCGTCGTCCTTCGACACCACCGTGCCGTCGGGAAGCGTGACCGGCGTGATGTCCTTGGCCCAGAAGCCATTCGCGATCGCCTTCTCGGCGAGGTTCTGCGAGCGCACGCCGAACTCGTCCATGTCCGCCCGCGTGACGCCCTTGAGCCGCGCCAGGTTCTCCGCGGTCTGGCCCATCGCGATGTAGACGTCCGGCACGTTGCCGTCCTCGCGCGGGTCGTGCCAGCTGTCGGCACCGGCTTCCGCGGTGGCCTTGGTGCGGGCCTCGGCGTCGGCGAAGAGCGGGTTGTGCGTGTCCGGCCAGGAGTCCGAGCTGCCGTTCACGAACCGCGACACGGCCTCGACCCCGGCCGAGATGAAGACGTCGCCCTCGCCCGCCTTGATCGCGTGCAGCGCCATCCGGGTGGTCTGCAAGCTGGACGAGCAGTACCGCGTGATCGTGCAGCCGGGCAGGTGGTCGAAGCCCAGCTCGACGGCGACCGCGCGGCCCATGTTGAACCCGGACTCGCCGCCGGGCAGCCCGCAGCCGAGCATCAGGTCGTCGATGTCGGCCGGGTCCAGCTGGGGCACCTTGTCCAGCGCCGCGCGCACCATCTGCGCGGCCAGGTCGTCGGGACGCATCCCGACCAGCGACCCCTTCCCGGCACGGCCGATCGGGGAGCGGGCAGTCGAGACGATGACGGCTTCGGGCATGACGGACACTTCCTCGGGTCGGCGGCACTAAGCGGTTGCTCACTATCTTGCCGCTTCTTCCGCCGCCCGCAAAGCCGAAGGCGACGTGCACCACCTCACGCCCATGGCAGGATCGCGGCCGTGACGGAGCGCAGCCGGGTCTTGTCCAGCCGTACGATCGCCTGGTGGGGTGCAGCTTTGGTGCTGCTCGCCGCGGCCGCCGCGAGCCTGCTCCTGCTGTTGCTCGGCGGAGGTACTCCGGCCGATTCCGCGCGGCTCGACGCGCTCCGCACGGCCGCGAACGTGGTGGTCGGCACCGGTGGCGCGGCCGCGTTGCTGCTCGCCGCGCGGCGGCAGCGGTCCGCCGAGCTCGACCTCGAGCAGAAGGACCACGACGCCACCCAGCGCCGGATCACCGAGATGTACGGCAAGGCCGCCGACCAGCTCGGCAGCGACAAAGCGCCGGTGCGGCTGGCCGGGCTGTACGCGCTCGAGCGGCTGGCCCAGGACCATCCGGACCAGCGGCAGACGATCGTCAACGTGCTGTGCGCGTACCTGCGGATGCCGTTCGAACCGGGGTCCGCCGAATCCGGTGAGGAGCTGCAGGTCCGCAAGGCTGCGCAGCGGATCCTGGTACTGCACCTCCGCCCGGAGAACGCCGGGTCGTACTGGCCCGGCATCGACCTGGATCTCTCCGGTGCCCGGCTCGTCACGTTCACGCTCACGCACTGCGCAATCCGTTCCATCGTCTGCTACCAGGCCGAGTTCCACGAATTCGCGACCTTCCGCGGCACCGAAATCCGTGGCAATGCCGATTTCACGCAAGCCGTTTTCACCGAACGCGCCGACTTCCGCGGCACGACCTTCGGCGGCGACCGCGACGCGTTCCGCGGCACGAAGTTCGAACAGCACGCGGAATTCGGCGTGAAATCGGCGGCCCGGCTGTCCGGGGCACTCGCGAAACCGGGGTACAAACGCAGCTGGCCTCCCGGATGGGAAGAAGAACCGGGCGACGACGGCTGGCTCCGGGTGGTTCCGTCGGGTGTTTCCGGCTGACGGTCCGGCGCCGCACCGCCGGCGCCGCACCGCCCGCGCCGCGCCCGGAGACCCCCGGCAAGTCGCCGCCGCCGTACCCGGCTGTTTAGGCTGGTCGCGTGGAGTACGCAGAACACATCGTGGACCTCGTGGGCAACACCCCGCTGGTCAAGCTGAATTCGCTCACGCGGGGGCTCAAGCCGCTCGTGCTCGCCAAGGTCGAGTACGTCAACCCGGGCGGCAGTGTGAAGGACCGGATCGCGCTGCGGATGATCGAGGCCGCCGAGGCCTCCGGCGAGCTGCGGCCCGGCGGCACGATCGTGGAGCCGACCTCGGGCAACACCGGCGTCGGCCTCGCCATGGTGGCCCAGCGCAAGGGCTACAAGTGCGTGTTCGTGTGCCCGGACAAGGTCAGCGAGGACAAGCGCAACGTGCTGCGTGCGTACGGCGCCCGCGTCGTCGTGTGTCCCACCGCGGTCGCGCCGGAGCACCCCGACTCCTATTACAACGTGTCCGACCGGCTCGTCCGCGAGATCGACGGCGCGTGGAAGCCCAACCAGTACGCCAATCCGGAGAACCCGGCGAGCCACTACCACTCCACCGGCCCGGAGATCTGGCAGCAGACCGACGGACGCGTCACGCACTTCGTCGCAGGCGTCGGCACCGGCGGCACCATCTCGGGTACCGGGAAGTTCCTGAAGGAGGTCAGCGACGGCCGGGTGCAGGTGGTCGGCGCCGATCCGGAAGGTTCGGTGTACTCCGGCGGCACCGGGCGGCCGTACCTGGTCGAGGGCGTCGGCGAGGACTTCTGGCCGGAGACGTACGACCGTGGCATCGCCGACCAGATCATCCCGGTCAGCGACGCGCATTCCTTCCAGACCACCCGCCGCCTCGCCGTCGAGGAGGGCCTGCTGGTCGGCGGCTCCTGCGGGATGGCCGTGGCTGCCGCGCTGAAGCTGGCCGAGAGCCTCACCGAGGACGACGTCGTGGTCGTGCTGCTGCCCGACGGCGGCCGCGGCTACCTCACCAAGGTTTTCAACGACGCCTGGATGTCGTCCTACGGCTTCCTGCCGCCGGATTCCTCGGGCGCGACGGTCGGCGACGTGCTCACGCGCAAGAGCGGCGCGCTGCCGAGCCTCGTGCACTCGCATCCGAACGAGACGGTCGCCGAGGCGGTGGCCATCCTGTCGGAGTTCGGCGTGAGCCAGATGCCGGTCGTCAGCGCGGAGCCGCCGGTGATGGCCGCCGAGGTGGTCGGCGCGGTCAACGAGCGGGACCTGCTCGACGCGCTGTTCACCGGCAAGGCCCAGCTCGCCGACCGGCTCGAAACGCACATGTCACCTCCGCTGCCGACGATCGGCGCGGGGGAGCAGGTGAGTGCCGCGATGAAGGCGCTCGAGGGCGCCGACGGTGCGCTCGTGCTGATCGACGGCAAGCCCGCGGGCGTCGTCACCAGGCACGATCTGCTCGCGTTCCTCGCCGGGCGGTAGGCGCGGGATCACGGGGTTCCGGCCGGGGCGTCTGCGAGCGGCCCGGCGTCCCATCCGATAGCGTGCACGCGATAGAACTTTTTAGCGTCATCGTCAAGGGGGTTCAAGACCCACATGAGTGCTCCGCAGCCACCGAACCAGCCCTGGGACGGCGGCCAGCAGCCGCCGCAGGGCCCGTCGAGTGGACCGACACCACAGCAGGACAGTCCCTTCGGCGCGTCGGAGCCGACCCAGGTGGTCCAGCCGGGCCAGCCGCAGCCGCCCGCACCGGGTGGTGGCGCGTTCGGCGAGACCCCGGAACCGACGCAGGTCGTGCAGCCCGGCCAGCCGGGTGAGGCCACCCAGGTCGTCAACCCGCTGGGTGCCGAGGGCACGGCCGAGTCGACGCAGCTCGTTCCGCCGAGCCAGCAGCCGCAGAACATCCCGTACGCCCCGCCGCCCAGCGCCGCGGACAACCCGGCCGCTGTCGCCGGCTTCGCGCAGCAGAGCCCGCCCGGCGGGTTCGGGCAGCCGGGTCAGCCGGGTCAACTTGGTCAGCCTGGTCAGCCGCAGGGCTTCGGTGCGCCGGGTGGTTTCGATCAGGGTGGCTTCGGCGGTCAGCCGGGCTTCGGCCAGCCTGGTCAACCCGCATTCGGCCAGCCTGCGCAGTTCGGTGCGCCGCCCGCGGCTCCGGGTGGCGGCAACGCGCTGTACGGCTACGTTGCGGGCGGCGTCGCGGCGCTGCTCGCGCTGGTTTCGCTGATCTATTCGTTCGTGTACATCGGCAAGGTCAGCGACTTCTCGACCTACCTCGACGGGGCGCCCAACGCGGCCGCGCTCGACAAGTTCCTGCAGGAGTCCGGCCTCTCCAGCCCGGGCACGCTGATGCTGTACGCCATCTTCGTGGTCGTCGGCGCGGTCGTCGCGCTGGCCGGCGGCGTGGGTCTCGCGCTGGCCGGACGGCTCGGCGGGCTGCGCAAGTTCGTGCCGATGGCGGTTGCCGCGGGCGGTGTGCTGCTCACGCTGTTCTCGATCCTGCTGCTCAACGGCACCACCCTGAGCGGCAAGTTCGTCGACCAGCTGAAGAGTGCGGGTGCGAGCACCGACAACGTCGGCAGCGACCTCGGCACGCTCACGATGATCCTCGGCATCGTCATCTTGATCATCGGCGTGCTCGGCCTGATTCCGGCGACCGCGCAGTTCGTCGGGCTCGGCGGCCCGTCCTCCGGTGGTCCTGCCGGTCCTGGTCCTGGTGGTCCGGGTGGCCCGGGTGGTTTCGGCGGGCAGCCGGGCTTCGGGCAGCCGGGTGGTTTCGGCCAGCCGGGCCAGCCGGGTCAGCCCGGTCAGCCGGGCCAGCCTGGTCAGCCGCCGCAGCCGGGTTACGGACAGCCGGGCAGCGGTGGTTTCCCGCAGCCGGGCGGCCAGAACCCGCCGAGCGCCCCGACCCCGCAGCCGGGGTACGGCCATCCGGGCGAGCAGCCGGGCTACGGCCAGCCCCCGCAGCCGGGTGGTTACGGTCAGCCGCCGCAGCCGGGATACGGCCAGCCCGGCCAGTACCCGCCGCCGCCGGGGCAGTACCCGCCGCCGGGTGGGCAGCCGCCTCCGCCGGGGTACGGCCCGCCGCCGCAGCAGGGTGGCTACGGCCAGCCGCCGCAGCAGCAATGGTGAGTTCCTGAACGTCGCGAAGGGCGTCTCCGCCGATCCGGGTGGAGGCGCCCTTCGGCGTTTCCGGTGCACTTTTCGCGGGGTCGGAAGAATTGCCGTGGAATGCTCACCAAGCCGTCCGAGAACCTGTTCCGGCAGCTGAGGGAATTGCGTGCGGTTCGCCGAACCGGCACTTGACGCTGTCCCCATTTGCGCATTTCCGGGCTAGGGTGAGCGCCGTCCGAATCGCCTTCAGCCCGAGGGAGACCCACCGTGAGCGGCCCGCAGGGACAACCGGCACGGCGGCGGGCCCCTTCCGCGGCAGTCCCGGCTCCGCGCAGGCCGAACGCGTTCACCGCGATCACGGCGGGATTGTTCGGGCTCGTCGCCGCGGTGGCAGCCGGGTACCTCCCGGTCACCCAGTTCATCGACATCCCGTCCGGGTTCAGCCTCGGCGACCTGTCGCCGTGGACGCTCGTGGACCTCGGTGCGTACCTGGTCGCCGCGCTCGTCCTGCTGGTCGGCGCGGTCGCGACCTTCTTCCGCGCAACAGCAGGCGCGTTCTTGCTCATCGCGGGCGCACTGATCGCAGCCGGGGCGATCCTGCTGGAACCTACGCTGAATGGTCCACCGGCTTACGCTGAGTATTTCCGCACGCTCCTGCGGTTCGAAACGTTCGCGGCGATCGACCGGGTGGCCTTGTCGGCCGCGGTACTGCTCGTTTTCGTGCTGGCTGTGCTGCCGACGACCTTTGGTTACCTGCGGTACCGCGTACCTGTCGTGCCGTCTTCGCCACCTTCGCGACATTGGTGAATTTCGCCCCGAAACCGCCGCCGGACTGGCACGATACGGGGACTTCACCCGCCGCCGGCGGGTCCGAGCTTTCCGAGGACTCCCCGTGACCTACCCCCAGAACCCGCAGGGCCAGCCCCAGGAGCCGCAAGGCGGCCAGCACCCCGGGCAGTACCCGGGCAGCCAGCCGACGCCGGCGCAGCCGTACCCGGGCAGCCAGCCGACGCCGGCGCAGCCGGGTGGCCAGCCCACGCCAGGGCAGCCGTACCCGGGTGGTCAGCCGTACCAGGGGCAGCCGTATCCCGGCCAGCCGTATGCGGCGTACCCGGGCGGCCCCGGCGTGCTCCAGCCGAAGCCGAACGGCGCCACCGCGATCATCGCCGGGGTGCTCGCCATCCTCGGCGGCATTTTCGCGGTGATCGGCGTCATCGGGTCGATCGTGGTGGTCGCGAACTTCACCCGCGGGGTCGGCATGGTCTACGTGTCGCTGATCGTCAACCTGGCGCTCACCGGGCTGCTTTTCTACGGTGCCATCGCGTTGTTCCTGCACAAGGCGTCCGGGCGGCTGTGCGTGATCATCGGTTCCGGGCTGGCGATCGCGATCCGGGTCGTGTCGGTCGTGATCTTCTCGGTCGGCGCGTCGGGCTTCGAGGACAGCGCACGGATCGTCGGCGCCGGGGTCGGCGGCACCCTGGTCGCCATGCTCCCGCCGATCGCGACGCTGGTGCTGGCGATCGTCAAGCCGACCGTGGACTGGGTCAACTACCGGCCGACCGCGCCGGGTGCGCCCGCTCCGGGTGGTTACCCGCCTGCACAGGGCTGGTAACTGCGGGTTTGTCTCCCGGATGGTGAGTTGCCTCCCAGCTGATGGGATTGTCGGGGGTGGGCCGTACCCTGGAAAGCATGGCCGACGACTACTCCGTCCTGGGTTTCGAAACACGCGCGATCCACGCCGGGCAGCAGCCCGACCCTCGCACGGGTGCCGTCATCGTGCCGATTTACCAGACGTCCACGTACGCACAGGACGGCGTCGGCGGCACCCGCGAGGGTGGCTACGAGTACTCGCGCACGGCCAACCCCACGCGCACCGCACTGGAGGAAGCCCTCGCGGCGCTGGAGGGCGCGCGGCACACGCTGACGTTCGCATCCGGCATGGCGGCGTCCGACGCGGTGCTGCGCACGGTCCTGCGCCCCGGTGACCACCTGGTGCTGGGCAACGACGCGTACGGCGGCACGTTCCGGCTGATCGACAAGGTGCTCAGCCTGTGGGGCGTCGAGCACACGGTCGCCGACCTGGGCCGCATCGAGGACGTCCGGGCCGCCATGCGCCCGGAGACGAAGCTGATCTGGTGCGAGTCGCCCACCAACCCCCTGCTGGGCATCGCGGACATCGCCGCACTGGCCGGCGTGGCCCACGACGCAGGCGCCCGCCTGGTGGTCGACAACACCTTCGCGACGCCGTACCTGCAAACCCCGCTGGCCCTCGGCGCAGACATCGTGGTGCACTCGACCACCAAGTACCTGGGCGGCCACTCGGACGTGGTGGGCGGCGCAGTCCTCACGAACGAAGACGAACTCCGCGAGCAGCTGTTCTACCTGCGCAACGCAGCCGGCGCGGTCCCCGGCCCGTTCGACGCCTGGCTCACCCTCCGCGGCCTCAAGACGCTGGCCCTGCGCATGGACCGGCACAGCGACAACGCCGACCTGGTGGCCCGCACGCTGGCCAAACACCCGAAGGTCACGCAGGTTTACTACCCGGGCCTGCCGGAACACCCAGGTCACGAGGTAGCGGCAAAGCAAATGCGCCGCTTCGGAGGAATGGTGTCATTCCGCGTAGCAGGCGGCGAGAAGGCCGCATTGGACGTCGCATCCCGCACAAAACTCTTCATCCTGGCCGAATCCCTGGGCGGGATCGAGAGCCTGATCGAACACCCAGGCCGCATGACGCACGCTTCGACGGCCGGTTCCACCCTGGAAGTCCCGGAGGACCTGATCCGGCTCTCAGTGGGAATCGAGGATGGCCGCGATTTGGTGGCGGATCTTACGCAGGCATTGGGCTGAGCTGGGGTTATCGCGGCAAGTTGAACTTGGCTGGTTGGGTCTGGCTGGGGTGCGGTTGCGGCGCGGGGCAGGCCGGGCTGGTGGCGGTGTTGCCGTGCAGGCCGCTAGGCGGTCGTGCCGGGTTGGCGGGGTTTGCGTTGGTTGAGCCGGGCCGGGCCGCAGGTTGGGTTGGTCCGTGTTGCCGAGCAGGCCACGCCGCCGAGGCGGCCGCTAGCCGGTCGCGCCGGGCTGCCGGGGATGCCGCGGTTGAGCACGGCGGGCCGCAGGTGGTCGGATGCGGGGGCTGCGGGTTGGGTTGGCCGAGCCGCCGAGCAGGTCGCTCGGGTTCCATCGCGCCGCCGGGAATTGCCGCAACTGAGCTGGACTGATGGGCTGCGGACCGGACTGCCGGGTAACCCGGCAACGGGCGTCGGACCGGGGCTCAGGCCGCGGGGGTTGGGGTCGTCGAGTGGGCTGCTGCGGAGCTCAGGCCGGACCGCTCAGTCCACATTGCAAACTCTGCCCCATTTTCCAGCCCAGCCGACCCACTCCGTCACCACTGGCCCGCCCCGGCGCACTCTGGCAGTTCGCGGGCGAACCTGGCCCGCTCGTGTGCAAGCTCCGATCAGTCACCCGCGCTGAACCGGTCCGCTCAACCCCGCGCAAGAACACAACTGCCCGAAAAACCTTGTGTCACAACAAAAACAAGGCACTCAAGGACGATAGCTGCTCGGCTGAATTCCGGTCTTCGCGTGGTGCTCTGCTTGCGGCTGGGCCGGTGCGGCAGGGAGTTCGGTGCCGTCGACGCAGCCGCCGACCAGTTCGACGTGGTTGTCGTGGCGGATGTACTGGGCTGGGCCGTGGCAGCCGGCTGCGTCGACGGTTGCGAAGGCTGCGCCGGTGAGCGCCACTGCGGACACGATGCCCGCGGCCAGGGGCAGCAGGCCGGAGCGGGGCGGGTACTTCGCCCGGGCGGTGGTCGCGTCCTGCGCGCGTGCCATGGTCGCACTCCCTGATCATGTGTGGCTGCTGTAATCAGAGTACCGGTCTCCCGGCCGGCGCACCCCGGCCGTCCGTCGGTGGCATCATCGGCGCCATGGAACTGGTCAGCGTCGAGCGCATCGAGGAAGCCCGCAAGCTCCTCGAAGGCGTCACCCGCGTCACGCCGATGGAGCACGCCCGCGACCTGCGCCGGCTCCACGGCGGCCCGGTGTACCTCAAGTGCGAGAACCTCCAGCGGACCGGTTCGTTCAAGATTCGCGGCGCCTACACCCGCATCCACGGCCTGTCCGCCGAGGAGCGCGTGCGGGGCGTCGTCGCGGCGAGTGCCGGGAATCATGCGCAGGGGGTTGCGCTCGCGTCGTCGCTGCTCGGTATTTCGTCGACAGTCTTCATGCCGCTGCGTGCCCCGTTGCCGAAACTCGCCGCCACCCGCGGTTACGGTGCCGACGTCCACCTCCACGGCGCCGTCCTCGAGGAAACCCTCGCCGCCGCCATCGAGTTTTCCGAACGGACCGGGGCGGTGTTCATCCATCCCTTCGACCACGTCGACGTGATCGCCGGGCAGGGCACCGTCGGCCTCGAGATCCTCGAGCAGGTGCCGGGCGTCAAGACGATCCTCGTCGCGACCGGCGGTGGCGGCCTGGTCGGCGGGGTCGCGTCGGCGGTCAAGGCGACGAATCCGGACGTCCGGATCGTCGGCGTGCAGGCCGAGGACGCCGCCGCATTCCCGCCTTCGCTCGCCGCCGGTTCGCCGGTCCGGCTGCGGGAGGTGCACACGATGGCGGACGGAATAGCCGTCGGCGAGCCGGGGCCGGTCAGCTACGCGCATGTCTCGTCGCTGGTCGACGACGTCGTCACGGTCAGCGAGGAATCCCTGTCCCGCGCGGTGCTGTTGTGCTTGGAGCGACGCAAGCTGGTGGTGGAACCGGCCGGCGCCGCGCCGGTCGCCGCGCTGCTGCAGCACCCGGGCGCATTCGAGGCGCCGGTGGTGGCGATCCTGTCCGGCGGCAACGTCGATCCGGTGCTGTTGCAGCAGATCATCCAGCACGGCATGACCGCAGGCGGGCGTTACCTGAAGCTGCTCCTGCGGGTGCCGGACCGTCCGGGCTCGCTGGTGTCGGTGCTGTCGTGCGTCAAGGACAAGGGAGCGAACGTCCTGGACGTCGAGCATTCCCGCATTTCGGGCAGCCTCGCCCTCGGCGAGGTGGACGTCGCGCTCGCGTTGGAAACCCGCGGCCCCGAGCACTGCACCGAGGTGACGGCCGCCCTCGCCGACGCAGGATTCACGATCGTCAGCTGACTGTCTACTGTGGACTTCCGGTGACCGCCTCCACCGCCAGTTCCTGCGCGGGCTCTCCGACCTCCGGTACCGCGAACCCTGCCGCCCGGATATGCGCGACCAACTCCGGATCCGGCGCAATCTCGTGCACGCGCAGGTAGTAGGCGACCGCGCCGGGCCACACCCAGCGGCCGTCAGTGCGGAAGTTCAACGGGACGACATCGGTGCGAGACGGGTCGAAGGCGTCGGTGTCGTTGCTGCGCGACGCGAGGATCACCGGGGCATCGTCGAGATAAGCGAGAACACGCTCCCGCTCCTCTGGTGACAACGGCTCCCGCTCGACTACGGGATGACCGGCGTCGTCAAGCCCGTCATAGACCCGCGGAGTGCGCATTTCGGCCGCGGTACCTGCTGGCGGGGTGGCCCGATCCTCTTGGGAGACAAGGGTTTCCGGTCCTTCTGTCTCGGGGGTTGGTTCCTCGGACGCTGAGGTGTCGCCCTCCGGCAGGGTTGGTTGCGCAGCTTGGAATGGCGACGGTGGGATTGCCTGCTGCCGCGCGGGAAGGGGCGGCGGGGTTGGTTGCGCAGCCTCGAGCGGCGGCGGAGTTTCCTGCGCCGACTCGGAAGGCAGCAATGCAGCCTGTTCCGCGCCCGGTTGCGCTGGAGCTTCCTCGACAGGATCGGGTAACAGCTGCGGCGCGGGTTGCGCGGCCTCCGGCGAAAGTGGCGGAGTTGCTTGCCCGGGGTCGGGGAGCGGTGGCGGAGTTGCCTGTCCTGCATTGGGCAGGGGCGGCGGCCCGGATTGTGAGCCCTCAGCAAGGGAGGGCAAGGGTTGTTCCGCACGGAACATCGGCGAGTTTGGCGTGGACAGCCCGGCATCGGGCGGTGGGGTCGCCTGTCCGGCACTGTGCTGCGGTGTTCCTGATGGTGCAGCTTGCCCGGAATCTGGCTGTGACTCCGGCAGTGGCCCGGCCTGCGCAGGACCCGGCGGTTGCGTGACCGGCGGCGGCTCGGCCTGCGCAGAACCCGGCTGCGGCAGCGGAGGCGCAGGTGGCTGAGCCGGTGGAGGCGCACCCTGCCCCGGCGCTGCGACGGGCGCCGGAGCGGGTGGCAATCCGGCCCGTTGCCGTAGCCACGGCGGTACGAAATGGTCTGCGCGCGGGAAAAAGCGCAGCTCGTCCTGGAAGCCGATCGGGGGTGGGGCCTGGCGCCACCTTGGTTCGACGTCCGGTTGGTAGTCCGCGAACGGCGGTCGCTGGGGGGCGTACACCAGGGTCGCGCTCAGCCAGGTGCCTCGGCCTGGCTGGTACATGCCCGGGCGGAGGATGCCCAGCAGCCGCGTGACCTCGGGGTGTGGCGGGATCGGGTACGAGCGGCCGTCCGGGGCCACGGCGGCGACGTCGACTTCCACGTGCCGTCCCGCTGCCCGGCAGGTGACCTGCAGTTGCTGCCATCCCGGCGGCACCGCGGCTGCGGCGGCGTGCCCGATTTGCTGGACGAGATCCTGTTGCTGCGCCGGCGTGAGCGGCACCGGTGGCCGGGTCATGGCTTCAGCGACTCCTCACCGCGGGGGCGAAATCCGGCGGACGACACCATCGGCTCAGCCGTCCTGTGCCGGGCGCGTGCCCGCGAGCAGGTTGGCCGGGGCGTAGCCGGACTGGACGTCGAACGACATGCCGACCGACCGGGCCAGCACCGCGACCGCCAGCGGCGCCAGTGCGATGAACCCGTCGGGCTCGTCGGCGCGGTCCTCGCCGGTCCAGTAGGTGCGGTGCTGCTCCAGCGCGTCGGCGAATGCCTCGGTGAACTTCTCCGCATTCCGCCGCAGCAGGTAGTAGAACATCCGGATCGGCGGGTACACGAGCTGCAGCATCGGCGCGGGTGGCGTGAACTGCGCGGTGTCCGGGTCGGTGCCGTCGAGTGCGGGCAGGAACATGTCCGGGGTGACCTCGCGGTGTGCGAGGAACGTCTGCAAGGTCTCGACCCACGGGTACATGTACGCGTCGTGCTCGATCCCCGATGCGCGCAGCACGTCGAGCGGGACTGCGGCCAGCTGCTGGATCAGCACGTCGTCGCGCGTGATGATGGCGAGCCATGCCGCGGTGAGCCATGCACCCGCGTCGGCCCGCTCGGTGGGGCCGGTGCCGGCGAAGCGCAGGGGACGGCCGATCACCGCGTCGACTTCTTGTCCCTCCGGCGCAGTTGCCGCGGTGAAGGCGGCGGCCGCGGCTTGCGCGGCGAGGCCGAGGTCCTCCCAGGTGTCCGGGTCGGCGGCGTCCGGGTCGACGACGGTGCGGTACTGCCCGAGCATCAGTTCCCGGCGCAGCACGTTGGCGAGTGCGCTCGTGTCTTTGGCGAGGTAGTCGAGGTAGAAGCCGACCTGCGGCGACAGCGCCTCGATCTGCTTCCACGCCACGGCGACGTCGACGGAATGCCTTGCAACGGTGGTCATCGATCTCATTCCTCACCGGACGCGGGACGCAGCGGTGACTGGTAGTCGTAACCATTGTACGGTTTGTAGTCGTAGCCGAGGTTTTGGTGCGGGGTCACGGATTCGTCGACCAGCGACCGCACCTCCACGTAATCGAGCCTCTTGTCGAGCTTTGCACGTTCGAGCGCGTCGGCGAGTTCCGGGTCGGTGCGCGCCATCTTCTTGACGATGTCGTCGAAGTACGCGGGGTGCCCCTGCTTGTACGTGCGCGCGACCTCGGGCAGGTACCGCTCGCTCGGCTTGCCGCCGGGGCCCTTCGCCTCGTGCACGATGTAGTGCGGTTCGCCGCCGTTGCGGTAGTCGACTTCCCAGATATGGTCGAAGTTTCCGGGACCCGGCTTGGCGCCGTCGACGGGATGGCGGGGCGTGATGTCGGCGCGCACGTTCCCGTCCGCGTCGACGATCTGGTACCGGTGACTGCCTTCCGGCGCGTCCGGGTGCTCGCGGACGTCGAAATGCTCGTCGGGGTAGGCGTCCGAGAAATCGCGGTGCAGCCGGTCGCGTACTGCGTGCCCGGACGTCTCCTCGCCCAGCACCTCGGACGCGTCGTTCTTCGCGTTGTGCGCGGCCGTCCAGTCGTCGGAGTCGGCCGGGGTGTTGGCCAGCTCCGCCTTCTTGGCCTCGCGGTCGGCGATTTTGTCGTCGATCGCGTCGTAGTCCTTGTCCCGCCAGTTCGAGGTGTCCGAATGCGGTCCGGAGACGTGCTGCGGGTCGCCGGTGCCGTGCTCGCCGGTGCCGTGGTCGTCGTGGTGTTGCCCGGTTCCGGCGTCGTGTTCGGGGGCGCCCTCGTGACCGCGCTGCGGCGGGTGCGAGCCGGAACGCGACTCGTCGAAACCGAGTGATTCGGCGGCCGGCCGGTCGTGCTTGAACACCGGTTTGCCGTCGACGAGGTCCACGGGATGCGGCGGGTTCTGCGGGTCGACCGCGGTGTGCCGGATGCGGAGTTCTTGTGACCCGTCGGCGTTGGTACGCAGGTAGTAGTGCTTCTTGACGTACTCCGGGTCATCGAGGTTCTGCCGCGGGGTGCGGCCGTCGGGGCCGGGCCGGTCGCGCCAGTCGACGTCGTCGTCGTTCTCGCCGCGGTGACGGGAACTGTCGGCATCGACGTCGTGCGGATCGTGGTGCCGCCCGTCCGGGGCGAACCCGTCGTCGCCGACGTGGTGCGACGTCCCGTCCGGACAGTGCACGGACCACTCGCCGTCCGGTGGAATCCGTGGTCGCATCCGTCCATCGGGGCCGATTTCGTAGTCGGACGAGAAAACGCGCCCGTTTGCGTCGGTCCAGGCCGGTTTGCTGGGCGCCATGACCTCGGTGTCGAGCTCCCGCGAGAGCCGGTGCGCGAAATCGTTGGACCCGGCGTCGCAGCCGATCAGGCGGATCGGCCTGCCGTCGTAGTTCCCGTTGTGGCGCAGGACATCGGCGAATTCCTCCGGCGTGTAGTGCCGGTCGCCGATGCGGGCGTGACCGTCGGGGGTGACGTGTACGTCGACGGAGTAACGCCCATCCGGATCCGGGTGGACGCGGTGCGGGAGATCGCCGAGCTCCGGGTCGTCGCGGTGGTACGAGCTGCCCGCCGGGGTGTCCTCGGAGTGCCGGTGGTTGACCTCGTCGGGAGAAAGCGGCTCGTCGTGGTGCGGCGGGGTGTCGTCGTGGTGGCCCGTGCTGTCGTCGTGGTGCGGTGGGTTGTCCGGGTTGTGGTGCTCGGGGTCGTTGTGGTGGCCCGAGCCGTCGCTGTGGCTGGGGCTTTCGGTGCCGTTGCCGGTGTCGGTGCCGTTGTGGGTGCCATTGCCGGTGCCACTGTGGCTGCCATTGCCGGTGCCGTTGTGGGTGCCGTTGCCGTGGTCGCCGGGCTTACCGGTGCCGTCCGGGTGGTCGCCGCGTTTGCCGGTGCCGTCGTGAGGTTTGGTTGCGGGGGCGCCGTCCTTGGGAGTCCGATGTGGACTGTTCGGGTCGCCGTTTCCGGGTTTCGTGCCGGTGGGCGCGGTTTCGGTGCGGGCGCCGCCGCGGGCGACGGGCTCGGGGGAGCCGTCGGGCCGTCGGGGAGTGCCACCGGTGTCGGGTCCGCGCTGGGCACCGCCGCCCGGACCCGCTGCAGCGACCGCGGCCGGTGGGGCGGACGTGTCGCCGGATCCATGAGGCCCCCGCGGCGACGGGGTTTGCGATCCGCCCGGCGCTGGCTCCGGACGCCCGGTGGACGAGTCCGACCCGGGGCGGCGCGGTTGCCCGGTGTCGGCATTGTCGCCTGGGCGTTGTGGTGCCGAGCCGCCGTCTGCAGGGCGTTGTGGTGTGGGGCTGCCGTCAGTCGGGCGTTGTGGTGCCGAGCCGCCGTCTGCAGGCCGTTGTGGTGTGGAGCCGCTGTCGCCCGGGCGTTGTGGTGTGGAGCCGCTGTCGCCCGGGCGTTGTGGTGTGGAGCTGCTGTCGCCGGGACGTTGTGGTGTGGAGCTGCCGTCTGTCGGGCGTTGTGGTGTTGAAGCGCCGTCGCCTGGACGTTGCTGGCCGCTGTTCGGCGAGTCGGCCGTCCGTTGTGGACTGCCGCTCGAGGAGTCTGCGGGTCGTTGTGGTGAGGATGCGCCGTCGGTTGAGCGGTGGGGGCTGGAACCGCTGGTGTCGGCTGGGCGTGCCGGGGCGGTCGGGCGTGCGGGTCGGTGGAGTTCCGCCGTCGGGTGAGCGGCGGGGTGGTGGGGTGGTGTCGGGGGCGCGGTTCGGAGTTGCGTCCGGGGCCCTTGAGCCGGGGGTGCCCGTCCAGTTGGCGCCGCTGCCTGGGCGGGCTGGAGGGGTTCCGCCGGTGGCGGGGGCGTTGGCTGGGGTGGCGCCGCCACCGCCCTGGGGTGGGAGGGCGCCTGCTTGTGGCTGGTTTGGTGATGAGGTCGACGGGGTGTCCGTGGTGCGGGCGGTCGGCGTCAATTCCGGGGTATCGGTGCGGGGTGGGGCGTAACCGCTTGCCGACGTCGAGCTGTCGTTGCTGCTCGAATGGTGGGTGCTCGATCCGCTGCTGGAATGCGGGGTTCCGGCGGATGGGGTGGGGCTGCCTCCGGTGGGAGATCCGCTGCCGGGGGAGCTGTCCGGGTGTGCGGAGGTGGGGGTCGGGTCGCCGGTGAAGGTGGACGGCGTTGTGTCCGGCTGGGCTCCGCCTGTGGTTTCCGGGGTGCGCCGGGTGGAGGCCGGAGTGTCTACTGTGGACGGTCCGGTGTGGTCAGGGGACGATGGCGAGTTGTTCGAGGACGACGGGATGTCGTTGGCCGAACCCTGGTGGCCGGGGGAATCGGGGCCATCTGATCCGGGGTTGGCGGAGTGGTGCGAACCATTCGAGTCCGGGGAGTTCGAACCGGAATCCGGGTCGGAGCCGGAATGGGAAGCGGAGCCTGAGTCGGAGCCGGAATGAGAGCCGGAGTTCGGGTCGGAGCCGGAATGGGAACCGGAGTCCGGGTCAGACCCGGAGTGAGAGCTCGAATCAGGCCCGGAGCCGGAGTCCGAGTCCGAACCACCGTGGTGTCCGCCGCCACTGCCGCCCCCGCCACCGCTGCCGTGGTGGAAGAAGCCGCCTGTCTTGATGTTCTTCGTGCTGATCACGTCAAGGCCGGTGACCTTGCCGGCCAGCTTGCCCAGGATCTTGATGATCTTCGTGAACACCTCGGCGAGCTTGCCGAGCAGCGGTGACACGCGGCGCATCGTGTCGCACAGCTTGTTCAGCAGTTCGCTGATCTTCTCGCCCCACTTGGAGATTGCCGTGACCGCCTGCGCGACCACCAGTGGCGTCCCGAAGCCGAGGGAGAACACCTCCTCCATGACCCACGAGATCAGCTTGCCCACCAGGTCCGCGATCAGCTGCCGGACGGTTTCCCGCACGAAAGCGACGACCTGACCCATGATCATGGTGACCGTGCCGATCGCGCTCGCGACCGTTGCCGCGCCGCCGATTGCCTCGGCTGCTTCGGACGCCGACTTGCGGTACGCGTCCGCGCCGTCGCCCTTCCACTCCGCGGTGCCGGTCTTGACCGCGTTCGTGAGGTCGGTTTGCCGTTCCTGCAACGACTTCGCGACGTTGCCCCACGTGTCCGCATAGGACTGGATCACCGGCGGATCACCCGCGACCGAGTCGAGCATGTCCTTGAGCGGCTGTACGTGCTCCATCAGGAACGACGCCACCGACGACAGCAGGTAGCCGAACGGGTCGATCGCCGCGCCCGCGATTTCGCCGGCCAGGCTCGCCACGCCCAGGCCGCCGGAAACCCAGTCTCCGTCCTTGATTCCGTTGAACGCGTCCATCGCGGATTCGGCGATGCCGATCCCGGTGGCGTAGCCGTAGTCACCGTTGCCTGCCGTGAACGGGCCGGGGCCGTCCCCGTCCTGTTTCGGCTGGACGACCAGGGGGTTGCCGTCCGGCATCAGTCACCCGCCTTCATCGCGCCGGCGGCCTCGTCCTCGTAGCCGAGATACGCCTTCGCCGCGTCGCGCACCTTCTTCGCCTGCGCGTCCATGGCGGTGACCGTGTTCTGCAACGCGGTGATCCCGTACTCCTCGACCGGGTCCAGCATCATCCGGAACGGCTGGCACAGAATGCCGTACGCGCCGGTGGGCATGCTGACCTGGTTCGCGGCATCGACGGCCTGCTTCAGCCCGTCGCCGATCCCGTCGAGCTGGCGGGCGTGCGATTCGAGATCGCCACCGATCTCGTAACCCCTGGGTGCCATGGGTTTCTTCCCCCTGAAAACGCTGAGAACGCTGAGAACTGGAATGCTGGAACGACCGAGGGTCAGGACAGGATCGATCCGCCGAAGTCGTCGTCATCGTCCGGCGACCTCCGGCGACGTGGTGGCGGCGGCGCAGCAGACCCCGGCACAGCAGCCCCCGGCGCAGCCGGCCCCGCTGGCCCGGACCCGTCCCCACCAGGCGGTTCCTGCGCATCCTCCGGCAAGAACCGCCGCGCCCGATCGGTCTCCGACTCCTCCGGCTCCTCGGCAGGCGGCGCCGGGAACGTGCGCTGCGCGTCGGCTACCAGCGTTTCCGTGGTCTCGTCCCCGCCCACCGTCTCGGCCGCGGCTTGTTGCAGCAGCTCGGGAATCCGCGCCTGTGCCCGCTGGACGAGCCGCAGCACCTCCGCGGACACGTCCGCCATCCGTTTGCCTGCCGCGGATTCCGCGAGCACCAGGTTCTTGAGCAGCCCCTTGCTGTCGACGGTGACCTCGACGGCGCCGTCCTTCGACCGCTCGGTGACGGTCTGGCCCTGCATCCGCTCGGCCATCGCCTGATAGCGCGCGGCGGTTTGCTGGAGCTGTTTGGTCCAGCCGTCGATCATCCGCTCGCTCGCGTCGATGCTGTCGGGCATCGGGCCCCCTTCTCACGCTGACTTCCCCACAATGACGGACGCGAAGCGCCGCCGGTTCCGCACGGTCCGGAATTGGTCCGCCCGGCGCAGTACGAGTATGTGCCGACTACTGTACGCGAACTTCGGGCAGCGCACAGTAGTAATTCGGCCCGTCCGCGACGCGAGGTCGCGAACGGGCCGAAAAGTCAGGTGGGGTAAGGGAATCAGAGGTTGCCGCGGCGCTCCTGCTCCCGCTCGATCGCCTCGAAGAGGGCCTTGAAGTTGCCCTTGCCGAAGCCGAGCGAACCGTGCCGCTCGATGAGCTCGTAGAACACCGTGGGCCGGTCGCCGATCGGTTTGGTGAAGATCTGCAGCAGGTAGCCGTCCTCGTCGCGGTCGACGAGAATCCCGTGCTCCTTCAAGGTTTCGATCGACACGCGCACCTCGCCGATGCGCGCCCGCAGCTCCGGGTCGTCGTAGTAGGAGTCCGGCGTGTCGAGGAACTCGACCCCGGCCGCGCGCATCGCGGTGATGGTGGCGATGATGTCGTTGGTGGCCAAGGCGATGTGCTGGCAGCCCGCGCCCTCGTAGAACTCGAGGTACTCGTCGATCTGCGACTTCTTCTTCGCGATCGCCGGCTCGTTCAGCGGGAACTTCACGCGGTGGTTGCCGTTCGACACGACCTTGCTCATCAGCGCCGAGTACTCGGTGGCGATGTCGTCGCCGATGAACTCCGCCATGTTCACGAAGCCCATCACGCGGTGGTACCAGTCGACCCAGTAGTCCATCTTGCCGAGCTCGACGTTGCCGACACAGTGGTCCACCGCCTGGAACAGCCGCTTCGGCGCGCCCTCGGGCCGCTTGACGGCGCTCTCGCGCGGCTCGAAGCCGGGCAGGTAGACGCCGTTGTAGCGCGACCGGTCGATCAGCGAGTGCCGCGTCTCGCCGTACGTCGCGATGGCGGCACGGCGGATCGTGCCGTGCTCGTCGGAAACGTCATGCGGCTCTTCGAGGATCGTCGCGCCCTGCGCGCGGGCGTGCGCGACGCACTTGTCGACGTCGGTGGTCTCGAGCGCGAGGTCGATCACGCCGTCGCCGTGCCTGCGGTGGTGGTCGAGAAGCGGCGAGTCCGGCTTCACACCACCAGTGATCACGAAGCGCGCGGAGCCGGACTTCAGCACGAAGGCCTTGTGGTCGTGCTCGCCGGTCTCGGGGCCGGAGTACGCGACCAGCTGCATGCCGAACGCGACCTGGTAGAACCACGCCGTCTGGGTGGCGTTGCCGGCAATGAACACCACCGCGTCGAGAGCCTTGACCGGGAACGGGTCGGTCGAGGCATCGTGGTCGACCAGTCCGACGAGCTGGCGGAGCTGGTCGTAGCTGACGTCGTCGAGTGCGCCGTGCGGATCCATCGTGGAGGTCATGCCGTCAAGCATGGGTCCGGTTTGGCAAGCTGTGCAATCGATTCGATTTCAGCTGGACAATGTGCTCAGCATATCCTGGGATTCCACGGTCACCATGGACAACCTGTGCAGGGAGAAACCGGTGCTGGACTCACTCGACGCGCGGCTGTTGCTGCTGCTCACCGACTCACCCCGGCTGGGCGTACTGGAATGCGCCCGCCGGCTCGGCGTCGCGCGGGGCACCGTACAGGCGCGGCTCGATCGCCTTACCGAACGCGGCATCCTCGGCGGCTTCCCGCCCGAGCTGGACCTGGCCGCGATGGGGTACGGGCTCACGGCATTCGCGGTGCTGGAAATCGCGCAGGGCAAACGCGCGGGCGTCGCGCAGGCGCTCGCGGCCATCGACGAAGTGTGCGAGGTACACGCCACCACCGGCCAAGGTGACCTCTTCGTACGTCTCGTCGCGCGCGACAACGACGACCTGCAACGCGTCATCGACGAAGTGGTTGGCGTGACAGACGTTCTGCGTACGTCGACTTCGATCGCGCTGTCCACGCCAGTACCGCCGCGCGTACGGCCGTTGCTCGAGAGGACGGCTAAGCCACGTACGTGAGATACCGCTGAGCGGAGCGCTGTACGACGTTATGGCCGTCAGTGCGCACAATCGCGTCCCACCATGCGCCGTAAATTGCTTCGAACGCGTACGGCTCCAACAGTTCCGCGGCGTGCCGTACGACGTTCGGCCGCTCCGGGATGAGGTTCGGGTAGCTGTACATGAACCCCACGTGCGTACGGTCGGGAATCACCTGCACGATGTCGCCGGACAGCAGCGCGCCGCGTCCGCCTTCACCGTCCGGCCAATGCAGCACAGTGCCGCCGGTGAAGTGCACGCCCAGGTTGATCAGCTGCAGACCGGGCGCGACGTCGAGCGTGGTGCCGGTCCACAGCTCGATCGACGGATCCGGCCGCCCGATCCACTGCTCGTCGCCTTCGTGCAGGTAGATCGGCACGTCGAAGGCGTGCGCCCACTCGACCATCGTCGTGTAGTAGTGCGGATGGCTGATCGCGATGCCGGTGATCCCGCCGAGCTCGGTGATCTTCCCGACCAGCTCGTCGTCGAGGTACGCCACGCAGTCCCAGAGAAAATTGCCACTCTCCGCGCGGACCAGCAGCGCCCGCTGGCCGATCGCGAACCCCGGGTCCGAGCCGATGCCGATGATGCCCGGACCCTGCTCCTCGACCCGCGGCCGCCGATCGGCGCGCAGCGTGGCCAGATCCGTCCACTGCTGCCCGCCCGGCGGGACGTACTGCCGTTCGTCGTCGCAGATCGGGCAATCCGCGCGCGGGGCGGCGTACTGCATTCCGCAGGCGAGACAGACGGGTTCGCTACTCATCGGGTCCTCCCAGCCGTCGGCTGGGAAAACACGCTAGACCGCCGAACGCGCGCCGGGCCACGGGAAATCCGGGCGGGCGCGCGTTCGGCGGAACCGGGTCAGGACTCGGTGTAGGGCACCGCCTTGACCAGCGTGACCTTCATGGTCCTGCCGTTCGGGAGCTCGTACTCGCGCGATTCGCCTTCCTTGGCGCCGAGCAGCGCCTTGCCCAGCGGCGATTCGGGGGAGTACACGTCGAGCGCGCCCTCTGCGCCCTCCTCACGCGTGGCGAGCAGGAACTTCTCTTCGTCGTCGTCCCCGTCGTACTTCACGGTGAGCACCTTGCCCGGACCGGCCGTGCCGTCGTCGTCGGGGGCCTCGCCGACCTTCGCGCTGCGCAGGAGCTCCTGCAGGTGCCGGATACGGGCTTCGGCCTGGCCCTGCTCCTCGCGGGCCGCGTGGTAGCCGCCGTTCTCCTTGAGGTCTCCCTCTTCCCGGCTGTCGTTGATGCGGGCGGCGATGACCGGACGATTCTCGATCATTTCGTCGAGCTCGTGCTTGAGCCTGTCGTAGGCATCCTGGGTGAGCCAGGTCACCTTGGTGTCGCTCACGGTCACCATCTCCTCGTAGGGCCTGCCAGGCTTGGGTGTACAAGCCGGCCGCCGCGTGGCACGCGGTTCGAGATAAAGGAAAAACACGGCCCGTCGCGGACCGTGCTGGTGTACGAGCTTATCACGGCGTGACAGGTCGACGCCGGTCCATTTCCCGCTGCGCGGACGTTCGCCGCGCATTTCACTCCGTCGGCCGCTATGGGGTTGACAGATAGCGTGGTATGGCATACGAGCAGCCGAACACGTCGGCGGTCACCGGGGTCCCGATGCTCTTCACCACCGTGTTCAACCTGCTGTGTGCGGCCCCGGCGGGGACCAGCACCTCCCGCCGGCCGCTTTCCGCACCGGACTTGTCGCGCACCCGCACGATGCAGACGCCCGGCTTGCTGTCGTCGTCGCGCGTGACGTTGAGCGTGACCTGCATCGCGTCCCCCGGCCGGGCCTCGAACCCGATCCGCTCGGCCTCGATCGGAGCCTGCCCGAGGTTGAGGTAGTAGATCCAGGTGATCGCGCCGCTCACGACCAGCGCGACGACCAGGTACAACCACCTGCGCCAGCGCTTCGACGGCCGGGCCCGGCCCGCGGTGCCGTACCGGTCCGCGGGACGCACGCGCGGCGCGTCGCCCTCGGTGGTCACGGTCTCACCGGTCTGCAAATCCGGGCCTCCGGTCGAACTTGTCGTACCCCTGGGGACAATGGGTGGAGCCGGCCCACCCGTGGTCGAGTATCCGCGATCCGCTCCGGCGGCGCGGAGCCGGGGCGCACAACCGCGGCACAACCAGGTGTCACGGAATAACAGGACAGGAAAGGGCCGTTCGGACGATGGTGGGAGCCGACGAGCTGACGACAGCCGACCGCAAGCAGAGACTGCGCCTGATGGCGGTGCACGCCCATCCCGACGACGAGTCGAGCAAGGGCGCCGCAACCATGGCCCGCTACGTCGCCGAAGGGCACGAAGTGATGGTCGTGACCTGCACCGGGGGCGAGGCGGGCAGCGTGCTCAACCCGGCCATGGACCGGCCGGACGTGCTGCTGAACATGACCGAGATCCGCCGCGAGGAGATGGCGAACGCGGCCAAGATACTGGGGGTCAGCCACCGCTGGCTCGGTTTCGTCGACTCCGGGCTGCCCGAGGGCGACCCGCTGCCGCCGGTGCCGGAAGGCTCGTTCGCGGTGGTCCCGCTCGAGGAGTCCACCGAGGCGCTGGTACGCGTGATCCGCGAGTTCCGGCCGCACGTCATCACCACCTATGACGAGAACGGTGGTTACCCGCATCCGGACCACATCCGCACCCACGAGGTGTCGCTCGCGGCGTTCGACGCGGCAGGCGACCCGGAGCGGTTCCCCGCGGCGGGCGAGCCGTGGCAGCCGCTCAAGCTGTACTACCTGCACGGCTTCTCCAAGGCCCGGATGGTCGCCTTCGACACCGCACTCAAGGAAGCCGGGATCGAGTCGCCGTACGAGGAGTGGCTCAAGTCCTGGGACCCCGAGCGGGCCGACATCATGGAGCGGGTGACCACGCGGGTCGAGTGCGGGGAATACTTCGAGGTGCGCGACGAGGCGCTCAAGGCGCACGCCACGCAGATCGACCCCACCAGCCGCTGGTTCGCCGTACCGCTCGGGATCCAGCGCGACGTGTGGCCCACCGAGGAGTACGAGCTCAACCGCTCACTGGTGGACAGCACGCTGCCGGAGGACGATCTGTTCGCAGGCATCAAGGAGAAGGTGAGTCCATGAGTTTCGCGGTCGTCCCGCTCACCGCGGCGGTGACGCTGGCCCAGCAGCCGGACAGCGGAGACAACGGCGGCCAGGGCCAGGACTTCGGCAAGTCCTCGCCCGTCGGGCTGCTGGTGCTGATCCTGTTCCTGATCGCGGTCGTTTTCCTGGTCCGGTCGATGAGCAAGCACCTGAAGAGGATTCCGGCGACGTTCGACAAGGACGCTGCCCCCGAGGCCGAACCGGAAGCTGCCGAGCCGGTGGACACCACGGCGGAAAAGGCCGTCGAGCAGGCGGTGGAGGAGAAAAAGCCGGACGCTGCGGCGGGCAAGAAAACCGACTGAACCTACCCCGCGTCGACGTCGTCCCGGAAGCTGTCGAACACGGCCGCGAAGCGGGCGAACTCGCGCTCGGGGACACCGTTCGACGCGGCGACCTCGCGCCACCGGCTGATGGACGCGGACACGTCGGTCAGGATTTCGCGCGCCCGCGCGGGCCGGATCCCGAACGCGTCGGCCGCGGTCCTGAGGCCGGGGAGTTCGCTGCGCCGGTCGGTGACGCCACCGATGCCGGTGGTGCGCTGCTCGGCGAGGTCCGGGTTCGGGTTGAGGTCGAACGCCGGGGAGAGCCGCCACGCGTTCCCGGCGCGGAGGACGCCGTGGTTGCGGAAATGGTCGTCGGTGTTGTGGATGGCGACTGAAAACGCAGCCCGGCGCCAGAGTTCCTCGAGGTCTTCGTCGGCGGCGGCGGAATGGTCGGTGAGGTCGGCGGCGAGGTCGAGGTAATCGTGGTCGCCGCCGTCGTTGCCTTGTCCGAGCGTCATCGCGCTCCAGTAGCCGATGCGCTCGCCGCCGCGCCGGTCGAACCGTTCGAGCAGCAGCACAGTGCGGTCGCCGACCTGGGTGAGCCGCCGTCCCGGCACCGCGATTCCGGCCTGTTCGGCCAGGTCGAGCGCGGTTTTCTCCCACGCCATCACGTTCCACCGGTCGTGGTGATGGGGGAACTTGGCGATGTACAGCAGCCCGTCGTCGCCGGTCACGGACGCTTTCGGACGCGCTCCGCCCAGCGTTCCGGTGCCCGCGTCCAGCAGGATCTTGATCTCGGACAGCGCCGCCTCGTCGTCCCGGGCCACGTGATCGGCCGCGGCCAGCAGCTCCGGGAGCCGGACGAGTTTCGGCACGTCGGCCGCCGGATGCGCGAACTCCGGGTCACCTTTCCGGCGGAAGCGGAGCGCGCCTTGGCGGGTGACGTCGGAGACGCCGAGCAGGTAGTCGACGTCGCTGATCTGCCGGGGAGCCGGTTCGCCTGCCCGGATTCGGCGGGTGATCAGGCCGCGGCCCCATCGGTCGGGCGCGCAATCGGCGAACGCGCCGGGCAGGCCGTCGACGTAACCGCGGCCGGTGTCGAGCGGCAGCGCGGGATCGATGGCGTACGCCGCCGGGTTGGCCAGGTAATCGGTGTCGTAGGTGAAAGTGGTGGTGACCGACTTGCGGCGGCGGTGGAAATAGGCGGTGCCGGCCTCCACCGGCTCGCTGCCGATGGTCACGGCGACCCGGATTTCGTCGCTCACCGCCGTACTCGATCCGGAAGCAGCTGGTCGGCGCGCGCGCGGCCGAACTCGGTTTCGTATGGGTCGAGCGCGTCGACCACGCTGTCCAGGCGGCCGAGGGCACGCAGCACGTTGAGGAACGTCTCCACGGTGACGGTGGGATCGCCGGTTTCCACCTTGCGCAGGGTGGGCCGGGAAATCCCGGCGCGCTGGCAGACCTGCTCGGCGGTGAGGCCGCGCAGCTTGCGCCACGTGACCACGTGCTCGCCGATCAGCGTGGCCGCCCGGTGGGTCTTCGCGGGGCTGGTTCGACGCATCAGGCACCTCCCTTACGGCAACCAACATTGCCACTATAGCAGATAATGGCAATGTTGCTTGCCATTAATGGCCGGGTGCGCGGTACGGTCGCCCGGTCTGCGAGGCTGGAGTCATGACGAACCGGCTCGCCGGCAGTACCTCGCCGTATTTGCTGCAGCATTCGGAGAATCCGGTCGACTGGTGGGAGTGGGGCCCGGACGCCCTCGCCGAGGCCCGCCGCCGCGGGGTGCCGATCCTGCTGTCGGTCGGGTACGCCGCCTGCCATTGGTGTCACGTGATGGCGCACGAGTCCTTCGAGCACGAGGGCACCGCGGCGCTGATGAACGCGCATTTCGTCAACATCAAGGTCGACCGCGAGGAGCGGCCGGACATCGACGCGGTGTACATGGCCGCCACTCAGGCCATGACCGGTCAGGGCGGCTGGCCGATGACGTGTTTCCTCACGCCCGAGGGCGAACCGTTCCACTGCGGCACCTATTACCCGCCCGCGCCGCGGCCCGGGATCCCGTCGTTCACGCAGCTCCTGGTGGCCGTCGCCGAAGCTTGGGACGAGCGGCCGGAGGACCTGCGGGAGGGCGCGAAACAGATCATCGGGCACCTCGCCGAGCAAAGCGGTCCGCTGAAGGAAACGGCCGTCGACGCCGAGGTGCTGGCCGGTGCCGTCACGAAGCTTGCGCAGGACGCCGACCCGGTGCACGGCGGTTTCGGTGGCGCGCCGAAGTTTCCGCCGTCCATGGTGCTGGAATTCCTGCTGCGCCACCACGAACGCACGGGATCGGCGGAGGCGTTTGCGCTCGCCGAGTCCGCTGCGGACGCGATGGCCCGCGGCGGTATCCACGACCAGCTCGCCGGTGGTTTTGCGCGCTATTCCGTGGACGCCGAGTGGATTGTCCCGCACTTCGAGAAGATGTTGTACGACAACGCGTTGCTGCTTCGATTGTACGCGCATCTGGCTCGTCGTGGCTCGTCGTCGGCGCGGCGCGTGGCCGAGGGGATCGTCCGGTTCCTGGAGCATGATCTCCTTACCCCGCAAGGTGGTTTCGCCGCTTCACTCGATGCGGACACCGAAGGCGTCGAGGGTCTGACCTACGTCTGGACGCCCGCGCAGCTGCAGGAAGTCCTCGGCGACGACGGTCCGTGGGCCGCTTCGCTCTTCGACGTCACCGATGAAGGTAACTTCGAAAACGGCACCTCGACTCTCCGCCTCCTAACGGATCCGGACGATTTCACGCGCTTCGAACGCGTCCGGCACACGTTGCTCGCCGCCCGTGCCGAGCGTCCGCAACCCGGGCGGGACGACAAGGTTGTCGCCGCTTGGAACGGTCTCGCGATCTCCGCGCTTGCCGAGGCCGGGGTCGCGCTGGAACGTCCACAGTGGATCGAACTGGCCCGGGCCGCGGCTTCCTTGCTGCTGGACCTGCACGTCGTCGACGGAAGGCTGCGGCGGAGTTCGCGCGATGGGACCGTTGGCGCGCCCGTGGGGGTCCTGGAGGATTACGCGTGTCTCGCGGACGGTCTCCTCGCCCTGCACCAGGCCACCGGCGAACCTCTCTGGCTCGCCGAGGCAACCCGGCTGCTGGACCTTGCGTTGACGCATTTCGCGTCCGAAACCACGCCGGGCGCCTACCACGACACGGCTGACGACGCCGAAACCTTGGTACAGCGGCCGTCCGATCCGACCGACAACGCGAGCCCGTCCGGTGCATCGGCGCTGGCCGGGGCGCTGCTCACGGCGTCCGCACTCGCCGGGCACGAGGAGGCGGCGCGATACCGGGATGCCGCGGAACTCGCGCTCCGCCGCGTCGGCCTGCTCGCCGCGCGCGTGCCGCGGTTCGCCGGGCACTGGCTGTCGGTGGCGGAGGCGGCGCAGTCCGGGCCGGTGCAGGTCGCCGTCGTCGGGGCCGATCGCGCAGCCCTGGTCACGACCGCCGCGCAGCACATCCACGGCGGCGGCATCGTGCTCGGTGGCGACCCGGATGCGCCCGGCGTCCCGCTGCTCGCCGACCGGCCGCTGGTCGACGGCGAGCCCGCGGCGTACGTGTGCCGCGGCTACGTATGCGAGCGCCCGGTGACCACGTCCGCGCAGCTCGTGGCCCAGTTCTGAGATTCCGCCCCTGGTGAACGCCATACCGGTGACGGTGGAATCGGCGTAGCTTGAGTAGTGACGTAATCATGTAATCAAGGGTGGTGGACGTCATGGGACGAGGCTGGCGAGGCCGGGGCGGCTGGCAGCACGTCGAGGTGCCGTCGGCGGACGACGCGGCGGCGTGGTTCGGCGGACGGCTTCCGGAGGGCTGGTTCACCGGCGCCCCGGAGGTCACCGTGGACCGCGAGGAAATCGTCGTCGTCGGGGAACTGCCGACGCTGACCGGGGAATATGCCGACGACGCAGCCCGCGCGGCGGCCGAGGACGGGCGGATCAGCCGGTTCCGCGAGGAAACGCGCGACGAACGCATCGAGATCGCCCGGCAGGCCGAGCACCGCTACCAGCGCAAGGTCGCGTGGGGCGCGAAGCTGGGCGGGACGAAAGCCCTGTTCACGACGTTGTCAGTACCGGTGATGACGCGGCTGCGGCAGCCCGAGCGGCTGGTGCTGGACACGCTCGTGGACGCGGGCGTCGCGCGGTCGCGGTCCGAGGCGCTGGCCTGGGCGGTGCGGCTGGTCGGCGAGCACGCGGACAGCTGGCTCACCGATCTGCGCGAGGCGATGACGAAGGTCGACGACCTGCGCTCGAAGGGCCCTGACCTGGGCTGAGCTGCGGCGGCTCCTCCGCTGAGGCAGGCTGACCGGTGAGTGACCCCGCCGGATCGGAGGAGCCGTGGACGTCCCAGCTGTGCCCGCGAAGGTGGACCCGGACGTGCTCACCGCTGTCCTCGATGGCCGGTGGGCCGAGCTGAAACGGGACGTGCGCGCGCAGTTGACGTATCGGGACACCGTCGGTCTCGACGTCGAGGCGCACCGCGTCCAGGTGCTCGACGACCTGCGGAAACTCGCGTCGTGCTTCAACGCGGCGTACGGCGACGTCGGCGGCTCGGTGATTTCCTTCGAGATGCTGGGCTTCGGCGACCTGTCGCTGATGGTCAAGGCCGGGGTGCAGTGGGGCCTGTTCGGCGGCGCGGTGCAGTTGCTCGGCACCTCGCCGCATCACGAGAAGTACTTGCACCGCATCATGAATCTCGACCTGCTCGGCTGTTTCGCGATGACCGAGCACGGCCACGGCTCCGACGTCCAGCACCTGCACACCACCGCGACGTACGACCCGGCCGCGCGCGAGTTCGTGGTGCACAGCCCGGATTCCGGCGCCACCAAGGAGTTCATCGGCAACGCCGCGCGCGACGGGCAGCTGGCGGTGGTGTTTGCGCAACTGATCACTGGCGACGAATCCCGTGGCGTACATGCGTTTCTGGTGCCGATTCGGGACGATTCCGGTGCGCCCGCTCCGGGGGTCACCGTCGAGGACTGCGGGCACAAAGCCGGGCTGAACGGGGTCGACAATGGCCGGTTGACGTTCGACCAGGTGCGGGTACCGCGGGAGGCATTGCTGAACCGTTTCGGTGACGTCGCCGAGGACGGCACGTATTCGAGCCCGATCGAGAGCGATGCCCGCCGGTTCTTCACGATGCTGGGCACGTTGATCCGCGGCCGGGTGAGCGTCGGCGGTAGCGCCGGGAGCGCGACGCAACGCGCGCTGACGCTGGCGATCCGGTACGGCGAGCAGCGGCGGCAGTTCCGGCGTCCCGAGGGCGACGAGGTCGTGATTCTCGATTACCTTGGGCACCAACGAAAACTGCTACCCGCGTTGGCGAAGACGTACGCGCTGCATTTCGCGCAAGAAGAGCTCGTCGCCACGCTGAACGACATCGCGCCCGACGCGCCCGCGGAAGAGCAACGCGAGCTCGAGTCGCGCGCGGCCGGGCTGAAGGCCGTGAACACGTGGCACGCGACAGCCACCATCCAGGCCGCGCGCGAAGCCTGTGGTGGCGCTGGGTACCTGTCAGAGAACCTGCTTGCTGGCCTCAAAGCCGACACTGACGTGTTCACCACCTTCGAGGGCGACAACACGGTGTTGCTGCAGTTGGTCGCGAAGGGGTTGCTGACGCAGTACAAGGAACACTTCGAGGACCTGAGTCCACTTGCGACGGCGCGGTTTGTTGCGGAGCAGGTAGTAGACGCCGTCAGGGAGCGCACGGCCGCTTTCATCGAACCCCTGATGGAGTCAGGGCTCTTCGACCGAGAGTGGCAACAGCGTCTCTTCGAAGACCGCGAAGAACACGTACTGGACGGCGTCGCCAACCGCCTGCGCCGCGCCGCCGAAGATCCCTTCGGCACCTTCAATGCTGCGCAGGACCACGTGCTGCTCGCTGGCCGCGTACACGTCGAGCGTGTCGTCCTATCCGCTTTCGCGCGCGCTGTTGACGATTGTCCCGATGGGGATGCTCAAGTATTGCTGGCTCGACTGTGTGACCTGTACGCGCTGTCAACGATTGAAGCCGACCGCGCGTGGTTCCTTGAACACGGTCGAATCAGTGCGGGACGCGCGAAAGCTGTGACCGCAGCGGTGAACAGCTTGTGCGCGGCTCTACGCCCTCACGCGCGGACCTTGGTGGACGGGTTTGGCATCCCTGAGCAGTTCCTCGCCGCTCCCATGCTTCGCGGCTGAGCGGTACTGCGCGGGCGCGACGCCGTACTGTCGCTTGAAGGCGTGCGAAAACGCGAAGGGCGTGCTGTACCCGGCTTGTCGGGCGATGGCGGGTAACGGACGGTCGCCAGCGCGCAAGAGCTGCGCCGTGATGGTCAAGCGCCACCACGTCAGGTACGCCATCGGCGGCCGACCGGTCAGCGCGGTGAAGCGCCGGGCCAGCGTGGCGCGGGACAGCCCCACCTCCGTGGCCAGGTCCGCTAACCGCCACGGGCGGGCCGGGTCGGCGTGCAATGCCCCGAGCGCCGCGGCGATTTCGGGGTCGCGCAACGCTTTCGGCCATCCGCCACCAGGATTTTCTGCCAGCCAGGCGCGGACCAGGTAAGCGAGCAGGAGGTCGAGCAGCCCGCCGACCGCCGCGTCCCGGCCCGGCTGCGCCCCGTGCAGCTCAGTGCCGAGCAGGGAAATCGCCGCGTGCAGCTCGGGGTGCGCGCCCACGTCCGCGGGCAGGTGGATCACGTCGGGCAGCGCGGACATGAGGAAATGCGCGCGGGAACGGTCGAAACGGTATTTGCCGCACAACATTTCGGCGGCCCCGCCGGTGCTGGTGCCTGCGTCTTCGAATGGCACGGCGCCGTGGTCGTCGGGGGTGCTCGACAGAACGTGCGCGCTGCCGTGCGGGAGCAGGACCGCGTCGCCGGTGGTCAGCCGCAGCGGGTCGCGGTGCTCGGTCAGCAGCCAGCCGGCGCCGCGCAACACGACGTGGAAGCCGGCGCCTTCGTACGGGGCCAGGCGGTAGCACCACTCGGTACCCACGGACAGCCGGTTCGATGCCGGTTCCCCGGTCCGCATCACGGCGATCGCGTCGCTGAGGATGTCCACTCGTCGTCTTCCTGCTGAGATTTTCACGTATCAGTTTGCTTCTTTTGACCATGGATCGTCTTGTTCTTCTCGCTTAACCTGCGATTATGCATCTGGGTTCGGTAGAAGTCATCCGGGTTGTCGAATGGGAGGGCGAGATCGCTCCGGCGCGCGTTCTGGTCCCGAGCCCGCCCGAACTGTGGCGGGACAACGAGGCGTGGCTCGCGCCGGATCACTGGCGCCCGGAATCCGACGTCTGCCGCGGCGCGGTGCAGACGTGGGTGCTGCGCAGCGAGGGCGCGGTGATCGTGGTGGACACCGGCGTCGGCAACGACCGGGAGCGTCCGCAGCTGCCGATGGCCGACCACCAGCACACGGATTTCCTTGACCGGCTGGCCACCGCCGGAGGACGTGGACGTCGTGGTCAACACCCACGTCCACTACGACCACGTCGGCTGGAACACCCGCCGCGACGGCGACGGCTGGGTCCCGACGTTCCCGAACGCGCAGTACCTGATCCCGCGCGCGGACAAGGAGTATTTCGATCCCCGCAACCACTCCCTCGCCCCGGAACGCCGCGAGGGAAACCGCCTGATGTACGCCGACAGCATCGCGCCGGTACTGAGCCGCGCGACCCTGTGGGAGGCCAGCCACCGCATCGACGCCAACCTGACGCTCGAATCCGCGCCCGGCCACACCCCGGGTTCGTCCTTGCTGCGCCTGCAGTCGGGAACCGACCGAGCGGTTTTCGTGGGAGACCTGGTGCACAGCCCGGTACAGATGGTGGCGCCGGAACACAACAGCTGCTTCTGCGAAGATCCGGCCGATGCCGTCGCCACCCGCCGCCGAGTGCTGGGACGAGCGGCGGATTTGGGTGAGCTGGTGATACCGGCCCATTTCGCGGGGAGTGGGGTGATGGAGGCGTCGCGGTACGGGGAGGGGTTCGCGGTTACTCGGCGGTCGTAGTCTCGGGGGCAGGTCCATGCATCGCGATCACGCCCAGACGTACGCTCGTTTCGCGGACCGCAGCGGTCCTGACGCGCAGTATGAACGGCCTGCGATCTTGCGTCTGGCAGGCGATATCCGTGGCCTCGAGGTCCTGGAGCTCGGCTGCGCTGGAGGCGGCTCCCCTGCTGGGCGAGCTGCGCCGCTGCCTGCGTCCAGGCGGCGCCTTGGTTTTCTCGGTGGACGGAGCCCGAGTAACCGCTCAAATGTACCGGCGGCCGTTCACCCTGCAGCGTACATCGATCCGCCGATGCTTCAGATCTTGCGCACGAAGCTGGTGTTTCTCTTCGTACGAGCAGCTAGGCGTACATCGCCAACCAGATCGCCACATAATGTGACACCGCGGCCAACACCGTGCACGCATGGAAGAACTCGTGGTACCCGAACGTCTCCGGCCAGTGGTTCGGCCACTTCACCGCATAGAAAACCGCACCAAGGGTATAAAACAGGCCCCCGATGCACAGCAGCACCAAAGCCGCCACCCCGGCGTTGTTCAGCAGTTCCGGCAGCACGAACACCGCCACCCAGCCCAGTGCGATGTAGATCGGCACGCCCAGCCACCTGGGGGCATGCGGCCACAGCATCTTCATCGTCACACCCAGGATCGCGCCGCCCCACACGATGCCCAGGACCACGTATCCCGTGGGCTTCGACATGGCCAGCAGCGTGAACGGCGTGTACGTGCCCGCGATGAACAGGAAGATCATCGAGTGGTCGGCGCGTTTCATCCATTTGTACGCACGCGGGCTCCACAGCCGACGGTGGTAGAGCGCGCTCACGCCGAACACGCCCAGCACGGTGAGGCCGTACACGGACGTCGCCAGCGCGGCCACCGGCGAGACCGTCGACGCGGCGAGGCTGATCAGCGTGGCGGCGGCCGCGACTGCGCCGAAGAACGACCAGAAGTGGATGTGGCCGCGTAGCCGGGGGCGGGTGTCCTCGGGAAGGGACGGGGGCTCGGTCGTCACGCTCACCGGCCCCAGGCTACGGGACCACAGCTTTTTGGCCAGCCCCCGTGGCGCGTCACACGTGGCCGTACCGGGTGCGTAGGCTCGGGCGACGTGAGCCTCCGGTCCTTCATGTCCGACGTCGTCTACAGCGTTTACGGCCGCCGCCTGATTCAGCAGGCGGCCGGTCGGCATCCGCGACACATCGCGATCATGCTCGACGGCAACCGCCGCTGGGCAAGGGAGGCCGGGTTCGCGGATGTGGCCGACGGGCACCGCGCCGGGGCCAAGAAGATCGCCGACTTCCTCAGCTGGTGCCGGGAGGCCGAGGTCGAGGTCGTCACCATGTGGCTGCTCTCCACCGACAACCTCAACCGTGACCCGGACGAGCTCACCCCGCTGCTCAAGATCATCACCGACGTCACCGACGAGCTCGCCGGCCCCGAGGTGCCGTGGCGGTTGCGCATCGTCGGTGCGCTCGACCTGCTGCCGCTCGAGGTGGCGCAGAAGCTCACCGCCGCCGCGGCGCGGACCGAGGACCGCGCGGGCATGGAGGTGAACATCGCCGTCGGGTACGGCGGGCGGCAGGAAATCGCCGACGCCGTCCGCAAACTGCTGCTGCAGCACGCCGACGAGGGAACGTCGATCCGGGAATTGGCGAAAATCCTCGATGTCGACCACATCTCGGAACATCTGTACACATCCGGTCAGCCCGATCCGGACCTCATTATCCGAACATCCGGTGAACAGCGCCTTTCCGGTTTTCTGCTGTGGCAATCAGCGCATTCGGAATTCTGGTTCACCGAGGCGTACTGGCCCGCATTCCGCCGGGTCGACTTTCTTCGCGCACTTCGTGATTACGCCTGGCGGCATCGCCGCTTCGGCGCCTGAGCGCACGGCGAAGGCCCCGGAGCCGGGCTCCGGGGCCTTCGCGTCAAGCGGTGATCAGTGGTGGCCGTGGTGCTCGAACGAGTGGGCCACCAGAGCCGGGGTCAGGGCGATGCCGGTGTAGGCACCCGCGACCAGCGACGCGGCGCCGTAGCCCAGCGCGCCGCCGCCCTCGATGAAGGTGGCGTAGGCGTCGCCGAACGTCGGGTCCGGGGCGCCTTGGGTCGCGACCGGGGAGGCGAACGCCGTCCCGCCGATCATCATGAGACCCGCGGCAGCACCGGCGACGATTCCAGCCTTCTTCAGCACTTCGCACACTCCTAAGTAGAGATACTGGGATCCGGGGCACCGAGTGTTCCGGTGGGGTGTCCCGCAGTGAGGAAATTACCCCCGAATGACCTCTCGTGAATGTCGCGTACGCCCATTGTGTGAGCCGTGGAAGCCCTGGTTCACCCGGTCCGGTCCAGTCTCCAGCACGCAAACTGCATTCCGCTCTGCCCCGTGGTACAAGCCCCTTTACCAGTAAATTGCCTGCGTTCTGTAATTGATTTTCCAAGATCATGCGAATGCGTGACCCCCCGATCGCCCGACCCGGTGACCCTGGGTGATCGTCGTCGACGCTCCGTTTCGTACGACTGACGGTGGGATGACGAATCGGCGAATCACCTGTGTGGCTGCCTGCAGGATCCGGCGGACGTGGGTACCTTCCGGAAGTGAGGGCTCGCGTTCCGTGCGGGTCCTCGCGGGAGGCCCTGGTCGTGGCGTTGATCGAGGGGGCGGCTCAGCCGCCTGCGAGATGCACGAGGGGGCCGGCACCCGGCCCTCGTGGCCGTGCCTGCTGACGCAGCCAGCGTCAGGAAGTGCGGACCCAGCCAGGGAGGTGCCCGGCCCAGCGAGTGCGGGCGTGGGGTGCACACGCCCTCGAGGGAGATGCCGTCGTGACTGCGCAGCGTTCACCCCGCAAGGCCTCAGGCCGTTCTTCGACCGGTGCCTCGGCCCCGGAGAAAGCCTCGATCTCGCCCGAATCCGCCCGCTTCACCTACGTGCTCGACACGTCGGTACTGCTTTCCGACCCGTGGGCGGTCACCCGGTTCGCCGAACACGCCGTGGTACTGCCACTGGTCGTCATCAGCGAACTGGAGGCCAAGCGCCACCACCCCGAACTGGGCTGGTTCGCCAGGGAAAGCCTCCGGCTGCTGGACGACCTCCGGCTCAAGCACGGCAGGCTCGACGCCCCCATCCCGATCGGGGACCAGGGCGGCACCCTGCAGGTGGAGCTGAACCACACCGACCCGTCCGTGCTTCCGGTGGGCTTCCGCACCGACTCGAACGACCACCGCATCCTCGCGTGCGCGCTCAACCTCGCGACGGAGCGGCCGTCGGTCACGCTGGTGACGAAGGACATCCCGCTGCGGGTCAAGGCGGGTGCGGTCGGGCTCACCGCGGACGAGTACCGGGCACAGGAGGTCACGCCGTCGGGCTGGACCGGGATGGCGGACGTGGACGCGCCACAGGAGCTGATCGACGCGCTCTTCTCGGGCGGTTCGGCGGATCCGGCGGAGTTCGGCCTCGGCGAGGTGGGGGAACTGCCGTGCCACACCGGGTTGCGGCTGCTCGCGGGCAGCTCCAGCGCGCTCGGCCGGGTCACCGCGGACAAGCGGGTGCGGCTGGTGCGTGGCGACCGCGAGGCGTTCGGCCTGCACGGCCGGTCCGCCGAGCAGCGGGTGGCACTCGACCTGCTCCTCGACTCCGACGTCGGCATCGTCTCGCTCGGCGGGCGCGCCGGTACCGGCAAGTCGGCGCTGGCGCTGTGCGCGGGCCTGGAGGCGGTGATGGAACGCCGTCAGCACCGGAAGGTCGTGGTGTTCCGCCCGGTCTACGCGGTCGGCGGCCAGGACCTCGGCTACCTGCCCGGGTCCGAGACCGAGAAGATGCAGCCCTGGGCGCAGGCGGTGTTCGACACCCTCGGCGCGCTCGTGAGCCAGGACGTGCTCGACGAGGTCTTCGACCGCGGCATGCTCGAGGTGCTCCCGCTCACGCACATCCGCGGCCGCTCGCTGCATGACACGTTCGTGATCGTGGACGAGGCACAGTCTCTGGAGCGCAACGTGCTGCTCACGGTGCTGTCCCGGCTCGGCACGGCGTCGCGGGTGGTGCTCACGCACGACGTCGCCCAGCGCGACAACCTGCGCGTCGGGCGGCACGACGGCGTCTCCGCGGTGATCGAGAAGCTGAAGGGGCACCCGCTGTTCGCGCACGTGACCCTGACGAGGTCCGAGCGCTCGCCGATCGCCGCGCTGGTCACCGAAATGCTGGAGGACCACGGCTGAGCCAGCTTGTCCGTGAAGGGAACCATCACGGAATCTGATTCCGTGATGGTTCCCTTCACGGACTTACCAACCGGAAGGCAACGGGCGACCTTCGGCGAAGCCTGCCGCGGACTGCACGCCCAGCACAGCCCGCTGGTGGAACTCCTCGAGCGTGCGCGCGCCCGCGTACGTGCAGGACGAGCGGAGACCGGAGCAGATCGAGTCGAGCAGGTCTTCGACGCCGGGACGGGTCGGGTCGAGCGCCATCCGCGACGTCGAGATGCCCTCCTCGAACAGCGCCTTGCGCGCGCGGTCGAAGACGTTGTCCGTGCGCGTACGGGCGCCGACGGCCCTCTTCGACGCCATGCCGAATGACTCCTTGTACGGTCGGCCCTGCTCGTCGTAGCGCAGGTCGCCGGGCGATTCGTGGGTACCGGCGAACCACGAGCCGACCATCGCCGCCGACGCGCCCGCGGCCAGCGCCAGCGCGACGTCCCGCGGATGCCGTACGCCGCCGTCCGCCCACACGTGTTTACCCAGCTCACGGGCAGCAGTGGCGCAGTCCGCGACCGCGGAGAACTGCGGGCGGCCGACGCCGGTCATCATCCGCGTGGTGCACATGGCGCCAGGCCCGACGCCGACCTTGACGACGTCTGCACCGGCGTGGATGAGGTCGCGCGTGCCCTCGGCGGTGACCACGTTGCCGGCCACCACTGGCACCTTCGGCGACACTGACCGGACGGCCTTGAGCGCGGCGATCATCTTCTCTTGGTGCCCGTGTGCGGTGTCGACGACCAGCACGTCAACGCCTGCAGCCAGCACCGCTTCTGCCTTCGCCGCGACGTCGCCGTTCACGCCGATCGCGGCGGCCACGCGCAGCTTGCCCTGTGTATCGGTGGCCGGAACGTAGATCTCCGACCGCAGCGCGCCGACCTCGGTGAGCACGCCGGCGAGGCGACCGCGGGCGTCGAGGCCGAGCGCAAGGCGTCCACCGCTGCTGTGCAGGAGCTCGAAAACCTCGCGCGACGGCGTGTCCAGCGGCACCGCGACAGCGGCTGGTTCCGCGACGTCGGCCAGCCGCGCGAAGCGGTCGACCCCGGCGCAGGCGGCCTCATCGACGATGCCGACCGGCTTGCCGTCCCCATCGACGATGACGACCGCGCCGTGTGCTCGTTTGTGCACGAGGTTGAGGGCGTCGGCCACCGCGTCACCGCCGGTGAGCACCAGCGGCGTGTCCCAGACCGCATGCCGGGACTTCACCCAGGACACGATCTCGGTGACCGCGGCGGTGTCGACGTCCTGCGGCAGCACGACGAGACCACCGCGGCGGGCGACCGTCTCGGCCATCCGCCGCCCGGCGACGGCGGTCATGTTGGCCACCACCACGGGAATCGTCGCGCCAGTACCGTCCACAGTGGACAAGTCGACGTCGAAGCGGGATTCCACGTCCGAACGGTTCGGCAGCAGGAACACGTCGTCGTAGGTCAGGTCGTGAGCGGGCACGTGCCCATCCAGAAAGCGCACGAGTCCCCAGGCTACGTGGCTTGCGCGCGGGACGCTAACCCGGCGTGGCTCGTGGAAGAATGGCCGCGTGGAGAGCCGTGACCGCGACGACCTGGGACGCGCCCGCAACGCCCGCCCGCGCGACGGCCTTGGCCGCCCGTTGCCCTACGGCGCTGACGGAGTGCCGCGCCAGCCGGAGGGGGTACAACGCAGCCCCGCGGACACCCTGGTGGAGGCGCAGGAACTACTGGACGCCGGACGTCCGTTCCATGCGCACGAGGTGTTCGAGGACGCGTGGAAGTCCATCGACGGCCCGGAGCGCGAGTTGTGGCGTGGCTTGGCGCAACTCGCGGTCGGGCTGACGCACGCGCTGCGCGGGAACGGGACAGGCGCGGTGGCGCTGCTCGAACGCGGGGTGGAGAACATCGAGCCGTTCCGCGTGGAGCCGCCGTATGGGATCGACGTCGCCGGCCTGCAGACCTGGGCGCAAACGCTTGCGGCGGAGGCACGTGAGCGGGTGCGGGTGGAGCCGGAGATTCCCCGGCTGACCGGCTGACCTGGGTCCGGCTGGCTCGGGGTTGGCCTGACCTGGGTTCGGCTGACCTGGGTCCCGCTGGCTGGATCGGCCGACCTGGTTTTTTGGGCGGCTTGGGTTCGGCTGGCTGGGATTGGCTGACTTGGGTTTTGGCTGGCTCGGGTTCGGCTGGCCGCACTCGGCTGACCTGGGTTGGGGGCTTGGGCTCGGCTGGCCCAGCTCGGCTGTCCTGCGTTCTGGCTGGCTCGGGCTCGGCTGGCCTGGCTCGGCTGGCCTGGGTTTCTCGCTGGCTCGGGTCCAGTTGGCCCGGGTCCGGCATTCTCTGGTTCGACTGGCCCGGGAACGGCCAACTCAGGCTCGGTGGGCCTGGGTTCGGCTGGCTCGGGTTTGCTGGGCCTGGGTCCGGCTGGCCGGTCAGTGGGCGGGGAATTCGGTGGCGGGCTCGGTGGCGTAGTTCCGCATGATGCGGATGTTGTCGTCCTGAGTGAACGTCCGGCCGTCCGCCATGGCGTCGTGCATGTCCCGGAAATACTGCACGTACAGGTCCGGGGTGAAGGTGCTGATCATGACGGCCGGTTCGTCGGAAACGTTGGCGAAGGTGTGCGGGGCCCCGGGTGGGACCATGACCAGCGTGCCGGCCGACACGTCGTGCTGTTGCTCGCCGACGGTGAACCGCAGCGTTCCGGAGACGACGTAAAAGCCTTCGTCGTGCCGGGCGTGCCGGTGCTGCGGCGGTCCGGGCGAGTGCGGCGCGACAACCGACTCGGCGATCCCGAGGCGGGCTTCGGTGGTGCTGCCGTCCTCGAGGATGCGCATGCGCGTCTTGCCGAGGACTAGCACCTCGCCGTCGCCAGGGCCGACCACGGAAACGCTTGCGGGAGTGCGGCTGTCGGGTTCCGGGCGGTCGTTCATGATCCAATTCCAGCGTCGCGGCGGCCGGACCGTCCAAGACCGTTTCGGTATGCCCGATACTTTCTCGGTATCGCCGCGGGTCAGGCCGGCCAGTCTGCCGACGCCGCCTTCTCCTTGCCGATCGTCGTGGCCTCGCCGTGGCCGGTGCGGACGATCGTGGGGTCCGGGAGGGGGAAGAGGCGGTCGCGGATGGACTGCACGATGGTCGGGTAGTCCGAATACGACCGGCCGGTGGCGCCGGGGCCGCCGTGGAACAGGGTGTCGCCGGTGAAGAGGACGCCCAGCTCTGGGCTGTACAGGCAGATTGCGCCCGGGGCGTGGCCCGGGGTGTGCAGCACGGTGAGGTCGGTGCCGGCGACGGTGATGGCCTGGCCGTCGGAGAGGTCGGCGTCCGGGGCGCGGTCCGGGTGGGTGAGGTCCCAGACGACGCGGTCGGCCGGGTGCAGCAGGATCGGCGCGCCAGTGCGTTTGGCCAGGTCGGGGGCAGCATTGACGTGGTCGTTGTGCGCGTGCGTACAGACGATCGCGCGGACCGTGCGCTCGCCGACGACGTCCGCGATGGCCTCCGCATCGTGGGCGGCGTCGATCACGATCACCTCGGTGTCGTCGCCGACGATCCAGACGTTGTTGTCCACGTCCCAGCTGCCGCCGTCGAGCTCGAACACGCCCGACGTGACCAGGTTCTGCACTATCGCCGTCATGTCCGCCGACCCTAGTGGTCCCGTGGGCATACCGCCGGTATCTACTATCGAGTATCCTTACTTGAAGTAAGTTGCCACCGCGACGACGGGACCGCCATGACCGACCCCCGGGACCTGCTGGCCGAACCCCTGAAGCTGCAATGCGGCGCGGTCCTGCCGCATCGCCTGGCGAAGTCGGCGCTGAGCGAGCAGTTGGGCGATCGCCGCAACGCGCCGTCGGACGAGCTCGCCACCCTGTACCGGACCTGGGCGAACGGCGGCGCCGGCCTGCTCGTGACCGGCAACGTGATGATCGATCCGACGGCGCTCGGCGAGCCGCGCAACGTCTCGGTGCCGGATGTTCCGGACCCGTCGGTGTACCGGCGGTGGGCGCGGTCCGTCGACGGGACTGACGCGCAGCTTTGGGTCCAGCTCAACCATCCCGGGCGGCAGAGCCCGCGGTATCTGTCGCGGCGGCCAGTTGCGCCTTCGGCGGTGCCGTTCGGGGACCGCGGCGTGCGGACGGCCTTTGCGGCACCGCGGGCGCTCACCGGGGACGAAATCGAGGCGCTGGTGGCGAAGTTCGCACTGTCCGCACGGACGTTCGTCGACGCCGGGTTCGCCGGGGTCCAGCTGCACGGCGCGCACGGGTACCTGATTTCGCAGTTCCTGTCACCGCTGGTGAACCGCCGCGACGACGAGTGGGGCCGCGATCGCAGCCGGTTCCTGCTGGAGGTGGTGCGCGCAGTCCGGGCCGCGGTCGGCGATCGCGTGCCGGTTTCGGTGAAGCTCAACAGCGCGGACTTCCAGCGTGGCGGCTTCGGCGAGGACGAGTCGCTGCAGGTGGTCCGCGCACTGGGCGACGCAGGCATCGACCTGCTGGAGATTTCCGGCGGCACCTACGAACGCGCCGCGATGATGGGGTCCGGCCGGGCGAGCACGGCGAAGCGCGAGGCGTATTTCCTTGACTACGCGGCGAAAGCGCGGCAGATCAGCCCTGTCGCGCTCATGGTGACCGGTGGTTTCACCACGGCCGCCGCGATGGCCGCCGCGCTGGAATCCGGTGCCCTGGACGTGATCGGGCTCGGCCGCCCGTTCACGGTGGACCCGACGCTGCCCGGACGCCTGCTGGCGGGCGACGACGTCCGCGCGGAACGGCGGTGCCCGCACACGGGAATCCGGCTCGCGGACAGCCTGCTGGAGGTGCAGTGGCACACCCAGCAGATGCATCGCGTCGCCGCAGGCAAGCCGGTTGACCTGGGGCGCGGCGCATGGCGGGCACTCGCGCACGCCGGGCTCAACGATCCGCTGAACGCGTTCCGCCGCGTGCGCGCATGAGCAGCCGGTCGGCGACCCGCGCGCCGCTCGCGAGCGCGACGAAGAGCACGCCGATGATCAGGCAGTTGACGGTGACCTGCCCGTAGCCGAGGTCGCCGGCGTCGATGAACGGGTACGGGTACATACCGTCCAGCGCGCCGCGGACCAGCGTGAACGCGAGCCACACCAGCGGGTACACGAGCGACCACGGAACCACCCGCCAGCCGAGCACGCGCGGAGCGAAGAACAGCCAGCCGAGCACGCACAGCACCGGGCTGACGCGGTGCAGCAGGATGTCCGCGATGAGGTTCAGCCCGTGCAGGTCGAACAGCCCGGCGAGCGCAACCTGGTAGACGACGCCAGTGACCACGATCCCGACCAGCGCATCGAGCCAGAGCACCCGCATGAGCGGCGACGTTCCACGCCCCCTCGCGAACGCCGCCGTGGTGACGAGAACGAGGACGTTCGAGAGGATGGTGAAGTACGTGAACACGTTCGCCACCCGCGCAACGACACTTGCGTAGGGCCCGTGCGCCCGCACGACCGCAACGATCTGTATCACGAGCGCGACCAGCACGACGGCCGCAGTCACCCCGAACCACAGCCGGGCCAACGCTTTCGAGGGCATACCGAGGAGATTACGTCCCCGGTGCGGTTTCCCCGACCACGACACGACTGCGGGTGGACGGCGGGCGCGAGACCTGGGCGGTGGGCGGGGTGCTGTGTGCTGCTTCGCTCGCCTCCGGCCCTCAGGGTGGGTGCATGCCGACAGTGCTCTGGTCCTCAAGGTGGGTGCGTGCCGACCTGCGCTCCGGCGCAGTGGGCTGCGTTGCCGTTGGTGAGTCGTGCCGGGCCGCCGGGGGTGAGGCTGCATGCTGCGGCTGTGGAGGGGCCGCGGGTCGGGGGTGCGCCGTGGCTGTTGGGGTGCTGCTGGTCGGGGGCGTGCTGTAGGTGTTGGGGTGCCTTGGGTGGGGGGGTGCTGGGGTGCTGCGGGTGGGGGTGTGCCGCAGCTGTTGGAGTGCTGCGGGTGGGCGTGCCGTTGCTGCCGGGGTGCTGCGGGTGGGGCGTGCCGTTGCTGCCGGGGTGCGTCGGGTGGGGGCGTGCGGTAGCTGCTGGAGTGCCGCGGCTGCTGGGGTACCGCGGGTGAGGGTTTGTGCTCGGGTGCGTCGGGTATCGCACGTGGGATACGTGCCGCCACTCCTAGGGAGCGCCGAGCACTGGGGGTGTGCCGCTGCAGAGGGTGCGTCGGGCGCCGCGGGTGGGTGCTGCCACTGCTGGCGAGCGCCGGACGTGAGTGAGGTGCACGCCGTCGCTGCTGGAGTGCATCGGGTGAAGTGCCCCCGGCTTCCGGCGCGCGCCAGAAGCGGTGCGCGCTCGGGTCGGTGCGTCGGGCGAGTTGAGCACATGCCAACGCTGCTCCGATAACCCAGGTGCTCCAGCCGGCATGCAAGCCCACCCTCCCGCATGAGCGCCCTGCTCCGATGCTTCGGGAGGACACCCAACCTGCAGCTCCGGCACTGCGAGGGCGTGCAGCCCACCCGACCCGATGCGGTCGGACAGCCCGCAGCACGCGACTCCAGCACTCGCGGAGCAAACCCAGCCCGCCACCCCCACTCATTACGACGCCTCCTCGGGACGACTTCCACGCAGCAGCCCGCGCACCGTGTCGATCGTGTCGGCTTCACCGGGGTCCTTGTCCGGCCGATACCGGACCACGCGGGCGAACCGCAGCGCCAGCCCTCCCGGGTAGCGGGTGCTCACCTGCGCGCCGTCCAGTTCGATCTCGACCACCATTTCCGGTCGCACGTGGACAGTCCACCGGTCGCGGTCCGTCTCGATCTCCTGGAACCGCTCGGTCTGCCAGGCCAGCAGCTCGTCGGTGAGACCCTTGAACGTCTTGCCCACCATGATCGGTGGCCCGCCGTCGGGATCGCGGGCGCCGAGGTGGAGATTGGACAGCTTGCCGGTGCGCCGTCCGTGTCCCCATTCCGCCGCCAGCACCACGAGGTCGATGGTGTGTACCGGTTTCACCTTCAGCCACGCCCGCCCGCGCCGCCCTGCCGCGTAGATCGACTCGAGGTCCTTCACCATCACCCCCTCGTGCCCGGCCGCCATCGCCGCGTCGAGCACCGCGCCCGGCGACGAAGGCTGTATCTCTCCCGGGATCACGTGCTCGCCCGCGACCCGCCGGAGTGCTTCGTTCCGTTGCGACAGTGGCACGTCGAGCAGGTCGACGCCGTCAAGGTGCAAACAGTCGAAGAAGTACGGCCGCAGCAGCAACGCCCGTACCTGTTCCTCCCGCGTGCTGCCGAAACGGCTCATCGTCTCTTGGAACGGCCGTGGCCGCCCGTCGTCGGTGAGCGCGAGCGTTTCCCCGTCGAGTACCACGGATTCGCACGGCAGCGCCCGTACGAGTTCCACCAATTCGCCTACGCTGCCGGTGATTTCCCGTAGGGTTCGGGTATATACCTGCACCTCCGCACCTTGCCGATGCACCTGTATCCGCGCACCGTCCATTTTGTACTCGACGATGGCATTCCCATGCTCCGCCGCGGCTTCCTCGAGTGACTCTGCCGGTGACGCCAGCATCGGCCGCACCGGACGGCCCAGCTCCAGCCGGAATTCCGCGAGCGCCGCCGCGCCACCGGTCATCGCCGCCTGCCCGGTGACCGGAAGCCGCCCGGACAGCATGAACGCGCGCCGGACCTGCTCGACCTCCACCTCGGCCGCCGCCGCGACCGCGTCGACCATTACTCCCTCCAGCGCGCCCTGCCGCAGCTCCCCGGTGACCAGCCGGATCACGAACTCCTGCTCGGCCTCGGTCAACCGGGCGAACAACGCGCTGAGCACATCCGCCCGCCGTTTCACCGAACCCGCGCCCGCAGCGGCCGCGACCTCGGTGAGCGCAGCGTCGACCTCGGCCACCGCGACTGCAGGTTCAGGGGCCGGACGGACGGCAAGATCGGCGAGCGTGCGCCAGCCCGCACCCAGCCGATCCTGCGCGGTCTGCCCGGTGAGGTACGCGATCACAGCGTGCAGCTCGCCGGATTCGGCCGCGCGCAGGACTGTGGCCAGGACGGCGATTTTCGCCTTCCGGGATCGAGTGGCCGCCAGTTCGGCGGATGCGGTGACGAGGTCGGTGAGCAACACCCGGTCATCATGACCCCCACCACCGACAAAAACTGCGGAGCCGGCCTCGACCGGGTGAAAGAAACTGATCAGGCATCCGGTCGGGTGCAGTACCGGTCCATCAGCCCCTGTTTTGTCACACATGGCGTGTACCCTGCGTCCTGCAATTCCGCCCGGGCCGTGCTGCTGCGCAGGTAGTCCAGGAACTGCTTCAGCAGCGAGTCGTTCTCCGGCACGCCCTTCGTGTACAGGTATTCCACCGTCCAGAAGCGATAGCCCGCGTCTATGCTGGTCACGTCGGGGTAGCGGCCGTCGAGCTGGGCCAGCGTCACGCGGCCGCCGCGTGCAGAGGAAACCTTGGCCGCGGGTACGTCCGCGTACCCGATCGCGCCCGGAGTGTCACCGACCGCCTGCAGCAACTCGGCTGTCGTCCCGCGTTCGCAGCGCACCACCGCTGCGTTCGGGTCCCGGACCGGCGTGCGGCAGTCGTCGGACGACAGCCCCGGTTCGGCCGCGCTCAGCACCTTCTGCTCAAAGGTCTTGCGCGTACCCGATTCCTGCCCGCGTCCGACCACCCGGATCGGCAGTGACGGGCCTTCCCGCAGCTGGGACCAGTCGCGGTAACGCCCGCTGAAGATCCCGCGTACCTGCTCCGTGGTCAGGCGGTCAACGCCGGCGGAACTGTTGACCACCAACGTGTACACGAGCGTAGCGACCGGTTGCGCGACCAGCTCAGGCCCGGCCTCGGCGGCTTTGCCGTCGGACAACACGGCGAGACTGTCCTTCGCGTCCGGCGCCAGCTGGCCAAGTTCTCGTACGGCGGAAACGCTTCCCGCGGCCTGAGTGGTGATTTCCGCGCCGGAGCACAGTCCGTGGTACTCCTTCGCGATGCTGTCGATGATCGGCACGAACGCACTGGATCCGTGCACGGCAAGGGAACCCGTGCCACAACCGGGTTCCGAAGCGCGCGACGCGGCGACGATGAGCATGCTGATCAGCGCTCCGGTCAACAGTACGCCGATTGCGACCGTGACCACTGGCCAGGACAGCCAGCGCTGTTTGCGTTCATCCTTGATCCGCCCACCACTCAGCCGCCCGGTGACGTCCAGTTCCTTCGACAGCGAACCGCCTTGCCAGCCATCCGGCTCGCGCAACACCACCACAAGCTTGAACTTTTCCCGCCGTTTCAGTGAAAGCTGACCGAGCCGGACCCCGTGCCACTGCGGGGTCTGCACGGGTGGGGCGTCGGGTTGGCGCAGGAAATCGGACAGCCGTTGCGGCAGCAACGCTCGCACGCCGGACAGCCGCGCAGTGCCGGGTTCGGGCGTCGGCTGGTCGTGGGTGAAGAATTCGAGCCCGTTACGAACTACGTCGCGCAGGCCGTCGCGAGCTTCGGATACCCGCGCATCCCACACGACTCGGTTGCCGAAAGTGAACTGCAGCGGGTGTTCCCAGTCAGCGGGACCGATGTCGAAGCTGCCGGTGTTGCGGATGCGGATCACGACGACGCTGAGCGGTTCCAGCAGCTGCGCTGTCCGGACGAGTTCCGGATCCGCTTGCGTGGCACCGTTTCCCGGTTCGCTGAGGGTGATCGGGCTGAGTCCGATCTTCGAGTTGTACAGTTCCCGGTAGATGATGCGCCTGCGCCGAATGACGTAACGGTCGATGATCGGGGCCAGGATCGTCGCGCCCGCGATCACGGCGATCGGCACGATGCCGCGGCCGGACGTGAGCACCTCGGCGAGCGCCCGCATCATTTCCCCGAAGCTCACGGTCGTCCTTCCCCCTGCCCGCGTCCGAGAAAATCAATTTTAGGCGTCCGCGGCGGGACCCCTCCCGGATGCACCAGGAGTTCACCGGCGGTTCAACAGGCCGACGCGATCCGCTCGACCGCGGCGCGGAGCCGGTCCGGCGGCAGCGCGGCGTAGCCGAGCACGAGACCCGGATACCGCGGTGCCGCATGGGAATATGTCGACAACGCCGGGGCGTACACGCTTGCGGCAGCGAGGTTTTCCTGCAGCTGCAGGTCATCCGTGCCGTCGGGCAGCCGGACGACCAGGTGCAGCCCGGCCGCGATCCCCACCGGTTGCCACTGGGGCAACCGCTCCGCGAGTGCCTCGATGAGCGCATCCCGGCGCGCTCGGTACAGCCGGCGCGTGCGGCGCAGGTGCCGGTCGTAACCGCCGGTGGCGATCAGGTGGGCGAGCGCGGCCTGCGGAAGCGGTGGACAGCCGAGGTCGTGCATTTCTTTAACCCTGGCCACGGCTTCGCGTAGCCGTGGCGGCGGGATCAGCCATCCGATGCGCAACGCGGGCGCGAGAACTTTGCTGACGCTGCCGATGTACGCGACATGATCCGGGGCCAGTGCGCGCATCGCGCCGAGGGCGGGGCGGTCGTAGCGATGTTCTGCATCGTAGTCGTCTTCCACGATGAGGCCACCGGTTTCTACCGCCCAGGACAGCAGCATCCGGCGGCGTTCGGGGTGGAGTGCGACGCCTAAGGGGAACTGGTGCGCGGCTGTCACCAGTACGATTGAACAGTCCGAAGTGGACAGTTTCTCGACGTCGATTCCCTTGTCGTCGACCGGGATTCCGGCCGGCGCCAGTCCGTGGTCGCGGAGAAGGGCGGCTTGGCCGTGGTGGCTGGGGTCCTCGACAGCGATCGTTTGTTCGGGTAACGTGTCTGCCATCAATGAAAGAGCTTCCGCAGCACCGCTGGTGACCACGATGTCGTCCGGGCTTGTCGGCAACGCTCGCACCCTTCCGAGATAGGCGGCCAGTTCCGCCCGCAGGGCCGGATGTCCGGTGGGGTCGGGGTAGCCGAGTCCGAGGTCGGGCGTCGCGTTGAGGGATTCCCGTTCGGCCGCAAGCCATTCGGCTCGCGGGAATGCCGACAGCGCGGGCAGTCCGGGACGCAGGTCGAACTCCCACGTCGGCGATTTCGCCGTGCTGATACGACGATCCGGCGCCGGATCGTCGATCGGCGCGACGCGGGTGCCGGAGCCGTGCTTGCTCAGCAGGTAGCCCTCGGCGGTCAGCTGCTCGTACAGCGCGGTCACCGTTCCGCGGGCGAGCCCGAGCTGGCGGGCGAGGTCGCGGCTGGACGGCAGCCGGGTGCCCACGGTCAGCCGTCCCGTGCGGATCGCGTCGCGCAACGCGGCCTCCACGGCACGGCCCCGGCGGCCACCGGTGGTGGCGGGAAGCAGCAGTTCCCTGATGGTTTCGACGTCCACGGAGGTGAGCGTATGACAAAGTGGTCCAATCAGACCAGGATCGAGTGGTCCTTCTGAATGGACCACTCGGCAGCCGACACTGGTCGGCGTGAAACGTGCAGTGGTGTTTTCGGGAGTGGTCGGCGCGGTGCTGGTCGGCGGATCGGTGCCGGTCACCGGCCTGCTCGACGGGTACCCGGTGATCACCGGGCAAGCCTTGCGGTACGCGCTGGGCGGCCTTCTCCTGCTCGGCTGGGCGAAGGTCCGGCGCAGCCCGCTGCCGCGGCCGCGGCTGGTCGACGTGCCGACGCTGTTCGGGCTCGCCGCCACCGGCATGATCGGGTTCCAGGCGTGCCTGCTGCTGGCGCAGCGCTATGCCGAACCCAGCGCGGTAGCTGCGTTCCTCGGCGCCAGCCCGCTCGTGCTGGCTCTGGTCGCACCACTGCTTGACGGTCGCCGTCCGTCCACGGCGCCGGTGGTCGGTGCGGTGCTGGCCGGGCTCGGCATCGTGCTGCTGTCCGGCGGTGGCTCGGCCTCCCCGGCGGGGCTGGCACTGGCTGCGCTGGCGATGCTGTGCGAGGCGTCGTTCACCCTGCTCGCGGTGGGGCTGTTGCGTCGGCTCGGCCCGCTTGCCACGTCCATGTGGAGCTGCTTCGCGGCCGCGGGCGGCGGCGCGATCGTCGGGACGGTGGCCGATCCTGGCGGGGCGTGGCGGTTGCCGGACGCGCGGGAACTCGTTGCGCTGCTTGTGCTTGCCGTGCTGGTGACGGCCGTGGCGTTCGTGCTCTGGTACAGCTGCGTGGTGGGTCTGGGTGCCGACCGTGCGGGTGTGCTGATCGGGCTGATGCCGGTGTCCGGGCTGGTGGTGGCGGTGCTGATCGGTGCGCAGCAGTTCGCGGTGGTGGACCTGGTGGGCGTCGCGCTGGTCGCTGCGGGTGTCGCATGTGGACTGCGGCCGGTGACGCCTGCGCACGCGGCCGCGGATGGTTCCGCGGAGGCTGAGCGGGTGGCGGTGCCGGAGGAGTGTGCGGCGACCGTGCCGGAGGTGCCTGTGGCGACCGCGCCGGAGGTGCCTGTGGCGACCGTGTTGCCGACGCCTGCGGCAACCGCGTTGCAGACGCCCGTGGCGACCGCGCTGCAGGTGCCTGTGGCGACCGCGCTGCAGACGCCCGTGGCAGCAGCGCAGGGGGCCGCGGCACCAGCAACGGAGCGACCCAGGGCAGCAGCAGCGCCGGAGGAGCGTAAGGCAACTGCGCCGCAGACCCCCGTGGCAGCGCCGCAGGCACCCGTGGCAGCAGCGCAAACGCCCGTGGCACCAGTGGCGCAGAGGCTCGTGGCACCAGTGGCGGAGCGGTCCGCGGCACCAGCGCCGCAAACGCCCATGGCGCCAGCGCCGGAGCGGCCCATCGCAGCGCTGCCCGACACGCCTCTGACGGCACCGTCGGACATGTCCGTGAAGGGAACCATGACGGAATCACATTCCCCCATGGTGGCCTTCACGGACCACCGCGCCCGATAAACGCGACGACCTCCGACGCTACTTGCCGCCGCGGGCCATGCGGAGGACGTCCAGGGCTTCGTCGAGCTGGGCTTCCGTCAGCTTGCCGTCGCGGACATAACCGCGCTCCAGCACGACCTCGCGGATTGTCTTGAGTTCCTTCAGTGCCTGCTTTGCCACCGCAGCGGCTTCCTCGTAGCCGATGTACTTGTTGAGCGGCGTGACGATCGACGGCGAGCCCTCGGCGTACTGTCGCGTGCGCTCGATGTTGGCCGTCACTCCGGCGAACACCTTGTCCGCCAACAGTCGCGACACGGCTGCGAGCAGGCGCGCCGATTCCAGGACATTGCGGGCGATCACCGGCAGGTTCACGTTGAGCTGGAAATTGCCTGCCGCGCCGGCGAAAGCGACTGCCGCGTCGTTGCCGACGACCTGCGCGACCACCTGCAACGTCGCCTCTGGGATCACCGGGTTGACCTTGCCCGGCATGATCGACGAGCCCGGCTGCAGGTCCGGCAGCGCCAGTTCGGCGAGCCCGGTGCGCGGGCCGGAACCCAGCCAGCGCAGGTCGTTCGCGATCTTGTTCAGCGACACCGCGACCGTGCGCAGGTGCCCGGACGTCTCGACCACGCTGTCCTGCGTTGCCTGCGCCTCGAAGTGGTCGCGTGCCTCGGTGAGCGGGAGGCCGGTGAGCTGCGCGAGCTCGGCCGCGACGGCGGCACCGAAGCCGTCCGGCGCGTTGAGTCCGGACCCGACCGCCGTGCCGCCGATCGGCAGTTCGCCCAGCCGCGGCAGGCCGGACTGCAGGCGCTCGATGCCGAACCGGATCTGTGCGGCCCACGCGCCCGCCTCCTGGCCGAGCGTGATCGGCACCGCGTCCATCAGGTGCGTGCGGCCGGACTTCACCACGTCCTGCCACTCTGCCGCGCGCGTCTCGATCACGCTCGCGAGGTGGTCCAGCGCCGGGATCACGTCCGTGAGAACGGCCTCGGTCGCGGCGACGTGGATTGTGGTCGGGAACGTGTCATTGGACGACTGCGACGCGTTGACCTGGTCGTTCGGGTGCACGTCGCGGCCGAGCGCGCGGGTGGCGAGCGTGGCGATGACCTCGTTCGCGTTCATGTTCGAGGATGTGCCCGACCCGGTCTGGAAGACGTCGATCGGGAAGTGCTCGTCGTGGCGGCCCTCGGCGACCTCGTCGGCGGCCTTGGCGATGGCTTCGGCGACGTCGGCGTCGAGGACGCCCAGCCGCGCGTTCACCCGGGCGGCGGCGGCCTTCAACAGGCCGAGCGCACGGATCTGGGCGCGCTCGAGACCGCGGCCGGAGATGGGGAAGTTCTCGACGGCACGCTGGGTCTGTGCCCGGTAGAGCGCGTCGGCCGGGACGCGGACCTCACCCATGGTGTCGTGTTCGATCCGATATTCCATACCTTCGATTCTGGCCCCGAACCACGCAAACGGCCCGGTGGCTTGCGCACGTCGGCCGGTACCCACCGGCGCCGGTCCGTACGAGGCTAGGATCGGCTGTGTTCTCGATCACCGCCACCCACCACTGGCATGGAGCGAGCCCATGGAGTTCGACGTCGTCGTCATCGGAGCCGGTCCCACCGGCCTCTTCGCCGCCTACTACGCGGGATTCCGCGGCCTGTCGATGGCCGTGGTCGACTCGCTGCCCGAACCGGGCGGCCAGGTCACCGCGATGTACCCGGAGAAGATGATCTACGACGTCGGCGGATTCGCCGCGATCAAAGGCCGCGATCTCGTGCAGGGCCTCGTGGACCAGGCCGCGCCGTGGCAGCCGCAATACCTGCTGGGCCGCAAGGCGGAGAAGCTGGAAAGCGTCGACGGCGGCCTCGAACTGACCCTCGACGGCGGCGACGTACTGCGCGCCGGCGCGGTGCTGATCACCGCGGGTATCGGCGAGTTCACGCCCCGCCCGCTGCCGGCCGGCGACGGCTGGCTCGGCCGCGGAATGGTCCACTTCGTGCCGTCGCTGGACGCGCACGCGGGCCAGCACGTGGTCGTCGTCGGCGGCGGTGATTCGGCGTTCGACTGGTGCCTCGCACTGCAGCCGGTCGCGGCGAGCGTGACGCTCGTGCACCGGCGCGCGAAGTTCCGGGCGGCCGAGTCGATTGTGCGGCAGGTACGGGAACTGGGCGTGCGGCTGGTCACCGACGCGGAGGTGTCGCGCTTCGTCGAAGCTCCGGATGGCGCCTTGACCGCGGTGGACGTCACGGTGAAGGGCGGCGAACCGGAGCAGCTGCGCGCGGACGCAGTGGTTGCGGCGCTGGGCTTTACCGCGGATCTGGGTCCGATCGAAAGCTGGGGCCTGGAAATCGACCACCGCGCAATCGCCGTCGATTCGACCATGGCGACGGCCCGCCCGCGCGTCTACGCGGCCGGGGACGTCGCGGCGTACCCGGGGAAAGTGAAGCTGATCGCAACGGGTTTCGGTGAAGCAGCAACCGCGGTGAACAATATCGCGGTGGCGCTGAATCCCGAAGCGCATTTGTTCCCTGGGCACTCCAGCAACGTCGAGTGAGTCAGCCGGTTTTCTCCGCGATCCACGGCTGATACGCCACCATCGACGTCGCGATCGACGGTGCCGTTCCGCATGTCGGCGAGCTGCTTCCGGCGCGGCTGACCACGCCGACGAGTGTCCACCGGTCCCCGTCGCGCATCAGTTCCGGGCCGCCGGAATCGCCGTAGCACGAACCTGATCCGCCGGGGCTTTCCGTGCACAGCTCGGATGTCCCGTCGAAGGCCGACGTGCATTTCGCGCCCTCGACCAGGTGGGTGTCGAGCTGCTGCAGTGACGTCGAGACCGGGCCGCAGTTCGGCGTCGCGCAGGTTTGGCCCCAGCCGATCACCCGGACTGCCGCGCCGGGGTCTGCCGTGCTGCCGAGAGCGAGGGGCGTGGCCTTGACCGGCGCGGACAGCCGGATCAGGCCGAGGTCACCGGTCTGCGTGGCGGTGTTGAAATGCGGGTGCAGCACGAATTCGGCCGCCTGCGGCGTTTCCCCGCCCTGCCCGGCGTCGTTGCTGCCGACGCGCAGCCCGACCTTCGCCGGGTCCTTTGCGGACAGGCAATGCGCCGCCGTGACCACCCAGGTCGGCGTGATCAGCGAACCGCCGCAGAACAGTGCGCCGGACGACGTGTGCAGCGAAACCGCGAACGGGTACGGCTGATCCGCCGGAGCGCCGCCGACGATCCCCGGCGCCGCTGACGCGCTGCCTGCTGCCCCCATCAGTCCCGTCAGGGCAACCAGCAGTAGCGCGATCAGCCGTTTCGGCACCGGGGAACTCCTTGCCAGGTCAGGGAAGCGGCGGAACCGCGCGGTCGTCGTCGTCGAGATCGAGGTTGCCGTCGAAGTTGATGGACGAGTACGCCCGCAGCTTCTCGAGCCGGTGGTAACCGTCGATCATTCTGACCGTCCCCGACTTGGACCGCATGACGATCGACTGCGTCGTCGCTCCACCGGCGCGGTAGTGCACGCCGCGCAGCAGGTCGCCGTCGGTGACGCCGGTGGCGCAGAAGAACACGTTGTCGCCGGTCACGAGGTCGTCGTTGAGCAGGATCCGGTCGAGATCGTGGCCCGCGGCGAGCGCCTTCTCGCGCTCGGCCTCGTCCTTCGGCCACAGCCGTCCCTGCAGCTCACCGCCGAGGCACTTCATCGCGCACGCGGCGATGATGCCTTCGGGCGTGCCGCCGATGCCGAGCAACATGTCGACACCGGTGGTCGGCCGGGCGGCGGCGATCGCACCCGCGACGTCGCCGTCGGAGATGAACCGGATCCGGGCGCCCGCCTCGCGGACCTCCTTCACCAGCTGCTCGTGCCGCGGCCGGTCGAGGATGCAGACCGTGACGTCGCTGACGCTGGAGTTCTTCGCCTTCGCGACGCGCCGGATGTTCTCCGCGACCGGGGCGGAGATGTCGACCTTGCCCGCTGCGTCCGGGCCGACGGCCAGCTTTTCCATGTAGAACACGGCGGACGGGTCGAACATCGCGCCGCGCTCGGCGACGGCGAGTACGGCCAGCGCGTTCGGCATCCCCTTGGCCATCAGCGTGGTGCCGTCGACGGGGTCGACCGCGACGTCACAGTCCGGACCGTCGCCGTTGCCGACCTCCTCGCCGTTGAACAGCATCGGCGCTTCGTCCTTCTCACCTTCGCCGATCACGACGACGCCGCGCATCGAGACAGTGGAGACAAGCTGGCGCATCGCGTCGACGGCCGCTCCGTCGCCACCGATCTTGTCGCCACGGCCGACCCAGCGGCCGGCGGCCATGGCGGCCGCTTCGGTGACGCGTACCAGTTCCATGGCGAGGTTGCGGTCGGGCGCTTCGCGTCGGCTGCGGTCGCTGGCGGTGGTCATGGTGGCCTCCCGGAACACGGTTCGTCGGCGGGTGCCCAGTCTGTCAGATCGCCGCGTCACCTGACCGATTCAGTCAGCATGGTGCACGTCACTCTGCGTCGTCGTCGGTCTCCACCGAGGCCAGCGCCGCCTCGATCCGCTCGCGCGCGCCCTCCAGATGCCGCTCGCACACCTTCGCGAGCTGCTCGCCCTTCTCCCACAGCTCGAGCGACTGCTCCAGGGACAATCCGCCCGCTTCGAGTTCCTTCACGACCTCGACGAGCTGGTCGCGGGCCTGCTCGTAGCCGAGTCCGGCGGGGTTTGCTTGGCTCACGCTCGACGTTCTCCGACCTTCCGGTGCACGGGGCTGTGCGCGCAGACTACCGCGCTCGCCATCGCGTGGTCGTAGCCGACGAATGCCAGCGCGAACTCCTGCCCGTCACCGTCTGCGATCGCGTCCTCGAGGTTCTCCTGCGCACTCGCCACCCGACGCCGGTGCCCGGCCCCTTCGGCCACCCACCACCGTGCTCCGACGTGCTCGGACGTCGCCTCCGACAGCCTCCGCAACTGTGGTGCCAAACCTCGCCGAGCAGCCGTTCCACAGCCCGCGAGCAACGCGGTCCAGCACTCGCCGGCTGCGCGATCGGTGGCGAGCGCCTGCCGGAGCAGGGGATCGGCGCCGAGCCGGGCGGCGGCGTCGACCGTGAGCGGGAGAAATGCCGGGGCCTGCTGGATCACGGCCGGTCTCCTTCCGCAGTCGGTTCGACGGACTTGGTGATGGCCTGGGCCGCCCCGTCGGCGACCCGCACGCGCAGCTGCGCTCCGTCCTCGATCTGGGAGACGGACCGGAGTACCTGGAGGTTGCCTGCGGAATCGGAGAACTGGACGACCGCGTAGCCGCGCGCCATCGTGGCGGCCGGGCCGAGCGCGGTCAGCTTGCCCCGCGCGTTCGCGACCTCGGCCTGGTCTTTGGCGAGCAACCCGAGCATGGCGCGACGGCCCCGCTCGCGGTGCATTTCGACGTCGTCGAGGCGGCGCTGGACCGGCCCGAGCGGGTCGGCAAGCGACGGACGGCTGCGCAACTGGGTCAGCAGCCGCGTCTCCCGGTCGACCCAGCCGTGCAGCGCGCGTCGGCCACGGTCACGCATCTGCCGTACGCGGGCGGTTTCCTCGCGCACGTCCGGCACGATGCGCTTGCTCGCGTCGGTCGGGGTGGAACAGCGCAGGTCGGCGACGTGGTCGAGCAGCGGGGTGTCCGGCTCGTGCCCGATGGCGCTGACGATCGGCGTACCCGCGGCCGCGACCGCCCGGCACAGCGCTTCGTCGGAAAACGGCAGCAGATCCTCGACGCTGCCACCGCCGCGGGCGATCACGATCACGTCGACGTCCGGGTCTCTGTCCAGTGTGGACAGTGCGCGCAGTATCTGCGGCACGGCTTGCGGACCTTGGACGGCGGTGTTGACGACCTTGAACAACACGTGCGGCCAGCGGGCTTGGGCGTTCACGAGCACGTCGCGCTCGGCCGCCGAAGCACGTCCGGTGATCAGCCCGATTCCCTTGGGCAGAAAGGGAACCGGCCGTTTGCGCTCGCGGGCGAACAACCCTTCGGCGGCAAGCAGCTTCCGCAGCCGCTCGATGCGCGCGAGCAGTTCGCCGATGCCGACCGCGCGGATCTGGTCGGCGCGCAGGGACAAGGTGCCACGGCCGAAGAAGTACGACGGCTTCGCGTGGATGACCACGCGGTCGCCTTCGCGCAACGGCGTCGCGAGTTCGCGCACGAGCCACATCGGGCAGGTGACGGACATCGAGACGTCCGCCGACGGATCGCGCAGGGTCAGGAACGCAGTCTGCGTACCGGGACGCGCGCTGATCTGCGTGACCTGGCCTTCGACCCAGACGTCGCCGAGCCGGTGGATCCAGTCGCCGATCTTGCGCGCGACGGTGCGGACGGGCCAGGGATGCTCCGCGCTGGTGGTGGGGTCGCTGCTCACTGGCCTTCCGCGGGGTCGGCGGGCTGTTCGGGGCTGGGGTTCTTGGTGGTGGAGTTACTGGTGTTGCGCTCGTTGCTGGTGGCGGGCTTGTTCTTGCCGGGCTTGTTCGTGTCGGGCTCGGTGATGGTGGGCTTGCTGGTGCCGGACTCGCTTGTGCCGGGCTCGGCGGTGCTGGGCTTGCTGACGGTCGAGTTGTTGGCGCCGGGCTTGTTCGTGTCGGGATTGCTGGTGCCGGACTCACTCGTACCGCTCTCGGCGGTGCTGGGCTTGCTGACGGTCGGCTTGGTCGTGTCGGGCTTGCTGGCGTCGGAAGAACTCGGGCCGGGCTCGGTGGTGTCAGGCTTGCCGACGGCCGACTTGCTGGTGCCGAGCTGGGTGACGTCGTGCGTGCTGGGGTCGGACTCGCTCGGGCCAGGCTCGGTGACGCCGTCCGATTCGCCGATGCCAGACTCGCTGGCACGGGATCGGTGCGCGACGGCAGCTTCGGCCGCGCCCGGCTCGACCGAGCTGGCCCGCTGCGTCATGTGGTGCTCGTCGCCAGGGCCAGCCCCGCCCGGTAGCGCCGCGTCGGACTCGCCTGGCTGCTCATCCGCCTTGCGCGCGTTCCCGATCCGCCGGGCGAGCATGCCCACGAACGACGCGCGGTCGGCGTTGGCCTTCTCGTACTCCAGCAATTCCTCCAGCTGCGGCACGGTCAACCGGCGCAGGCGGGCGCGCAGTTGCGGCAGCGTGAGGTCGTCGTAGGTGGTGAGGCCGGCGGGACCGCCGCTGTCGTTCTCGCCCTCGGCGTGTTCCTCGGCGAGCGCCCGGGTCTCCTCGACCCACGGGTCGTCGACGGGGTCCTCGGTTGCGGAGAAGTCCGGCGGCGGGGTGCGGTGGCCGTTGGTGCGCGGCTCGGGCAGGTCGTCGACCGGGACGAGCTTCGGCCGGGACGGGGGGAGGTCGGGCTCGGCGTCCTCGTCGAAGGTGGCCCAGCTGGGCGTGTCCTCGACGGGACGCAGCATCGACAGTGCGTCGTCGCCCTTGATGGCCAGTTCGGTGACCTGCTGCTGGACGCGCATGGACAGCTGCAGTACCTGGCTCACGACGGTGACCGGCAGGCCGGTGAGCTGCTTCGGGAGCTCACGAACCCGTTCGGCGGTGGTGACGGCAAGGCCCGCGGCGACCCGGAGGGGGAGCGGGAGTGGCTTCATGGGGTCGAGCTTGCCGTATCAGGGCCGTCCTGCCCAACCGAACGGGTGGCCGACCACACTCGACGTGACTCCCGGCACAGCCCGAACGGCCTACCTGGTCATCCGAAAGAGGACTTCAAACCCGAACCGGCATAGCCCGTACCCTGGAGGCATGACTTCTGCGAGTCCCGGAACCGATCCCGCCGGTACCCCGACGATCACCCGGTCCGGCGCCGCCAAACGCGTGCTGCTCGCGAAGCCGCGCGGGTACTGCGCCGGCGTGGACCGCGCGGTCGTCGCTGTCGAGAAGGCACTGGAGCTGTACGGGCCGCCGGTGTACGTGCGCAAGGAGATCGTGCACAACCGGCACGTGGTCGACACCCTGCGGGAACGTGGCGCGATTTTCGTCGAGGAAACGTCCGAGGTACCCGAGGGTGCGCTGGTCGTGTTCTCGGCGCACGGCGTTTCGCCCGCGGTGCACGCCGAGGCCGGGGAACGGAACCTGCGCACCATCGACGCCACCTGCCCGCTGGTCACCAAGGTGCACAAAGAGGTCAACCGTTTTGCCAAGGACGATTACGACATCCTCCTGATCGGCCACGAAGGCCACGAGGAGGTCGAGGGCACGGCGGGTGAGGCGCCGGACAAGGTCCAGCTGGTCGACAAGGCCGAGGACGTCGACAAGGTCGACGTGCGCGATCCGTCCAAGGTGATCTGGCTGTCGCAGACGACGCTGTCCGTCGACGAGACGATGGAACGCGTCGACCAGCTCCGCGAACGCTTCCCCGGCCTGGCCGACCCGCCGAGCGACGACATTTGTTACGCCACCACCAACCGTCAGGTCGCGGTCAAGGCGATGGCTCCGGAATGTGATCTGGTGCTGGTGGTCGGCTCGACGAACTCGTCGAACTCCAAGCGCCTGGTGGAGGTCGCGCTGAAGGCGGGCGCGCGGTCGTCGCACCTGATCGACTTCGCCCGCGAGGTGGACGAAGCCTGGCTGGAAGGGGTGTCGACGGTCGGGGTGACGTCGGGCGCTTCGGTGCCGGACATTCTGGTGATGGACCTGCTGAAGTGGCTGGCCGACCGAGGCTACGGCCAGGTGGACGAAGTCACGACGGCGAACGAGAAGATCGCTTTCGCGCTGCCGAAGGAGCTGCGGAAGGCGACGAAGCCGGAGCAGTGATCCGCTCGGCTGGTTTGGTGGTCTAAACCACCTTGGGTACCCGTTCGATGGGTTCGCGGTCGACAGGGCTTGCCAGACAAGCAAAGTACCGACCTCGACGCCTGACAGTCTTTCCGGCGCTGAGTTCGCTCGCCCCGCCTACCGCAGCCGTTTGCCTGGCTGCTGGCGACCCCGGTGAACCTCGCCGTGGGCGTGCTCAAGATGCCGACGCTTTGCCTGCCTGGAATTTGACCGGTCGATGATCGTCAGGCATGAGGCTTCGTCATCGCGGGCCTTCGGGGATCGGGCTTTGTCGTCGCGGGCCTTCGGCGATCAGGCTTCGTCGTCCCAAGGTCGTTGGCGCCGCGGAGGTTCGCGTCGTGGCGGACGTGGGCGGCCGGGTGGCGGTTCGTCGGCGCGCGGCCGTCGGCGCGGCGGCGGCGTGTCACCCCGCGGGTCGCGACGGCGTGGGTCGCCCTCCGGCGGACGCGGCCGACGCCCCTCCGGCGGAGGCTTACGCCCGCCACGGACGTTCGGGTCGGCCGCTTCCCGCCGCGGGCGCGCGCCGGGGTCGGCCGGTGGCCGCGGACGCCGGACCGGCGGAGCGTCGAGGTCCCCATCGCGCGCCGGACGACGCCGGTTGCCCGGCGGAGGCGTCTGCCCGGTACGACCGGCAGGCGTCCGAGGGCGGGACCGTCCGGCTGCGTCGTCATCGCCGCGCTCGCGTGGCGGCTTGCCGTCCTTGAGCTTGACCGGTGCGTCCGGATCGCGCTCGCGGTAAATGCGGAAAAACCCGAACAGCAATGTGACGCCGGTGGTGACCGCCATCGTCGGGAACCCGTTGATGAGCGGAGTCCCGATGTTGAGCAGCTTCGACAGCGTGTCACTGCCGCCGGCGCCACCGCCGGTCAGCAGCACGACCCCCGGCACCGTGACGGCGAGCACCAGCGGCGGCTGCACCATCGGACCGAACAGAGCGCGTCTCTGCACCGCGCCGACCGCGATCACGGCCCCGAGGAAGTACCCCGCCTTGAAGACGAAATCGAGGCTGCCCCTGGTCTTCTCGTCGATGATGGCGCCGAGCACTGCCAAGCCGAAGCCCACGAGCACAGCCGCCCACCAGGGCAAACCACGCCTCGTGCCGACGGCGAGACGCTCGTCCCAGGGTACGGGAGCGTCTTCGGCATCGGGATCGCTCTGGCGATCGCGTATCGCGGTCACGACGCACACCGTAGCCCGTACTTGTCACGATCCTGTTGGCACTGCCGAGGACAGCACTGAGCAGCCACTCGACCGTATGACATTTCGCTCGGTCGAGCGGTACTCCCGGTGCGGCCGCCACGTCCACTTCCACCGGACGGGGAGCCCGTGGACCAGACCTCTGACCAGCGGTGATACCGGCGGTATGCAGCACGTGCCCGTCCCACGGCCCGGGACCGGCCCAGGCTATGTCACGACCGTCCGGACCGGACGGAGGCGTCGCCGGTCATGTCCCGGAACATTCGCCGCCCCGGAACTCGACCGGGACCTGACGACCCGGTGAACGCCCAACCGTCCGAGACCTTGCCCGCACGATGCCGGAATCATGCCCTTTCGACCGCTCGCTCGGCTGTGCCCCAATACGTGCACCTCCATGCGTTCTAGGCCATACGGCCTCCTCTGCCGCTGTCGTTGACTGCCCCTCGTACTCTGTCGGACTCTGTCCGAGCGTGGGCAGCATCGAGCTTGACGCGCCACGGCGATGCCGCAGGCGAGGTCACCCGCCACCCGAGGCTTCATGGGCGTTGGCCGCACCTCCAGCCTGTCCGCCGTCACGGCTGACTGGGCCCGTCGTCGCGGGGGCGTTGGCCCGGCATCGGCTGCTCAGTCACTCACCGGCGGTCAGCAGCCACTCGCTGATCAGCCACTCACCAACGAGCCAGCCGACTTAGCCAGCGAACCCGACTGTTGCCCTCGAGCCGAGCCCTCGAGCCCGGCCTGCGAACCCGAGTGTTGCCCTCGAGCCGAGCCCTCGAGCCCGTTTGCGCCACCGAGCCCAGCCCGCGAGCCCGACTGCGCCAACGAGTCGACTGCGTCAACCAACCCGACCGCACCAGCGAACCGATAGCCCGCTACACCCGCGAACGACGCCAATCGACCACGGCACAAACGGAGCCGCCGGCGCGCCTACGAATGGACACAACAGACCGCGCCCAACAAGACAGCCAATCGTCACACCGTGAACGGAGCCAACCGCTGCGCCTCAGATCGACAACAACCGCCGGACCGCGCCCGCCGACTGTCCAATCACGACTGTCAAGGACCGCAACCATCGCGCCACAGCCTCAACCAGCTGCCACTTCGTCTCCCCTCCGGAGCTGCGGTACGGGCGCCGGACTGCCGGACGCGTCGGTCAACGGCGTCACCGTCGCACGGAACGCCTCGAGCGCCTCGAGCTCACGACGCCGAGCCGAGACGAAGCGCTGAAGATGCGTCGTGGACAGGTTCAGCGCGTCGACCGCGTTGCCCGCGGCCCGGTGCGCGGCGGCGGCGCCCGCACGCACTTGCTCGACGTCCTCGACGAGCGCCCGGTCGCTGGCGGCGAACAGCGCCGCTGACGCCAGTACTCCGAATCCCGTGGGGCCACACAGGAACACCCGCCGGTCGATGAGCCAGCGCAGCAGTTCGGGATCGGTGTCGAGCGCGGCCACCACGGCCGCGTCGGACGGTACGAACATGATGGTGCCGTAGATCGCGTCGGCCCAGCGTTGGTAGCCCTTGCCCGCCAGCTCCGCCGCGCGAGAGCGCAGCTGCCGGACATGGACGCGCAACGCGTCGAGGCGTTCGTCCGGATCGTCGGTTTCGACGGCCTCTGCCCAAGTGGCCATGCTCGCCTTGGCATCGACCGGAACCGCCCGGCCGCCGCCGACATTGAGCACCAGATCGGGTTTAACGCTCCCGCCGCCGGCCAGATCGGTCTGCAGGGTGAAGTGCAGTCCCTCCCGCAGCCCGAGTGCCCGCGCGGTTTCCGCCAGCACCTGTTCACCGAGTTCGCCGCGGCCATGGATGGACGCGAACGCCACCTCGTACCGGCGCAGCGCGAGCTGTTGCTGGTCGCCCTTCGCGCGCTCCGCCGCCACGAGCCGTGCAGCCGCGTCAGCCCGTCGCATTCCGTCGTTGTACAGCCGCCACAACACGGCGACCGCGACGCACAGGATGAGCGCGAGCACGACGGCCGCGGTGGTGATCACCGTCTCCACCCGGTCCTCCTCTCCGTCGGGGTGTTCGGACGCTCGACATCATGGCGGACCACACCGACAAAAAACGGGACCCGCGGTCGCGCTGTGTAGCTGACCTGCGACTTCACTGATTCGGGGCTGGGCGTGTCCGGACGCCTCGATCGGCTTCGTACACACGTTCGAGTGGAGCATCGGCGAGTCTCCGGCATTTGGTCGGGGTCTGCTCCTAACGTGGTCGCTGTGAGACTCCTCCATACTTCCGACTGGCACATCGGCCGCACGTTCCACGGCGCCGATCTGCTCACCGAACAGGAGGCTGCCTTCACGTACATCGCCGAACTCGTCGACCGCGAGTCGGTCGACGTCGTGGTGGTGGCCGGTGACATCTACGACCGGGCGGTGCCGTCCGCCGAGGCCGTCCGCGTGGCCACGGCCGCGCTCGCCCGTATCCGCCGGGCCGGCGCGGAACTCGTGATTACGCCCGGCAACCACGACTCGGCAGCACGGCTGGGTGCGTTCGCCGACTTTGCCGCAGCAGGCGGGCTGCACATCCGCGCGACCATTGAGGGACTTGCAGAACCCGTTGTGCTGCAAGACGAACACGGTGCCGTGGCCGTCTACGGCATCCCGTATCTCGAACCCGAGCCGTCACGGCACGCGCTGGGCGTGCCGGAGGCCCGCGGCCACACCGGTGTGCTCGGTGAGGCGATGCGGCGGGTGCGCGACGACCTGGCTGCTCGCCCGGGCACGCGATCGGTCGTACTGGCGCACGCTTTCGTCACCGGCGGCGAGGCGAGCGAGTCGGAGCGCACGATTGCGGTGGGCGGGGTCGAACAGGTCCCCGGCTCCGTGTTCGACGGGGTGGACTACGTCGCACTCGGCCACCTGCATGGTCCGCAGACGCTCGCGGAGCATTTGCGGTATTCCGGAAGTCCGTTGGCATACTCGTTTTCCGAGGCCCGGCAACGGAAGTCGGTGTGGCTCGTGGATCTCGACGACGCCGGGCTCGCCCAGGTCCGCCGCCACGAGCTGCCGGTGCCACGTCCGCTTGCGACACTCGGCGGCGAGCTGGCCGCGCTGCTCTCCGAGCCGGAGCACGAGCAGTGGCGCGACCATTTCCTGTCGGTCACGATCACCGACCGGGTCCGGCCGGTCGATGCCATGCGCTTGCTGCGGGAGCGGTTTCCCTATGCGGTGCAAATGGATTGGCGACCGGACGGCGGTGTCACCGGCACGGACCTGAAGTACGCCGAAGCGGTCCGCGGCCGCAGCGACATCGAGATCGCGCGCAGCTTTCTCGACGACTGCCGCGGTGCCCCACCGACCGAGCGCGAGGAACGGCTCGTGTATCTCGCGCTCGAAGCGGCCAACCGGGCGGCGGTGGCGAAGCTGTGAGACTGCATCTGCTGGAGGTGGAAGCCTTCGGCCCGTACGCGGGCAGGGAGGTGGTCGATTTCGACGCGCTCGGCGCCGACGGCCTTTTCCTTCTGCACGGCGACACCGGCGCAGGCAAGACCACGCTGCTCGACGCGATTGCGTTCGCGTTGTTCGGTGTGGTCCCGGGCGCGCGCGGCGACGTCAAGCGGTTGCGGTGCGATCTGGCCGAGCCCGAGCGTCTCACGGAGGTCGTGCTGGAGCTGACCGTGCAGGGTCAGCGGCTGCGGATCGTACGCAGCCCGGAGTACCAGCGGCCGAAGAAACGCGGTGGCGGATCCACGACGCAGCAGGCTCGGGTTTCGCTGACGTGGATCGGTGAACCACCCGCGGGGTTGCCGCCCGACGGGATCATCCGCATCGACGAGGTGGCGCGCACCGTCGAGCGGCTGCTGGGTATGACGGCTCCGCAGTTCTTCCAGGTCGTGCTGCTGCCGCAGGGAGAGTTCGCGAAGTTCCTGCGCAGCGATACGACGGAACGCGAAAAGCTGCTGGAACGGTTGTTCGGCACGGAGCGATTCTCCGATGTCGAACGCTGGTTTGCCGATCTGCGCGCGGAACGCGGCCGGGCATGGGAGAAGCGGCAGCAGGAAGTCCGGGAGCTGGTCGCGCGCTACGCACAGCAAGCCCAGCAGGAGCCGCCGGAAAGCGAGCAGGCGGAGTGGGTCGAGGCGGTGCTGGCCGAGGTCGCTGCCAAGGCCGAAGCGGCGGAAACCGAGGCAGCGCAAGCACGTTCGGCAACGAAGAAAGCCGATGTCGCCTTGCGCGAGGCCGAAGAGGACGCGGAGAAGGTCCGCCGAGTCCGCACCGCGCACACGAGGCTGGCGCACATCGTTGAGCAGACAGGCGAACGGGCCGAGTGGACCGCAGAAATCGCGGTCGCCCGGCGGGCAGCAGCGGTGGTGCCCGAAACGGAGCTGATGGATCGGCGCACGACCGAGCTCAGTGATGCACAGGTGCTCGAAGCCGACCGCATCCGGGACCTCGCCGATCTGGGGTTCGACGCGGTCGGATTGGCCGTCGCTGACCTCCGCGAACGCGCTGGTTCCGTCCGTGAGGAGGCGGGCGCGCTCGCCGAACTGGCTGCCGAGGCCGCACAACAGCAGACGGACGAGGATCGGCGCGCTGAACGACAAACGGCGGCTGGTGCGGTAACCGAGCGAATTGCCGCGCTCGCTGAGCGGTTGACGGAGTTGCCCACTCTGGTCGCGGCTGCGCGTACCGAGGCGACAGCGGCCGGGGAAGCGGCAGCGAAACTGGACGGTGCCAAAGCGCGGGTGGATGAGCTGACGGCGCTCAGCCGCGCTGCCGGGGAGCTGCCGCCGGCCGAGGCCCGGGTCGTGCGGGGCGAGGCAAAGCTGAGCGAGGTGGTCGACGCACACCAAGAGGCTCGGCAGCGCCGCCTCGACCTTCGGGAACGGCGGCTCGAAGGAATGGCGGCCGAGCTGGCGGCCGGGTTGGTCGCGGGCGATGCCTGCCCCGTGTGCGGGTCGGCCGATCATCCGGCGCCGGCCAACCACGAGGCGCCACTTGTGGACGCGGCCGAAGAACGGGCTGCAGAAGAGACTGAGCAGAAAGCGTCTGCGTTGCGTCAGCGAGTGGTGTCCGCGCTGGAGGAAGCGAAGGCTCGCGTGGCCTCCTTGCACGAACGGCTGGACGGGCGCACAGCGGAGGATGTCGCGGCTGCGCTCGTCGAGGCCAAGACGTCGGTCGTAGAGCTCGCCGGGCAGGCACAGCGGAAGGAACAGCTCAACCGGAAGGTCGCCGAGCTGGAGCGCGATGCGGAGCAGCTGGTCGAACAGCGCCGCCTGGCCGAGCAGGCAGCGACGACGGCGTCCAGCGAGATCCGGGCCTTGGACGAGCGGATGGCCGAACGGGAACAGCGGTTACTCGCGGGCAGGGGCGAGTTCCCCGACGTTCCGGCGCGGCGGCAGCATCTGCTCACCTTCGCCGGCGCGCTCGACGCTGCGGCCGAGGCGCAATCCGCAGTGTCCGGAGCGGAAACCCGGCTTGCCGAGCAACGGGATCTGGTGGAGATTTCTTTGCACGCCAAGGGGTTCTCCGCCCTTGAGGAGATGCGCGCGGCAGTACGCACTGACGAGCAGATCGCGAAGCTCGAGCAGGGCCTCGCGGACGCCGAGGCAACCGCGGCGGGCGCACGCGAGATGCTCGCGCAACCCGAGCTGTTCGGGATCGGGCCGGACGACGTCGTCGAGGTCGCGCCCCTGGCTGAGACCGCGAAGGCCGCACGTGCTCGAGCGGACACGGCTTTCGCTGCCCAGCAAGCGATTTCCGCGCAACACCGGGAGCTGGTGAAGCTGGCCGGACGCTTGGGCACCGCGCTTTCGGAGCTGGGGCCGGTGGAACAGGAGTACGACGAGCTACGCGCACTGTCCGAAGTGGTCAATGGGCGAGGGCAGAACGCGCGGAAGATGTCCTTGCGCTCGTATGTCCTCGCGGCCCGGCTCGAGGAGGTCGCGCTCGCGGCGACCGCGCGGCTGCGGACGATGAGCCAGGGCCGGTACTCATTCGTGCACTCGGACGCAGCCGGCGCCCGCGGCACGCGAGGCGGCCTGGGGCTGGACGTGCTGGACGACTACTCCGGCTCGATCCGCCCGGCCAAAACCTTGTCCGGCGGCGAATCGTTCCTCGCGTCGCTGTCGTTGGCGCTGGGGCTGGCCGACGTAGTCGCCGGTGAGACCGGCGGCGCGCTGCTCGACACCCTCTTCGTCGACGAGGGCTTCGGCACCCTCGACGCCGAAACGCTCGACGTGGTGATGAACATCCTCGACGAACTCCGCGCCGGCGGTCGCGTGGTGGGCCTGGTGTCGCACGTCGAGGAACTCCGCCAGCGCATCCCCACCCGGCTGCGCGTGCGGAAGTCCCGAACCGGTTCGAGAGTGGAACTCCAGATGGCCTGACGACCTCAGCGCGAGCCGCTGAACACCACCGGCTCGATGGATGCCCCTGACTGGACACCAGCGCCGACTTCCGGGCCGCAGAGTGGCGCCGCCTTGCGGGGCCGGGCCGACGTCAGGTTGCAGGCGTGGCGCCGTGTTCCGGGGACGGGGACGGGGCCGGGACGGCTGCGGGTTGCAGGCGTGGCGCCGTCTGTCGGGATCGGGTCGGCCCTGGGGTTGCAGGGCGGCGCCGTCTGCCGGGAGTGAGTCGGCCCCGGGTTGCAGGGCCGGGCCGCCTTCCGGGGATCGGGTTGGCCCGGGGCGCCACGCGTGCCGTGTGTTCGTCGGGGCGACGATGGTTCGCCCGGGCTGACCGTGGCCCGTCCGAGCGTGGTCCGGCGGCCTGCGAACCGAGCCTGGTCCGGCGGCCTGCGGCCGAGCTTCGTCCGGAGGCGGCCTGCGGCCGAGCGTTGGCCCGGCTGCACGCGGCCGAGCGCCACCCGACTGTTGGCGGCTGACCGCGTGGTCAGCCCGAGCTTCGTCGGGCGGCCTGTGGCCGAGCGTGGTCCGGTCCGTCGGCCTGTGGCCGAGCGCCACCCGACTGTTGGCGGCTGACCCCATGGTCAGGCCGAGCGTGGTCCGGCGGCCTGCGGCTGACCGTGGCCGGGCTGCGCGCGGCCGAGCGCCGCCCGACTGGAGGCGGCCGAGCGTTGGCCCGACTGCGCGCGGCCGGAGTCAGGCGGGTTCCTCGTGGTGCAGGAGCCAGCGCTTGACGTCGACGCCCCAGCGGAAGTTGCCGATTGCTCCGCCGGTGCGGACCACGCGGTGGCAGGGTACGAACAGGGCCGCGGCGTTGCGGGCGCACGCCGACGCTGCCGCGCGGACTGCGGACGGGTTGCCGGTGAGTGCGGCGTACTCGGCGTAGCTCACCGGGCTGCCGGCCGGGACCTTGCGCAGCATCTCCCACGCGTGCTCGCGGAATGGGCCCGAACGCTGGCGTACCTCGACGTCCGCGACGACGTCCAGGTTGCCGCCGTGGTAGCTGCGGATGGCCTTCGTCACGGGGCCCAGGTCACGGCGTTCGGTGAGTGTCGACGGGGTCAGGGACGGGGAGATGAGGGGCGTCAACTCGGTGACGTCGCCTGTCCAGCCGGAGGCCAGTACCGCGCCGTCGCCGGAAACTACGGCGGTGAACGGGCCGATGTGGGTGTCCATTGTGGACCAGAAAGCGGTGGGCACGGGGGAAGGATCTCCTCAAGCGACTCGGGAACGGAGGTACATGCCGGCGTACGAGGACCACGGTTGCCAGCCGCGGGCGGACGTCGCCAGATCGATGCCCAGCTCGGCTGCGCCGCGGCGGATGGCGGGGTCGGAGGTCAGGAGGACGTCGGGGGAGCCGAGCACGCGCATGACAACGTAATCGGCCGTGGCTGCGTCGACGCCGAAGGACAGCATTTCGGCGTGCAGCTCGTCGGCGTCCCGGCCCATGTGCAGGTCCAGGAAGCCTTCGGCGATTGCTGAGGCAACTGTTGTGACCAGCGGGTTCACGGCTGCCTCAGCGATGGCCGTCGGGGTCGGGAAGAGGGTGGTGAGTGCGTCCATTGGCGAGTTGGTGGCAGGGGGCGGGTTGTCGGGTGCGTCGGCAGAGCGAGGTCGCTTACCGGGGGCGGCGGCAGGCTGAGCTCGCCTGCCGGGTGCGTCGGCGGATCGGGCGCGGTTGCTGGGGGTCGCGGCTGATCGGGTGCGCCTGTCGGGTTGGTCGGCGGAACGTGCAGGATCGCTGGGGGTGGCGGGGAGTTTGCCAAAGAGCGCGCCGGATCGGAGCCGCTCGTCGGGGGCGCCGTCTGACTGGGTTTGTTTGGGAAGGGAAGCAGCGGAGACCGGTTCCCCAGGGCCGATGGCCGAGGCGGGTTCCCGAGACGAAGCATTCGACACCGGGTCCTCAAGGCCGATGGCCGAGGCGGGTTCCCGAAGCGAAGCATTCGACACCGGGTCCTCAAGGCAACCGGCACTCCACTCGACACCGGCTCCCCAAGCGGGACAACCTCAACAACCGCCGCCCCCAGCAACGCTCGCAGCAGGACCTCCGGGCCGTCCACCGCCCCGGGCACGCGGATTCCCGGCACAGCGGCCACCCGTGGTGCGAGGGCGTCATCGGCGGACAGGACTCGGGTGACGGCCTCCGGGTCGGCGTCGAGGTCCAGTAGGCGGCGTACTCGGGTTACTGCGCTGCTCAAGTCGCGCAGATCCGACAGAGCCAGGTCGCACTGGACGTGGTCGGTGCGTGGGCTCATCCACACCGACGCTGGGCCGTGGGGGAGGCGCAGGGTGCGGCCGTAGCCGTCGTGCGATACGGCTTCCACGCCGGGTAGTGCCTGCGCGGCGTGGTAATTCAGCACGCCCCATGCATCGAACGGGGCGCGGAACGGTAGCCGCAGGCTGAGTTTCGTTGCGCTGGGTAGTGAGGCTGGGCGTCCGCGGCGGAGGCTTGCTGCGCGCAGTTGTGATGGCGTGGTTGCGAATACCTCGCGGATGGTCTCGTTGAACTGCCGGATACTGGGAAACCCGGCGGCGAACGCGACGTCGGTGAGGGGCAGCTGCGACATCTCGATCAGCAACCGCGCGGAATGGGCGCGATGTGCTCGTGCCAGGCTCAGCGGCCCGGCGCCTAGTTCGGCCGTCAGTACCCGGCCCAGCTGGCGTTCCGAATAGCCGAGCCGGCGGGCCAGGCCGGGTACGCCTTCGCGTTCGACGAGGCCGTCCGAGATCAGGCGCATGGCTCGGGCGGCCAGGTCGGCGCGGACGTTCCAATCCGGCGACCCCGGAACGGCGTCCGGCAGGCAGCGGCGGCACGCTCGGTAACCGCCCGCCTGTGCGGCTGCCGACGTCGGGTAGAACCGGACGTTCTGTGCCTTCGGCGTGAGCGCCGGGCAGGACGGCCGGCAGTAGATCCCAGTGGTGCGCACGGCCATGATGAACTGGCCGTCGAACCGCTGGTCGCGGGCGGTCACCGCGCGGTAGCAGCGTTCGGTGTCGCGCCAGATCGGCATGGTCGAGGTAGCCATGTGGTCGATGATGCCAGCAGGTGAGAGCCTTGACTCGCGGAAATCCGACACTACCTTCGGGCGTCCTCACCAGGCCGGTGGAGGGGCCACGTAGACTTACCGGCCGTGAGTCTGACCCTCGGTATCGTCGGCCTGCCCAACGTCGGCAAGTCCACCCTGTTCAACGCGCTGACCCGCAATGACGTGCTCGCCGCGAACTACCCGTTCGCCACGATCGAGCCGAACGTCGGCGTGGTGCCGCTGCCGGACCCGCGGCTGGACCAGCTGGCCGGGATCTTCTCGTCGGAGAAGACCGTGCCCGCCGTGGTGTCCTTTGTGGACATCGCGGGCATCGTGAAGGGGGCGTCCGAGGGGGCCGGGCTCGGCAACAAGTTCCTCGCCAACATCCGCGAGGCCAACGCGATCTGCCAGGTCATCCGTGTGTTCGACGACCCGGACGTGGTGCACGTCGACGGCCGCATCGACCCGATGTCCGACATCGAGACCATCAACACCGAGCTCATTCTCGCCGACCTGCAGACGCTCGACAAGGCCCTGCCGCGGCTCGAGAAAGAGGCCCGTACCAAGAAGGAAGCGCGGTCGGCGCTCGAGAACGCCCAGCTGGCCAAGGAGATCCTCGACTCCGGACGCACGCTTTTCCAGTCACAGAAGGAAATCGACGCCGACGCACTGCGTGAGCTGAGCCTGCTCACCACGAAACCGTTCCTGTACGTCTTCAACGCCGACGAAGCCGTCCTCACCGACGACGCGCGCCGCGAGGAGCTGGCGAAGCTCGTCGCCCCCGCGGACGCCGTGTTCCTCGACGCGAAGGTCGAGGCCGAGCTGCTGGAGCTGGACGACGAGGAGTCCGTGCGCGAGCTGCTGGAATCGGTCGGCCAGCCGGAGCCAGGCCTGCACGCGCTCGCCCGCGCGGGCTTCCACACGCTGGGCCTGCAGACCTACCTCACGGCAGGCCCGAAGGAGTCCCGCGCCTGGACGATCCCGCAGGGCGCCACCGCCCCGCAGGCTGCCGGCGTGATCCACACCGACTTCGAGCGTGGCTTCATCAAGGCGGAAGTCGTGTCGTTCGCCGACCTGGTCGAAGCGGGCTCGATGGCCGCCGCGCGCTCGGCAGGCAAGGTCCGGATGGAAGGCAAGGACTACGTGATGGCCGACGGGGACGTGGTGGAATTCCGCTTCAACGTCTAGTCACAGCCGGATGACCGGTCGGCCGCGGTCACCGGCAGTTCCGCGGACAGTACCGTGAAGTGTGGTAGGTCCTTCCATCGGCTGCGGTTGCCGATCACGTAGAACCGGCGTTTGGCGCGCGAAACCGCGACGTTGAGCAGGTTGGGTTTCTCCGCCGCCCACTGGCGGGCGCCCGACCGGTTTGGTGCACTTCCCAGGACCAGCACGACAACCTCGGACTCCCGGCCCTGCACTTTGTGCACGGTGCTGATGTTGGACTCCGGGAATTCCCTGGAGAAAGCATCGGCCACGCAGGTCTTGGCGTTCCGCACGACCTCGGCGAAAGGGCTGACCACGCGGATGCTCTGAGGTGCGATGCCCTGGTCGCGGAGAGTATCGAGAAGGGTGACCAACGCTGTTCCCTCCGCCGGTATCCAATTGCCATTCGCTTGCTCGGAACGCACGTCGATCCATTCGTTCCGGCCGGGAAAGCCAGGACGCGCCGGGGTGCCGTAGATCATCAGATCGCCGCCGTATGCGACAGCGTTCGAAATCCGGAACATGGGTCGGTCACAGCGCCGGTGAACCCGTAGTGGCGCGCCGACCCACACCTTCCCTTCGCCGACCGGCGCCGGAACCCATGTGCCGTGCCTGGCGTGCCGGTCGGCGATTTGCTGGGCCGAGGTGGATTCCGGAGTCCACTGTTCGGTGACGCCGTGGTACTTCCGGAGCGCGTGCTGCGCAGGCACGGGCAGCGTGACGATCGGCTCCAGCTGCAGTGGGTCGCCGACGATCACCGCGCGCCGGCAGCGCCAGATCCCGCCGGCCACCTGTTGCGGTGTGGCCTGTCCCGCTTCGTCCGCGAAGAGCCAGCCGAGTGACTCACTGCCGAGATCCGTGAACAGCCGCGGTAGTGACGCGAAGGTGGTCGACACGACGGGAACTGCGATGAACAACGACTGCCACGCAGCGAGTGCCGTCGGCGGACTGAGCTTCACCTTCCCCTGGATGAGCTGGACTGCAGCGGAGAGGTTGACGTCGGCCTGCTCCGCTGTCGCGAAGAGAAATGCTCTGTGCAGGGCGAGCGCGCTGAGGAACAGCTGGGTCCGAGCCGCCGTGAACTCCGGGTCGGCCCACGGCGGGCACAGCTGGAGCTGCTTGTCACCGGCGACCGCACTGCCGACCGGAACAACCCCGGGCCAGTACGCACATATCGCGTCCACCCGGGCCTGGACCTGAGCAAGCGCGTGCTCGGCTTCGGCGTGCTTGGCGGTTGACAAGGCGCGATTCTGCTCTGCCTGCCGGAGGTCGTTTGTCAGCCGGGCCAAGGCACCCGAACGTATCTGGTGTTCCCGATCGGCTGCCCACCGCAGGCCCAGGAGTTCCCGGTAGCCTCTACCCCAGTCCCGTGCCGCGCGGAAAAGTGTGACCAGGGTGGTCCAGAAACGCGGTCTGCAGGCCAGCCATCCGCGGATCCGCCGATCGGTCTCGGCCAGGGCCAGCTCTGCTTGGCGACAGAGCTCCCCGGCCTGACGAGCCGCTTCGGAGAGCTCGGCGCAATGCGCGTGCGACCGCCGCAGATGCACTGAGGTCAGCGCGACGACCCGCTGGCACCGTGCGTGTTCGGTGAGGGTGTCGGCGGCTTCCTGCCGGGCGGCTGCCAGATTCCGCACTTTGGCGTCCGCTTCGGTGAAATCGGCTACCGCGGCCTCCCAGTCACCGGCCGGGTCCGATGCGGAGCGGGCCCTCCGGAGAAGTGCCTTCATCCCGAGTACGTCGCCTTCTTGCCCGGGTCCCTTGTCGTCGCTCGACCCGGGATACCCGCTCCACCAGAACTTGTTCGCGAAGTCTCGGCGATGCTGCATCTTCCCGAGCATCGCGGCGACCAGCCCCCAGGCCGGTTTCCCCAGTACGTGCGAGGCCAGTTCGGGAAAGTAGCCGGCGGCTAGTGCCTCGTCCGCCGCACCACCGATCGCGGACATGGCCGGCATCTCCTGCGTGATGTTGGCTGCTGCGTCGTTGCTCGTCGTCCCGACGACGATCTCGAATCCGGCAAGGTCGGGCCGGAGCGCGCGGACCCGGCTCGTATAGGGGCGAACTGCCGCCAGCGGTTCCGTATAGGCCTCCGATGGTGTTTCGAGCCGGCAGAGCCGCCTCGCCCGTTCGACGACGATTCCGGCGACCACGTCCCGCAGCAGGGTGGTCTTGCCGGTGCCGGGCGGCCCGTTCACCGCGAAGAGACCGCTGTCCGGTTCGGCCATGATCCGGTCGACCGCGAACTGCTGGCCGACGACGAGTGGGTATGCCGAGGGCCAGCGCCCTCCGGGGAGGGTCGCGGGTTCGACCCCGGCGAGCAGAGCGCCGGGGTTTGCCCGGAGATCTATCCGGTCGTGCGGTGGCACCGTGGGTTTCTCGCTCAGGAAGGCCTGCAGAGCAGCACCGCTGCGGCCAATGCGGACCTCGTCCGCGATCCTCCCCAGGTCGTCGGCGACCGGGCTGTTGAGGAAGTCCTGATCGTTCGCGGTTCCGGCGTTCTGGCGCAAGATCTGGTAGCACCGGACGCGGATCCCGCCAGCGCGGAGACTGTCGGTCACCCCGAGTGCAGCCACCAGCTCGCGGGTGAACGCGTGCAAGGTCTTCGAGGTGAGGTGGATTCGCGGCATCCGCTCATCGCCGGATTCGCTCTCCTCCCGGACGTGCTCCGCGTCACGCAGAGTGAGTAGCCGCTCAGCAAAGGCACCTGCCGTGGCGCCGGCGATTCCGCCGACGACCGGGCCCGCGACGGGACCGGTCAGCGAGGTCGCCCCGGCCACCACAGCAGACTTCACCGCCGCACCGGCCGCCTTCGCACCGGCAGCGACCGCGTCCTTGGCCGCCTCTCTGACCTGGCCGGCCACTGCCGTGCCGAGCCTCTGCCGGCCGGTCCCCGGCCTTTTCCTCGGCGAGAGTCGGTTCAGCTCGCCGGTGAAGAATGTGGCGTCATCATCGAAACCGTCAAGCCACTTCGGATCTCGTAGTCCAGGTGAGTGCAGTCTGCTGATTGACCAGGCGCAGGCGGACAATACTGGGGAATCCTCGATAAGGCTTCCTGCGGAGTCGACCGAGAACGCGTATACCGCAGTCTGTTCGCCTTTCCGATTTTCTTCCTGATGAGCTGCCCGGCCGAATTGTGCGCTGAGCTCCTCGTACACGGCCGCGATGTCGTATAGGGCACCATATACGACGAATTGCCAGGTTTTGTCGGGCGGCAGCCAAGCCTGGGACAGTGGATGCTCCGCTTCCCACGGAGCCGGTTCTCCGGGCTGAACATCGCAGACCAGGTGGTCAGTCCTTGCGATGGCGCGAGGTGGCGTCAGATCAGGAACGCCCTGCGGGCCGAACATTTCCACTGTGCGCCAGAACTGCACCAGGCGCGCCGCATGCACGTTTTCCCGCACTGGAATGGCTCCCCTCCATTGAGTGCAGTCGGCACAATACTCGATGATCCACTCTGGGATCCAGGCCGCATGTTCCGCTACGATCGGCGCCTCATTCAGTGAGGGGGTTCGAATGGCGCGCGTGAGAAAGTCCGCCTCGATTGCAGAGGCCCCGTGGACCTATCGGGACGAGGTGCTGAGCTACACCTGTCAGCTGGCGGCCTTGCTGGAAAACGGCGGCGACCCGGCTGAGGTGGAAGAAGTGCTTGCGCCCTTTCCCGGGCGGAACGTGGCCGGTGAACGGTTCTGGGCATCGGGACCGGTTGTCGTCTCGGATTTCCGGGCGCTCGGGGATGGTAGCTGGAGTGTCTCGACGCCGTTCGTGTTCGGGACCGGCGCACTCGGGGTGGGGCTCGTCGCCGGGTCGCTGGCCGGCTCCGCGGTCGCCCGATCACGGGCACGGAGGAACGCGGCTGCGGCAGCAACCCCGCGTTGGGTTCCCATCGAGAACGGTGCGCTCTACCTGAGCGAGCACGGCTTTCACCTGTACACGCCGCAGGTCCATCCGTGGAGCTGGGGTGGGATCACCGGCGCGGCGATGGTCGCCCCTGCCGTCGTGCACGTGGCAGGCAACAGCAAGGGCGGGCCGGTTTCCTGGTTGCTCCAGTCGGATTGGGCGGAGTTGCTGTTCGTGTCGTGGGCGCACGCCGTGCATCCCCGGCATCCGCAGCTCGTCACCGGGCAGTGGCTGCCGCCGGGGTGGGTCGAGCACGCCAGGCGACATCGGCAGGTCCCTGGCAACGCCTTGCCTGCCGGTTCCGGCTGAGTGATACCGGAGTGGTGGCCGCGTCCGGACGGACGCCGAGCAGCCGCTTCCCCCCACCTGCCAGCTCTCGGGCAATGACGCGGGTAGGTGAAACGCGCCGAGCCGGTCGGGGATCCGAGGCTGACGAGCGTTCAGCCGAGCAGGCCGAGTGCCACGATCACGAGCAGGGTGACTGCCGTCGCGAAGGTGGTGACCCACGCGCGCTGCGTGGTGGTGAGCTGGGCGGACGTGCTGTTCATGGCGGGTCCTATGCGGGCGAGTGCCGACGATGACGCCTGCATAGCGCCTTGATCAAGGTCCGCGTTACCGCCTGTGCTCGAGATCACGCCGGGTGCGCGCCGTGTGCCACAACACCCCTCCGGCGGCGGCCACCATCAAGCCGAACGAAACTGCTCCTACCACGATCGCCTGGGTCATTCCCCGTCCCTCCATCACGTACTGTCATGGAGAAGACGTTCCACCCCGCGATCGGTGTTGCCGTCGTTGCCGACGTCACACCTGGTCAGCCAGTACGCCGTCGATCTGGCGGGCCATGGCGAGGTCCTTGTCGGTGAGGGCGCCTTCGGAGTGGGTGCTCAGCCGGAAGATCAGCTTGCGCCAGCGGATGTCGATGTCCGGATGGTGGTCGGCGGCCTCGGCCAGTTCGGCCACGCGGTCGACCACGGCGATGGCGGCCGGGAAGGTACGCAGTTCGGCCTCGCGGACGATGGTGATGTTCTCGCGCCGCCAGCCGGGCAGGGCGGTCAGGGCCTCGTCGGCGGCGGAGTCGCTCAGGATTTCAGGCATTGTCCCAGTGTCGCGCTCCCCGGCCGGTCGCGAAACCGGCCGGGGAGATCGAACCGGGGTCACGTGTCCCCCGATCGGGTCAGCTACGCTCCAGTGCAATGCCACGGGAGTCCGGTACGCCGGGCTGAGAGGCGGGTGCAGCCCCGCGACCGTTCGCACCTGGATCCGGATCATGCCGGCGCAGGGAGGCCTCTCCCGCATCCCGGCGTAGTGCAGGAGGGGAAGATGATGCGGCGGACTGTCCGCGCGGTGCTGGGCCTCACCACGGTCTCGGCGCTGGTCAGCGCCTGCTCGCTGTCCGGCGGCGGCACGGGGAGCACGGCGGGTTCGCAACCGCAGACCCCCACGGTCACGCTGGTCACGCACGACTCGTTCGCCGCCCCGCAGGATGTCCTCGACGCCTTCCAGCGCCAGTCCGGCATCAAGCTCAAGATCCTCAAATCCGGTGACGCCGGTGCGCTCACCAACAAGCTCGTGCTCACGAAGGGCAACCCGATCGGCGACGTCGCGTACGGCGTCGACAACACCTTCGCGTCGCGCGCGCTCGGTGAGGGCGTCTTCCAGCCGTACACGAGCCCTGAGGCTGACCGTGGGCCGCAGCGGTACTCCGTCGACCCACAGCACCGGCTGGCGGCGGTCGACCTCGGTGACGTGTGCGTGAACGTCGACAGCGGCTACTTCGCGGCGAAGGGCCTTCCCGAGCCGAAGACTTACGACGACCTCGCCGACCCGAAGTACAAGGACCTCATGGTCGCCGAGAGCCCGGCTACCGCGTCGCCTGGGCTGGCGTTCCTGCTCGGCACGGTCACGAAGTACGGCGAGAGCGGCTGGCAGGACTACTGGCGGCGGTTGAAGGACAACGGCCTCAAGGTCGTCAGCGGCTGGGAAGAGGCGTACAGCAAGGACTTCTCCGGCTCCGCGGGCAAGGGTCCGCGGCCGATCGTGGTGTCGTACGCGTCTTCGCCCGCCGCGGAGATCGGCGACGACGGCAAACCGCGTACCAAGGCGCTGCTCGACACGTGCTTCCGGCAGGTCGAGTACGCAGGTGTGCTCACCAACAGCAAGCAGGTCCCGCAAGCGCAGAAGGTGGTCGACTTCCTGCTGTCGCAGCAGTTCCAGACCACGGTGGCGGCCAACATGTACGTGTACCCGGCGCGCCAGGGCGTCGAACTGCCCGCGGGCTGGGCCACCGCGGCCCCGCCGCCGCAGAACCCGGCCACCATGCCCGCGGACCAGGTGCAGGCGGGCCGGGAGAAGTGGATCGGCGAATGGCGCTCGCTCATGGGGGCGTGACCTCCCCGCGCATCGTCGGGCTGACCCTGCTCGGACTGCTGCCGGTCGCCTTCCTGGTGGTGTTCTTCGCCTGGCCGGTGGTCGCGATCGTCGGCCGGGGCTTCTCGGCAGGCGGCGTCGACACCGTCCTCGGCGACCCGCAGACGTGGCGGCTCGCCGGGTTCACCGTGGCCAGCGCGGCCGGGTCGACGGTGGTCGCGGTGCTCACCGGGCTGCCGGTGGCGTACCTGCTCGCCCGCGTCCGGCTGCCCGGCGTCGGCTTGGCCCGCACGATCGTGCTGGTCCCGTTCGTGCTGCCGACCGTGGTGGTCGGGCTGGCGTTCCGCGCGCTCTGGCCGGACGGTGGTGTGCTGCCGCTGGTGCTGGCCAACGCTTTCTTCAACGTCGCGGTGGTCGCCCGCACTGTCGCCGGGCTGTGGGCGCACCTCGACCCGCGGGCAGCGGAAGCGGCACGGGCGCTTGGTGCATCGCCGTGGCGGGCCTTCCGTTCGGTGACGTTACCCGCTCTCGGCCCGGCCATCGCGTCGGCGGCTGCGGTGGTGTTTCTCTTCTGCGCCACCAGTTTCGGGGTCGTGCTGATCCTCGGCGGCGGCAGTTACCGGACCCTCGAAACCGAGATCTACCTGCGGACCGTCGATCTCCTTGACCTCTCCGGCGCCGCCGCGTTGTCGCTGATCCAGCTCGCGGCCGTCGTTGCTGCGCTGGCGCTCGGCGCGGTGGCGCGGCGACGGAGGGAAAATGCGGTACAGCTACGGTCTGCGCAGGTCACCGCACGTCGTCCGCGTCGAGGGGAGTGGTGGACAGTCGGCGCGGCCGCCGTCGTGCTCGGCCTGTTGCTGACCCCGATTGTCGCGCTGCTGGTGGAGTCGGTGTCCACTTCGGACGGTTGGTCTCTCGCTGGGTATCGCGCGCTGAATACGACCGGCGCCAAGGACGCGCTGCAGGTGTCCGGCTGGGTGGCAGCACAGAATTCGCTTGCCGCGGCCACCGATGCGACCTTGCTGGCAATGGCAGTCGGTCTCGTGGCCAGCGTGGTGCTGGTGGCGCTTCGCCGTTCGCCCGGCCGATTCGCGCGCGGAATGGGCGAGACAATGGACGCCGCGCTGATGTTGCCGCTCGGGGTGTCCGCGGTGACCGTCGGATTCGGTTACCTCGTCACACTCGACGCGTTGCCCGGCGACCTTCGCACGTCGCCGCTGCTCGTGCCGTTCGCGCAAGCGTTGGTGATCATCCCGTTGGTGGTACGGATGATTCTCCCGGTGCTGCGCGCGGTCGACGTCCGGTTACGGCACGCCGCCGCCACGCTCGGCGCGAGCCCGGCGCGGGTGTGGCGGGAGATCGACCTGCCGCTGGTTGCGCGGTCCGTGGTGGCGGCGGCCGGGTTCGGATTTGTCGTTGCGCTGGGCGAATTCGGCGCGACCAGCTTCCTCGTGCGGCCGGACGCGCCGACGCTGCCGGTGGCCGTCGTGACCCTGCTCGGCCGTCCTGGCGAGCTCAACAACCAGATGGCGTACGCTGCGTGCGCCTTGCTCATGGTGGTGACTGTCGTGGCCGTGGCCCTGATCGACCGCTTCGGACGCAGCGCGGTCGGGGAGTTCTGATGGCCCTCACGGTACGGGACTTGACTGTCCACTATGGATCATTCGCCGCCGTCCGCGACGCGCGGCTCGACATCTCGGACGGCGAAGTCCTTGCCCTGCTGGGACCTTCCGGCTCCGGAAAGTCCACTTTGCTCCGGGCGATCACCGGACTGGAGCCGATGACATCGGGTTCGGTGTCGTGGGACGGCACGGACCTGGCTGCGGTGCCGGTGCACAAACGCGGGTTCGGCCTGGTATTCCAAGATGGACAGTTGTTCCCGCACCGCGATGTCGCCGCGAACATCGCCTTCGGGCTGCGGATGCACGGGGTACCAAGGGATCGGCAGGCGAAGCGGGTCCAGGAACTCCTGAAACTGGTCGGGCTGGAGGGTTTCGAGCGCCGACGGGTGACCGAGCTGTCCGGCGGGCAGGCGCAGCGGGTCGCGCTCGCCCGCGCGCTGGCGCCGGAACCGCGGTTGCTGCTGCTCGACGAGCCACTGTCCGGATTGGACGCCGGGCTGCGTGAGCAGCTGGCAATCGACCTGGCGGAGTTGTTGCGGCGCAGCAAGATCACCGCACTGCTGGTCACGCACGATCAGGAGGAAGCGTTCACCCTCGCCGATCGCGTGGCCGTGCTCGACGCCGGGGAGATCCGGCAGGAAGGCGCGGTCCGGTCGGTCTGGCGAAATCCGGCGGACGACGAGGTCGCCCGTTTCCTTGGCGTGACAACGTTAGTGGACGGAAATGCCGCCAACGGGGTGGTGCAGACGGAACTGGGTACCGTGGAAATCCCCGGCCTCGACGACGGCGCGGTCCGACTGGGACTGCGCCCGCATGGTTTGCGGGTGGCTGACGAAGGAGTACCCGGGGAAGTGAAAGCGGCGGTGCACCGGCGGGAACACCTGCGCTTGGTAGTCCGATGTGGAGCGTACACAGTGGACGCAGTCGCGCCGGTGACGGCGGACCTGCGCGCGGGCGACCCCGTCCGGCTCCGGCTCGACGCGGACGGGGTTGCCCGGGTTGGTCAGCCGTCGCGCGTGGCGAGACGTCCGTAGGCCAGCGAAAGCCCGACCACGATGTAGCACGCCGCCCGCAATGCGCCTTCGCTGAGCATCGTCGTGGCCATCGGGTCCTGCAGGACCCCGGCCGGGGCTTCGGTCCAGTTCTTGGTGAGCAGGAACGGATGCAGCCAGCTGAGCGACGTCAGGAAGCCGAGGATGGTGAACACGATGTTCGTCGCCAGCACCGAGGCGACCACGAGCATCGGGTGTTCCGTCCAGCTCGAAATGGCCAGCGCGACCGCGCCGACCGCCCACAGCTGCAGCACGATCCAGCCGCCGACGATCAGGATCCGCAGCAGCGCTCCGCCCAGCGACAACGTGGTACCCGACAACGTGAACAGCGAATCCGTGCCGTTGATGATCAGCCCGGTGACCACGCCGGTCACGCACATCGCGAGCACCGCGACCACGGAAACCGTTGCTACGCCGAAGGCTTTCACCACCAGCAGCCGGCCACGGCTCACCGGCGCGACGAGCCAGCCGCGCAGCGTGCCGTGTGCCGCCTCACCGGCGATCGCGTCCGCCCCGGCCATTGCGGAGGCCAGCGGCAGCAGCAACGTGAGCGTCATGACCATTGCGGCGATCGGCAGTACGAACGCGTTGTTCACCGCGGACGACAGCAGCGCGGCCCCGCTGTCGTTCGATCCTCCTCCGCCGGGACCGTCGTCGACCAGCGTGAGCCCGATCCCGATCACGATCGGCACCAGCGCCAGCAACCCCAGTACGGCCAGCGTGCGCGGACGCCGGAAGATCCAGCGCAGTTCCGCGGCGAACAGCCGGGTGATCGGTACGGTGTCGTGTCCGGTCCGGCTTACCGGCGCGGTCAGCGTCGCGGTAGTCATTTCGCCTCCGCGGGAAAAAGTACGTCGGCGGTGCTCATTTCGCCTCCGCGGGAAAAAGTACGTCGGCGGTGGTCATGAGTCCCCCTCGTCAGAATCGCCAGGCGCCGATTCCCCCTCGGTCAGCCGGGCGAAAAGATCCTCCAGCCCAGTACGCGCCCGGGTCGCCTCGTGCACCTCGACCCCGGCCTGCACCAGCACCTGCAGGACCCGCGGCGCGGCAGTGGCGGTGAGGTCCGCGCGGATGCCGTCCGGGGTCAACCGAGCCCCGATCCGGTTCTCCCGCAACGTTTCCACCGCCCGCTCGGCATCCGGCGTGCGGACCAGCAGCGCGGCGTTCCCCGATTCCAGCAGTTCCGTCAGCTCACCTTGCGCGACCACGTTGCCCGCCTGCAGCACCGCCACGTGCGTGCAGGTCGCCTCCACCTCGGCCAGCAGGTGCGACGAAACCACCACGGTCACGCCGTCCGCGTGCAGTTCGGCGATGATGCGGCGGATCTCCCTGGTACCCGCCGGATCGAGACCGTTGGTGGGTTCGTCGAGCACCACCATCCGCCGCGGCACCAGCAGCGCCCCGGCCAGGCCGAGCCGCTGTTTCATGCCGAGCGAATAGCCCTTGTACCGCCTCCGCGCGGCGTCGGTGAGCCCCACGCGCTCCAGCGCGGAGTCCACCGCCGCCGGGATCACCGACGACGCCAGCCGCGGTTCGGCCGCGGCGAACCGCAGGAGGTTGTCGCGGCCGGAGAGGAACGGGTGGAACCCGGGGCCCTCGACCAGCGCGCCGACGTCCGGCAGCGCGTGCGCGGCCTCCTCCGGCATCTTCTTGCCCAGCAGCTCGACCGACCCCTCGGTGGGCCGCACGAGCCCGAGCAGCATCCGGATCGTGGTGGTCTTGCCCGATCCGTTGGGCCCGAGCATGCCGAGCACGGCGCCCTCGGGCACGTCCAGATCGACGTGGTCCACCGCGACCGTGCTGCGGTACACCTTGCGCAGCCCGCGGGTGCGCGCGGCCAGCGGTACCGCCGGGGCGGGCACCTCGTCCGAGATGCCCGCCCCGGTTTCGACCGCGGTGCTTGTCACTTCGCACCCAGGGCTTCGTACAGCACCTGCTCCGGGACCGCGCCGATGGCGAACCGGCCGTCGTCGGTCAGTACCGCGCCACCGACCTTCGTGGTGACCAGATAGCCGCTGCCCCACGCGCCGTTGACGCGCTTCGCGAAGCGGCTCAGCAGCTGCTGCGGGTCGGCGTTCTGCTTCTTCTCACCGCTCTGCGCCTGCTTCGGCTGCAGCGCGTCCGCGGGCACCTTGCCGGTGATGACGGTGTCCCAGCCGTCGCCGACGAGCTTGGTGTCCTGCTTCGCCTGCTCGGCCGTCGCCTTCGCCTTGTCGTCGACCTTCGCCTGCTTCTCGGTGACCTTCGCGCCCTTGGGCGGGGTGAAGGTGAACAGGTCCGCGGGCTGCGGCGTGAACTCGATCTTGCTGAACGACAGCTGCAACGCCGGTGCCGTGGTCCCGTTGCTCAGCACGGAAAGCCGCAGCGGCAGCCGGGTCTGCGAGTCGACCGCGACGCGGATCTCGCGCAGCAGCGTGCGCTCGCTCGGCTTCGGCGTGAGGACCAGCTCGTACGCCGGCCGGTCGGCGACCGTGGCCGTGCCGTCGACCTTCACGTTGCTGCTCTCGCGCACCTTCGCGAGGAGCTGCTTCGCCGCGGTGGCCGGGTCGGCGGTCTTGTCGGCCTCCGGACGTCCGGTGGCGACCCCCGCCGGGATGGTGGTCTTCGTCGCGGTGTTGTTCTTGGAGTTGTAGTTCCAGACGGTGGCGCCGTCGTGGATGATCGTCTCCTGGGTCGCCCCCTTGGTGAGCGACACCTTCGCCTTGCCGTTGCCGTCGGTGAACACGTGCGCCGAATCGACGTTCAGCGCGCCCGCCCCCGGAATCGCCCCGCCGACGTTCGGCAGGCCGAGGTCGTTGCTCACGGTCACCGTGCCGTCGAACGGCCCCGGCTTCGCCGTCATCACCGACTGCACCAGGTCCTCAGCGCTGACCTGCGGCAGCTTCGGCGCATCCCCCGCCGAGGCCGGCATCGCGACCACGACCAGGCCGCCCACGCCGAGCGCGGTGCCGACCACGGCCGCGGTGATGGCCTTCTTCTTCGGATCCATGTCGTCTCTCCCTGTGTACCCAGGCTCGGGTGTGCCCGGTCTCCCGGCACCGACGCTCCCCCGCCGACGCTGAGATACCCCTGAATGTTCTGCCCGCCGGGCTGAGATGGTGCTGAGAGTACGCGCGTCAGCTGCGCAAACCGGTCATGATGAAGCTCGTGAAACCTCGGGTACTGGTGGTCGACGACGAACCGGGCGTGCGCAAGGCACTGCAACGCGGCCTGCGCGCGGAAGACATGGACGTGGTCACCGCCGCGGACGGGCCCACCGGGCTGCAGCTCGCGCGCACCGGCTCGTTCGACGTCGTGCTGCTGGACATCATGCTGCCCGGCTTGTCCGGTTACCGCGTGCTGGAGCGGCTGCGCGCGGAGAACGTCACCACGCCGGTGCTGCTCGTGTCCGCCAAGGACGGCGAAATCGACCAGGCCGACGGCCTCGACCTCGGCGCCGACGGCTACCTCGTGAAGCCGTTCTCGTTCGTCGTCCTGGTCGCGCAGGTACGGGCGGTGCTGCGCCGGGCCGGGCCGGACGCGTCGCGCGGCGCGCTGAAACTCGGTGCGCTGGAGGTCGACCGGGCGCTGCGGCAGGTCCGCTGGGACGGGCAGGAAGTACCGCTGAGCCCGCGCGAGTTCGCGTTGCTGGAGGTGCTCGTCGGCCGGGCGGGCACGGTGGTCACGAAGGACGAGCTGCTGCGTGCGGTGTGGGGTGAGGAGCAGGCGGTCACGCGGAACCTCGTCGAGGTGTACGTCGGTTACGTGCGGCGCAAGCTCGATGCGGTCGGCGCGGGATCGATCGTGCGCACCGTGCGCGGACACGGCTACCTGGCTTCGGACGACCAGCTCGACGAGGTCATGTGATCGGCTCCTTGTCGTGGTGGCGTGGCCGTTCACTGCAGGTCCGGATCACGGGGCTGGCCACCGCGATCACCCTCGGCTGCCTGCTCGGCCTCGCCTCGCTCGCCGCGAGCCAGCTCGAACCGCTGCTCGTCAACTCCGTCGACCGGGAGCTGTCGGCTGCGCTCGGACCGGCCAGCAGCGAGGTGGCCTCAGGCGTCCCGATCAGCTCGGCGGACCCGGTTTCGGTGCGGGTACTGGACATTTCGGGCGCGCCGGTGGACGGCCGGTCCCGGCCGAAGCTGACCGACGACGAGGTCTCGCAGCTCAAGGCCGGGGTGCCGGTGCAGTCGGACGGATCGCGCTGGCGTGGCGAGGTGGTGAGCGCGCCGGACGGCAGCCAGCGGCTGGTCGCCGCGGGTGCCGGGCTCGTCGGGTTCGGCGCGGCCGTGCATTACGGCGGGCTGTGGCTGATCCTGGTCGCGCTGATCGGGGCGCTGGTGGCCGGTTTGGCGACCTGGCTGGTGGTACGGCTTTCGCTGCGGCCGGTGGCGCGGATGCGGGGGTTGGTCCGCACGTTGCCGCCCGGGGCACGGCTTCCGCTGCCGACGTCGCACGACGAAATGCGCGCGCTGGCCAAGGAGTTCAATGCGCTGCTGGAGCGCCAGGAAGAGGTGAGCCAGCGGTTGCGCCGGTTCACCGGGGACGCCGCGCACGAATTACGGTCGCCGGTCGCGTCGATCCGCGTACAGGCCGAGGTCGCGGTGACGAATCCGGACCCGGAACTGGCGCAGGAAACGCTTTCCGACATCCTCACCGAGGCCGAACGGCTGTCCGGCCTGCTGGACGGGCTCCTCGCGCTGGCCCGCTCCGACGCGGGCGAGGTGCCGCCCGCGGAGCCGGTCGAGGTGGTGTCGGAGGTACGCGCGGCGGTCCGGCGACTGCCGTCCGGGGCGCCGGACACGCGGGTGAGCAGCGCGATCGCGCAGGCATGGGCGTCGGCCGGGCATCAGGAGGTCGAGCTGGTGCTGGACAACCTGCTGCGCAACGCTTGCCGGTACGCGTCCGGGCAGATCGTGGTGTCAGTGCTGGCTTCGCGGTCGAAAGTGCGCGTGGTGGTGGACGACGACGGGCCGGGCATCGCGCCCGAGCACCGGAGCAAGGTGTTCGACCGGTTCTACCGGGTGTCCGACGACCGCGCGCGTTCGTCCGGCGGCACCGGGCTGGGCCTGGCGATGGTCGCCGAGGCGGTACGACGGCGCGGTGGGCAGGTCCGCGTGGGGGAGTCACCGGACGGCGGCGCCCGTTTCGAGGTCACCTGGCGGGCGGCTCGGGAGAGCTGATCCCGGTGGGGGAGACTGAGCGCCATGGACGGGGTCATCGTGGGCGCGGCGCTGGTGCGCGACGGGAAGTTGCTGGCCCAGCAGCGAGCCTGGCCGCCCCACCACGCGGGTCAGTGGGAGCTGCCGGGCGGACGCGTCGAGGAGGGCGAGACCGAGGCCTTCGCGCTGGCCCGGGAATGCCAGGAGGAACTGGACGTCGTGGTCACCGTCGGCGGCCGGGTCGGCCCGGAAGTGCCGCTGCCGGGCGGAAAAGTGCTGCGTGTGTACTCCGCCGCACTGCTGTCCCCGGGCAACGAACCACGGGCCGTCGAGCACACCGCGCTGCGCTGGGTAGGCGAGGACGAACTGGACGACGTCGACTGGCTCCCCGCCGACCGAATCCTCCTCCCCGCCCTGCACGCTCTGGTCAGTAGTCCGTGAAGGGAACCATCACGGACTCAGATTCCCTCATGGTTCCCTTCACGGACCTTCAAGCAGCGCCCACCATCCGCAGCGCGGCTGACACTCGGTGCGCGCCGCGGTCGATGGCCCGTTCCGCACCTGCTTTACGCACCCGCTCCAGCTCGGCGACATCGTCCAGCAGCGCGCGCGTTCCCTCCCGCACCGGACGCAGCTCCTCGATCACCGCGTCGGCGACGGCGTCCTTGAGCACCCCGTACGACGGGTACTCGTCCGCCAGCTCCGCCGGATCACCTCCGGCACATGCGGCAAGAATGTCGAGCAGATTCGCGATCCCCGGCCGGTTTTCCGGGTCGTACGCAGGCACCGAACCCCCGTCCGTCCGCGCCCGCCGGACCTTCCGCCGGATCTGATCCGGCTCGTCGAGCACGAACACCACCCCGGCGGAATCGTTGGCGGACTTGGACATCTTCCGCGCAGGCTCGGCCAGGTCCTTCACCCGCGCCCCAGCAGGTGGGAGCGTCGCTTCGGGAACGGTGAACACCTCCCCGTACGTCGAATTGAACCGGCGGGCGAGCGTGCGCGCCAGCTCGACATGCTGCCGCTGGTCCTCGCCGACCGGTACCTCGTCCGCGCCCTGCAGCAGGATGTCGGCCGCCATCAGCACCGGGTACGTGAGCAGGCTGAGCCGGACCCCGGCCTGCCCCTTCGACTTTCCATCCATGCCCCCGCCGCCACCCTCAACGGAGGCGCTGCGCGCCGCGGACTTTTCTTTGAACTGGATCATCCGCGCGGCCTCGCCGTAGGAGCAGGTGCACTCCAGGACCCAGGTCAGCGCACCCAGCTCGCGCGCCAGATCCGACTGCACGAACACCCGCTCCGGCGCGATCCCGGTCGCCACGAGCACGGCCAGCTGCTCAGTCGCCAGCGACCGCAGCTTGGCCGGGTTGTGCGCGGTCGTCATCGCGTGCAGGTCGGACACGAAGTACAGGTCGTCCGGCCCGCCGTCGGCCGCCCAGCGGCGCAGCGCGCCGAGGTGGTTGCCGAGCTGGACGTGGCCGGACGGGGTGATGCCGGACAGCTGGACCATGGGTTCCTCCCTGGACAGGAGCCCCGGGGGCAGACACGGAAAAGGCCGCCCACCGGGGCGGCCGTTTGCGTGGAAATCAGCGCAGAGCGTCGGGGCCGCCGAAGGGCGGCCACCACTGGATCCTCGAGATGCGCATGCGGTGAGTCTAACACCCGGCTACCGTCGACCCATGTTCGTCGTAGTGCTCACCTACACCGCGCCGCTCGACGAGATCGACCGCGCGCTGCCGGACCACGGCGAGTGGCTCGCGCGGCAGTACGAGGACGGTCACTTCCTCGCCTCGGGCGGGCGAAATCCCCGGGTCGGCGGCGTGATCATCACCCGCCCGATGGACCGCGGCCGCCTCGACGCCATCCTCGCCACGGACCCGTTCGCGGTGCAGGGGCTCGCGACGTACGAGGTCATCCGTTTCTCGCCCACCCGGACCGCCCCGGAACTGCGGCTGGTGAACGAGATCCTCGACTCGTGAGGGTCAAGCCGCCTTCGCCAGCTGCGTCTTCGCCTTCTTCAACGCCAGCACCGGGCACTTCTTGCACCGGCTCTTCGAGCGGCAGCACTTCTTCTTGACCTTGCCCGATTTCATCAGCTTGCGCACGACGGCCCGCGGGTCGTCCGGGTGCTTCTTGCCCACGTGCGCTCCTCGGGTCGGGCGGGTCTCTGCTGACCTATTAGGTCAGGTGAGCCTAACCGATCATGGGGCGTGGCGCTCCTCACACCGGACCGGCAGGTATCCTGGTGTGGTCCGCGTGTGGCCAGAGCCGGTCATCGAGAGCCGGTCCTGGATGTCCGGCGCCCGTTTTCCCGCTCTCCATGCGGCACCACCAGCCTTTCTTTCGACATTCAGGAGTCTTCGCGTGCCCGCAGCAAGCGCCACCGCGGTCCAGCCCGGCCGCGCGTCCGGCAAGACCCGGCCCGACCTGCGCAACGTCGCGATCGTCGCCCACGTCGACCACGGCAAGACCACGCTGGTCGACGCCATGCTCCGGCAGTCCGGCGCCTTCGCCGAGCGCGCCGAGCCGGTCGACCGCGTGATGGACTCCGGTGAGCTCGAGCGGGAAAAGGGCATCACCATTCTCGCGAAGAACACCTCGATCCGGCGGCAGACCGAAACCGGTCCGATCACGATCAACGTCATCGACACCCCCGGTCACGCCGACTTCGGCGGCGAGGTCGAGCGCGGCCTGTCGATGGTCGACGGCGTGGTGCTGCTGGTCGACGCGAGCGAGGGCCCGCTGCCGCAGACCCGGTTCGTGCTGCGCAAGACGCTCGAAGCAGGCCTGCCGGTGATCCTGGTGGTGAACAAGGTCGACCGTCCCGACGCGCGGATCTCCGAGGTCGTCGACGAGACCCACGACCTGCTGCTCGACCTCGCGAGCGACATCGAGGACGCCGACCACGACGCGATCCTCGACCTCCCGGTCGTCTACGCGTCCGCCCGCGCCGGCAAGGCGAGCCTGGTGCAGCCCGCGGACGGCGGCCTGCCCGACAGCGAGAACCTCGACCCGCTGTTCGACACCCTGCTCCGGCACGTCCCGCCGCCGGTCGCCGACCCGGACGCCCCGCTCCAGGCACTGGTCACCAACCTCGACGCGTCCAACTTCCTCGGCCGCATCGCGCTCATCCGCATCCACGCCGGCAAGCTCCGCAAGGGCCAGACGGTCGCGTGGATGCGCGAAGACGGCACCGTGCAGAACGTGCGCATTTCCGAGCTGCTCGTCACCGAGGCGCTCACCCGCGTGCCGGCCACCGAAGCCAGCGCGGGCGACCTGGTCGCCATCGCGGGTATCCCGGAGATCACCATCGGCGACACGCTCGCGGACGCCGAGGAGCCGGTCGCGCTGCCCCGGATCACCGTCGACGAGCCCGCGATCTCGATGACCTTCGGCGTCAACACCTCGCCGCTGGCCGGTCGCGGTGGCGGCGACAAGGTCACGGCCCGCCTGGTCAAGGCCCGTCTCGACGCCGAGCTGGTCGGCAACGTGTCGATCCGCGTGCTGCCCACCGAGCGGCCGGACACCTGGGAGGTCCAGGGCCGTGGCGAGCTCGCGCTGGCCATCCTGGTCGAGCAGATGCGCCGCGAGGGCTTCGAGCTCACCGTCGGCAAGCCGCAGGTCGTGCTGCGCACCATCGACGGCAAGCTGCACGAGCCGTTCGAGCGGCTGTACATCGATTCGCCGGAGGAGCACCTCGGCGCGATCACGCAGCTGCTCGCGTCCCGCAAGGGCCGCATGGAGGACATGAGCGGCAACGGCACCGGCCGGATCAAGCTGATCTACGTGCTCCCGTCGCGTGGCCTCATCGGTTTCCGTACCGACTTCCTCACCGAAACCCGCGGCACCGGCATCGCGAACCACGTGTTCGAGGGCTACTTCCCGTGGGCGGGCGAGATCCGCACGCGGCACACCGGCTCGCTGGTCGCCGACCGGTCCGGCCCGATCACCGCGTACGCGATGATCCAGCTCCAGGACCGCGGCAGCTTCTTCGTCGAGCCGGGCGCCGAGGTGTACGAGGGCATGGTCGTTGGCGAGAACCCGCGCATGGAGGACCTCGACATCAACATCACCAAGGAGAAGAAGCTCACCAACATGCGCTCGTCCACCGGGGACGAGCTGGAGCGCCTCGCCCGGCCGCGCAAGCTGAGCCTGGAGGAGGCGCTGGAGTTCTGCGCCAGCGACGAGTGCGTCGAGGTGGCGCCGGAGGTCGTGCGGGTCCGCAAGGTCACGCTCGACATCTCCACCCGCGCCAAGGAGCGTTCGCGCGCCAAGAGCCGCGACAACGGCTGACTCGGCTGACCAGGTCGTCGACAAGGGGCGTCTCCCATTTGCGGGAGGCGCCCTTTTTCTGTGAACCGAATGGGCCGCTGAAACGTCCACTCTGTTGGCGGTATCCGCACCGGTGTCGGGAGGGGATCGCCGATATGGGAATCTCGGTGCCGGCCGTGGCCCGGGCGTGGCAGCATGTCCGCTCGGAGCCGTGGGGGAACTTTCAGGAGGACGAGCGTGCGAAGCGGACGCCGGCTGGGGCCGGTGCTGGCGCTGGCAGTAGTGCTGCTCTCCGCATGCTCGAACACGCCGCCGCCGCCGGTGGTCACGTCGGCGCCGCCGTCGAGCACCGCCCCGGCGCAATCGCTGTCGCAGATCGTGGTCGGCGTGGACGACGTGGTCGGCGGCTACAACCCGCACACCATCGCCGACTCGTCCACCATCACCACCGCGCTGTCCCAGCTGCTGCTGCCTTCGGTGTTCCGCCAGGCTGACGACGGCACGCGCAGCCTCGACAAGACGCTGATGGTGTCGGCCGAGGTCGTGTCGCAGGTGCCGTTCACGGTGAAGTACCTGATCCGCCCGGAAGCGTCCTGGTCCGACGGCGCCCCGATCGCCACCGAGGACTTCATCTACCTCGCCAACGCGATGAAGTCCCAGCCCGGCGTGATCGAACCGGCAGGGTACCGGCTGATCTCGGACATCGAATCGCGCGACGGCGGCAAGGGCGTCGAGGTCACCTTCAGCAAGCCGTACCCGGCCTGGCAGACGTTGTTCGACAACCTGCTGCCGCAGCATCTGCTCAAGGACGCGCCGGGCGGCTGGGCGACCGCGCTCGCCACGAGTTTCCCCGCGGTGGCCGGGCCGTTCGCGATCAAGACCATCGACACCGCCCGCGGCGAGGCGATCCTGCAGCGCAACGACCGGTACTGGGAAAAACCGGCCGCCGTCGACACGCTGGTGCTGCGCCGTTCCGACCCGTCCGGCATCGCCACCGCACTGCGCAGCGGTACCGACCAGTTTTCCCTCACCCGCACCGATGCCACCGGCCTGCAGCTGCTCAACGACCTTGGCCCGGCGGTGAAACTGCACACCGTCGCCAGCCCACGCACAGCGGCGGTCCTGCTACGCCCGGTCAGCGCGACGCTCTCGGACAGCCGGATCCGCGCCGGGGTGGCCGCGCTGCTGGACCGCGGAAAGCTGATCGCCGCCGGGGCAAAAGGCGGCCCTTCGGGCGCATTGAAAGCGGATGCACAAGTATTGCCCCCGTCCGCAAAAGGTTACGCAGCCACCATTCCGGCAGGCCCACCCGCGGCCCCGGATGTGGCGAAGGCGGAGGAGTACTTCACCGCCGCCGGGTACAAAAAGGAATCGGGCGTATGGCGTAAGGGAACCAAGACGCTGTCGCTCGTGCTCGCCTCGCCAGGGGAACAGGAACCGTACGCCTCGATCGCGAAAGAACTGTCGTCGGAACTCATTGCGGCCGGGGTCGAGGTCAACAGCATCAAGCCACCGCCGCGTGACCTGTTCTCGTCACTGCTGGCAATGCCGGTGGTGAACGGAAAACAGCAAGCGGCTCCGGATTCGAATGGCAACGTGGGCGTAGACATCGCGGTGATCGGCCAGCCGGTCGGCGGTGACCCGGCAACGGTACTGGCGTCGACCTATGGTTGCGCCCCCGACCACGCGACCGCGGACAAGACGAAACCGCAGGTACCGGCCAATCCGGCAGGGCTGTGCGACGAGTCCCTGCAAGCAACCATCGACTCCGGATTGACCGGCTCCGCCACCACCACCGACACGTTGAAGACCCTGGAACCCCAGCTGTGGTCCCAAAACGTCGTGGTCCCGCTCTTCCAGCAAGCAGAAACCCTTGCCGTGGGCAAAGGAATCTCCGGCCTGACCCCGGGCCCTCCCTTCCTTGGCCCCTTCGGCTCGGCCGTCAACTGGACCCGCGGCGCCACCTGACCGGCCTTGCTCAGATCAGCTGCAGGCTTTCCGCGAAGTGGCAGGCGACGGGGTGGTCGTGGCCGCGGTCGACCAGTGCGGGTTCTTCCGTCGTGCACTTCTTGCGGCCCGCATCATCCAGCTGATTCGCGAACTTCGGGCACCGCGTCCGGAACCGGCACCCCGACGGCGGATTGGCCGGACTGGGCACATCCCCGGTGATGACAATCCGCTGCCGAGTACGTTCCAACCGCGGATCCGGCACCGGAATCGCCGAAATCAACGCCTGCGTGTACGGATGCGCCGGGCTCTCGAACAACTCCTCCGCAGGCGCCGTCTCCACGATCTTGCCCAGATACATCACCGCAATGCGATCCGACACGTGCCGCACCACCGAAAGGTCGTGTGACACGAAGAGATACGACAGCCCGAACTCCGCCTGCAAATCCTTCAGCAGGTTCAGCACCCCGGCCTGGATCGAAACGTCCAATGCGGACACCGGTTCGTCCAGCACCAGCACCTTCGGCTTCAGCGCGAGCGCCCGCGCAATCCCGATCCGCTGCCGCTGCCCGCCGGAGAACTCGTGCGGGAACCGGTTTCCGTGCTCCGGCCGCAGGCCCACCGTCTTCATCAGGTCCCGGACCTGCTGGCGGCCGTTGTCGGCGTACAACCCGTGGATCCGCAACGGTTCCGCGATGATCTCGTTCACCGGCAGCCGCGGGTCCACCGACGCGTACGGGTCCTGGAACACGATCTGCATGCTTCGCCGCAGCCGCTGCAGTTCGCGCTTCGACATCTTCGCGAGGTCTTTGCCCTCGTACGTCACCTTGCCGTCGGTGAGCGGCTGCAGCGCCAGCGCCACCCGAGCCGTGGTCGACTTGCCGCAGCCCGATTCGCCGACCAGCGCCAGCGTTTCGTGCGGGTAGATGTCGAACGACACGTCCGACACCGCCTGCACCGCGCCCGCCGTCCGGCGCAGCAGGCCGCCGCCGCGGATCGGGAAGTGCTTCACCAGGTGCTGCGCGGAGAGAACGGGCGTCCGCGTCGCCGTGGCCTCGGTCATCGGTTCGTCTCCGGGTCGCTTGCGGCGTCGACGGCGACCGGGACGGCTGCCACGTCGGCCGAGGTGGCGCTGAACAGCTCGGCCGGGTCCTTCCCGACGACCTGCTCGGTGAAGTGGCAGGCAGCGGCCGTTCCGGCGGGACCGGCCACCAGCGGCGGCTCCTCCTCGTCGCAGATCGGCTGCGCCAGCGGGCAGCGCGGGCTGAACGGGCAGCCCGGCGGCATGTTCGTGGTGGCAGGCGGTGACCCGGTGATCGGCGTGAGCCGTTCGGTTTTCACGTCCAGCCGCGGCAGGCTGCCGAGCAGGCCGAGCGTGTACGGCATCCGCGGCGTGTAGAAGATGTCGTCCACCGTGCCGGATTCGACCACCCGGCCCGCGTACATCACGTGCACGCGGTCGGCCTGTCCGGCGATCACGCCGAGGTCGTGGGTGATCAGCACCATCGCGGCGCCGGTCTCCTTCTGCGCGGCCTGCAGTGCTTCCAGGATCTGCGCCTGCACGGTCACGTCGAGCGCGGTGGTCGGCTCGTCGGCGATGATCACGTCCGGGTTGTTGGCCATCGCGATCGCGATCACCACGCGCTGGCGCATGCCGCCGGACAGCTGGTGCGGGTACTCGTTCGCGCGCTGCTGCGGGTTCGGGATCCGGACCAGGTCGAGCAGGTCGACGGCCTGCTTGCGCGCCACGTCCCGGCGCACGTCGTGGTGCGCGGTGATCGCCTCGGCGATCTGGTCGCCGACGTTGTACACCGGGTTCAGCGACGTCATCGGATCCTGGAACACCATCGCGATGCCCTTGCCGCGGACCTTGTTCAGTTCTTTTTCGTTCGCCTTCAGCAGGTCCACCCCGCCGAACCGGATCGAGCCGGACACCTTCGCGGTCCTCGGCAGCAGCCCCATCACCGCGAGCGAGGTCACCGACTTGCCGGAGCCGGACTCGCCGACGATGCCCAGCACCTCGCCGCGGCGCAGCTGGTAGCTCACCCCGCGCACGGCGTTCACGACGCCCTCGCCGGTGGGGAACTGCACGGTCAGGTCCTCCACGACGAGGACGGGATCGCCGCCCCGTCCGTCGGAGTCGTACTGGGTCATGCGCGCACCTTCGTCTGCTGGGGGTCGAACGCGTCCCGGAGGCCATCGCCGATGAAGTTGATGGTCAGTGCGATCAGGATGATGAAGACGCCCGGGAAGTAGAAGAGCCACGGCCGGGTGTCCACCGCGGTCTGCGCACTGCTCACGAGCAGGCCGAGCGACGTGTCCGGCGGCTGCACGCCGAAGCCGAGGAACGACAGCGCGGTCTCGAGCAGGATGGCGATCGACACCAGGATCGTCAGGTTCACGATGATCGCGCCGAGTGCGTTGGGCACCAGATGCCGGAAAATAATCCGGGCGTCACTCGCGCCGAGCGCCTTCGACGCTTCGACGAATTCCTTCTCCCGCAACGAAAGCACGACCCCGCGGGCTACCCGGGACACGTACGCCCAGTACAGCCCGGCGATGACCACCGCGATCAGCCACCACGTACCACCCGACTGGTGGCCGAGCACCGCGGCCACCGCGAGCAGCGGCAGCGTGAGCACGAGGTCGGACACCCGCATCAGCAGCGTGTCGATCCAGCCGCGGTAGTACCCGGCGACCGAACCCCACACGGTGCCCACGATCGTCGCGAACAACGCGACGAGAATGGAGATCTGCAACGAGATCTGGGTTCCGCGCATCACCTGCGCGAGGGTGTCGTGGCCGACCGCGTCGGTGCCGAACGGGTGGTTGCCCGACGGCGGCGCCGAGTTCTGGTCGGTGATGTCGCCGGGGTGGTACTTCCAGAGCGCACCGCCCACGTAGGCGAAGAGGATGATCAGCACGAAGACGACGAGGCTGATCATCGCGAGCCGGTGCTGCAGGAACCGCCGGAACACCAGTTGCGCCTGGCTGCGCTCCTTGACGGTGAACTCGCGCTCGGGCGCGGGACTCCCCGGGGTCTGCGGGTCACCCGGGGCGAACCGGGCGCCGCCCAGCGTCGTGGGCGGGGTGGGGAAGGCGGAGGCGTCGTCAGGCATAGCGGATCCTCGGGTCGAGCAGGCCGTAGAGCAGGTCGGCGATCAGGTTGAGCACGATGATGAACGTGGCCGCGATGAGCAGCCACGCCTCCACGGCGTAGACGTCGCTGCGCCTGATCGAGTCCAGCAGGAATGCACCCGCACCCTGCCATTGGAACACGGTTTCGGTGACCACGGCGCCGCCGAGGATCGAGCCGATGTCGAGCGCGGTCACCGTGGTGAGCGGGATCAGCGCGTTGCGCAGCGCGTGCTTGCGGGTGACCGTCCAGCGCGGCAGGCCTTTCGCTCTCGCGAGCCGGACGTAATCGCTGTTCAGCACCTCGAGCATGGACGCGCGCTGGAACCGGCTCCATGCCGCGTAGCTCGTGAGCGCGAGCGAGATGGTGGGCAGGATCAGGTGCCCGAGCACGTCGCCGAACTGGGCCCAGAATCCGCCGGAGGTGATCACCGACGACGAGCCGATGGTGTAGAAGACCTGGTTGCCCACCGTGTCGTTGACCGAGATCCCGATCTGCTTCAGCACGATCGCGAACCAGAACGACGGCATAGACAGGAAGAGGAAGCCGAAGAAGGTGGCCGTGTAGTCGAACTTGGAGTACTGCTTGGCCGCGCTGATCACGCCGATGATCACGGCGAGGATCAGGGCGACGACCATGGCGAGCACGATCAGCCGGAGCGTCACGCCGAACCGGGCGAAGACCTCGTGGCCGATGTTCATGGTGGACTGGACCGAGGGGCCGAAATCACCGCTCAGCACGCCGGTGATCCAGTGCCAGTAGCGTTCGATGATCGACTGGTCGAGGTGCAGCCGGATGCGTTCGAGCTCGATGGTCCGCGGTGGCGGTGGCGGGTTGCGCGTGATCAGCGGGGTCAACGGGTTGGCCGACAGCGAGACCATCACGAAGACGACGAACGTCGACACGATCAGGATCGGCACCGAGACGAAAAGCCGGCGCAGTGCGAAGGCAAGCATGGAGGTCTTCCTGCTCTTGACGGGTGTTCTGCCTGCGCCCGCCGCTGGTGGTGGCAGGGCCGAGGCGACGAAACGGGGCAATCGGGGGTTCGGGACAGCAAGCGGGCACCGCTCGCGGATACGGTGAAGGGCCGGCTCCGAGCCGGCCCTTCACCGGTTGCCCAGCGGGAATCTACCGGGCGGTGATCACTTCCGGAGGCCCCACTCCGCCATGTTGTAGACCGGCGCGTCGAGGGTCGAGTTGTTGCGGATGTTGGCGATCTTGTCCGAGGCCGCGATGAAGGTCGGCTTCTGGTAGAGCGGAAGCACGTACGCGTCTTCCGACATCAGCTGGTCCGCCTGGTTGAGCAGGTCCGCCGCCTTTGTCTGGTCGGTCTCGGCGTTGGCCTGCGCGATCAGGTCGTCGACCTGCTTGCTGCTGTACTTGCCGTAGTTGCTGCCCGAACCGGTGGTCCAGTTCTGGACCGCGCCGGCGAACGGGAACGGCGAGGCGACCCAGGCGAACACGATGATGTCGTAGTCACCGCTCGTCGTGGTGTCACCGAGGTCGTCGGTGGACTGGACGTTCACCTTGACGCCCAGCTGGGCCGCGGCCTGTGCGAAGAGCTCGCACTCGTTCTGCCGGATCTGGTTGCCGACGGTGTAGCGGATCCGCATCGGCGGAACGGCCTTGCCGCTCGGGTCGGACAGCTGGCTGCCGTTGATCTTGTACCCGGCGTCGGTGAGGATCTTCTTGGCCTTCTCGATGTCACCGCTGCCCTGCCCGGTGGAGGACACCACGTCCTTGTAGCCGGTCTGCTGCGGCATGAAGTTGTGGTTGTTCAGCGGTTCGACCTTGTTGGTGAACTGGCCGACGGTCTTCGCGATCATGTCCTTGCGGTTGATCGCGGTGAAGAGCGCCTGGCGCAACGGCTTCTCGGCGAGCGCCGGGTTCTTCAGGTTGAAGTCGAAGTGCTCCCAGGTGAGGCCGAGGCCGATGAACGACGAGATGTTCGGCATCTGCTTGACCTGGTTCACCAGGTCGACCTGCGGCTGCGGGTAGATGACCTGCACCTCGTTGTTCTGCAGTGCGGTCGGTTCCTGCGTCGCGTCGGTGATGATGCGGAAGACCACGCTGTTCAGGTGCGGCTTGGCGCCCCAGTACTTCTCGTTCGGGACCTCGGTGACCGACTTGTTGTTGTCGAACTTCGAGATCTTCCACGGGCCGCCCGACCAGGTCGGCACGGTCTCGCCGAACCACTTGTAGGACGACGCGAGGCCCTCGGCGGTGTTGATGTCGCCGTGCTGCTTGGCCAGGTGCGCCGGGTACATCGCGCCGCTGGAGCTCCACAGCTGCTTCCAGTCGGTGAACGGCTTGTCGAAGGTGGCCGTGACGGTCTTGCCGTTGTCGGAGCCGACGACCGACTTCAGCTGGTCGTAGCCGGACGTGCTGGCTGCGGCGCAGTCCTTGCAGTCCTTGCCGTTCTGGACCTTCCAGTTGTAGACGAAGTCGTCCGCCGACAGCGGCGTGCCGTCCGACCAGGACGCCTGCGGGTTGATCTTGTAGACGATCGTCTGCGGGCTGGTGCTGGTGATCTCCGCCGATTCGACGAAGTCCTTGTTCAGCACCGGCTTGAGGTCGGGAGTCGAATAGAACGTGTAGGGAAGGATGCCCTTGGTGACCATGCCCGTTTCGAACACATTGCCTTCGGCGGAGGTCACATTCCAGTTCGGGACGTTCTTCTCGATCGCGAAGGTGACATCGCCGCCCTGCTGGAGCTGATCGCCGGGCGCCGAGTTGCAGGTGTTCGGGTTCTTGTCGCAGTCGGCGAATGCCTGCCCGGTCTGCACTGCGTTGTTGCCGCCCCCGCCACCACCGCATGCGGAGAGCAGAAGGGCCGCGCCCGCGACGAACGCGCCGAGCTTCGCGGCGCGCGACCTAGTCGTCACTAACATTCATTCTCCTTGCTCGACGCCGTCGCGGGTGTGCGAGGCGACCTCTTCGTGACCGCAAGCACCGATGTATATCGCGTTGCTCACCGTAGTCGTGGAACTTAGGCATTGGACAGACGGCAAACCTATCGATCCGGACACTCTCAGTGAGATCGTTGCGGAACAGCAATCTCGTGCTGCCTAGTTCCACCTCGGGTTCTGCACTTGATCGACTACTTTCGGTAGTGGATCTCGGGAGGGTCGGGAACCATTTCGGGTGTCTCTCCGGTGCGTTCGGTCCATCGGCTCGGGGGACAATAACCGACGGGTTCCGCTTTGTGGACCCCTGCGAATGGAGTAGTCACACAGCCGTGACAAACCCGAAGTGACAAGAAAATAGCCCGATCTCGTGAACCGAATGCTCTCGCCGGAGGAGGCCGCGGCGGCCGTCCGGCGAAAGTGCGTTCCGGGTATCTTCCGTCCTTCGGCCGGGATTCCGGACGGCGGAACGTTCCGCAAATCGGAACGCCCATCTGGCGGGAATCCGGTCCGACTATTTGGGATGCGTTTGCATTTTCCCGTGCACGCCGCCGAGTAGTCCCTGCACGGCGTTTCCCGGACAGTTCCGAGGCGGTTCGCGGGGCCGTTCCGATGGCTGTTCCCGGTCCTGCTGCCGGAGTCGTTCCCGCACCCGGAACGGTGGTCCCCAGCCGCGGGTCCCCTGGCGGGGAAGGCGGGTCACTAATCTGGGGGCGTGAAGCGGAAGCTGCTGCTGGTCCACGCCCATCCGGACGACGAGAGCATCGCCACCGGCGGCACCATCGCCCGGTACGCCGCCGAGGGCGCCGAGGTCTGTGTGGTCACCTGCACGCTCGGCGAGGAGGGCGAGATCGTCCCGCCACGGCTGGCGCACCTCGCCGCCGCCGAGGCCGACCAGTTGGGCGGGTACCGGTCGGGGGAGATGGCTGCCGCGGCCGTCGCGCTCGGCCTCACCCGGCACGAGTACCTCGGCGGCATCGGCCGGTGGCGTGACTCCGGGATGGCGGGTACCCCGGCGGCCGCGCATCCGCGGGCGTTCACCGGCGGCTCGGCAGTGGAACAGACCACCCAGCTGCGCGCGCTCCTCGACGATTTCGCCCCGCAGGTGGTCGTCACGTACGACTCCTTCGGCGGCTACGGCCATCCCGACCACATCCGGGCGCACGACATCACGATGGCCGCCGCGCCGGACGCACCGTCGGTCGAGCGGGTGTTCCACGTGGTCCAGTCCGAGTCCGCGCTCGCGGCCGGGCTGGCGGAGCTGCGGGCCCGCGCGAACTCCCCCTTCCGGGTGGCCGCCGACGGCGAGCTTCCGTCCACTCCGGACGGCAAGATCGGCACCGTGATCGACATCTCCGCGCACCGGAAGGCAAAACTGGCGGCACTGCGGGCACACGAAACACAGCTCACCGTGGTCGACGGCGCGGTGGCCCACTTCGCGCTCACCAACGACATCGCGCAGCCGGTCCCGTCCGCCGAGTACTTCGTCCTCGCCCACGGCGACGGGCACGGAGCCGAGACCGACCTGTTCGGCGGGTGGTGACCGTGCCTGCCCCGCTGACCCGGGCGCAGTGGCTGCTGTTGCTGCTGCTCACCTTCGACGCTGTTCTGCTTGCTCTGCTCGAGCTGTTCTTCCTGCCGTTGCGCGTGGGTCCGCTCGACGTGGTGCCGCTTCCGGTGATGGCGCTCGTCGGCGCGGTCACCACGCCGTGGCTCGTGCTGACCACCGCGAAGCTCGTCCGGCCGGGATTGTCGTTCGTGCCGTTGCTGGTGTGGGTCATCGTCGTGTTCGGGGTCGGCCTGCTCGGTCCGGGTGGCGACCTCGTGCTCGTCCAGGACTGGCGTTCGCTGCTGCTGCTCGGCGCGAGTGCGCTGCCGGCGGCGCTCGTCCTCGGCGGCGGGCTCGGCCGGGCGTCGGCGAGGGGGAGTGCGCATGGCTGAGACCATTTCGGACCGTCAGGTGGTGGCGGCGCTGCGCCCGTTCGTCCGTGCTTGCGGGCCGGTGCTCGACGCCTTGCGCGAGTCGGATCCCTTCGGCCTGCAGGCCCGCGCCCGTCGCGGCGAGGACGAGTTCGCCGATGACGGTCTCAAGAAGAAGGTGCTCGACGCGCTCACCGCGGTGAAGGTCCCGGGCACCGCGGCGTGGGCGGGCATGGACATCGACCAGCGCGCGGGCTGGTGGATCAACCGGGTGGGGCGGCTCACCGCGCTGCTGACGTCGATCCCCGGTCTCGGCGGCGCGCTCGCCGACCGGCTGCCGGTGCAGGACACCCTCGGCGCGGCGTCGCAGGGGCTGGTGCTGTGCGCGATTGCCGGGGAGTACGGGGTGACCGACGTCGAGAGCCGGGTCCGGCTGATCGCGTCCGTGTTGTTCGAGCGGGAGATCGACGCCGGGTCCGCAGTGGCTTCAGCGTCTTCAGCGTCTTCGGAGGACAGTGAGACCGCCCGCCTCACCGAAGAGCTCGACGAGTCCCGTCGCAAGCACGGCAAGGTCACCGTGAAAGCCGTGGGGGGAACACTCTGGCGGCTCGGCCGGTCACTGTGGGGTATCACGGGCGAGCTCGAGAAGCGCCCGCGCGGCCGTTGGGTGCACCGGGCGCTCGGGATGCTGCCGGTGGTCGGCGCGGCGGGCGACTACCTCGGGGAGCGCTCCGGGCTCAAGACGGTGTGGAAACGCGCACACCGCTGGCTGATGGCGCACCGGCAGTGGGCCTGAACACTCACCGCCAGAACAGGAACGCGCTCTGCCCGACGATTCCGGCCAGCTCGCTGCCGCCGATCGCCCCGTAGATGCTCCCGGCGACCGACCAGAACAGGTTCGACACCGGCCGGAAGAGGAAGAACAGCGCGAACAGGGCGAGCGGCGCCCACGGCCGCACCCGCGCACCGAACGCCCGCGCTTGCGGCGACAGGTACGGCTCGATCGCGCCCCAGCCGTCCAGCCCGGGCACCGGGAGGATGTTGAGCAGGAAGGTCATCACCTGCAGCAGGGCGAGGTACGACATCGCATAGAAGAGGCCGGTGGCCATCGGCACGAGCATCGTGACGAGGCAGAGCGCAGCGCCGGCCGCGAGGTTGGTGAGCGGACCGGCGAGTGACATCCATGACGCCGTCGCGCGGGTACGCAACGCTCCGCGGTTGATCCACACCGCACCGCCGGGCAACGGGATGCCGCCGATCAGCAGGAAGACCAGCGGCAGCACAAGAGACAAGACGGGGTCGGCGTAGCGCCGGACGTCGAGCGAGAGGTACCCCTTGTGAGCGACCTCGTGGTCGCCGCCACGGAACGCGACGAAGGCGTGGCCGAACTCGTGCAGCGTGAGGGAAACGATCCAGCCGCCCGCGACGAGCAGCACGACGCCCGCGACGAACATCGGGTCGCGATTACCCGTGAGAGTCGTGGGATCACCGTATGCGGCCAGAAAACCACCGGCGACGGTCACGACGAGGAGGCCGAGGAAGATCGGGCTCGGGCGCACTGCTGATCTCTGCACAGCACCAGTCTTCCGTATGCCCGGTGTGAAGTCTTCGGCGTGTCCCCTTGCGCACGCGGGCCCAGGTATCCCCCGAACTCGCTACTCGGCTTGACCTGGCCGCACTACACGGGTGTAATCACAGTGATGTCATTCGCTGCCGAGAGGGGACAGCGGGTGTCGTTTCACCACCGCCAGCCTGGGGAGTGCGTAGGAGCGAGGAGGCGGACGTGCGGTTGGAAGCGGACAACAGGGAGTGGGGGCACGTCGTGGGTTGGGGAGAGAACCCGGAGCAGCAGCTCGGGGATCTGACCGACCTTTTCGACGTCCCCGAAGAGCAGGACTGGCAAGAGCGCGCCCTGTGCGCGCAGACCGACCCGGAGGCGTTCTTCCCGGAGAAGGGCGGCTCGACCCGCGAGGCCAAGCGCATCTGCCTTGGCTGCGAGGTCAAGGACGAGTGCCTGGAATACGCCCTGGCACACGACGAACGCTTCGGCATCTGGGGCGGCCTGTCCGAACGGGAACGCCGGAAGCTGAAGAAACGCGCAATCTGAGAGGGTTCCGGGAGGTTCCGGTCTCGGGGGCGGTGTGTCCACGGAGAGCGTGGACCGGCTGACCTTCACCGTGTCTTCTGGGGGTGCAACCCCCAGACCCCGCCCGGGGGCACGCCCCCGGACCCCCGTTCGGGTCGGGTCGCGTAGGTCTGTCCGGCTGGGTTTCACTCGCCGGGCATACCCGCCGGACACCCGTTTGGGTAGGTGGGTTCGGTTGCGTGCGCGGGGTTCACGTCGGCTTGGGCACGTCGCCGAATTCCGGCCTGGGTGGGGTTTTCACTCCGGCCGGAACCCGGTCTGAGTAGGCGAGTCCGGCTGGTGCTGGGCGGGTTCACCCCGCCCGGCGGGATCCCCGACCCTCGGCTGCGGCGGATTCGGCTGGCCGTTGGGCTGGGATCGGCGGGAACGTCCGTTCCTCGGCCGCGGCGGATTCGGCACCCGGTTCGGCTGGTGTGGGTGGGTTTCACTCCGGCCGGGCATTCCCTGAACTCTCGTCTGGGCAGGCGGGTTCGGCTGGCTTATTGAGTCCAGGTGGTGGGACTCGGTCATCCCTTGTGGGTGGGGTTTTACTTCGGCCGGGCCGTCCTCTGAGTCCTCGTCCGGGTTGGTGAGTTCGGCTGGTGCTGGGCGGGTTCACCCCGCCCGGCGGGATCCCCGACCCTCGGCTGCGGCGGATTCGGCTGGCCGTTGGGCTGGGATCGGCGGGATTCGCCGTTGCCAGCCTCGTGAACCCGGCTCCGCCGCCGCGTGGTGAACCCGGCGCCGCCGCGTGGTGAACCCTGGTCCGCCGCGTGGTGAGCCCGCCGCCGGGTCCAGGTGGTGGGATTCGGGCTTCCCGTGTGGGTTCCCCGCCGGGGCCGGTACGCAGGCCGTAGGGTGGCCGGACCATCGTCTCGTCCTGCAGGAGCCGTTCTTGCCCCGCACCCTCGTCCCGCCCGTCGTGCGGACGTTGCCCGTTCTGGCCATTGTGGTCTGTCACGACGGCGAAGAATGGCTGCCCCTGGCGCTTTCCGCGTTGCGGCGCAGCACGGTGCGTCCCCGGCACGTGCTCGCCGTCGACACCGGGTCCACCGACCGGACGGCCAAACTCCTCGCCGAAGCTGCCCGTCCCGGGGCGGTCGACGAGGACCCCGTTCTTTCCGGAGTTGTCACTCTGTCGAGTGAAATCGGGTTTGCGGAAGCGGTCGCCGCGGCCGTCGCGCACGCCGTCGAGCGGTGGGGCGACCCGGGGACCTGGCTGTGGGTCCTGCACGACGACTGTGCCCCCGAGCCCGACTGTCTCGACCGGCTCCTGCTCGCCGCCGAGGAGAACCCGTCCGCGAAAGTCCTCGGTCCGCTCGGGATCGACTGGACCGACCCGCGGCTGATCGTCGAGGCCGGGCTTTCCACCGACGCCTCCGGGCACCGCCAGCAGATGGCCGCCCCCGGCGAGGAACCCAGCGAGGTCCTCGCCGTCCCCAGTGCCGGATTGCTGGTGCAGCGGGAATTCTGGGACGGCGTCGGCGGCTTCGACCCGGATTTCCCCTTGCTGCGCGAGGATCTCGACTTCGGCTGGCGCGCCAACGCCGCCGGTGCACTCGTGCTGTCGGTCCCGGCGGCGCGCGTCCGGCACGCCCGTGCGCTCTCCACCGGGCAACGCACTCCGGACGCGGCAGGCCGTTCGCTCGCCGCCGCGAACCGTTCCCACGGTCTGCGCGTCTTCTTGGTGAACTGCTCGCCCGCTTCGTTCTGGTTCGGTCTCGTCCGGCTGCCCGTGCTGCTGGTGCTGCGCGCGCTGGTGTTCTTCGTGCTGCGCCGCACCGCCGAGGCGAACGCGGAACTCGCCGCGCTCGGATATCTCTGTGGTGGAAAGGGAAACCTTCGCGCGGCGCGGGCGTGGCGGCGGGAACAACCGCGCCCGGGTACCGTCCGCGGGCTCTTCACGAGCCGGATCACGCGGCTGCGCAACGCAATCCGGGCCGGAGTCGTCGGGCTCGTGCAGCGCGGGGTGCAGAGCGAGGTGGCGCTCGGCAGGGTGCCGGAAAGCGTCGAACAGGAGTCCGCGTGGATTCCGCCGGAAGCGCTCGCGGCGTCCGGCGCGCGGCCGGTCGGCCCGGATGCCTTGCCCGCCGGGGCGTTGCGCGGCCTGAGCACGCACGGCGCGGGGCTGCGCCGCCCGGGCACGGTCGTCGCCGTCACGCTGCCCGAAACGCAGGAACCCGAGGCGGACGTCGAGCCGGTCGAGGAAGATCATCCGTCACCCGAACCGCGGCCCGAACCGGCGCCCGCGGAACCGGATCTGGTGTTCGTGGAGGTCAACCGGCGCCGCGTGCTCGCCGCGACGATCTTCGCGCCGGTGGTGGTGCTGCTCGTCGTCCTCACCGCGCTCGCGCTGGTGATCAACCGCGACCGGCTCGGCCTCGACCTCTGGGGCGGAAAACTCCTCCCGGTCGGCGGGCTCGGCGAGATCTGGTCGACGTACCTGTCGCCGTGGCACCCGGTCGCGGGCGGCACCGGCGCGCCCGCGCCCGCGACGCTGCCCGTGCTCGGCACCATCGGCGCGCTCTTCGCCCCGATCGGCGGCCCGGCGGCGCTCGTCGCGATCCTGCTCATCGGTGACATTCCACTCGCCGCGCTCACCGCGTACACCGCAACGCGCAAGCTCGCCGTCCGCCGCTGGGTTCGCGCGGCAGTGGCCACCACGTACGCTCTGCTGCCCGCTGCCACGGCGTCCGTCGCGCAAGGTCAGCTCGACGTCGTCGTGGTCCACATCGTGCTGCCGCTCGTGGTCGCGGGCATCGTCCGGTTGCTGACCAAACCGGGTACGCGCTGGCTGCACGTCTCGGCGTTGTCCGCGTTCGGGGTCGCGCTGCTCGGGGCATTTTCGCCGCTGGCGCACGTGCTCGCGCTGGTCGGCCTGCTCGCCGGGTTCGTGGTGCTGCCCGCGCCGTCCGGGCTGGCGCGGCGGGTCGCGTCGGTCGGGATCGTGGTGATCCTGCCGCTGGTCCTGCTGCTGCCATGGCCGACCGTGCTGCTGCGGCATCCGGAACTGCTCCTGCACGGCCTCGGCGGACCGGCGGCGCCCGCTTCCGCGACGGACCTCGCCGGGCTCACGCCAGGTGGTCCGGGAGCGTGGCCGATCGGCGTCGCGGTGCTGGCGGCGACGCTCGTCGCGCTGGTGGTCCGGCCGCGGAAGCAGGTGGTCGGCGGGCTGGCGCTTGCGGTGCTGGGGATTGCCGGGGTCGTGGTCGTGCGGCAGGTGCAGCTCACGCCGATGCAGGGCGGGGCGGCTGCGCCGGGGTACGCCGGGGTTCCGCTGCTGGTGGTCGGTGCCGGATTGCTGTGGGCGGTGCTGGCGACGTGGCAGCGCGGTGGTGTCGCGGCGCCTGCGTCGTGGCTGCCGAAGGTGCTGGCGGTTGCCGGTGCGGTCGTGGTCGCGGCGCTGGGTGCGGGGGCTGTCGCGACGGGGTCGGAGGGTCCGCTCACCGCTCAGCCGCGGCCGCAGCTCGCTCCCGAGGTGGCGGCGGATGTCACTGCTACCGGGCGGGCCATCCTTGACGTCGGGGCGGCTCAGGTTCGGCAGACCGGTGGTCGGTTGGCGCTTTTCGGCGATGACGAACTTGCCCCGGTTGCAGGGACTCCGGACCGGCTGGCGGACTGGCGTCGTGGCCTCGGTGAGGGTGACGTGGCCGCGCTCAAGCGGGTGCTGGCGGCTGCTGCGGCGTCCGGAGTGCAGTACGTCGTGCTACCCGCCGGAACGGACGCGCGGGCCTTCGCCACTGCCGCGAACGACCTGGTCGCGGCCGCCGCGCCGACCACCGACGGACGTCCGACGCTCCGGCTGCTACCCAAGTCCGGCCAGGTGGCGTTGATCTCGCCGGAGCTGGCCAAGCAGGCGGTGACCGGTGGTGGTGCGCCGGGGACGAACCCGGGGATTTCACCGGTGGACGCACGGCTGCCGGACGTGCGGGTACGTGCGTCGGAGGGCCCGACGGGGCGGCTGCTCGTGCTCGCCGCGGAGCAGGAGGCGGGCTGGCAGGCGAGCGTGAACGGCAAGGCGGTGCCGATCGTGCCTGCGTGGGGGCATCAGGTCGCGGTGTCGGTACCGCCGGAGTCGTCGGAGATCTCGCTGATGTTCCCGGGTACCGAGCGCAGCCTGCTGCTGTTGGTGCAGCTGGCGGCGGTGTTGTTCACGGCGTTGACTGCGATTCCGTCTCGACGTCCGTGAAGGGAACCATCACGGACTTGGATTCCGTGAAGGGAACCATGAGGGAATCTGCTGGCCTGATGGTTCCCTTCACGGAACTCGGCGTCAGTCGCCTTCGATGACGTCCGGTTCCACGCCCAGGTAGCCCGCGACCTGTTCCACCAGTACGTCGTGTACCAGGTCGGCCAGTTCCGACGGGTCCTTCGCGCGGGCTTCCAGCGGGCGGCGGTACAGGACGATCCGGGCGCGCGTCGGCATGCCGGTGCGGTCGACCCCGGCCGGGACCAGCCGGGACAGGGGGACGGTGTTGTCGTGCAGTACGCCCTCGGCCGGGGCGCGGCCGTCGGTGCGGACCTCGGGCACGTCGTCGACTGCGACGTCCAGTTTCGTCAGCTCGTGGCGCCACCGGGCTTCGATCGGTTCCAGTGCGTCGAGCACCAGTGCGTCGAACCGCTCCGCGCGGCTGGCGGCCGCGGGCAGGGTCGCCGGGTAGAGCGTTCCACGCAGGCCCCGGCCGTGCCGGTCCCGTCGCAGCCGCTGCCGTTGTCGGTAGTCACGAGCCGTCGCCACTGCGCAAGTCTATGCGGTCGCCGGGGGTACGCGCGTGTCGCCGGTACGTGGTCGCGGCGACCCGCTATCGTTGCCGATCGTGCGGAGCGTACGGAAATGTTCGCGAACGGGTTGCCCCGAACCCGCTGTCGCCACGCTCACGTATGCCTACCGCGATTCGACCGCCGTCGTCGGGCCGCTGGCCACCGCTTCCGAACCGCACTCCTACGACCTCTGCGAAGCCCACGCACTGCGGCTCACCGTGCCCAAGGGCTGGGAGGTCGTGCGGCACGAGGGGGCGTTCGCCGCGCCCGAGCAGTCCGCCGACGAGCTCACCGCGCTGGCCGAGGCCGTCCGCGAAGCCGGCCGCTCCGACCTGCCCGCACCGCCGCCCGAGCCGGAAGGCCCTTCCGGACGCCGTGGGCACCTGCGGGTCCTCCCCGGGCGCGCCTGAGCCGCCCTCTCGCCGGTAGGCTTTCGCCCGCGGCGCGACCGGCGCCGCCACGAGACTAGCGGCGGGGAGAAGGCGTGCCAGACCTTTCGGGCATCGTGAAGGCCTACGACATTCGCGGCGTGGTCGGCGAACAGCTCGACGCCGCCCTCGTCCGGGACTTCGGGGCCGCGTTCGCCCTGCTCATCAAGCCCGAGGCGCCGTCAGTGGTGATCGGCCACGACATGCGCGACTCGTCGCCCGCGCTGGCCGCGGCCTTCGCCGACGGCGTCACCTCCCATGGCCTCGACGTGGTGTCCATCGGCCTGGCCAGCACCGACCAGCTGTACTTCGCCTCCGGCTCGCTCAACCTGCCCGGCGCGATGTTCACCGCGAGCCACAACCCGGCCAAGTACAACGGCATCAAGATGTGCCGCGCCGGTGCCGCCCCGGTCGGGCAGGACACCGGGCTCGCCGAGATCCGCGACACCGTCGAGCAGGGCGTACCCGAGTTCGAGGGCCGGCGCGGCAGCGTGTCCGAGCGTGACGTCCTCCGCGACTACGCCGCGTACCTGCGCGGTCTCGTCGACCTCACCCGCTCGCGGCCGCTCAAGGTCGTCGTCGACGCGGGCAACGGCATGGGCGGGTACACCGTGCCGACGGTGTTCGACGGGCTGCCGATCGACGTCGTCCCGATGTACTTCGAGCTCGACGGCAATTTCCCGAACCACGAGGCCAACCCCCTCGACCCGAAGAACATCGTCGACCTGCAGGCCAAGGTCCGCGAGGTCGGCGCCGACGCGGGGCTGGCCTTCGACGGCGACGCGGACCGCTGTTTCGTGGTCGACGAGCGGGGCGAGCCGGTGTCGCCGAGCGCAATCACCGCGCTGGTCGCCGTGCGCGAGCTGGCCAAGGAGCCGGGCGGCACGGTGATCCACAATCTGATCACGTCCAAGGGCGTGCCGGAGATCGTGGCCGAGCACGGCGGCAAGCCGGTGCGCACGCGGGTCGGGCACTCCTTCATCAAGGCCGAAATGGCCCGTACCGAGGCGATTTTCGGCGGCGAGCACTCCGCGCACTACTACTTCCGCGACTTCTGGCGGGCCGACACCGGCATGCTGGCCGCGCTGCACGTGCTGGCCGCGCTCGGCGAGCAGGACGGCCCGCTGTCCGCGCTCACCCAGGACTTCTCGCGGTATGCCGCGTCCGGCGAGATCAACTCGACGGTGGACGACCAGGTCGCCCGGATGCTCGCGGTCAAGGACGCGTACACCGGCAAGTCCGGCGTGCAGATCGACGAACTGGATGGGCTCACCGTGCAGCTTCCCGGCGGCGCGTGGTTCAACCTGCGCCCCTCCAACACCGAACCGCTGCTGCGGCTCAACGTGGAGGCCGCCGACCGGGCCGCGGTCGAGGCACTCACCGGCGAGGTGCTCGCCCTCGTCCGGGGGTGATCGGGTGTCCGATTGTGTCCGGAAGTTGCCCTTCACTGTCCATCGACGCGTGGTATGGAGGAACCATGGCCATCACGCTTGACGCGCAGCTGCTCGAGATCCTCGCGTGCCCGTCGCCGGATCACGCCCCGCTGCGTCCCGGCACGGCCGAAGACCCCGAGGCCGACGCGCTGACCTGTACCGAATGCGGCCGGGTGTACCCGGTGCGCGACGGGATCCCCGTGCTGCTGCTCGACGAGGCGCAGCTGCCGGGTACTGCCGAGCCAGGTGACGACCGTGCCGACAGTGCTTGACGATTCCCTGCTCGACGATCCCGCGCGGCTGGCCGAGGCCGACAGCGCGGGCCTGCTGCGAGCTGCCGCGATGGCGGGTGCGCAGGTACGGGCCACCGCCGAGGCAGCGGCCGAGCTGGAGCTGAGCGAGCGGCTCGACCTCGGCCGTCCGCGTTCGCTGGTGCTCATCGACCGGCCGGGGGTGAGCCGCACGATCACCCGCCTGCTGGCTGCGCTGCTCGCGCCGTCGTGCCCGGTGCCGGTCGTGGTGGCCGAGTCCGTGCCGTCCTGGATCGGGGCGCTGGACGTGGTGTTCGCGCACACCGACGACGCCGGTGACCGGGAGCTGGCCGCTTCGCTGGAGCGGGCCGCCCGGTTCGGCGCGTCGGTGGTGCTGTCCGCGCCTGCCGAGGGTCCGGTCGCGGCTTCGGTGGCGGGTAAGGGCGTGCTGCTCGCGCCGCGCGTACCGGTCCCGCCGGAGCTGGCGTTCCCGCGTGGGCTGGCCGCCGGGCTGCTCACCGCGAACGCGCTCGGCCTGCTGGTCGCCGACGTCCAGCTGCTCGCCGACCAGCTCGACCTGGAGGCGGAGAAGGACTATCTCGCCCGGGAGTCGTTCGCGAACCCGGCGAAGGCGCTCGCGCTGCGGGTCGCGGACCGGTTGCCGCTGCTGTGGGGTCTCGACCCGGTCGCGGTGGCGGTGGGCGAGCATGCGGCACATGCGTTCGCCGCGCACGCCGCGCTGGTGTGCGACGTGGAGGACTACCGGCAGGCGCTGGCGCGTCCGGCGCTGCGCCGGGTGGCGCTGTCCGGCGGCGGAGAGCGGGACATCTTCGCCGACCCGGATGACGTGTCCGGCGGCGTCGCGACCCGAGTGCTGCTGCTGTCGGTGCGCACCGGACCGGCCACCGAGGCGGCCCGGTACCAAGCCGAGGAGTTCCTGCCCGGCGCGGACCTGATCGCGCCTGCCGAGGAGATCGAGGCCGACGAGATCGTCCGGGCCGCGGTGCTCGCGCTGCGGTTCGAGCTCGCCGCGGTCTACCTCGGGCTCGCGGCGGGCAGCATCGGCGGGGCCGGGAGATACGAACCGGCCTCCGCCTGAGGGGGTATGCGCGGCCGCGCGCCGCGGCACATCGGCCCGGCCGATGGGAAGGACAGGGGAGTTGACAGTGGAGCTGTTGCGCAACGCCGTACGGCCCTATGCCTGGGGATCGCGCACCGCGATCCCGCGGCTGCAGGGCCGTCCGGTACCTGCGCCGCACCCCGAGGCCGAGCTGTGGATGGGAGCGCATCCGGGGGACCCGTCGTACGTGATCGGCCCGGACGGCACCGAGCTGAGCCTGCTCGACCTCGTCGACACCGATCCGGTCGGCCAGCTCGGGCAGCGGTGCGCGCAGCGCTGGGGCAACCGGCTGCCGTTCCTGCTGAAGATCCTGGCCGCGGAAGAACCGCTGTCGATGCAGGCCCATCCGTCGGCCGCGCAGGCCGCGGAGGGGCACGCCCGCGAGGAAAAGCTCGGCATCCCGCGCGACGCCGCCAACCGCAACTACCCGGACCCCACGGCGAAGCCGGAGCTCGTCTGCGCGCTCACGGAATTCCATGCGCTGGCCGGATTCCGCGACCCGCACCGCTCGGTCAAGCTGCTGAAGGCAATCGAAACGCCGGGGCTCGCCAAGTACACCGGGCTGATCGAGGCGGAACCGGACCCGTCCGGCCTGCGGGCGCTGTTCACCACGTGGATCACGCTGCCGCAGTCCGCGCTGGACGAGCTGCTGCCGGAGGTACTCGACGCGTGCGTGCGGCACGTACAGGACCGCGGCGAGTTCGCACTGGAGTGCCGCACGATCCTGGAACTGGGCGAGGTACATCCGCGCGACGCGGGCGTCCTCGCCGCGCTGCTGCTCAACCGGCTGACCCTGCGCGCCGGTGAAGCGATCTACCTCCCGGCCGGAAACCTGCACCTGTACCTGCACGGAACCGCGGTGGAAATCCTGGCGAACTCGGACAACATCCTGCGCTGCGGTCTCACGCCGAAGCACGTGGACGTACCCGAGCTGCTGCGCGTGGTCGACTTCGCGTGCGGGGAAATGCCGGTACAGCACGGAGAAACGGCCGACGGGCAGATGGCGGTGTACCACACGGACGCGCCGGAATTCGAACTGTCGCGCCGCGAATGGACCCCCGGCGACGAGACGGAGCTGGCGCTCGACTCCACCGGCCCGCAGATCCTGCTGTGCACCGAAGGTGCCCTGCTGGTCACCGCGGCCGACGGCGAAGAGGCCGAACTCCGCCGGGGCCAGTCGATGTGGCTGCGTGCCGCAGACCCGCAGGTCCGAGTCCGCCCGGCAGCCGGTGAACGCACTCAGCTGTTCCGCGCAACGGCGGGCACTTACGAGGACTGAGCGGGGTGCTCCGCGAGGGTTGAGCAGGCCGGTCGCGTGGGCGCTCCGGCGGCTCCTCTAGGCTCCCTCCCGGCAATTCGGGCGCGAGCAGGGAGCGGGCTGTGTCAGCTGGTGGGGGTACCAAGGCGATCATCGCGGCGCTCGCCGCCAATGCCGGGATCGCGGTGGCCAAGTTCGCCGGGTTCCTGGTCACCGGGTCGTCGTCGATGCTGGCCGAGTCGGTGCACTCGCTGGCCGACACGTCGAACCAGGGGCTGCTTCTGCTCGGCCAGAAGTCGGCGAAACGGCGGGCCACGCGGGAGCATCCGTTCGGCTTCGGGCGGGAGCGGTACTTCTACTCGTTCATCGTCGCGCTCATGCTCTTCACCCTCGGCTCGGCTTTCGCGCTGTACGAGGGCATCCACAAGATCCTCGAGCCCGAACCGCTCGAGACGCCGATCGTCGCGGTGATCATCCTGGTCGTCGCGATCGGGCTGGAGGGGTACAGCTTCGCCACCGCGATCCGCGAATCGCGCAAGATCAAGGGGGACGCCGGCTGGTGGCGGTTCATCCGCCAGTCCAAGGAACCCGAGCTTCCGGTGGTGCTGCTGGAGGACACCGGTGCGCTGGTCGGTCTCGTCTTCGCGCTGCTCGGCGTCGGGCTGTCGGTGCTCACCGGCAACCCGGTGTTCGACGGCATCGGCACCGTATTCATCGGGGTGCTGCTCGGCGTCATCGCGGTGATCCTCATCGTCGAGATGAAGAGCCTGCTGATCGGCGAGGGCGCCACCGACACCGACCTCGCCACGATCATCGACGAGCTCGCCGCGGGCAAGGTCGAGCGCGTCATCCACATCCGCACCCAGTACCTCGGCCCGGACGAGCTGCTCGTCGCCGCGAAACTGGCGCTCATCCCCGGTCTCGACACCGGCCAGGTCGCCACCGCGATCGACGACGCCGAGGCCCGCGTACGCGCGAAAGTCCCGGTCGCCACGCTGATCTACCTCGAACCGGACCTGGACCGCGACATGCAGTGACCAGCCGGTCAGCTGCCGGTGACCGTCCACGCTAGGGTGACGGCCGTCCCCACAAAGGTCACCGCAGGAGGTCAACGTTGCCCGGAACGGGTTTGTGGCGCACCAAGTCCATCGAGCAATCGATTGCCGATACGGATGAACCGGAGACGAAACTCCGGAGAAACCTGAGCGCATGGGACCTGACGGTCTTCGGCGTCGCGGTGGTCATCGGTGCCGGGATCTTCACGCTCACCGCTCGGACGGCGGGTGATTTCGCCGGCCCGTCGGTGTCCCTCGCGTTCGTCCTCGCGGCGATCGCCTGCGCACTGGCCGCCTTGTGCTACGCCGAATTCGCGTCCACGGTTCCGGTGGCCGGGAGCGCGTACACGTTCTCCTACGCCACCTTCGGCGAGTTCATGGCGTGGATCATCGGCTGGGACCTGATCCTCGAGCTGGCCGTCGGCGCCGCTGCCGTCGCCAAAGGCTGGTCCGTCTACCTGCAGACCGTGCTCGGATACCTCTTCGGCAAGGGCGCTAAGACGTCGATCGACCTCGGCGGCGGTTTCGCCATCGACTGGGGCGCGCTCATCGTGGTGCTGGCGCTGGTGACCCTGCTTGCACTGGGTACGAAACTGTCGTCGCGGTTCTCGATGGTGATCACCGGAATCAAGGTCGCCGTCGTGCTTTTCGTGGTCATCCTCGGCATCTTCTACATCAAGGCGGCCAACTACACGCCGTTCATTCCGGAGAACCAGCCGGCCGGGGCGGGCAAGAGCGGCGTCGACCAGTCGCTCTTCTCGGTTCTGGCGGGCGGCGCGAGCAGTTCGTTCGGCATCTTCGGCTTGCTTGCCGGTGCCTCGCTGGTGTTCTTCGCATTCATCGGTTTCGACATCGTCGCCACCACCGCGGAGGAGACCCGCAACCCGCAGAAGTCCGTCCCCCGCGGCATCTTCGGTTCGCTGGCCATCGTGACGGTGCTGTACGTCGCGGTGTCGCTCGTGGTCGTCGGCATGGTGCCCTACACCGAACTGTCGACGCCCGCCGGTCCCGGCAACGAGCACCGCACGCTCGCCACCGCGTTCTCCGCGAACGGCGTCGACTGGGCCGCGAACATCATTTCGGTGGGTGCGCTGGCCGGTCTCACCACCGTCGTCATGGTGCTGATGCTCGGCCAGGTGCGGATCATCTTCGCGATGTCCCGTGACGGGCTCATGCCGCGTTCCCTGGCGAAGACGAGCGAGCGCGGGACCCCGAAGCGGGCCACCATCCTGGTCGGCGCCCTCGTCGCGGTCGCGGCCACGTTCTTCCCGGCGGACAAGCTCGAGGAAATGGTGAACGTCGGCACGTTGTTCGCCTTCGTGCTGGTGTCCGCGGGGGTGCTGGTACTGCGCCGCACCCGGCCGGACCTGCCGCGGGCCTTCCGGGTGCCGGGCGTCTGGGTGATCGCGCCGCTCGCGATCCTCGCCTGCCTCTGGCTGATGCTGAACCTGACCGTCCTGACCTGGCTGCGGTTCGTCGCCTGGATGGCGATCGGGGTCGTGCTGTACTTCGCCTACAGCAGGCGGCGTTCGCTGCTCGGGCAGCGGCAAGCGGAGCGAGAGCCGGTCGACTGACCCGGGTACGGCCCGTCTCCCCAGCCGGGAGACGGGCCGTTTTCTCATGGCTCACCCACAAGGGATCACAGATAGGCAACTCGCGGATATCGTTTCGGGTCGCTCCTCGGGGCCGGGATGACCAGGTGAGACGGGTGCGATAACTTTCGCGTCGTCTTCCCTCTCGCGGAGTAATCACGCTCGGGCAATTCGGCCGAACGGTGGTCGGGGTCCTACGGAGGGTCGCGGTATGCGCTTTTCGTCGTTCCTGTTCAGCTCAAGAGGAGTTGCCCCATGTCCACTACCGCCAGATTGCGTGCCGGGTTCACGGTTGCCGCGGTCGCCGGACTCGCCCTGCTCGGCTCGGCGACGGCGGCGCTTGCCGCCGACACCGAAGACAGCCGGGCGACGATCCACGAGGGCAACGTCACCACGTGCAGCGGGGCGGGGCTGACCGGCGTGAATCTCGGTCCGGATGACCTCACGGTCACCGGTGGTGGACAGCAGGATCAGTACGTGAGCATCACCGCGGTGAAGCCGGGTGTCACGGTCACCGCGATCGTGGTCAAGGGTGGGCCTCGGTACAACGTCTACGAGCCGGGCAAGCGCGGTCTGCCGGTCGTGCCGCCGTGGACTCAGCTGCGTTCGCCGCTGAACAACGGTGGCAACATTCCGGTGATCAGCCACTGGTTCGCGTGCGGGATCAAGACTCCGCCGACCACCACCACGACGCCGACCACGACCACCGCGCCGCCGACCACGACTACGACGCACACTGCGCCGCCGTCGTCCACGGCGCCGTCGACGACTACGACCAGCAAGACGTCGGGTAGCGCGACTTCTGCGCCCAGCACTACGAGCGCGCCTGCGGTGGTGCCTGCGGGTAATGAGAAGGGGACCGGGGGCGGTCTGGCCAGCACCGGGTTCGACAACGCTTGGCTGTTCTGGGTGGCCGGGTTGCTGATCGTGGCCGGTGGTGGATTGCTGGCGTTCCTGAAGCTGCGGCGGCGCGGGTCGTCCGAGTGAGCTGACTGAGGGCACCCCGAAGCCGGGATTGTGACTACGGGCGGAGGGGGCTTGTCAAGGCGGGAAAGATGCCTTGACAAGCACCCTCCGCCCGTGTTTTTGGCTTCGTATCGGGGTGCAGGGCCGGGTCTGGGTGCCCGGTCTCGTGGGTGCGCGGGTGCGGCTGGGGTGGTGGGTCAAAGGCTGTGAAGGGAACCTTCACGGAATCTGAGTCCGTGAAGGTGGCCTTCACGGCGTTAGCGGGGGCGGGGCAGGTCGCCGAAGAGGGAGCCTTGTTCGCCGAGAGTGCGGGTGCGGCCGTTGGGGCGGCCCAGACCGGCGGCCATTGCGACGGCGTTGTCCCATTCCGGGTCGGCCAGGTATTCGGTGTGTTTCAGTACGCCGGGGGCCCAGCGGCGGCGGCCGTCTGGGGCGCGGAGTGGGTCGGGTAGCCAGTGGTCGCCGCCCAGGATCAGGACTCCTGCGTCGTCTGGTGTTGTTTCCAGGGGGCCCCAGCCGCCTGCCGGCAGGTAGCCGTCGCCGATCAGGTGTTTGCCGCTCGTTTGGTGGCGCCACGTGGTGACGCCGCCGCCGAAGATGTCCGTGCCTCGGCACAGGGCGCGCCAGCGGCCGTCCAGCGTGGCGAACAGCTCCGACAGCGAATCCTGCGGCAGCACTGCCGGGAACGCTCGCTGGTAACCCCATTGCAGTGGTGACCCGGCGGTGAGCAGGCCGACGCGGTCGCGTTCGTCGGCGGGGAGCTCGGCGCTCAGGCGGGCGGCGGTGAGCACCGTGAGGATGCTGCCGAGGTTCAGCCCGGACAGCACCACTCGCGTACCCGGCTCGGCGAGATGTTCCTTCACCCGCTCGGCCAGCTCCGGCACGATCTTCAGCGCGTAACACGGCGGTACCCCCGGATGCGCCGCGCGCGGCCAGAACGACACGAGGTCCGCCAGTGCGCCGAGGTGCCTGCTGCGTTGCGGTGACCGGGCCGCCGAATAGACCACCCGCAGCAGACCGGCTGCCAGGCCGCCGAGCGCGAACACCCCGATCGCCGACACGGGCGTGAACCAGCCCGGCTGCAGGTCGAAGCCGAAGCGCACCACAAGCAGGGTCACCGCGCCCACGCACAGGCCCAGCGCGACGATCATCGCCAGGTGGTGCAGGTGGCGGCGTTCCCAAGCGGACCGCGCCCACGCCTTGGCCGCGTCTTGTTCCTGCTGCCGGTCGTGTTCCATCAGCTCGACGATCGGCGGGACGCCACGGCGGCGGCGCCGGAGCGGGACGGCGATCGCGTACCCCGCCACGCTCACCAGCGCCATCAGGCCCAGCCCGCCGCCCCACAGGACGGTGACCAGGTCGTACGTCGTCGGCAGGGAGAGCCCGGACGTGCCGAGCAGGCGCCGCAGGACGATGGCCAGCCCGGCTCCGAAGCCGCCGCCGAGCAGCCCGGCCAGGGCGAGTACCGGCGCCGCGGCCCAGCCGCCGAGCCACGGCCGCAGGCGGCGCGGCCGGTCCCGCCAGCCCGCGCGGGCCAGCAACGCCGACGGCACCAGCGCGAGCGCGAACAACACCGTGACCACCAGCAATGCGCCGCCGAGGCCTTCAACCGTGCTGTCGACACCTGGCAACCGGCCACCGACCGGCAGGGCCAGCACAGCCGCCACGACGACCAGCAGGGTGGCGAAAGTCAGCAGAGTGCGCCGGGCGATGCGACCCGGGTCAGCGCCGATCGACGCCCCGATGAGCACCGCGAGCACCAACGCCAGCGCACAGATCCACGCGATCAGCTGCGGGATCTGGGTCGGCACCCGGAACGGCCCGCCCAGCAACGGCAACGCGATGCACGCGAGCGCCGCCACGGCGTGCAGCGCGGACATGCCGGGTGCTTCCGGGTCGGCGCGCAGATGCAGCGGGACGCCCTTGCGCCCGGCATGGTCGGGCGGGCGGACGCGCCAGTTCGTGGACGAGATCCGGTGCAGCACGTAAACCAGCGCGAGCAGCACGGCCACCCCGGCACCGATTCGCAGCGGTCCGGCGCGCAGCCCGGACGGCACCCAGGTGAGACAGGCTCGTCCGGGCGCGAGGCATTGCGTGGCGAGGAGGTCCAGCACGGCCGCGGCGACCTGGCTGACCAGCAACATCGTGAGCAGCACCGCGGCGATCCGCAGCAGCCCGCGGCACAGCCCGCCGAGCCAGCTGGCGCGGTGGACTGGCGGCAGCATCCAGAACGCGACGTTCGCCAGTGAGAAGGGGAACAGCAGCGCCCAGGCGGCTTTGGCGGCACCCCCGGACGTCATGCCGCTCCACAGGTAGCCTTCGACGGTGCGCGGGATCGACCGGCCGAGCGCGGGTACCACCGGGCCCGGCGCGGGGCGGCGCAGCCGGTCGGCCGGGCGTACCACGCGGCCGAGGCCGTCGCCTGCGACGTCGGCGGTGGAGACCGCGTCGAGGAGCGTTTCACCGCTCGTGCCCACGAGTCCGGCCACCCTCACTTCGACGATGCGGGTGTCAGGGCCGGGGAGCGGGGCGGGCACGGTGGTCTCTCCTCATCCGATCGAGTCAGGGTCGAATCGACAACGGTACTGTTCAGGTGCCATCAAACCTTGGAGGAACCGCACTATGACCCCCGAAAGCGTTGTCAAGCGGCACGACACCCGGGGCGGCCTCGAATTCGCCGTCGCCGATCTCGAGGCCGCGGAGTTCGGCCGGAAGGAGATCCGGCTGGCCGAGCACGAGATGCCCGGCCTGATGGCGTTGCGCCGCGAGTACGCGGAGGTCTACCCGTTGCGGGGCGCGCGGGTCGCCGGTTCGCTGCACATGACCGTGCAGACCGCGGTGCTGATCGAGACGCTGGTGGCGCTGGGTGCGGAGGTCCGCTGGGCCTCGTGCAACATCTTCTCGACGCAGGACCACGCGGCCGCCGCGGTGGTCGTCGGGCCGCACGGCACGGCGGAGGAGCCCAAGGGCGTACCGGTGTTCGCGTGGAAGGGCGAAACGCTCGAGGAGTACTGGTGGTGCACCGAGCGGATGCTCACGTGGGAGGGCGAAGGCCCGAACATGATCCTCGACGACGGTGGCGACGCGACCATGCTCGTGCACAAGGGCACCGAGTACGAGAAGGCCGGCGTGGTCCCGCCCGCCGACGACGAGGACTCCGACGAGTGGAAGGTCTTCCTGGAGCTGCTGCGGGCGTCGATAACAAGCACAGGGGCGGACGGGTCCAAGTGGACCCGCGTCGGCGAGAGCGTGCGCGGCGTCACCGAGGAGACCACCACCGGCGTGCTGCGGCTGTACCAGCTCGCGGCCGCGGGTGAGCTGCTGTTCCCGGCGATCAACGTGAACGACTCGGTCACCAAGTCGAAGTTCGACAACCGCTACGGCATCCGGCACTCCCTCGTCGACGGCATCAACCGCGGCACCGACGTGCTGATCGGCGGCAAGGTCGCGGTGGTCTGCGGGTACGGCGACGTGGGCAAGGGCGCCGCGGAATCGCTGCGCGGCCAGGGCGCGCGCGTGATCGTGACGGAGATCGACCCGATCTGCGCACTGCAGGCGGCGATGGACGGGTACCAGGTCAAGCGCCTGGAGAGCGTGCTCGGCGAGGCGGACATCGTCATCACCACCACGGGCAACAAGAACGTGGTGATGGTCGAGCACATGGCGCGGATGAAGCACCAGGCGATCGTCGGCAACATCGGCCACTTCGACAACGAGCTCGACATGGCCGGCCTCGCGCGCTACCCGGGCGTGCGGCGGGTGAACATCAAGCCGCAGGTCGACGAATGGGTGTTCCCGAACGGCAACACGATCCTCGTGCTGTCGGAAGGCAGGCTGCTGAACCTCGGCAACGCGACCGGGCACCCGTCGTTCGTGATGTCGAACAGCTTCTCGAACCAGGTCATCGCACAGGTCGAGCTCTTCACGAAGTACGAGGAGTACGACAAGGAGGTCTACCGCCTCCCGAAGAAACTGGACGAAAAGGTGGCCCGCATCCACCTCGACGCCCTTGGCGGCGAACTGACGGAGCTCACGAAGGAACAGGCGGAATACATCGACGTGGACGTCGAGGGCCCGTTCAAATCCGAGCATTACCGTTACTGATCCGCTGACAGAACAGCCGCCCCGAAATGCGTTTCGGGGCGGCTTTGTCTGCGGCTGAAAACAGGTGATAGCTCGAATGGGTGAAGTGTTATCATGGTGGGGTGAAACAGCTGATCACCCGCGTCGACGACGAGTTGCACGCGCGGCTGAAGGCCCGGGCGGAAGCCGAGGGGCGCAGTATGAACGACCTGGTCACCGAAGCGTTGAGGGGCGTCGTGCAGCAGGTGGAGTCGCGGGCCGAGTGGAAACGCCGGCTGATCGACGAGGGCAAGATCGCCTACGTCGAGCCGCCTGCCCAGGTGGCCTCGCTGGACGAAATCGAGAACTTCTCCAGTGGATGGGGTGCGACCATCGGCGACTATCTCGACTGGAGCAGGGGGGAATGGTGACCGAGTGCTACTACGCCGACACCAGTGCGCTGGCCACCGCGTATCTCAAGGACGAGCCCGGCCACCGCGAAATGCGTGAGCTCCTTCTCGAAGGCCCGGATCTGGTGCTCAGCAGTGAGCTCACTCGGATCGAGCTCGCGAGCGTATTCACCGCGGCGAAGCGATCCGGGCGGCTTCCGGACGCTCGGATCGTCCTCGAGCATTTCGACCACCTCGCTTCGCCGGACGGCTCACTCGTGCTGATTCCGTTCCGCCCGGATCGCGTTTTCCCGGCTGCGCAACGGTTGGTCACCGAGAACTATCCGATCCGCACGCTCGATGCGCTCCACCTCGCGGTGGTCATGCATGAGACTGCCGAGCTGACCGGAGGCGAACCCGTCACGGTCGTCACCCGCGACGAACGTCAGGCCGAGGCGGCGAAAGCCAACGGGCTTCCGGTCCGCTAACGCGGATACCGCATGGTCAGCACGGCAGTCGCCGGGCCGCCGATTCCCCGGTAAACATGGTCGGTTTCCGCGAGGAAGGTGCAGGTTTCCGTGGTGTGCACGGTCGTCGGTGCGTCGATCGGGCCGACCTCGGCGGTGCCGGTCAAGACGGTCAGCACCTCCCGGACGCCGGGGTGGTGTGCTTTGGACACTTGGGTCCGCTCGTGGATGGTCAGGCGGTAGACCTCGGTGATGCCTGCCGGGTCTTCCCAGCGGCCGAGCAGGGTGGCGGTGACGCTGTCGCCGTGGGCTTCGGCTGGGCCGTCGTCGCCGAAGAGCAGGTCGCTCAGTGGGATCGACAGTGCGGTGGCGATGGCGAAGAGGGTGTCGAGGGTCGGGTTGCGGCGGCCGTTTTCGAGTTCGGACAGGGTCCCTTTGCCGAGTCCGCTGCCGGCGGCGAGTGCGGTGAGGCCGACGCCCGCACGCGTGCGCAGGGTACGGATGCGGCTGCCGACGGTGGCGGCGAGCGCGCGCCCATCGGGGGCAGATGACGTGGACACGCCGCCTAGTCTAGTGTTCTGTTTACGGAACCTCAGGAGGTATGCGATGTCGGCGGCGGTGCAGAACGTGCAGGACGCCCTGGATGCGGCAGGAGTCGAAGGCGAGGCGCGGACTTTGCCGCAATCCACGCGGACGGCTGCCGAAGCCGCAGACGCACTCGGCTGCCCGGTCGGCGCGATCGCGAACAGCCTGATCTTCATGGCCGACGACGCCCCGCTCCTGGTCCTGACCAGCGGCGCGCACCGGGTGGACGTCGAGGCGCTCGCCACCCGGCTCGGTCGTGCCCGCATTCGCCGGGCCAAGCCGGAGGAAGTCCGCGCGGCAACGGGCCAGGTCATCGGCGGCGTCTCGCCGGTCGGCCACCCGGCCCCGCTGGAGACGCTGGTGGACGAGACCCTGCGCGAGTACCCGGAAATCTGGGCCGCGGCAGGCACCCCGAACGCAGTGTTCCCGACGACGTTCGACGAGCTGACCCGCATCACGGGCGGCACAGTCACTCGGGTGGACGGCTGATCCCGCGGCGGATCGGCGGGGGTTGCTGCTGAAACGGCTGTGGTGAGGGCCCGAATTTCGGGCGGGGTGGGCCGCCGGTCCGCGTTGGCGGGGACCGGCTGGGCTGAGGCAGCGTTGGCGGGGGTCGGCTTGGTTGAGGCAGCGTTGGCGGAAACCGGCTTGGCTGAGCCAGCGTTGGCGGGGACCGGCTTGGTCGAGGCCGGTCTGGCGGAGGCTCGGCTGGCGGAGTCGGCCAGGTTGGAATGGCCGGTCAGCGCGAGGAAACCGGCTGGTGGAATCTGCGGCTGAAGCTTTCCCGGATCGCCCGGGCCGAAACCCGGGAAAACCAGCGGGTCAGTTCCACTCCACCGCAATCCCCGCCAGCCCCGGACCCGTGTCGCGGAAATACCCGCTCGTCACGCCGCCCGTGTCGCACGGCAGCTCCTCCGCCTCCACCGGCAGCGCGTCGTCTCGAGCGCGGACTTCCCTCGTGCACCGCGCGGGCATCGCGGCGGGCGAGAACTGCAGCTGCAGCAGGTAACTCGCGCATTGGTCGCGCAGCATGCGGTAATACCCCGGGAAAATGGCGGCCGAATCGTCGCGTACCTCGAAGCAGAAGACGTGGATTTCGCCCTCCGCGAGTTTGCGGTCGAAGAGCAGTTCGGTCGCCATCGTCTCGCTGCCGGGGTGGCGGCGGATCCGGCCGACGCGGCAGCCTTCGGCGGTGACCAGCTGGACGTCGTCGATCCGGCAGCCCGGGTCGCCGTTGTACACCGTCACGTAGCGGTCCGGGCCGTGCCGCCGCGCGCGCGTCACCAGGCGGGTGCTGAAGCGCACCTGATGCCGCTGTCCGTCGATGGTGATCCGGTCGTGTACCGCCAGCATTTCGAGGTCGGCGTTGGACTGCCGGGACGACGGCAGCACCCCCAGGTCACTCAGCAGCTGCTCGACGATCGCCCCCATCTCGCCCGAGCGCAGGTCGTGGAACGATGCCGCCGCCTGGTGGCCGCGGGCTCGCGAGTTGCGTGGGCCGATGAGCACGACCAGCGAGTCGGCGGGCAGCTGCAGCACCGATTCCAGCGCACGCACCGCGGGTAGTGCTTTCGGGACCTCCGGCTGCCGCAGACCGCGCTGCCAGTAGCTGAGCGTCGACTGTCCGATATGGATCCCGCGGAGGGCGAGGTGCGCGCGCAGCCGGGCGAGGGACAGGCCGCGGTGTGCGATGGCCAGCCGCAGGGCCTGGTGGAACTCCCCGGTGCGGAGTGCGTCGGTCAGCTCGGACGGCAGCTCCCCCGGGTTGCGCCTGCCAGGTTCGATGATCAGTGGGCCATCCCCGTCTCGTGCCACCGCTGTCCCTTCGCCCCCCGCCCGTGCACTGGGCGTGAATGCCGCGGAACGTTCACGTTAGCAGCGCACAGTATCGGGTCCGACCCCCGTTTGGAGTGCTTGGCCACGGAAGGGTAGCCGTTCCGTGTTCCAGCACCGACCCGGAACACCCGCGCAACCCGAACCGCACCTTGCTCCGAGTGACCGACCTGTTCACCGTTGTGACCACCACTCGCTACGTCGAGGCTGGAGGTGCGTCACAGTGCTGGGGAAACAGGGTCATGTGGGCGGCACTTCCGGGCGTCGAAGGCGCGTCGGACGCTTGCTCCTCCTCCTGGCGTTCGCGGGCCTTGCCTTGCCGGTGTCGGCACCGGGCGCGGGCGCGGCGCAGCCCGCTGGCACCGGCAACGTCCTCGCGACCACCGCGGAACCCCGCGCCGCAGTGGTCGCGAGGGACGGCGAAGGCGGACAGCCCGACCAGCAGGACGACGACTGGATCCCGCTGCTGTGCCTCGCCGGCGTGCTGATCGCCGCACCGGTCGGCTACTTCGCCTACACCCGCCGCGAGGCCGCCTGACAGGGGCAACCAGTATCTTCTAAGCGTGAGTCGACTGGTCGTGATCGAAGGTTTGGACGGAGCGGGCAAGCGCACGCTGTCCGAAGGGCTCACTGCTGCGCTGGAAGAGACGGGCGCGCGCGTCGGCAGTCTCGCCTTCCCGCGTTACGGCCGCAGCATCCACGCCGACCTGGTGCGCGAAGCACTGCACCGCGGGCACGGCGACCTCGCCGATTCGGTGTACGGCATGGCAATGCTCTACGCCCTCGACCGCAGCGGCGCGGTCGGCGAGATCCGCGACCTGCTGGCCGCGAACGACGTCGTCCTCCTCGATCGCTATGTCGCCTCGAACGCCGCGTACGCCGCCGCGCGCCTGCGTCAGCATGCCGATGGGGAAGTGGTCCGCTGGGTCTGGGACCTCGAGGTGACCCGCTTTGCGTTGCCGCGTCCCGACGCACACTTGCTGCTCCGGGTGAGCCCGGAGGTGGCCGGGCAGCGGGCAGTGCAGCGGGCCGAGGCGGATTCCGCCCGTGGCCGCGACGCGTTCGAGTCCGACGATTCCCTGCAACAGCGTTGTGCCGCGGTGTATGACGAGCTGGCTGAGACGTCGTGGCTCGCGCCGTGGCAGGTGCTCGACGGCGTGGGCGGCGTCGACCTGCCGATGCTCGCGAAGTCCCTGACTTCCTAGCCCAGGGACCCGGCCGCCACGCGCAGTTCGTCCAGTGCTTCCGTTGCCAGGGAACCGAAATCCCGTTTACCGTCCGGCGCGACCCAGCGGCCGAAGGCCGTCGCAAAGGCGAGGCAGCCGAGTTCCGCCGCGACGGTCGTCGTCGGTTCCGGGACCCCGCGTGCGGCTAGTGCGTCCCGCATTGCCGCGACCAGCTTGGTGCGCTTGAGTAATTCGCGTTCCACGAGGTCGCTGTGCGCGGCGACCACCGGCTGCCGTTGCCGCGCCAAGGCTTGCCGCTCGCCGTCGAACACCGCCGCGGTGGCGTCCAGTGCTCCGCCGACCGCCTCGAACGGCGTGGCTTCCGCAGGCGCGGCGGCGATCCCCTCCGAAAACAGCCGGCTCAGCTCGTCCTGCCCCCAGAACAGGACTTCGCGCTTGTCGGCGAAGTAGCGGAAGAACGTGCGCTTCGTGAGCCCGGCGCGTTCGGCGATCTCGGCGACGGTGGTGTGGTCGTAGCCGCGTTCGGTGAACAGCTCGAGCGCGGCTCGCTCCAGTCGCTCCCGCGCGTTCGGTTCCCAGCGGCCCATGCCGTCCAGTCTAGTTGATGACACCTGGTGACATCAGGAGTACGGTTGATGTCACCAGGTGTCATCAACTTCGGAAGGTAATGTCATGCGTGTTTTCGTCACCGGGGCCAGCGGCCACGTCGGTGCTGCGGTCGTCCCCGAACTCCTCTCCGCCGGGCACGAGGTGATCGGCCTGGCCCGGTCGGACGCCTCTGCGGCGGTGCTTGCCGAGCGGGGTGCCAGGGTGCGGCGCGGGGACCTCGACGACCTCGACGGCCTGCGCGCCGCCGCAGCCGAGGCGGACGGCGTCATCCACCTCGCGTTCAAGCACGACGCGATGATGAGCGGGGACTACGCGGGTGCCGTGGCCGCGGATCTGATCGCTCTGCAGGTCATCGGCGAAGCGCTCGTCGGCACCGGCAAACCGCTGGTCGCGACCACGGGCACGTTGATGCTCGCCGGTCTGGACCACGTCGGCACCGAGGACGACGTATTCCCGAGCGGCCACCGTGTCGACGCCGAGAACTTCGTGCGGGGACTGGCCGATCGCGGCGTCCGGTCGTCGGTCGTCCGCCTGCCTCCGTCGGTGCACAGCGCGCTCGACAAGCACGGCTTCGTCCCGAACCTGATCCGGATCGCCCGCTCCACCGGGGTTTCCGCGTACGTCGGCGACGGCGGTAACCGCTGGCCCGCCGGACACACCCTGGACGTGGGCCGGATCTACCGGCTGGCGCTGGACAACGCCCCGGCCGGCACGGTGCTGCACGCCGTCGGCGACGAAGGGATCCCGTTCCGGGAGCTCGCCGAGGCGATCGGACGGCTCGCCGGTGTCCCGGCCGCGTCCATCGCCCCTGACGAGGCCGAAGCTCGCTTCGGTTTCCTGGCGCCGATGGTGCAGGTGGACAACCCCACGTCGGCTACGCGCACACGCGAGATCCTCGACTGGAAACCCGAGCACCCGGGCCTGCTCGACGACCTGGCGATCAGCTATTCGTGACTTCTGCGTAAGGGTTCCGCGGCCACCCGAGCCGCGAGCCGCTCACCGAAGTACTCGATCTCCACCGGCGTGCGCGGCCGGGTGTATTCCACCGGAAGCCAGGCGTACGCGAGGTTTTTGCCCACCGTGTAACCGAATGCGCCGCTCGTGACGAACCCCGCCGGGCGACCTTCGGCATACACCGGTTCCCGGCCCTGCATCGGCCGCGCGTCCTCGACGGTCAGGCACGTCAGCTTCCGGCTCACCGTCGAGGGCGAGCGGCCGACCAGCATGTCGCGGCCGAGGAAGTAGCCCTTGTCCATCCGCACCGCGAAGCCGAGACCCGCTTCGTACGGGTCGTGCTCAGTGGTCACGTCGACGCCGTATTTTCGGTGCCCTTCCTCCATTCGCAGGCTCCGCAACGCATCCTGCCCGGCCGCGACGATCCCGTGCGCCTGCCCGGCCGCCCACAGCGTGTCCCACAGCTGCCGTCCGAGGTCTGCGCCGGTGTGCAGTTCCCAGCCGGGTTCGCCCACTTCGGACACTCGCAGCACGGTCACCGGTACCTCGCCGGCGTACGTCCGCCACGCACGGGAGTCCGATGTGGACAGTTCGGGCAACACCTGCGGGGCAAGCGGTCCCCACAGGCCGAGACAGCAAGTGCCGGAAGTGGTTTCGCGCAACTGCACCGTGCCGTCGCCGGGGAGATGACGGCGTAACCACGCGACGTCACGGTGATTGTGCACGGCGACGTGGAACCGCTCGGGCTCCAGCCGCGCGACGGTGAGGTCGCTGCGGACCCCGCCGTCTTCCCCCAGCAGCAACGTTTCCGTGATCGTGCCGGGCGGACGGTCGAGCTGGTTCGTGGTCATCGTCTGCAGAAACGGCAACGCACCACGGCCGGTGATCTCCAGCCTCCGCCTCGGGGTGAGGTCGAACAGCGCCACCTGGCTCCGGGTCGCGACGGCTTCCTCTCGGCCGTCGCGGTACCACTGCGGCCGCGTCCAGCCGTCCTCGTCGCGGAAATGCGCGCCAAGGGCGACTTCGCGTTCGTAGCACGGCGTGGACCGAACCAGCCCCGCCGTCTTTGAAAGATGCCCGGCCGATGCCAGGCTGCGCTCCCGAACCTGCCCCGGAGCGAGCTGTACCCGATCGAACCGCGCGAGATCGACCGAGTGCAGGTCGAGGTGCGCCTGGCCCTCCACGAGCCATCGCGCCAGCTCCCGCGCAGCTCCGGCGGACCAGGTGCAGCCCAGCGCTTCGGCGACCCAAAACCCGTCGACCTCCGGGTGCTCGCCCAGCAATGGCAACCCGTCCGGCGTGCCGGGAAACAGGCTGCGGACACCTTCCTCGACCTTCGCGTCGGCGAGCGCGGGCATCAACCGGAGCGCGGCGGTCCACGATTCCTCGAACCCGGCCGGAGCGAACGCACCGCCGGGCTCGGCCGGGCCGAGCGCAGTGATCCCCAGCCGGTCGACGTGTTCCCGCATCTCCAGCCCGCCGACGCGCAGCACCGGTTTGCCCGCTTCGGTGAAGTCGTCGTTGTGCCCGGCCAGCCCGGCCAGCGGCGTCGTGCGTGCGTGGTCGTACGCGATCGGCACGACCGGCACCGTGAGGCCGGCCAGCCGTCCCACCGAAGGGCCGCGCAGCCCGGCGCACGAGATGACCAGGTCGGCGCGGAACCGGTCGGTCGCGGTCGCCACCGCGGTCACGCGCCCGGCCGCGCGCACGATCTCGACGACTTCTTGCCCGGTCAGGAATCGTGCGCCCCGAGCCTCGGCCCGACGTGCCTGCGCGAGCGCCGCGCGGGCCGGTTTCACGAGCCCGTCCTCCGGGACGTGCAGACCGCCGAGCACCTTCGCCGGGTCGAGCAGCGGGTGCAGCTGAGCGCATTCGCCCGGATCCCGCAGGTAGCCCCGGATCCCCGACGCGGTGGCCCAGCCGTGCCGTCGTCGCAGGTCAGCGAGCTGTTCGGGCGTCGTCGCCAGTTCGAGGCTGCCCACCGGCTGGAAGCACCAGTCGACGGTCAGTCCGGCGTACTTCTCCGCGGTGTACTTGGCGAACTCGGTGACCGCCCGGTCCCGATGAGTCCGGACCAGCACGCCAGCCCCGGACGACCCGATCGACGGCCCGCGTTCGAGCACCGTGACGTCGGTCCAGCCGCGTTCGGTGAGCTCGTCGGCGACCGCGCAGCCGAGCAGCCCGGCGCCGATCACGATCACTCGCGGTCGAGGTGCCATCGCGAGGTACCCCCTGCGCGCGTTGCGGATGAAGATCGGCGTTCCGTCTTCTGCAACACCAAAAAGTGCGCGATCCGGGGCGCGCTGTCAAGAGACGGCTCAGGTGGAGAAGTACCCGAGCTGGGCGGAGAGTTCCTTGGCGGCGGACGCCATCGGGGCCACGATCTGCCGGATCCGCTGCTTGGAAAGCCGGTACGACGGGCCGGACGCGCTCATCGCCGCCACCACCTCGCCGCCCGGTCCGCGCACCGGCACCGCGACCGCGTGCATCCCCAGCTCCAGCTCCTCGAAGCAGGCCGCGTACCCGTCCTCGGCCACGCGGTCGAGCTCGGTGGCCAGCTCGTCGCGGTCGACCGTGGTACGCGGCGTGTACTGCTCCAGGTCGTGGCCGAGCATGCGCTTGCGGTCGGCCTCGTCCATCGCGGCGAGCAGCACCTTGCCGCTGGACGTGGCGTGCAGCGGCGTGCGCTGGCCGGTCCAGTTCTGCGTGGTGATCGCCGCCGACCCGCGGGCCTGGCTGATGTTGATGGCGACCCCGTCGTCGGCGATCGCGATGTTCACCGTCTCGCCCAGCTCCTCGGCCAGCGACTGGCAGGTCTGCCTGCCGAGCTTCGCGAGGTCCATCCGGCCGGTGGCCGCCCCGGCGAGCCGGACCACGCCGAAGCCGATCGCGTACTTGCCCCGCTCGCCGAGCTGCTCGACCAGCCCATGCGCCTCCAGCACGCTGAGCAGCCGGGACACCGTGGACTTGTGCACCCCCAGCTCACCGGCGATTTCGGTGATCCCGGTCTCGCCTCCGCGGGCCAGCAGTTCCAGCACCGTGATCGCGCGGTCGACGGATTGCACCGCACTTCCCGTTGCGTTTCCCGAGTCCTGGTTCCGCATGACGCAACAGTAACCGCTCCGCTGCGATCTGTTCGGCTGAGCGGGCGAACCCGGCTCCCGAGGGGTCCGGATGGCTCCGGATGGCCTAGCGCAGGCCGGTGATCTTGATCTTTCCGGTGGTCAAACGCGCGGGTCGCGGAGACGAGTGCGGGAAGGAGTGCGAACATGTGGTCATGAAGGCACGTGTCTTGGTGGTCGACGACGACCCCGCGCTCGCGGAGATGCTCACCATCGTGCTCCGCGGAGAGGGGTTCGACACCGCGGTGGTCGCGGACGGTTCGCGGGCGCTGCCCGCGTTGCGGGAGCTGAAACCGGACCTGGTCCTCCTGGACCTGATGCTGCCCGGGATGAACGGCATCGACGTGTGCAAGGCGATCCGCGCCGAGTCGGGCGTGCCGATCGTCATGCTCACGGCCAAGAGCGACACCGTCGACATAGTGCTGGGCCTCGAGTCCGGCGCCGACGACTACGTCGTCAAGCCGTTCAAGCCGAAAGAGCTGGTCGCGCGGGTGCGGGCGCGGATGCGCCGCACCGAGGCCGAGCCCGCCGAGTCGCTCACCATCGGCGACCTCGCCATCGACGTGCCCGGCCACGAGGTCACCCGCGAGGGCAAGGCCATCCCGCTCACGCCGCTGGAGTTCGACCTGCTCGTGGCGCTGGCCCGCAAACCGCGGCAGGTGTTCACCCGCGAGGTTCTGCTGGAGCAGGTGTGGGGGTACCGGCACGCGGCGGACACGCGGCTGGTGAACGTGCACGTCCAGCGCCTGCGGTCGAAGGTGGAGAAGGACCCGGAGCACCCCGAGGTGGTGCTGACGGTGCGTGGGGTCGGCTACAAGGCCGGCCCGCCGTGATCGTGCGATGACCGCTTCCGCGGGGCGGCTGCGTGCCGCCACCCGCGCCACGGTCCGGCTGGTCCGCCGGGTCGTGGTCTTCGCCCGCCGCCGCGCCGTGGCGTTCAACGAGCTGTGGCGGCATTCGCTGCAGTTCCGGGTCACCATCTCGACGCTCGCGCTGTCGTCGGCCGTGGTCTTCGTGCTGGGCATGGTGCTGCAGAACCAGATCACCGAACGGCTGCTCGACACCAAGCGCCGGGCCGCGATCGAGCAGACCCAGGCGCTCGCCGACACGGCAGCGCGGGAGCTCGTCGGGGTCGGCGGCGAATCGCCGGACGCGTTGCACACGCGCCTGGAAAACGCGTTGAAAAAGATCTCCACCACGTCGTCGTCGCCGGCCGGTTCCACGGCGGGCACGTTCGAGCCGGTGCTCGCGAGCGTCGGCCGGGGGCAGGTCGGCAGCGACCCGGTGTACGTCGGGCCGTTCGCGTCCGTGCCGGTGCGGCTGCGCCAGTTCGTGGAGGCCGACCACCTCGCGCGGCTCGAGCACACGGTCGACGAGAACGGCGTGCGCACGACGTACCTCATCGTCGGCACGCCGCTGAGCTCGGTGGCCAGCCCGCTGCAGCTGTACTTGCTGTTCCCGCTCACGAGCGAGCAGAACACGGTGTCCACCGTGCAGAACACGCTGTTCGTCGCGGGTCTCGTGCTGCTGCTCCTGCTCGCCGGCATCACGAACCTGGTGGTCCGGCAGGTGGTGCGGCCGGTCCGGCAGGCGGTCGCGGCGGCCGAGCAGTTCGCGGGCGGCGACCTCGACCAGCGCCTTGCCGTGGTCGGCGAGGACGACCTGGCCAAGCTCGCCGTGTCGTACAACGGCATGGCCGCGAGCATCCAGAAGCAGATCCGCCAGCTCGAGGAGTTCGGCGGGCTGCAGCGCCGGTTCACCTCGGATGTGTCACACGAGCTGCGCACGCCGCTGACCACCGTGCGGATGGCCGCCGACGTGCTGCACGCGTCGCGCGAGCAGTTCCCGCCCGGGCTCGCCAGGTCCACCGAACTGCTGGTCGACGAGCTCGACCGGTTCGAGGCACTGCTCGGCGACCTGCTGGAGATCAGCAGGCTCGACGCGGGTGTCGAGGAGCTGTCGGCCGAGTACATCGACGTGCGGCCGATCGCGACCCGCGCCGTCGAGCAGGTGCGGGTGCTCGCGGGGTCGGCAGGCAGCGCGGTCGAGCTGGTGCTGCCGGACGAGGACACCTCCGCCGAGGTGGACGCGCGCCGGATCGAGCGGATCCTGCGCAACCTGCTGGCCAACGCCGTCGACCACAGCGAGGGCAAACCCGTCGTGCTCACCGTCGGGGTGAACGAGACCGCGGTGGCCATCACGGTGCGGGACTACGGCGTCGGCCTGCGGGCGGGCGAGGACGAGCTGGTGTTCAACCGGTTCTGGCGGGCCGATCCGTCGCGCAACCGGCGCACCGGCGGTACGGGTCTCGGGCTGGCGATCAGCCAGGAGGACGCGCGGCTGCACGGCGGCGTCCTCGACGCGTGGGGCGAGCCGGGGCAGGGGGCGTGCTTCCGGCTCGAGGTGCCGCGCCGGCAGGGCGTGCCGATCGTGGAGAGCCCGCTGGTGCTGCCGCCCGCCGACGCCGTTTCGGAGATCACCCTGTCACCGTCGACGGTCGCCGAACTGCAGCCCGCGCCGGAGGCCATCCTGGCCGATCCGGCGCCGGACCGTGAGGAGGTCGGCCAGTGAGGCGCGTGTTGCTCCTGGTGGCCTGCTTGGTCTTGCTCGCGGGCTGCGCGAACGTGCCGCTGGAATCGCAGCCGGTGGTGGTGTCCGCGGAGAAACCGCCGCAGCAGGCCAACAACGCGCCGGAACCGCCGGAGAACGCCGACCCGCTCGACATCGTCCGGCTGTTCATCAAGGCCAACGCCGACCCGCGGTCCGGCAATGCCGCTTCGCGCGCCTTCCTCGACGAACGGCAGCGCAGCGCGTGGAAGCCGACGCGCGCGATCACGATCATCGACAACACGTTCAGCACGGTTTACGACACCACGGCGACCCCGTCGCCCACGTCGACGCCGCCCGCGGATCCGAACGTCCGCACGGTTTCGGTGCGTGGGTCGGTGCTCGGAACGTTGAGCACCGACAGCACGTTCATCCCCGGCAGCGGCCCCGCCGAGCAGACGTTCCAGGTCCGCAAGCAGGCCAACGGGCAGTGGCGGATTTCGAGCCCGCCGCCGGTGCTCCTGGTGACCGACGACGAGTTCAACGGCAACTACAACCGGGTCGCGGTCAGCTTCTACTCGCCCGACTCGGGCACGTTCGTCCCGGATTTGCGTTATGTGGCAGCAAAACCGCAGTCGGGCATGCCGGGGCGGGTGATGGACCTGATCCTGGCGGGCCCGTCGGCCGGGCTCACCGGCGCGGTGAAAAACCTGCTGGGCGACGGGGTCTCGCTCGAAACGAACGTGAAGAACAACGACGACGGTTCGCTGACGGTGCCACTGAGCGGGCTGAACGGGGCCAGCCCGGAGACGCGGTCGTTGATCGCCGCGCAGATCGTGCTGTCGATGCAGACGGTCACGTCCACGCGGATCCGGCTGCTGGCCGACGGCGCGCCACTGGTGCGTGATCACGAGTACTGGCGTAGCAGCGATGTCCCGGCGTACAGCGCGGCTTCGTCGCCCAGCCCGGACCTGATGGGCATGATGACGGTCGGCGGCCGCATCCGTTCTCTTGGCGACGGCGCGCCCATCCCAGGCCCCGCGGGAAGCGGCGCGTACGCGGTGGTGAGCGGCGCCCAGTCGATCGACGGCAAGCGCTTGGCGGTGGTCGAACACAGCGGCGGCGGGGTCCAGCTGCGCATCGGCGATATGGGCCGTGACCTGCCGCCGGTGGAGCTGGTGGGCGGCAGCCTGAGCCGCCCGACGTGGCGTCCGGCCCCCACCGGCGCAGGCCCGTCGGGCGAGGTGTGGACGGTGGTCGACCACGCCATCATCGCGCGCATGGTCCTCGACCCGAGCGGCCGATGGCTACGCCAGAGCGTGAACGCGAACGACCTGCTGGCGCTCGGCCAGATCGGCACCCTGCGCCTGTCCCGCGACGGCGCCCGCGTGGCCGCGACAGTGAACGGCCAGCTGGTAGTGGCGTCGGTGGTGCGCACCGGCGACACGGTCACCTTGCGCGAGCCCAGGGTCCTGCAACCGGGCGCACTGTCGTCGGTGGCGGACGTCGACTGGGGCTCGACGCCGGACACGCTGGTGGCCACGACGTCGTCACCGTCGCAACCGGTGGAGCGAGTGTCCGTGGACGGCCGCCGGATGGACGCGTACAACAGCTCGAACCTGACGGCCCCGGTCCGAGCGGTCGCGGCCGCCCCGAGCCGCCCGATCGTGGTAGCCGACGGCGGAGGTTTGTGGAACGCGACTGAGCTGGGTGAGGTATGGCGGCCACAGGCGCACACGATGGTGGGGGCGGATCCGTTTTATCCGGGGTGAGCTTGGGTTCTGGCTTTTCCTCGCGCTGCGGTCACCAGCACCTTTGTTCGTCATCAGGTCGCAGCCTGTCCCGGGCGACTTACTGCGGTCCGCAGTTCACGCGTCGCTGGACTCCCTCTGGTTTTCGAAACTGTCGGTGGTCGGGTGCACACTGATTGTCATGTTGCTGAACCTGCTACTCCCGTCCCGATGCGCCGGCTGTGACACCCGCGGCGCCCCCGTCTGCTCCGCCTGCTCACGAGTGTGGGGGACCCCCACCCCGGTATCCCGCGCCCCGCTGGCAAACCTGGTTCCCGCGTACGCATTGGCGCGCTACGAAGGCGTCGCAAAACGAATCCTGATCACCTACAAGGAGCGCGGCCGCCGCGACGTTGCCCCCACCCTGGGCCGGGCATTGGCGACTGCCCTGTCCTCATTCGCTGCCGTGCCGTCCTTCGCTGCCCTGTCCTCCGGCACCCCGCCCTGGTGCCTGGTCCCGGCCCCAAGCCGGAGGACAGCGTCGAGAACCCGCGGCGGCCCCCACGTCCAGCGACTGGCCGAGGTGTGCGCCCGCCGGGTCGGCGCCTACGTCGCCCCAGCCCTGACACTGAAAGGCGGCCGCGACGCAGTCGGCCTGAGCCGCGCGGAACGCGCCAGAAACCTAGAAGGCCACCTCCACTACACCCCCTCCGGGCGACCCCCACCAGGAACCCGAGTAGTCGTCGTGGACGACGTCATCACCACAGGTGCCACATCCGCCGCATGCGTCACCACGTTGAAAAACGCAGGCATCAAGGTGACGGCGGTGGTAGCCCTGCTGGCGACCGTCTGAGACACGCACAGTCACGGGAGTACCGGTGGCTGGAAGGAACCCGGTTGCAGTTCGACCAAACGACCTGAGAGGAGCTTGATCCGCCACGAACCACCGGTCGAGCTCGGCCATTCACACGACGGCGGAGGGTTGTCGTGGCCCCCCGCGAACTATGCGGCCCTGGTTTCTGTGGGGCCTCGGCTTGATCGTCGCCGTCCCTTCCAGCCGCGTGGTTCGGCCCGTCCGCCCGCAGCTGGATCGCTTCGGCTCGAACCGTCCGCCCAGTCCACTGTTCGGGCTGTCCGGCCGTTTCGCAGCGCGGCCAGCTTCGGCTCAACCGTCCTCCTGCTCGGCCTGTCCGGCCGTTTCGCAGCGCGGCCAGCTTCGGCTCAACCGGCTTCGGCTCAACCGTCCTCCAGCTGGTCTCGCGGCTAGATCCGTTCGGGCTCAACCGTCCATCCAGTCTGCTGCGCGGCCTGGCCGTCCGGTGCGCAGCCGAACCTGCCTCGGTTCGACCCGCCCGCCGTCCAGTTCGCTTTGCGGCTGGCCGTCCGCCCCACAGCTGAATCTGCCCCCCGTTCGATCCGTCGCAGTCCTGCCCACTGGGCGGCCGGACTGGCCGCCCAGCCAACCACGCTCCCGCTCGACCATCTCTTCCCAATCCACCGCCCAGCCGGATCACCCCACCCCGCTACAAAGCCACTCCCACCAAACCGCTCACCCGGTCCAGCCGGTCGATCCCGCTCTAACCGCCCACTCGGCTCAGTCGGCCGGTCTGGCCGAACTGCCCACCTGACCCAGTCCGCCGGTCCGCCCACTCGGCTCAGTCGGCCGGTCTGGCCGAACTGCCCACCTGATCCAGTCCGCCGGTCCGCCCACTCGGCTCAGCCCGCCGGTCCGCCCACCCGACTAAGTCCGCTGGTCCGGCCGACTGCCCACCCGGCTCAGCCCGCCAGTCCGGCCAACCGTCCACCCGACCCAGCCGCCCACCCAACCCCAACCCGTCAATCCTCTCAACCGCCCGCCCCGCAACGAAACACGCTCGGCCACCACCTCCAGGCGTCACCTACACGAGTGATGTCAAGAGGGAACCCCGCACCCTTGCCGGCCGTTGTCCGGGTATGAGGGTCTGGGCCGGAATCACCCCGGCGGCTGAGCACTCCACCGGGGTGGCGGCTGCGGGGTGCGGGGCTGTCACCCTCGGCGTCCGAGGTGCTGTTCCGTTGCGCCGTCCGCGTGAAACATCCACTCGCGCGTTCGGCCTTCCGGGCGGTGGTTTCCGGGCGTGCACGGGCGTTTCGCTGCGCGCCGTAACGGGTTCCCGAATCGTGACATCCCCCGGCTCGGGGGCTGTTGCGGACGGCGTGATGAAGCTAACGTGCTCCGCTATCAGCAGAACCTGCAGGCAGGGAGGTGTGCAGCCCATGTCCCTGGCGCCGGAGGCCCGCTGAGTCCCGCGTTCGAGCATCCGCCACGAGACGTCGTGACCGGCCGCCGAATTCTTCTCAGCCCGCCGCACCCGCGCAGTACCGGCGCCGTGAGAACACAACAGCTCGCCGTCTTTTTCAGCGAGGGAGGTCGTGTATGGACATCGTCGTCAAGGGCCGCAACGTGGAGGTGCCCGAGCACTACCGGGCGCTCGTCAGCGAGAAGCTGGCCCGTCTTGAGCGCTACGACAAGAAGGTCATCCGCTACGACGTGGAGCTCTTCCACGAGCCCAACCGCAGGCAGGCGAAGAGCTGCCAGCGCGTCGAGATCACCGGGAAAGGCCGTGGTCCGGCCGTACGCGCCGAGGCGTGTGCCGCCGACTTCTACGCAGCGCTCGACTCCGCCGTCACCAAGCTGGAGAACCGGCTTCGGCGGACACACGACCGCAGGCGCGTGCATTACGGCCGCAGCCGTCCGGAGTCGGTCGCCGAAGCGACTTCGATGGCGGGCGGAGCCGATGCCGTCACCCGGCCCACGATGGGCACCGCGGTCCTGGACGCACCCGACGCGACCGAGCCGATGGTCAACGGCTTCGCGGCGACGAGTGCGGGCGACATCCCCCGGCAGAAGCGCTGGGAAGACGAGGACCTGGGCCATCAGCCCGGCCGCGTCGTCCGCGAGAAGCAACACGCCGCGGACCCCATGACGGTTGACCAGGCTCTCTACGAGATGGAACTGGTCGGCCACGACTTCTACCTGTTCAACGACTCCGAGGCCGGTCGCCCCAGCGTCGTCTACCGGCGAAAGGGCTTCGACTACGGCGTGATCCGGCTGGGCTGACCCGCCCGGCACCACCTACCCGCAGGATGGCCCGCACGCACCCGCGCGCGGGCCATCCACGCGTCCGGAGCCACCCTGAGCGCGGTGCAACGCCGTCGGCGCGCGCTGCGCGACCTGCCAGGGAACCGAGGAAGACCCGACCGAGCACAGACCCAGCGCGAGGATGAGCCGGATGCCTGGCCGAGCGGGCCGCCGCGAGCAGAGCACTTTGCTGTTCACAAGAAATGCACCACCTGCCGACTCCGGAGCACGCGGCTGGAGAGCGAGCAACGCTGCACTGGGAACCTGACCACGGCCATGCGGCCCGAGTGTGAGCGCGGCTTGTCTGGGGAACGCGAGGACGGCCGAGCGCGAGCACGGCCATGCGGCCCGAGCGAGAACGCGGCTTGTCTGGGGAACGCGAGGACGGCCATGCGACCCGAGCGAAAACGCGGCTTGCCCGGGGAACGCGTGGACGGCCATGCGACCCGAGCACAGTTGCCCGGGGAACGGCGAGGTCGGCCACGGGCCGAGTGCGAACACGGCTCGCCTGGGAAACCCGAGCGATTCTCCTTCCGATTGGAGCTCGACCCGCTGCCAGCCGACCTCGACCGGCCCGTCAGCCGCCCCAAGTCGATCATGGCTGGCCCACGGGCCGTGCGGGAGCCGTCCGTTAGCCGAGTCCGCCCCGCGCAACTGGCCACCCCGTCGGCCACAACTGACCCGTGACCTGGGCACGAGCCACCCACGAACCACCCACGAGCCACCCAAGGACAGGGCAGGCGCAACCATGAGCCAAGCCCGACCGGGCCCGCCCCAAAGCACCCCCGAACCACCCGCCAACCACCCCCGTACCCACCCACCGGAAGACCCCGTCAGAACCCCTCGTGACCTTCTGCGACGACGTGCGTGCGCGGACCAGCTCGCGTTCCCTACGATGGGGGAGACGTCGGCGGCGCACACGGGCGCCCGTCGTGGCGATACTGCCCGGGACCGGCCTGGGTGCGATCATGATCAAGCTAGTGAGGTCGACCGGATGGTGCTGAACCGCCTGCTCCGCGCGGGCGAGGGCAAGATGGTGAAGCGGCTGCGCAACATCGCCGATCACATCAACACCCTCGAAGACGACGTGAAGGACCTGTCGGACGCCGACCTGCGGGCCAAGACCGACGAGTTCCGCGAGCGGTACGGCAAGGACGAATCCCTGGACGAGCTGCTTCCGGAGGCTTTCGCCGTCGCGCGGGAGGCGGCCAAGCGCGTTCTCGGGCAGCGGCCCTACGACGTGCAGCTCATGGGTGGTGCTGCGCTGCACCTCGGCCAGGTTGCCGAGATGAAGACCGGCGAGGGCAAGACCCTCACCTGCGTGCTTCCGGCGTACCTCAACGCACTGTCCGGCAAGGGCGTGCACGTCGTCACCACCAACGACTACCTCGCCAAGCGCGATGCCGAGTGGATGGGCCGCATCCACCGCTTCCTCGGCCTCGAGGTCGGCGTCATCCTCGCCGAGCAGAACCCGCAGGAGCGCCACCGCCAGTACAACGCCGACGTCACCTACGGCACCAACAACGAGTTCGGCTTCGACTACCTGCGCGACAACATGACCTGGTCGCTCGAGGACTGCGTGCAGCGCGGGCACAACTTCGCCATCGTCGACGAGGTCGACTCGATCCTCATCGACGAGGCCCGCACACCGCTGATCATCTCCGGCCCGGCGGACCAGTCGTCGCGGTGGTACGTCGAGTTCGCCCGGCTCGCGCCGCTCATGCAGGGCATCGACACCACCACGATGAGCACGCGTGAGCGGGTCGAGAAGGCCAACCTGATCAACTCGAAGTACCACTACGAGACCGACGTCCGCAAGCGCACCGTCGCGGTCACCGAGAAGGGCGTGCGGTTCGTCGAGGACCAGCTCGGCATCGAGAACCTCTACGAGGCCGCCAACACCCCGCTGGTCGGGTACTTGAACAACGCCTTGAAGGTCAAGGAGCTCTACCACAAGGACAAGGACTACATCGTCCGCGACGGCGAGGTCATGATCGTCGACGAGTTCACCGGCCGGATCCTGATCGGCCGCCGCTACAACGAGGGGATGCACCAGGCGATCGAGGCCAAGGAAGGCGTCGAGATCAAGGCGGAGAACCAGACCCTCGCCACGATCACGCTGCAGAACTACTTCCGGCTCTACGAGAAGCTGGCCGGGATGACCGGTACCGCCGAGACCGAGGCCGCCGAGTTCCACCAGACCTACAAGCTCGGCGTGGTGCCGATCCCCACGAACCGGCCGATGGTCCGCGCCGACCGGGCCGACCTGATCTACAAGACCGAGCAGGCGAAGTTCGAGGCCGTCGCCGAGGACATCGCCGAGCGGCACGAGAAGGGCCAGCCGGTGCTGGTCGGCACCACGAGCGTGGAGAAGTCCGAGCACCTGTCGAAGCTGCTGCTCAAGCTGGGCGTACCGCACGAGGTGCTGAACGCGAAGTACCACAACAAGGAAGCGCTGATCGTCGCGCGGGCGGGCAAGAAGTCCGCGGTCACGGTCGCCACGAACATGGCCGGTCGGGGTACCGACATCGTGCTGGGCGGCAACCCGGACATCATCGCCGACCAGGTGCTGCGCGAGCGCGGTCTCGACCCGGTCGAGCACTCCGAGGAGTACGAGGCCGCCTGGCCGAAGGTGCTCGAGGAGATCAAGGAAGAGGCCAGGGCCGAGGCCGACGAGGTGCGCGACGCCGGCGGTCTCTACGTGCTCGGCACCGAGCGGCACGAGTCGCGCCGCATCGACAACCAGCTGCGTGGTCGTTCCGGCCGCCAGGGCGACCCCGGCGAATCGCGGTTCTACCTGTCGCTGGGTGACGACCTGATGCGCCGCTTCAATGCGGTGATGGTCGAGCGCGTCATGACCACCATGCGGTTGCCGGACGACGTGCCGATCGAGCACAAGATGGTGTCCAAGGCCATCAAGAGCGCGCAGACCCAGGTCGAGCAGCTCAACATGGAGACGCGCAAGAACGTCCTCAAGTACGACGAGGTCATGAACGAGCAGCGCAAGGTCATCTACGCCGAGCGCCACCGCGTGCTCGAGGGCGAGGACCTGCGTGAGCAGATCGAGCACATGATCATCGACGTGGTGAAGGCGTACTCCGAGGGCGCGACCTCCGAGGGGTACGCCGAGGACTGGGACCACGAACAGCTGTGGACCGCGCTGAAGACGCTGTACCCGGTGAGCCTCGACTGGGACGACCTGATCGAGGACGGCGACCTCGAAGCCGAAAGCCTCAGCCAGGCGCTGGTCGACGACGCACTCGACGCGTATCGCAAGCGGGAAGCCGAAATCGACGAGCTGGTCGGCGAGGAAGGCTCGATGCGCCGCCTCGAGCGCCAGGTCATGCTCACCGTGCTGGACCGCAAGTGGCGTGAGCACCTCTACGAGATGGACTATCTCAAGGAGGGCATCGGGATGCGTGCGCTGGCGCAGCGCGACCCGCTGATCGAGTACCAGCGCGAGGGCTACGACATGTTCCGCGCGATGCTCGATTCGCTCAAGGAGGAGGCCGTCGGCTTCCTGTTCAACCTGCAGGTCGAGCGCGCCGAGCCGGAACCCGCTCAGCAGCCGGAACCCTCGGCGCTGCCGGGCGGGCTCACGTCCGCCACTGCCGCCGCGGCATCCGCGTTCGGTGACGACGACGGGGGCAAGCACGCGCGTCCGGCTCCGCCGCAGCCGCCGGCCACCGACCCCGAATCGGTGCCGAATGCGTTGCGGGGCAAGGGAGTCGGCGGCGGTGTCCAATCCGGGCTGACGATGTCCGGCCCGGCAGAGGGCGGCGGCGTCGAGTCCCATTCGGACAGTGCGGACGACGCGAACGCCGCCGGGGGTACCCGGCGGGAGCGCCGTGCCGCCGAACGGGCACAGGCGAAGAAGGGCAAGAAGGGACCGCGCCGCTGACGGTACCCGGGCCGTCCACAGTGGACGGCCCGGTGAGGGGGGACGCTCGTGAGCGCTGCACTGGAACCGGATCTGGCCGGCTTCGCGGAGTTGTTCGCGGACGGGCACAAGGCGGATCCCTATCCGCAGTACCGGCAGTGGCGCGAGCGTTCGCCGGTCGCCGAGATCGTGCCCGGGTTCTTCGTGGTGAGCGGTGCCGCCGAGGCTGCGGCGATCCTGCGTGACCCGGCGTGGGGCCACCCCGAGGCGGGCGTGCTCGACCCCGCATTGCGGCACCCGGACGACCCGGTGCACGACGACGGCCGCGTGGTGGTGTCGTTCCTCGGCCTCAACCCGCCGGACCACACCCGGTTGCGGCGGCTGGTGTCGAAGGCGTTCACGCCGCGGACGGTGGAACGGCTTCGGCCGCGCATCGAGGAAATCGCCGCGCGGCTGGTGTCCGACCTGGTTGACGCGGGGGAAGGCGACCTCATGGCCGCGCTCGCGGCGCCGCTGCCGGTCGAGGTGATCAGCGAGATGCTCGGCGTCCCGCTGAGTGACCGGCAGCAGTTCGCCGAGTGGTCGCACGCGATGGCCCGCGTGCTTGACCCGGATTTCCTTGTCCCGGAAGGGAAAATCGCCGAAGCGACCGGTGCGCGGCGGGAGTTCGTCCGCTACTTCCGGGATCTGGCGCAGCAGCGCCGCCGCCGTCCGGGCGAGGATCTGCTGTCCGACCTGGTGCAGGTCACCGACGAGGGCGACCAGCTCACCGAAGGCGAACTGCTCGTCACGCTCACGCTGCTGCTGGTCGCCGGGCACGAGACCACCACGAACCTGATCGGCAACGGGGTGCACGCGTTGCTGCAGCGTCCGGACGGGCTGGCCGCGCTCGGGGCTGAGGGTGAGCTGGCGGACCGCGCGGTGGAGGAGGTGCTGCGGTTCGATTCGCCGGTGCAGCTGACCAGCCGGATTGCGCTCAAGGCCACGACAATTGCGTGCGTGACCCCGAAAACCGACGGCGCAGGTCCGGCACCGGCGGGGAGTTCAGCGCTGACTGGCGACGTGCCGGCGGCCGCCTCGCCGAAGAGCGTCGAGGTGCCTGCCGGGAGTGAGGTCGTGATCCTGATCGGCGCGGCCAACCGGGACCCGGCGATCCATCCCGATCCCGACCGGTTCGATCCGAATCGCGAACCCACCCGGCATCTCGCCTTCGGTCAGGGCATCCACTTCTGCCTCGGCGCCCCGCTGGCGCGCCTCGAAGGTCGGCTGGTATTCCGCGAACTCGCCCGCCGCGCGCCGTCTCTGCAGCCGAACGGCGTCCCGGCCTGGAGTCCGACCACCACTCTCCGCGGGTTCTCGACGCTTCCGGTCCGGCTGACCTGATCATCAGGACAGCGGTCCCATCCTCACGCCGCGGCCCGCCCGGACTGGGCAAGGTTGGCGCGCGGGGCGAGGACGTGAAAGCGAGTGCAAATCCAGCCGATGCGGGTGCGCTCGAATCGGGCGGCGAGCGCGTATACGCGAAGGCCCGCGTGGATGGTCGTGCTGGCTTCGAGCGCGGAGTCCGCGGGACGGCAGAGTCGCAGGTCACCGGCGACGTGGTAGCGGATTCCGGGGAGCAGGTCCTGGGTGGCGAGCCGGGAGAACAGGGCGTCATCGACGAGCGGCCGGATCTGCCCGGCCGCGCGTCGACCGGCGAGGACCTCGAGGATGGCATTGAGCCGCTGGGTGAGTTGGCGTTCGCCGGGTGGGTCGGTGATCCGTAACACGCGAAACCCCGCGGGCGGCAAGTCGTACGGCGACGGCCGGTTCATCCGCCGGTGCTTTCTTCGGAATCCCGCTGCCGCGTCCGGGGACAGCAGCCGGAGGTAGTGGTGCGTCATGGGTTTCCTCCCCGAAACACGGACTTGCCACACGCGGATTGGTGCGGATTCCGCAGCGGTGGGGAGACAGCGCTTGCCTGATCCGGGGAAGAATGCCGAACCCAGGTGACAGGATCTGCAACCTGCGCTATGCGCGTTGCCGATCAACCCGCGGGATAGGCTGACCGGGTGCTGAAAGGGTTGCTCGTCGACTACGCCGGTGTGCTCACCGATTCCGAAGCGCCGTTGCTCTACGAATATCTCGTCGAAGCCAGAGCCCGCGGCACCCGCACCGCGCTCGTCTCAAACGCTCCCGGCGCGGCGCCCGGGGTGAAAACCGAGCTCTCCCAATACTTCGACGCGCTCGTCTTCTCCGGCGAAGTCGGGGTCGCCAAACCGAATCGCGGGATTTACCTCGTCGCGGCAGAACGGCTGGGGCTCGCTGCGCCCAGTTGTGTTTTCGTGGACGACGCCGAGCGCAATGTGCGTGGGGCGGTCGCGGCGGGGATGGTCGGCGTGCACCATCGCAGCGTCGCCGGGACCCTCGACGAGCTCGTCGCGTTGTTCAGCTGACCCCCCGCCGCACGAGTTCGAACGACAGCACCGCCGCTGCGGCGGACACGTTCAGCGATTCGACGTCGCCCGGCATCGGGATCGAGACCCACTCCGTCACGAGTTCCGCGACCGCCTCGCCGACGCCTTCGGTTTCGCCGCCGAGCACGAACGCCGACCGTTGCGGCAGGTCCACCTCGAACACCGACGTCGCCGCCGAGGCGCCCAGCGCGAACAGGCTGTATCCGGCTTCCACCAGCATTTCCGCCGCCTCGCGCGCCGACCCGCAGCGCAGCACCGGCGCCCGGAACGCCACGCCCGCGGACGCCTTGACCACCATCGGATCGAGCGCGGCGACCCCGCGGCGTGGCACGACCACCCCGGACAGTCCGGCAGCCGTCGCGGTGCGCAGGATCATGCCGACGTTGGCGGGTGTCGTGATGCCGTCGAGCAGGAGCAGCCGCGCGGGTGGACGGCGGTCGTCCAGTGCCGCGGCGAGCGCGCGCATCCGTGGCGCGACGACGTCGGCGAGTACCCCTTGGTCCTGTTTTCCGTTGCCCGCCAACACTTTCACCCGATGCGCACTGGCGCGCTGCACGGGTACCCCGGCGGCTTTCGCGGCACGCTGGATCTCCGCGGCATTCGGGCCCCGCGAGGTGTCGGCGAGGATCACCTTGTCCACGTGCAGGTCCGGGTCGCCGAGCGCCTCCAGCACCGGCTTGCGCCCGTATACGGTCAGGAAACGGTCCTTCGGCGACCCCGGCTGCTCATCACCCACGCCGGTCAGTCTCGCATTGTGTAAGGATCGGCTCATGCCCGACCGCCTGTCCGCGCTGGATGCCTCGTTCCTGTACGTCGAGGACCAGACGACGCCGATGCACGTCGGAGGCGTGGCGATCTTCGAGCGGCCGTCGTCCGGGTTCACCTACGAGCAGGTGCTCGACCTGGTCGGCACGCGGCTGGCGTTCCTGCCGCGCTACCGCCAGCGCGTGCTCGCGGTGCCCGGGCATCTCGCGCGGCCGGTGTGGGTGGACGACGTCGACTTCGACCTGAACTACCACGTCCGGCGATCGGCGCTGCCTCAGCCGGGTAGCGACGAGCAGCTGTTCGACCTGGTCGCGCGGCTGATGTCGCGGCGGCTCGCGCCCGAGCGGCCGCTGTGGGAGGCGTACTTCGTCGAGGGGCTCGCGGGCGGCCGGGTGGCGATGGTGACCAAGACGCATCAGTCCGTTGTGGACGGTGTCGGCACGATCGACCTCGGCCAGCTCATCCTCGACGAGACGCCCGAGCCGCCGGAGCCGTTCGAGGACACCTGGACGCCGCGGCGTGAGCCGAGCCGTACCCAGCTGGTGCTCGACGCGGTGAGCGAGACCGTGCAGCGGCCCGGCGAGCTGGTGGAGAACGTCCGGGCGGCGGCGGGGGACGCGGTCGCCACGGTGAGCAAGGTCGCCGAAACTCTCGGTGGGGTCGCGGCGACGGTCGCGCGTCCGGCGCCGCCGGGACCGTTGAACGTCCGGGTGTCCGGCGGCCGCGTGTTCGCGGTCGTGCGCACGCGGCTGGAGGACTTCCGCAAGATCCGCGGGGACCACGGCGGCACGGTCAACGACGTCATCCTGGCCGCGATCACCGGTGCGCTGCGCGAATGGCTGTTGTCCCGCGGGGAAAACCTCGCGCCGACGGCGACGGTGCGCGCGCTGGTGCCGATGGCGGTCAACGACGTCGAGACGGCGGAGTTCGCCACGCCGACGCTGGTCGGGAACCAGGTCGCGGCGTACCTGGTCGACCTGCCGGTCGGCGAGCCGAACGCGGTGCTGCGGCTGCAGCACATCGGCCACGCGATGGCCGACCACCTCGATTCGGGCCGTTCGGTGGCCGCGCGCGGGCTGCTGAAGGTGAGCGGCTTCGCCCCGGCGACCCTGCATTCGCTCGGCGCGCGGGCAGGCGGATCGCTGTCCGGCCGCATTTTCAACCTGATGATCACGAATTCGCCGGGGCCGCAGGTGCCGGTGTACGCGGGGGAGGCCAGACTGGTGGAAATGTTCCCCGTGATGCCGCTGATGCGCACCCAGGCGCTGGCGATCGGGGTGACGTCGTACCACGGTGGCGTCTACTTCGGACTGAACGGCGACCGCAAAGCCGCGTTCGACGTCGGCCTGCTGGGCGGGATGATCGAGGAAGCGTTGGAAGAGCTGAAGGGTGCGCACTGGTGAGGGTCTATCTGCCTGCGACGATCGCGATGCTGCGAGACCTGGAGCGAGACGGCGAGTTCCGCGCGCGCAGCGGTACGGGATTCGCGCTGACGCCGGCACTGCGCGAGGCGTACGTGAGCGGCTCCGACGAGGAACTCGAGTACGCGGCCCTGCTGGACGCGGCTCGCGCCTCGCTGCGGCTGATCGCAGCCGAGGAGAAGGGCGAACCGCGCCGCGCGGTGGTCTCGGTGGATGTCGACGACGCGACCCTGCGGCCAGACCTGGACGCGGCCGTCGTGCGCCTGGCCGGTCCGGTACCGCTGTCGCAGATCGCGGCGATCCACGTCGATGCTGCCGAGGCTGCGGATGCCGTAGCTGCCGCTTCCGCGGTGATCGACGCGGCGGACCTGGGCGACGAGGACGCCGAGTTCACCTTGGGCGACGCCGAGGACCACGAGCTGGCCTGGTACGCGCCCCAGGAACTCCCGTTCCTGCTGGAGCTGCTCTGACCGTCCGGCCCACACCACCCCAATGTGGCATTGGTTGCATGTGACGCACCGAATGCCACATTGGGTGCGTGGGATGCACCCAATGCCACATTGGGGCGATCTTCGGCAGCGGCGGCGGGTGACGTGGTTCAACCGCCGGGAAGGGTGCCGATTTCCGCGGGCGGCGGTGCATCGACGGTGACCGGCGTGTTCCAGTCCGTGTAGCGGGCCTTGACCTGAGCTGCTCCAGTCTCACCGGTGGCCTTGAGCACCGGCGACAGGTCCAGGATCAGCTGCAGTGGCCGGTGCTGCGGGTCGAGCCAGAGGTCGAGGGGGACCGTCGTGCCTTGGCCGCCGAGGTGGGTCAGGGCTTCCGCCGGCAGACCGGCCGGGAGCTGCGAGCCGAGCTTCGCCAGGTCGACCGTCAACCGGTAGTGCTCCGCCGAAGCACCGTCCAGCGTCGTCTCCTCGCTCGACGCCACCGTCCCGGCCGTGCGGACCTGGTCCAGCGTGCGCGCCGGGTCGTTCTGCTCGGCCAGCTGCGCCAGGCTCCCGCCGAGGACCTGCGAGAACGGGTCCGACCCGTCCGGCGACACCTTCACCCACGACTTACCGTCGCTGACCTGGTCACGGGCACTTTCCGGGACCTTCGCATACAGCGTGTGCGCGACCAGCCGCAGCTCGAGCGGCTCGCCGACGTAGTCCGTGGTCATGGACAGCGACGTCCCGGCCGCGTCGAATTTCGCCTGGCCCTCGCCGTGGGACACGAGGGTCCCCGTGGTGACGTCGGCGGTGAACTTCGCGGTGCGCCCGGCGATGGTCGCGGCGGAGACGGCGTCGGCGAGCGCGCGGGCGTCGGTGAAGCGGGCGGGCGGGCTGCTGCAGGCAGTGGCCATCGTCAGCAAGACACCCACCACGGCCGTCCAGCGCATCCGAAAAACCTCTCTGACCGGCCGAAAGTGCCTCCAGCCAAGCACAGCACCCCGGCTCGCCCCGTTCGGGGGAACGGGTGCTACCGGCAGTAGCGCGCACAAAAGCGGGCCCCGAAGCAGCTCGGGGCCCGCCGGGAAGCGAGGGGTCAGTGCCCCATCTTCTTCACGATCTCGCTGAAGTCGCCCACCTGGTCGGCAGGCGGCGCGGTGACGTCGACCGGGGCGCCCCAGTCCGAGTACTTGATGGTGATCTTGCCCGCGCCCGCGGCACCCGCGCCGAGCGCCTGCATCATCTGCGACTGGTCCATCGTGACCTGCAGCGGCAGCTGGTCCTTGTCGAGCCAGAACTCGGCCGGGATCTTGATGTCCTTGCCCTCGAGCATCTTCGTCATCTGCGACTTGACCTCGGCAGGCAGGTCCTTGCTCGCGAACGCCTCGACGGACTTGTTGACGTCCAGCTCCACCTTGTAGTGGTTGACCTTCTGGCCGTTCAGCTCGGTCTGGTCGGAGCTGATGATCCGGCCCGCCTTGGCGACCTGGTCGAGGATCTGCGTCGGGTCGCTCTGCGAGGAGGCCGACGACATCGACTTGCTGAACGTCTGCGACAGCGGGTCGGTGGCGTCCGGCGAGATCTTCAGCCACGGCTTGTCGGTGCCGAACTGCGTGGCCTGCGCGGCCGGGATCTTCATGTACAGCGTCTTGTCGACGTACCGCATCTCGGTGGTGCCGTCGGGGGTGTTCATCGTCATGGTGAACGCCGAGTCGGCGCCGTTGAAGCTCATCGAGCCCTCGGCCGTGACGGCCTTGCCGCCGACCGACATGTCCATCGACATCTTGGCCGACTTGGACTTCTCCGTACCCTGCTTGGCCGCGTCGGCCAGCTTGAGCGCGTCGCTGAACGGCGCGGACAGCCCGACGCCGGACTGGTCCTTCGCCTGCCCGGCCGGCGAGGCGGTGCCGTTCTCGGCCTTCGAGCCGCAGCCGGTCAGCACGAGCGCCAGCGCCGCACCGGCGGCGACAGCGAACGTGGTGGTCTTACGCATGGGTTCCCCCTAGTAGGAATGTCGTCTCTTCACCCGCATTATCGCCGGAGCCCCGCGACGGTTACTCCACCGCGGTACGGCGTGCGGGCCACCGGCGGGGTGACTCCGCAAGGTCGCCCCTCTGACGCCACCTGGGCGCGAAAGGTTCCCTCGGCGCCGAAGGTTCGTTTCGCCCGGTTTCGAACGCGCAGGTCAGCGCGATGGTCACGATTCGGTACGGGCTTCTCCGCCACCGGCCCGCGACACCAGGAGACGGCGCAGTGACGCCAATCGGTCGGCACCCGCATTACCGTCGGTGACGACGTCGTCCAGCGCGCAGTCCGGGTCCTCGGGCGGGCCGAGATGGCCGCAGTTGGTCGGGCATTCCTCGGCGGCCTCGGCGAACTCCTCGAAGGCGTTCACGATGTCGTCGGCGGTGACATGCGCGAGCCCGAACGACCGCACTCCAGGCGTGTCGACGACCCAGCCGCCGCCGGGCGGTGGCAACGGCAACGCGACCGCCGCCACCGACGTGTGCCGCCCCTTGCCGACCGCGCTGACATCGCCGGTGGCCAGCTCGGCGGCCGGCACCAGGCGGTTGACCAATGTCGACTTGCCGACACCGGAGTGCCCGACCAGCGCGGTGACCCGGCCGTCGAGGCGTTCGCGCAGCCCCTCGGGTTCCTCGTCGTGGCGGGTCACCACGGTCGGCACGTCGAGGCCCGCGTAACCGGCGAGCAGTGCGTCCGGGCTGGCCAGGTCGGCTTTCGTGAGGCACAGCACCGGTTCCAGGCCGCCGGCGTAGCACGCGACGAGGCAGCGGTCGATGAACCCGGGCCGCGGCGGCGGATCGGCCAGCGACGTGACGATCAGCAGCTGCGCGGCATTCGCGACCACGACGCGCTCGAACGGGTCGGTGTCGTCGGCGGTGCGGCGCAGGACGCTCGTGCGCTCGTCGACGCGGACGATGCGGGCGAGCGTGTCCGGCAGCCCGGAAACGTCGCCGACCAGCGCGACCATGTCCCCGACGACCACTGAAACCCGGCCCATCTCGCGGGCCCGCATGGCCATGACGACGCGGTCCGGGTCGGCGTTCACCGCGCACGTCCATCGTCCGCGGTCCTTGCCGATCACCATGGCCGCGACCGCGTCCGCGTGCTCGGGCCTGCGCTTGCTGCGGGGCCTGGAGCCTTTGCCGGGACGCACGCGCACGTCGGATTCGTCCAGCCGCCTCCAGTCGCCTCGCGCCAAGCCGCCCACGTCCTCCCGGTAGCCCTGCCTGGTCGTGCCTGGTCGAATGATCCCATGCCGGTCGCGCCGGGCCCGGTCTGCGTGCAACGATGGCCGTGAGGCATCCCGAGGAGGTTGGCATGTGCGGCCGTTACGCCGCGACGAAAGACCCGGCGAAGCTGGTCGAAGAGTTCGCCGCGGTCGACCTGACCGAGGGCCGGGCGCGGGTGGATCACAACGTCGCGCCCACGAAGAACGTCGTCACGGTGGTGCAGCGGCATCCGCGCGACGACGAGGGCCTGGTGCTGGAGGACAAGCCCGCCGAGCGGTCGCTGCGGATCATGCGCTGGGGCCTGGTCCCGTTCTGGGCCAAGGATCCCGCGGTCGGTTCGCGGATGATCAACACGCGCGCGGAGACGGCGAAGGAGAAGCCCGCGTTCAAGCGCGCGCTCGCGTCGCGGCGGTGCCTGGTGCCTGCCGACGGCTGGTTCGAATGGCGGCGCACGGGCAAGGAAAAGGAACCGTTCTACATGACGGACCCGTCCGGCGCGTCGATCGCGTTCGGCGGGATCTGGGAAACCTGGCGGCCCAAGGACGACGCGGACGCCTCGCCGCTGATCACGTTCTCCATCATCACGACCGACGCCGAAGGGCAGCTCACCGACGTCCACCACCGGATGCCGCTGATCGTGCCGCGCGACCACTGGGCGGGCTGGCTCGATCCCGATCAGTCCGAAGTGGACGATCTGCTGGTGCCGACGCCGCCCGCGGTCGTCGAATCGCTGGAGCTGCGGCCGGTGTCGAGCCTGGTGAACAACGTCCGCAACAACGGACCGGAACTGCTGCAGCGAGCCGAGCGCGAACAGTCGGTCGACGCGCTGTTCGACACGCCATGACCACCCTGGAGATCGACACCGAACACGGCCCGGCGCGGGTGGAACTGCACTGCGCCGCCGAGGGCGATGCGGTTTTGCTGCTGGGCCACGGAGCGGGCGGTGGAATCGGCGCCAAGGACCTCGTGGCGGTGGCGCGGGCGGCCAAGTCGGCCGGGGTGCACGTGGCGTTGGTGGAGCAGCCGTACCGGGTCGCGGGCCGCCGCGCGCCTGCCCCGGCAAAGCAGCTGGACACCGCATGGCTGACGGTGGCGGACGAGGTTTCCGCCCGGTTCGACGACCTGCCACTGGTGTTCGGCGGTCGTTCTTCGGGGGCGCGGGTGGCGTGCCGGACTGCGGCTGATGGTCAGGCGGTTGCGGTGCTGTGCCTGGCTTTTCCGGAACATCCGCCGGGCCGCCCGGAGAAAACCCGGCAGCCGGAACTGGACGCGGTGACCGTGCCCGCTCTGGTGATCCAAGGGGAACGGGACCCGTTCGGGCGGCCTTCGGCTGCGCCGCACCATGAGATTGTGGTGGTTCCCGGAGATCACACGTTGTCGCACGATCTGGATGCGGTGGCCCGGGCGGCGACGGAGTGGCTGGGACGGGTTGTGCGGCCGCATTTGTGAGCCGATGGACCACCTTCGGCCACGGTTACCGCAGGTCAACGATGATTATCGCGAGTTGTCCACAGCTCACCGCCGCTGTGGACAACTGCTGTGGTCACCCGGCCGCGATCCCCGCCACCACCGCACCCGCCAACCGCACCAGATCCCCCGGTGCGACCTCCACCTCGAGACCCCGCCGGCCGCCCGAGCAGAACATCGTCGGGAAAGCCATTGCCGAGCCGTCCAGTACCACCGGCAGGCGGCTGCGGTGTCCCAGCGGCGAGATCCCGCCCAGTACGTACCCGGTCGCTCGCTGGGCCGCTGCCGGGTCCGCCATTTTCGCCTTCTTGCCACCGACCGCCGCGGCCAAGGCCTTCAAATCCAGCTGTCCGGTGACCGGTACCACGCCCACCACCAGTTTCCCGTCGACGTCCGCCACCAGGGTTTTGAACACCCGCGCCGCTTCCAGGTCCAATGCCTCGACCGCCTCCAGGCCGTAGGACTCCGCCCGCGGGTCGTGGTCGTAGGTGTGCACCGTGTGCGCCACTTTTTGCTTCTGCAGTAACGCTGTTGCCGGAGTGCCCTTGCCCGCCATGGCGCGAGTCTACGAAGCCGCCGGGAATGCCCCGTCACCACGCTCTGTTGAAGACACCGTGACCACCACGCTCACCACTCCCCGCCCCGGCAGGAGCCTTCCCGGGGGCCTGCCCGGACCCCGCGTAAACTCGGTGTCGCCGTATGCGCGCACGCGCATCGACGCCGAACGGGAAGGGAACGGTTTGCCGAGCACCCCCAACTCCGCGCCGGACACGGCGGCCGACGAGCTGGAGCTTGCCGAGCGCTTCGAGCGCGACGCGATGCCCCTGCTCGACCAGTTGTACTCGGCTGCGATGCGGATGACCCGCAACCCCTCCGACGCCGAGGACCTGGTCCAGGAAACCTACCTGAAGGCCTATGCGGCGTTCGCGTCCTTCAAGGCAGGCACGAACCTCAAGGCGTGGATGTACCGCATCCTCACCAACACCTACATCAACGGCTACCGCAAACGCCAGCGGCAGCCCGTGCAGCAGCCGACGGACGAGATCAGCGACTGGCAGATCGCCCGTGCGGAAAGCCACACCTCGGTCGGCCTGCGGTCGGCCGAGGTCGAGGCGATGGACAACCTTCCGGACACCGACGTCAAGGCCGCATTGCAGAAGCTGCCCGAGGAGTTCCGGCTCGCGGTCTACCTTGCCGACGTCGAGGGCTTCGCGTACAAGGAGATCGCCGAGATCATGGACACTCCGATCGGCACCGTGATGTCCCGGCTGCACCGTGGCCGCGCCCAGCTGCGCGAGCTGCTTGCCGATGTCGCGCGCGAGCGCGGCTTCATCCGGGTGCCCCGCGAGGAGGTGGCGAAACGATGAGCACGGACGACACGCCCGCGGAAAAGATGCGCTGCGAGGAGGCCCTCGCCGAGATCTACCTGCTGCTGGACAGCGAGTGCAGCCCGCAGCGCGACGCGGAGCTGCGCCGCCACATCGACGACTGCCCGCCGTGCCTCGAGGAGTACGGCATCGACGAGCAGATCAAGCACCTGCTGGCCCGCAAGTGCGGCGGCGAGCACGCCCCGGCGGAGCTCAAGAGCAGGCTGCGCGCGTCGATCCGGCAGACGGTCGCCACCCAGGGCGGGGTCACGGTGGAGCGCACCGAGATCACCGTCGAGCAGCGCACCGGCGAATAACGTGCCGAAAGGCCCCCGTACCAGGCGGTGCGGGGGCCTTCGTGTGTCCGGGCGCGGACTCAGGCGTTGGGCTTCTTGCCGTGGTTGGCGCCGTTCTTCTTGCGGTCGCGACGCTTGCGGGCGCGCTTCGACATGGTTCTCTCCTCGGTGTACTGCCTGGCCCGGACGCACGGCCGGGCACGAGTCAACCGCTCCAGTGTGTCACGGCGGCCTGCGCTGCCGGGCAGCACCCGTCGTACGCTCTGGTTGGATGGACTACAGGAGGTGGCCGGTCATGAACGAACACACCACACGTGAGGGTGGCCGATAGCCGTGTCCACGCTGTCCGACCTGCTCGCCGAGAACACCGGCCTCCCCGGCGAGGCGGCCGACCACCTGCAGACCGTCGTCGCGGAATGGCAGCTGCTCGCCGACCTGTCGTTCGCCGATTTCCTGCTGTGGGTCCCGGTTTCCGAGGAACACCAGTCCGATGGCGGCGACTTCGTGTGCGTCGCGCACGCCCGCCCCACCACCGCGCCCACCGCGCATCCCGAGGACGTCGTCGGCACGCGTTTCACCATCGACGAGCACCCGCAGCTGGCCAAGGCCATCCGCGAGGTGAAGATCTGCCGCGAGGAAGACCCGCATTGGTACCGCGACCTCCCGATGCGCCGCGAAGCCGTGCCGGTGCGCTTCGACGGCAACGTGATCGCAGTGCTGAGCCGCGAGACCAACCTCGCCGCGCCCCGGGTGCCGAGCCCGCTGGAGATCGCGTATCTGGGCAGTGCGGGCGATTTGTGCCAGATGATCGTGGACGGCACTTTCCCGCCTGCTGGCGGCAACCAGACTGATACGCACACGAGCCCGCGGGTCGGCGATGGGCTGGTGCGGCTCGACCAGAGTGGCACCGTGGTGTTCGCGAGTCCGAATGGGCTGTCGGCCTATCACCGGATGGGCCACGAATCGGACCTGGTCGGACAGCGGCTGGCTCCGCTCACGCGGTCGTTGATTCGCGATCCGTTCGACGCCACCGAGGTGTCACACAGGATCATCGAGGCGCTCGACGGGAAGCCGTCCACGCGTACCGAGGCTGATTCGAAGCGTGGTGCGGTGGTGTTGTTCCGCGCGTTGCCGTTGCGGCCTGCCGGGCAGCCTGCTGGTGCGCTGGTGCTGGTGCGCGACGTCACGGAGGTCAAGCGGCGGGACCGGGCGTTGATGTCGAAGGACGCCACGATCCGGGAGATTCACCACCGGGTCAAGAACAATCTGCAGACTGTGGCTGCGTTGCTGCGGCTGCAGTCGCGGCGTACGACGAGCGAGGAGGCTCGGCTGGCGCTGGGGGAATCGGTGCGTCGGGTGTCGTCGATTGCGATGGTGCACGAGGCGTTGTCGATCTCGGTTGACGAGCGGGTCGATTTGGACAAGCTGCTCGACAACGTGCTGCCGATGGTGGGGGAGGTGGCGACCGCGGAGTCTCAGGTGGGGCTGACGCGGAAGGGGTCGTTCGGCGTGGTGGTGGCGGAGATTGCCACGCCGTTGGTGATGGTGCTGGCCGAACTGGTGCAGAACGCGATCGAGCATGCGTTTCCGCAGGGGCGGCCGGGGAAGGTCGAGCTGATCGTGGAGCGGTCGGCCCGGTGGCTGGACGTGCTGATCCGGGACGACGGGCGGGGGCTGCCGTCCGGGTTTTCGCTGGAGCGCAGTGACGGGCTGGGGTTGCAGATCGTACGGACGCTGGTGGAGTCCGAACTGCGGGGCTCGTTGTCGTTGCGGAAGGCACGGACGGATGCGGCGGGGAATCGGGTGCCGGGCACTGAGGCGGCGTTGAGGATTCCTCTTTCGCGGCGGTTGTGATCTTTTGCGGTGGTTCTGATCTTTGCGGTGGTTATGCGCGGCGGTGGGGATTTGCGGCGGGGAACTGTTGCGTGGGGCACCCCGAAGCCTGATTGTGACTACGGGCGGCGGTGGGTTGTCAAGGCGGGAAAGATGCCTTGACAACCCACCGCCGCCCGTGTTTTTGGCTTCGTATCGGGGTGCAGGGCCGGGTCTGGGTGCCTGGGTTCGATGGGTGCGCGGGTGCGGCTTCGTCAGTGGGTGGGTGGCGGGCCGGGAAAGTCCGTGAAGGGAACCATGAGGGAATGTAGGTCCGTGAAGGGAACCATGAGGGAATTGGAGTCCGTGAAGGGAACCTTGAGGGAATCTGATTCCGTGAAGGTGGCCTTCACGGAATTGAAGGCTGTGAAGGTGGCCTTCACGGAATTGGCCCGGGACACGCCGAAGGGCCGGTACCGATGTGAAGAAATCGGGGTACCGGCCCGTTCAACGTTCGCGGCAGGAGCTGTGTCCTGGGGTGAGGTGGCTACCCGGGTGCTGGGTGGCCGACCTTCGTTGTTACGCTCGGGCCGGAGAGGTATCACCCCAGAGCGTGGGCAAAGGTGAAGCCCGGGGGCGAAAGATCCGGCCGGAATGGTGCTTGCGATACTGGTGTGGTGCAGCTGAGCCGGGAAGGCTCAGGCGGTGGTACGCGTGCCGATGTGCGTACGGCGGCGCTTGAGCGCGCGTCGCTCGTCTTCGCTCATGCCGCCCCACACGCCGGCGTCCTGGCCGCTGGCCAGAGCCCAGGCCAGGCAGTCGGAAGCGACGGTGCAGCGGTGGCACACGGCCTTCGCCTCGGAGACCTGCAACAGAGCCGGACCGCTGGTCCCCACGGGGAAGAACAGCTCGGGGTCCTCGTCTCGGCAGGCCGCGTCGTGGCGCCAGTCCATGTTCGTGAGCTCCTTCACAGTGACGCGGGAGGGCCGCGCCACAGTCGTCATGGCGGTCGTGTTTTTGGGTGCTTGTGAATGCTTTCACGAAGCACCGCGTTCGACAAGGGTTTCGACAAGATCGGTGAGTCAGCTCACCCGCCCGAGCTAAGCCTCTGACCTGCGGTTTCTGTCTGAAACGGACCGCTCGCCGGAAGGCCGGTGCGGTGAACGGAGGGTTTGCGTCGCCGAGCGGCAGGCGGCACTTTGCCGCGGGCGATCAGTAGTCGGTCTGTCACACGATTACCGTGAGTGCATCCGGGACGCTCTGGAATTCGACCCGCGTGCGCTGCCCCACGAGGTCCCCGTCGACCTGGAAGTTGACCGGCTCATCTGCATCGATGCGGATTAGCGGGACGTCGTCGCGGCGTAGCAGGCGGCGGCCGTGCTGGTCGCTCTCCGTGAGCAGAGCTTGCCGTACATGCGTGAACACGGTGGGCAAACGCAGACCGTTCAGCGCGAACAGGCCCAGCCCGCTCTCGAACGAGCAGCCCGCGTTGAGGTGGACCGGACGTTCCCCGAGGTAGGTCCACGGATCGGTGTTCGACACGAATGCCGTCACCGCTTCGGCCGGTTCCTCGCCCGGGATCCGCACCGTGAGCGGCGGGCGCCCGAGTGGCGGCCGGAAGTAGGAGCGCACCGCGGCGCGCAGGTACAGGGTCGAGCTCGTCTGCTTGCCACGCGCCTTCGCGACGCGGCCGACGACGTCGGCGTCCCAGCCGAGCCCGGCGTTGAAGGTGAACCAGTGCCCGTCGGCCAGTCCGAGCCCGATCCGGCGGCGGCGGTCGGTCTCCAGTGCGGTGAGCAGCTGGTGGGTCGCCTCGACGGGATCGGCGGGCAGCCCGATGGCGCGCGCGAACACATTGGCCGAACCACCCGGTACGACGCCCAGCATCGGCACCGCGCCCGCGCGCCCGGGAACGCCGGTCGAATCGGCGAGGAGACCGTTGACGACCTCGTTGACCGTGCCGTCTCCGCCGTGCGCCACGACCAGGTCGAAGCCGTCACGGGCCGCCGAACGGGCCACCGCCAGCGCGTGGCCGCGGTAGTCGGTCTCGACGACGTCGAGCTTGACCTGGCTGGCCAGTGCGTGCGCCAGCACGTCCCGGCCACCTGCGGTGGTCGAGGTGGCCTGGGGGTTCACGACGAGGATCGCGCGCACTACCGCAGAGTAAGTGACATCCACCCGGAGGGAGTACCTCTCGCGGCACAAGGTGACGCGAAGCTCAGCGGGCGCCGTCCCCGGAAATCTCCTCGGTGACCCTGTGCCGGGCGGCCCTCCTCTGCAGACGGCGAAACTCCGCGCGTCGTGACAAGTGCACCCGGGCCGACCGCCCGCTCATCGACGACAACCCCGATTTTCACGTGACTGCCGCCGCGCGAAAACGGCCGACCGGGTGGCATACGATCGGTAGTGCTCACGCACGGTGACTCGCGCTGGTCGAGTGGCTGTGCTCCCGCAAAGCAGCTGAAAGGCCGCGCCCGTGTCGCACCCCGAGGACCTGCCGCCCACCCCGATCGAGGTCCGGATCGCCGGGGTCCTCACCGGCCTGCCTGGGGTCGGCCTGCTGGTGCTCGGCGTGGTGCTGCTGGTGCACGGGCTGAGCACGCCGCCGTTGCCGGGCAACAACGTCTGGGCCGAATTCGGCACGTACGCGGTGCTGGGGCTGATTTTCCTGGCCGCGTCGGTGGGGCTGCTGTTCGGCCGGACGTGGGCGCGGTCGCCGGGGGTGGTGGTCGCGCTGCTGCTGATGGGGGTCGGCTGGTACCTGCTCGGCCCGTCCGGGCAGCCGGTGTGGGGCGTGCCGATCGGGCTGTGCGGCCTGGCCGCGCTGGTGCTGCTCTTCCGGCGCCCGGCGCGCGCGTGGGCGCTCGGCATGCACGACGACGAAACCGAGGAGGAGGCTGCCGAACGGGGCGGTCTCGCCGGGCGGCGGGCCGAGCGAGAGCGCCACGAACAGGACTAGGCCTCTTTGGCGAGTGCGTGCAGTGGTTCGTCGGTGAGGCGGTGCACGGTCCACTCGTCCTGGGGCTGGGCGCCCAGCGCGCGGTAGAAGCCGACGGCCGGGTTCCAGTCGAGCACCGACCACTCCAGGCGGTGGTACCCCTTGGCCACGCATTCCGCGGCCAGCGTCGCGAGCAGCACCTTGCCGAGGCCCGAACCGCGCTGGTCCTCGCGGACGTACAGGTCCTCCAGGTAGATGCCGTGCGTATCGCGCCAGGTCGAAAAGTTGAGGAACCACAAGGTGAATCCGGCGACGGCACCATCCACCTCGGCCACATGGCCGAACAGCGCCGGTGCCTCGCCGAACAACGCGGTGTGCAGCTGCGGGGCGGTCAGGTGGCATTCCGGCAGCGCACGCTCGTATTCGGCCAGCGCGTAGACCAGCTCCACGACGGCGTCGACGTCTTCCGGCCGGATCCGCCGCACGCGGGGGTCGGGCACGTCAACCCTCCAGCGCGGGCAGCAGGTTCAGGTGCTCGATCTGCGGTTCGCCGCGTTCGTCGCCGAGTACCGCGAGACCGGCCGGGTCGAGTCCGAAGTGGACACCCGCGGTACCGGGCAACCCGAGCCAACGCGCGACCAGCACGCGGCTGAAATGCCCGTGGCCGACCAGCACGACGTCACCGCGCTCGATTTCGCGGCGGGCCCGGTCGAGCACCTTGTCCGCGCGCGCCTGCACGTCGGCCGCGCTTTCGCCGCCGGGTACCGGATGCGTCCAGACGGTCCAGTCCGGCACCGTCTCGCGGATTTTCGGCGTGGTGACGCCTTCGTAGTCGCCGTAGTCCCATTCGGCCAGCTCGTCGGTGACCTCGTCGACGCGCAGGCCGGCGAGCTCCGCAGTGCGCACGGCGCGGGCGCGCGGGCTGGACAGCACCAGCCCGGGGCCGCCGAGCAGCGTGCGAAGCGTGCCACCGGCGGCGCGCGCCTGGTCCTCACCTGCCTCGGTGAGCGGGATGTCGGTCCGCCCGGTGTGCCTGCCGTTCGCCGACCATTCGGTCTGGCCGTGCCGGAGAAGAAACAGCTGATGTGCCACGGGCCCGAATATAGCCGCGCCGGGTTTGCCGGGCAGGTGCATCGTGTGCTTGGCTACTCGTGAGTAACTTCACTTGGGAGGTGCTGATGGGGTCTCCATCGACGTACGCGCTGTGGCGCCGGCTGGTCGCGAAGCCCGGCGGTAAGCAGCTGTTTTCCGCTGCGATGTGCTTGCGGGTGCCCTACTTCGCCACCGTGCTGCCGACCGTGCGTGAGCTGCGTCCGGGGTACTGCTCGGTGACCGCGCCGAAGTGGTGGGGTGTCCACAACCACATCCGGACCTTTCACGCGATCGCCGCCTGCAACCTCGCCGAAATCGCCATGGGCATGCTGGCCGAGGCGACCGTCCCGGCGTCGCATCGGTGGCTGCCGAAGGGGATGGAAGTGAGTTATGTCGCGAAAGCCGGGACCGGCCTGCGCGCGATTGCCGAATTGCCGGAAATTCCGGAGTTCGGCGACCATGGGTTCGATCTGCCGGTGCCGGTGCGGATCGTCGACAGCGGTGGGGCGACCGTGGTGAGCGCGACGATCACGGTGTGGGTCACGCCGCGCAAAAGCTCTAGCCCGCCTGAGTGAACTCGGCGGCGGTCTTGAGTAAACGGCGTTTACTATCTGGGTATGCCTCTCAATCGCCGCCGGTTTCTCGGCCTCGCCGCGCTGAACTCCGCCGCCGCCTTCGGCTTGACCAGCATCTCGGCGAACCCCGCGCGGGCCGAGACCTTGCCGGAGTACTCGCCGGCGGTGGTGATCGGCACCGGGTACGGCGCCGCGGTCACCGCATTACGGCTCGGCGAAGCGGGCGTGTCCACGCTCATGCTCGAAATGGGCCAGCTGTGGAATGAAGCGGGTCCGGACGGCCGGATCTTCTGCCGCATGCTGAAACCCGACGCGCGCGCAATGTGGTTCAAAAAGCGCACCGAAGCACCGCTCGCGTCATTCCTGTGGCTGGACATCGCGAATCGCGACATCCAGCCGTACGCCGGAGTGCTGGACCGGGTGAACTACGACGGGATGTCGGTGTACGTCGGACGCGGTGTCGGCGGCGGTTCGCTGGTGAACGGCGCAATGGCGGTGCCGCCGAAACGTTCGTACTTCGAGGAAATCCTGCCGCAGGTGGATGCCGACGAGATGTACGGCAAGTATTTCTCGCGCGCCAACGCGGCACTCGGGGTGAACCACATCGACGAAAACTGGTTCGAGACCTGCCGTTCGTATCAATTCGCCCGCGTTTCCCGGAAAGCTGCGGAGAAAACCGGGCTGCGTACCACCTTCGTGCCGAGCGTCTACGATTTCGACTATCTGAAGCGCGAAGAAGCCGGCACCGTCGAGCGATCCGCGCTGGCGTCCGAGGTGATTTACGGCAACAACCACGGCAAACGCTCGCTCGACCGGACCTACCTCGCCGCCGCGCTCGGCACCGGCCGCGTCACGATCCAGACGCTGCACGAGGTCCGCGAGATCAGCCAGCAGCCGGACGGGACGTACACGCTGGTCGTGCGTGAATCCGACGCGCTCGGCAATGTGCTCTCCACCAGGCACGTGACCACGAAGTACCTGTTCCTCGGCGCGGGCAGTCTCGGCTCCACCGAACTGCTGCTGCGCGCCCGGGACACCGGACGGCTGCCGCGGCTGCCCGAGGCCGTCGGGCAGGGCTGGGGCACCAACGGCAACGTGATGCTCGGCCGCGCCAACCACGTGTGGGACACGACGGGCAGCCTGCAGTCGGCGATGCCCGCGCTCGGCATCGACGACTGGGACCACCCGGTGCATCCGGTGTTCGCGGAGATCGCGCCGGTGCCCGCCGGTCTCGAAACCTGGGTGAGCCTGTACCTCGCGATCACGAAAAACCCCGAACGCGGCCACTTTGCCTACGACCCCGCCAGTGATTCCGCGAAACTGCAGTGGACTCCGGATCAGGGACAGCCCTCGATCGACGCGGCGAAGTCGTTGTTCGACCGCATCAACGCGAAGAACCGCACGATCTACCGTTACGACCTTTTCGGCGACACCCGGCCGTTCGAGAACCGCTTCACCTACCACCCGCTCGGCGGCCTCGTACTCGGCGAGGCGACCGACGGCTACGGGCGCGTGAAGGGATATCGCAACCTGTACGTCACCGACGGGTCGCTGATTCCGGGCAGTACCGGGGTGAACCCGTTCGTGACGATCACCGCGCTGGCGGAGCGGAACGTGGAGCGGGTGCTGGCCGAGGACGTCTTACGAGGGTGATCGCAGCGTTTCATAGTGGGCCACGCAGTCGGCGTACTGCGGCAGCAAGCCCTGGTCCAGCGCATCGGCGAGCGTCGGCGCGGCACGGTCCTTTTCGGACACAATCGGCGGCAGGTCGGCCGGCCAGGGGAGTTCGAGCGCCGGGTCGAGCGGGCTGACGCCGCGTTCGCCGGTCGGGTTGTAGGGCTCGGAGCACAGGTACGCCATCACGGTGGCGTCTTCAAGCGCGACGAACGCGTGCCCGATTCCCTCGGCGACGTACACCGCGCGGTAGTCCTGGGAATCGAGGCGGACCGCGTCCCACTGGCCGAAGCTGGGCGAGCCGACGCGGAGATCCACCAGTACGTCGAGCAGTGCGCCGGACGGGCAGTAGACGTACTTCGCCTGCCCGGGCGGGGTGTCGGCGAAGTGCACGCCGCGAATGGTGCCCGCGCGCGAGACGCTGTGGTTCGTCTGCGCGACCCGCAGCGGATGCCCGGTGGCACGGATGAGCGCGTCCTCCTGGAACGGCGCGACGAAGAGCCCGCGCTCGTCGGGGAAGACGCGCGGCGTGAACTCGAAAGCGTCGGCGACTTTCAGCGGGCGGAAGTCCATGACGCCACCTTATCGAGCGGATTCCGAAACCGGACGGACGTCTTGGGAACGGCGAATCTGTGACATCAACCGCACCGAGGGGTCGGGGGTGTACGGGGGCCTGTCATGATTGACGGACCGCAGCGTCCGCGGCCATCGCCACACCCCACGGATCGGATGGCCGCCGTGACGCCTCGCCGACAGGCCGGCGCTACCGCGCTGGGCTGCCGTCCGGAGGACGAGTTCCCATGGGCGGCGGGCGCGCCTTCGCCCGTCAGCCGGTGGTCCCCCGATCGCAGTCCCAGGAGTACGTTCGATGACCCAGATCCACCCAGCTCCCGTCATCCCGACGACAGGAAACCCGATGACCGACCAGGCCAGCAGCGTTACGGGCACCGTGTCCGACGCCGAGATCTTCACCGGGCACGAGGGCGGCAAGCTCTCCGTGGCGGCCACCCGGCCGATTGCCGACCCGCGTGACCTCTCGATCGCCTACACGCCAGGGGTGGCGAAGGTGAGCCGGGCCATTGCCGAGGACGCCGCAAAGGCGAAGCGCTACACGTGGGCGGACCGGCTCGTGGCAGTGGTCAGCGACGGGACCGCGGTGCTCGGGCTCGGCGACATCGGCGCGAGCGCGTCGCTGCCGGTGATGGAGGGCAAATCGGTGCTCTTCAAGACGTTCGGCGGGCTGGACTCGATTCCGCTGGTGCTCGACACCACCGACGTCGACGAGATCGTGGAGACCCTCGTGCGGCTGCGCCCGTCGTTCGGCGCGGTGAACCTGGAGGACGTGTCCGCGCCGCGGTGCTTCGAGCTCGAGGACAAGCTCAAGCAGGCACTGGACTGCCCGGTCATGCACGACGACCAGCACGGCACCGCGATCGTCACGCTGGCGGCCCTGCGCGGGGCGAACCTGGTGCTGGACCGCGACATCGCGACCGAGCGGGTGGTCGTGTCGGGTGCGGGCGCAGCGGGCGTGGCCTGCGCGAAGATCCTGCTGGCGGCAGGCGTGGCGGACGTGACGGTGCTCGACTCGCGCGGCATCATCCACGCGGGCCGCGAGGGCCTGAACCCGATCAAGCAGCAGCTCGTCGAGACCACCAACAAGGCAGGCCTCACCGGTGGCCTCGCCGAGGCTCTGCGCGGCGCGGACGTGTTCCTGGGCCTTTCCGGCGCGACCATCGACCCGTCACTGCTGTCCACGATGGCGGATGACTCGATCGTGTTCGCACTGTCCAATCCGGACCCGGAGGTCCACCCGGCCGAGGCCGCCCGGCACGCCGCGATCGTGGCGACGGGGCGGAGCGACTTCCCGAACCAGATCAACAACGTGCTGGCCTTCCCGGGTGTCTTCCGGGGCGCCCTGGACGCGGGCGCGCGGGCGATCACGGAGAACATGAAGCTGGCGGCCGCGGAGGCGATCGTGGCGGTGGCGACGGATGATCTCGGTCGGGATCGGATTGTGCCTAGCCCGCTGGACCCGCGGGTGGCACCGGAGGTGGCGGCTGCGGTGGCGAAGGCTGCTGAGCAGGATGGGGTTACCGGCTGAGGGTTGGTTGTGGAAGGGCTCCCCGGCTGGTTGGCCGGGGAGCCTTTCTTTTGGTCAGGCGGCGAGCTGCCATAGCGCGCTGACGGGTACTGCGCGCAGTTTCGGCCCGAATGGCAAGGTGTCGGTGCCGGTGTGGAGCACATAACCGGCGAGAAAGTCGTCCCCGAGCCGTTGTTCGAGGTGACGGAGACCGCGGAAGTCTCCGGAAGTGACGGTGGTGGCTGCCTTCACCTCGATCGCGACCACTTGGCCTCGGGGGTTCTCGAGGACGGCATCCACTTCGACCTTGTCCTTGGTCCGGTAGTGGTAAAGCTGGGCCCGGCTGTCCGACCAGGTGAGCTGCCGGGCCAGCTCCATGAGGACGAATCCTTCGAGGAGCGAGCCGAATTCGCCGCCAGGACGGATCAGGGCGCCGGGTTCGGCCTGCACGAGATTGGCCGCGATTCCGGTGTCGACGAAGGCCACCTTGGGAGTGTCGACCGAACGTGCGGTGATGTTGCGGGACCACGCCGGGATTCGCTTGATCAGGAAGATCTCTTCGAGCAGCCCGAGATACCGCTGGGTGGTGTGGTAGTTCAGGCCGACGTCGCTGCCGAGCGAGGTGGGTACGAGCAGACCGGCGTTCCTCCCGGCGATGAGCTGCAGCAGCGTGCGCAGCTGAGCGAGCCGCTCGATCTCGCCGAGCTGCCTGATGTCGCGGGTGATCAGATCGTCGAGATAGGACTCGAAGAATCGGGCGCGCCGGCGCGGGTCGGGCCGGTGGACAGCTTCGGGGAAGCCCCCGCGGACCGCTCGCTCGGCATAGTCCCGTCGATCGAGTTCGGAATGGTGGTGCAGGTCGGGTCCCAGCGCGAAGGCCGCGTCGACGAAATCGTCGCGAGTGCCGTCGATCTCGCCCTGGGAGAGCGGCCACAGCTCGGTGGTTTCGCTTCTGCCCGGCAACGTGTCCGGGAGACCGCGGAGCGCAAGGATCCGGGACGAGCCGGTGAGCAGGAACCGGCCGGGCCGCGGGTCGGCGTCGACCACCGCCTTGATCGCGAGGAACAGTTCCGGCGCCCGCTGGATCTCGTCGATGATCATCAGCCGGTCGAAGTCGACGAACCCGCTGGGGTCGGTGCGAGCCGCCTCGAGGTCCTGCGGGCGGTCGAGGTTGCGGACCTCGACGTCCGAATCGTTCGCGATCATGCGGGCGAGGGTGCTCTTGCCTGCCTGCCGGGCTCCGTTGATCAGGACGACTCGAGTGTCGGTGAGCGCCTCGGCAGTGAGCGTCTGCGCCCGTCGGTTGAAGAAGCCCATCCGTGACGTCACGGTAGGTTATTGTAGCAGGTCAGAGGTCATTTTTGACCAGTGTTCGCTAGTTGATCTTCAATCTGGCCGCTAGGGTAGCTTCAATTTGGCCGCTAGGGTGCCTTCAATCTGGCCGCTGGGGTGACTTCACTTTGGCCGCTCACCCCCGCACCAGCTCCGCGAGCCGATGCCGCGGTACATCCACCAGCCGGAGCTCCTCCAGGTCCTCCGGTACGGACAGGGAGACGTTCGCCAGGCGGGCGTGGGCTCGGGTCAGGAGGTCGGACGGGCGGTCGACCAGGTCGGCCACCACGATTGCGTGCCGGTTGTCCGGGGTGCTCCGCAGCAGCCGCAGCCGGTACTTCTCTGCCACCAAAGCGGTGAGGGACGCCTGCGAAGGAGCGTCCGCGAGGTCTGGGTGGTTGTTCGGCACCAGCAGCGCCAAGCGGCGGGCGTTGGTGCCCAGTAGCGTGCGCAGCAGCCACGGTCCCGGGTCCGCTGACAGGTCCATCGCGACTGCGTCGCCTTCCGGGCCGGACGTTGCCCAGCCTACCGGGCGGGTTTCCAGCGCCAGACCGCCCTCGGCGGCGATTTCGCGGACGGCGGCCAGCAGGCCCGGTTTCGTCCCGGCCGATTCGACCGACTGGGGTCCGTGCGTGTAGATCGCCGAGCTTCCCTTGCGGGCGAACGACTTCTTGGCCTTCGCTGTCGGCTGGCACACGTACAGATCAGCCGCGCTGCCGATGGCCTGCGCGCCGGTGTAGCGGTTGAAGTCCGGCAGGATTGCCTCGAACGTGAGACCCAGCGTCGCCAGCGAACGTTGTACCTGCGCGCCCAGTGCGGGATGCCGCGGGCTGTACCCGTACGCCAGCAGGATCCGGCCCTCCGTCGGCTCCCGCAGCGCCTGCACTGCCCGCGCGGCGAAGAGGCCCATGCCTTCCGGGGTGTACGGCGGATCGCTGAACACCAGGTCCGCCTTGCCGGTGACCGCGGGCGGCAGGCCGACCCGCAGGTCCGCGTGCGCGGTGAACACGCCCGTATCGTCCAGGTAGGACAGCACGCGCTCGTCGAGGTCGACCACGGTCAGGTCGGCTTCCGGGCATACCGCTTGGACGGCGAGCGACGTCAGATCGTGGTCGCCGAGGAACAACACCTTGCTGCGGCGCAGGTCGTACCGCGCGTTCAGCCACAACGCCCGCCGCAGCACCGTCTCCGGCGTTGCCTGTACGTGGTCCAGCGCGGCGAGCGGCGGTGGGACTGCGGCGATCCGCTCGGTCAGCATGGTGAGCAAAGCGGGCTGTGCGGCGACTGCTGCATCGAGCGCATCGGGCAGCTCCGGCAGCGCGTACGACGCGTACGCAGGCCGCGCGTCCGGCGCGATCCGGACTCCGGCGGCTGATCGTTCCAGGTCCGCTTCGAGCGCTGTCAGCACGTCCTCGACGCTTCGCCGTGGCGCTGCGGTGAGGCGCACCAGGTCGGCCAGCTCGTAGGAACCACTGCGCAGCAAGCCGAGTACCTCATACAGCGGGCGGACGGCGGCACCGTGCGCGGCCAGGACGTCGTCGAGAGCGGTCACGGGCTCTGAGGGTAGACGGCCATTCTCCGGGACGAGCTGCCAAGGCTCCGGGAGTGGGCTACCGTCGGACTCTGCACCGGACGTGGGGAGAAGTCTGTGACAATCGAATTCCGCGACGTCACCAAACGGTATCCGGATGGCACGGTCGCGGTCGACGGCCTCTCCCTCACGGTGGAGGACGGCACGATCACGGTGTTCGTGGGCCCGTCCGGCTGCGGCAAGACGACGTCGCTGCGGATGATCAACCGGATGGTCGAGCCCACTTCGGGCGCTGTGCTGCTGGACGGCAAGGACGTGAGCGAGGGCGACCCGGCGGTGCTGCGCCGCGGGATCGGGTACGTGATCCAGCACGCCGGTCTCTTTCCACACCGGACAGTGCTCGACAACGTCGCCACCGTGCCGCTGCTGTCCGGATGGGACAAACGCAAAGCGCGCGCCAGGGCGGCCGAGCTTCTCGAGACCGTCGGGCTGCCTGCCGAGCTCGGCAAGCGGTACCCGGCGCAGCTGTCCGGCGGGCAGCAGCAGCGCGTCGGCGTGGCCCGTGCGCTGGCCGCGGATTCGCCGGTGCTGCTGATGGACGAGCCGTTCTCCGCGGTCGACCCGATCGTCCGGGAAGGACTCCAGGACGAGCTGCTGCGGCTGCAATCCCAGCTGGGCAAGACAATCGTCTTCGTCACCCACGACATCGACGAGGCCGTGCGGCTCGGCGACAAGGTCGCGGTCATGCGCGTGGGCGGGAAGCTCGCGCAGTACGGCACTCCGGCCGACGTGCTGCGGCATCCGGTGGACGATTTCGTCGCCTCGTTCGTCGGCCGGGATCGGGGCTACCGCGGGCTTTCGTTCCTTCCCGCAAGCGGTGTCGAGGTGTCCCCGGCGAACACGGTGGAGCTGGGCAGCACGTTCGATGCGCCGTCCGAGGGCTGGCTGCTCGCGGTGAACGACGAGAAACAGCCGCGCGGCTGGCTTCCGCCGGGGTCCACTGTGGACGGCCCGTTAGCCGAAACCCACCTCGTGGCAGGCGGATCGCTGTACGTGCAGGGTACGCCGATCCGCGGCGCGCTCGACGCCGCGCTGTCGTCACCGGCCAGCCTCGGGGTGGTGGTGGACGACGAGAACCGCGTGCTCGGGACGGTGGTCGCGCACCAGGTCTTGGACGTGATCGAGGCGTCCCCGCAGGCGTCCTGATGGACGGCTTCTTCGGCGAGCTCGGCCGCTACCTGTCGAGTGCCAGCAACCGCAACGAGATCCTCGGCAACCTGGCCGAGAACGTGTACCTCGCGCTCGTGCCGCTCGTCGCGGGCATCGCGGCGGCGATCCTGTTCGGCTGGCTCGGCCATCGCTGGCGGCCGGTGCGCAGTGTGCTGCTGGTGGTGGGAAATCTGCTGTACACGATCCCGTCGCTGGCGCTGTTCGTGGTGATCCCGGGCATCATCGGGACGAAAATCCTGGACAGTGTCAACGTGATCGTCGCGCTCACCATCTACACCACCGCGCTGCTCGTGCGGCCGGTGCTCGACGCGCTGGACGCGGTGCCGTCGCACATCATCGCGGCCGCCACGGCGATCGGGTACCGCGCCCCGCGCCGGTTCTTCAGCGTGGAACTGCCGCTTGCGGTACCGGTGCTGGCTGCCGGAGTGCGGGTGGCGTCGGTGAGCAATATCAGCCTGGTGAGCGTCGGCGCGCTGATCGGTACCGGGGCGCTGGGCGTGCTGTTCACCGACGGATTCCAGCGCGAGTACTTCTCGCCGATCGTGGTCGGCATCGTGCTGACGATGCTGCTCGCGCTGGTCGTCGACCTGCTACTGGTGGCACTGCGCAATCTCCTCACGCCTTGGGAACGAGCGGGCCGCGCGCCGGCCGCGGAGGTGGCCGGATGATCGGGGACGTCTTCGGCTGGTTCACCACAGCTGCGAACTGGCAAGGTCCGGGCGGGATCGGCGTCCGGCTCGCCGAGCACGTCGGATACGTGCTGCTGGCGCTGGTCATCGCGCTGGTGATCGCAATCCCGGTAGGACTGTTCGTCGGCCACACCGGACGCGGCGGCGTCGTACTCGTCGGAGCGGGCAACGTGATCCGCGCACTGCCGACGCTCGGGCTCGTCACGTTCTTGTTCTTGCTCTTCACCGAAAGCACCACGGCGACCATCATCGGCTTGGTGGTGCTGGCGATTCCACCGGTGATGGCAGGTACGTACGCGGGTCTGCAGGCCGCCGAGCACAACGTGGTCGACGCCGCCCAGGGCATCGGGATGACCGGTTGGCAGCGGCTGTGGCAAGTGGAGGTGCCGATTGCGCTTCCGTTGGTGCTGGGCGGAATTCGCAACGCGGTGCTGCAGCTGATCGCGACCGCCGCGGTGGCCGCGTACGTCGGTCTCGGTGGCCTCGGCCGGTTCCTGCTCGACGGACTGGCCATTTTGGACTACACCGAGGTCGTCGCGGGCGCGATTCTCACAGCGCTGCTGGCAATCGTGGCTGACCTGCTGCTCGCCGCAGTACAACGGGCGTTGGTACCCAAGGGAGTCCGGCTGGCGGCGCAAGCGGCGTCCGGCAAGGCCGTGGCGGCGGGAGGAGTGGCGTGAAGCGGTGGGGGGTGCTGGTGGCGGGCCTGGCCCTGCTGGCGTCGGCGTGCGGGAATCCGCTGGCCGGCGGCGGCGAGGGCGGTAACAGCGGCGACATCATCATCGGCGCGTCGGACGTCGGCGAGAGCCTGCTGCTCGCCCAGATCTACGCCGGTGCGCTACGCGAGGTCGGTGCGCACAAGATCACCGTACGCCCGCCGGTCGGCAGCCGCGAGGTCGTGGTGAAAGCGTTGCAGGACAAGTCTTTGTCCGTGGTGCCGGACTACAGCGGGAACCTGTTGCGGTACTTCGACAAGAACACCCCGGTGACGACGTCGGAGGATGTTTACGCGCAGCTTCGTTCGAAGCTTCCTGCGGGCTTTGAGGTGCTCGACCAATCTCCGGCGCAGGACAAGGACTTGCTGGTGGTCGGGAAGCAGCTCGCGGACACCGGGGTGAAGACGTTCTCCGACCTTGGCCCGCGCTGCAAGGATCTGGTGATGGGCGGGCCGGGGCAGTGGAGCAGCCGATGGAAGGACCGGATCAAGCAGCTGTACGGGTGTGAGTTCAAGGAAATCCGCACCACGGACACGGGCGGCCCGGTCACGGTCGCGGCGCTGAAGTCGGGTGACGTCCAGGTGGCGGACCTGTTCAGCACGTCGGCGACAATTGCGTCGAACGGCTTTGTGCCACTCGAAGACGACAAGCACATGTTCCCGGCGCAGAACATCGTCCCGCTGGTGGCGAAGGGCGTGCTGAACGCCGAGGAGGTGGCCGCGCTGAACCGGGCGTCGAAGGCGCTGACGACGGAGCAGCTAACGGAGCTGAACGTGCAGTACACGGGGGAGAAGCGGAATCCGGTGGATATCGCGAACGAGTTTTTGCAGCGGAACGGGTTGAAGACCTAGAGCCGGTCAAAAGCAGCCGCGTAGCGGAAAGCTCCTCGGTTCTCCGGCGTGTACCCCGCCAGTGGCAGCGCCTGGAAGTGCGGCGCCCATTCCGGCACCGGCGGCGTGATACCCAGCGTGTCGGCCAGAACGAAGCCGAAGCGGGAGTAATACCCCGGGTCGCCAAGGAGGACCACCAGCGCGTACCCGAGGGCATTGGCCGCGCCGACCGTTGCGTGTACCAGCGCAGATCCCGCGCCGCTGCGTTGGTGGTCCGGCAGTACGCCCAGCGGGCCGAAGCCGACGGCGGACGTCCGGTCGTTTTCGAGGTGTGCCGGGCTGGCGCAGGCGTGGCCGATCACCTGCCCGTCCTGCACCGCGACCAGGGACAGGGCCGGGATCAGGTCGCCGTCCGCGTGGAGGCCGTTGACCAGCCGGGCTTCCGGGATTTCACCGGTGACCTCGGGGTTGTGCACGCGGAAGGCGGCGGTGTGCACGGCGTGGATCGCGGGGGCGTCATCGGTGCCTGACTGGCGGATCAGCATGCCGGTCAGTCTCCCCGAACTGCGGCTGACGGGGAAACCGAATTTGCCGCCGGGCGGTCGTCGCGCATGCCGAGGAGGGCCAGCGCACCCAGGATCGGTCCGGCGGCGAGGGTGGCGAAAGCCGCGTAGAACGAGCCGGTCGCGTGGAAGACCGGGCCGACGACCGCGGGTACGATCACGCTTCCCAGCTGCCAGAACGCATTCACCGTCCCGGCGGCGGACCCGGCCAGCCGTGGACCGGCGAGTGCCGGGATCATCGCCGCGGTGAGGGGGCTGTAGGCGTACGCGCCGATGCCGAGAATCGGGGCCACAGCCAGGAAAGCGCCGTAACTGCCGAGCGACCCGAACACCAGCAGCGCCGCGCCGAACAGCACCAGTACCGCGATCACCGGGATGCGCCTGCCCAGCCCGAGCTTGTCGGTGAGCAGCCCGACCAGTGGCTTCACCAGCACGGCTGCGCCGGAGAAGATCACCAGTACGACGCCCGCGCGCACCGGGTCGATGTGCTCGCCGCGGACCATCAGGGTGTTGGACCAGGTGACGAAACCGTAGGTACCCCACAGGCCACCGAAACCGGCCAGGCCGAGCAGCAGCAGGTCGCGGTTGCGGAACAGCGGCCGCGGATCGGGCAGCGTGCGTCGCACCGGCCCCGTCTCGGTGGTGCCGTTGCGGAGGAACACCACGCACAGCACCCCCAGCGCAATCGTGACCGCGCCGAACAGGTGGTACGACACCGGCCAGCCGCTGGTTTTGACGAGCGTCGGGACGACGGCGTTGGCCACCACGGTGCCGAGCGACGTCGCGGTCATGAAGATCCCGCTCGCGAGTCCGTGCTGCGCTGGGCGGAACCACGTGGTGATCAGCTTCATCCCGGCGGAGAAATCCACCCCGGCGAAGAGGCCGAGCAGTCCCTGCAGCGCCAGGCCCCAGGCGATGGACGTCGTCGATCCGAAAAGGACCATCAGCACGCCCGCCACGACCGAACTCGTGCCGAGAATCGCGCGGCTGCCCAGCCAGTCGGACAGGAAACCGCCCGCGGAGTTCGAGAGGACGTACCCGATGTAGTAGCAGGTCGCGAAGATCCCGAGGGCCGCGAGCGGTACCCCGAGCGAATCGCTCACCGCGGACGACGCCGGACCCCAGGTCGAGCGGTCGACCGACGTCATCGTGAACACCGCCCAGCACAGCAGCAGGACGACCCAGCGGTAGCGGGAACTCGGCATTGAGACTCCTATCGAGGTCCGTGAAGGGAACCATCACGGAATCTAATTCCGTGATGGTTCCCTTCACGGACTTGCGGTGAGGTCAGGCGAGAGCGTGCTGGCGGTGCAGTTCGGTGCGGATGGCGGGTACGTCGTGGGCGTGGCCGTCGACGTACTGCGCGGCCGCGACCCCGGCGGCGTGCCCGGTGGCGAACGCCGTGCCCATCACCCGCACCGAGGCGTACGCGTCGTCGTCCGAGCTGGTCAGGCGGCCCGCGGCCCAGAGGTTGGCGGTGTCGGCCGAGCAGATCGCGCCGTACGGGACGTCGTACCAGCCGTGGCCGTCGATCGGTTCGTAGCGGGTCACCCCCGGTCCGGCGTGGTCTTCGATGGGCCAGCCGCAGCGGCCGATCGAGACGTCCGGGCGCTTGCGGGCGCCGAGGACGTCGCGTCCGGTGATCTGCTCGCGGCCCAGCAGATGCCGTCCCTCGCGAATTCCCAGCTGTGGCCCCGTTTCTTCGAGCCGGGCGGCGGACCAGCCGGGTAGATGCTTGCGCAGCGCGTCCAGATATTGCCACGCCTGCCGCCGGGCATCGGCTTCGTCGCGGCTGAGCGCGACCGCGTCGAGGACGTCGGTCTGCTCGTCGACCAGCAGCGCGATCACGTCGCGCGTCACCGGCAGGTGCACGGCGATGCCGTAGTCGCGAACCAGGTCGACCCCGGTTTCGCGCCGGTAGGCGGCGACGGCGGCACGCAGGCCGTCGCGGGACAGGTCGGCGTCCTCGGCGACGCCGGAAAACCGGCAGACGAGCGTGCTGGTCTGCCGCTCGCCCAGCGGCGCAATGCGGACGCCCGCCCCGGCCGCGGCGAGCAGCGCCCCGTCGCCGCTGGCGTCGATGAACGCACCCGCGGTGACCCGTTCGCGACCCCCTCGGTGATACAGCTCGACCTCGGTGACCAGGTCGTTCACCCGCGTCGCGCCGATCAGCGTGGTGTGCAGCAGGACGTCGACCTCGGTGACCAGCTCGTCATAGACCAGCTTCGTGGTCTCCAGGTCGAGCAGGACGATCTTGTTTCCCGTCCAGCCCATCGTCTTCTCCTCATAGGCGCCGCGCTCGCGCAGCCGCTGCAGCACCTGCTCGCCGACTCCCGCGACGACCTGCTCCCCGTTCTGGTCGAAGAACCCGCACAGCGTCAGCACCGAGCTGATCGTGGCCGCGCCGCCCAGGTACGGGTACTGCTCCACCAGCAGCACCCGCGCGCCGGTCTGCGCCGCCCCGACGGCTGAGGCGATACCCCCGGCACCGCCTCCGATCACGACGACGTCGTAGTGCACGCCCGCTCCCTCCGTAGTTTCCGTTGTGCCGCACCAGTAGACGTGCTTCGTGCGATCGTCGCCACTGCCGTTCCGGTACCCGGGGCATACCCGCAAGGTATATCTACGAGTTTTTGATGATATGAAACTCGTATTATCTGGCGTACGCTCGACGGCATGGACACGAAGGCTGCCGGATACCGGCGCAAGGTCAACAAGATCAACCGGTTCGTCACCGCCCTGCAGCGCGCCGGGCTCGCGTTCGGGCCGACGCAGCTGCTCACCGTCCCCGGGCGGCGCAGCGGTGAGCCGCGCACCTTCCCGCTCGCGGTGCTGCGCGTCGGCGGGAAGCGGTATCTGATCCAGGCGTTCCCGAAGGCGGCCTGGGTCGCGAATGTGCGGGCGGCCGGGGAAGGGACGCTGGCGCGCGGACGGCGGACGAGCCGGGTCCGGTTCGTGGAGGTGCCGGTGGAGGAGCGGCGGCCGGTGCTGCGGGAGGTCGTCGCGGCGGGTCCGGCGAGTGTGGGCCGCCGGTACGTCACCACGGGGCTCGCGGAATCGCCGACCCCGGACGGCGTGGCCGCGGCGGCCGAGCGGATCGCGGTGTTCCGGCTGGAAGACGCCTGAAACGGCGAAGGCCGCCGCGGGAATCCCCGCGGCGGCCTCCTCCGTAACCCGCAAAATCAGTCGAAAGCCTTGGCGATCAACGCCTTCTGCTCGACCTCGTGCACCTTGGACGAACCGGCCGACGGCGCGGCCATCGGACGCCGCGCCACCACCTCGAGGCCTGCGAAGGCCTCCGGCAGCTTCCGCGGCAGGGTGAGGCCGAAGAACGGCCACGCGCCCTGGTTTTCCGGCTCCTCCTGCACCCAGGTGATCTGCCGGGCGTTCGAGTAGCGCTCCACCGCGGCCAGCAGCTTGCGCTTCGGCAGCGGGTAGTACTGCTCGATCCGCACGATCGCGACGTCGTCCGCCTCGCGCTTGGCCTGCTCGGCGACCAGCTCCCAGTAGAGCTTGCCCGACGTCAGCAGCACCTTGCGCACCTTCGCCGGGTCCACCGCAGCGTCGTCGATCACCGACAGGAACCGGCTCTGGCCGGTGATGTCCTCGACCGTCGACGTCGCCGCCTTGTTGCGCAGCATGGACTTCGGCGTGAAGACGATCAGCGGGCGCTGGATCCCGTCGAGCGCGTGCCGGCGCAGCAGGTGGAAGTAGTTGCCAGGGGTGGACGGCACCGCGACGGTCATCGAGTGCTCGGCACACAGCGAGAGGAACCGCTCGATCCGGCCGGACGTGTGGTCCGGACCCTGGCCCTCGTGGCCGTGCGGCAGCAGCAGCACGACGTCCGAACGCTGGCCCCACTTGGCCTCGCCGGAAGAGATGTACTCGTCGATCACGGTCTGCGCGCCGTTGACGAAGTCCCCGAACTGCGCTTCCCACATCACCAGCGCGTCGGAGTTCGCCACCGAGTAGCCGTACTCGAAACCGACCGCCGCGTACTCCGACAGCGCCGAGTCGTAGATCATCACGCGGCCCTGTTCGTCGGCCAGGTTCTGCAGCGGCGAGTACTCCTGGCCGGAGCGCCGGTCGATGTACACCGAGTGCCGCTGGGTGAACGTGCCGCGCCGGGAGTCCTGGCCGGACAGCCGCACCAGACGGCCCTCCAGCGCCAGCGACCCGAACGCGAGCAGCTCGCCGAACGCCCAGTCGATGCCGCCCTCGCGGGACATCTTGTGCCGCCGCTCCATCACCGGCTTCACGCGCGGGTGCGGGGTGAAGCCCTCGGGCAGGTCGACGAACGCGTCGCCGATCCGCTCGACGACCTCGCGCGACACGGCCGTGGTGACCTTCGCCGGGATCTGCTGCTCCTCCTCCACCGACGGGCTCGCCTTCGCCGGGTGCTTCTCGAGCTCGCGCACCTCGTTGAAGACGTGCTCCAGCTGGCTGGAGAAGTCGCGCAGCGCGGCCTCGGCCTCCTCGACGGAGATGTCGCCGCGGCCGATCAGCGATTCGGTGTAGATCTTCCGGACCGACCGCTTCGTGTCGATGATGTCGTACATCGCCGGCTGCGTCATCGACGGGTCGTCGCCCTCGTTGTGGCCACGGCGGCGGTAGCAGATCAGGTCGATCACGACGTCCTTGTGGAACGCCTGGCGGTAGTCCACGGCCAGCTTCGCGACCCAGTGCGCGGCCTCCGGGTCGTCACCGTTCACGTGGAAGACCGGCGCGCCGATCATCTTCGCGACGTCGGTGGCGTACTGGCTGGAGCGCGAGTGCTCCGGCGCGGTGGTGAAGCCGACCTGGTTGTTGACGATCACGTGCACGGTGCCGCCGGTGCGGTACCCGCGCAGCAGCGCCAGGTTCAGCGTCTCGGCCACGACACCCTGGCCCGCGAAGGCCGCGTCGCCGTGCATCAGCACCGGGAGCACGGTGAAGCCGGACCCGCCCTTGTCGAGGATGTCCTGCTTCGCGCGGACGATGCCCTCGAGCACCGGGTCGACCGTCTCCAGGTGTGACGGGTTCGCGGTGAGCGACACCTTCGTCTCGCCGTCGCCGAACATCCGGAAGTACTTGCCCTCGGCGCCGAGGTGGTACTTCACGTCACCGGAGCCGTGCGCCTGTCCCGGGTCGAGATTGCCCTCGAACTCCTGGAAGATCTGGCTGATCGGCTTGCCGACGATGTTGGCAAGCACGTTCAGCCTGCCCCGGTGCGGCATGCCGATGACGACCTCGTCGAGCTCGTACTCGGCGGCCTTGTCGAGCAGCGTGTCCAGCAGCGGGATCGCGGTCTCGCCGCCTTCCAGCGAGAACCGCTTCTGGCCGACGTACTTGGTCTGCAGGAACGTCTCGAACGCCTCGGCTGCATTGAGCTTCGACAGCACGTACTTCTGCACCGTGGGGTCCGGCTTCTCGTGCGGGATCTCCACGCGCTCCTGGATCCAGCCGCGCTCCTCGGGGTCGAGGATGTGCGTGTACTCGATGCCGACCGTGCGGCAGTACGAGTTGCGCAGGACGCCGAGGATGTCGCGCAGCTTCATCCGCTCCTGGCCGGAGAAGCCGCCGACCGGGAACTCGCGGTCGAGGTCCCACAGGGTGAGGTTGTGGGACAGGACGTCGAGGTCGTGGTGGCTGCGCTGGCGGTAGTTGAGCGGGTCGGTGTCGGCCATCAGGTGCCCGCGCATGCGGAAGGCGTCGATCAGCTCGATCACGCGCGCGGTCTTGTCGACCGGGCCGTCCGGGATGTCGGCGACCCAGCGGATCGGCTCGTACGGCAGGCGCAGGCTGGTGAAGACGTTGTCGTAGAAGCCGTCCTCGCCGAGCAGCAGCTCGTGGATCCGCTTGAGGAACTCACCGGACTCCGCGCCCTGGATGATGCGGTGGTCGTAGGTGGACGTGAGGGTCATGATCTTGCTGACCGCGAGGTCGACCAGGGTCTTCTCGCTGGTGCCCTCGAACATCGCCGGGTACTGCATCGCGCCGACGCCGATGATCGCGCCCTGGCCCGCCTGCAGCCGCGGCACCGAGTGGTTGGTGCCGATGCCGCCAGGGTTGGTGAGGGAGATCGTGGTGCCGGAGAAGTCGTCCGCGGTGAGCTTGTTGTTGCGGGCCTTCTTGATGATGTCCTCGTAGGCCTGCCAGAACTGCATGAAGGTGAGGTCCTCGACGCCCTTGATCGAAGCCACGACCAGGGTGCGGGAGTTGTCCTTGCCCTTCATGTCGATCGCGAGGCCGAAGTTCACGTGCTCCGGCGTGACCGCGAACGGCTTCCCGTCGACCAGCTGGTAGTGCCGGTTCATGTTCGGGAAGTCCTTCAGCGCCCGCACCATGGCGTACCCGATGAGGTGGGTGAAGGAGATCTTGCCGCCGCGGGTGCGCTTGAGGTGGTTGTTGATGACGATGCGGTTGTCGGCCATCAGCTTCGCCGGTACCGCGCGGACGCTCGTGGCGGTGGGCACGGTGAGCGACGCGTCCATGTTCTTGGCGATGGCCGCGGCGGCGCCACGCAGCTGCTTGGACTCGGGCTCGCTCTTGGAGGCGGACTGGGCGGGCTTTGCCGGGGCCTTGGCAGGGGTGGCCGGTGCCGGTGCTTTGGCGGGTGCCGTGGCGGCCGGGGCGGTGGTCGTGGGGGTCTTGGGTGCCGCCGCCTGCTTGGCGGCCGACTCGGCGTTGCGGACCGCCTGTGCGGACGGCTCGCTGACGTGCCCGTTCTCCGTGCCGGGGGTGGCCGCGGTCTGCCGTGCGGAGTCGGCCTTCGCCTGCGCCGACTGCGTCGGCTTGTAGTCCGCGAAGAAGTCGTGCCACGCGGCATCGACTGAGGAGGGGTCCGCAAGGAACTGGTCGTACATCTCCTCGACCAGCCACTCGTTGGGGCCGAACTGTGACGCAGGGCTGCTGCTGGACACGGCTTGGGCTCGCCTCTATCCGTCTCGATCTTTGTCTGTGCTAATGCGCCTACCAGGCTAACCCCCTCCGTGACTGACGTGTGATGGAACTGCCCCGTGTGAGGCGTGGCGCACTAAGGGATCGATCACTGACTCGATCAAGTGCGCTGAGAACCCCCGAAAGGTCTGGTACGCGCGGGTCAGCAGGAGGGCCCGTTCGGGCAGGCCGAGGAGGTACGGCGGGAGCGGCACTGGTGCGGACGGGTGGTTCCGGGCGGTTTCGAGTGGGGGTGGGCGGGTTGGTGGGGGGTTTCCCTCTTTCCGGGGGTGGTGTTTCGGGGCTGGGTGAGGTGTCGGAGGGAGGGGTGGCGGTGGGACGGGCGGCGGTGAGTGGGATGGCGTGCGGGGGTGGCGCGGGATACCGGTGGGCGGGACGGCGCGGGATAGCGGCGGGACGGACGGTGGATGGGGTGTGATGCCGCGCGGGGTGCGGGTGGCGCGGGATGGCGGCGGGGGCGGAGTGGTGCGGATGGCGGGGCAGTGGCGGGACGGAGGGCGAATGGGCGGGATGGCGCACGGGTAAACGGGGGCGCGGGATGGCGGCCGCGGTGCCGGTGGGGCGGGATGGCGCACGGGACGCAGGCAGCGCGGCATGGCGGCAGGGGCGGGATGGCGCACGGGACGCAGTGGCGCGGGATAGCGGCGCGACGGACGGTGGATGGGGCGGGATGCCGCGTGGGGTGCGGATGGCGGCGGGGCGGAGTGGCGCGCGGGAAGCAGTGGCGCGGGATAGCGGCGCGACGGATGGCAGCAGGACGGGTTGGCGGCAGGGCACGACGGTGGCAGGGCGGGACCGCGCAGGTGGCGCGGGATGGCGGCGTGACAGACGGCGGCAGGGCGGGACGGCGCGCGGGATTACATGGCGCGGCATGGCGGCGGGGTGGGGCGAGGCTCGGAGGTGGTCTGGTCCTCATCGGGAGGGCACGTGGTCTTCGGGCAACGTTGATTCCCTCGTGGGGTCTTGTGGGGCGGGTGTTCATGCCGGGCGGGTGCACTGGCCGGAGGATGCGGCACCCGTCGGCTGGGTGGCGCGGTGGTTCCGGCGAGGTGGTGACGTGCGATGTGGCTGGTGGAGTGTCCGTCGTTCTGGGATCAGGGGCTGGTCCGGCCCGTCGTGACCGAGCATGGCAACGTCGTGCTGATGTGCGACTCCTGTACCGCGGTGTGGCGCACTCCGTCGGGCATTGAGGACTTCGACCACGTCGAGCCTGCCGAGCCGGACTGGTCCATCGGGCCGGACACGCACGTCCGTCCGGGTACGACTCGCTGGGCCGAGCGTGCCGACGTCACGACCGCCGGCTGGGGCGACCTTCGCTGGCGCGAGCTTCCCTGAACCTGGCGGTAGCTTCCCTGAACCCGGCGGCGCGGGCAGCGCGGTAATGGTTCAGCCCAAAGCCCACAACCTTGCGTAATGGCCGCCTGCCGCGACCAGCTCTCCGTGGGTGCCTTGTTCCACGATGCGGCCGTGGTCCAGCACCACGATGCGGTCCGCCTTGGCCGCGGTGGCCAGGCGGTGGGCGACCACGAACGTGGTGCGGCGGCGCGACAGGTGTTCCGTCGCGCGCAGGACGGCGGCTTCCGTGGACGGGTCGAGGGCGGCTGTCGCCTCGTCCAGGAGCAGGACGTCCGGGTCTACGAGTTCTGCGCGGGCCAAGGCGACCAGCTGCCGTTGGCCTGCGGACAGCGAGCGGCCGCGTTCGCCTACCGGCTGGTGGAAGCCCGACGGCAGGGCGGCGATCCCGTCGATGGCGCCGACTGCTCGTACTGCGGCTTCGACCTCGGCGTCGGTGGCGGACGGGCGGCCGTAGCGCACGTTGTCCGCGACGGTGCCCGAGAACAGGTGCGCCTCTTGCGGGACGACGCCCATCCGCGCGCGCAGTTCGGGCAGGTCGTACTCGCGGACGTCGACGCCGTCGATCAAGACTGCGCCGCCCGTCGCGTCGTAGTAACGCGCGACGAGTTTCACCGCGGTGGATTTACCGGCGCCGGTTGCGCCGACCAAGGCCACGGTTTCGCCAGGGGACACGTCCAGCGTCAGATGTTCCAGTGCGGGTTTTTCGGTGCCGGCATAAGAGAAGTCGACGTCCTTGAAGTGCACTTCGCCGGACAGGTGCGCGGGCATCGTGACCGGTCGTTCCGCGGCGGGCACCGACGTGGGCGTGCGCAGCAGGTCGCCGATGCGGCTCAGCCCGACGCGCGCCTGCTGGTATCCGTCGAACACCGACGACAGCTGCTGGATCGGCGAGAAGAACTGCTGCAGGTACAGCAGGAACCCGAGCAGTACGCCTGCCTCGAGCGTGCCTGCTGCCACGCGGTTTGCGCCGACCACGAGCACCGTGGTGGTCGCCAGGTCCGACAGCAGCGTGACAAGTGGGAAGTACGTCGCGATGTAGCGTTGCGCTCGTAGCCGCGACCGCCGGTAGTCGTCACTGCGCGACGCGAACACGGCCGCCGAGCGCTCTTCGCGTGTGTACGCCTGTGCGACGCGCAGACCGCTGACGTTCTCCTGCATGTCCGCGTTGACAACGCTGACCTTCTCGCGCGCTTCCGTGTACGCGCGTGAAGCAACCCGGCGGAACACCAGCGTGGCGACGAGCAGGATCGGCAGCATGGCGAGCGCGTACGCAGCCAGCGCGACATCGGTGACCAACAGCGCGACCGTAATGCCCACCAACGTGAGCGCGCTGACCACAGCGGTCGCGAGACCGGTCTGCAGGAACGTGGACAACGCGTCGACGTCCGTGGTCATCCGGGTCATGATCTTCCCGGACAGCTCACGTTCGTAGTAATCCAGACCCAGCCGTTGCAGATGGGCGTAACTGCGTACGCGCAGCGAATACAGCACTGTCTCGCCGACCCGCGCGGTGAGCCGCGTCTGCCAGCGCACCACGAACCAGTCGGCCGCGACCACCACCGCGCCGATCCCCGCGAGCAGCCACACGACGCTCGCCACTCCCGGCAGCACCCCTTGGTCGACCCCGCGCTGGTACAAAGCCGGTAGCGCGAGCGACGCCAGCGCGTCGGCCGCGACGAGCCCGATCACGCCCATCAACGGCCACCGCACCGGACGCAGCAACCGCGCCAGCCGGAACCCCGGATCCGGCGCCGTGACGTCCACATCGGACAGTTGCGGCCGGTCGCTTGCCGGAGGTAGCCGCCGTACGCCCTCCAGCAGCTCGGGCGTGGGCGGGACGTCCGCTCCGCTGCCCGCGAAACCGGTGCCGCCACCTGGTACGCCACCGCGGGCTTGCGCGGCCTCGGCGAGCGCGTCGACCTCGTCGTGGTCGTCGTCGCGTGGCCAGAGCACGGCGGTGGTGCCGTCGGCGCCTGGCTCGAGGTTGTCACAGTGGTGCGGTTTCTCGACGTCGTCGCCCGGCCCGGCGACGAGCTCGCGGAACAACGGGCACCGCGCCTGCAGCTCCGCCTCGGTGCCGACATCGATGACCCGGCCCTGGTCGAGCACCGCGATCCGGTCGGCGAGCTGCAGCGTGGACCGCCGGTGCGCGATGAGCAGCGTGGTGCGCTCGGCGGTGACCGCGCGCAGCGTGTCGTGGATCGCCGCCTCGGTGATCGTGTCGATCGCCGACGTGGCGTCGTCCAGGATCAGCACGCGCGGATCGGTGAGCAGCGCGCGGGCGAGGCCGAGCCGCTGCCGTTGCCCGCCGGACAGCGTGAGCCCGCGTTCGCCGACCTCGGTGGCGTACCCGTCGGGCAGCGCGCGGATGAACTCGTCGGCCTCCGCGGCACGCGCCGCGGCGTAGACCTCCTCGTCGCTCGCGTCCGGACGCCCGTACGCGATGTTGTCCCGTACCGACGTCGAGAACAGGAACGCTTCCTCGAACACCACACCGATTGCCTGGCGCAGATCCTTCAGCCGCACGTCGTGCACGTCCAGCCCGCCGACCCGCACCGAACCCTCGTGCACGTCGTAGAACCGGGGCAGCAGCAAGGAAATCGTGGACTTGCCGGACCCGGCCGTGCCCACCAGCGCGAGTGTTTCGCCGGGGCGCGCACTGAGCGTGAGCCCGTCGAGCACCGGATCACTGCGCGTGTAGCCGAATTTCACGCCTTCGAGGTCGACGCCGAGCGGCCCGGGTGGCAGCGGCCGCGCGTCGGGACTGTCGGTGACCTCGGGTTGCGCGTCGATCAGCTCGTACACCCGTTCCGCACCCGCGCGGGTGAGCTGCGCCTGCACGACCAGCCCGGACAGGAATCGCGCCGGTCCGATCAGCGCCGCGAGATACGTGGCGAACGCGAGGAACGTACCGAGGCTGATCTCCCCGTTCAGCGCCAGCATGCCGCCGATCGCCAGCACCACGACCTGCCCCGCGGCGGGCAACGCGGTGGTGGTGGCCGTTGGCAGCGCGGACAACCTCGCCGCCCGCAGCCGTTCCGCGAACAGCTTCCGCGCCGTGCGTTCCAGCCGCGAAACCTCGCGGGCTTCCTGCCCGAACCCCTTCACGACGCGCACGCCGGTGACGGTTTCCTCCACGTGCTGCGCGACGTCCGCCGCTCGCTGCTGCGCTGACCAGGTCGCCGGGAACAGCCGCCGTCTGCTCAGCGCGACCACGATCCCGACCGCAGGCGCGACCACCAGCGCGATGAGCGTGAGCAGCGGCGACATCCACAGCATCGCGCCCAGCGCCAGCACCGCGAAAATCACCGACCCGGCCGACAACGGCACCTGCATCAACAGCCCGGTGACCAGCTGCAGGTCCGAAATCGCCCGCGACACGACCTGCCCGGTGCGCAACGCGTCCTGCTTCCCGCCGTCCAGCCGCGAAACCGCACCGAACACCCGGTTGCGCAGATCGTGCTGGACGTCCAGCGCCAGCCGCCCCCCGACGTACCGGCGCAGGAACGCCGACCCGAACGCCACCACCTGCAACGCCACCAGCGCGACCGCGAGCCCGGCCAGCGCCGAAGTGTGCCCGGCCACCGCGTCGTCGACCGCCGACCGCACCAGCAACGGGGTCGCCGCCTGCACCCCGACGCTCAGCACCGCCGCCGTCATCGCCAGCACGACGACGCCACGGTGCTCCCAGCAAGCCGCGGACAACCGGCGCACCCAGCCGATGGGCCGAGGCGCCGTCCCAACAGCCGGACGGTCTTGACGCGCAGGCGTCGCAGTGGTGGTCACATCTCAACCCTAGGCAAGGGGACCGACAGTTTATTCCCGCGCGACCGCGACCACGGGACCTTTCGGGCAATCGCGACGTCCTCGCGGGCGGGCGACGCTCGTCACGACGGCAACCCGCCGACCCCGCCGCCGACTCCCCCGAAACGGCCCTGGCATGCGGAAAGAGCAGGTCCGTGGTCCGGATCCGACAGGTTGCGTGTTCACCCGGTGAAAAAGCCCACCACCACCGATACCCACCCCGGGGAAGCGCACCCGCCCTTTATTCCCTAAGCTGGTACCTGGCGACCCGCTCCCAGTGACCCCCAGGCTGGTCGAGCGGGTCGCCCCTTCTGGGCCCTTCCTGTTTGACGCCTGGCGGCGTCTTCACCTCGAAGGGGCGTCGTATTACCCGGGGGGCCGAGCCCCCCGGACCCCCACGGTGCTTGGTGTGGGGGTTTTTGTTTGTGGTGGGTGAAAAAAAGAGGCGAGGGATCCGTTGGATCCCTCGCCTCTTTGCGTGTGTCAGGACAGGGCGGTTTCTAGGGGGGTGTGGGGGAGGTTGTGGGCGGTGGCTACTGGGGCGTTCGTTAGGGCGCCCGAGTGGGTGTTCAGGCCTTGGGCCAGGGCGTTGTTGCCGGTCAGGGCTTGTTTCCAGCCTTTGTCTGCCAGGGCCACAGCGTAGGGGAGGGTTACGTTCGTCAGGCCGTAGGTCGAGGTGCGGGGGACTGCGCCGGGCATGTTGGCCACGCAGTAGAAGACCGAGTTGTGGACCTGGTAGGTCGGGTCGTCGTGCGTGGTCGGGCGGGAGTCGGCGAAGCAGCCGCCCTGGTCGATGGCGATGTCCACGAGGACGCTGCCCGGCTTCATGCGCGAGACGAGGTCGTTCGAGACCAGCTTCGGGGCCTTCGCGCCAGGGACCAGGACCGCGCCGATGACCAGGTCGGCCTCCAGCACCGACTCCTCCACCGACAGGCGGTTCGAGGTGACCGTGCGGATGCGGCCGCCGAAGTCGTTGTCGATCTGGCGGAGACGGTCGACGTTCGTGTCGAGGATCTCGACGTCCGAGCCGAGGCCCAGCGCCACCCGGGCGGCGTTCAGACCTGCCACGCCGCCGCCGATCACGACCACGCGCGCCGGGTGCACGCCGGGAATCCCACCGGGCAGCACGCCGCGGCCACCGCTCGGCTTCATCAGCGCGTACGCCCCGACCTGCGGCGCGAGCCGTCCCGCGACCTCGGACATCGGCGCCAGCAGCGGCAGCGCGCCGTTCGCCGTCTGGACGGTCTCGTACGCGATCGCGGTGGTGCCCGCGGCCAGCAGCGCGTCTGTGAGCGGACGGTCCGCGGCGATGTGCAGGTAGGTGAAGAGCACCAGGTCCTTGCGCAGCCGGGGGTACTCCTCGGCGATCGGCTCCTTGACCTTCAGCACCAGCTCGCCCTCGGACCACGTTTCGTCCGCCGTCGCGAGCACCTTCGCCCCCGCGGCGACGTACTCCTCGTCGGTGATGGACGACCCGGTCCCGGCACCCGTCTCGACGAAGACGTCGTGCCCGCGACCGACCAGTTCGTGCACGCCGGCCGGGGTCAACGCGACCCGGTACTCGTGCTTCTTGATCTCACGGGGAACGGCGATGCGCACTGCGGCCTCCTGGCGGCGGATCGAGTCGAAGGTGCTGCCACTCACGGTGATCTACCCGGACGGCGGTGTCATCATTCCGTCAGGACAGTCTTGCGCGGGGTCGATAGTGCTGCCAGGACAACGCCCTTGACCTCGACCGCACTCGAGGTAGTTGGCTGGCTTCCGGCGGAGACGGTGAGGAAGGGCGTACATGCGAGCGGTGTGGCTGCGGGAGTTCGGCGGACCGGCGGTGCTGGTGGCGGGGGAAGCCCCCGATCCGGCGCCCGGTACGGGGCAGGTGCTGGTGGAGGTGGCGTTCGCCAACGTCACCTTCGTGGAGACGCAGTTCCGGGCGACCGGGACCGGCCCCTTCGCGGGCGCCCTGCCGATGGTGCCCGGCAACGGGGTCGGCGGGGTGATCAGCCGCGCCGGGGACGGGGTCGACCCGGCGTTGGTCGGGAAGCGCGTGGTGACGTCCACCGGCGGCAGCGGAGGGTACGCCCAGCGCGTGGTCGTGGACGCGGAGCTGGTGTTCCCGGTGCCCGACGCGCTGAGCCTCGACGCAGCGGTCGCGCTCCTCGCCGACGGCCGCACGGCGACCGGGCTGGTGCGCGCGACCGCGGTGGCGCCGGGGGAACGGGTGCTGGTGGAAGCTGCCGCGGGCGGGGTCGGCAGCCTTCTCGTACAGCTCGCGAAGGCGGCGGGCGCAGAGGTCGTCGCGGCGGCCGGCGGGGCGGAAAAGCTTGCCCGCGCCCGGGATCTGGGCGCTGACCTGGCCGTCGACTACACCGATCCGAGCTGGACCGCTCACGCCGGCGAGGTGGATGTGGTGTTCGACGGCGTCGGCGGCGCAGTCGGCACGGCGGCGTTTTCGTTGCTCCGCCGTGGCGGCCGAATGGCAATTTACGGCCTGGCAAGCGGTTCGTGGTCCGAAGTGTCCGAAGAGGACGCTGCCGCCCGCGGCATCACGCTGGTGCGGTCAATCGGCGACGTGGCCGCGATGCGCGAGTACACGGAGTCGGCGCTCGCGGCAGCTGCTTCCGGACAGCTGACTCCGGTGATCGGGCAGCGTTTTCCGCTGGAACGCGCAGCCGACGCACACGCGGCGATCGAATCCCGTGGCACGATCGGTAAGACGTTGCTGATCGCATGACCGCATTCGCCAGTTTCTTGCCTGGCCGCTGACTGAGGGGCCGACTGTCCACGATCTCAGTTACGTCGTCAGCTCCAGCGGAGTGCGATCAGCTGGGTGAGCAGGGCGAGCCGGACGTCGGGGTCGTCGAGGTCGAGCGGGACCAGGTCGTGCAGTCGTTTCATCCGGTACCGCAACGTGTTCGGGTGGATCCGCAGGCGTTCGGCGGCCGCACGCGGGTCGCCGGGGTGGCGGAGCCATTCGTAGAGAGTGTCGACGTACCCGGCGTTGCTCGATTCGTCGTGTGCGCGCAGGATGCCGAGCGGGCCGAGCTCGGATACGTGCGCCGACGTCGCCCCGGCGGCTGCGCGGTGAAGCACGAGCGCGGTCCACACCTCGTCGTACGCCACCACGCGGTCCTCCACCAGACCGGCGCGCAGCAGGCCCAGCGCTTCGTCGGCCTGGGCGCGGGAAGCCGCGAGCGCGGTCGGCTCGGCGGGTGCGCCCGCGGCGGCGTGCGGCATTCCGCCCCGGCGTGACGCGGGTTGTGAGAGCAGGGCGTCGCGCAGTTCCGGCCATCCTCCGGATCCTGCGTGGTCCGGCACCACGACGTACAGCAGCCCGCCCAGTTCGGTGGCGACCGGCCGCCGTCCGACGCCTTGGGAGATCCGTTCCAGCAGAGCCAGCAACAGTCCTTCGGCGTCTCGGCTGTCGCCGCCGTTGACGTCCACCACGACGACCCGGTGCGGCTCGTCGGCAAGGTCCAGTTCGGCGACCACCCGGCGCGGCGGAACCTGTCCCTCCAGGACCGCGCGCAGCAGTTCGGCCGATGCGCGGCGCTGTGCGTCCGTGTGTGCCCGACGCCGTAACAGGTGCAGCGCGACGACCGGCGCCGCGTCGGCGAACGCTGCCGCGCGTTCCTCCGACACCGGGCCCGGCACCACCGCCCACATCGACCCGAGCAGCTCGCCACCCATCCGGATCGGCACGATCAGCCGCGGCAGGGTGCCGTCGCGCTGGGCCGGGACGAAGATGGTCTGCCTGCCCCGCGACAGTTCCCGGAAGACGCCGCGGGAACGGAACCGGGCGAGGACGTCGTCGGGGATACGCCGGCCCATGATCGTGGCGACGCGGGCCGGGTCGGTGAGGTCCTGGCGCGCGGAGTAGGCGAGCACACGCGAGTTGGTGTCCTCGATGGTCACGGACGCGTCGACCACCGCGGCGACGGCGTCGGCGAGCCGGAAAAGATCACCCGAACCGGGGTCACCGCCTTCTTCGAGGGCCTCGGATTCGTCGGCAAGCGCGTCGAGGACCGTGCGCAACAGCCACACCAGCTGAGCCCAGGACGTCGCAGAATGCACCTGGATCAGCGCGATCCCGGCAGTCTTGGCTGCCCGCCGCACGGCCTGCTTACCGGCGAGCGGCGGCTTCAGCAGCACCGCGGCCGCGCCCTGGCCGGCACTCACCCGGACGAGTGCCGCGGCGTCGGCCGATTCGGTCGTGGCGACGCCGAGCACCAGGTCACCGGCGGCGATGGCGGACTCCGCGCCCGGCTCGGCGATCACGACATCACCGACCGCGGGGCAGCCCTCGGGCACGAAGAGCGCGTGAAGCAGCGTGGGCCCGACCCGGTCCACGACGCTGCGCACCGAGACCACAACCACCTCCTGTGCTTCTCCGTTCTTGCTCGAACGGTAGAAGACTGCCCCGGTTCCGGCACTTGCGGCACTACGTTGGGGACAATCAGGACGGAACGGAGGACCGCATGGGCATCCAGGGAGTACGCAAAATCGTCGTGCCGGTGACCGACCAGGAACGCGCGAAGGCGTTCTGGACCGAGACGGTCGGCTTCACCGTGACCACCGACGCCCCGTACGACGACCAGGGCAACCGCTGGGTCGAGGTCACGTCCCCGGACGGCACGATCCTGGTGCTCGACGTGTCGGGTCCGGTGGGCGAGGGCAGGCCCGAGCTGCCGACGTCGAACTTCTTCTTCCACGCCGACGACATCGAGGCGACGTACCGCGAGCTGTCCGCCAAGGGCGTCGATTTCCCCGCGAAACCGGAAAAACAGCCGTGGGGCTGGTGGGCGATGTTCACCGATTCGGAGGGGAACCGGTTCGCGCTTCAGGAACGCTGACGCAACTGCGGTTTGAAGTACGAGATCAGGGTCGCCAGCAGAAGCAGCGTCAACCCGACACTCATCGCGCCGGTACCGGCGACCGCGCTCGCGCCGATCGTTTCGCCACGCGCCGCAGCCTCGCCATGGGCGACGAAGGACGGCACCACGAGCAGGTTTCCGCCGCCGAACAACGCCAGCGTCGCCAGGAGTTTCACCAGCACCCAGCGGTGGCGCACCAGCTTCCACTTCGTACCGAGCCCGAGCACGACCCCGGTCGCCAGCGCCAGCAGGCTCGCCGGGAAGTAGAGCGCACTGGCGAGCAGCCCGGCCATCACGTGCGCGCTGCGGGTGGTCGCTGTGTCGAAGCCGGTCACTGCGACCACGCTGCACACGAGCACCGCGAGTTCCGCGCCGATCCAGCCGACCGACGTGACGACGTGGCCGACCAGGAACCACTTCCGGGTGACCGGACGCATTCGCCAATCCATGCCCAAGAGGGTGCGCGGCAGCAGTGGGTCTGTCGTCCGTCAGTGCTCGGCACTTCACCGTACGTTCCCGTGCGTAGGGCTCCCACCTCGTGAGAGTGGTTGGGACCCGGCTCGGCGCGTCGTTAGCTTCGGGCCCTGCAGCCGACCCCTCGCGACCGCTAGGAGAAACCGATGCCCGACAACTGGTCCTTCGAGACCAAGCAGATCCATGCGGGTGCGGCACCCGACCCGGCCACCGGGGCCCGCGCCACGCCGATCTACCAGACCACTTCCTACGTTTTCCGCGACACCCAGCACGGGGCCGACCTGTTCAGCCTCGCCGAGCCCGGCAACATCTACACGCGCATCAACAACCCGACGCAGGACGTGCTCGAGCAGCGTGTCGCCGCGCTCGAAGGCGGCGTGGCCGGGCTGGCGTTCGCATCCGGGTCGGCAGCGGTCACCGCGGCGATCCTGACACTCGCCGGTTCGGGCGACCACTTCGTCACGAGCCCGGCGCTCTACGGCGGCACCTACAACCTCTTCCACTACACGCTGCCGAAGCTCGGCATCGAGGTCACGTTCATCGACGATCAGGACGACGTCGAGCAGTGGCGCGCTGCGGTCCGGCCCAACACCAAGCTGTTCTTCGCCGAATCGCTCGCCAATCCCGGCAGCAACGTGCTCGACATCCGCGCGGTCGCCGACGTCGCGCACGAGGCAGGTGTCCCGCTGGTCGTCGACAACACTGTGCCCACGCCGTACCTGGTCCGCCCGATCGAGCACGGCGCGGACATCGTCGTGCACTCGGCCACGAAGTACCTTGGCGGCCACGGGACGACTGTCGCGGGCGTGCTGGTCGACGGTGGCACCTTCGACTTCGGCAAGGACCCGGACCGGTTCCCCGGCTTCAGCGAGCCCGACCCGAGCTACCACGGTCTCAAGTACTGGGAAGCGCTCGGCCCGGGTGCGTTCGCGGCGAAGGCCCGCGTGCAGGTCCTGCGCGACACCGGCGCGGCCATCGCCCCGCTGAACAGTTTCCTCATCCTGCAGGGCATCGAAACGCTGTCGCTTCGCCTGGAGCGGCACGTCGCCAACGCACAGGCGCTCGCGGAGTGGCTGGAGGGCCGTGACGAGGTCGAGAAGGTGTATTACGCCGGGCTGCCGTCGAGCCCGTATCACGAGGCAGCGAAGAAGTACCTGCCGCGCGGGGTCGGTGCGGTGCTGTCGTTCGAGCTGCGTGGTGGCGTCGAGGCGGGCCGGAAGTTCGTGGACGGTACCGAATTGCACAGCCAGCTCGTGAACCTCGGCGACGTGCGCAGCCTGATCGTGCACCCCGCGTCGACCACGCATGCCCAGCTCAGCGCGGAAGAACAGGTCACGAGCGGGGTCACGCCGGGCCTGGTGCGGCTGGCCGTCGGGCTGGAGGGGATCGAGGACCTGAAGGCCGACCTGGAGGCAGGTTTCCGCGCCGCGAAGGCGGAACTGTGACCGGTCCTCCGCCCGTCACCGGCGCGTGGCGGGCGGGGGACCCCTCCGGCAGAAGGCAGTGGTTCACCGGTCCCGGCGCGCTCGCGCTGGAGGCCGGTGGGTCGCTGCCCGGCTACACCCTCGCGTACGAAACCTGGGGAACGCTCGACTCCGCCGCGGCCAACGCCGTGCTGGTCGAGCACGCACTCACCGGCGACAGCCACGCCGCCGGTCCGGCTCTTCCCGGCCATCCGAGCCCCGGCTGGTGGGACGGCCTCATCGGACCGGGCAAGGCGCTCGACACCGATCAGCTGTTCGTGGTGGTACCCAACGTCCTCGGCGGTTGCCAGGGCTCGACCGGACCGTCGTCGCCCGGCCCGGACGGTCGCGCGTGGGGCAGCCGCTTCCCGGCCGTGACGGTGCGGGACCAGGTCGACGCCGAGGCCGCGCTCGCGGACGCGCTCGGCATCGAACGCTGGGCCGCGGTGGCGGGCGGTTCGATGGGCGGGATGCGGGCGCTGGAGTGGGCGGTTTCGCTACCCGAACGGGTCGCGTCGGTGCTGGTGCTGGCGTCGACCGCGCGTGCTTCGGCCGAGCAGATCGCTTGGACTGCGCCGCAGCTGGAGGCGATCCGGTCCGATCCGGCCTGGCACGGGGGTGACTACTACGCGGCTGCTGAAGGTCCGCACCGCGGACTGGGGGTGGCGCGGCGGATCGCGCACGTGACTTACCGCAGCGAGCCGGAGCTGGCGCAGCGGTTCGGCGGCCGTCCACAGGAGGGCGAGGATCCGTTGCGCGGTGGGAGATTCGCTGTCGAGTCCTATCTGGACCATCATGCGGACAAGCTCGTCCGCCGCTTTGATGCCGGGTCTTATGTGGTGCTCACCGAGTCCATGAACACTCACGACATCGGCCGCGGCCGTGGTGGGGTGGCTGCTGCGCTGGGCCGGGTCACGGCGCGGGCGGTGGTTGCCGGGGTGGACAGCGATCGGTTGTATCCGCTGTACCAGTCGGCGGAGATCGCGGCCGGGGCCGGCGGGGTGGCGGAGGTGGTTTCGTCGCCGTACGGGCACGATTCGTTTCTGATCGAAACCGGCCAGATCGCCGCGCTGGTGAAGTCTTTGCTGGGGTGAAGAACGTCCGTGAAGGGAACCATCACGGAATCTAATTCCGTGATGGTTCCCTTCACGGAATTGAGGTCAGCCGATCGCGGAGGTGAGCGGCGAGTAGTAGCCACCCCGTTGTCCGGCGGCGGTCGGGTGGTACGACTCGTCCACCGGCCAGGTCAGGCTGTGCAGGTAGTCGCCGGCGGCGGAGCAGATGTTGTGGCCCACGAAGGCCGGGCGGACGTCCACGAACTTGGCACCGGCGGCTGCGGCGCGCGAGGACAGCACGGACGCGAGCGTGTCGGCGCCGGAGTTGATCGCCGAGCGTTTGGTGTCGCTCAGCCCGACGTTGCAGGAGCCCGGCACGGTGTAGAAGCGCGGGTACGACAGCACCACGAGCTTTGCGTTGGGCGCCTTGGCTTTCGCCGCCGAATAGACCCGGTCCAGCAGCGCCGGAAGGGTGTTCTGCGCGTAGGCCTTCGCGGTGTTCACCCGGTTGACGCACGCTGTGTCGTCGTTGAGCGTGCACGTCTTGATCACGTCGGTGAACCCGGCGTCATTGCCGCCGACGGTCACTGTGACCAGCGTGGCGTTCGACGGCATCGACCCGATCTGGGTCACCACGTCCCCGGTCCGCGCTCCAGAACAGGCGAGGAAGGTGAACTTCGTACCGGAATGCGCGTTGGCCCACAGCTGGCCGTACGCGTTGGCGCTGCGTTTGCAGCCGCCGGGGCCGTAGCTCCCGGCGCCCACCCCGGAGGAGTAGGAGTCGCCGAGCGCGACGTAGTTGGCCGCGGCAGCGGTCGCGGTGTTCGCGAACCCCAGCGTGGCGGCGAGAGCGACCCCCAGGGCCGCGCACTTCCGAAGGATGCTTCGTGACGGTTGACGGGCCATAGGTCACTCCTGTCGTGACAGCTTGACGCGCTAAACCTTTACCAGGTGCAAACCCCACCGGCACCCCCGAAAAGCCAGGTGTCCCCACTTGGCCCAACCAGGAAGTAGCACCGGAAGTTAGCGCTCGCTAACCGGGCGACCTACTATGGCCGGATGTCGGCGAATCCCACCCCTCTGGTGAACGGCGAGAAGGCGAACAGGCGGGAACAGATTCTCGCCGCGGCCGCCGAGCTGTTCGCGCACCACGGTTTCCACGGCGTCGGCATCGACGACATCGGCGCGGCCGTCGGCATCTCCGGACCGGCGCTGTACCGGCATTTCCGCAGCAAGGACGCCATTCTCGGCGAGATGCTCAACTCGATCAGCCACTACCTGCTCGAGGGCGGCACCGCGCGCGCCGACGCCGGGGGTACGCCGGACGAGCTGCTCGCCGCGCTCGTGCGCTTCCATGTCGACTTCGCGCTCGACCATCCGGCGCTCATCACCGTCCAGGAACGCAACCTCGCGAACCTCACCGACGGTGATCGCAAGCAGGTGCGGGCCCTGCAGCGGCAGTACGTCGAGGTGTGGGTACGGGCCATCCGCGAGGCCGTGCCGGGGCTCGGGGAGCGGCAGGCGCGGTCGGCGGCACACGCCGTGTTCGGCTTGATCAACTCGACCCCGTACAACCGCCATCTCGGTGACGGCGAACTGTCCGATCTGCTGTGCCGGCTCGCGCTGGGTGCGCTTTCCGCTGCGAGTTGAGGCCCGGATCCGGGGTATCCCCACGATCGCCGGTCTGGTGTTTGATAGGCACGTGACCGCGGACCGGAGCGAAGGCGAGCAGCGGCTCGTCGAGAAGGCGCAGCGCGCGCTCGTCGCCATCAGCCTTGGCGAAGACGCGGAGGCGCTGGAAGAGGTCACGCCGTCGTCCGAAGAACCGGGCGAGCGCTCCGAAGAGACGAAGGCGCTCATGTTGCTGCTCTTCGGCGAGTGCAGCGCGATGGTGTCCACGCTGGGTGACGGTGGCACGGCGCCGGTCAAGGTGCAGGTGTTCGACGAAGCGGGCGAAGAAGTCTCGATCGACCAGGCTGACCCGCCGGTGCGCACTGCGGTCCGTACGCTGCTCGCGGAGGTACACGGCAACACTGCGGCCGCGCGCGAGCAGGTGGAGATCGCGCTCGCCAGCGCGGCTCCCGGCGAGGTCGACAGCCTCCTGCTGCAGGCGCTGCGCTGGACGATCCGGCTGTCGGTCGAATGCCTGGAGCGGGACCTGCCGGTGGCCGGCTGGATCTCCGACGCCGTCGCGGGCTGACCGTCCCGGCGATCGCCCCAATGTGGCATTCGGTGCATGTGACGCACCCAATGTGGCATTCGGTGCGTGAGATGCAACCAATGCCACGTTGGGGTGCTTTCGGCTGGGCTGGACACGTCGGTTAACGAGCACTAACATCGGCGGCGGAGTTAACGACCGCTAACGTCTCGACGGGGAGTCATGGACACGCCGGTACTGCGCAGCTCCGCGGACCCGCGGAGCGACACTTTCACTCGTAGCGTCACCTCACACGGCGAACTGCTCGAGGACCTGCACAAGCGGCTGGCCGAGGCCCGGCTCGGCGGTAGCGAGAAGTCCCGGGCCCGCCATGTGGAACGCGGCAAGTTGCTGCCGCGCGACCGCGTGGACACGCTGCTCGACCCGGGTTCGCCGTTCCTGGAGCTCTCGCCGCTCGCGGCCACCGGGCTGTACGACGACGAGGCGCCCTCGGCAGGCATCATCACCGGCATCGGGCGGGTGTCCGGCCGGGAATGCGTGATCGTGGCCAACGACGCCACGGTCAAGGGCGGCACGTACTACCCGATGACGGTGAAGAAGCACCTGCGCGCGCAGGAAGTCGCGCTGCACAACAATCTTCCGTGCATTTACCTCGTCGACTCCGGTGGCGCGTTCCTGCCGCGGCAGGACGAGGTTTTCCCGGACCGTGAGCATTTCGGGCGCATTTTCTACAACCAGGCGACCATGTCCGCGCGCGGTATTCCGCAGATCGCCGCTGTGCTCGGCTCGTGCACCGCGGGTGGCGCGTACGTTCCGGCGATGAGCGACGAGGCCGTGATCGTGCGCAACCAGGGCACGATCTTCCTCGGCGGTCCGCCGCTGGTGAAGGCGGCGACGGGCGAGGTGGTCACCGCTGAGGAGCTGGGTGGCGGCGACGTGCACTCGCGACAGTCCGGCGTCACCGACCATCTCGCCGACGACGACGCGCACGCGTTGCGCATCGTCCGCGACATCGTCTCCACGCTCGGCCCGCGCACGCCGCGGCCGTGGGACGTGCAGGCGATCGAGGAGCCTTCCGCTGACCCGCGTGAGCTGTACGGCGTGGTACCCACGGATTCGCGCACGCCTTATGACGTCCGCGAGGTGATCGCCCGGGTCGTTGACGGCAGCCGGTTTTCGGAGTTCAAGAAGGAATACGGGGCCACGCTCGTCACCGGTTTTGCGCACATTCACGGGCATCCGGTCGGCATCATTGCCAACAACGGCGTGTTGTTCGCCGAGTCCGCGATGAAGGGTGCGCATTTCATCGAGCTGTGTGACCGCCGGTCGATTCCCTTGGTGTTCCTGCAGAACATCACCGGATTCATGGTCGGGCGCGCGTACGAGGCTGGTGGGATTGCCAAGCACGGCGCGAAAATGGTCACCGCGGTGGCGTGCGCGCGGGTGCCGAAGTTCACCGTGATCATCGGCGGGTCGTTCGGTGCGGGTAACTATTCGATGTGTGGCCGGGCGTATTCGCCGCGGTTCCTGTGGATGTGGCCGAATGCGCGGATTTCCGTGATGGGCGGGGAACAGGCGGCGTCGGTGCTGTCGACGGTCCGGCGCGACGCGATCGAGGGTCGCGGCGGTGAATGGTCCACAGAGGACGAAGAGACGTTCAAGGACCCGATTCGTGACCAGTACGAGGAGCAGGGCAGCCCGTACTACTCCACGGCGCGGCTGTGGGACGACGGCGTGATCGACCCGGCGGACACCCGCACGGTGCTCGGCCTCGCGTTGTCGGCCGCCGCCAATGCTCCTTTGCCCGAAGTCAACTACGGCGTTTTCCGGATGTGATGAGGGTGTTCGAGACTGTTCTGGTCGCCAATCGCGGGGAAATCGCCGTCCGCGTGATCCGCTCGCTGCGCGAGCTCGGAATTCGTTCCGTCGCGGTGTACAGCGATGCGGACGCCGACGCGCGCCATGTGCGTGAGGCGGACACCGCGGTGCGCATCGGCCCGGCTGAAGCCGCGAAGAGCTACCTGTCGATCCCGGCGATTGTAGCGGCCGCAAAGGAAACCGGCGCACAAGCTGTTCATCCGGGATACGGTTTTCTCGCCGAGAACACCGCGTTTGCGCGGGCGTGCGAGGAAGCCGGGCTGGTGTTCATCGGCCCGCCGCCGGAAGCCATTGACAAAATGGGCGACAAGATCCGGGCGAAGGCAACAGTGTCCGCGGCCGGAGTGCCGGTGGTGCCTGGTGCGTCCGATGTGGACATTCCGGAGGGCGGGTTTGCCGCCGCTGCCGCACGCGTCGGATATCCGCTGCTGCTGAAGCCGTCCGCTGGTGGTGGTGGCAAGGGTATGCGGCTCGTCCACGAAGAGTCCGAATTGGACGCTGCGATCGAGTCCGCGCGCCGGGAGGCGAAGGGCTCTTTCGGCGATGACACGCTGTTGATGGAGCGGTTCGTCACCACCCCGCGGCACATCGAGATCCAGGTACTGGCCGACCAGCACGGAACGGTGCTGCACCTCGGCGAGCGTGAGTGCAGTCTGCAGCGACGGCACCAGAAGATCATCGAGGAAGCGCCGTCGGTGCTGCTGGACGAGGCCACGCGGGCGAAAATGGGTGCGGCGGCAGCGGAAGCCGCGCGGTCGGTCGGGTATGTCGGCGCGGGTACGGTCGAATTCATCATGTCCGCGCACAATCCGGACGAGTTCTTCTTCATGGAGATGAACACGCGGCTGCAGGTGGAGCACCCGGTCACGGAAATGGTGACCGGCCTCGATCTGGTGTCCTGGCAGGTGCGGGTGGCGGCAGGGGAGCCACTCACGCTGAAGCAGGAGGACGTGCGGCTGGACGGCCATGCGGTCGAAGCCCGCGTGTACGCCGAGGATCCGGCGCGTGGGTTCATCCCCACCGGCGGCACGGTGCTGGCGGTGCACGAGCCGTCGGGCGACGGTGTGCGGGTCGATTCGTGGATGACCCGGGGTGCGGTGATCGGGTCGAATTACGACCCGATGCTGGCGAAGATCATTGCGTATGGCCCGGATCGTGCTTCGGCCCTGCAGAAACTCGACCGGGCGCTGGCTGACACCGCGTTGCTCGGCCTGGGTACGAACGTCGCGTTCCTGCGCGGTCTGCTCGCCGACGACGACGTGCGCGCCGGTCGGCTGGACACGGAACTCGTCGACCGGCGACTGTCCGAATTGGTCTCTTCTGATGTGCCGCCGGAGTTTTTCGTTGCTGCGGCAATGGATCGGCTGCTTTCGTTGCAGCCGTCCGGTGCAGTGGTGGACCCGTGGGACGTGCCGAATGGCTGGCGGCTCAGCGGTCCGGGCGGAGTCACTTTCCGGTTGCGTGCCGGGGAATTCCAGGCCGTGGTCCGGGTTGAAGGCACCCCGGCGGATGCTTCGGTGACAGTGGACGACGCTGAGCCGGTGCGGGTTTCCGCGCGTCGTGAAGGTGATCTGCTGGAGGTTCGGCGCGCTGACGGCCTGGAGCGGTACCGCTTTGCCGACGGTCCGGATAGGACAGTGTGGCTGGCTCGGGAGGGTCGGTCGTTCGCATTCGCCGACCAGGAGGTGTCGCTGGCCGCACGCGGCGAGGCGGCGGGTGCCGGTCCGGTGAAGAGCCCGATGCCGGGCACCGTGCTGGTGGTGAAGGTCGCCGAAGGTGACGTGGTGAGTGCCGGGGTGCCGCTGCTGGTCGTCGAGGCGATGAAGATGGAACACACTGTCACGGCTCCGATCGACGGTGTGGTGAGTGAGCTTTCCGTGCGGGCGGGCCAGCAGGTCGCGCTCGACGAGACGCTGGCCGTGGTGAGCGCAGCAGAGGAGAAGCAGTGATCGACTTCCGGCTGGACGAAGAGTACGAAGCGCTTCGCAAGACGGTCGAGGACTTCGCGCACAACGAGGTCGCGCCGGTGATCGGACCGTTGTACGAGAAGGAGGAATTCCCGTACGACCTGGTCGCCAAGATGGGCGAGATGGGCCTGTTCGGCCTGCCTTTCCCGGAGGAGTTCGGCGGCATGGGCGGGGACTATTTCGCGCTGTGCCTCGCGCTGGAGGAGCTGGCGCGGGTCGACTCGTCGGTCGCGATCACGCTGGAGGCCGGGGTTTCCCTCGGCGCAATGCCGATCTACCGGTTCGGGACGCAGGAGCAGAAGGAAACCTGGCTGCCGAAACTGACCACGGCCGAGGCACTCGGCGGGTTCGGCCTCACCGAGCCCGGCGGCGGGTCGGATGCGGGTGCCACGCGCACTCGTGCCCGGCTCGACGGTGCCGAGTGGATCATCAACGGCAGCAAGGCTTTCATCACGAACTCGGGTACGGACATCACGCGGCTGGTCACCGTCACCGCGGTCACCGACGTGATGGAGAACGGCCGCAAGGAGATCTCGGCGATCATCGTGCCGTCGGGTACGCCGGGCTTCACCGTGGCGCCGAAGTACTCGAAGGTCGGCTGGAACTGCTCGGACACGCACGAACTGTCCTTTTCGGACGTCCGGGTGCCTGCCGAGAACCTGGTGGGCAAGCGGGGCCGCGGGTACGCGCAGTTCCTGTCCATTCTGGACGAAGGCCGGGTCGCGATCGCCGCGCTGAGCGTGGGTCTGGCGCAGGGTTGCGTGGACGAATGCCTGAAGTACGTGAAGGACCGGGTCGCGTTCGGCCACCGGATCGGCGAATACCAGGCGATCCAGTTCAAGGTCGCGGACATGGAGGTCCGCGCCCACACCGCGCGTCTCGCGTATTACCAGGCGGCGTCGAAGATGCTGCGCGGCGAGCCGTTCAAGAAGGAAGCGTCGATCGCGAAGCTGGTGGCGTCGAACGCAGCGATGGACAACGCCCGCGACGCAACGCAGATCTTCGGCGGGTACGGCTTCATGAACGAGTTCCCGGTGAGCCGGTTCTACCGGGACGCGAAGATCCTGGAAATCGGCGAGGGCACGAGCGAGGTCCAGCGGATGCTCATCGCGCGGCACCTGGGGGTCGGTGCTTGATCGTCTGCCTGATCGAGTGCTTGCCGGGTGCTTGCGGGAGTGGCAGGTTGATGCGGTAGCCGCGTACCCGGCAAGATGCCTGCAGGACGAACTGCAGGAGGCGCGACATGGTTTCCCCACCGGCCCGGCTGGCCGCCGCCGCGGCGAACGTCGTGGGCAAGGTGTTCCAGGGTGGGGTCGCCGACCTGCGGCCGATGCCCCGGGTGCTGATCGACCAGGGCCCCAACCGCTCGGTGTACCGCATGACGCACGGCGCGGCGGAGGTGTCCGGGCCGCCGATCCTGCTGGTGCCGCCGCTGGCCGCGCCCGCCCTGTGCTTCGACCTGCGCCGCGGCTGCAGCCTGATCGAGCACCTGGTGGACGCCGGAAGGCCGACGTACCTGGTCGACTACGGCATGGTCGCCTTCTCCGACCGCCGCCTCGGCATCGAGCACTGGATCGACGAGGTACTGCCGCGCGCCATCCGCAAGGTGAGCCAGGACGCGGGTGGCCAAGGGGTGCACCTGGTGTCGTGGTCACTAGGCGGGATTTTCGCGATGCTGGTGGACGCGGACCAGCCGGACCTGCCGATCGAGTCGATCACCGCCATCGGCTCCCCGGTGGACTTCACGGCCATCCCGATCGTCGCCCCGTTCCGCCCGTTGGTGGACCTCACCGGCGGCCACCTGCTGACCCCGGTGTACCGCGTCTTCGGCGGCGCACCGTCCTATTTGGTCACCCGCGTTTTCCGCGCGACGGGGATTTCGAAGGAAATCACCAAGCCGTTGGCCATCCTCCGAAATCTGGACGACCGTGACTATCTGGCCCAGATCGAGGCGGTCGATCATTTCATGGACAATATGTACGCTTATCCCGGGCGTACCTTCGGGCAGTTGTATCACCGGTTGTTCCGGACCAATGATCTCGCCGAGGGGACTGTCGATCTGAACGGGCGGAAGATCAGTTTGTCCGACGTGAAGGCGCCGATGCTGGTGGTAGCGGGGGAAAACGATACGATCGCGCCACGGGCTTCGGTGGAGCGGGTGGTGCAGTTGCTGGAGAATGCGCCTGAGGTGCAGTTCCGGACTGCTCCGGGTGGGCATTTGGGGGTCCTGACGGGCCGCCGCGCACGGGGGACTACATGGCGGTATTTGGATGAGTTCCTGGATGAGCGTTGATCTCCTGCGGGCTGCTGGCGTCGGCATTTGGTAACAGCTAGAACGACTTCGTCGTCTACCGCCGTGGGAGCCATCGATGCCGAAGCCGAAGACTTGCCCGGAATGTTTTGGCTCGGGGATGGATCGAGACCGCAAGCCCTGTCCACGGTGTGGCGGGTTGGGGGATGTGTATGAGTTCCGCGTTGTCAGATGGATAGCGTGGAACGGCTGAACCTGCTGGTCGGTGCTTGATTGCGCCGAGGACGGACAGCCCCCGGTTGCCAGGCATCGCACGCGACGTTGTCCCGGCTACTGCCGTGGTTCGTACCGCAATGCAACCGCACCCGAGGCAAAGTCCTGACGGTCCACCAGCTTCAGGTCGACGTAATTTGCGAGCCCAGCGAACAAGGTCGGTCCATGGCCCGCCACCCTCGGGTGCACGATGAACTCGTACTCGTCGATCAAGTCCAGCTCCGCCAGCGCCAGCGGGAGTTGCACGCCACCCAAGAGCAGGCCGTTGCCCGGCTCCTGTTTCAGCTGCTCAACGGCGTGCTGCAGGTTCCCGCGCACGAGTTCCGCGTTCCAGTCCACCTGGTCGAGCGTGCTCGAGACCACGTACTTCCGCGCCGCGTCGATGGTCCGGCCGAAGGGTTCCATCCACTCCGGCAGTTCCGCAGCCCGCTTCGACGGGCGCCATGCGGACTCCATCATTTCGTAGATCACCCGGCCGAAGAGGAGTGCATCAGCCTGCGCGAGGATGCCCTCCGCGTGCCGGTGAAGCTCCTCATCGGCGGGGATGGCCCGATGATCGCAGCATCCGTCCACCGTGACGTTGATCGAATACCGAAGGGGTCGCATCGGGCTACTTTAGTTCAGCGGACGACTTCCCCAGAACCTGTCGAGCAACGATGAGCTGCTGAATCTGCTGCGTCCCCTCGAAGATGTCCAGAATTTCTCAGCTGGGTTTCGTCGACCTCGCTCCCTTCGCGGTAAATAGCCTCTGAACTGCGCTGATGCATCTCGCTAGTTCTCGTCGTCTGTCGCTGCTCCCTGGCCTCTGAAGGCCTGGAGACGGCCTGGCGGAACAGCCACACCTACCCCTGCATCCCGATACGAAGCCAGCACGCGGCCGGTGGTGCCGGGTCAAGACACGCTTCACCGTCTTGACGTGGTGCTACCGGCCGTTGTCACGATCAGGCGTCGGGATGGAGGTCCCTCACGACGATGCGTAACGGAGATCGAGTTACGAACGACCCGTATGTCACGACCGCTCGCAGAGGAGGCCAACGTTGGCTCTGGGGACTCGTGTGCCGCCGCCGCGCGGCGCTGCGCCAGGTGACCCGCTGGCGGCCGTACCGCCCTGTCGGCGGGCGAAGCGGAGCGGCTGCCCGCCGTGTCGGAAGCGGATGCGGCCGCCCAGGCGAGGGGCTACGTGCGCGACAGGCGCGCCGCCACCGGCGGCGCGCCCTTGATCCCATAGAGCCAAGTTCGGCAAGAGAGACGCTGCCATTTAGCACGAGGAGTCCGATGGAGCACCCGCCGTCTAGTGCGAAAGACTTGCTGGACAACGTGGCGCGTCTGGAGTCAGATTCCACCGGCGTAGATACCTTCGGACGCTATCGATGGCAGGCGAAGCAAGTGGTTCGCTTATGGATCGCGCATCTGAATAATGATCCCGATTTGAAGTACGCAGTATGTGAGCAGGTTGAAGATGTTGTATTGGTGTATTCGAACCATATTCGCTTCATTCAGCTCAAAACGCGGAACCGTGGATCGTGGAGTATTGCTAAAATGTGCAAGTCGGGAATCGAATCCCTGGCTCGCTCATATGCTGCCGCCCGGGAAGGCGGATGTCTTGCAATAGCGACCTTCGAGCTGTTCTTGGAAGGTCCGATCTCAGATGCTGCCGCAACGGTCAAATTCGTACATGATCCGACCTCGGCCGACGCATCTACGCGAACGAAGATTATAAAGGCTGGCGTACCCAAGGTTCACTTAGACGACTTCCTATCTAGATTCAAGGTGTATCCAAATCAGCCTTCAAGGTTCAATGTTGACGCCAAAGCGATCCTAGAAATCGGTCGAATCTGGCCTTCGATGAGTGTCTCTGAAGCTGAAGACTTGTATGGGAAGCTTCTTCAGTTAGTTGAATCCGCGCAATCGGCGGAGGTGGTTCTCAGTTTTTACTCACGACTGCTAGAAACGTTATCCTTTGTTGATCCGACGCAAACCCTCGATGCAACAAGACCTCCAGGTGACGCTGTAGTTAGCCGTCTCCAGGTTCTCAGCTGCGTGGTTCTCCGTGAGATTGCCCCTCTTACGCCAAATGTCACGTCGAGTGAAATACTCCAGCGGGTCAGGGACGGGAGTTCCGAGTCAGCGCTCGAGTTGAAGCTAATGACAGCCGGTGCTGACGATGAAACAACCAAAATAACTAAGTCGCTTCGAGCTGAGATGGAAATCGAACGGCAACTTCTACTCGCTTCGCGTCGAGATGCTGAAGAAGTCCTGGAAGAACTCGCCTCTCGAGTGTTGGTTGTTGCGAAATCCACGGCTCACAGGATTCATCAAGCAGGTATTGTAAACCCCGCAATTTTCTCCAAGCCTGCTGTGTCGATATCGCTAGAATTTCTCAGTAACCCGAGAATACTGGGAGATCTCGACCGCAAGGACTTGTTCTCGCGAGACGGGCTCCGGGTCTACGGTTTTCTGGCGCATCTTTCGGATGAATGCCGTTTCCCTTGGAGATATGTCAGTGACCCCAAGTGATAAGCTGTCCTCGATGGAAGACGGTAGGCGTTCTCGTACGAGCAGGAACTTGTATAGGGCTACTCCTGAGTCTGAAGCGCGAGTGCTGCTTTTGATTGACGAGTTCAGTCGAGGGAAAAATGGGCGAGAACGAACTCTCGAAGGCCGGGTAAAACTTGCCAAGCTGGACTTTTTGATCAGGTATCCGAAGCATTTCTCGCGAGTGATAGCTATGCGTGGGGCTAGTGAGAAGGATCTATCTATACTTGACCAAACTGACTTCCCGCTTGATGCATCGCATGATGCGCTACCGTTACGGCCCCTGGGATCCGGCCTACTTTGCTATTCTGGGCTCATTGATCGGTCGAGGTCTTGTGGTTGTATCTCCACTGGGAGGGCGTCCTGGTTTTGGTTACAGGACAACGCCTAGGGGGGAGCGTCTTTCAAATGAACTTCGATCTGACGAAAGCTTCGCGCAAATCGTGGATCGATTGCGTCTAGCGAAAAAGTACTTAGATAAGTCTGGAACTACGCTGAAGAATTATCTCTATGAACTACCGGAGATTTCTGATGCTGTTTGGCGTGAGGAGTTAACTTGAGTATCACAACAAGCTCCAGTGACAACTTCTCAAGGGCGCGCAGTGTCGAACTAGTAAGATTGAATCTTATCGGCGGCGGCAGGGAAGTATACTTCAAGCCAGGTCTAAACATTGTGCAGGGTGAAATCTCTAGTGGCAAGACCACTTTTGTTCGACTCATTAGATCACTTCTGGGTGCAGTGCCATCGGGGCTGCCGCCCGAAACCGAGTTTATTAGCACTCTCCTTGGCGATATTCGCTTGAGCCAACATGAGTGGAAGATTTTCAGGCCGCTCGTTACTACTAATAACGCGCCTGTTGATGTGGCGGAGGTGCAGTCGGATGAGGAACGGGAAGCTGTGGCCTTCAGGTTGCCAGCGGGTGGAAAAGGGCAGCCATACAGTACCTTTCTCCTGGAGCAGCTTTCGATCCCGGCGGTGAGCGTTCCTCGTGCTCGCAGTAAGCCGACGGAGTCGGTCACGCCGGTGACGATGACGGACTGGCTTGGATACTGCGTGGTAACTGGAGATGAAATTGACACACAAGTTTTCGGTCATCATCATCCTTTTAGAGACGGGAAAAGGCGCGCGGTCTTTGAGCTTGCATATGGCTACTACAACGTGGAAGCGGCAAGGAAAGCGGCAGAACTTCGAAGTATTGAGCTTAGGTTAGAAGCAATAGATCGTGACTCGGAAGCGATCCGAACGTTGCTGTCGGCGACTCCCTTCTACGACGCCCCAGCGCTCGAAGCTGAGCTAGAGGAACTGCATCGTCAACTCGAAGGAATTCGTGAAGCGCAGATTCAACTTGGCGTCGACGTAGGTTCGATTCCAGGTGTAAGTGAACTGAGGTCTTCCGTCATTGCTCGGCGCAACGAGCAAGCAGAAATGTTGGAGGACATGCGGCGGATTGAAGTGCAGCTATCAGACTTGAGGGACCTGGAACGGCAACTCAAAAGTCAGGCGGCACGGCTGACTCGTGCGGTGGTGGCTGATGAATGGTTGGTTGACTTTGATTTTGTAGTCTGCCCAAGATGTGGTAGCGATATCAATCACGGGAGGGTGGACAAAGATCACTGCTACTTGTGTATGCAGGAGCCCCGTCGCGCCAGTTCGCGAGACGACTTGTTGGCTGAACAGGCAAGAGTTTCAGAACAAGTGGCGGAGACCGGAGAGGTAATACAAGCGCGTCTTGCAACGCTAGCAGATCTGAGGTCGCGGTTGCGAAAGCTGGAATCGAGTATAGGCGATGCCGCGGCGCAACTGGACCAGCTTACTGCCTCGTACGTTTCGGACAATGCGCAGCGTCTTGAATACTTTGCTGCAAAAGAGGCAGACCTCGAGGCCAATATAAAGCGTCTTCTTGAGTATCTTGAGGTTCATCAGAAGTTGCGGATACGCGATGAGGAGCGCACGACGCTCGAAGAAGAGCGTGAGCAGATATTGGCCGAAATATCCGGTATGGAACTTGATGATGCCACTCCGGAGGAAAATGTCAAGGCGCTAGAGAAAAGAATGCTTGAGTATCTCAAATTCCTGAACATTCCGGAGTTTGAAGACGGGCTTAGTGTAAAAATCAATAGAAGTAACTACCTGCCTATTATCTCTGGAAGAGATTTCGATAAGTTGTCAAGTCAGGGCCTGAAGACTCTCGTGAATATAGCTCATGCTCTAGCGCACCACACGGTCGCAATAGACAGAAACCTGCCGATGCCTGGCCTTCTGGTCCTGGATGGGCTCTCGGCCAATGCCGGCTATGAGGGCTTCGACATGGCAAGGGTTTCGGATATCTACCGCCTACTTCAGCGGATTGATAATGACTATCGTAATGCTTTGCAGTTGGTGGCGGTCGATAACGAGTTGCCGAGGGGTTTACTGCTCGACCTTGTCGATCGTGTTATATTGACTGTTGATCACAACGATCGCCTGATCAGGATCCCGGGGCAACGTGCCGAGGACAGGGGTGCTGAGTGATGGACGATCTGTAATTATAGGAAAGAAGCTCGCTGTGGCTCACGCTAAGAAAAATAGACAGGTCTATTATTTTCTAGCGAGTGACTAAGTCGCAACCTGATTGATTCGTGAATGTTCAGATCGAAGATACCTTCCTTATGAAGCCAGAGGACTTCTTTGCTTTCTCTGCTAGTGCGTAAGCTTCCTCCGGTCGTTTTGGCGCGGAAGCAAATTGAGAACTCTTGTCGGACCTCGCCGTCGTCGTAGGCGATGACGTGTCTTGGATCTGAGTACAGACCGATTACCTCCGTGACTTCGCAATCGATGCCTGTCTCCTCGCGGACCTCCCGGATCGCCGCCTCTGCCAGTGTCTCGCCGAGTTCAAGCTGGCCGCCCGGGATGGAGTACAGGTCGTTGTCGGTGCGCCTGATCATCAGAATTCGGCCTTCGTCGTCCTGGATGAACGCGGACACCGCTACCGCGATGCTGTTGGCCTTCGGCGCATTCGGGTCGTTGTAGTAGTCGACTCGGGTCATGCTGCCTTCCTAGAAGGTGGCGGGCTTGGCGAGGTTCCACACTGACTCGAAGCTTTCCGAGTACGTCTCGAAGAGGTCCCCGGCGGAAAGTCTCCGCAGGTGGAGAGAGGGGGCGTGGGCTCCCTGAAACCCGTACACGTGCGTATTGATGATCATCTCGTCGTCGAAGCGGAAGATCGAGTTGTAGAGCGTTGTGTTGTGGAACCGCATCTCCACTCCATCGACGCCGACCAAAGGCCGGTAGGACGCCAGTGCATTGCGGATGCGTGCGGCGAGCGTTCCGTCGCCGAGTTGCTCTTCGTCGCCGCGTAGGGCGACGCTGTCTCCGCCGGGTTCTCCGAACATCAGTCGGATTCTTGCGCCAGCGGCTGCCTTGGTGGCCAGGTCCTTGATGAACCGCGGGCGTTCCACTAGGAACAAGCCAGCATGTACCAGGATCTCGATGGTCTCCGATGCGTCCTTGATCAGCCGGTCCCACAATTCGACTGGGACGGCATTGCGGTGCGGGAAGACCTGCACAAGCTCGGCGGCGGCCGTCTCGGCTTTGCGCTCCGGGGCGACCGAGTCGGGCCACAGGTAGGTCTCTGACTCGCGCGCCATGGCAGCGATCTTGTGCCGGTGCTTGGGGTAGGGCGTCCGGCTCGTGGTGATCCAGCGCTCTACGGTCTTCTGATCGACACCGACCGCCATGGCGACCTGCTCCAGTGTCAGGCCGTTGCGAAGCAGCGCGTCGCGCAGGCGTTCGTTCGGCATCGAAACCCCCTTGGGACGTGTAGGGACGTCTTCGACGGTATCAGGGACGTCCCAAGATGTCCCGCCACGTGGTGATCACGTCCCGCGTTTTGACGGAGACTAGGCATCAGATCGCTGGGGCATGACGCCAGAGGTAGGCGTGAACGTTGAAACAGCCTGGTTCGGACAAGCGGGGCGGTAACCAGCCGACGGGCGAGGCGCGGGGAGGAGTAGGCGTGGCGAAAGGTGAGCCGAAGACGTTGCTGGACGCCCACGAGGTCGTGCTGGATCGTCGGCCGACGAGTGGTGCGAATCCTTCGGCATGGCGGGCGTTCCGGCTCGGCAACGCACGGTTGTACAAGGCTGTCGCGGACCTCGACCGGACTCATCACCATGAGGCGTTGTACTGGGCCGGATACGAGGAACGGAGGGCGGGCGAGATCTCGGCGCAACCTGAGGCGGAAGGCAAGCCTGCTGATTAGTACCGGGTAGATCGGCGAAACCACACGTTACGCCCGGTTGCGGAGGCACGAGAGGGCAAGCGACCGGGCAGCCCGTGGATTACTTTAACTCAGCGGAAGACTTCCCGAGAACCCTGCGGGCCACGATCAACTGCTGAATCTGCTGCGTCCCCTCAAAGATGTCCAAGATCTTCGCATCTCGGGACCACTTCTCCAGCAGCGACTCCTCTGTATACCCATAAGCACCCGCCAGCTCGACGCACTTGAGGGTCACCTCAACCACCGTCCGGCCAGCCTTTGCCTTGGCCATCGACGCCTGCAAAGAATTGGGCTTACGGTTATCCGCCATCCAGGCCGACTCCAGCGTCAGCAAGTACGCAGCCTCATAATCCGCTTCCAACTGCAGGAAAGTGGCGGCCGCGGCGTGCTGGGTGAGAGCAGGGCGGTCGTAATCAACAAAGATGCCTGATTCCGTCAACACCCGGCGGGTTTCATCCAGGGCGGCGCGGGCCAGGCCGACAGCCATGGCGGCCACCAACGGGCGGGTGTTGTCGAAGGTCTGCATGACCCCCGCGAAGCCCTTTCCCGTATCAATCTCCGGAGTGCCCAGCAGGTTTTCCTTCGGTACCCGGCAGTTTTCGAAGCGCAGCACCGCCGTATCCGAAGCGCGGATGCCCAGTTTGTGTTCCACCCGCACCACTTCGAACCCCGGCGTGCCCTTCTCGACCACGAAGGACTTGATTGCCGCGCGGCCCTTGGACCGATCGAGGGTGGCCCAGACGACCACCGCATCGGCACGCTGGCCGGACGTTACGAAGATTTTTTCACCATTCAAAAGATAAGAATCACCGTCCACTGTGGCCGTGGTGGTGATGGCGGCGGAATCCGAGCCGCAGTCCGGTTCGGTGATGGCCATGGCGGCCCACAGACCGGCAAAGCGCGAGAGTTGCTCGTCCGTCGCGACGGAGCTGATTGCCGCGTTTCCCAAGCCTTGACGGGGCATCGAGAGCAACAGGCCAACATCACCCCAGCACATTTCGATGGTGCCCAGCGCGACATTCAAATTCGCCCCGTTACGGTTGCCGCTGCCCGCATCCGGGGAGCGGCGGACGCCTGCCGCACCTGCGCCGCCCTCGCCGGAGGAGTTCAGGCCGTCCAGCAAGGCCGCGAACATGTCCAATTCGGACGGATAGGTGTGCTCGGCCCGGTCGTACTTGCGGGAGATCGGACGGAACACCTCGGCCGCGGCCTGGTACGCCTGGTTGATCAGGGCACCGGCCTTCTTCGGGGTTTCCAGATTGATCATGAAAACACAGCCTTTCGCAGCAAGCGAAGCAAAGGGGTCACAGCAGGACGGCGCCTTCCATCACGCCGATCGCGCGCAGGTCGCGGTACCAGCGTTCCACCGGGTGCTCCTTCACGAATCCGTGCCCACCCAGCAGCTGCACCCCGGCATTGCCGATCTGCATTCCCTTGTCGGTGGCGAGTTTCCGGGCGAGCGCGGCCTCTCGCGCGTATTCCTTACCCTGCTCGGCGCGCGCGGCGGCGCGGAGCGTCACCAGGCGCAGGCCCTCCAGCTCGATTGCAATGTCCGCCACCGAGAACGCGACCGCCTGACGGTGGCTGATCGGCTCGCCGAATGCGGTGCGCTCGTTGACGTAAGGCACCACGTAGTCCAGCACCGCCTTGCCGACCCCGGCCGCGAGTGCTGCCCAGCCGAGCCGGGAAAGCCTTACCACTTCGGTGAAAACGTCTGCCTTGCCGCCGCCGAGCAGTGCACCGGCAGGCAGCGCGACCTTCTCCAGGTGCAGCTTTCCGGTGGCGGCGCCGCGCAAGCCCATTGCGGGCTCGGCCTCGACCGTCACCCCCGCGCTCGACGATTCCACCAGGAACAACGCCGCCCCGCGGCCTTCCAGATCGGCCGACACCAGGAACAGCTCGGCTTCCGCGGCGCGCGGGACCAGCGACTTCACGCCGTCGAGCTGGTAACCCTTCGGGGTGCGCTTCGCTTTGGTGGCGGGCTTGAACGGGTCGAACAGCGGCGTACGTTCGAGCAGGGCGAGCGCCGCGGCCGGGACCTGGTCGCCGGTGAACGCCGGGACGTAATCGGCCTGCTGCTGCTCGTCGCCCCACGCGACCAGCGCCGTGCTCACCGCCGACGGCGCCAGTACAGCCACCGCCAGCCCGAGGTCGCCGTGCGCGAGTGCCTCCGCGACCAGCGCGTTCGTGACCACCGACCGCTCGGTACCCGCGCCGCCCAGCTCCTCGGGGATGCCGACGAGGCTGATGCCCAGCTCGGCCGCGCGGCTCAGCAAACCTTCCGGCGCAGCGAGTTTCTCGTCGGCGTCGGCTGCGGCCGGGCGCAGCTGCTCGGCCGCGAACTCGCCGACCGTCTCCACGATGAGCTGCTGATCCTCGCTCGGCGTGAGGTCGAAGAGCCCGCTGCCGGCGGCCGGAGCCAGCCGGGCCGGTTCACCCAGCCGCTGGACCGACGTGAACGACCTGGTCGCCGCACCCGCCGCGCGGAAACCCGTGCGGGTGCCCGCCTTGACCAGGTTCTGCACCGGCCCGCGCAGCCCGGTCCGCTCGATCGCCTTGCTCCCGGCCAGCCGGGTGAGCGCGGCCAGGCCGAGGCCCATTGCGTCTCGTTTCCTTGGCGCAGCCATGTCGCCTCTCCCTCTGTTACCTACTCGTGAGTAGGTTAGCGTGAGATGCGCAAATCCGCCAGGCGCGGGTCACCCGGTCGTGGGGCGGCGGGCCAGCGGGGTGCGTTCGAACGCGATGAGCAGCAGGACCGCGACCGTGACGAACAGCAGCACGAGGGCCGCGGGGACGTGGTCGAAGAGCGGTGTCAGCGCGAGCAGGAGTACAGCGACGACGAGCCGCTGACGGTTCCAGCTGCCGAGGTTGCGGCGGCGCAGCGAGCTGAGCGCGACCAGGTACAGCGCGAGCCCGCCGGTGAGTGCCCACAGCGGGACGCCGTGCAGTGCGTCGGACGGGCTGTGGTGTGCGCTGTCGGACAGGGTGAGGAACGTCTTCTTCAATCCGAGCGCGACGAGCACGATGCCGGCGATGAGCGGCAGGTGCAGGTAGGTGTAGGAATCCGTGGCGATCTTGGTCCGCGCGACCCCGGTGGCGCGCGCGAGGCGGCTCTCGGCGACGTGTGCCACCAGGTCGAAGTACGTCCACCACATCCCGGCGGCCAGCGCGATCCCGCAGATCGCCGACGCGGCGACGAGCCAGGTCAGCGGCAGCTGGCCGATCCCGATGCCGATTGCCACGATCGATTCGCCGAGCGCGATGATCACGATCAGCCCGAACCGCTCCGCGAAGTGCGCGGGCGAGTTCAGCCGCCAGCCTGCCGGGCCGGACAGGTACACGTTGAGGTAGTCCACCAGCAGCGCGACGACCCACAGGACTGGCTGCCATGGCCCGCCGACCACCGCTGCAACGGCGAGCAGCGCCAGGCTCGGGACCAGCCCGCGCAACATCCGGAGAAGTACCCGGCGGAGCTCGGCGTCGTGCCGGGCGGCGCCGAGGTACGCGACCTGGTGCAGGACCCGGACGATGCCGTAGCAGACGACGAACAGCAGCGGCCCGTCGAGCCCGCCCGGCACGTCGGTGAACGCTTCCGGCACGGTGAGCGCGACCAGGAACATCACCGCCATCGCACCGAACATCGCCAGCCGGGCGATGCCGTGGTCGACGTGGATGGTGGTGCCGAGCCAGGCGTAGCTGCACCAGCACCACCACAGCACCGCCAGCACCAGCAGCCCCTCGCCGACGCCGAGCAGGCTCAGGTGCCCGGCCATCAGCTGCGTGGTCTGGGTGATGGCGTAGACGAAGACGAGGTCGAAGAAGAGCTCGATGGTCGTGACGCGGTGACCCTCGTCCGCGCGGACCAGATGCAACCGTCTCGTGGGCACGGAAAATGCTTGCACATCCGCGGGCCGGGCAGGAGGGATTCCGCGCAGAGCGTTCAGCCGAGGTCGAGCCCCAGTACCGCAAGCAGCAGGGCAGTCAGCTCCGCCTGCAGGTGCGGCCGGTTCTTGACCCGTCCGGTGCGGCTCAGGTCGTTCGCGATGGTCAGCGCCGCGTGGACCCGGATTTTCGCCTCGCGCGCGGGCAGCTCCGGGAACACGGCGGAAAGCAGCGAGACCCACTGGCCGACGTAGTCCACCTGGACGCGCCGCAGGTCGGCCTTGTCGCGGTCCGGCGTCGTCCCGCGGTCGGTGGTGAACGACACCAGCAGTTCCGGAGTGCGCAGCAGGACATGCACGTACGACGCGGCCAGGCGGCCCAGCGCTGTCCGCTCGTCGGGGGCCTGCAGGGCTTGTTCGGCGGCTACGGCGAGCCGGTCGGCTGCCCGGTGGCCGATCGCGACCATCAGCGCGACCTTGCTGGGGAAATGCCGGTACACGCTGGGTCCGGCGATGCCTGCCGCGGCGCCGATGTCTTCCATGCTCACCGCGTGGAAACCGCGTTCGCCGAACAACGTCGTCGCGGCGGTCAGGACTTGTTCGCGCCGGGATGGGGTGCCCAGGCTGGTCACCGCGGAGGGCGGCGGCTCGATCGCCGACGGCAGGGACGCGTCGAGGACAGCTTGCGCCAGCTCGACCAGCAGCGGTACGAAACGCTTGCGTGCCACCGTCGTGTGGTGCGCCGCGATGCTGCCGAACACCGACAGCGCGGCCCAGCAGAGTAGTTCGGCCTCGTCCGCGGCCAGGTCGGGGCGGATGCCGAGCAGGGCTTTCGTCCACGCGTCCAGTACCGCGGCCGAGCGACGACGGATCTCGCGGCGTTGCTCGCGCGGCAGATGCGGGCCTTCCCACCGCCACAGCGCGGCGATTTCCCGATGCTCGACCGACTGCGTCGCCAGGCCGGTGAACAGGGTGTTCAGCTGCTCGGGCAGCGGGGCGGAATCGGCGAGCGCGGCGCCGGTGATCGACTCCATGTCGTCGATCCCGGCCAGTACGACGTAGGTCAGGATCGCCTGCTTGTCGGCGAAATGCCGGTACAGCGCGGGTGCGGTGACCCCCGCCGCAGCGGCGATGTCGATGACCGAGACGCCGTGGAACCCGCGGGCGCGAAACAGCTCGGCCGCGATGGCGGCGAGCTGGGCTTTGCGGTCGCGAGGCCGCGTGCCGCGGGCGGGTTGGGTACTCATGGTGAACTCACCATAGCGCGGACCAGACCGTCGGCAACCCATTGACACCATGGGGTTCATCGGCATTATGTTAATGAGCATTAGCGTCGGCCAAGCGGTACAGTCGGCAGTAGTGTCCACCCATGCCGCTTCGCGGAGGAGTGTTTCAGTGAGTAGCGAGGCCTACATCTACGAGGCGTTGCGCACGCCCCGGGGCAAGAACAAGGGCGGTGCCCTGCACGGCACCAAGCCGGTCGACCTGGTGGCCGGCCTGATCGAGGAACTCAAGGTCCGCCACCCGAACCTCGACCCGAAGGCGATCGACGACATCGTGCTCGGCGTCGTGTCCCCGATCGGCGAGCAGGGCGCCGACATCGCGCGCACCGCCGCGCTGGTGTCCGGCCTGCCCGAGACGGTCGCGGGCGTGCAGCTGAACCGGTTCTGCGCGTCCGGCCTGGAGGCCACCAACGTCGCGGCGCAGAAGGTGCGTTCCGGCTGGGACCAGCTGATCATCGCGGGCGGCGTGGAGTCCATGTCGCGCGTGCCGATGGGTTCCGACGGCGGCGCGCTGTTCATGGACCCGGCCACGGCGTACGACCAGTACATCGTGCCGCAGGGCATCGGCGCCGACCTGATCGCGACGATGGAGGGCTTCTCCCGCGAGGACGTCGACCGGTTCGCCGTGCGTTCACAGGAGAAGGCCGAGGCGGCGTGGTCCGGCGGCTACTTCGCGAAGTCCGTGGTGCCGGTGAAGGACATCAACGGCGTCACGATCCTCGAACACGACGAGCACCGCCGTCCCGGCTCCACCGTGGAGGGCCTCGGCAAACTCAAGCCCGCCTTCACGATGATCGGCGAGATGGGCGGGTTCGACGCCGTCGCGCTCCAGAAGTACCACCAGGTCGAGAAGATCGACCACGTGCACACCGGCGGGAACTCCTCCGGCATCGTCGACGGGTCGGCTATCGTGCTGGTCGGCAGCGAGCAGGCGGGCAAGACGTTCGGCCTCACGCCGCGGGCGCGCATCGTCGCCACCGCGTCCATCGGCTCCGAGCCCACGATCATGCTCACCGGCCCGACGCCGGCCACCGAGAAGGTGTTGAAGACCGCGGGCCTCACCCCGGACGACATCGACCTGTGGGAGCTCAACGAGGCATTCGCGTCCGTCGTCCTCAAGTGGATGAAGGACCTGCACCTGCCCGAGGAGAAGGTGAACGTCAACGGCGGCGCGATCGCGATGGGCCACCCGCTCGGCGCCACCGGCGCGATGCTGGTCGGCACCGTGGTCGACGAGCTGGAACGCCGCCAGGCGCGCCGCGCGCTGGTCACCTTGTGCATCGGCGGCGGTATGGGCGTCGCGACCATCATCGAGCGGGTGTGAGGACATGACCGACACGATTCGCTGGGACAAGGACTCCGACGGCATCGTCACGCTGACCCTCGACGATCCGGACCAGTCCGCCAACACGATGAACGAGGCCTTCCGCACGTCGCTCGCGGCGACCGTGGAGCGGCTGGAGGCGGAGAAGGACGACCTCACCGGCGTGGTGATCACGTCCGCGAAGAAGACGTTCTTCGCCGGTGGCGACCTGCGTGACCTGATCCGCGTCACACCCGCGGACGCGCAGTACATGACCGAGCGCACCGGGCAGATGAAGGCCAACCTGCGCCGGCTCGAGCAGCTGGGCAAGCCGGTGGTCGCCGCCGTCAACGGCGCGGCGCTCGGCGGCGGTCTCGAGATCGCGCTCGCCACGCACCACCGCATTGCGGCCGATGCGAAGGGCAGCCAGATCGGGCTGCCCGAGGTCACCCTCGGCCTGCTGCCCGGTGGCGGCGGCGTGGTCCGCACGGTGCGGCTGCTGGGCATCCAGAACGCGCTGCTCAACGTGCTCCTGCAGGGCCAGCGGCACAAGCCGCGCAAGGCGCTGGAGCTGGGTCTGGTGCACGAGGTCGTGGACACCGTCGAGGAGCTGGTGCCCGTCGCGAAGGCGTGGATCAAGGCCAACCCCGAAGGCGGCGTGCAGCCGTGGGACGTCAAGGGGTACAAGATCCCGGGCGGCACCCCATCGAACCCGAGTTTCGCGGCGAACCTGCCCGCGTTCCCGGCGAACCTGCGCAAGCAGCTCAAGGGCGCGCCGATGCCCGCGCCGCGTGCGATCCTGTCCGCCGCGATCGAGGGATCCCAGGTGGACTTCGACACCGCGATCCAGGTCGAGACGCGGTACTTCGTGCACCTGGCCACCGGGCAGGTCGCGAAGAACATGACCAAGGCGTTCTTCTTCGACCTGCAGACGATCAACTCCGGCGGCTCGCGGCCGGACGGCTTCGAGAAGTACACCGCGCGCAAGGTCGGCGTGCTCGGCGCCGGGATGATGGGTGCCGCCATCGCTTACGTGTCCGCGAAGGCGGGCATCGACGTGGTGCTCAAGGACGTTTCGCAGGAGGCGGCCGACAAGGGCAAGGGCTACGCGGTCAAGCTCGAGGAGAAGGCGCTCTCGCGCGGGAAGACCACGCAGGAGAAGTCCGACGAGCTGCTGGCCCGGATCACGCCGACTGCCGACCCGGCCGATTTCGCGGGCGTGGACTTCGTGATCGAGGCCGTGTTCGAGAGCGTCGAGCTGAAGCACAAGGTGTTCGGCGAGATCGAGGGGGTCGTCAACGCCGACGCGGTGCTCGGGTCCAACACGTCGACGCTGCCGATCACCACGCTCGCCGAGGGCGTGAAACGGCAGGAAGACTTCATCGGGATCCACTTCTTCTCGCCGGTGGACAAGATGCCGCTGGTCGAGATCATCTGCGGGGAGAAGACGGCGCCGGCCACGCTGGCCAAGGTGTTCGACTACACGCTTCAGATCCGCAAGACCCCGATCGTCGTCAACGACAGCCGCGGGTTCTTCACGTCACGCGTGATCGGCACGTTCATCAACGAGGCGGTCGCCGCGCTGGGCGAGGGCGTCGAACCGGCGTCGATCGAGCAGGCCGGTGCGCAGGCCGGGTACCCCGCGCCGCCGCTGCAGCTGATGGACGAGCTCACGCTCACGCTGCCGCGCAAGATCCGCAAGGAGTCGCGCGCCGCGGTCGAGGCCGCGGGCGGCACGTGGACGGCGCACGCGTCGGAGGCCGTGATCGACCGGATGCTCGACGAGTACGACCGCAAGGGCCGCTCCACCGGAGCGGGCTTCTACGAGTACGACGAGAACGGCAAGCGCACGGGCCTGTGGCCGGGCCTGCGGGACGCGTTCAAGTCGGGCAGCGCGGACGTGCCGTTCGAGGATCTCAAGGAGCGCATGCTCTTCGCCGAGGCACTGGAAACGGTGAAGTGCTTCGACGAGGGCGTGCTGACTTCGGTGGCGGACGCCAATATCGGGTCGATCTTCGGGATCGGGTACCCGGCGTGGACCGGTGGGGTGATCCAGTACATCAACCAGTATCCGGGCGGGTTGCAGGGGTTTGTCGACCGGGCCCGGGAATTGGCTGCCCGGTACGGTGACCACTTCCTGCCGCCGGAGTCTTTGGTGGCGAAGGCTTCTCGGGGGGAGATTTACGAGTGATGGCGGTGGGGCCGTTCCGGGGATTTCCCGGGGCGGCCCCACCGGCTCCGTCACACGAGCGGGATACCGTCGCCCAACCAGCGCAGCCCCATCACCGCTCCGTCGTCGTCCATGGTGATGATCCCGTTCCAGTCTTCCTGAATCCGCTCGACACGCTGTGCCCACGCTGTCCGGACTGCGGGCAGCTGATCCTCGTAGCCTTTGGTGTCCTGTGCCGCGAGTATGGTGTGCAGACGCGCGGGCATCGCCGAGAACACCTCTACCCGCTTGCTTTCGAACCGGAAAATGTGATCGGTGCCGACCAGATTTACTCCGCCGAGCGTAACCCGGACGTCGCATTCGGCGTTCAGCGCGTGCTGAGACCGATCACGCCCCAACCGGAGTTGCTGCCGCCGCGTAAGGTACTGGTCTGCGTGATCGCGATCCCCCACGAACGTGAGTAGTGCGGCCGCCGCGCTTCGGACCAGTACTCGGGAAAACCACTCGTACCGATCCGGCTTGAGGTGAAAGCCGGGGCGGCTCCGGTGCTCGCCGGTTTGGCTCTGCGTAGCGATGTCCGGGTAGAAGTTCTCCTCCGTCACCGGTCCGTGCAGGACTGGCAATGGCTGGCCCGGAATGGCTAGTTCACTTTCCCCCGGCGGATCAAGCAGCCGGATTTCGATTCCGCCTTCGGACGCGAACGCAGCTGACATCAGGAGGCTCGGCGCAGGTGTATCCGTTGCGCCGAGCGCGATCGCGTGTACTCGCTCGGCGGACTTGACCAGCTGGTCGTACTGCAGGGCCGCCCGGCCGTGGGAACCTCGTCCGTCGACGACCACGAGGAGCAGCGGCTGTCCTGCTCGCCTCCCGACAAGGAAATAGCCAGGTCGTTGGCGGGCAGTGCCCTTCACCGCAGTGTTCTGGCCGCGCAATGTCCAGCCTGCGTCGAGAGCAAGGTCGATGTCGACCGCTTCGAAGCGGTAACCCGGATGCCGTTTCCGCAGGATCCGCTGCGCTGCGGCGACGGCGAAAGCGATGCCGAGATCTTGTGCCTGAACACTCAGCCGGTGGTATTTGGCGTTCTTTCCGTCGTAGGACCGAGTCATTCGGTTGCCCGCGGCCAGCAAAGTCGTCAGATAGCGCAGGCAGTTCCAGTGCTGAGAGAGCCCGCGAGACGGGTTCTGCCCCGACAATGCGGTAGCCCGGCCGAATGTCTGCAGCAGCTCCCAAGGGGTGATGTCGAAGCCGTTGGAGTGCTCGTTCCGCGAGACGGGATCGAGGGAGCTTTTCCGCAGGGGGAGGGCACGTTCTTCCTTTTTCAGCTGCTCGTCACGCTTCGCCGCTTGTCTCCGCACTTGGCGGGCAAGATCATCGGTGGACTGGATCGCCACCCATGACCGCTGGGTGAGCTGCCTCAAAGCACCTTCGAACACCACGATCGTCCGCCCCTCATGTCAGTGGTTTGCCCACAGCGTCTTCCAGCCCACCGGACCTGTCGCCGGTTGTCTGCCGCTGATAGGTGGAAGGCTCGTGACCGTGAAAGCAACGGTCTGTGATCACCGCTGTGGAACCACCCGAACGGCCGCTTGCCAAGCAACTCTGCCCGAAAGTTCCCGTGGCATCGGCACAAACGCGGGACCCCTCCCGCTCCCGCATGGGAAACTGCGGCATGGAACAGACCACCGCGGAGGGGGAGCGGCTCGCGTTTGCCGGGGCTGATCGGCTGGTCAAGCTCATCGGGGCGCTCTACCAGCGGCCTCGGGTCGGTGATCGGCCGCGGGAGTTGCGGGATGACGGCGAGTGGCGGCCCGGGTATCACCGCGAGCGGACCGGGCGGCGTGGGTTGCCGATGGTGTGCCTCGTCGGCGATGCGCGCGAGGGCGTGCTCGAGGAGCTCGGTTCCCGGCTGCGGCGGGCAAAACCCGACGGGACCGTGCGATTCGCTTACCTGTCTCTCGATGAGTTTCCCGACACCGACACCACCGGCGACGCCACCGACGCGAGTGTCGAGGCTGTGCGCGAAATCCTGTGGCACACCCGGAACACGCTGCTCCGCAGTCCTCGCACGCGGGGTAGCCGGTTGCGGTTCGGCCTGTTCACGCTGGTCGACCAGCTCATGGCGAAGCGGTTTCCGCCCGACGACAGCGATCCCGAGCGCACCCTCCTTCGCGAACTGCAGGAGAACGGTCTCCTGATCCGCTTCCGCTCGACGCTCGACAACGTGAGCCGCGAGCTCGTACCGCAGCATCCGACCTGGCGCTTTCCCTTGCTGGTGCTGCGGTTGCTGACCCTCGCGACGTTCCGGCTCGCGGTGACCGGCCGCGTGCCGGGGCTGTCCGGGCGGTACCGCTGGTTCCTGCGCCAGCCGCATCTCGCGCCGGAGATGTCCGGCAGTTTCGTGCGCTTCGCCTTGCGGCTCACCGACGGCGAATGGCAGAACGAATCGCCGGAATTCGTTGCGCGGCTGCTGGTCAACGCGTTCCTCGAAGACCTGCGCCGCGCGTATACCGTGCGGCCGTGGCAGTTCTGGCGCCGTCGCCGGATGACGTACCCGGTGCTGTTGCTCGACGAAGTGGGTACCGCCAATGGGGGGTACCGGCTGCTGAAGCTGATCAACGACGTCCGCAACCAGGTCGGGCTCTTCGACCCGCTGCTCGTGGTCAGCGCGAGCCAGGCGCCGCCGCCGGATGACGCGCCGAACGTCACGCGGCCGAAGTACCACGCCACGGACGCGGCCGACGCGTATCGGGCCTGGCAGAACGCGCTCGGCGCAGACCGGCGCGCCCGCCGGCCGACCGCGTGGTACCTGCCGATCGGGCTCGACCGTCCGCAGACCGAGGGCGGCAAAGCCGAGGTGCGCAAGCGGATGATGGCCCTCGGCGACACGTACGACCTGCCCCGGCGGCAGGCCCGTCCGGCCTGGTGGGCCACCCGCTGGGTACGGGCCGGGGTGCCCGCGCTGATCCTCCTGCTGGTCGCGGGCTTTCTCGTGGTGCGCGACCAAGGCTTCCGCGCCAGTCACTGCGGTACCACCAGCGAGTGGCTGACCTGGACCGGCACCGAATGCGTCGGGATGTCGGACGGGACGTTCACACTCTTCCAGCCTGCCGACGACACCATCCGCCAGGTCGAATCGGTGATCGCCGACCAGAACCGGCGCGCCGCGGAACTGCATGCAGCCCATCCGGAGCGGCCGTACATCACGTTGGTCGACCTGGAGGCGCTGACGTCGTCGAACGGGACGTCCGAAGGGCTCACTGCGGAACGCGAGTCGCTGGAAGGCTTTGCCGTCGCGCAGTTGCGGCAGCTCAACGCGACCGCGACGGCCGAGCCGATCGTGCGGATGCTGATCGCCAACGCCGGGCTCGGCATGCGGCAAGGCGTGGCGGTCGCGCGGCAGTTGCGCCGGATGGCGCAGGAGGACCCGAGCATCGTCGGCGTGGTCGGGCTCGACATGAGCAGCGAGCCGACGTTCGAGACGATCCGTGCGCTCGGCGACGCGGGCATCCCGGTGGTCGCGTCCACGCTCACGGCCGACCAGCTCGCCGACCAGAACCCGATCTATTTCCAGGTCGCGCCACAGAACCGGCGTGAGGCGGCCGTCGCCGCGGCGTTCACTGCCCAGCAACCCGGGCCGCGCACCGTGCGCGTGTACTACTCCGACGACGACGCCGATACGTACAGCACCAACCTCCGCGACGATCTGCTGAAGTCGTACAAAGAGCGGGGCTTTGCCGTCGAAGCACGCGCGTTTGGGCCGGATGGCGGACAGGTCGCGCCGCCTTCGCACGTGCGGTACGGCGACCGGATCGTCGGCAACGCGGCAGCCGCTGGCCGGGATACCTGCTCCTACAACGGGTTCGCATTCTTCGCCGGTCGCGGGGTACCCGATTTCGGTGATTTCCTCGCCGGGGCAGCACAATGCGGCAGCACTGCGACGATCATCGGCGACGACGACGTCTCGCGATTCGTCGCGGATTCCGTGGCGCGGGAACAGAATCGCGCGCTGCCGTACTATTATCTGTCGCTCGCGAGCGAGCCTGCCACCGAGGCGAAAGGCCTCGCGCGCGACTTCTACACCACGCTCAACCGCACGCTGTTCCCGTTCGAGCAGACGGCACGCGGCCGTTCCTTCGACGGGCATGCGGCGCTGTCATACGACGCTGCGCTCGTGATGATCACCGCGACGGCGTACCTGCGCGAGACGTCGGCGGACATCCCGGTGACACCCGGCGCGGTCTGGCGCGAGATCACGGCGATCCACACTTCGCGGCCGGATGCCAACCAGACCAACAAATACATCGAGGGAGTCACCGGAACCATCGACTACGGCGGCGACATCGGCCGCAACGTGCCGGAGAACAAGCCGGTCGCGGTGCTGCGGGTGGAAGGCGGGGAGGTCGACGCAGCGCTGCACGGCTTCTGCGGTAAGGCAGTGGTCCATTCGTCCGATCCCTGGTGCCCGGCGGACGGCTGAGCGCGGGGCGTTCGGCCTGAATTCTCCCGAATGTCACCGGGTCCGGCTAGGGTCGCGGCCATGCGCCGTCGTGTCACGGTGGTTCTCGCCACCATTCTGCTCAGCTCCAGTCTTATTCCGACAACGTTGTCATCGGCCGCGGTGGCCGACCCGGTCGCGTCCGTCGATCCGCTGATCGGCTCGGCAGGCGACGGCAACACGTACCCGGGAGCGACCGCGCCGTTCGGCATGCTCGCGTGGAGCCCCACCAGCACCCGCGGCGACCAGACCAGCACCGGCGCGGCCAATGGCTACCAGTACAACACCACGCGGCTACGCGGTTTCAGCCTCACGCACGTGAACGGTGCGGGCTGCAATCCCGGCGCCGCGGGGGACGTACCGATCATGCCGTACGCCGGTGACGTCACGTCGTCGCCGACTGCGGACACCAAAGATGCCGTGTACGCCAGCGATTTCCGCCACGCGGACGAGCAGGCGACGCCTGGGCGGTACCGGCTTGGCCTCGCGAACGGCGTGACCACGGACTTCGCCGCTTCCGAGCGCACGGCGATCGGCCGCCTGGCGTTCCCGGTGGACAAGCCGGCGAACCTGTTGTTCCGCACGTCGAATTCGCTCAATGGCAGCGAGGACGCCGAGACGCACATCGATCCGGCGCGCCGCCAGGTGACCGGGTCGGTGCTCACCGGCGCGTTCTGCGGACGGCGCGCCAACGGCGGGGTCAACAACCGAAAGAGCTACTACCGCCTGCATTTCACCGCGCAGTTCGACCAGCCGTTCACCGGAAACGGGACCTGGCGTGACGGCACTCTGCAGCCGGGCGGTCGTGACCAGAGCGGCGGCGAGGGGTACGCGACCGGCAAGGACCGTGCCGGTCGCGGGTCCGGTGGCTGGGTCGGATTCGCGCCGGGCAGCCAGGTCACGATGCGGATCGCGATCTCGTACGTCTCCCTCGACGGCGCCGAGCGGAACCTGCGCGCGGAGCAGCCGCCGCGGTCCACTGTGGACTCCATTGCGGGCGGGACCCGCCGGGCCTGGAACTCCGAGCTGAACCGCGTGCGCATCGGCGGCGGTACACCCGATCAGCGCACCGTGTTCTACACCGCGCTGTACCACTCGCTGCAGCAGCCGAACCTGGTCAGCGACGTCGACGGGCAGTATCTCGGCATGGATCGCGTACCGCATCGGCTCGAACGCGGCCAGGACGCGCAGTACAGCAATTTCTCCGGCTGGGACCAGTATCGCGCGCAAATCCAGCTGCTCGCGTTGGTGAAGCCGCGGGTGGCCGGGAACTTCGCGCAGTCGTTGTTCAACTACGCCAAGCAAAACGACGGGGTCTGGGACCGCTGGGTACACGTGAACGGCGCGACGCATGTCATGACCGGCGACCCGTCGGCCGCAACGCTCGCGACTTTCTACGCCATGGGGGTACGCAACTTCGACTACCGCGGCGCCTTCGATTCACTGTACGCGCAAGCGACGGTGCCGCGGCCGGAAGGCTTGCCGGACGCGGGATGCCCGGGTCAATGCGTCGGTCAGCGGCCAAATCTCGCGCAATATCTCCAATCGCACTACGCGGCCAACGACGGGTGCCACTGCTGGGGCGGCGGAGCTGAGACGCTGGAGGACTCGATCGCCGACTACGCGCTCGGTCAATGGGCGGCGCAATTGGGCCGTACCAAGGAAGCCGCCGAGTTGAACGCGCGCGGCGGCTACTGGCGGAACGTCTTCAACCCCGCAACCGGATACATGCAGGCGCGCAACCTCGACGGCTCCTGGGTCACCCCGTTCGACCCGGCGAGCGACCGCGGCTTCGCCCAGGGCAGCGCGGCGGCGTACACCTGGCTGGTGCCGCAGGACGTGTCCGGGCTCGCGGAAGCCATGGGCGGCAAGGAAACCGCTGCGAAACGGCTCGACGGATTCTTCCACGACGCGGCCGGGAACTGGCAGCTCCGCGGCGGCGGCCCGCTGAAGTACGACCCGACGAACGAGCCCGACATCCATGCGCCGTGGCTGTACAACGAGCTCGGCCGTCCGTGGCAGACGCAGGAAACGGTGCGGCAGATCGTGGACACGGTGTACACGACGGGTCCGTCCGGGCTGCCCGGCAACGACGACCTCGGCACCATGTCGGCGTGGTACGTCTTCAGCGCGCTCGGCCTCTACCCGCGCACGCCGGGCTCGGGCGAGATGCTGCTGTCGAGCCCGCTGTTCCCGCGCGCCGTGGTGCGTTCCGACAGCGGTGCGGTGCTGTCGATCAACGGACACGGCTCGGGTAAGTACGTGCAGTCGGTGTGGCGCAACGGCTTTCCGCAGCGGGATTGGAAAGTACCGGCGTCGCTGACCCGTTACGGCGGACAGCTGGACTTCGTGCTCACCGGCGTTGCTCCGAATGGAGCAGCCGGAAACGTCTGATCGATCACGCCCCGTCCTTTCCGGGTGATCCGGCCGGTACCGTGCAAATCCGGTACGGCATACGGGAGGCGGGGACGTGATGGCGCGGGCGATCGTCGGGGTACTGGCCTCCTGCGGGCTGGTCGCGTCGTTCATGCAGACGCTGGTCATCCCGCTGATCCCGGCGTTCCCGCGGCTGCTCGGCACGACGCCGGCGGACGCGTCGTGGGTGATCACCGTCACGTTGCTCGCCGGGGCGGTGATCACGCCGGTCAGCGGGCGGCTCGGCGACCTCTACGGCAAGCGGCGGATGCTGCTCGTCAGTCTCGGGGCGCTGGTCACCGGCTCGGTCGTGTCGGCGCTCACCAGTTCCCTCGCGCTGATGGTCGTCGGCCGCGGGCTGCAGGGATGCGCGATGGGCGTGATCCCGCTCGGGATCAGCATCATGCGCGACGAACTGCCCGCCGAACGCGTGAGCGGTGCGGTTTCCCTGATGAGCGCGACCCTCGGCGTCGGCGGCGCGATCGGGCTGCCGCTCGCGGCCGTGGTGGCCGAGCACACCGACTGGCACGTGCTGTTCTGGGGCTCGGCCGCGCTCGGCGTCATGTGCGCACTGCTGATCCTGAGGTACGTCCCGGAGTCGCCGGTTCGCACACCTGCGCCGTTCGACTACCTCGGCACGCTCGGCCTGATCGTGGGGCTCACGAGCTTCCTGCTGCCGATCGTGAAGGGCGGCGAATGGGGCTGGGGCAGCCCGGCGACGCTGGGATTCGCCGGGTTTTCGGTCGTCGTGCTCATCGGCTGGGGCTGGTATCAGCTGCGTCGTCGCGACCCGCTGGTGGACCTGCGGGTGTCCGCGCGCAGGCCGGTGCTGTTCACGAATCTCGCGTCGATCATGGTCGGCTTCGCGATGTACGCGATGTCGCTTTCGTTCCCGCAGTTGCTGCAAGCGCCGTCGGTGACCGGGTACGGACTCGGGCTCACGATGGTGCAAACCGGTCTGTGCCTCGCGCCGAACGGGCTGGTGATGATGGCGCTCTCGCCGGTGTCCGCGCGCTTGACCAACCGCTACGGCGCCCGTGCCACGCTGATGACCGGAACAGCGGTGGTCGCGGTCGGGTACGGGTTCGCGATTTTCCTGATGGACAACGCCTTCGAGCTTGTCATTGCATCCGTGATCATCGGTGCCGGGATCGGGATTGCTTACGCGGCAATGCCGGCGCTGATCATGAGCGCGGTCCCGGTGACGGAAACGGCGTCGGCGAACGGCCTCAACTCGCTCATGCGCTCGGTCGGCACGTCGACGTCGAGCGCAGTCATGGCGACGATGCTGGCGCACCTGACGATCACCGTGGGCGCGCTGACGGTGCCGTCGCTGGCCGGTTTCCGCACGACGTTCGCGGTGGCCGCGGTTGCCGCGCTCGCCGGGCTGGCGCTGACCGCGGTGGTGCCGCGGGTCCGTGCCGACGCTCCGCAGCTGGCGCGCGCGTAGCTCACATCAGGGGCGGCACCGCGGCATCGATCAAGTGCGGCCCCGGTTCCGCGATCGCCCGCTGGAACTGCTCCGCCAGCTCCTCCGCCGTCGTCGCCCGGGTGGCCGGGACGCCCATGCCCTCGGCGATCTTCACGAAATCCAGGTCCGGACGGCCGATGTCCAGCAGGTCCTTCGCGCGCGGGCCGTCGCCTTCGGCGCCGACGCGCTGGAGCTCCATCCGCAGGATCGCGTACGCGTTGTTGTTGAGCACCACCGTGGTCACGTCGAGGTTTTCGCGGGCTTGGGTCCACAGCGCGGAAATTGTGTACATCGCGCTGCCGTCGGCTTCGAGGTTGATCACCGGACGGCGCGGGGCGGCGATCGCAGCGCCGACGGCCACCGGCATGCCGTAACCGATGGCGCCGCCGGTGATGGCGAGCACGTCGTGCCGGGGCGCGCCGGCCGTGGCGGCGGGCAGGAGGAGACCTGAGGTATTGGCCTCGTCCACGATGATCGCGTTCTCCGGCAGCAGCGCGCCGATCACCTCGACCCAGTTCTGCACCGTCAGCGGACCGCTGGGCAGCGCCGGGCGGCCGGGCTCCTGCAGCACCGGCTCGGTGTCCGCGGCGACGAGCGCGGCGACCGCTTCCAGCGCAGCGGGCACGTCCTGGCCGACTGTGGCGAGCACGTGTACCTGCGCGCCTTCGGGGGTGAGCTCGCTCGGCATCCCGGGGTACGCGAAGAACGACACCGGCGCCTTCGTACCCGCGACGATCAGGTGCTTGATGCCGTCGAGCTGGTACTTCGCCTGCTCCGCGAGGTACCCCAGCCGCTCGAGGTTCGGCAGCCCGGCGCCACGCTCCATCCGCGAAGGGAAGGTCTCGGCCAACGCCTTCGCGCCAGTGGCCGTGACAATGCGGCTGGTGGCCCGTAAACCTGCTTCGCGGCAAGCAGTTCCACCGATCAGCAGCGCTACCGGCTCACCGCTGCGCAGTACGTCCGCGACGTTCTTCACCGTCGTCGCGTCGACTGTCTGCGGCGCGCGCGGCGGGATCGGCGCGCACGTTTCGCCGCCTTCGCCCCACGACGCGTCGGCAGGGAGGATCAGTGTTGCGACTCGACCAGGGGCGTCTTGTGCCGCTGCTACCGCGGCAGCGCCGTCCGCTCCCACGTCTTTCGGGTGCTCAGTCCGCCGTACCCAGCCTTCGAGCGCGCTCGCGATGGCGTCGATGTCTGACTCCAGGGGCGCGTCGTACTGCTTGTGGTACGTCGCGTGGTCGCCGATCACGTTCACCACCGGCGTGTGCGCGCGCCGGGCGTTGTGCAGGTTCGCGAAGCCGTTGCCGAGCCCGGGCCCGAGGTGCAGCAGCGTCGCCGCGGGTTTGCCGGCGATCCGCGCGTACCCGTCCGCGGCACCGGTGACGACGCCCTCGAACAGCGCGAGCACCCCGCGCATCTCCGGCACCGAATCGAGCGCGGCGACGAAGTGCATCTCCGACGTGCCGGGGTTCGAGAAGCACACGTCGACGCCACTGTCGACGAGCGTGCGGATCAGGGACTGGGCGCCGTTGAGCGTGCTCACTGTGCTCACTTTCCGGTCGGGGCGAAGAGGACGCCGGGGTTGAGGATTCCGGCCGGGTCGAAGCTGTTCTTGAGCCGGTGCAGGAGATCGAGCTTCACCGGGTCCTCGAGCTGGGCGTGGTATTTCGTCTTCGTGCGGCCGAGGCCGTGCTCGCCGGAAATGGCGCCGCCGAGCTCGATCGCGTACCCGAAGATGTCGGTGAGCAGCTGCGTGCGCGTGTCCGGGTCCTTGCAGAAGATCGCGAGGTGGACGTTGCCGTCCCCGGCGTGCCCGCAGCCGATCGCCCCGCCACCGGCGGCCATCGCGAGCTCACGGGCGCGGGCCAGGAACGGCGGCATCGCGGTGCGCGGCACGACCACGTCGATCACGTCGTCCGCACCGGCCGATTTGGCGTTCCAGAAGGCTTTTTCGCGGGCTTCGATGAGCTTGCGGGCGGCGCCGCCTTCGAGCACGTACGCGTCGATCGCGCCGAGCTCGGTGAGCAGCCCGCCGAGCTCCTCGACGTCCTCGCCGAGCCGCTCGGCCACCCGGTTTTCCAGCGCCACGGCCAGATACGCCTGGGTCCGGTCGCGGATTTCCGCCGGGACGCCCAGTTCGAGGTTGTCGTTGTAGACCATCGCGGCCATGGTGAGGTTGTCGATGTACTCGAGGATCTGCGGGGCCAGGCCGCTCGCCGCGATCCGCGGTACGGCCGCCATCACCTGGCCGAAATCGTCGAACGGGGCGAGCACGGTGGCGCCGTGCGGCAGCCGCGGCTGCAGTTTCACGATCACCTCGGTGACCAGCGCGAGCGTGCCTTCCGAGCCGATGATCAGCTGGGTGAGGTCGTACCCGCTGGAAATCTTGGACATCCGGCCGCCGGTGCGGATGATCTCGCCGGTGGCGAGCACGGCCTGCAGGCCGGAGACATTGCCGCGGGTGACGCCGTAACGGATCGCCCGCATCCCGCCCGCGTTGGTCCCGACGGTGCCGCCGACGCTCGCGCTCAGCTCGCCGGGGTAGACCGGGTACGTGAGGCCGTGCTCGGCGGTCTTGGCGTCCAGTTCGGCCAGGGTGACCCCGGGCTGTACCACGGCGACGTGGTTGCCGGTGTCGATTTCGAGGACAGCGTTCATCCGCTCGAAGGACACGAGCAGACCGCCCTCGACCGGCCGGGCGGCGGCGGACAGCCCACTCCCGGACCCTCGCGCGGTCACCGGCAGGCCTTCTTCGGCGGCGATCTTCAGCAGCGCGGCGACCTCTTCGGCAGACGCGGGTTTCGCCACGTACGCAGGCTTTTGCCCCGGGGTGCTCAGCGCCTCGTCGTGCGCGTAGTCGTCGGAGATCGCCTCGCCGGTCAGCAGGTTCCCGGCTCCGACGGCATCCGCCAGCCGCGCTCCGATCTCACCCATGCCACGCCACTCCTTGCCACTCCTTCATGCGCCCGTACGTCGTGGCCGAAGCCTAGCCGTTCCGGTGCGGAGGTGGCCATGAATGGGTTTCACCTTTCGGGCTCGGGTCGTTCAGCCCGGGCAGGGGCCGGCCCGCGCCAACAGGCCGGCCCCCGGTGAATCCTTGCGGTGCCGGTCAGACGAGCCAGCCGAGCACGTGCGCCAGGTGCGCGAGCAGACCCGAGACCAGGTCGTGGCCGTGGTGCACGTGCTGGGTGAACATCTGCATGGAGGGGCTCCTGTTCGGATTGTTTTTCGATGATGCCCTCGCGAGGAGCGAACGCAGAGTTCCACCGGCGTACCCGGGGTGTCAAAGAGCCGGATTTCCCTGTGCGGGCACGGAATCGGCGACGGAGAATCTTCCCATGCTAAACGCGTAAGGCTTTCGGGTTTGCCGCCGGGGTGTCGCGGCGGGCCGATCGCCACGGCTAGTGGTTATCGGCGGGCGCGATCACCGTCGGTAGCAGAAGCCCGTTGCGGCAACCGGGCGGCGCGGTCGTCTCGAACCGGTGAAAGGGGTGCCACGATCGGTGAGTTGCCGAGGTTCACGCCACCGGGTGATCACCGGGGCGGGAAAGCCCACGGCAGGATCGCGACCCGCGCGGGCCCGCGGAGGTCTTCGGCGGCGGGTCGCACGTCGGCGACCCGGCTGAGCAGGTCGAGGTCGTCGGCAAGGATGTCGTTGAGCCTGGTCAGGGTTTCCCCGTCGCGGCTGACCAGGAACGTGCTGTCGCCGTTGACGCTCGACGACGAGGACACCGCGAACGTGCCGCGCGAAAGCTCCGGGCGATTCGCCCCGGACCAGCCGTTGTACTCGACCAGCAGCGCGTGCGGCCCGAGGGCGAACGCGGCGACGACGTGGTGGGCGAAGGCGTCCTCGTGGATGGAGCGGCGGAGGAGTTCCGCCCAGGTTGAGGTGGAGATTTCGCTGTCGTCGGCACCGAAACGGCGCAAGGCCTCGTCCGGATCGACGTCGTGGATCACGGTCACGCAGTACGGGAAGTACTCGCTGCCCAAGCCTTCCTGCAGCCAGCCGACCGGCTCGCCGTCGGCGGGCTCCCGATCCCCGACGAGCCGCGAGTCGGTCCAGAGCACCTCGTCGCCGGGGCCGACGAGGGTCACCGCCCAGCCGGTCGTTCCGTTCTCGTCGAGGAACCGCCAGGTCAGCCAGGTGTCCGGACGGTCGAGGGCCTGCGCGGCGGCGGGCGGGATCGTGAAGACACCGGCCGCTGTGCCGGCGATTTTCGTCTTGCAGATCAGCGCCCCGGTGGCGGCTTCCCGGTGCACGGTGCGTTTGCCGCTGCTCGATTCGAGGAACCGGCGGCTGTGGATTTCGGCCACCGGCGCCCGGTCGCCGAGCGAGTACGGCTCCACCGGGCCTTTGCGCAGGCTGTACAGCGGGAAGCCGTGGTCGTAGAACATGCCGTCGCCCTCGTCGGTGACCGCGAACGACGAGTAGATCTGCACTGGCAGGTCACCGCGCCAGACCACCTGCCGATCCTGGTACACGGCAAGGACGCCCGGCAGTTCGAACCGGAGCGTGCCGGGCGCGCCTGCGGTCCAGGTGGTCGCGCCGTCCTCGTCGCTGATCACGGCGCGACCATCGGCGTCGTAGCGCAGCGCCCACCGGCCCGACGGAGACCGGAGCGGGTCGGTCAGCGTGGCGAACGGGCGCAGCATGGTCGGGCTCCCCAGGGTTCCGGCGGGCGATCTGCGCGGAACGCTAAGCGCGGCGCCGGAATCCTGGGGCCCGGATCGGCCGGGCTTTCCTGCGTGGGCCGCAGGATTGCCCTTTCAGCCCTTCATGTTCATTCAGCGCGCGCGAAAGACAGCGTTTCGCCTTCGACGCCGCGTAACCACAGGTCTTGCGCCGCCTCGGCCATGGCGGACAGGCCTTCTTCGATGGTCGCGAAGACGTTGCCTGGTACCCAGCCTGCGTCACCGTTGATCAGCAGGTTGTTACGGCCGTAGAAGATCGCGAGGTCGGTGGCGCCTTGGTCGCTGTGTGCTTCGCTGTCTTCGTCGTAGCCGTACGCCGGGTTGCCGATTTCCCATGCCTCGAACCCGAAGTACACGACGTCGCCCGGAATCGGTGTGATGGTCGGGTTCTCGCGCCCTGGCTTGGGTTCTGCGAAGGGCGGTACGAGCGTGTACACCTCGTTGCGCGCGTACTTCGCGTGGTACGCCGAACCGCTTTGCGGCAGCGCGTCCCATACCGCCTTACAGGTGCGCGGTGCCTCTTCGTCGAGCAGGCGTGCGCGACAGGAGACGCCACGCTTGTCGAGGGTGATGGTGATGTAGCGCGCCATGCTTCAGCTCCCTGCCGTGACTACGTCGCCCCAGATGCGCAGCGCCTCGTCCACCTGGTCTGCGTTGACGATCAGCGGCGGCACCATGCGCACTACGTTCGAGTACGCGCCACAGGTGAGCAGCAGCAGACCACTGCGTGCCGCAGCTTGCTGCACGGCTTGCGCGGTCGCCGTGTCCGGTTCGCCGTCGGCTGTAGTGAATTCCGTACCCACGAGGAGCCCGAGACCGCGTACGTCGCCAATGGCGGGCGTCTTGTCCGCGATGAGCCGTGCGCCCTCCAGGAGCTGACGGCCGCGCTCGGCAGCGTTCTCGACCAAGCCTTCGTCCTGGATCACGTCGAGCGTCGCGATCGCTGCGGCACACGACACCGCGTTGCCGCCGTACGTGCCGCCTTGCGACCCTGGGTACGCCTTCGCCATCAGCTCTTCCGAAGCGGCGATGCCCGACAGCGGGAACCCGCTGGCAAGGCCCTTCGCGATCAGTACGACGTCGGGGTGGACGTCGAAGTGGTCGTGGCCCCAGAACTTGCCGGTGCGGCCGAAGCCGGTCTGCACCTCGTCGAGGACGAGCAGGATGCCGTGCCGGTCGGCGCGCTCGCGCAGCCCGGCCATGAACTCGGTGTTGGCGGGCACGTACCCGCCCTCGCCGAGCACCGGCTCGATGAAGAACGCGGCCGTCTCGCTCGGCGCGGAGACCGTCTGGAAGAGGTAGTCCAGCTCGCGCAGGGCGAATTTCGTGGCCGTTTCCTGGTCCCAGCCGTAGTGATAGGCGTACGGGAACGGCGCGACGTGCACGCCGGACATGAGCGGCGAGATGCCCGCACTGAACCGCGTGCCGGACGTGGTCATCGTCGCCGCGGCGACCGTGCGGCCGTGGAATCCGCCCTGGAAGACGATGACGTTGGGCCGCTTCGTCGCCTGCCGTGCCAGCCGCAGCGCAGCCTCGACGGCCTCGCTGCCGGAGTTCGCGTAGAAGAGCGAGTCGAGCCCGGACGGCAGCACGTCGCCGAGGCGGCGGGTCAGTTCGAGGAGCGGCTTGTGCATGACTGTCGTGTACTGGCCGTGCACGAGCTTGCCGATCTGCTCGCGCGCGGCTTCGACCACCCGGGGATGACAGTGCCCGGTGCTGGTCACGCCGATCCCCGCGGTGAAATCGAGGTGACGTTTCCCGTCCACGTCATGGAGGTAAACCCCTTCACCGTGGTCGACGACGACGGGTGTTGCCTGCTTGAGCAGCGGGGACAGCTGGGCCATGCGGTGCCCTCCCTTGGCCTTCGTTGGTGGTTGTCGATTGTTGACAATATCCATAACATGACTCCGAAGCAATCGGGGCGACCGGAATCAGGAGCAACCTGGATGAGTGAGGAAAGCGTCGTCGGCGCGGTAGGCAAGGAACTCTTCATCGGCGGCAAATGGGTACCCGCACGCAGCGGGAAGACCTTCGACGTGCAGGACCCGTCCACCGGCAAGGTGCTGTGCCAGGTCGCGGACGCCGAGCCGGAAGACGGCCTGGCGGCGCTCGACGCGGCCGTCGCGGCGCAGGCGAGCTGGGCGGCCGTCGCGCCCCGCGAGCGCGGGGAGATCCTGCACCGCGCGTACGAGAAGCTCATCGAGCGCCGCGACGAGCTGGCTCTGCTGATGACGCTCGAGATGGGCAAACCGGTGGCCGAGGCCGCCGGGGAAATCACGTACGCCGGTGAGTTCTTCCGCTGGTTCGCCGAGGAAGCCGTACGCATCGACGGTGGGTACGCGGTCGCGCCGAACGGGGCGGGCCGGTTCCTGATCACGCGCCAGCCGGTGGGTCCGACGCTGCTGATCACGCCGTGGAACTTCCCGATGGCGATGGGTACGCGCAAGATCGGCCCGGCGGTCGCCGCGGGCTGCACGATGGTGATCAAACCGGCCGCGCAGACGCCGTTGTCGATGCTGGCGCTCACCCAGATCCTCGCCGACGCGGGCTTGCCGGACGGCGTGCTGAACGTCGTCACCACCAAGAACGCCGGCGGCGTGATGGAGCCGCTGATCCGCGACGGCCGTGCGCGCAAGCTGTCGTTCACCGGCTCCACTGCGGTCGGGCGCAAACTCCTGGAGCAGTGCGCGGAGAAGGTGCTGCGCACGTCGATGGAACTGGGTGGCAACGCGCCGTTCCTGGTGTTCGACGACGCGGATCTGGACGCTGCGGTCGAGGGCGCGATGCAGGCCAAGATGCGCAACATCGGCGAGGCTTGCACTGCGGCGAACCGGTTTTACGTGCAGCGGGGCGTCGTCGAGGAGTTCTCCCGGCGGCTCACCGAGCGGATGCAGGCGCTGCCGATGGGCCGCGGTACCGAGGACGGTGTGGTGGTCGGCCCGCTGATCGACGAGGCTGCGGTCGAGAAGGTGACCGAGCTGGTCAAGGACGCGGTCGACAAGGGTGCGCGGGTGCTCACCGGCGGGTTGCGGGCGGACGGGCCGGGGCATTTCTACCCGGCGACCGTGCTCACCGACGTGCCTGCCAACGCGCGGCTCGCCGGCGAAGAGATCTTCGGGCCGGTCGCGCCGGTCACCCCGTTCGACACCGAGGACGAGGCGATCGCGAAGGCCAATGACACCGAATTCGGCCTGGTTTCGTACCTCTTCACGAGTGACCTCAAGCGTGCGCTGCGCGTGTCGGAGCGGCTGGAGGCCGGGATGATCGGCCTCAACCAGGGCATCGTGTCCAATCCGGCGGCGCCGTTCGGCGGGGTCAAGCAGTCCGGGCTCGGCCGCGAGGGCGGCACCGTCGGCATCGACGAGTTCCTGGAGACCAAGTACATCGCGGTGAGCCTGTGACACACCGGATCGCGAGCATCCCGGGCGACGGGATCGGCGTCGACGTCACGATCTCCGCCCGCACCGTGCTCGACACGGCCGCCGAGAAGTACGGATTCTCTCTTGCGTGGACCGAATTCGACTGGAGCTGTGAAAGGTACACGAAGACCGGTGCGATGATGCCGGACGACGGAGTCGCGCAGCTGTCGGGCTTCGACGGTATCCTGCTCGGCGCGGTCGGCTTTCCCGGCGTGGCGGACCACATTTCGTTGTGGGGACTGCTGATTCCGCTGCGCCGGGCGTTCCGGCAGTACGTCAACCTGCGTCCGGTGCGGCTGCTGCCCGGCACTTCGTCGGTGCTGGCCGGGCGGAAGGCGGACGAGCTGGAGATGGTGATCGTCCGCGAGAACTCCGAGGGCGAGTACTCGGCGATCGGCGGACGGCACAACACCGGGCAGCCCGACGAATTCGTGGTGCAGGAGGCCGTTTTCACGCGCGTGGGCGTGGAGCGGATCATCCGGTACGCCTTCGAGCTCGCCCGCACGCGGGAGCGGCACGTGACGTCGGCGACGAAGTCGAACGGGCTGATCCACTCGATGCCTTACTGGGACGAGATATTCGCCGAGGTCGCGGCGCAGTATCCGGACGTGCGGGCCGAACAGTGCCATGTGGACGCTCTCGCCGCGCGGATGGTGCAGGCGCCGGACCGGATCGATGTCGTCGTGGCGTCGAACCTTTTCGGCGACATCCTGAGCGACCTCGCCGCCGCGATCACCGGCGGGCTGGGCATGGCACCATCGGGAAACATCAACCCATCGGGTGAGTTTCCGTCGATGTTCGAGGCGGTCCACGGGAGTGCCCCGGACATCGCCGGACAGGGCATCGCGAACCCGGTCGCGCAGATCCTCGCCGGCGCGATGCTGCTCGACCACCTCGGGGAAACCGTTGCGGCACAAGCGATCCGAGCCTCGGTCGACGAGGTGCTGACCACCGGTGCAACGCTCACCCCCGACCTCGGCGGGACCGCTACCACAACCGCGCTCGCCGCGGCGGTGGCCGCTTCGCTCCGCTGATTTTCTGTCGGTGCCGCGCGCTTCACTCTTCCCGACCCGCCAAGGGGTCCCGAGGGGAGGAGGGCACCGATGTGCCGGATGTGTGAGGGGCCGGGAAGATTCACCGGCCCGCGCGTGAACGAGGTGCTGGAACGGATCGAGGAATACGGCTGGTGCGTCCAGGGGGTGCTGGGAACGGATTTCCGGCCGCCCTGGGCGTACACCGTGGGGCTGACGGCCGAGGGGCTGCCCGAACTGGTGATCACCGGGCTGCCGCCGCATCTTGCGGCGGGCGCGCTGAACGCCGCGGCCGCCGAGGCGCTGTGCACCGGTCCGCCGGTGCCGGGGGAACCGTGGTGGCTGCCGCGGTCACCACGCCTGGAAATCGTGCAGCTCAGTGCCCCGGCAGCGCACCTGTCCGTCGCAGTTTCCTGCTACGGAACGGAAATCGAGGCCCGGCAGCTGGTGTACCCGGACGACGCCGGCCGGTTCCCGTGGTCACCGAGGTACAACTCCGGCCTCGGTGGGCAGCCCGTGCTGGGGGTGCGGCATGACTCGTGAGAGCCGGTGCACGCGGATTGCCCGCTGGTCACGGGTGCGCGTTCTTCAGGGTGCGGCCAGGAAGAAGCCTGCCGATCGCGTCCTCCATGTGCGCTTCCAGCAGCTGCAGCGCCGTTTTCTCGTCGCCCGCGCGCAGGGTCTCGATGATCCGCGTGTGCTCCTCCAGGCGGTTTTCCACGCCCTGGTACGTGCTTTGCAGCAACGTCAGGCACATCCGCGTCTCGATCAGCAGCGTGCGGGCCATGCGCACCAGGCGTTTGCTGCCCGAGGCGTTGATCAGGGCCTCGTGGAACCGGAGGTCCGCTTCGGAGAGCGCGGCGGGGTCGTCGGCAGCTGCCGCCATGTCGGCCACGTTCTGCTCCAGCAGATCCGCCACGGCCGCGCGGTCGCCGCGGAACGCGCAGAGCAGCGCGGTTCTTTCCACGGCCGAGCGGGCCAGGTACACGTCGAACACGTCGTCCGGTTCGAGGTCGATCACGAACAGGCCCCGGTGCCGCTCGCTGCGCAGCAGGCCCTCCGACACGAGGTGCTGCATGGCCTCGCGCAGCGGGCCGCGCGACACCTGGAACCGGGCGGCCAGGTCGGTTTCGCCGAGCTGGGTTCCCGGCGGCAGCGCGCCGGTCATGATCGCGTCGCGCAGCTGGCGGGCGATCACGGCGGCGGTCGACTCCCGGCTCACCGGTTCGATGTCAGGCAGTACCACCACGGTTCAGCCCTTCGCCCGGAACAGTGCGCCAAGCGAGCGCACCAGCCGGGTCGTGCCGGTCAGCCGCAGGCCTTCCCACACGGTCACCTGGTTCGCGGTCAGCACCGGCTTGCCGAGCTTCTCCTCGATGGCGGTGATCTCGCCCAGCGTGCGCATGGCGGTGTCGGGCACCAGCACCGCGTCGGCGTCCGGGTGGTCGTGGCTCACGGCGAGGTCCACCACGGCCTCCGGCGCGAGCCGGCCCACCTCGGCCGCGGTGTCGATGTCGGCGCTCGCCATGGTGAGCACCTCCACGCCTCCGGCAGCGAGGAAGTCCACGAACAGGCGGGCCACGTCGTCCGGGTAGCTCGCGGCCACGGCGACCCGCTTCACGCCGAGCGCCTGCGCCGCGTGCACGAAGGCGAACGACGTGCTCGATGCCGGGACCCCGGCGGCCGTGGCCAGCCGGTCGGCCTGGGTACGCGCGCCGTCCCAGCCGTACACGAAGCTGCCGGACGTGCAGGCCCACACCACGGCCTGCGGCTCGTGCCGGGCGAGCAGCCGGGCGCCGTCGGCGAGCCGGGCTTCGCTGCCGAGGTCGAGCAGTTCGGGCACGGCGTGCAGGTCGGTGCCGTAGATGTGGGCCACCGGCAGCCGGATGTCGCCCTCGGCGGCGTCCGGGCCGCCGAGGAGCTGCTCCGCGAGCGGGTAGTCGTCCTCGGCCGCGTGGTCGGGGTAGATGAAGCCGATCGTGGTCACGAAACCTCCGGGATGCGCAAATTGTCGACAATGTTACCGAGCAAGGTCAAGACACCTCCCGCAGCCACTGCCCGGGGCCCACGATGGGCAGCCGCATCCGGCGCAGGCAGGCCCACATGGTCAGCTGGTTCGCGGTCAGCACGGGTTTGCCGAGGGCCTTCTCGAGTGGCTCGATCAGGTCGAACGTGGGGAGGTTGGTGCAGCTGACGAAGATCGCCTCGGCCTCGCTGTGGTCCGCGGCCAGTATCCGCTCGGCGATGGTGCGGTAGCTGACTTTCCAGATGCCGCCGCCGAGGCCGAGGTGGTCACTGGACACCGTGGTCACGCCGAGTTCGGCGAGGAAGTCATGGAGCTTGCCGGTGAGGTCGGCGTCGTAGGGGGTGAGTACCGAGACGCGGTGGAGGTCGAGCTGGTGCAGCACCTCGGCGAGCGCGCCGGAGGTGGTCACGGCGTCGGGCGCGCCTGCGTCGCAGATGGCCTTGGTGAGGGAGCGTTCGTAGTCGACGCCGTTCACGAAGCTGCCGGACGTGCACAGGTACGCCACCACCTCGGGCTCCACGTGCAGCACGTCGCGGGTGGCCGCGGCGAGGTGGCGGCTGTCGCTCACCAGCTGGGCCATCTCCATGCTCACCGGCACCGGTTCGTACGGGGTGCGGGCGAGGTGCAGCGACACCTCCATCGGCACCCAGCGCCACAGTTCGCGCTCGAGCGCGAGGTCGAACGGCGCGATCACGCCGATGCCGCGCTGGGCGAGTGGCCCTTCGAACGCGAGGAAGTCCAGATCCAAGGCTCAGCCTCCGGAATACGCCTGTGCAGATGACACGTCCGGTGCTCCGGGGGTGTTCCTCGGATTGTTGACAATCATACGAGCCACTCTTACCGTGTCAACGTGATCGCGTCGGAAATCCCCGTTCTGGCGGTGCTCTGCGGGGCAGACCCGCCGCCGGATATGGCCGCTATCGAAGAAGCGGCAGTGGTTCGTTACACGGACGCGCGTGGGCTTGCCGGGGCACTGACCGGAGCCGACGCGCTTTTCGTCTACGACTTCCTCTCCACGGCGGTGCCTTCGGCGTGGCATGCGGCGGACCGGCTGCGGTGGCTGCACATCGCGAGCGCGGGGGTCGACCCGGTGCTGTTCCCGGAGCTGCGGGACAGCGACGTGGTGCTCACGAACTCGCGCGGGGTATTCGACGACGCCATCGCGGAGTACGTGCTGGGCGTGGTGCTGGCGTTCGCCAAGGACTTCGCGCGTTCGCTCGACCTGCAGCGGGCCGGTACCTGGCAGCACCGCGAGAGCGAGCGGATCGCCGGGCGCGAGGTGCTCGTCGTGGGTACCGGGCCGATCGGCCGGGCCATCGCGCGGCTGCTGCGGGCCGCCGGGATGCGCGTGTCCGGGGCCGGACGGCGGGCGCGCAGCGGTGACGCCGACTTCGGCGTGGTCCACGACTCCGCCGAGCTGCCGCGGTACCTGCCGGAGTTCGACTACGTCGTCGCGGTCGCCCCGCTCACCGGGCAGACCAAGGGCATGTTCGACGCTGCCGCGTTCGCCGCGATGAAGCCGTCGGCGAGGTTCGTGAACGTGGGCCGTGGGGAGCTGGTGGTCACGTCCGACCTGGTCGCGGCGTTGCGGGCGGGCGAGCTGGCCGGGGCCGCCCTCGACGTGTTCGAGACCGAGCCGCTGCCGCCGGAGAGTCCACTGTGGACGATGCCGGACGTGCTGCTGTCCCCGCACATGTCGGGGGACTTCCGCGGCTGGCGCGCGACCCTGGTAGAGGTGTTCGCGGCGAACTTCCGGCGCTGGCTCGCCGGGGAACCGCTGCACAACGTCGTGGACAAACGGCTCGGGTACGTGCCGTCGCAACTGCAGGGAGCAGCCGGATGAGCGACCGGGAACTGACCGCCAGCGAACTCGTCGCCGCCTACGCCACCGGAGAGCTGTCCCCGGTCGAGGCGACGCAGAACGCCCTGCAGGCGATCGAGGAGCGCGACGGAGAGATCAACGCGTACTGCCTCGTCGACGCCGATCGCGCGCTCGAACAGGCGAAGGCGGCCGAAATCCGGTGGCGCGACGGCAATCCCATCGGCTGGCTCGACGGGGTGCCCGCGTCGATCAAGGACATCTTCCTCACCCAGGGCTGGCCCACCCTGCGCGGTTCCACCAGCATCCCGGCCGACCAGCCGTGGGACGTCGACAGCCCGGTGATGGCCCGGATGCGCGAGGCGGGCCTCGTCGTACTGGGCAAGACCACCACGCCGGAAATCGCGTGGAAGGGCGTCACCGACAGCGCGCTCGCCGGGATCACGCGCAACCCGGTGAACCCGCGGATGACGGCAGGCGGGTCCAGCGGCGGCAGCGCGGCAGCAGTGGCGGCGGGGATGGGGGAGCTGTCCGTCGGCACCGACGGTGGGGGTTCGGTACGGATTCCGGCGTCGTTCTGCGGAATCGTCGGGCTGAAGCCCACGCACGGCCGGATTCCGCTGTTCCCGGCGAGCCCGTTCGGCCCGCTGTCGCACGCCGGGCCGATGGCCCGCAGCGTCGACGACATCGCGCTGCTGCTCGACGTCCTGGCGACGCCCGACCCACGCGATCCGTCCGGCCTCGCGCCGCCGGTGAGCACGTACCGCGAGGCAGTGCGGCGGGACGTCCGCGGGCTGATCGCGGCGTACTCGCCGACGCTCGGTTTCGTCGACGTGGACCCGGAAGTCGCCACGATCGTCGCCGCGGCAGTGCAGTCACTCGCCGACGCCGGGCTGCAGGTCGAGCAGGCGGACCCGGGATTCGCCGACCCGAAGGACGCCTTCGACGTGCTGTGGTCGGCCGGGGCGGCGAAGTCGCTGGACGCCTTCCCACCCGGCAGCGAGACCCGCGTCGACCCGGGCCTGCGCCGGGTCTGGGAAAAGGGCCACACCTACTCGGCAGGCGACTACCTCGACGCCACCGCGGAACGCGCCGCGCTCGGCATCCTGATGGGCGAATTCCACACCCGCTACGACGTGCTGATCACGCCCACCGTGCCCATCCCGCCGTTCGAAGCAGGCCACGACGTGCCACCGGGCAGCGGGATGACCGAATGGCCGGAGTGGACGCCGTTCACGTACCCGTTCAACATGACGCAACAGCCCGCGATCAGCGTCCCGGCCGGCCGCACGGGAGCCGGGCTTCCGGTGGGCCTGCAGATCATCGGCCCGCGGCATTCGGACGATCTCGTGCTGGCGGTCGCAAAGCTGCTGGAAGAAGTCCTGCCGTAACCCGCTGTGGCAGGCTGGCAGGATGACCGAGTTCACGACGCCGATCGACGACCGCTGGTTCGAGGACTACCCGGAAGGAGCGGTGTACGAGTTCGGCGACACAACGGTCACCGAAGAAGAAATCATCGAGTTCGCGACGAAGTACGACCCGCAGAGCTTCCACGTCGACCCCGCCGCAGCGAAGGAAGGCCCGTTCGGCGGCCTGATCGCAAGCGGATGGCACACGACGAGCCTGATGATGCGAATGTTCGCCGACCACTACCTGTCAAAGGTGGCAAGCCTGGGCAGCCCAGGCATCGACGACCTGCGCTGGCCCCGCCCAGTACGCCCAGGCGACCGCCTCCGAATGCGCGCAACGATCACCGAGTCCCGCCGCTCCCAGTCGAAGCCCGACCGAGGCCTGGTCCGCACGCAAATGGAACTGTTCAACGGCGCTGATGAGCTGGTGTTCAGCGCAAGTGCAGTGAACTTCGTCGCGGTACGCCCAGCCTGACCCCGCCCCACACGGCCCGGCTGGGTCTGAGCCGAGCTGCCTCGGTGCGGCCAGCCTGGCTTGCTTGGCCCAGCGAGCCCGGCCCGGCCCGCTCCGTGCAGTGCGCCCCGGCCTGAGCCAATACACCCAGGCGCGACCCCGCCTGGCTTGCTCCGAGCGCTCACGCCCGCCCGATTCGCTAGCGCGGGTACGGCCCCACCCCGGCGCGGGCGGTTTGGCTCGCATCGCGCGGGTGCACCGGGTCTGAGCCATGGCGCCGCGGCGCGGGCCTGGCGGTCTTGCTCTGTCCAGCGCTCGGCCTGACCTGCTTGGTGCACGCGGCCCGAGCCGATGCGCCCCGGCCGCGGCCGCCTGACTTGCTTCGTGTGGTTGCGCCCGCCTGTTTCGCTCGTGCGGGTGCTGCCGGTCCGAGCCGACGCGTCCCTGGCGCGGGCGGTTTGGCTTGTTTCGTGTGGTTGCGCCCGCCTGTTTCGCTCGTGCGGGTGCTGCCGGTCCGAGCCGATGCGCCCCTGGCGCGGCCGGTCTGGCTCACTTCGCGTGGGTGCACCGGGTCTGAGCCATGGCGCTGCGGCGCGGGCCTGCCTGTCCTGCTCTGTCTGGCGGTTGGCCTGACCTGCCTGGTGCACGCGGCCCGAGCCGATGCGCCCCTGGCGCGGCCGGTCCGGCTCGCATCGCGTGGGTGCGCCAGCTCTGAGCCATGGGGCTGCGGCACGGGGCCTGGCTGTCTTGCTCGGTCCGGCGCTCGGCATGACCCGCTTCGTGCAGTGCGCCCGGCCTGAGCCGATCCACCCCGGCCGCGGCCGCCTCACTTGCTTCGTGTGGTTGCGCCCGTCCGATCTGCTCGCGCGGGGTGTGCCCGACCCGAGCCATGCATCCGCCGCCGACCTGACGCACCGACCCCCACCGCAGCTGTTCCGGCCCAATCCACCCCGCCGCGGCCGCCCAACCCACCGAACCAGGCCCTACTTAACCCCAGCCGCCCCTTCCAGCTCCGCCAGCGCCGTGTCCAGATGGGTCAAGATCCGCTGCAGATGCGGGACACTCCGGCGGCAGCCGGTGATGCCGAAGTCGAGGTTGTCGTCGTTGCTGGTCAGGGTGATGTTGAGGGCTTGGCCATCCAGGAGGACCGACGCCGGGTAGATGCCGTCCAGGGCGGCGCCGTTCCAGTACATCTGCTTGCGCGGGCCGGGCACGTTGGAGATCACCAGGTTGAACGGCGGACGCGTGTTGCCCACGAAACCGGGGATCGGCGACGCGCCCAGCTGGGCCACGTTCAGGCCCGACAGCAGGAGCGTCTGCAGCGGCGAGAGCTGCGTGAAGAGCTTCTTCCCGTTGGACATCGACGCCGAGATTGCCGCCAGCCGCTGCGCCGGGTCGGTCTCGTCGGTGGCGAGGTTGCACAGCAGGGCACCGATGTTGTTGCCGGTGGCGTCGCCTGCGTCGCGGCGGCGGAGTGACACCGGGACCATTGCGACCAGCGGCGCGTCCGGCAGGGCGCTCTGTTCGATGAGGTAGTCGCGCAGGGCGCCGGAGCACATGGCGAGTACGACGTCGTTGCGGGAGACCCCCGCGGCAGTCGCCACGGCTCGTACGCGATCCAGCGACCACGACTGCGCGGCGAACCGGCGGGCGCCGCCGATCGGGACGTTCAGCATCGTCTTCGGCGCTTGCATCGGCAGCGTCAGCCGGTGCTCGCGGAAGGCCTCGCGCGCCACCTTCGCCGCGGCCGGCCCGATTCCGGCGACCTGCTCGAGCGTCTTGCCCACCGCACTGAGCGGCGACCGCGATGAGTGGCCGTTGCGGGCCGCGCCGGACTCGCTTCGCGAACCCCACGGCGGTGGGCAGTCGAGGTCGGCCGGGTCTTCCGACAGCGTGCCCTGTAGGTGCCGCAGTGCAGACACGCCGTCCATCAGTGCGTGGTGGATTTTCGAGTACACCGCGAACCGGCCGTCGCGCAGTCCTTCGATCAGGTGCGTTTCCCACAGTGGCCGGTGCCGGTCGAGCAGGGTGCTGTGCCACCGTGACGTGAGTTCGAGCAGTTCCCGGACCCGGCCCGGCTGTGGCAGCGCCGAATGCCGGAAATGGTAGTCGAGCTCGAGGTCTGCGTCGGTGGACCAGCGCAGATGTCCCACGGTGTTGACCGGACGGCTCGGGCGGCGCCGGAACACGCTGCGCATGTTGTCCGATTCCAGCAGCGACTGGCGGAGATCACGCAGGTAGTCCTCGCCTGCGCCGTCGGGTTTGCGGAAGAGCTGGAGCCCGCCGACGTGCATCGGGTGCTCGCGGGTCTCGACCATGAGGAACATCGAGTCGGTCACAGGCATCATCGGCATTCCGGCCACCCCTTCCGCGCCACGGGGGACCTCGTCGTCCCCGGCCTCTCGAAGTCTACGCACGAAAATTCACTGGCTTGCGTGCCTAGGCTGGCGAGTATGACCGAGTACGTCGAGGTGACTTCGGAAGAGCAGCTGCGCGAGCTGCTGCCACCGCCGATCAAGCGGGTGGCCGAGAAGAGCAGGCCCGCGCTGCACCCGCTGGACCGCGACTGGCTGGCCGCGTCGCCGATGTGCCTGATCGCGACGTCGGCGGCGGACGGCACCTGCGATGTGTCCCCGAAAGGCGATCCGCCGGGCTTCACGCACGTGCTCGGCGACCGCCGGATCGCCATCCCGGAGCGGCCCGGAAACCGCCGCGCCGACGGGTTTCACAACATCCTCGCCAATCCGCACGTCGGCCTGATCTACCTGCTGCCCGGCCGCGGTGACACACTGCGGATCAACGGCCGTGCCCGGATCGTCCGGGACGCCCCGTTCTTCGACGAGCTGGTGGTCCGCGGGCACCGGCCGCAGCTCGCGCTCGTCGTGGACATCGACGAGGTGTTCCACCACTGTGCCAAGGCATTCCTGCGCTCGAAGCTGTGGGACAGCAGCACGTGGATTCCCGGCGCGGTTGCGTCGCGGGCGCAGATTGCGAAGGAACTCGAACGGCCGGACGACGAAATCGCCGACCTGGAGCGCTACTACGGTCCGGAATACGCGGAGCACATCTACCGCTGAGCAGGCTGCCGGTCAGGCCGGAGGTCGAGCCGGGCAGCCCCGCGCGACGACCGAACGGGCAGTCCCGGCAACCCGGTTGCAGGCCGGACGTCTCCTTGTGCAGAAAGCAAAACGCTCGTTTTGCCCATCGCAGGGGGTAATTCCGTCATGAACACCGAACTGTCCCGTCGTGCCCGGATGCTGGCCGGGATCGCCATCGCCGCCGCTGTCGGCCTCACCGTGACCGCTTGCGGGTCCTCGCCGATCACCGCGAAGGTCCCGGCGCCGTCGATCCCGGCGAACGCAGCGCAGAGCACCCCGGTCACTTCGAAGCCCGCCGATCCCGGCACGGCACCGGCTCGTTCCGGCAACGGCGGGGCGCAGTCCGTGCCGGTGCTGGGTACCGTGTGGGGTCCGGACCAGGAGGGGTACGGCACCGCCCGGCCGGTCACGATTTTCAACGGCGGCAGCCCAACCGGCCTGGTCAGCCACGTGCAGTGGCAGTCGTGGGGTGGCCAGACCGCCATTGCCTCCGGGACCGCCATCGATGCCGAGGGCACCTCCACGGCCGAGGGCGTCGAACGGCAAGTCACCGTGCAGGCATTCGACCTCGGTGACTGCAAAGGCAAGCTGGCATACCGGGCGCTCGAGTGGTATTTCCCGGGCAAGGGCGAGAAATTCGACCCGCACACCTACCTGAACATCTGCACTGGCGAGAACGTCGGCTGACGCGGATACCCGGGTGTCTGCAGCCGCAGACACGAGACGGATACCATCGCTGGCGTGGCAGGACGGACTGGAGCTCAGCAGCTGGGGGACGCGCTCACGGCTCTCGGGACCGAGGTGGTGTTCGGCCTGCCGGGAGTGCACAACCTGCCGCTGTGGGAGGCGTTGGCGGACACCGGGATTCGCGTGATCGGCGTCCGGCACGAGCAGACCGCGGGGTACGCGGCCGACGGTTATGCCCGCAGGACGGGAAAACTCGGCGTCGCGCTCGTGACCACCGGCCCGGGTGCGGCCAATACCCTCGCCGCGGTGGGCGAGGCGATGGCGTCCGCGGCGCCGGTGCTGGTGATCGCCACCGACATCCCGTCCACGCTTCGGCGGCCGGGCGTGGTACGCGGGGTGCTGCACGAGACGTCCGACCAGCAGGCGATGTTCGCGCCGGTGACCAAAGCCGGGTTCACCGTCCATCGGGCCGACCAGATCGGTACCACCCTGCATCGCGCGGCGCGGCTGGCACTGCAACCGCAAAGCGGTCCGGTGTACCTTGGCATTCCCACCGATTTCCTGCGCGAGACCACGCCGCCGCGCGAACCGCCCGCGCCGCCTGCCGAGCGGGTGCTCGATCTGCCCGAGCTGCCCCGCGCGGCCGCCTTGCTCGCGTCCGCGCGCCGTCCGCTGATCTGGGCGGGCGGCGGCGCGTTACGGGCCGAAGCGGGCGAAGCAATCGGGCATCTTGCGCAGCGGCTGGTCGCGCCGGTGGTCACCACGTTCGGCGCCCGAGGCCTGCTGCCGCCCGAACATCCTTGCCTGGCCCCGAATCCGGTGCACACGCCGGAGGTCGGGCAGCTGTGGGACGAGGCCGACGTGGTGCTCGCGATCGGCACCGACTTCGACGGGCTGATGACCCAGAACTGGCTGATGCCCGCGCCGCCGAAGCTGATCGCGGTGAACGTCGACGCGGGGGACGCGGCGAAGAACTACCGCCCGGACGTCACGCTCGTCGGCGACGCCTGCCGCGTCATCGAATCCCTGCACCTGCAACCGCGGCCCGGCCTTGACGAGCTCACCGCGCGGCTGGCCGGCATCGGCCGCCGGGTACGCAGGCGTATCCGGGACGAGGAACCGCAGGCCGCCGACTTTCTGTCCACTTTGGAGGAAGTGCTGCCCGCCGACGCAACGGTCGTCACGGACATGTGCGTTGCCGGGTACTGGATCGGCGGTTTTCACCGGATCCGGGCACCGCGGCGGCTCGCGTACCCGATGGGCTGGGGTACGCTGGGTTACGGCTTCCCGTCCGCGCTGGGGGCGGGCGCGGCGGCGGAGGCAACCGGCGGCGGCCGCGTCCTGTGCGTGACCGGCGACGGCGGTTTCCTTTACGCCGTAGGAGATCTGGCGACGCTCGCGGAGGAGCAGCTGCCGGTGACGGTCGTGGTGGTGGACGACGGCGGCTACGGCATGCTGCGCTACGACCAGGACCGCGAAGGCCTGCCACACCGCGGGGTCGACTGGGACAGCCCGGATTTCGTCGGCCTGGCGCGGTCGTTCGGCGTGCATGCGGACCGGGTGTCCGGCTTCGGCCGCGCGTTTCGCCGGCTGCTGAGCGAGTTCGTGGAGTCCGACGAGCCGAATGTGCTGGTGGTCCGCGCGAAACTCAAGCCGCCGCTGAACACTTCCCCGCGCTGGTACCGGAAACCGCGCAGCTGAACACCGCCCCAATGTGGCATTGGGTGCATGTGACGCAACCAATGTGGCATTCGGTGCGTGGGATGCACCCAATGTGGCGTTGGGTGCGTGGGATGCAACCAATGTGGCGTTGGGTGCGTGGGATGCAACCAATGCCACATTGGGGTGCTGTCAGGGGTGGTGCGCGTCGGCGTCCCAGGTGAGGAAGGCGTCGAGCGTGGCGGTGCGGTGGGCGCGGGCGCAGTGCTCGATCCATTCGGCACCCGAGCCGGCGCGGATCAGGTCGAGCAGCTGGTCGTGCTCCGCCACCGACGCCTGTGCGCGGGCCGGGACGAACGAGAACGTGGAATCACGGATCGTGGCGAGCTGGGCCCAGCCCTTTTTCACCAGGTCGACGAGGCTCGGGTTGGGGCAGCGGGTGTAGAGCACCTCGTGGAACTCGTGGTTGAGCCGGGTGAAATCGACCGGGTCGAGCGGGTCGAGGTGGGCGCGCATGCGGGCGTTGAGCTCCGCGGCCTCGGCGAGGTCGTCGGCGGTCAGGTGCGGGGCGGCGAGTGCGGTGGCCGCGCTTTCCACGATCGCGAGCATCTGCATCGTGTGCTCGTAGCCGACTGGATCGATGGCCGCGACCGTCGCCCCGACGTTGCGCTCGAAGTGCACCAGCCCCTCGGCCTGCAGCAGCCGCACCGCCTCGCGCACCGGGACCGGGCTCACGTCGAACTCCTTGGCCAGCGAGCCGAGGACCAGCCGGTGCCCCGCCGGGTACGCGCCTGCCGTGATCCGGGTCTTCAGCACCTGGTAGGTGTGCTGCGTCTTGCTGAGCCCGCCTGCCGCGGCCGGTTCGTGCGTCGTGGACATCCCTGGTCGCCTCCTTGCGGGCCCGCCTCGGCGGGTGTCCGGCTCACGGTATCCCGTCCCCCGGTCACCGGGAATCATATACTATCTGACCTGGGTGGACGATGTTCTGTCGACGTTTCCAATGTGGCTAGTTGAGGCATTCTACGTGCTTTTGTCAACAAATGTAGGCTAAAAACCATGGCCAGTTACCTTTTTGAGTCTTGTTCCGGTGCGCGCTGATTATATACGATCTGCGGCCTCGGGATTCTCAGGTCCGTCAGGGATCAGCCGCCAGCAAGGAGCCGCAATGTCGCGATCGACCGGGAGCATGACCAGAGAGCACCGCCGGGTCGTACTGGCGGCGATGGTCGGCACGACCATCGAATGGTTCGACTTCTTCATCTACGCCATCTGTGCCGGCCTCGTCTTCGCCACCCAGTACTTCGCGGTGCTGGGCAAGGACGCGCTGATCCTGTCGTTCGCGACGGTCGGCATCAGCTTCTTCTTCCGCCCGATCGGCGCGATCATCGCCGGGCATCTCGGCGACCGGCTCGGCAGGCGCTCGATGCTGATCCTGACGTTGCTGCTGATGGGGATCTCGACGGTGCTGATCGGCGTGGTGCCGAATACCGCGTCGATCGGCGTGTGGGCCCCGATTCTGCTGGTGCTGCTGCGCATTCTGCAGGGGTTGTCGGCCGGTGGCGAATGGGGCGGCGCGGCGCTGCTCGCGGTCGAGCACGCCCCCGCCGAGCGGCGCGGCCTGTACGGCGCGTTCCCGCAGATCGGGGTGCCGATCGGGTTGCTGCTGGCCAACGGCGTTCTCGCGCTCGTCACGGCGCTCACCACGCAGGCGCAGTTCCTGGCGTGGGGCTGGCGGATTCCGTTCCTGCTGAGCGTGGTGCTGATCGTCGTCGGGCTGATGATCCGCACGCGGGTCGCGGAAAGCCCGGTGTTCGAGGAGGTCCGCGAGAACAAGGTGCGCTCGAGCATGCCGCTGGTGCAGTTGTTCCGGCACCACTGGAAGCTGGTGCTCGCGGGCGCGCTGGTGTTCGCGGCCAACAACGCCGTCGGGTACATGACGACCGGCGGGTACGTGCAGTCGTACGCGACGAAGACGTTGCACCTCAGTCGTTCGACGGTGCTGATCGCGGTCATGCTGTCCGCGGTCGCGTGGCTGGTGAGCACGTTGCTCGGCGGCTGGCTCGCGGACCGGATCGGCCGCATCCGCACCTACCAGATCGGTTTCGCGATCCAGCTGGTGTGGATGTTCCCGTTCTTCGCGCTGGTCAACACGGCGAACGTCGGACTGCTTCTGGTGGCGCTGTTCCTGTTCTCGATCGGGCTCGGGTTCACTTATGGCCCACAGGCGGCGCTGTACGCGGAGATGTACCCGACGACGGTCCGCTACAGCGGCGCGGCGATCTCGTACGCGATCGGTGCCGTACTCGGCGGGGCCTTCGCGCCGACGATCGCCGAAGCACTGCAGACCAGCACCGGAACCGTGTACGCGGTGGGCGGCTACCTCGCGGTGATGACGCTGATCGGGCTGGTCACGAGTTTCTTCATCAAGGACCGCCCGGGCCGGTCGCTCAGTTCGGCGACCGCTGCCGGTGCACAGACTGTCGAGAACGTGTGACCTCGGCATGCGGACGTCCGAGTACTGCCTCTGGCTGGACGCTCTCGCCCGTGACGCGCACGACGCGATCAATCGCATCCACGTCGAGGCGTACGCCGATCTGGTCCGCACCGCCGAGCTCTACGCGGGTGAGCTGGCGTGCCGCCGTCCGTTGCGGCGGTCCGCCCCCGGTCTGCCCGGCCGGGGACACCGCCATCGGGATCCCGGGCTGCGGGCCTCCGGCATGGCGGGCGTCGAGGGGTCGCGGTTAGCAGATCCCCGGCCGGGCGGGTAGAAAGGGGCGGCGGACGGCGCTGTTCCCGCGGTGCCGGCCGGAGCAGCCGACCCCGAGGAGGAACACATGCCGGACCAGCAGCCGAACCCGCTGTGGCACCCGTTCGCGGACATGGGTGCCGTCGACGGCAACCGGTTCGTGGTGACCCGTGGCGAGGGTTCGTACGTCTGGGACGACACCGGGCGCCGGTACTTCGACGCGTCGGCCTCGCTCTGGTACGCGAACCTCGGCCACGGCCGCCCCGAGATCACCCGAGCGGTCACCGAGCAGATGGAGAAGCTCGACGCGTACAACCTCTTCGGCAGCACGGCGAACGAACCGGCGCTGAAGCTCGCGTCGCGGCTGTCGGAGCTGGCGCCGGTGCCGGGGTCGAAGGTGTTTCTCGGCTCGGGTGGCGGTGACGTGGTGGACACCGCGGTGAAGATCGCGCGGGCGTACTTCGTGCACACGGGACGTCCGGAGAAGACGCACGTGATCGGCCGGACCCAGGGCTACCACGGCACGCACGGTTTCGGTACGGCCGCCGGTGGGATCGCCGTGAACTCGGAAGGCTTCGGCCCGCTGGCCGGCGGGTTTTCCCATGTGGCGTACGACAGTGCGACCGCGCTGGAGGAGGAAATTCGCCGCGTCGGACCCGAACGGGTGGCCGCGTTCTTCTGCGAACCGGTCATCGGCGCAGGCGGTGTGCTGCTGCCGCCGGACGGGTACCTGGAGGAGGTCGCGGAAATCTGCCGCCGGCACGAGGTCCTGTTCGTGGCGGACTGCGTGATCTGCGCGTGGGGGCGGCTCGGCACGTGGTACGGCATCGACCGGTGGCCGGTGCAGCCGGACCTGGTGACGACCGCGAAGGGCGTCACGAGCGGGACCATCCCGCTGGGGGTGCTGCTGGTAGCGCCCCACGTGGCGGAACCGTTCTTCACCGGCCGCCCGGGCGCGCCGATCCTCCGCCACGGCGCAACGTACGCGGGTCACCCGGTCGCCTGCGCCGCCGCGAACGCGACCCTGGACATCTACGAGCGCGATGATCTGATCCCGCGGGGGAAGGCCATGGAAAAGCCCCTTGCTGACGCGCTTTCTGCGGCCGTTGGGCATCCGCTGGTCGGGGAGGTCCGCGCGGGGCTCGGGTTCCTGGCCGCGGTGGAACTGGCGCCGGACGTGCTGGCCGCAGACCCAGCTGCGCCGGGCCGGCTGCACCGGCTGCTGCTGGAGGAAGGGGTGATCGTGCGCGCGCTGGGGAAGGGGATCGCGGTTTCGCCACCGTTGGTCGCAGAGGAGGCGGAGCTGGACTTGCTGGCGGAGGCGGTACCGCGGGCTTTGGGCCGGTTGATGGCTGGGTGATTTCCGGCTGGTGCCTGGGGTTGGTGCCGCCGGGTGCCGGGTGGGTGCCTGGGGTTGGTGCCGGGTGGGCGCCTGAGGCTGGTGCCGAGGGCAGGTGCCGGGTGAGTGCCGACGATTTGGCTGATCGCGGGTGGCACAGTGGCGCCCGGACCTGGTTGAACTTTGCGCGGCGAACTGCGCGCGGATTGGCGCGCGTTGCGGGCGGGTCCCGGTTGTTTCGGTGGTAGTGGATCGGTCGGCGAAATCGTGTGCTCGGGCGTGGTCTGCGTTGCGGGTGAATCCGCGGTGCCGGACGACGGTGCCTGCTTCCCATGCGAACCGTTCGCGGACCCAGTCTCGCTCGGGTTCGGGAGCGGTCGGGCGTGGGCTGGGGCCGCACTGCCGAGGCCGGTCGAGACTGGCCCGGCGTGCATGGATCGGCATACTGGTCGAGCGTGGTTGGGAGCCGTTGGCGTGGGCTGGGTCGGCCGTGCCCATGTTGGTTGCGCGTGGGCCAGTCTGGCGAGCGTGGATCGGCATGCCGGTCGAGCGTGGTTGGGGGCAGCTGGGCGTGGGCTGCGTCAGCGGCGCGGAGGTGGGTTGACAGCGGACTGGCCCGGCGTGAGTGGATCGGCATACTGGTCGAGCGTGGTTGGGGGCGGTTGGACGTGGGCTGGGTCGGCAGTGTCCATGTTGGTTGACCGTGGGCCAGCCTGGCGTGCGTGGATCGGCATGCCGGTCGAGCCCCGGGCGGGAGCGGTCGGCCATGGGCTTGATTCCTTCAAGCCCGGAACGATCCGGCGCGTGCGGGCCGGGCAGCGGCTGGCGGTTCGGGTTGGGTCCACAGTGGACTGGGGCGGAGCCGGGACAGCTCCGCCCTGGTGGGTCACTGTGTGGTGCAGTTCAGGGTGCCGCTGCGGAGGGCGTGGTTGCCGTCGTTGTCGTCGTCGGACCAGGTGACTTGTTTGGTTCCGTTGGTGCACGTGGATTGTGGGGCGATGGCGAAGCCTTCGTTGTTGTAGTCCGGCATGCCGGACGGGCGCTGGTACTGCGCGCTGACCGTGAAGGTGCCCTCCGAGCCGACCGCCAGCGTGGTGGTGCGGCCTTGGCAGGTGTTGTCGCAGGCGGCCCACAGGCGGTTCGTCGCCGGTTCGTATTCCAGGTCCATTATCGCCGGGAATCTGCTTGCGAAGGTGGCTACCCGGGTGTACTTGCCGCCGGACTGGTCCAGCGCGTACGCGTAGATCATGCCGTTGTCTTCCAGCCCGACGAAGTACAGACCGCCGCCGTGGTTCGGGTAGTTCGACGGGGCATATGCGGTTTTCGTGTGCTCGTCGCGGAATCCGCGCGCGGTGAGGGCGCCGTCGGGGATCCAGGAAATCGCTTCGAGTCCCTTGTTGGGCTCGACCTTCGGCAGGTCCGCGGTGAGGTCCCATTCCGCGGTGGCGTCGAGGGTGTCTCGGGAGACGTCGTAACGTAGGATGGCGGGTTTACTGGTGTCGCCGTTGTCGTTGTCGCGCTCCGTGGCGGTGACGATGCCGTCGGGAGTGCGGACGACGGCTTCGGCGTCCGGGTCTCCACTGCCGTCCGCGTAGTGCATTGCCTTGCCTTGTTCCCACCCGTTGTCGGGACGCCATTTCGCCCCGTCGGGCACGAGCCGGTACAGGGTGCTCGGCCCGTTCTTCACAGCCCACAACACAGTGGGCGATTCGTACGACAGCCCGCTGAGGTTCTTGCCGAACACGCCGGACCCGTCCGCGGTGGTCACCGTCGACCCGCCAGGCCACGCGCTGGCCTTGAGCGTCGCGTCCGCCGCGCCGCATGCACTCGCCAGAGCGATGACGGACAACGCGACCGTAACCCGAACCCTTCCACGCCGATGCGCAAACAAGACGCCGCTCCTTCTCCACGAGGCACACAGCCCGTCGATCTCTGCTGACAAGCGGCGGTCCCGCGCCCGATCGCGGAACTTTCAGCAGTGGGTGATCAACAGTGGAGCACACCGGTGCGGCCACCGGCAACCAACGGAAAGCGACACTGTCCCGATGATCGGCAAGTGACCTGACGACCGGAGGTGACGTCGTCCCCATGAATGGCAAGCGACTCATTGATCGGAGGTGACGATGTCCCCGTGGTCGGAGAGGGGACTTGGCGATCGGAAATGACGCTGACCCCACGGTCGGTCGCGACGCCGACCTCACGAATGGCAGGCCACCAACGGTCGGTGCCGCCTCCACGAACGGCAAGTCACCCGACGGTCGGTCGCGACGCTGTCCCCACGGACGGTAAGCATTCGAGCGGTCGGAGGCGACGCTGTCCCCACGGACGGCAAGCATTCGAGCGATCGGGGGGCGACGCTGTCCCCACGATCGAATGCGTCCCGACGGTCGGGCGCGACGTCGTCCCCAACGGTCGGCACGCGTTCGCTACGGGCCGTTCGCGCTGCGTTCGGTTCGGGCGGTCCGGCAGCCTTCCCCGCCCCGCCCCGCCCCGCCCCGCCCCGCCC
>NZ_JNYZ01000028.1 GCF_000717335.1 Amycolatopsis jejuensis
GCCCAGCCCAGCCCAGCCCAGCCCAGCCCAGCCCAGCCCAGCCCGCGGCTCGCTCAGGGCAGCATGCGGTGCCAGATCCCGATGCACACCTCGCTCGCCCGCGACAGGTCGTTCCCGGCCGCGGAGGCGTGGTAGAGCGTGCGCTCGGTCATCCAGCACAACGCCCGCGCCACGTCCGCCGCCGATCCGGGCCCGGTGCCGGGCAGTCCGGCGCCGGACAGTACCTCGGTCATCGCGGCGATGTAGCGTTCCACCGTTTCTGCCCACCGGGCACCGACTTCCGGGATCACCGCGCCCAGTTCGACGGCGGCCCGCATCACCACGCCGTGCCGGGCCCACGAGCGCTCGGTGTTGCGCACAGCCTGCGCGATGCGCTCGCGTGGCTCGGCGGCGGTGTCGGCTTCGGTGGTCGCGGCGTCGTCGGCGATCTCCTCCACCGTGCGGCCGACCAGCGCGGTGAGCACGTCCCGTTTGGACCCGAAGTAGAAATACAGCGCGTTGCGGGTGATCCCGGCGGCGCGGGCGAGCGATTCGACGGTGACGTCGTCGAGACTCCGGGTGCCGAGCTGCTCCTCGGCGGCGTCGAGGATGGCCTGTTCCCGCAGGTCGCCCTTGCGCGGTGCGTCCCGGCGGCGCCGGCGGGAGGCGTCGGTCATGCCGCGGGATGATAGCCGGGCTCGGCCGGGAAGCTGTGCGCCGTCGGGGAAATCGGTCGACCTGGTCAGCTCGGCCCATTCCCGGATGTCCTGGTCGACGGCCGCGCGCCCGTGCGTGACGAGGCGCAGCGCGTCGGAGCCGAGGAGGAGATGGGCGCGCGTCGATGATCTTCAAGACCGCTTCGGCGGCCTTCGCCGGATTGCCGAAGCTGGCGGCCGCTGGCGGCGCGGCGATGGTCCCGGATCGGGTCCATGACCTCGTCGTAGTCCGGGATGGACCGCCCGGTGCAGACCATCGAGCGACCGGCCCACCCGGTGCGGAACGACCCGGGCGCGACCGCGGTCCCGTGGATCCCGAGGTGTTCACCTCCTTGCCGAGCGTTTCGAGCAGCCCTTCGAGCGCATGCTTGCCAGCCTGGTAGAACGCGGTGCCGGGCACCGTGATCAGGCCGGCGATCGAGGTGACGCCGAGCAGGTGCCCACGACGGCGCGGCCGCATCGCGGGCAGGACGGCCTTGAGCGTCGCCACCGCGCCGAACACGTTCACCTCGAACCGGTCCCGCAGCTCGTCCATCGTGGACTCTTCGAAGTTGCCTTCGAGCCCGTATCCGGCGTTGGCGATGGCGACCCAGCCGAGGCCGGAGCTCACGCCGGTGATGAGGAAAGTCCTGGTCAGGACACTAGTCTACGTAAAGTCGAGAAAAGTCGTCACGATGACCATTCGGTCAGCTGAGCCATGACGTCCGCGGGTATCACCGGAGCCAGCCCGCCCCCGCCGAGGAGGTTGACGACCGGGCTGGTGGCGGCGCGCACCACACTGCCGCCCGGCGCGACGTCGAGGAGGCCGGTGTAGGTGGAAATGTCGTGGTAGAGGTCGCCGTGGCGGGCTTCGAGCCCGGCGGTGACGCGTGTGGCGGGGGAGCGGGCGCCGAACACCCGCTGCTGCACGATGAAGCCGCCGTCGGCCGCTGCGGCGCGGACCCGGTGCGCCCATTCGCGCGGGTCGAGTTCGGCGCCGAGGGAAACGGATTTACCGCCGTAGTCCCAGCTTTCTTGAGGACGAAACATTCCCGTTCGGCGATTACCCGGGCAGTTCTGCTTTCGTCGAGCCGGCGCGTCCAGGGTAGTTCTTCGACGGCTTTGCGTTCCCGGTCGTCGAGCCCGGCCCGGTCGGCGAGCTGCTCGTTTTCGGCGCATTCCGACAGCCGGGCGAAAAGTGCTTTCTGTTCGAGGATTCCGTTGACCGGATTGGCGAGGACGAAGTCTCCCGGCGCCTTGAGTGCCCGGGCGAACGGGGATCCGGCGGGAGTCCGATGGGCCCAGATGTGCCGGTAGAGGATGTCGGACCGGGATGGCTCGCATGTCGTCGGCTGGAGTACTGCCGCCGGATTTCCCTTGGCGGTGAAGTGTTCGGCAAGCCGGCGTAGTTCGCTAGCCTGCGCGTCGCCTGGGCGGGCGATGATTGCGATGCTCGGGTTTTCCTTCTTGCCACCGCGGAGCCGGTAGAAATGGACCAGGGTTTCGCGGAGGTCTTCCATGTGGCTGCCGCTGCGATCGACCAGGTCAGCCGCGGTCCACGACGGAATTCCGCGTTCTTCGGCGGCGGCCCGGATCCAGCTGTGCGTTGCGAGATCGGCATACGCCTGCATTGCCGGGATTGTTGTGTTGATTTCGAGCGCCCGAGGTTTCCCGTCTTTCCCGGAGCGGAGGAAATCGACCCGCGCGAGCACTGCCGGGCAAGGTGCGGAGGTGAACAGCTTCTCCATTGCCTCCCCTTCGAGCCCCTGGAACGGTCTGCCCAGCGGCTCGCCGGTGTGCGCGGCGACCTTCACGGCCGCCGAAAGAATGGCTTTCGCCTGCGCGGCAACGTATTCGAGCGTTTCCCGGGGAACGACCTGAGGCTCGCAGACGAGTGGGATCGGGACCGTCGAGCCGTCTGCTTTCCGCACGGTCATCCCGTGCGCCCACGCGTCCGCGGCGGCTGCGCGGCCGACGGATAGCAGTTGCTCCGGAGTGAAGTGCCGGGGGAGGGAAATGGTCATGGTGATCAGTCCTCACGGGTAGGGCTTCGCCGGGGATTGACGGGCTGGCTCGATGAATGCAGTATAACTGCAATGCAGTCTTACTGCATCTACCGGACTTCTGGAGGCGACCATGCCCACTCCTCCGCTCTACACTGCTGACCTGCGAAAACGGCCGCGTCGGGGCTACCCGGCGAGTGCGCCGGTACTCGACGCGGTCTTCGATCGGCCTTTCCGCACCGCCGCCCGGCCGAGTTTCCGGCCCGGTGGGCAGCCGGACTTGAATCCGCCGCCGCGGGGGTCGGTCACGAAGCTGCTCGGCAGGAGTCGGGACCGGGATCTCACCCCTCGAGGCAGTTCGGCGCTACCCGGTGGGCAGAGACATGGCTGATGCACCGGTGTGCGACGTCGTCCAGCAGATGTTCCGGCCCGGTCCAGGCCTTGGCGTGGGGGTCGAGGTCGAGATGATCCCGTCCTTCGCCGACGGCTCGCCGGTTCCGCCCGCGGTGCTCGACGCGGTCTTCGACCTGCCCTTCCGCACCGCCGCTCGGCCGAGTTTCGAGCCCGGCGGGCAGCTGGAGCTGAGCCCGCCGCCACAGGAGTCCGTCACGAAACTGCTCGCCGAGCTCGACCGGATTCTGGCGCGGGCCCGGGAGCTGGCGGCGTCCGCCGGGGTCGGTCTTGCTGCTTGCGGGACCGACCCGGGCCGCTCGTGCGCCGACGTCCCGCTGCGCCTGTGCACCGATCGCTACCTCGCGATGCAGCACGACTTCGACCGGTCCGGCGCGGACGGGCGGCGGATGATGCGCTTGACCGCGTCCCTGCAGGTCGCCGTCGATCTGCAGCCCGGGGCCGCCGGCCGCGAGCAGTGGCTGGTGGCCAACCTGGCCGGACCCGCGCTCGCCGCGGCCTTCGCCAACTCACCCCATCTCGACGGCCTCCCGGCGGCCACCCCCGGCACGAGAACCCGGATCTGGCAAGGCATCGACGCCGCCCGGACCGGCTACGACGGCCGTCACCTCGACCCGGACGACCCGGTCGGCGCCTACACCGCCTTCGCCGCGGCCGCCCCGCGGTTGCCGATCCCGCCTGCCGCGGCCGGCGCCTATCACCTCGGCACGCTCTTTCCACCGGTTCGCCCGCGCGGCGGCTACCTCGAGGTCCGCTACCTCGACGCCCAGCCACCCGGCCGCATCGCCGCCGCGGTCACGGCGGTCGCCGTCCTGCTGCTGGAACCGGTCACCCGCCGCGCGGCCGTGGACCTGCTGCTGCCGAACCTCGGCCGGATGTCCGGGCAGTGGACCCTTGCCGCGCAAGGAAACGTCCCCGAAACCGGTCCGCTGCTCGACCTCATCGCCGCCGGGAAACGCCGGATGCCGCGCGGTTTCCTGCCGGACCGGCTCACCACAACGAATAGGGAGACCCCGTGACCCTCGCCCTCATCTGCGCCGCCGTTCTTGCCGCGCTGGTGTTCCTCCTCGGCGCGAACGTCACCCGCCTGCGCGCGGCCGGTGCCAAGACCGGCGCGCCGTTCGCCCCGGATGACCCCGCCGATCCGCTGTACAAGGCGATCCGGGCGCACGGAAACGCGATCGAGTACATCCCGACCCTCCTGGTCCTCTTCGTCCTCGACGCGGCCCGCGCTCCCGCCTGGACACTCGTGTTCGTCATCGGCGCCACCCTCGCCCGCCTCGCGCACGCCGCCGGAATGCTGACGACGCCGACCCTGGCCGTACCCACTCCGCTGCGCGTGGCCGGCGCGTCCGGCACTTACCTGTTCGGGGTCGCCCTCGTGGTGACGCTGGTGAGCACCTTGTGACCACCGCGCTGCGGCTGTACCTGGCCGGGCAGCTGGCGTCGGTCGCGTGCTCGTGGGCGCAGGTCGTCGCGCTTTCGGTGGTGGCGGTGCGGATCGACCCGGCGTTGCTCGGCTGGGTCGTCGCCGCGCAGTTCCTGCCGAGTCTGCTGCTCGGGCCGTGGTTCGGCGTCGTCGCGGACCGGTACGACCGGCGCGTCCTGCTGATCGGGGCCGAGGCCGGGCTCGGGCTCGTGGCTGTCGGATACGCGACGGCACAGGCCTGCGACGCGCTCGACCGTCCGGTTCTGCTCGGCGCGGCTACCGCTTGGGGGATCCTGAACGCGCTGGACACCCCTGCGCGCCAAGCATTGCTGCCCAGCCTGGCGCCCGGTGCGGCCGTCCGGTTGCCAGCGCTCACCGGCGTCGTGCTGCTCACCGGGATGACCACCGGGTCGGCGCTGGGCGGATGGCTGGTCGCCACCGCGGGGCCGATGTGGGTGTTCGTGCTCAACGCAGGCTCGTTCGCCGCGGATGTCGTTGTGCTGCACCGGGTCGGCCGTCTCGTGGGAGCCCCGCCCCGCGCTGTCCGCGCTCGTGGGCAGCTGCGTGAAGGACTCCGTTATGTCCTGGTCACGCCGCCGCTGCGGACGTCGATGCTCGCGCTCGCGGTGATCGGCACCTTCGCGATGACGTTCCCGGTCTCCGTTCCCTTGCTGGCAACCGGAACCTTCGCCGGTGACCCGGCCTTCGTCGGTACCGCCATCGCCACCGTGACCGGAGGTTCCCTGGCCGGTGCGGCGGGCATGGCGGTAAAAGCACCCCGGCGCAACCTGGGCGGCGTCGCGGCACTGGCGCTCGCGATGTCCTCGGCCGGAGTCGCCGCCGCTCCTGGCCCGTTCTTCGCCCTCGCCGGGCTGGCCTTGGTCGGCGTGACCTGGTCGATCTACCTGACGTCGACCATCGCCGTCCTGCAGACCGCGGACCCGCGGTTCCTCGGGCGGGTGATGGCGCTGTTCGGCGTGCTTCTGGTGGGCAGCAACCCGATCGGCGGACCCATCGCCGCTGCGCTCGCCGAAGCCGCCGGGCCGCGCGCGCCGTTCGTGCTGGGCGCTGCCGCCGCCGGAGCCGGATGGCTGCTGCTCGGGAAGTGGTACTGGCACCCTTGAACGGAACTATGCTACGTTCTTGGTACTGAGTACCACTTACGGATCCAAGTTCCCGAGGAGAAGATCATGACCAAGACCGTCCTCGTCACCGGCACCTCCAGCGGGCTCGGCCGGGCCACCGCCAAGCTGTTCCACGCGCGCGGCTGGAACGTCATCGCGACCATGCGCGCGGCGGACCGGGAAACCGAGCTCACGCAGTACGACCGGATGCTGGTGACCCGCCTTGACGTGCAGGACTCCGGGTCCGTCGAGGCCGCCGTCGCCGCCGGGGTGCAGCGGTTCGGCCGTATCGACGTGCTGGTGAACAACGCGGGTTACGGCGCTTACGGCCCGCTCGAAGCGACGTCGGAAGAGAAGATCCGGCGCCAGTTCGACGTCAACGTGGTCGGCCTGCTCACCACCACGCGGGCGGTGCTGCCCCATTTCCGGGGCAACGGCAGCGGCGCGATCGTCAACGTCTCGTCGATCGGCGGGCGGGTCACCTTCCCGCTCGGCGCGCTGTACCACGGCAGCAAGTTCGCCGTGGAAGGGCTTTCGGAGTCGCTGGCGTACGAGCTCGGCGCGCTCGGGATCCGCGTGAAAATCGTGGAGCCGGGCGGGATGAAGACCGATTTCGGGGGCCGTTCCCTGGACTTCAGCAACGATCCCGCGCTGGCCGAGTACCAGCCGCTCGTGCAGAACCTGCTCGGCGTGCTGGGTCCGATGATGGCAGCCGGGTCCGAGCCGGAGGACGTCGCGGAGATCGTCTACACCGCCGCCACCGACGACAGCGACTGCCTGCGCTACGAGGCAGGCCCGGACGCCGAGCAGATCCTCGCGGCCCGGCGCACCACCGACGACGCCGGTTTCCTCGCCGGAATGCGGGCCCGGTTCGGACTCGCCGGCTGATCATCGGCCGGGTACTGGCCGGACCCGGGTACCGTTCCAGGAACCCAGTCACTCCGGAGGCACCCCATGACCACCAGCGGACGCGTCGGCGCGCGGGAGCTCGCGCGGCGAGCCATGATCGCGCAGATCGCCGCGATCGCGGTGGATCTGTTCGAGGAGCGCGGGTACGACGAGACGACCGTCGAGGACATCTGCGCGGCCGCCGGAATCTCGCGGACCAGCTTCTTCCGCTACTTCCCCGCGAAGGAAGACGTCCTGCTGCGCGACTTCACCGAACTCTCGGACCTCCTGCTCGAAGCCCTGGAAGCCCGCCCGCGCCGGGAGGCCCCGTGGACCGCCCTGCGCAAGGCGATCATCCCGCTGGCCGACCGCTACCAGTCCGACGACGTCCGCGTCCGGCGCATCCTCGGGCTCCTCATCGGCACCCCGACGCTCGGCGCATTCCACCAGGACAAACTGGCCCGCTGGGGAAAGCAGCTGCGGCCGGAAGTCGCGCGTCGGCTGGGTACCGATCCGGACGACACGACCGATCCGGCACCTGCCGCGCTGATCGCTTCGGCGTTCGCCTGCCTGGACGCCGCGCTCGCCGCTTGGGTGGCTGCCGAGGGAGAGCAGGAGCTGGCTCCGCTGGTGGACCGTGCCATGGGGGTTCTCGGCTGACCCCGGGTCGGCGGTGTTGGGGTTCCGTGAAGGGAACCTTCACGGAATGTGGGGCACGGAATGTGGGGCTGTGAAGGTGGCCTTCACGGAATGTGGGGCTGTGAAGGGAACCATGAGGGAATCTGAGTCCGTGATGGTTCCCTTCACGGAAGCGGGGCTGTGAAGGGAACCTTGAGGGAATCTGATTCCGTGAAGGTTCCCTTCACGGAAGCGGGGCGGAGCGGGTGGTGGCCTCGGGGACCGGCGGCTCACCTCACCGGCCGTAATGGACCAGTGAGGTCGGCACCATTGTCCGCCGCGCTGGGCCGGGGTCGGCGGAGTGGTCGCGGTCCAGCCGGTCCAGGAGCAGTTCCGCCGCGCGGCGGCCGACTTCCCCTGCGTCGTACGACACCACCGTGATCGGGCGGTCCAGGAGGTCGGCCATCTCGAAGTCGTCGAAACCGGCCAGTTCCGTTGCCGTGCCCAGGCGGCGGATTTCCCGGTACGCGCCCAGCGTCATCCGGTTGTTGGTGCAGAACAGTGCGGTGGGCGGGGCAGGACGGTCGAGGAGTTCGCGGGTGGCCGCGGCGGCCGTCGGGATGTCGTCGGGGCCTCGGCGGATCCACTCGTCGCGCGGGACGAGACCGGCTTCCTCGTGCGCCGCCCAATAACCGCGGAACCGTTCGGCGCCGGTGAACAGCGTGGGTGGGTTGCCGAGGAAACCCACTGCCCGGTGGCCCTCCGCGAGCAGGTGCGCGGTGGCCGCGCGGGCGCCGCCGAAGTCGTCGACCAGTACCGTGTCCACGTCGATTCCCGCGGGCGGGCTCGACGCCAGCACGATCGGGATTCCGCCCAGCGAAGCCGGGTCCAGGTGCTGGTGCGTCGATCCGGCGGGTACCACGATCATCCCGTCGACGCGCCGCGACACGAGATCGTCGACCAGCTCGTGTTCGCGCTGCGGGACCCCGGCCGTGTTGCCCAGCACGAGCCGCAGCCCGTGCGTCTCGGCCACCTGCTCCGCGCCCAGCGCGAGCTGGGAGTAGAACGGGTTGCCGAGATTCGTGACCACCAGCCCGATCATCCCGCTCGGCTTGCCCAGCCGGAGGTTGCGCGCGACCTCGTTGCGCCGGTACCCGAGTTCCCGCACCGCGGCGAGCACCCGGTCCCTGGTGGCGGTGCTGACGTTCTCGTCCTTCAGCACCCGCGACACGGTCATCGCGCTGACCCCCGCCCGCGCGGCGACGTCACGCATCGTGGGGCCGCCTGGGGGCACTGGGCTGGCACTCTCTGTGAAATCAACGGTGGATACGGTCATTGTAAGTGATGGTCGGGCTGCGTGGCCCACCAAGCCGCACCGAGGAGCGGCGCGTCGAGCGCGCGTTCGGCGGTGCGGAGTTCGGCGTCCGAGCTGAGCCGCAGCCCGATGCACAGCGGTCTTTCCACGAGGTCCCACGATGCGGCGATCGAACCGCCGACCACCAGCACCGTCGCGTCGAACTTCGCCAGCCACGGTCCCATCGTCGCGCCCAGCGCGCGGAACGCGTCCCCCAGCGCGGCCCGCGCGTGCCGGTCGCCGCGGCGGGCCAGGTCGGCGATCCGGCGGACGTCCGGGGCGTCGTCCGGACGGCCGAGCGTCGCGCGGACGTAAGCGTTCCGGATTCCCCGCCGCGACACGGTTTCCTCGAGCGGCCTGCCCTGGTGCTGCAACAGATACGCGCTGCCTTCGGGCGGCACGAGCGGACCGTCGTTCACCGGCGTCCCGCGATCGAGGAACGCCGAGCCGACCCCGCTGCCGAGCGTCAGACACACCGCGCGCGGGTGTCCGGCCGCCGCTCCCGCGACGTACTCGCCGATGCCGAACGCGTCCGCGTCGTTGAGAAATCGCAGCGCGGCCGGTGCAGCGGGGAGCCGCCGCGCGAGTTCCGCGCCGACGTCGACGCCGTACAGCGAGTCGAACTTTCCGACGTCGCGGAACAGCCCGATACCTGCCTCGTAGTCGAACGGCCCCGGGGTCGCGATTCCCCAGCGCGCGTCGGCGGGGACTTCGATCATCGCCGCCGCGGTCGCGATGCCGTCGAGGATTTCGGCGGCACTGCCGTGTGCGGGCAACGGCATCCGCACGACATTGCCCACCGGGGCGCGGGTGGTCAGGTCGACGAGCGCGGCGGTCACGTGCGTGCCGCCGACGTCCAGCACCGGAACCCTCATCGGAATCCTCCTGCCCGTTCAGCGCATCGCGGTGAACGTACCTGCGCGCAAGGCGCTTTCGATGTCTTCGAGGCTGCGCCCCCGGGTTTCCGGCACGAACCGGAACACGAAGAGGAACGCGAGCGCGTTGACCCCGGCGAACAGCCAGAACGTGCCGGTGGTGCCGAGCGCGCTGGTGAGCGAAAGCGTGGTGAGGCTGACCAGCAGGTCGAAGAACCACACCGCGAACGTGGACACCGCGACCGCGACCGAACGCACCTTCAGCGGGTACATCTCCGGCCCGGCCAGCCACACGACCACCGAGAGACTGCCGCCGTTGCAGGCGATGTACCCGAGAATCCCGGCGATCACGACCCACCGCGCGGCCCCCTGCGGCGCGGGCTCCAGCATCAGGACCGCGGCGACCGCGATGAGGCTCAGCACCGCGCCGGGCAGCAGCACGAGCAGCAGCCGCCGACGCCCGATCGCGTCCACCAGCCGGACCCCGATCGCGACCATCAGGAAGTTCACGATGCCCACGCCGACCGTGGTGAGCATGGCGGCCGACCGGCCGAAGCCCGCGTCGCCGAGGATCGTGGGTGCGTAGTAGATGATCGCGTTGATGCCGGTGATCTGCGACGCGATCGCCAGCCCGATCCCGGCGATGAGCGCCGGGCGCATCCACCGGCCGCGCAGCGCGCGCAGCCCACGGTGGTCACTCGCGGCCGACGTTTCGGCCAGGTCGCCGAGTTCCGCGTCCACGGCTGCCTGGTCGGGACGGATGCGGGCCAGCACGGTCCGGGCCGCGCCGGGGTCTTGGTGGGTGAACAGCCATCGCGGGCTTTCCGGCAGCGAGAGCATTCCGAGCAGCAGCACGACCGCGGGCACCAGCCCGAGCCCGAACATCCATCGCCAGCTCTCGTCGAGCGCGTACCCGGCGAGGTACGCGGCCAGGATGCCGACGGTGATCGCGAGCTGGAACATCACCACCAGACCACCGCGCCGGGCGGGTGGCGCCAGCTCGGCGACGTAGAGCGGAACCGCTTGTGCGGCAAGGCCTACCGCGAACCCCAGCACCAGCCGGGCAATGCCGAGTGTCCACACCTCGGGCGCCACGGCGGCGAGCACCGCGCCCACCGCGAACACCGCCGCGGCCACGATGATGGCCGGACGGCGGCCGAGCCGTTCGGAAAGATGCCCCGACGAGTATGCGCCGAGGATGGCGCCGACGATGATCGCGCTGGTGATCAGCTGTTTGCCGGTGTCAGCGAGGTCGAACGCCCCGGCGATGGCGGGGAGCGCTCCGGAGATGATGCCGGTGTCGTAGCCGAAGAGCAGTCCGCCGAGGCTGCTGATCCCGGCGATGAAGGCGAGGGAGCGACCCCCGGTGGCGGGGCCGGAGCGGAGACGGGACGGGGCGGGGGAACGGTTCATGCGACTGCCTCTTTCGGTCAGCGGACCAGCGCCTTCACTACGTGCACCGGCTGCGGTCCGAGTGGCCGGAGCCGGTATTTCCCTGCGGCGGCAGGGATGGTGAGCGTTTCGGCGAACGCGAGATCGTGCCGCGCGCCGCGGTCGGTCTCGATCAGCACTCCTTCCCCGGCGGACACGTTCAGGACGTGGAACCGGCCGGCGGTGTCGTCCTCGGCGGGCTGCTCGAGGACGAAACGCCGTACTTCGTAGAACATCCCCGGCCAGGCGCCGAGCAGTTCCTCCCGCCAGCCAGGGCCCGCGCGCAGGGTCCGCGGCTGCTGGATCAGCTCCTGGACCTGCTCGCCCTGCCGCCCTCGTTCGAGGTTGGCGAACCCGTGCTCGTACGGCAATGGCCGCGAGTTGCCCTGTGCGTCTTTGCGCAGCCAGTCGTAGAACCGCAGGGAGTACAGGTACGGGGTCGCGCTGATCTCCAGTACGAGGTTGCCGGCGCCGGACGCGTGCGGCGTGCCCGCCGGGATCAGGTACAGCCGCCCGGGTTCCGCGGGATGGTGCTGTACGAAGCGGTCCACGTCCATGGGTTCGCCGCGTTCGATGGCCATCTCGACCTGCTTGCGCATGAGGCCGGGGTCGGTGTCCTGGTGCAGGCCGAGGTAAACGCGCGCGCCGGGTTCGGTGGCGGTGACGTAGTACGACTCGTGCTGGGTGTAGGTCCAGCCGAAGCGGGTGCGCATGTAGTCCGCTTGCGGGTGCAGGTGCAGCGAGAGGTTGCCGCCGTCGACGGTGTCGAGGTAGTCGAAGCGGATCGGGAACGAGGTGCCGAACTCGGCGTGCACGTCGGGGCCGAGGACGTCGACCGGATGGAGTACGCACATCAGCTGGAAAGGGAGCTCGACGTCGGCCTCTTCGGTACCCACGAGGATACCGGATTCGGGAGCGATGAGTTCGTAGCCGAGTGCGGTATTTCCTTGCTGCGGCTCGAAACCGAGCTCGCGCGCGGCCCATTGGCCGCCCCATGGGGTCGAGTTGAAGTACGGCCGGGTGCGTACCGGACGGGTGGCGAGGTCGGCAAGGGTGGCGCGCATCGTGTCGCCGGTGATCGACGCCGGGTCGCCCGGGTCCCGGACGTCCAGCCAGCGGTCGATGCGCGGGGCGATCCGGTCGCGGTGGGCGTCGGTCATCGGCCAGTCGGCGTAGAACAACCGGCGCAGGGTACCGGGTTCGCGGTGACGGCCGAGGTTGACGCCGGTACCTGCGATGACCGCTGCTTCGGCGTACCGCTTGGGCAGATCGGCGTACCAGAGGACGTCGTGCTCGACCAGCGCGGCGCCCGGGCCGTGGACGATCAGCACGCCTTCGGCCGGACGGGTGCATTGCGGCAGGTGCTCGTAGAGGTCGGCGAGGCTGTTGCGGGCCAGCTTCAGGTAGTACGGGTCGGTGCCGTCGTCGCCGGTGCGCTGGCAGATGGTGGGCCGGTCTGCCTCGTACTCGCGGAGATCTTCTTCTTGTACGGGAATCCCTTTGCTGGCAAGGGTCTCCTTGAGTGCGGCGATTGCGGTAGCCCAGTCCAGCGCCGCGGGCCCGTCGACCGCCAGCACCATCGGCCCCGGTGGCAGGCTCCGCGCGGCGGCATCCCAGCCGCGGGCGACGATGCCGTACGCCGGGGCGTAGCGCGGATTGCGGTCGTAAGCACGGGTCACGGAGTCCTCCGGATCGGGCAGGCGCGATGGTAACGTTAACAATGACGCCGGACGGCCGCCTCGTCAAGGGAAGCCGGGCGGTTCGGCGGGGAGCAAGATCAGGTCTCGCAGGGTGTTCGGGCCGGTTTGGGCTGGCTTGGGCCGGCACTGCCCGGGTGGAACAGCCTCGCCGTCGGATAAGGAAGCCACGATGGATCGTCTTGTCACTGCCGTGCGCCGGTACGAATGGGGTTCGCGCACCGCGATCCCGGCCCTGCGCGGGGTTCCGCCGGACGGGGAGCCGCAGGCCGAGTTGTGGATGGGGGCGTCGTCGCGGGTGGGGGAGGTTCCGCTTTCGGCGGTGATCGAGGCCGATCCGGCCGGGGTGCTCGGTGCCGAGGTGGTGCGGGCGTTCGGGCCGCGGTTGCCGTTCCTGCTCAAGGTGCTTGCGGTGGAACGGCCGCTTTCCCTGCAGGTACACCCGGATCCCGCGCAGGCCGCCGCCGGATTCGCGGACGAGGAACGCCGCGGTGTCCCGCTCGACGCCCCGCATCGCACGTATCGGGATCCGCACCACAAGCCCGAAATGCTGTACGCGTTGACGCCTTTCACCGGCTTGAGCGGGTTCCGCCCTCCGGCCTCGGCGGCTGATCTCCTGGCGCGGCTGGACGTTCCCGCGGTGCGGCCGTACGTCGAGGCGCTTCGGGCGGGCGGGGATGCGCTGCGGGTGGTGATGTCGGCGATTCTGGCGCAGGAACGGCAGGTCACGGCCGAGATGGTGGGTGCGGTTCGAGGTTTGGAGGAGCCGTACGCCGGGCTGGCGGCGTTGTATCCCGGCGATCCGGGGGTGATTGCGGCGCTGCTGCTCAACGTGGTGCGGCTGCGGGCGGGGGCGGCGCTGTACGTGGGGGCGGGGGTGCCGCACGCGTACCTGTCCGGGATGGGGGTGGAGATCATGTCCGATTCGGACAATGTGCTGCGCTGCGGGCTGACCCGGAAGCATGTCGACGTCCCGGGGCTGCTGCAGGTGGTCCGGTTCGAGCCGCAGGTGCCGGAGGTGGTGCGGGGGATGGATGTCGGCGGGGAGACGGTTTATCCGGTACCGGCACGGGAATTCCGCCTTTCGCGGGTGGCGGTGGAGGGGGAGCGGGTGGTCGGTTGCGGTGGGCCGCAGATCCTGCTGTGTACCCAGGGACGGGTCGAGGTGCGCACGCTGGCGTCGGCGATGGTGCTGCGTGGTGGGGACTCGGTGTTCGTCCCGGCGGGGGAGTGCTCTGGCTCCGAGGTGTCCGACCGGACAAGCCAGGAGCGACGCGCGGCATGCGAAACCCGGGGCACCGGCGAACAAGGCGTAGCAACCAAAATCCCCTCCACCGCAGGTGAGACCGCCGAGACCCGCGCAGAATCGCCCGGTACCGGGTGCGGCGGGCTCCGCCTCCGCGGCACCGGTGAGCTCTTCCGCGCCGCTCCCGGTACGGAAATCACCTCTTGCGCGCCGTCTAGTTATCGTTAACAATTCAGCCTCGGACGGGCCGCCGCGGGTTCCTCCCGGCACCGGCCTTTCCTTGACAGGGCTTTCCCTGACAGGGCCGAAGGAGGCTCGCAGATGTCGTCGTTCTCAGGCCGGACAAGGCGCCGGTCGTGGTGGTTCGTCGATGCGGTCGTGGTGCTCGTCGCCGCGGCATCCGTGTCGGCGGTGAGCGGGGCGCCGGGCGTCGCCGCGCCCCGGGCGTATACCGAACCGTCGGTGTTCACCATCGGCAAGCCGGACCAGTCCGACACCGAATTCGCCCTCGCTCCTGGCGACTACCAGAAATTCGCCACGACGTTCCCCGGCGACGTGACCTACACCGTCGGCACCAGCAAACCGGAGAAGGACTGGCCGTATCTGCAGCCCGGTCCGGCCGACTCGTGGGCGGGCGGCAAACAGCACACCGCCACGATCCGCTACGACCTCAAGCCCGAGCAGACCGGCGATCTCCTCCTGCAGATCGACTACGTCGACAGTCACGACAAGGCCCCGCCGACGGTCGAGGTGCAGTCGAACGGGCGGTCCGTCGAGTCGGTCACCGTGCCGCCCGGCGGGGGCGCAGGGGTATACGGCATCGGGTACTTCAGCGGCACCTCCGGGTACGTCAACCGGCCGCACCAGATCGGTGTCCTGATTCCGAAAGACACTGTCAACGCCGGGAAGAACCGCATTTCGCTGCGGACCACCGCCGGGTCCTGGGCGGCCTACGACGCGGTGCGCCTCGTTCCGGCGCCGAAGGAGCTGGGTGCGGTGCAGGTGCTGGCGAAAACGCCCACCGTCCTGTTCAAGTCCGACGGCGGAGCCGAACGTCAGCTCGTGGACGTCGACGTGAACAACACCGCTGGCGCGGGTCCGGCCACGTTCACCGCGGCCCTCGGCGGGGCGACCGCGCAGACCACCATCGATTCCCTGCCATCGGGACGTTCGACGCAGCGCATCTCGGTGCCACCCGCACCCGCATCGGGTCCGGCGAAGCTGGACGTGACTGCGGCGCGGAACGGCCAGCCTGCCGGGACGTACTCCACCAGCCTGCCCTACCAGCGGCGCTGGCAGCTGGACGTGATCAACGGCAGCCACCTCGACATCGGGTACCACTACGACCAGGCGACCACCCGCCAGCTGCAGGACGGGTTCCTCGACCAGGCGGTGACCCAGTGCCGGGACACCGCGAACCGCCCGGACGCCGAGAAGTTCCGCTGGACCGTCGAACAGGCGTGGATGATCGACGCCTACGTGCAGGACCGGCCGGCGGACAAGGTGCAAGCCCTCGGCGAATGCGTGGCGGCCGGGCAGATCGAGATCACCGGGTCCTACGACAACAACCTCAGTGACCTGGCGAGCACCGAGCAGCTCGCCCGTACCCAGGCCAAGGCAACGCGGACGTTCGCCGAGAAATTCGGGAAACCGGTGACCACGGCGTTGCAGGAGGACGTCGCGGGCGTCACCGCGCAGAAGATCCAGCTCCTCGCGAAAGACGGTGTGAAACTGCTGATCAACGGGACCAACCCGGACCACACCGGACGCTGGATCTCCCCGCACACCGACCAGGATTCCCCGGCGCTGTTCCACTGGAAGGCGCCGGACGGCAGCAAGGTCCTCACGTTCTTCGCCGCCAATTCCTACAACGAGGGCTACAAACTCGATTACGGTGCCTTCAAATGCACCCTCGCGCCGTGGCCCACCGACGATCGCAACGACAAATGCGGTACCTCGCCCAAACTGCCGTACACGCCGGTCGCCGCGCCGTCCCCGGACGTGGTGAACAGCCTCGTCGGCAAGATGAGCACCGGAATTGCCAACTGGTTCCCGGGATTGCAGGTCGGCCGGTATTCGCAATCGGTGTACCCGCTGATGTTCTTCGAAGACTCCTCCCCGCCGATGAACGGCATTTCGGACGTGATCCGCAACTACAGCCAGCAGTACACCTGGCCGAAGCTCGTCATGTCCACGCCGTCGCGGTTCTACGCCGATGCCACGACCCCGCACGGGCAGACCTCCCCGTCCGGCTATTCCCCCGACGCCAGTTCCCAGGATGTCGCGAATCTGCCGGTGAAAGGCGGGGACTATCCCGACTGGTGGTCCGACGGCGCGGGTTCCTCGGCCGCCGAAACCGGCGAGACGATGCGCTCCCAGGCCCGCGCGGCCAGCGCGGAAACCCTCGGTACGCTGAGTGGAACGGCCCCGAACACGCAATGCCTGGTCGATTCCGCTTATCGGGAAACCGAGCTCTATACCGAGCATACGTGGGCCAGCCCGGAACTACTGCCGAACGATCCACAATGGGCGGTGAAGAAAGCCAGAGCGGACAAGGCATCCCGGCTGAGCGTGTCGGCGATGGATTCGGCGACCCGGTCGCTGGGCGGGCAGGTCACCAATTCCTCGGCCAATCCCGGGCTCGCGGTGTTCAATGCGCTTTCGGTGCAGCGCAGTGATGTGGTGACCGCGCCCGTACCGGCGGACTGGTCCGGGCAGCTCGCCGACGTGACCACCGGCGCCGCGGTTCCGTACGAATCGGCAGGTCAGGGCCGGATCAGGTTCGTCGCCGCGGACGTCCCCGCGGTGGGTTACCGGACGTACGAACTGCGGCCCGGCTCGAACGAAGGGCGGCCGGACGAGGCATTGCATTGGGATCCGGGCAGTGGAACGCTCGAAAACCAGTACTACCGCGTCACTGTTTCGACCACGACCGGTGCGGTCACTTCGGTATTCGACAAAGCCGCCGGACGGGAGCTCGTCGATCCTGATTCACCGTTCGCGGTGAACCAGTACGTGTACCGGCCGAATCCGAATCGCGGCGGCCGGACCACTCCGGACAAGCAATGGTCGCCGGGCAGTGCCAAAGTGACAGTGCAATCGCAAGGGCCGGTGAGTATCAGCCTCAAGGTCGCCTATCCCGACACTCCGGGCGGCAAGGACGCAGGCGGTGCGGCGACCGGCGTGGAATCGGCCGGGGCCACGCTCACGTTGTACGCCAACACCAAGCGGCTCGACATCGCCAACCAGATCAACAAGACCTGGGTCACCACTCCGGAAGAAGGGTATTTCGCGTTCCCGTTCAAGGTGGACAAGCCCACGATCACCTACGAAGCACCGGGAACGCCGGTGACGCTGGGTGCGGGGCAGATGCCGGGGTCCTCAATGGACTGGCAGGCGGTGCGCAGCTACGCCGACCTGTCGAACGGCAGCGGCGGCGTGACCCTGTCCACTCAGGACGCTCCGCTGATGGAGTTCGGGCACATTCGGAGCATGGAACTGCTGCCGCGCCCTGGCCGTCTCGACCGGTCCGGCCCGGATCCGGCAGCCCCGTTGCCGGACAAGGGTTCCGCGTTCTCGTATGCCTTCAACAGCCTGTGGAACACCAATTACCGGCAGGCGCAGTCCGGGCCGATCGACTACCACTATTCGATCACCAGCCACGACGGTGGATTCGAACCGGTGGCCGCGACCGGCTACGGATGGGGGGTCCAGACCCCGCTGTCCGCGACGGCGATCGGCGCCGCACAGAAGGGGAATCTCGCCGCCGGAGCGCAGTCGCTGGTTTCGGTGGATGCCGGGAATGTGTTCGTGCAGACGGTCAAGCAGGCCTACCCGATCCGCCGCACGAATGCACCGGACCTGCCGGTGACCGTGCGCTTGCTCGAGGTGGCCGGCAAGAATGGCACAGCGAAACTGCGGCTGCCGTTCAAGGTGACCGGAGCGCAGCTGGAGACGCCGTCCGAAGTGCCGGACGGAAAACCGTTGAGCATTACCGATGCCGGGTCCGGTTCGGAGATCAGCGTTCCGGTGGGTGCGCACGGAATCGTGACCGTGGGCGTGAAACCGGCCGCGGGTTACGACGCCGGGTCGCCGGTAGCGTGCGCAACGGACTTCGCGCTCGCCCCGGACAGCTACGAGACGTACAACACCGCCTTCCCGCGCGATGTCAACTACACCGCACAGCAGGACGCGGGATTCACCACGGGCGTGTCGTACCCGTCGGCGACCACCCCGTGGGTCGGTACCCAGGGCGGCAGCGTGGCGAGTCCACAGTGGAGCTACATCCAGCCGGGACCCAGCGACGGCTGGGCAGGCTCGCGGCAGCATCCGTTCACCGTGAACTTCACCGTGGACCAGCCGCGAGACCTCACCCTGAACCTGTGGTTCCTCGACACGCACGACCAGGCACCACCGGCCATCGACGTCGCAGTGAACGGAGGAACCGCGCAGCGAATCCAGCTACCCGCGGGCGGTGGCGACGGGTACCACTGGGGTGACACCCAGCCGCTCAACGCCCACGGCATCGCACCGAGCACGCAGTCCATCCGCCTCCCGGCGGATCAGCTGAAACCGGGGCAGAACACGGTGACCATCACGACGGTCTCCGGTTCGTGGCTGGTGTACGACGGCTTCGCGATCGGCCGCTGAAACCCGGGCGCAGGGGCCACTCCGGCAAGGGGTGGTCCCTGCGCTGTCGATGTACTACGCCGACCCGGAAGGCAACGGCGTGGAAATCCAGGTCGACGCCTTCGGTGACTGGGACAAGTCGAAGGAATGGATGTGGGCGTCCCGCGAATTCGCCGAAAACGCCATCGGCGAATTCTTCGACCCGGACAAGCTCGTCGCGGCCCGCGAAAAGGGGTTGTCGAAGGACGAAATCCACCAAGCGGCGCGCGGCGGGGATTACCGGCCGGAGAAGATCCCGGAGGACATCCTGCTGCCGGAAGTGTACTGAGCCGCCGGGTTCGTGGCCGGGGCTACCTCGGCCACTCGGGAGCCAGTAGCCCCAGCACGACCAGGTCCACGAAGCGGCCCGACACCCACGCCGCGCCCCCCAGGGTGCCCTCCACCTGGAACCCGCACGCGGTGGCCGCGCCGAGCAGCGCGGCGTTGTCCGCCAGGGTCTCCGCCTGGATGCGGTGCAAACCGCGGACTGTGAAGCCGTAATCGCACAGCACCCGGATTGCGTCGGTGCCCAAGCCGCGCCCGTGGAAGGACGGGCGCAACGCGATGCCGAGGTGCGCCATGCGGTTGTGGAGATCGATTCCCCACAGCAACCCTTCCCCGGTGAGCGCACCGCCGCCCAGCTCGACCACCGAGAAGCACGCCGGATCGGCGACCGCGAACGGCAGGCCGCGGAATCGGGCGCGATCGGGCGCCACGGCCGGGAATCCGCTCTCGACCGTGCAGCCACGTCGTCGTACAGCTCGGCATGCAGGATCGCGACATCACTCTCGTGCCGGGCCCGCAGCCCGGCCTTCTCTCCGGTCAGCACGAAGATCTTCATACCGGATCCCGCCGCCGGGTGGAAATGTCGTACCCGGCACGTACAGTCGCCGGGTGGATGTCAGGCATCTCCGGTACTTCGTCGCCATCGTCGAGCACAACGGGTTCACCCGGGCTGCGGCGGCGCTCAGAATTGCCCAGCCGTCGTTGTCCCATGCGATCCGGACGCTCGAGACCGAGCTGGGGGTTCCGCTGTTCCATCGGGCCGGGCGGCGGATTCTGCTCACCACGGCGGGGGAATCGCTGCTCGGGCCTGCGCGCAGGGTGCTGGCCGACTTCACCGCGATCGAGACGGTCACCGCCTCGATGCGGGACCTCACGGCGGGGCGGCTCACCGTCACCGCGCCGCCGTCGATCGCCGTGCATTCGCTGGTGCCGTGGATCGGGGCGTTCGTGCGGGAGTATCCGGCGATTTCCGTCGAGTTCCTCGAGGCGCCGGACAGCAACCGGGCGGCGGCGCGGGTCCGGCGGGCCGAGGCCGATCTCGGGGTGCTGGAGGCGTTGCGTGCCGACGCGGAGCTCGTCCAGTACCGGTGTCCGCCGATCGAGCTGTTCGTTGCGCTTCCGCCGGGATCTGTTATCGGGGAAGGGGAAACGGTGCGGTTCGCCGAGCTGGCGGACGTCCCGTTCGTCGCCGGGCGGCCGGGTACGCGGGTGCGCAGTGTGCTCGACGATGCCGTGGGGCGCTACGGATTGCGGGTCGCGGTGGCCACCGAGGAGCGGGAAACCGTGGTACCGCTGGTGGTTTCCGGCGTCGGCGCGGCGGTGGTTCCGGCGCCGTTCGCCCGTGACGCGGCGTTGCACGGGGCGGTGGTGCGGAAACTCGACCCGCCCGTCGACCTGCCGGTCCAGCTCGTGCACCGGGCGGCGGGTTCGATGACCCCCGCCGCTGCCGCGTTCCTGGAGCTGGCCTTGCGGGCGGAGGCCGGCCCGGCCGAACCATAGAACTGTCGCATGGAAGTGATTCGGAACCGGTCTTGGACGAATCGAAGGGATCTGATGCCTACTGGGGCAACCCATTTCACAGTCCACAGAGGAGTGGCCCGGTGAACATGCCCGAAGTGAAGATCCACCCGCTCGGCAGCGGTACGCCCACCCCGACGCCGCAGCGGTTCGGGTCGTCCTACGTCGCCGACGTCGGCGGCGAGCTGATCATGATCGACTGCGGTCCGGCGACCACGTGGAAGCTCGTCAAGGCCGGGATGTGGCCCACGCACGTCAACACGCTGTTCTTCACCCACCACCACTTCGACCACAACGGCGACTATCCGTGCTTCCTGCTCACGCGCTGGGACCAGAGCATCGGCACGGAAGGCGAACTGGAGGTGTTCGGCCCGGCGCCCACCACACGGCTCACCGAGCAGCTGATCGGCGAGGAAGGCGCCTTCGCGTACGAGTATCAGGCGCGGATTTCCTTCCCCACCAGCCAGCACGTGTTCGTCAACCGTGGGGGCACGCTGCCCCGCCGCCCGCCGCGGGTGCAGACCCACGACATCGGGCCGGATTTCGTGCACGAAACCGGGAACTGGACGATGCGTGCTGCCGTCGCGAACCATGCCCAGCCGTACCTCGAATGTCTCTCGTACCGGTTGGACACCGCGGCCGGGAGCGTGGTGTTCACCGGCGACACCGAACCGTGCGATTCCGTCCTGGAGCTCGCGCAGGGTGCCGACGTGATGCTCTGCATGTGCTGGGACCTCGACCATCTCATGGACGACTGCGGCGAAGGCGACGGCCAGTGCGGTCCGGTCGGCGCGGCCGGGATGGCGGCGAAGGCCGGGGTCCGCAAACTGGTGCTGGTCCACCAGGGTCCCCACATCGCCCGCCAGGACCAGACGGCGGTGGCGCTGGCGGAAACCCGCAAGATCTACGACGGGGAGGTTGTTTTCGGGGCCGAGCTGACCAGTTTCCCTCTCTGACCGGAGCCTGCCATGGGAACCATCGTCGTCGTCTCAGTGGTCGTCCTCGTCGCGGTTTTCGTGCTGGCGACGGTGTGGGACGACCTCAACATCGGGGTACTGGCGCTGCCGGCGGCGTTCGCGGTCGGCAGTTTCGCCGGACTGCCGGTGAAGGAGATCGTGGCCGGGGTGCCGGCACAGATGATCCTGCTCATCGCGGGCATCACGTTCCTGTTCGGCATCGCGCGCACCAACGGCACGCTGGACTGGATTCTCGGCGCCCTGCTGAAACTGACCCGCGGACGGCGCGCGCTGATTCCGTGGATCTTCTTCCTGATCGCGGTCGTGGTGGCGAACATCGGTGCGCTGCCCACCGCGGCGCTGGCGATCACGCTGCCATTGGCGATCAGTGCCGCATACCGGTATGGCATCAGCCCGTTCATGATGGGCGTGGTCACCATCCAAGGCGCGTCGACCAGCGCGTTTTCGCCGATCAGCGTGTACGGGACGATCGCGAACGGCGTGCTTTCCGGGCACGGGGTCGCCACCAGCCCGGGGATGTTGTGGCTGATCCACCTGGTGGTGAGTGCGCTGGTGGCCGCCGTGGTGTACCTGGTGTTCGGCGGCCTCCGCCTGCTGCGGCAGCCGAAACTCGTCGACGCCGGAAACGCGCCGTCCGGGGGAACCGTGGCCATCGCGGTGAAAGCCACGGCCTACCAGAAAACCACCTTGGCCGGGCTGGTCCTGCTGGTGGTGGGTCTCGCCGGGTTCAACCTGGACCCGGGCCTGACGGCGCTGTCCATCGGCGCGGTGCTCAACGTGCTCTTCGCGCGCCGGGACAAACGGCCGGTGCAGGAGATCGCGTGGCCGGTGATCCTGCTGCTCGCCGGGGTGCTCACGTACATCCACGTGCTGGACGAGATCGGCGTGATGGACGCGCTCAGCCGCGGGCTGGCGAACCTCGGCAGCCCGGCGCTCGGGGTGCTGGCGCTGGCCTACATCGCCGCGATCACGTCCGCGCTGGCGTCGTCGTCGGCGGTGATGGGTTCCGTGCTGCCGCTGGCCGCGCCGCTCCTGGCCGGGGGAGCGGTGCCGTTCCTGGGTTCCCTCACCACGATCACGCTGTCGACGGTGATCGTCGACGCGAGCCCGCTGTCCCTGGCCGGGGTCCTGATCATGGCGGAAGCGAAACCGGAGGAACGCGGGTCGCTGTTCCGGCGCCTGCTGGTCTTCGGCCTCGCGACGGCGTTGCTGGCGCCGCTGCTGCTGTGGGTGCCGCTGGTTTTGCTTTAGCGGCATGGCTTTCGCGCGGGCGGGGACCGTGCCAAGATCGACCGGGAACTGCCCCCGTATCCCGAAGGACGTCATCGTGGCCGACCTCCCTCCCCGCCCGCACTACCATTCCAGCGCCGACAAAAGCGGCGAAGCCGTCGCCCTGCGGGTGAAGGCCGCGGCGGAGTCCGATGGGCCCGCCGACTACGCGAACCGGCTCCAGGTGGAGATTCTCGCGCAGCTGGTGGCCATCCGGCGGCACGCGCTGATCGTGGCCAGTGTGGTGCTGGTCTGGGCGGTGCTGACCGTCATCGGGATCATCGTGATCCTGGCCAAGCTGCCCGCCACCGCCCCGGGGTACTGAGCGCGCTAACCGGGTAACGCCGGACCGGCCGGATTCGCCCCGTGGATCGGCCGGTTCGGGTTGGCGTGCGCCAGGATTGCCGTGGTGAGCGCCTCCACCGGTTCCGCCGGCGCCCGCGGGTTGGTGATCAGTACCAGGTCCAGCTCGCCCAGCGCCGGGAGCCCGGCGCTGGGCGGGAGCTCGGACAGGTCGCCCGGCAGCAGGCTGCGGATGAAGATCGACACGCCCAGACCGGCGCGGGCCGCGGCCAGCACCGCGTTGTGCCCGCGGGCCGTGCACGCCACGCGGTACTTGATCCCGGCTTCCTCCAGCGCCTGCACCGCCAGCGCCCGGCTCGGGCTCGGGGCCTGGTAGACGATCAGCGGTACCGGATGGTGCTCGTCCCAGTGCAGGCCGCTGTTTTCGGCCGTCGCCCACACCAGGCGGTCGCGGCGGACCAGGCGGCCCCGGCCTTCGCGGGCGGCCGTTTTGAGCAGCGCGACGTCCACGTGGCCGGATTCCACCCGCCGTTCCAGCTGCACGCTCAGCTGCGACACCGTGAGGTCCAGCGTGATCCCCGGGTTCAGGTGCCGGAAGTCCCGCAGGATGCGCGGGACCCGGGTGAGCGCGAGATCGTCCGTGACGCCGAAGCGCAGCCGCCCGCGCATGCCGGTGCCGGCGAAGTAGTCGGCCGCCTGGGCGTGCGCGGCCAGGATCGAGCGGGCGAACCCGAGCATCGCTTCGCCGTCGACCGTCAGGCGCACGCTGCGGGTGTCCCGTACCAGCAGTGGCCGCCCGACGGCTTCCTCCAGCTTGCGGATGTGGTGGCTCACCGTGGGCTGGCGCAGCCCGAGCGCGGCGGCGGCCTGCGTGAAGCTGAGCGACTGGGCCACCGCGAGGAAGGTGCGGACCTGCTCCGGCGCGAAAACCACCGCCCCATGCTAACCCACCCATTGCACTTCGCAATGAGAATTATCGGTTGAATTCTCTTTCTCGATCGGTGCCGGGCATCGCACGATGGAACCGCAGATCTCTCCCGAGGAGGCGTTTCGTCGTGGCCATCGCGGCCGGCAGTCACCCCCAGACCGTCCCCCCGACCCCACGGCGCAGCCGGTTTTCCGTGCTGCGCTCCCGCAATTTCCGGCTTTTCCTGCTCGGCCAGTCGGTGGCCACCACCGGCCTCTGGGTCCAGCGCATCGCCCAGGACTGGCTCGTGCTCAGCCTCAGCGGCAGCGCCGCCGCGGTCGGCGTCACCACGGCCATGCAGTGGGCGCCCACCGTCGCGTTCGGGCTGGCCGGCGGCTGGGTGGCCGACCGCTTCCCGAAACGCCGGGTCCTGCAGGTCACCCAGGTCGCGGCGGCGGGGTTCGCGGTGCTGCTGGCCACGCTGACGCTCACCCACCAGGTCACCGCGTGGCACGTCCAGCTGGTGGCCGCCGGGCTCGGCACGGTGGCCGCGATCGACTGGCCGGTGCGGCTCGCGTTCGTCACCGAGCTCGTGGACCAGGACGACGTGCACAGCGCGGTCAGCCTCAACTCGTCGACGTTCCAGCTCGGCGGGTTCGTCGGACCGGCGTTGTCCGGGGTGCTGATCACCGCCGTCGGCCCGGGCTGGGCCTTCGCCGCCAATGCGGTGTCGTACCTTGCGCCGCTCATCGCCCTCGCCCGGATCGATGCCGCTCCTTCGCAGCGGCGGGCGGTCGAGCCGGTCCGGGGCGTGCTGCGCGACCTGGCCGTCCGGCCGGTGGTGTGGCTGCCGATGGCCGTGGCCGGGGTGTTCAGCCTGTTCGCGCTCAACCTGCCGGTGACCCTTGCCGCCCACGCCCGCATCATCCACAGTGGACCCGGTGGGTACGCGATGCTCACGTCCGCCGCCGCGATCGGCTCGGTGATCGGCGCGCTCCTCGCCGCGGGCCGCACCCGCACGACGTTACGCGGGCTCATCCGCATCGGCTTCGCACTGTCCGGCGCTTATGCGGTGGCCGCCGCGGTTCCGGTGCAGTGGGGTTTTCTTGCGGTTCTCGTTGCCATCGGCATTGCCACGCAACAGATGTACACCGCTGCCAACGCCACGGTGCAGCTCGCCGCCGGACCCGTGCTGCGCGGCCGGGTGATGGGCGCGTACCTCCTGGTCGTGATGGGCGGCGGGGCAGCCGGAGGACCGTTGCTGGGCGCCCTCGATGAGCATCTCGGTCCCCGGATCGGCCTGCTCGCGGCCGGGGTGGTCCCGGCGGTTGTGCTTGTCGTGCTTGCCTTCGCGCTCAGGCGGTCCGGCGGTGGATCGATTTGAACGTCGCGTATTGCGCCAGCCCTTCGATCCCGTACTCCACCCCCAGCCCCGAGTCGTGGCGGCCGCCGAAGGGGGCGTTGTGGTTGGAGGCAAAGAAGTTCACCCCGACGGAGCCGGTATCCATTCGCAATGCCACCGCGTGCGCTGCTGCCGGGTCGGCCGAGAACACGACGCCACCCAGCCCGAAGGAGGTGTCGTTGGCCAGCGCAATTGCCTCCTCGACGTCGGAGTAGCGCAGTATGCACACCACCGGCCCGAAGATTTCCTCGCGGGCGATCCGCATGTCCGGGGTGACGTCGGCGAAAACGGTCGGCTCGATGAACAATCCGGGACCGGGCCGCCCACCTGTCGTCGCGCGGGCGCCGTGCGCGGAAGCAAGGTACTCGCACACGATGTCGTACTGAGCGCGTGACGCCATCGGCCCGAAGACGGTGCGCTCGTCGAAGGGATCGCCCTGCGGAGCGGCCGCGACGGTGCGCGTGACCAGGTCGACCACCTCGTCGTACCGGCTCTCCGGAGCGAGGATTCTCGTGGCGAGGTAACAGGTTTGGCCGGTATTGCGCAGGCAGGTCCGGAGGAGGACGGACGCCATCCGGTCCAGGTCGGCGTCTTCGAGCACGATCGCCGAGGACTTGCCGCCCAGCTCCAGCGTCACCGGCCGCAGCCGTTCGCCGCACGCGGCCGCGATCCGGCGCCCGACCGGGGTCGAGCCGGTGAAGGCGACCTTGGCGGTCAGCGGGTGGCGGACGAGCCGGTCGCCGGTTTCCCCGCCACCGGTCACGAGATTGACCACCCCAGCGGGGACTCCGGCGGCCACGCAGGCCTCGACGACGAACCGGATCGACAACGACGTCCCGGGCGCCGGTTTCAGCACCACCGTGCACCCGGCCAGCAACGCCGGGGCCAGCTTGACGACCATCAGGTTGATCGGGAAATTCCACGGCGCGATGAGCACGCAGGGCCCGACCGGGTCCTTGCGCACGACGGATTCCGCGCCCCCGGCGGGAAACGGCCGGACGTCGTCGTCCGACAGCCACGACGCCAGCCCGGCGACGTGCCGCAGGATTCCGGCGGCGTTGGCCGCGGCGCCGCGTGTCTCGCTGATCGGGGTGCCGTTTTCCAGGGTGTTCGTGACGGCCATTTCGGCAGCCCGAGCGTCGATCTCGTCGGCGATCCGGTGCAGGAGTGCGGCGCGTTCGGCAGGGGTGGTTTCGGGCCACGGGCCGGTGCGGAAGGCCCGGTCGGCGACGGTCAAGGCGGCGTCGACGTCTTCCGCCGAGCAGTCCGGCACGGAACCCCATTCGCGGCCGGTGGCGGGGTCGACCAGTGACAGCCGTTTGGTCGCGGAGGATCGGGTCCAGCGACCGTCGAGGAAACAGTCGTCGACGTGCGTCCAGCGCGGCTCCGGCCGGGGCGGGAGGGTGTCACTCACCGGAGTACCGCCGTCTTCAGCAGATCACGCGACCGGTCCAAAGCTGCCGTCGCCATCGTGATTGCCGGGGCAGTCAGCAATTCCGGGATGATCTCGGCGGCCAAGCGGTCGGTGTAGGTCGCCGGGTCCATGCGGAACCAGCCTGCTGCCAGTGCGATCCCGGCGTGGTCGAAGCGCCACAGCCGGTCGGCGTCGCGGACCAGGGCGTCTTCCAGTGAACGGGCTTCCTGACGGGTGTCGTGACCGTCGATGATCGCGCAGACTTCCGCTACGAAATCGTCGGCGTATCCCAGCGGCGGCAGCACTTCCCGGGCGATCACGCAGCCTTGCCGCTCGTGTTCGAACCGGATCGCGGCCTTGCGCCAGTCCCCGGCGAAGCCCTCGGACAGGATGCGGTCCTCGTCGACGCGGCCCCAGCCGGTGTCGTGCAGCTGGATTGCCACGCGCACCAGCAGGCGGTCGGCCTCGGGGAAGCAGTCGCAGAGCCGTTCGGCGTAGGCCAGCGAGATCGGCAGGTGGATGTCGTTGCCGCGGGCGCGGGTTTCCGGGACGACGGCCTTCCAGATCGGGTCGAGGTCGTCGCCGGGGGCCGGGGTGAGCGAGATCGGGGAGGAGTCGATCGGGCCGGTCCCGGGGATCGGGCGCGACGCGGGCAGCACGGTGGGCACGGTGGTTCCCCTTCTCAGCCGGTGCCGGCCAGGTCGGCGGCGACGGATTTGAGCGGCCGCGCCGGATCGGCGGCGGCGTCGTACGGCAGGTGCTGCCGTTTGGCCAGTGCAGCGCGGACGGCCATGAAGTCCAGCGGGTGGTTCACGCAGTCGGCGGCCAGGATGTCCGCGCCCCGGTAGTACAGGACCGAGTACTTCCCGCGCGCGGGATCGGACCGGACGAGCGTGCGGTCGTAACCGTGCGACAGCCCGGCGATCTGCAGTTTCAGCGAGCCTTGGTTGGACCAGAACCACGGGATACCCGCGTACTCCTCACGCCGTCCGGTGAGCGCGTACGCGGCCACTTTCGCCTGCTCGATGGCGTTGTTGACACTCTCGAACCGCACCCGGTCGCCCGGCGGCGCGCCCGGCACCGGGTTGGGCAGGTTTGCACAGTCGCCGACCGCCACCGTGACGCCGTCCGAGGCCAGCGCGGACTCGTCGACGCGCACGCCATTGTCGCACTCCAGCCCGATCGATTCGGCGAGTTCGGTGTTGGGCAGCACGCCGACGCCGACCAGCACGAGATCAGCGGGCAGCACCCGGCCGTCGGCGAGTTCGACCCCGCCGACCCGGTCGCCGCGCGGCACGATCCGGCGGACCACGGCGTCGAGCACGATGTCGATCCCGGTCGCGCGGTGGTGGTCGAGCAGGTACGCCGACGTTTCCTCGCCGACCGCCCGCGCCACCAGCCGCGGCGCCGCTTCGAGCAGCGTGACCGACCGGCCCATCTTGGTCAGCGACGCCGCCGCCTCGATGCCGATGAACCCGCCGCCGATCACGACGACGTCGTGGACATCAGGGACGCGGGCCTTGAGTTCGAGCGCGTCGTCGGCGTTGCGGAGGTAGAGGACTCCGGGCAGGTCGACGCCGTCGACGAGCAGCCGCCGAGGCCGCGCGCCGACCGCGAGGGCGAGCCGGTCGAAGGGGAACTCCCGTCCGGACATCGCGTGTGCCGTGCCAGAGCCGTTGTCCTGCTTGGCAATCCGGATGATCCGTTCGTTCTTCACCACGTCGATCCGGTGCTCGGCCCAGTACTCGCCGGTGCGGAACATCAGCGACTCGTTGGTGATTTCGCCCTGCAGCCATTCCTTCGACAGCGCCGGGCGCTGGTACGGCCGGTGGTTCTCGTCGCCGAGCAGGGTGATCGGCCCGTCGTGGCCGAGCGCGCGCAACGACGTCGCGAGCGAGACCCCGGCTTGCGAGGAACCGATGATCAGCAGTCCGCCGGTCATGTCCGCCTCACACCTGGCTCGCCGGCGTGGTCACGTGCAGGGTACCGCCGTCGGTGATCTTGAGCTGGCAGGACAGCCGGGAGTTGTCCTGCCGGTCCTCGGCGGTGCCCCAGAGCATTTCGTCCTCCATCTCGGCCATCGGATCGAGCGCGGCGAGATCGGACTCGTCGACGTACACATGGCAGGTGGCACACGACAGCGACCCGCCGCATTCGGCGACGATTCCCGGTACCCCGTTGCGCACGGCGGTTTCCATGACCGAATCGCCGACGGTGGCCGCCACGGTGCGGGACTGTCCATTGTGGTCGGTGTAGGTGACCTCGGGCATGAGGGTCCTCCTGGGTCAGATGAACTGGCGGCCGCCGTCGACGACCAGGGTCTGCCCGGTCACGAACCCGCTGTCCGGACCGGCGAGATACAGCGCGGCGCCCACGATGTCCTCGGGTTCGCTCGCCCGGCGCAGCGCTCCGCGGTCGACGCCGTAGGTCTCGGCGTTGTCGAGAAGTCCTTTGCTGGCCTCGGTGAGCGTGAATCCGGGGGCGATCGCGTTGACGGTGATCGAGCGGCGGCCGAGTTCCTTCGCCATCACGCGGGTCAGCGCGATCACGCCGCCCTTGGACGCGACGTAATGCGCCCAATTCTCCGAACCGCTGTACACCGTGGCCGACGAGAGGTTGATCACCCGGCCGCCCTCGGGCAGGTACGGGCTCACCGCGCGGGTCATCAGCCACGGACCCTTGAGGTTCACCGCCATCACGAGGTCCCATTCGGCCGGGTCGATGTCTTCGAGCGGCGAGCGGGTGACGGCGCCGTAGACCGCGGCGTTGTTGACCAGGACGTCGATCGTGCCGCCGCCGAACTCGGCGACCTGAGCGGCGAGCTCCTCGGTCGACGACGGATCGGTGACGTCGACATGGCCGAACCAGGCGTCCTTGATGAGCTGCGCGGTTTCCTTGGCACCGCCGGCATCGAGGTCGGCGACGGCGACCCGGTACCCGCGGTCCGCGAAGCCGAGCGCGAAGGCCCGGCCCAGGCCGCCTGCCGCACCGGTGACGAGAACGGTTCGAGAGGGGGACATGGCAGGTCAGCTCGCCAGGATCGTGACGCGGCCGGTGTTGCCGTCGACCCTGATCCGCTGTCCGGTTCGGATGGTCGTGGACGCCGACCCGGTGCCGGTGACCGCGGGCAGGCCGTACTCGCGGCAGACGATGGCCGCGTGGCTCATCATGCCGCCGATGTCGGTGACGGTCGCCTTGATCTTCCCGAAAATCGGGCCCCACGACGGCGCGGTGATCGTGGCGACCAGGATCTCGCCTTCCTGCACCTCGCCGAGCTGATCGGCGGACGTGATCACCCGCGCGACGCCCTCGACCGCGCCCGGCGACGCGGCCATCCCGGTGATGGCGCCGTCGTCGCTGCCCTCGTCGCCCGCCAGCCATTGCTGCACCTGCTCGGTGGTGATGCCGTACAGCATCATCGTGAACGGCTCGGTGATCTGGGCCGGTGGCGTGTTGAGCGCGGGCTGCGGACGGCGGGTCGCGAGCGCGTCGATGATGCCGCGGCGCCGTTCGATCTCGGCGGGCCAGTAGTGCGGACCGGCCGGTTCCGCGCCGACCGCCCACCCGGTCACCAGGTCGAAGATCGCGTCGCGGACCTCGTTCCGGTTGAGGTACAGCAGATCGGCCGGGTCGGCCCAGAACCCGGTGTCCACGAACACGCGGGCGAGCTCACGGATCTTGCGCCAGAAGACGCCCATCGTCCAGTGCTCGATGTAGAAATTGTGGTTCTCGACGTACGGGTATGCCGTGGCGGCCAGCCCGCGCTTGGCGTCGAACTGCGCGCGGACGTCGTCGGCCAGCAGATCGCGGTATTCCCCGATGATCCGGTCCTTTTCGGCGGTCAATTCCTCGACCGGGCGCATGATGTCCTGACCCTCGTCGACGCGCCGGATATAGTCCTTCAGGTAGCCCAGCGGGATTTCCTGGTGTTCCTTCCAGTACTTGTCGTGGCCGTAGAAACCGTTGCCGACCGTGAAGTTGAACCAGGGGTCCTGCGCGGCAACGTATGCGGCAAGCCATTCCTCCCCGCCTGCTTCACGTACTGCCTGCAGCGTGCCTGCGACATCCTCGGGGTGCTCGAAGGCCTTCTGGATCTTCATTTCCACCGCTTTGACGGCGAGTTTCTTCAGCTCGTCGTCCGGACGGAACAGCTCCATGTCCACGCCCTGCACCATTTTCGCGATGGCCTGGTCGGGGATTCCGGGGAAGGCTTCCTTGCAGAACCCGAAGAAATCCAGGTACGCGAGGTAGCCGAGGTTGAGGAATTCGAAGTGGTACTGCCAGTTGCGATACAGCAGGGCGATGAGCCGGTCGTAGTTCTCCATCAGCACCTGGGAACCGTCCATGGCCTTGCCGGACACGATGTCGTCGAACGGCACGGCGTCGGGCAGCGGGTGGAACTCCAGCTGCTCCATTTCGTCGATGGTGGCGCGGACCTTGGAATGCCATGCTTCGAGCAGGCTGTCCCAGTTCTGGAAGTAATGTCCGGCGCGGCGCTCGAATTCCGGTACCCGGGCGGCGATCTCGTTTTCCGGCACCGCTACCGGGCTCATGTAGAGGTAGCCCAGATGAATCTTGAACTCGATCCCGTTGGCCGGCGGGATCAGCAGGTGCCGCGTGTTGTACTGGCCAAGGCATTTCACCGCGAACTCGCCGCCGATCGTTTCGAACGGCTTGAACACGGTCGGCCAGTGCTGGCTGTCGCAGAACCAGAATTTGTCGTCGGCGCCCGGGGCGTTGTCGAAGGCGAGGTGGTACGGGTACAGCTCTTCCCATCCCTCGGCACCGGCCGGAACGTCGATTTCGGACGGTTTGGGGAACGACTTCATCGTCTGGGTCATCGGGATTCCTTCGGATCGGGCTCAGCGGCCGAGCAAGGATGAGGGGAACGAGAATCCGGGGGTACTCGCGGCCGGAGCGGGCGCGGTCGCGCGGGCGGAATGCACGGTTTCCGGACGGGATTGCAGGAGCAGCAGGTTCTCGCCGCCGGGGAGGTCGGCGTCGAGGGCCCACTCGATGTCTTGCGGGCAGCCGTAATGCTTCTCGGCGCGTTTGGCGAGGGTGGCGACGGCGGTCAGCTCCGCGTCGGTGAGACAGCGAACCGCGCGGCGGGCGGGCTCGACGGGATGCTCCATGAGCGTGCCGTCCGGGCCGGGGACGAGTTCGGCGTGCTTGTCGCCGATGTGCTCGCGGACCGGCGTGAGCATGACCTTGTCCAGCAGGATGTTGTCCGGTGTGACCTGCCCGGACACCACCAGCTCACCGACGCCCCACGACGCGTCCACGACGATCTTGGACCGGTCGCCGTTGGCCGGGTCGAGGGTCATCGCAACCCCGGCGACCCGCGCGTTGACCATCTTCTGCACGGCCACGGCCATCGACAGGTCGTGCTCCGGAATTCCGTTGCGCAGCCGGTAAATGATCGCGCGGCTGGTATACAGCGACGCCCAGCAACGGCGGACGTGCACGCGCACCGCGGGGTACCCGGTGAGCCCGAGATAGGTGTCCTGCTGCCCGGCGAAACTCGCGTCGGGAAGGTCCTCCGCGGTGGCCGACGAGCGGACCGCGACCGGGACTTCGCCGGGGAAACGGGCCATGAGCTCGTCGTAGGCACGGTGCAGCATGCCCTGCATGGCTTCCGGGACTTCACGGGATTCGATGGCGGCACGGATTTCCGCGGACACCCGGTCGACGCACGCGACGTCGTCCGGATCGAGTTCGGCGAGCTTGCCGTCGATTTCCGTGCGCAATCCGGTGTCCGCGACGAAATGGTCGAAGGCTTCCGTGGTGACGGCGAATCCGGGTGGCACCGGCATTCCGGCGGAGGTCATCGAAACGAGCGACGCGCATTTACCGCCGAGGAGCGCGAGTGCGGGTTCGCAATCGCTGTCGAAAAACACGATTTCGGGCATGGCTCAGGCCTCCCAGGTGACCGGGACCGCGGCCGGGGCGCGGAAGGACAGGTTGTCCCCGAAGTGGATTTCGGCGTCGGCGGCGAGCCGGACGCCGGGTGCGAGCCGGGCGACCTCCTCGACGGCGATCCGCGCCTGCAGCTTGGCGAGCATGTTGCCGAGGCAGTAGTGGATGCCGAAGCCGAAGGCCAGGTGCTCGCGGGCGTTGGGCCGGGCGAGGTCGAACGATTCCCCGTCGGCAAAACGGGATTCGTCGCGGTTGGCCGACCCCATCAGCAGCAGAATGTCCGCCCCGGACGGAATTGCGACACCACCGATTTCGACGTCGCGCAAGGCCCGGCGGCGCCAGCCCACAATGGACGGGCTGAATCGCAGCACCTCGTCCACCGCGGCGGGAATGCGTTTCGGGTCCTCGACCACCTGCTGCCATTGCTCCGGATACGACAGCAGTACCCGCAAGGCATTCGAAATCAGCGTGGTGGTCGTTTCGTGCCCGGCGAACAGCAGCGAGTAACACACCGAAGCGATTTCGTGGTCGCTGATCGGATCGCCCGCGGCCTGCATCCGGACCATGTCGCCGACCAGGCTGTCTCGCTCGGTTTCGTGTGCTTCGGCGACCAATCGGCGGCATTCTGCCCAGTATTCGACCAGGTTGCGGGCGTGTGGCACCTGCTCGTCGTCGGATAGGTCGCCCCACGTCATCGCCGACCGCGAATCCGACCAGCGCTTGAACGTGCCGACCTGGCCGATATCGGCCCCGATGAGGGTGAGGATGGTGATGGTCGGGACGTCGTAGGCGAGATCGCGGACCAGGTCACCGTAGTGTTCCGGGCGGGCCAGCATGGTTTCGAGCAGCCGGACGACGTTGGCGCGGATCTCGGGTTCGAGCACCTTGAACCGGCGCGGCGTGAACGCCTTGGCTGCGACCTTGCGAATGCGCGTGTGCTCGGGCGGCACGCGAGCGGAAAGCCCGGAGTACGCGGTGAACCCGCCGTCGGCCATGATCTGCTTCGCCTGCGGCCCGCGTTCGCGCACCGGGGCCTGCGCGTTCTCCGAGGAAAACGTGTGCCAGTCCTCGAACACGGCCTTGACGTCGTCGTACCGGCTCACCACCCAGCAGCCGATCCGCTCGTCGTACATCACCGGCTCCCCGGCCCGCAGGGCGGCGTACGCCGGGAACGGGTCGTCCTGGGCGAACGGCTCGTACCCGTGGTGGACCGGGCATCCGGTGCCGGGCGTCCTCGTCGACGTCATCCCGCCTCCTGTCCTCTGTCCTCTGGTGACGACTGCCCCATCGTGACTTCGGCCGGGCCGCACCGTCTACTCGGGACTTCCGTCAGACGAAAGCGGGATCGTCAGGACCTGCGGCGGGGCACGCGTACCAAGCTCGGCTGCGGACGCGCGTCGGCCGCTTCGATGCGGGCCGCGACCCCGCGCAGGGTCGGCAGATGCCGCGTCATGGTGGTGCTCTGCGTCGCCAGCATCACCAGCCCGATGGCCGCCGGATGCGGTTTCAGGCGCACCGGCACCGCGATCGAGCACGCGCCGTCCCGCACTTCCTCCTGCGTGGTCGCGTACCCCTCGTCGCGCACCTTGCGCAGTTCGGCGGCCAGCCGTCCGGGGTTGATGTGGGTGTGCCGGGTCGCCGCTTCGAGCCGGTGCGCCAGATACGCCTCGCGCACCCAATCCTCTTCGTACGCAAGGAGAACCTTGCCGACGGCAGTCGCGTGCAGCGGCAGCCGTCCACCGACCCGGGACGCGCGCGGCACTCGGGTCGAGCCGTAGACGCGGTCGATGTACAGGGCTTCGTGGCCGTCGCGGATGGCGATGTGCGCGGTCTCGCGGGTGAGGGAGAAGAGGTCCTGCAGATACGGTCGCGCGGTGTCGCGGAGGTGCCGGCCGGCGTTCTGCGCGACCTCCCACAACCGCAGCCCGACGGTGTACCGGCCTTGCTCGTCGCGTTCCAGCGCACCCCATTCGGTGAGTTCGCCGACGAGGCGGTGCGCGGTCGGCAGCGGCAGGTCGGCGCGCGCGGCGAGGTCGCTGAGGGAGAGCGCGTGGGAACCGCCTTCGAAGGCACCCAGCAGGGCGAGCACCTTCGAGGTCACGGTCCGCCCGTCACCACGCATCGCCGCTCCTCGGGTATCTCGGGGACATCGTCGCGCGTGGCAGGGTGCGGGGCGAATCGGATCAGCCGAGCGCGACCCGCTGCGGTGCGGTGTCGATGGTCGCGATGGCGGCGAAACCACGAGCCAGCGTGCGGGCCGCGGCGGTGCAGAGATGGTCGTGGACCCGGCTGCCGATCAGCGCATGCGCTTGCGTGCGGGTGAGCCCGAACCAGCCCATCACCGTGTCGACGCCGTGCGGGGTGAGCCGCCAGAGCTTGTCGGCGTCCTTGACCAGGGCGTCGTTGAGCGACAGCGCCTCCCGGCGGGAGTCGTGGCCGTCGATGATCCCGGTGATCTCGGCGATCCGGCCGGGGTCGTGGCCGAGGTCGCCGAGGATCCGGGCGGCGATCGCGGCGCCCTCCTTCTCGTGACGAAGGACCAGGTCAGGGCGCCCTCCGCCGGGCCGGATCGCTTCCAGGACCTCCTCGGGTGGCACTCGTGACCAGCCCGTGTCGTGCAGGAGGATCGCGGGCAGCACGACGTCCCGATCGGCGTCCTCGTGCAGGTCACAGAGCGCTGCGGCGAGGCCGTAGGAGTACGCGGTGTGCACGTCGTTGCCGCGGACGTCCAGGTACCCGACAGCACGCTGCCAGACCGCGTCGTCCTCGGGGCGGAACGCGGGCGCACCTGGGGGTGGAAGGTGCGCGGTGACGTCCTGACCGAGCTGGTTGCGGACCGGGTCCTGGCGCGGCAGCGTGCTGTCGGTGGCCATTCAGCGGGCTCCGGGCCAGCCGGTGTAGGCCTCGGCGAGGAAGGTCGACCCGGCCGTCGAACCGGTGACCGAGGCCAGCTCGCCTTCTTGGCGCCGCACGTCGAACGGGGTGGCGTCGGGGAGGGTGTGCAGCATGGTCGTCATCCAGTACGAGAAGTGCTGGGCTTTCCAGACGCGGCTCAGCGCGCGTTCGCTGTAGGTCGACAGCGGTGCGGTGTCCCCGGCGGCGATGGCGCGTTCCAGTTCCTCGGCGAGCACGCGGACGTCGGCGAGGGCGAGGTTGAGGCCCTTTGCGCCGGTCGGCGGCACGGTGTGCGCGGCGTCGCCGGCCAGCACCAGGCGTCCGTGGTGCATGGGTTCCTGCACGAAACTGCGGAACGGCAGCACCGACCGGGACACGATCGGCCCCTCGGCGAGCCGGTACCCGTTCGCGCCGACGCGGGACTGCAGCTCGTCCCAGATCCGGTCGTCGGACCAGTCCGCGGGGTCGGTGGCCGGATCGCATTGGAAGTACATCCGCTGCAGGGTTTCGGTGCGCTGGCTGATGAGCGCGAACCCGCGGGGGGAGTGGTTGTAGATCAGCTCGGGCGCGCTGGGCGGGGCCTCGGTGAGAATGCCGAACCACGCGAAGGGGTACTCGCGGAAGTATTGCGTACGCTCGGTTTCCGGGACCTCGTTACGGCACAGGCTGCGTGACCCGTCAGCGCCGACGACGAAGTCCGCGCGGATCTCGTGCCCCGTGCCGCCGTCGTCGGTGAACCGCAGCACCGGTTTGTCGGACCTGAGCTCGCCGACCGCCACGTCGGTCACGCCGAACCGGACGTCGCCGCCGTCGCGGGCGCGGGCGTCGGCGAGGTCGATGAAGACGTCGGTCTGCGGGTACAGCTGCGTCGAGGCCCCGGCCAGGCCACGGAAGTCGATCCGGTGCCCGGCCCCGCCGAAGGCGAGCTCGATCCCGTCGTGCCGGTACCCGTCGCGGTGCACCCGGTCCGACACCCCGGTCTCGACCAGCAGATCGACCGACCCCTGCTCGAGAATCCCGGCCCGGTGGGTCTCCTCGATCTCGCGCCTGCTGCGCAGATCGACCGCCACCGAGCCGATCCCGGCCCGCGCGAGCAGATGCGACAGCATCAGCCCGGCAGGCCCGGCCCCGACGACGGCGACCTGGGTCCGGCTCTCGATGCGCGTGGTGGTCATGGCCCCATTGTCCGGGGCCCGGCCGGGTTGGGGCCAGCTGCGGCTTCCATCCAGCGAAAGCCGGGTGGCGGCGCTCCGGGCACGGCAGTCTCGGCGGACGGCTCGGGCAGTCTCGGTTGCGCGTCATTTCGCCCGGCTGTGTACCCCCGGTTGCCATTGCCGCGCGCCACCCGCCCGTTCGCCGCCGCGCATTCCTTCACCCACCCGTTCGCCGCCCCACACCCCTCCACCCCCCATCTCCCCGCCGTCGAGTTTTCCATTCTGCCGGACTCTTTGTCCGATATTTGCCTACCTGCGTGCTTCATCTCTCGTGAACGTCTTCAGTCCCGCGGCGAAGTCTCCTGTTCCGCTGCCGGATACCGCGATGACCGAACCTGGTGCGCGCTTCACCGGGGGACCCGTGCGGAAAAGGGACGAGAATGGCCGAGGCTCGGTTCGAAATGGTGCACATTTCCCCGGAGCAACTGCGGGGCCGGGGATATTCCGGGGCGGCGGGAAACATCGTATGGCGGTTTCTTTCCGCCAACAACCGCAGTCTGGCGCAATCGGTGAATTCGTTTCCGGACGCCGCTTCCTGCGCCGATGCGGTCCGGGTGCTGCGGGCCGGGCTCGCGGTGGCCGAGGTGGTCACGGTGCGCGACACCGGCGGGAAATGGCGGTGGCAGGTGCGGATCGGGGGTACCGCGGTGGGGGTGTCGGCGCGCAGTTATCTGCGCCGGCTGCACGCGGTCTATTCCGGGAACTCCTTCCGGGAACTCGCCGAACACAGTTCCGCCGGTTCCGCGGTGCGTGTTCGTCCGTAGTTCACGCGTGCGCCCGGGAAAGTCCAGTTCCCCCGGCAAGGCTGCTTCCGGACCAGACAGGGGAATGCGATGACGAGCGTGCTGACCGAGCCGCTGCCGACCGAGGTGCGGCGAAGAACCGGGGCCCCCGGCGGGGCCGACCGCGTGTTCCGCGGCGTCCTCCTCTCGGCGGGCCTGATCGTGCTCGCGATCATGGTCACGGTCGGCGGGTTCCTGGTGAAGAATGGCAGCCAGGCGCTGGACGTGGCCGGATTCTCCTTCCTTTTCACCCAGGCGTGGCAGCCGGATTCGGGCAACTTCGGCATCGCCGCGGTACTGGCAGGCACCTTGCTGATCGCCGGAACCGCACTGTGCGTGGCTTTTCCGCTGGCGTCCGGGGTGGCGCTCTACATTTCCGAGTACGCCCCGGCGCGGCTGAAGCGGGTGCTGATCAGTCTGGTCGACCTGATGGCCGCCGTCCCGAGTGTGGTGTACGGCCTCTTCGGCGCCGTTTTCCTGCAGTGGAACGCCCTCGACGTGCCCCGCTGGCTTTCGGTGCACCTCGGCTGGTTCCCGCTGTTCAAAGTGGACGGTTACGACGCGAACGACCCGCTGAGCAGCCAGACCGTGTTCGCCAGCTCGACCCTGTTCGCCGGGGTGATCGTCGGCATGATGGTAATGCCGATCGCCTGCTCGGTGATGCGCGAGTCATTTTCCCAAGCACCGCAAGGTGAACGCGAAGGCGCGTACGCGCTCGGCGCGACCCGCTGGGGCATGATCCGCAGTGTCGTACTGCCCTACGGGCGGGGCGGGATGATCGGCGGCACCATGCTCGGCCTCGGCCGGGCGCTCGGTGAAACAATTGCCGTGTACATGATCATCGCGCCGGTGTTCACCATCCAGCCGCACATCCTGCAGACCGGCGCCAACTCGGTGTCCGCGCTGATCGCCCAGCAGTGGGCGGCGGCCAGCCCGTTCGGCCTGTCCGCGCTGATGGCCGCCGGGCTCGCGCTTTTCGGGCTCACCCTGCTGGTCAACTTCGGGGCGTCCGCGATCATCGCGCGCAGCCGGTCCGGACAGGGCAGCGAAGCATGAGCGACGTTCCCGAGCGTCGGCGGGTCACCAAACCCGGCCGGCTCCTCGACCGGGTCACCGTGCTGGGCGCACTCGTGTCGGCCGTCGCGCTCACCGCACTCGTTTTCGACCAGCTGGCCCCGTTCGGCGGGGTGATCGGGTTCGCCGTCCTCGCCTGGCTCACGTTCCTCGGCCTGTATGCGTTGCTGGTCTCCCTGACCGAGAACGCGCTGGCGGTACGCGACCGGCTCGTGTCCGCGGTGGTGCACAGCCTCGCTGCGTTCGCCCTGCTGGCGCTGGTGACGATCGTCGCGTACCCGCTGATCCGCGGGATCGATGCGTTGAGCCACTTGAACTTCTTCACCTCCGACATGGCGAACGCCGGACCGCTCGACCCGCTGTCACAAGGCGGCGTCCTGCACGCCGTCGTGGGCACGCTGGAGCAGATCGCCATCGCGCTCGCCGTCACTGTCCCGTTAGGACTGACCTGCGCGGTATACCTCAACGAGGTCCGCGGCGCGTTCTCCCGGCTGGTGCGGACGATCGTCGACGCGATGACCGCGCTGCCGTCCATTGTGGCCGGTCTGTTCGTGTACGCCGCGCTGATCGTCGCGCTGGGACTGGAAAAATCCGGTCTCGCCGCGGGGTGCGCGATCAGCGTGATGATGCTGCCGATCGTCATCCGGGCCGCCGACGTGGTGATCCGGCTGGTGCCGGGCTCGCTGCGGGAGGCGTCGCTGGCACTCGGCGCGAGCCGGTTGCGGACGGCGTGGCACGTGGTGCTGCCGACCGCGCGCTCCGGCCTGACCACGGCGATCCTGCTCGGCACTGCCCGCGGGATCGGTGAGACGTCCCCGGTGCTGATCACCGCCGGGTTCACCGCCTACCTCAACGCCGACCCGCTCGCCGGGCCGCAGATTTCCCTGCCGCTGGCCACGTTTTCGCTCGTCACCTCGCCGGAGGAGGCGATGAAGGCCCGCGGGTTCGGGGCCGCGGCCGTGCTGATGGTGCTCGTGCTGGTGTTGTTCGTGATCGCGCGGATCGCGGGCGGACGTCCGGCCGGGGAGCTTTCGCGGGGCGCCCGCCGTCGCCGCGTCCGTGCCTCGGAGGTCGACCGCGAACGGTTCGAAGACCGGATGTGGGGGGAGTCATGAGGAAACTCCGGTGGATCGCCGCGGCGATCGTGCTGATGGTACTCGGCCAGTCGACCGCGTTCGCACAGGGGTACGTGCCGATCAGCGGCGCCGGGTCGACGTGGAGTTCCAACGCGCTGGACCAATGGCGCAAGAACGTCGGCCAGTACGGCATGCGGATCAGTTACGCCGCAACGGGTTCCACCGACGGCCGGAACCAGTTCAAGGCCGGTCAGGTCGACTTCGCGGTGTCCGAGATCCCTTATGGACTGACCGACGCCGGGGTCACCGACCACGCGCCGGCCGACCGCGGGTTCGCGTACATGCCGATCGTCGCCGGTGGCACGTCGTTCATGTACAACCTGCACATCGGCGGCACCCGGGTGACGAACCTTCGGCTCTCCGGCGCGACCATCGCCGGGATCTTCACCGGGGCGATCACCACCTGGGCGGACCCGGCGATCAAGACCGACAACCCGGGCCTCACGCTGCCCGCCCGCAAGATCATCCCGGTGGTCCGCTCGGACGGCTCCGGGACCAGCGCCCAGCTCACCACGTACCTGGCCAGCCAGTTCCCCGGACCGTGGGACGCCTTCTGCCGCCGGGCGGGCCGCGCGACGCCGTGCGGGTTCACGTCCAACTACCCGCTGGTGCCGCCGGTGGTCGGGCAGTCCGGTTCGCTCGGCGTCACCAACTACGTGCGCCAGGATCAAAGCGAAGGCTCGATCACGTACGTCGAGTATTCCTATGCGCGCAACGCCGGGTTTCCGATCGCCAAGGTACTGAACAAGGCCGGGTACTACATCGAACCGAAGGCGACGAGCGTGGCCGTCGCCCTGCTGGCCGCGGCGATCAAACCGGACCTCACGCAGGAACTCGGCGGCGTCTACGCCAACCCGGACGCGCGGACATATCCGCTGTCCAGCTACAGCTACATGATCCTGCCGACGACGCCGACGTCCCCATTCAACCCGGACAAGGGGCGCACGCTGTCGGACTTCGCGTACTACTTCCTGTGCGAGGGTCAGCAACAGGCCGACCAGCTCGGCTACTCGCCGCTGCCGAAGAACCTCGTGCAAGCCGGGCTCGACCAGGTCGCGCGAATCCCGGGGTCGACGAAAAAGCCGACTGACATCTCGAAATGCAACAACCCGACGTTTTCCCCGGACGGCACCAACCTGCTCGCGAAGAACGCGCCACAACCGTCGCCGTGCGACAAAGCGGGCGTGACGCAATGCGCCGAGGGCACCGGCGGCGCGCGCACCCCGACCCCGGTGAGCAACCGCCCGGGCGCAGGCCCCGGCACCCCGGGCGGCACCAACCCCGACGGAACCCCGGCCGGACCAGGCGGAACCAGCGGTACGCCGAGCGGCGCCCCGGGAGCGAACGGGCCCGCGAACGGCGCGATCGACCCGGATACCGGGTTGCCGATCAACGGCCAGAACCTTGCCGCGGGTGGGACGTCGGTGCCGGTTTCGCTGGATCAGCGGGATAACGCGACTGCGGCGTTGCTGACTGCGCTGGCGGTCGCGTTGTTGCTGGGGTTGGTGATCGGGCCGCCGATTCTGGCGCGCAGGTTGAGCGGCGAGGAAGGCGGGGAGAAATGAGGCTGGCCGGTGAGGCGATGGCGGTGACCTCGTTTGCCGCCGTGGCGTCTGGAGTAGCGGGGGTGATCGACCCGGATACCGGGTTGCCGGTCAACGGTCAGAACTTGGCCGCGGGTGGGACGTCGGTGCCGGTTTCCCTCGACCAGCGGGACAACGACACCCCCGCCCTGCTCGCCGTGGGGTTGGTGATCGAGCCGCCGATTCTGGCGCGCAGGTTGAGCAACGAGGAAGGCGCGGAGAAATGAGGCTGGCCCGCGTCGTCCTGGTGGCGATGATGCTGGTGACCTCGCTTGCCGTCGCGGACACCAGTCACGCGCAGGAGGCCACCGGCTCGGCGGTCACCGTGTCCGGGTCCGGGCCGTTCTCGGCGTTGAAGGTCACCGTCGGGCAGACCACCGACCTGATCAACCAGACCGTGCACGTCAGCTGGACCGGGGGCGCGCCGACCGGGCCGTCCGGCAACTTCTCCACCAACTACCTGCAGCTCATGCAGTGCTGGGGCGACGACGCTGCCGCCGGGCCGACCCGTGAGCAATGCCAGTACGGCGGCCTCGCCGCGCAGAGTTCTCCGGTGGCCGGTGCCTGGGCGCGGCGGCGGCAGGTCAGTTACGGGTCCACGTTGGTCGATCCGCTCGAAACGCTGAAACCGGAAGCCGGGAAGCAGGCCGTCGTGCCGTTCCGTTCCGTCACCGGTGCCACGACGACCACGACCGGCGACTTCTTCACCGCGGGCACCACGAATGAGGTCCCGCTCGCGAAGACCCGGCTCGACGGCGGTGGCGAGATCGACTTCGAGGTGCAGACCGCGCTCGAGTCCTACGGGCTCGGCTGCGGCACGGTGGTGAACGGCAGCCCGCGGTCGTGCTGGCTGGTCGTCGTCCCGCGGGGGGCGACGGAGGTCGACGGGTCGCCGGTCGGCGGGGGTAACCGGCCGCAGCTCGATTCGTCGCCGCTGAGTGCGTCGAACTGGGCTCACCACATCGCCATCCCGCTGAAGTTCCAGCCGGTGGGCGCGGCGTGTCCGATCGGCGCGGCCGAGCGGCAGACCTCGGGTGACGAATTCCTGTCCGACGCCGTGCTGCGCTGGCAGCCGAAGCTGTGTGCCGGCGGGGGAACGGTGTTCGGCTTCACCCAGGTTCCGGACGGCGTCGCCCGCCAGACGGTGGTTTCGGACAACCCGGGGCTTGCCTTCCTGCGCGATCCGGTACCGCCGGAGCAGGCCACCCGGCCGGTGGTGTACGCGCCGATTGCGTTGTCGGGCTTGAGTATTGCGTTCATCACCGAGCGGCAGTCGGCGGGGGAGGGCGTGGTACCCCCGGAGGTCTGGCGCCGCGACGGGGAGCAGATCTCCGACCTGCAGCTCACCCCGCGGCTGGTGGCGAAGCTGCTGACCCAGTCGTACGTGCTGTCGCTGCCGGTGCGCCAGGACTACCTCAAGGGCAACCCGGATTCCCTGACCATGGACCCGGAATTCGTCGCGCTGAACCCGGAGTTCAAGGACTCCGGGCGCTTGATGTCCATTGTGGACGCTCTGGTGCCCACTGTGGACATGGACGCGACCACGGCGCTGTGGCAGTGGATCGCCGCGGACAAGGACGCGACGGACTTCCTGAACGGCGTACCGGATCCGCACGGGATGAAGGTCAACCCCGGCTACCGCGGCCTGAAGCTGCCGGTGTCGAACTTCCCGCGGGCCGACCTGACCTGCACCGGCACCGGGCTGCTCACCAGCTGCGCGCTCGACCTGCGTCCGCTCGCGGGGGACATGCACGAGGCGGGCCGTGCGATCAGCCGCGGCGACACGCTCGGCAAGGCCCCCACCGGATTCGCGACGCCGGACGGCAAACCTCAGCTCAAAGCGGTCGACCGGCAGCCGCAGGGTCAGCGCAGCCTGCTGGCGATCGTCGACACTCCGACCGCGGCGCGATATGGCCTGCCGACAGCGAAACTGCGTAACGCTTCGGGTGCTTTCGTCGCCCCGTCGGACTCCGCGATGCTCGCTGCGGTCGCGGCCGCGAAACCGGGTCCGGTCGGCGAGGTCCTGCACCTGGAACCGACGACGACGGCGAAAGACGCGTACCCGCTCACAAACCTGGCCTACGCGGCGACCGCACCGTCTGCTTTGGACACCAAAGCCGGCGCCGACTACGCCGTGTTCCTGAAGTACGCGGTGGGGGCGGGCCAGCAGCCGGGAATCGCGCCGGGGCAGCTGCCCGCGGGGTACGTCCCGCTCCCGGAAGCGTTGCGGGCGCAGACGACCAAGGCGGCGGACCGGATTGCCGCCGAGGCGGGGAAAACCACCACGCCCCCGGCCCAGCAGCTGCCACCGGACCGGGAAGACCTCGCGAGCCTGCCGGTCAACGAAAGCCCCGCTGGGCAGGCGCCGTCCGGCGGGACGGGCGAACCGGCCCCGCCCGAAGCCGCCCCCGAATCCGGCCCGCTCCCGGCGAAAGCCGTTGTGGCGCCGCAATCCCCGCCGCCTGCCTCGGCGGCCCCGCAGCCCGTGGCGCAGACCCGGCGGACCCCGGCCACGCCGGTGGGGTTCGTGCGGTACGCGCTGCTCATCCTGCTCGTGGTGGGTGCCGTGGCGGCAGTGGCCGGCCCGGTGCTGACCCGGCACGCCCGACGGGTGGGGAGGTGATGTCCACGGCCCGCCGCGCGGGGAGCTGCCACTCCACCGCCCGACGCGCCGGGTGAACCCAGCAAGCCCGGTGCCGCGGGTGAACGAAGAAAGGCACCGGCCCGTCCGGGCACCAGCCCGGACCCACCTGCTGAGCAAAGGATACCTGAAGTGCGCAGAAGACACGCTCTCGTCACGGCCGCCGCGGCGGCCATGCTGGTCGCGCTGGGCGGCGCCGCGCAGGCGGACCCGTCCGGCACCCCGACCTACCGGCAGCTCGCCGGGGTCGGCTCCGACACCACCCAGGGCGTCATGAACGGCCTCGCCGACACCATCACCGTCGGCGGCGTCAAGGCCCTCGGGTCCTACGACGCGACCGGGTCCGCCAACATCACCACCAAGGACCCGGCGACCACCCCCGGCTGCACCATCCCGCGGCCGGCGGGCTCGGGCAACGGCGTGAACGCGCTCGTCGCCTCGCTCGACGGCGGCACCGGCTGCGTGCAGTTCGCGCGGTCGTCGGCCAACAACTCGGCCAACTACGCGGGCAAGAACCTCACCTACGTCCCGTTCGCCGTCGACGCGGTCACCTACGCCGTGCGCGCCGACAGCGGGATCTCGAAGAAGCTGTCCACCGCGCAGCTGAAGAGCATCTTCAACTGCACCGCGCCCGGGGTCGGCACCACGTACAAGCCGCTCCTGCCGCACTTCGGCTCGGGCACGCGGTCGTTCTTCCTGTCCCAGCTGGGCCTCACCGACGCGGCGAACTACACCACGACGTTCTCGTGCGTGAAGGACGTCGACTCCGCGAGCACCCCGATCGAAGAGAACACCGGGACGTTCCTGATCGACCCGGCCAACGTCGCGCCGTACTCCATCTCGTCCTACCAGGCGCAGGTCAACGGCGTGATCCCGGCGGTGCAGGGCAAGGCCGTGCTCGCCACGCTCAACGGCATCTCGCCGACCGCGCTGAACACCAGCTCGTCGTTCAAGCGCGACGTCTACAACGTCATCCCGACCGGACAGACGGCGAATGCGCCGTACAGCACCGTTTTCGTCGGCGGTGGTTCGGCGATCTGCCAGAACTCCGACCTGATCAAGAAGTACGGCTTCGGCCAGGCCGCGAACTGCGGCGACCTCAGCATCGTCACGCCCTGAAAGGCACTGCACTCATGAAAAGATCCTTCGTACGCCGGTTCGCCGTCGGGGCGGCCGTCGTCGGCACCGCCCTCGCGGCGATGTTCGGGTCGGTGGCGACGGCTTCGGCCGACGTCCCGCCGGGCACCCTCGGCACCGTCACCCTGAACCCGGCAACGGGCCTCGACACGACCGCGGGCGTCGCGACGACGTCGGCGGGCTGCCCGGACACCTCCGACGCCTACAACATGTACGTCTTCGGGTCCGGCGCGTGGTCCGGCGGCTTCATCGTCACCACGACCACGAGCGTCAACTTCTCCACCACGTCGGCCTTCCCGATCGCGATGGGCCTGTCCATGAAGGACATCGCCATCGACCACGCGACCACCATCACGCCCGGCCGGTACGACCTCGTCGCCCAGTGTGTCGACTCGTTCACCCTCGACGTCAAGGGCACCTTCACCCAGGCGATCTACTTCACCGACGCCACCCACTACCAGAGCACCGACCCGGCCGCCCCGGTCACCACGACCACCGCGCTCTCGGTTTCCCCGGCCTCGCCGGTCACCGCGGGTGCGCCGGTCACCCTGACCGCGACGGTCACCCCGGCGTCGGCAGGCGGCACCGTGCAGTTCAAGGACGGCGCTGCGAACCTGGGTAACCCGGTCGCCGTGAACAACGGCACCGCGGCGCTCACGACGAGTGCCCTCACCGCGGGCAGCCACTCGCTGACCGCAGTGTTCACCGGCGGCTCCCCGAATGTCTCCGGATCGACCTCGTCCGCGGTGACCTACCAGGTCAACGCTCCGGTCGCGACGCCGACCACGACCGCGCTCTCGGTGACCCCGAGCGGCACGGCCACGCAGTACACCTCGGTGACGCTGAACGCGTCGGTCTCGCCCGCGGGGGCGGCCGGTTCGATCCAGTTCACCGACGGCGGGGCGAACCTGGGCAACCCGGTCGCGCTGGCCGGTGGTACGGCGTCCTTCACGTCCGCGACGCTCTCGGTGGGGGCGCACACCTTCACCGCGAAGTTCGTCCCGGTCAACTCCGCGGCGTACCTGGCTTCGGAGTCGGCGGGCGTCCCGCTGACCGTGACCGCGTTCGCCGGGGTGGCCACCTCGGAGAACATCACCACCACGGTCACCGCCGGTGAGCTGCTCATCAGCGTGGCGAACTCCAACGTCACGCTGCCGTCGCCGGTGATGCTGCCGGACGCGTCGATGCTGCAGACCGCGGGCAACCTCAACCCGGTCACCGTCACCGACACCCGGGCGGGCAACCCCGGCTGGAACGTCTCCGGCCAGGCGACCGACTTCGGCGACGGTGCCTCGCACGCGATCAACGCAGGCAACCTCGGCTGGACGCCGTCGATCGTGGACAAGCTGGCCGCGCAGAACATCACCGCGGGTCCGGCCGTCAACCCGGCCGCGGCGATCGCCCCCGGCACGGCCGCTCCGGCGGGCGTGGGTCTCGCCGGGTCGCGCACCCTGGCCACCGCCGCCGCGAACGGCGGCAACGGCACGGCGCACCTGACCGCCGGGCTGTCGCTGAACGTACCGACGTCGGCCGTGGCCGGCACGTACACCTCGGTACTGACTCTCACCGCCATCTGATCCACCCGGGTTCCCGGCGGGCGCCGTCCCGCCGGGAACCCGGTCTTTCCCGACGTTTCCGAAGGGACCCCGATGCGCTTTGCCGCACTGGCCGCCGCGATCCTGTTCGTGCTCGCGCCCACGGCCGCCGCCGCTCAGACCCCCGCCCCGCCGCCGTCCGCGGGCGACCAGCGGGTGACCTTCGGCATCCGCCCGGCGACCGCCACCGCACCCGACAACCGCGCGAGTCTCGGGTACAGCGCCACGCCGGGCGCCATCGTCAAGGACTTCGTCGCCGTGTCGAACGTCGGCACCACGCCGGTGACCGTGAAGATCTACGCCAGCGACGCGTTCAACACCCCGGAGGGCGGGTTCGACCTGCTCGCCGCCGGGAAGCCGTCGGTGGACGCCGGTGCCTGGACCAAACCGGACAAAGTGAGCGTTTCCCTTGCCCCGCGGTCGGTTTCGATCGTTCCGTTCACCTTGACCATCCCCGCGAACGCGGCCCCCGGTGACCACGCGGCAGGTATCGTCGCCGCGCTGACCACCGAGCAGACGGGCGCGAACGGGCAGAAGGTTTCGGTGGAACAGCGGGTCGGTGCGCGGGTGTATCTGCGCGTCACCGGAGAGCTCAAGCCCCGGCTGGCGATCACCGGGCTCACCGGGTCGTACGCGGCGACGCCGTTCGGCCGCGGGGACGCGACGGTCAGCTATACCGTGCGCAACACCGGTAACACGCGACTGTCGGGGAAGCAGCGGGTCAGCGTCAGCACGCCCTGGGGGTCCACTGTGGACGCCGAGCAGCTGCCGCCGATCCCGGAACTCCTGCCCGGCGGCCTGTTCAAGGTGACGACGACTGTCCGCGGCCTGCTCCCGGCGGGCTGGCTGGACGCGGCGGTGCACGTCGATCCCGTGCCCGTGGCCGGATTCACCGACCAGGTCGGGCCGGTCGACGAGTCCGTGACCTTGAGCGCGGTGCCGTGGGCTGCGCTCGGCGTGCTGGCGGCGTTGCTGCTGGGACTGGCCGCCGTGCTCTATGTCCGGCGTCGCCGCCGCTCTGCCGCGCCGCCGGCCGAGGAGGTGCCCGAACATGCGACGGTGGGGTGAGGCACTGGTGGTGGCGGCTGCACTCGGGCTGCTTGCCACGCCTGCGGAAGCCGAACCGCTGGGCGGGCTGGTCATCACGCCGGGCGAGGGGCAGGACGCCGCGACGATCCGGATGCACACCAGCGGCGGCTGCCCGGCCGACGCCGACGCGTTCTTCGCGACCATGCGCGGCAAGGGAATGCCCGCCGACGGCCAGATCGTGGTGGCCAACACCGACGTCGGCCTGTCGCACACCGCCGGGTTCGACGTGTACCTCGCGCAGACCTTGCGGGACTTCGCCGCGGACAACAAGACGACGCTGTCCGGACAGTACGACATCGCGGTGTACTGCATCGATTCGTTCAGCCAGCAGAAAAAGGGCGAGTTCACCGCGGCGCTGAAGTTCGACACGCCGGTCAGGTATGCGGCCCTCGGGGCGGCGAAAGGTCCCTCCCGCGCGCCCGAAACCCCGCCGCCGGGTGCGGGCGCCGGCCCGGTGCCGGGGACGGGCGCGACGCAGCTGCCGGGTACGACGCAGCTGCCGGTCGCGACCTCCCCGGCGCCGGAATCCGGTGCGCCGGCTTCGCCGGAAACCGCGGTGGCAAGCGGAAAAGCCACGTCCGGGACGGGTGTGCTGGCCGTGGTGTTCGGGTTCGCCGGGGCGGTCGGCCTGATCGCCGCGGTGGTGGCGCTGATCGCGTGGATGAGACGCCGTGTCCAGGAGTAACGGAAGGAAAGCTGTCATGCGCAAGCGTCAATGGGTGGTGGCGGCGGGCTCGGCAGCCGCGGCGGCGTGCGGCGTGGTCGCGCTGGCGACGTCGTCGGCCTCGGCCGCGCTGCCCCCGCCGGGCAGCCTCGGCACGCTGGCCCTCGAACCGCCGGCTGGCACCGGGACCACCGCGCCCATCGTGCGGACCTCCCAAGGCTGCACCCCGGACTCCGACGCGTACATCGCCCACGTCTTCGGCCCCGGCGGCTTCTCCGACGGCCTGGTGGCGACGTTCGGCCTGCAGGACGTCAACTTCTCGACCACGCAGGCGTTCCCGGTGCAGTTCACGAAGAGCATGAACGACATCGCCCTGGACAACAGCACGACGGTCGTCGCCGGGACGTACGTCGTGCGGGTGTCCTGTGTGGACTCGTTCTCCCAGATGACCACGGGCACCTTCACGACGAACATGTACTTCACCGATCCGGGGCATTATCAGTCGAACGACCCGGCCGGACCACCGGTGACCACGTCCACCACCCCGACGACGGTGAGCACCTCCCAGCCACCGACTTCCACCACGCCTTCCACCACGCCTTCCACCACGACGTCGACTTCGCCCACGACCACTCCGCCGACGTCGACCACCACGACTCCTACCTCGACTACTACCACCACCAGTTCGCCCACCAGCACCACGAGCACGACGGCAACCCCGGCCACCAGCACCACCACCAGCCAGCCCGCCACCTCGACCACCACCACCAGCACAACCGGCACTTCCACGACTGGCACTTCCACAACAGGCAGTTCCACAACAGGCACGACAACTCGCACCACGACGACCGGCACCACAACTGGCACCACAACCACCAGCACTGGCACCACGACGAGCACGAGCACCGGCACGGAGTCGCCGACAAGCACCCGCACGCCGACCAGCGAAACCACCTCGGCGGCACCCATTTCGGCCGGGAAGGGCGCCGGTGACCCAGGTTCGGGTGCGGCACAGTCGGTCGGAACCAGCGTCCCGAACCGCACCTTGGCGAACACCGGCGTAGCCGCGGGTCACCTGCTCCTGTCCGCCTTGGCCCTCCTCGGCGCAGGCGGCGTGGCACTGACACTGACCCGCCGACGCAGGGCGGCCCGGTGGCCTTCCGAGTGACCCCGCCCCCCGGAGTTTCCCCGCCCACCACGGCAGAAACTGTCCTGGCGACGGAACCGGCCGCAGCTGGAGAAACGGACACGTTCGCGGAACCGGGCGCGACTCATGGAGCGGGCCTGCTCGCCGGAGCGGGCCCGCCTGGAGCGGGCCCGGTTGCTGAAGGGAGCCCGCCTGGAGCGGGCCCGGTTGCCGGAGCGGGCTCTGCTCGTGAACCGGGCCGAGTTGCCGGAGAAGGCCAGGCCGGGGTAGCGAGCCCGGTTGCTGAAGAGGGCGTGGTCGGCGAATCGGGCGCCGGAGCGGGCCAGGCCGTGGAATCAGGCCAAGTCGCCGCAGCAGATCTGGCCGCTGAAACCACCCCCCTCCTCGAACCGGTCCCCCTGGCCGACAAGAACCCGGCCGACGAGAACCCGGCCGACGAGAACCCGGCCGATGAGAACCCGGGCGCCGAACCACCCCAGGCATCCGGCGCGCCACCCACCGGCACCACCCCGCCACCCGCCCGGCACACCGCGATGCGCCTGGCGGGCCAAGCACTGTCCATCGCCGCAGCGCTGATGCTGTGCCTCGTCGCGCAGGTCGGGCTGATCGGGGCGCTCGCGCACAACCGCGACCAGGACCGGGCCTACGCCTCCTTCCGCGACCAGCTCGCCAACGCCACCGCACCCGCGGGCGGCATGGACCGCGACGGGAAGCCGCTTGCGCTCGGGGCTCCCGTCGCCGTGCTGGTCATTCCGCGGATCGGCATAAGAGAAGTGGTCGGCGAAGGCTCGTCGGCTACCGTGCTCAAAGCCGGGCCGGGGCATCGGCGGGACACCGTCCTGCCCGGGCAGCCCGGGGTCAGCGTGGTGATGGGCCGCCAGGCCGGGTACGGCGGCCCGTTCGCCGACCTCGGCACGCTCGCCCGTGGCGACCTGATCACCGTGATCACCGGGCAGGGCAAGCACCAGTTCGAGGTGCTGAGCCTCCGCCACGCCGACGACCCCCAACCCGCCGCGCCCGTACGCGGGCAGGGCAGGCTCACGCTGATCACCGCCGACGGACCGGCGTACCTGCCGCGGGACGTCCTGCGCGTCGACGCTCGCCTGCTCACCCCTGCGGTACCGGCGGCGGGTGCGCTGCCGGGATTCGCCTTGCCCGGCCGGGAGCAGGCGATGGAAGGCGACGCGTCGGCGATGGTGCCGCTGGTGATCTGGGGGCTGGTGCTGGCGCTCGCCGCGGCTGCCGTCGTGTTCGTGCACCAGCGGGCGGGCCGGTGGCATGCCTGGGTGATCGGGGTGCCGCTGCTCGGGGCGCTCGGGGTGACCGTGACCGACCAGGTGGCGTCGCTGCTGCCGAACCTGTTGTGAGGAGACGCTCGTGACCATGCTGCTGGACCAGGCCACCGCCATCGAGGCCCGCGAGGTGTCCGCGTGGTTCGGGGACCGCAAAGTCCTCGACCGCGTGTCGCTGCACATGCCCGCGTCCTCGGTCACCGCATTGATCGGCCCGTCGGGGTGCGGCAAATCGACGTTCCTGCGCATTCTCAACCGGATGCACGAGCTGGTCCCCGGCGCCACCCTCGCCGGGGAAGTGCTGCTCGCCGGTGACGACATCTACGCCCCGTCCTGGAAGCTCACCGATGCCCGCCGCCGCATCGGCATGGTCTTCCAGAAGCCGAACCCGTTCCCGGCGATGTCGATCTACGACAACGTCACCGCCGGGCTGAAACTCACCGGTACCAAGGCGAAACCCGCCGAACGGGACGACCTCGTCGCCGAATGTCTCGTCAAAGCCGGGCTGTGGAAGGAAGTCCGCGACCGGCTGCGGCAACCCGGCGGTGCGCTGTCGGGCGGCCAGCAGCAACGGCTGTGCATTGCCCGCGCGCTGGCCGTCCGCCCCAAGGTCCTCCTGATGGACGAGCCGTGCTCGGCACTCGACCCCACGTCGACCCGCCGCATCGAGGAAACCATCGAAGACCTGAGTGGCGAGGTCACGATCGTGATCGTCACGCACAACATGCAGCAGGCGGCGCGGGTTTCGGCGCAGTGCGCGTTCTTCCTGGCCGAGGAAGGGGCGCCGGGCGTGATCGTCGAGGCGGGACCGACCCCGGACATGTTCGGCGACCCGGCCGACCCGCGCACGGCGGACTACGTTCACGGCCGCTTCGGCTGAGCAGGCTTGAGCAACAGAGCGCAACCGGCACTGATCAAACAACCAACCACCATGTACCCGGCAATGGCAGTAGAAGTCCCGAAACCGCTCAACAACGCGGTCGCGATCAACGGCGCGAAGGCCCCGCCCACCACGGAACCCACCTGGATTCCCAAGGACAGTGCCGAATACCGCACCTCGGTGGCGAACGCTTCGGAGAACAACGCACCCTGTGGGCCGTAGAGCAGGCTGTGCAGCAGCGAAAGGCCGACCACTAGAGCGAGCGTTAGCAGCGCAGGCGAACCGGTATCGACCAGCGGCCAGAAGGCGAACGACCACAGCCCGAGCAGCACCGCGCCTCCGGCGAAGACGGTTCGCCTGCCGAGCCGGTCGGACAGCAACCCGGCGAACGGAAGAGCTACGAGTTCGATCGCCGAGGCAATGAGCAGGGCACTGAGCACCGTGCCTTGCGGCAGGCCGAGATGGGACCGGTTGGTCGCGTAGGAAACGACGAAGGTGACGAACAGGTAGTAGGTCAGGTTGATGGCGAGGTAGGCCCCGGCGGCGAGCAGGATCTGGCGGGGGTACTGCCGGATCGCGTCGACGATGGGGGAGCGGCGGCGCGGGCCGGTGGCGGCCGAGCGGAAGTCGCTGGTCTCCTCGAGCCGGAGCTGGATGTACACCGACAGTGCGATCAGCAGAATGCTGGCCAGGAACGGTACTCGCCAGCCCCAGTCGAGGAACGCCTGCGGGGACGTCGTACCGGTCATCAGCAGGAATGCGCCGTTGGCGAGCAGGACCCCGCCGGGGGCACCGGCGGACGCGAAACTGCCGTAGAAACCACGTCGTTCGGCGGGGGCGTTCTCGGTGGACAACAGGATCACGCCACCCTGCTGTCCACCCACCGTGATCCCTTGCAGGAAGCGGAGAATCACCAGCAGGACCGGTGCGGCGACGCCGATGGCCGAGTACGTCGGCAGGAGTCCGATGACCGTCGTGGTCACGCCCATCGCGAGCAGCGCGGCGACGAGGGTCTTCTTACGGCCGATGGTGTCGCCGATGTGACCGAAAAGCGCGCCGCCGAACGGGCGGGCGACGAACGCGACACCGAAGGTCGCGAAGGACAGCAGCGTGCCGGTCAGCGGGTCCTGTGTGGGGAAGAACAGGTGCGGGAAGACGGTGGCAGCAGCCGTGCCGTAGATGAAGAAGTCGTACCATTCGATACTCGCGCCAGCCCAGGACGCGAATGCGACGGCAGCCGTACGTCGCTTCGTCGGAACCGGCGTAATCGGGGGTGCAGATGGCAGCTTTGACATCGTGCATGGCCTTTCGGGTCAGACGAGCGTGTGCCCGCCGTCGATGGTGAGGACGTGGCCGTTCATGTAGTGGTTGCCCATGAGGAAAAGCGCGGCGTCGGCGACTTCGGCGGGCGACCCGATCCGCCGTCCGGGAAGCTGCCCGGCGATCGCAGCGACCTTCGTATCCCTTGCGGCGCCGAAGAAACCGTCGAGCAGCGGGGTGTCGACGTAGCCGGGGGACAGGACGTTGCACCGGATCGGGGCCAGTTCGCTGACCAGCGAACGCATCAGCGCCTCGACCGCCGCGCACGACGCGCCCGCCACTGCCTCGCGGGCCATCGGGCGGGTACCCGCGATGCCGGACATCAGCGTGATCGAGCCGTCCGGGCGCAGCAGCGGCGCGGCGTGGCGGCTCGCGTGGAAAGCGGCCCAGAAGCGCAGGTCCATGGCGGGCCGGACGGCGTCGGCGTCCGCGTCGACGACCGCCGTCGGGACCAGTTTGGACGGGGTGACGAGCAGGTGGTCGAAGGGTCCGATGCCGGTGAGGAAGTCCTTGATCGCCGCCTCGCCGGACCCGTCGACCTGCCGTCCCTCGGCGGTGGGGCCGAGCAGGGCCAGCGCCGCGGCGAGCCGGTCCCGGTCGCGTCCGCCGATCACGACGCGTCCGGCGCCCCTGGCCACCGCCAGCTCGGCGGTCGCCAGCCCGAGGCCGGAAGTCCCGCCCAGCACCACGATCGTCGCGCCCTCGAGGGGGGAAGTGGGTTCTGCATTCACAGGAGGCAGTGAACGGACTTGACGCCGCGAGCCGGTGTTCAAACTTTGTACACCGCCTGTGACCACCGCTTTCGCCGGGCTGATCCGGGTTACCATCGGACCTCCCGAGCGCCGGAGGTGGCCGAGATGACCGTGGAGCTGCCCGACACCGCGGATGACGACATCAGGTCGTCGTGGGAACGCTCCTGGCTCTCCGGAGTACGCCCCGACCTGTCGCTCGAACGCCTCGACGCCGTCGAGATCGACCGGCAGAGCAGGCTCCTGCAAGCGGCCCTTCCGGTGCTGGACCGCGTCGCGGACGCGCTCGCGGAAACTTCGTACTTCACCGTCCTGGCCGACAACGCCGCCCGCATCGTCCACCGGGGACGGATCACCCACCGCACGGAGGACGTCCTCGACCACACCGGCGTCGTCCTCGGCAGGCAGTTCACCGAGGACTCCACGGGTACGAACGCCATTGCCGCCCCGTTCGAGCTGCGGCGCGGGGTCGCGGTGCACGGCAACGAGCATTTCGCGCAGTCGCTGCGGGTCTACAGCTGTTATGGCTGCCCGATCATCAACCCGGTGACCCGGCGGCTCGAGGGCGTCCTGGACCTGGCCGGCCGTGCGGGGGAGGAGAACCCGCTGTTCGGGCCGTTCCTCCGGCAAGCCGTCGTCGACATCGAACGGGCCCTGCTCGCCGATTCCCGCGACGCCGGCCGTCGCCTGCTGCACGCCTTCGACGCGGCGGCGAGCCGGCGTGGGGACCGCGCGCTGCTCGCGCTGGGGACGGACGGCGAGGTCGTGGTGGCCAACCGGACGGCGCTGGACCACCTGGACGCCGACGATCATTCCCGCCTGCAGGAACTCGCGGACCCGGTGCGGCGCAGCGGTCTCCGGCGCGAGGTCCGGTTCGGTACCGCCAGAGGCCTCGACCTGCAGCTGACGTTCGACGCCACCGACGGGCACGTGCTGATTTCGTTCCGTCCCGTCTACCTCCGCCGCCGCAGCTCCGAAGCACCGTCCCACCCCGTCGACCCGGTTGCGCGCGAGCTGGAACGCTGCCGGGACCACCGGCTGGCCACGGTGGTTGCGGGCGATCCCGGCACCGGACGCAGCCACACTGCCCACCGCCTGGCCGGTCCGGCCCCCGCGGTGACGCTCAGCGGCGCGGACGTCCACCTCCGCGGCCGCGCCGGTTGGCTGGACGACGTCCGCCGCGCGGCGACGGGCGAGGGCCTGGCCGTCATCGAAGACTTCGACCTCCTCGACGACCACCTCCTGCGCGCCATCGGCGAGCGCATCGCGAACGGCGCCTGGATCGCGCTCACCGGACCGCCGATGGACGTGCTCGGCCCGGAACACCGGTACCTGGCTTTCCGCTGCCTTGGCCGGATCGAGCTGTCCCCACTCCGCGAACGGCGCCCGGAAATCCCGGCACTGGCCCGGCAAATGCTCACCGAGGCAACGGGCGGCTCGGCGCGATTCACCCCGCCCGCCCTGGCGCGCCTCGCGGAACTCGACTGGCCGGGCAACCTGCGCGAGCTGCACCACGTGGTACGCACGGTTGCGGGACGTCGGAGCGCGGGTGACATCCTGCTCGCGGACCTGCCTGCCGAGTACCGCACGGGGCCGGAGCTGGCGGGGTTGAGCCCGTGGGACCGCTCGGAACACGATGCCATTGTGGCGGCGTTGAAACGTAACCACGGCAACAAGGTGGCGGCGGCGAGGGATCTGGGGATCAGCCGGGGAACCCTCTACAACCGCTTGCGCTCCCTGCGGATCGCGACCTGACCCCCCGCTGTCCAAGGATTGAACAGCCCCCAGGGCCGCCGCCTCGCCAGACTTCTCTCCGTGATCGGCGCCGGGGCGGATCGGCTGTCCCCGCGTCCACCACGGACGAGAGGACACACCGTGACCGCTGCTTCCGAGCTTCAGACCACTCTCGGCGCGATGTGGGGCTCGCGCGATCCGCAGCCGGACCTGCTGGACCTGGTTCGCCGAACGCCGTCGGGCAGTCCGCTGCTGCTTGTCGACGGCAAACGCCGCGAGGCCAGGTCCGGTGCGCGCTTCGAGAACGTCGACCCGACCACCGAGCGTGTGATGGGCACGACCGCGGACGCCGGACCCGACGACGTCGAGGAAGCGATCGCCGCCGCGCGCCGCGCATTCGATGAGACCTCGTGGTCCACCGACCATGCGTTCCGCCGCCGGTGCCTCGAACAGCTGCACGCGGGACTCGCCCGGGCCGCCGACGAGCTCCGCGCCACCGCGGTCTGGGAGGTCGGCGCGGCGTTGCGCACGACGTTCGCCTTCCACAGCGACTTCGCCCTCGACCTCCTGCCCTGGTTCGCCGAGCTGGCCGAGACCTACGCGTACGACACCGTCCTGCCCGACCAGCCCTGGGCGGCCGGGACCCGGCGCATGCTGGCCCGCGAACCCGTCGGTGTCGTCGCCGCCATCACGCCGTGGAACTTCCCGCTCTACACCGCGATGACCAAGATCGCCCCGGCCCTCGCCGCGGGCAACACCGCCATTCTCAAGCCGGCGCCGCAAACCCCGTGGCATGCGACCCTGCTCGCCCGGGTCGTGGCCGAGGAAACCGATATCCCGGCCGGGGTGCTCAACATCGTGCCGACGTCGGACAACCAGGTCGCCGAGCTGCTCACCACCGACCCGCGCGTGGACCTCGTCCACTTCACCGGGTCCACCGCCGTCGGCAGGCGGATCATCGCCAACAGCGCCGAGCGCATCGGCCGGGTCGCGCTGGAGCTCGGCGGGAAATCCGCGAACATCCTGCTGGACGACGCCCCGATCGCCGACCTGGTCCCGGTCGCCGCGGGCATGGTGTGCTGGTCGGCGGGACAGGGTTGCGTGCTGCCGACCCGCCTGCTCGTCCCGGAAAGCCGCTACGACGAGGCGGTCGAGCTGGCCACCGCGGCGTACCACGCGATCCCGTACGGCGATCCCCGTGAGCCAGCGGTGGTCCAGGGGCCGCAAATCAGTGCTGCGCAACGGGAACGCGTACTGTCGTTCATCGCCAAGGGTCGCGAGGAAGGTGCCACGCTGCTCGCGGGTGGCGGTGTTCCGGCAGACCAGCAGACCGGTTTCTTCGTGGAGCCAACGCTTTTCGGGGACGTCGCCCGCGATGCCACGATCGCCCAGCAGGAGATCTTCGGACCGGTGCTGTGCCTGATGTCCTATCGCGACGAGGACGACGCCGTCGCGCTGGCCAACAACACCGCGTACGGGCTCGCCGGGTCGGTCTTCAGCGGAAATCCGGACCGCGCGCTGTCGGTGGCGCGGCGGGTGCGTTCCGGGATGATGTCGGTGAACGGCGGGTTCTTCTACGCCCGTGACCTTCCGGTCGGCGGCTACAAGCAAAGCGGCCTCGGCCACGAATGCGGCGTGCTGGGATTCGAGGAATTCCTGGAGACCAAAGCGATCGCCATCGGGTCCTGACGTGTGCAAAGCCTGAACAGCCCGATGGTGCGCGACGTCGGCACCATCGGATGGACATCGCAATGACGCGAGAGGAGCACTCATGAAGACCAAGGCCGCCGTGAGCCTGGGCGTGCACCGTCCCTTCGAGATCATGGAGCTCGACCTCGACGGCCCCGGCGCGGGCGAGGTGCTGCTGAAGAACGTGGCCGCCGGGTTGTGCCACTCCGATCTGCACCTCACCGACGGCGACATGCCCCCGCGGTACCCGATCGTCGGCGGGCACGAGGGTGCGGCGATCGTCGAGGAGGTCGGGCCGGGGGTCACCAAGGTCAAGCCGGGCGACCACGTGGTGTGCAGCTACATCCCCAACTGCGGTACCTGCCGGTACTGCGCGTCGGGCCGGTCGAACCTGTGCGACATGGGCGCGACCATCCTCGAAGGCCGGTTCCCGGACGGCTCCTTCAAGTTCCACCGGGACGGCGTCGACTTCGGCAGCCTGTGCCTGCTCGGCAGTTTCGCCGAGCGCACCACGGTTTCGCAGCACTCGGTGGTCAAGGTCGACGACTGGCTGCCGCTCGAAACCGCCGTGCTCGTCGGCTGCGGCGTGCCCGCGGGCTGGGGCGGGCCGGTGTACAACAACGGGCTCCGGGCCGGGGACACCGCGGTGATCTTCGGAGTCGGCGGGCTCGGGATCAACGCAGTGCAGGGCGCGGTGATGGCCGGTGCACGGCACGTCGTCGCGATCGACCCGATTCCGTTCAAGCGCGACACCGCGCTCAAGTTCGGTGCCACGCATGCGTTTGCGACCGCCGAGGAAGCGCACGAGGCGGTCAAGGAGATGACTTGGGGCCAGATGGCCGACGGGGCGCTGATCTTCGTCGGGACACCGGACGAGAAGATCGTGAGCGACGCGTTCCACATCATCGGCAAGGGCGGCACGGTCAGTCTCGCCAGCCTGGCCGACCCGGCCAAGCTCACCGTGCACATCTCCGGCATGGAGCTCACCCTGATGGAGAAGACCATCAAGGGCTGCCTGTTCGGCTCGTCCAATCCGCAGTACGACATCGTGCGCCTGCTGCGGCTCTACGACGAGGGCAAGCTGAAGCTCGACGAGCTCGTCACCCAGCGGTACCGGCTGGAGGACGTCAACCAGGGGTACGACGATCTGCGCGCGGGCAAGAACATCCGCGGCGTGATCATCCACGATTCCTGACCCGCGCCCGGGCGGGCTTCCGCTCGCCCGGGCTCTCCTTCGAAAGGCACCGATGTACGTCCAGCCAGCCGCGCCGTTCTCCGCCTCGCACTGGAGCGAGATCGAGACGCTGCCCGCCGCCGACACCCGCCGGATCCAGGACGAACGCCTGCGCGAGCAGCTCGCGTACCTGGCCGCGCACAGTGCGTTCTATCAAGCCAAATTCGCCGAGCACGGGGTCGACCCCGCGGCCGTCCGGGGCGTCGACGACCTCGCCGGGCTTCCGTTCACCGAGAAACACGAGCTGCGCGACAGCCTGGCCGCCGCGCCGCCACTGGGTCTGCACGCCGCCGCCGGCCGCGGGTCGATCGTGCAGGTGCAGGCGTCGTCCGGGACCACCGGCAGCCCGTCCTACGTCGGGCTGACCGCGTCGGACGTCGGGACTTGGTGCGAACTCGGCGCCCGCGCGCTGTACGCCAACGGTTTCCGCCCGGGAGACCGCGCGCTGCACGCGTTCGGCATGAGCAAGGGGTTCGTCGGCGGGCTGCCGATCGTGCAGATCCTGCAGTACATGGGGATCGTCGACATCCCCGTCGGCGCGGAGGCCGGGGCCGAGCGGCTGCTGCGCGTGCAGGCCGACCAGCGGCCCGAACTCGTGATCGGCACCCCGCATTTCCTGGCGCACCTGGCCGAGCAGGCGCCGTCGATCGTCGGACGGCTCGCCAGGGAGCTGGGGGTACGCGCGATCAGTGTCGGCGGGGAGCCCGGCGCGGGGCTGCCGAGCGTGCGGGAGAACCTGGAACACCTTTGGGACGCCACCGTGCGCGAAATGCTGGGTGGCACCGACATCGCCTGTACGTATTGGGGCGAATGCGAAGCACAGGACGGAATGCACTTCCTGTCCCCGGACCTGATGGTCGCCGAGCTGATCGATCCCTCGACCGGGGACCGGGTCGACCCGGTCGCGGGCGCGGAGGGGGAGCTCGTGTACACCGCATTGCGCCGCCAGGCGTCGCCGCTGCTGCGGTTCCGGACGCGTGACCACGTGGTCGTCACCGGCACCGACTGCGCCTGCGGGCGGACCGGGTACCGGGTGCGGTGCGTCGGGCGCACGGACGACATGCTGATCGTCCGCGGCATCAACGTCTTCCCGTCCGCCATCAAGGACCTGGTGCTCAGCCTGGCCCCGGCGACGACGGGGGAGATGCGCATCCGGGTCGCCTTCGCCGGGCATTCGACGCAGCAGCCGCTGCCCCTGGTCGTCGAGCACGCCGCCGACCTGGAGGCCCACCGGCACGACGAGCTGCGGCACGCGATCGAGGACCGGGTCCGCTCGGCGCTGAATGTGAAAAGCCGCGTCCAGCTGGTTCCGGAGGGCACGTTGAAGCGTCCGGACCACGTGAAAGTCGCGCTCGTCGAGCGGGTGGGAGCTTGAGCCCGCGCGGGTGATGTTTGCGACATCGGCGCAGCAGGTCCCGGTCGCCGCGGGTTCGTCACCTATCCTCCGGGCATCGGCACGGCGAGGAAGGCGGCGGTTGTTCATGGTCGGGCGTGCAGTTCTCGTGGGGTCCTGACCGTGCGTCATCCTCGGTGGTACGAAGAGGGCAAGGAGCCGGACTACCGCTTCACGCTGGCCAACGAACGCACCTTCCTCGCCTGGGTACGCACCGCGCTCGCGCTGGTCGCCGGAGCGGTCGCGCTGACCCAGCTGGTCCCGTCGTTCTCGGTGGCCGGGCTGCGCACCGCGCTCGCGGTGCTGCTGGCGGTTGCCGGGACCCTGCTGGCCGGTTTCGCCTACCGGCGATGGGCCCAGGTACAGCGCGCGATGCGGCGGGAAGGCCCGTTGCCGATGGACTGGCTGCCCGCGGCGATCGGGGCAGTCGCGGCAGTGGTCGGAGCCGTGGTCGTGTTCGTCGTGCTCAACGACCCGCGGTGACCGCCCGCGACCCAGGACTGCAGCCCGAGCGGACGTCACTGGCCTGGCAGCGAACGGGCCTGTCCGCGGCCGTTGTCGCGGTTCTGCTGCTGCGCAACGGCCTGACCCACGGCTCGATCCTCGACTCGGCCGCCGGGCTGTGCGCCGTCGCGGCAATGCTGGTGTCCTGGCTGGCGAGCCGCAACCGCGGTGCGCGCGGAGTTCCCGTCATGGCGATGATCACGATGACGGGAACGGTGTGCGCGACGGGGGTACTGGTCACCCTGCGGCTGCTTTTCGGAGGGTGAGTTTCCGTTATCGCAGAAGGGGGTTCACCGGTGCAGGTCGCTTTTGTCCTTTTCCCGGGTCTGACCGTGCTGGACATGATGGGCCCGTTCGAGGTGCTGGCTTTCGTCCCCGGGGTGGAAACCGTGCTGGTGGCGGAGAAACCGGGCCCGGTGGTCAGCGAGAAGGACAGTCTGGTGTTGCAGGCAGGCGCCGGTTTCGCCGAGGTGACGCGGCCGGATGTCGTCGTCGTACCGGGCGGCCCGGGTCAAGCGGACCAGATGGCGGACGGTCCCCTGCATCAGTGGCTGCGGTCCGTCGACCGGACGGCCACGTGGACCACGTCGGTATGCACCGGTTCACTGATCCTCGCGGCAGCCGGTCTGCTGCAGGGCCGCCGCGCGACGACGCATTGGCTGGCCAAGGACCAGCTCCCGCAGTTCGGCGTGACCCCGGCAACGGAGCGAGTGGTGTTCGACGGTCATTACGTCACGGCGGCAGGGGTGTCGTCCGGGATCGACATGGCGCTGACCTTGGTGGGCCGGATCGCGGGGGATCGAGCGGCGCAGTCACGTCAGTTGTCGATCGAGTATGCGCCGGAGCCGCCGTACGACGCGGGTTCGCCGGAGACTGCTCCGGTTGAGGTGGTCGCGGATCTGGTCCGTCGCCGTGACGAGATCCTCAAGCCCCGGGCGACATAGCCGCTCACAGCTTGTCGTAAAAGGCCGTCATTGCGGTCATCACCTCGATCGCCGCGGCGATCTGGTCGGGCTGGAAATCGTTCAGCGTCTCGGCGAAGGCCGTTGCCAATCTGCGCTCGCGGTCTTCGTGCCGTCGCCGTCCGGATTCGGTGATTCGCACGAGTACTGTCCGGCGGTCGTCCGCTACGCGTTCTCGCGTCACGTATCCCGCTTTGACCAGGCCGTTCACCAGCTGGGTCACGGCCGCGCCGGTGGTTTCGGTGTACCCGGCGAGACGGCTGATCGACAGCGGGCCCTGCTCGGTGAGGGTGCGCAAGGCGCGCGCATGCGGAAAAGACAGCGCGTTCTGATCCCGGCTCACCCGGCCGCGCAGCCGGGCGTCGGCGGCGCTCAGGGTGTACGCCGCCCGCGCCAGGCGGTCCCGTGCCTCGGCTTCGGCGCTGTCCGGCATCCGCCCTCCCTCTCTTGACGGGACCTTAGCACAGGGCTTAACTAATAAGAGCTTAGTAGTTAAGGTCTTAAGTATTGGAGGGATCATGAGTGCACGGGCCATCGGCCAGAGCTGGGTGCTGGACGCGGCGATCGCCCAGGGCGGGTTCGACGCGCTGCACCCCGAAGCACGCGGCGGCCTCGAACTGCTCGGCGTCGGCCACACGGACTTCGACAAGGTGTTCAGCCAGGTCAAGGCCGGGGCGATGATGCCGAAGGCGTGGGCGGCGGTCGCCGGGCAGACCGAAACGCGGGCCGCGCACTACCGCCGGGAGGGCTTCCTGGCGACGGCGGCCGACTTCTACCAGCGGGCTGCCGTGCTGTGGTGTGGCGCGCTGTCGGCGGCGGGTCCGCGCAAAGCGGTGTTCCGTGCGCGGCTCAACCGGTGCGTCGACCAGTACGGCGAGCTGAGCGGCGGACGGGTCCGGCGGGTCGTGCTGGATTTCGAGGGCGGGCACCTCCACGGGTTGCTGCATCTGCCGGAAGGGGAGGTGCGCGGGGCTCCCGCAGTGCTGCTCGGGCCGGGCATGGACATGGTCAAGGAGCATTTCCTGGTCCCGGCCGAGCGGTACTACACCTCGCGCGGGATGGTCGCGTTGTCGATCGACGGCCCGGGCCAGGGCGAGACGCGGGAAGGCGGCGTCGTGGTCGGGGTGACCAATCCCGAACGGGCGCTCGCGCGGTGCCTCGACTACCTGGCCGGTCTGCCGGAGGTGGCCGCGGACCGGATCGGCATGTTCGGCATCAGCATGGGCGGGTACTGGGGGCACCGGCTCGCCGCGGCCGACCACCGGCTGGCCGCGCTCGCCAGTTTCCAGGGCGTCACCGGTGAGTTCACCACGATTTTCGAACGGGCCCAGCCCAGTTTCAAACGGAACTTCCTGCAGATGTCCGGCTACGCCGACGAGGCGGCGTTCGACCGGGACCTGGTGCCCCGGTTGCCGCTGGGCGACCTGGTCCGCGACATCACCTGCCCGGTGCTCGTCGGCGTCGGGGAGTTCGACGAGCTCAGCAGCCTGGAGGAGGTCATCGCGTCGTTCGGGCGGATCACCGCGCCGAAGGAGATCCGGGTGTACGAGAACGAGTTCCACCCCCTGGGCGGCGTGGCCGCGGAAATGCTGCGGTTCGGCGCGGACTGGCTCGAACGCGCACTGTCCGGCGAACTGGCGGAGCCCGGCCGCGACGCGCGCTACTACGTCCGCCGTGACGGTGAAGTCACCACCGGTACCGCGGAACCGGATTGGTGGCGGGGCACGGCGAATGACGAGCAGGAAAGGGAAAACGATGGAATTGCGCGTTGACGGACGGGTCGCGCTGGTGACCGGGGCAAGCTCCGGCCTCGGCGCTGCCATCACCCGGCAGCTGGCCGCGTCCGGTGCGCGGATCGCCGCGGTGGGCCGCAACCGGGACCGGCTCGCCGAGGTCACCGGCGAGCTCGGCGACGCGGCAGTCGCGCTGACGGCCGACCTGCGCGAGGTGGGCGCACCGGAATGGATCGTCGACGAATGCGTTGCGGCCCACGGAACTGTGGACATCCTGGTCCACGCGGCAGGTCTCGGCGAAGCCCAGCCATTCGACCGGAGTCTCGACGCACTCGACCGCATGTGGCTGACCAACCTGCGCGCGCCGTATGTGCTCACGCAGGCCGCGCTCCCACATCTACGCGGCGGCGGAAGCGTCGTGTTCCTCAGCTCGATCGCCGGCTTGGTCGCGTGCCCGCAAGCGACGGCGTACGGCACGGTCAAAGGTGCGGTGGAAAGCTTGACGCGCTGTCTTGCCGTCGAGGAGGCCCCGCACGGGGTCCGCGTCAATGCCGTTGCGCCAGGCACCGTCCGCACCCCGCTGAGCGAAGCCGGACCACTCGCCGACCCGGCAGGCGAGCAGTTCGTGACCGACGGCACCCCACTCGGCCGGATCGGGGACGCCGGGGACGTCTCGTCAGCCGTGCTGTACCTGGCTTCCGATGCGGCCGCTTATGTCACCGGCCACAGTCTGGTGGTGGACGGCGGGTGGACCGCTCAGTAGTTGCCGTGGTCAGCCGAATTCCGTCGCCAGGAGCGGGATTCGCCGCAGGTCGGCCATGGTGAAGGTGAACCCGGCCAAGGCGCACACCACCCGCATGCCGATGGCGTAGTCGGCCTCCTCGGCCCCGAAAACACCGGCCGCGTCGAAGGCGGCGCGCAGTTCGGCGGGCAGGCCGGGGAGATCGGCTTCGAGATCCAGGTCGTCGACATTGATCTCGACGAGTCGTTTCCCGTCGACCGCGTAGGTGACGCTGGCGTCCGCGTTGATGGAGAACGTGCTCGTCGCCGCTGATCGGCCGCCGGCGGACAGCGGGCCGGTGTCGTCGCTTGAGGTGACCATGGCGTCGTCGTAGACGAACGTCCAGGCACCGATGCGCCCGGCCAGCAAGGCGGCAGACGTCCCCGGTTCGATGCCGAGGGCAGCACCGGGCAGGGAGGTCCATTCGTCCGGCTTGCGGTCCGGCAGCACACAAGCCCGGAACGACCCCGGCGCGGCGCCCAGCCTCTTCAGCGCTTCGGCCGGTTCGATGCCCTTGACGACGTGCACCGCGTGGTTCGGCTCGGCGCCGGCCAGCCCGCTGATCCAGATCGGATCTCCTGCGTCGTCAAGGGTATTCGGGGGAAATGCGGGAGTCGGCATTCAGTGACCTCGGTATCAACGGAGGGGGGATTGCGCCCACGGTAGCCATCCCGTCGCGTCGTTTCCCTTACCCGCAGCGAAAACTGCCCGGGCGGACCAAGATCGGCTGTCGGATCGGGTACCGGGACCGTCCACGTCACTTGGCGCCGCGGACGAAGGCGAACAGGAGTGCGCCGACGACGGTGACGGCGATCGAGATCGGGAACAGGGCGACGTAACTGCCGAAGATCGAGATGACCGCGCCGCCGATGGCTGCGCCGAGGGTCTGCGGAAGCGTGGTCGTGATGTTGATGATCCCGAGGTCCTTGCCGGTGTCCTCGGCCGAAGGCAGCACGAGGGTCACCAGAACGAGGTCGACGATGATGTACGCCCCGGCCCCGAGGCTCATCAGCACGTTGAAGACGATCAGCCCGGGCAGAGTCGGCCACAGCAGCGGAATGACGAGCGAAAGCGCGCTCACCGCGGCGGAGGCGTAGACCACCGGTTTCGTCCGTCCCAGACGCTGGGCCAGCGGGCCGCTGATCACGGCACCGACCACCATGCCGGCCAGTCCGGCGATGTTGGTCACCGGGATGGCGTCGATCGCGTTCGCGCCCAGCCCGATGTAGTCCTGCATGAGGTACAGGGAAAAGGTCTGGAGCGGATAGAAGCCGGTGAAGATCAGGAACCGGCCGAGGAAGACCCACCCGAAGTCGGGGTTGGCCACCGGGTTGACCCAGAAGGTCGAGAGCAGCTTCCGGAGGGTGAACGGCGGGCGGGGTTCGTGCCGGTTCGACCGGGCATTGAGCAGGGCGAAGAGAATGGTCAGCACCGCGAGCAGGCCTGCGGTGACGAGGTACCCGGCTGGCAGCACCGAGGCGAAGCCGGTGCCGACCGAAGCGCCGACGACACTGCCGACGAGCTGTGCCAGGCCGTATACCGTGGAGAACACCCCGCGTTTGGCCACCGGTACCCGATCGGGGAGGTACGCGGTGGCGGGGGTGAGGATGAAGTTCGTGGTGAACTGGATCGCGATCACCAGCACGATCAGCAGCGGGATCGACGTGACGGAGCCCATCGCGGCCGCCAGCGCGAGGGTCGACACCGCACCGGCGATCATCCACGGCTCGCGGCCGCCGATCCGGGAGCGCGTGCGGTCGGTGACCGCGCCCGCGATCGGGGCACCCACGATCGCGGCGATCGCCCCCACCCCGACCACCAGCGCGAGCGAACCCGCCTGCCCTGCCGGGTCGATCGCCTGCACCTGGATCGGGATGAACACCGAGGACACCGCTCCCCAGAACACCGAGAAGCTCGCGATGACGAGCGGCAACGTCGCGAGCAGCTTCCGGAGCCCGAGCGATTTCAAGGTCTGCCCGGGCGGGTCCGGACGAGGGACGCCGGGGCTGGTTGCCTCGGCCGGTTCTTCCGGGCGCACCGACATGGACACTCCCTTGTGTCGTGGGTGGATCAGCGGAGTCCGAAGTGGAGGGCCGGGGTCAGGGAGCCGTTGCGATGCCGAACAACGGATGTTCCGGGCTGCTCGACGGAAGTTCGTGGAACCCGAGGCGGGCGTAGAACGCCAGCGCACCCTTGTTGGTGGCGTCTACGGCGAGGTACAGCGCGGGTACGCCGCGTTTGGCGAGCTCCGCGCGGAAGGTGTCGACGAGCTTCCGGCCGAAGCCGAGGCCTTGCAGTTCGGGGAGCAGGTTGATGTGCAGCTGCGCCGGATAGTCATCGGCTTCGGGAATCCGGGTCGCCTCGGGATTGAGACCCACCCAGATCAGGAGTTCCTCGGGAATCGCGGGCGCACGTCCGGTCGGCGGACCCGGTTCCGGATGCCGCTCCGCGAATACGGGCGCCCAGACTCGCTTCGACCATTCGATGAAGGCGTCGTTGTCGGCGACGCCGACGAGGTAGCCGAGGACCCGCTTCCCGTCGTCGACGACGAAGGCCAGATCGGGCGCGAACTCCACGTACGGCAACGCGGTCACGTCGGGGACCAGCGTGTCGTCGGAATACATCCCGGTCGCGTCGGCACCGGCCGCCCCGGTGCGGAGGCAGATGTCGGCCACCTCGTCGCGGTCCTCCGGGCGGTATGGGCGGATCGTGAGCCCGTCGGTTCCGTCATGCTTGACCATGGGCGGCCTTTCGGTGGGATGAGCAGCGTTGATGTGTTCAGCGTCGGGGATGCGGGGTTTCCCGGCAACGCCATGGTTCGCCGAAGCCGGTACGATTTTTGCCCTCGGGGGGAGGAATCCCCCTGGCAGTCGGACGTTGACCACCGGATCGTTTCTGACGTACAGTCGGTTTGATCTTCCCGGCTTTCTGCCCATTCCGATTCACTTGGCGTGCACGGAATTCACCTTCACTCTGAGGAGGAACAGTTGGCCTACGCGCTCGACGGCGAACTCACTTCGCTGTTCTCGATGATCCCGGAGGGGACCACGCTCGATTACCGGACCGCGCGCCAGGGTGCCGCGGAGATGGTCTCGTTGCTGCCTCAGTACGATCCGCCGCATCCGCTCGATATCCGCGACGTGATGGTGCCCGGCCCGGACGGAGCGCCCGAGGTGCCCGTTCGGCTCTACGTGCCGTCGGCGGCGGATTCGCCGCTGCCTGCCCTGGTGTACATCCATGGCGGGGGATTCTTCATGGGCAGCCGCGACATGGACGACGGTCACGCGTCCCGGATCGCCGCCGAGGTCGGTGCCGTGGTCGTCTCGGTGGAGTACCGGCTTGCGCCTGAGCACCCGTTCCCCGCGGGGCTGGAAGACTGTTACGCCGCGCTGGCCTGGGTGGCGAAGTCCGCGAGCGAGCTCGGCATCGACCCGGACCGGCTGGCGGTCGGCGGGGAAAGCGCGGGCGGTGGCCTCGCCGCGGCGTGCGCTCTTCTCGCCCGCGACCGCGGTGGCCCCGCGCTGTGCTTCCAGTACCTCGAATACCCGGAGATCGACGACCGTTTGGCGACCGCCTCGATGCTCGCGTACGAGGACACTCCATTGTGGAACAAACCCGCGGCCGAGATCAGCTGGGATTACTACCTCGGTGCGGGAAAACGCGGTACGGCCGACGTTTCGCCGTACGCCGCTCCCGCCCGCGCCGAGGATCTGTCCGGGCTGCCGCCGGCGTTCGTCTCGGCCTGCCAGTTCGATCCGCTGCGGGACGAGGACATCGCCTACGCCCAGCGCCTCGCGCAGGCGAACGTGCCCACCGAGCTGGTGCTGTACCCGGGCACCGTGCACGGCTCGAAGCTGGTCCGCGAAGCGGCCATCAGCCGGCGGATGAACGCCGACGTCATCGCGGCACTCCGGCGTGGCCTCCACAGCCGAGGGTGAAGGTGCCGACTTCCCCATCGGGTGGTGAAGGCGCTGGGCCACCTCCTCTCCGGTATCAGCCCTACGCCCGCTGCCCGGCGACGTCGGCGAAGGAGCGGACGTCGAAGGTCGCCGGGTCGAATCCGGGCGGCAACCCGGTGACGTCGATGGTCGCGTGCTGCCCCGGGCGCAGGTCGAGGTAGTTGTCGCTGAACCGGGTTCCGGGAGCGGGGGAGAGCGCGTGGGCGAAGTAGGTGAAGCCGGAGGCAGCGAGGGTGAGCCGGGCAGTGGTGGGGCCGGTGGTTTCGGCGGTGACGGTGAATGTCTTCGGATCGAGCGGGAGGTCTTTGATTTCGGCGAAGAAGAGGCGGTTGGCAGGGAAGAGACCGTCGGGGCTTTCGACCCAGGCGTAACGGTCAGCGGTAAGCGGGAGGCCCGCTCGCTGCCACCCGACGCGTGATTCGCCCGGGTCGACGGTGATGGTGATGTCCTCGGTGAAGTCGTCGGGGCCGTCGAACCTGCTGAGCGTGATGCGGGCGCGCGTGGTGACCGGATCGCGGCTGTTGTTGGTGATCCAGAGTTCGAGCTGATCGCCGTTGCGCCGGTAGCTCGCCAGCACGGGCGCGTAGGCGCGCGCGAGGTAGTGGTAGGCGGCTTTGGGCGCCAGTTCGTGGTCGAGGACCGACCAGCTGAATCCCGGCCAGACGTCGTTGAACTGCCAGACGAGAGTCCCGCTGCAGTGGGGCTGGCGGCGGCGGTAGTGCTCGACGCCGAATTTCAGTCCTTCTGCCTGGGACACCATGGTGTAGGCGATGTATTGCTCGATGGTGTCCGGAAGCCCGGTGACGATGTCGAGGATCGCCTCGTGCTTGTCCTTCGGCTGGTCTTTGTTGTGGTGGTCGAACGCGGTGCTGTGCACGGTCAATGCGTCGGCGGGCAGCCAGCGGCGCAGGGTCGAAAGCTCTGGTGCGGCATGGATCCCGAACTCGCTCACGAACTTGGCGTTGTCGTCGGCGTAGCGGCGGTAGTGCCGGGATTCGCCGAGGGACGCGAACCGGCTTTCGCCAGGGGCGAAAAGATTGCCGTGCCAGACTTCCCAGGCGTGGCGGTCGCCGTCGCCGTCCCCGTTGACCGCCGCGGGGCCTTCTCCCCAGGGGCTGCCCGGCCAGTAGGGGGTGGCCGGGTCGTGCGTGGCGACCGCGGCAGGCAGGGTTTCGTGGAAGAAGCGGTGACCCCACGGGCCGGGTTCGTTGTGCTGATAGGCGGCGGTGTAGAGGAGCTCCACTTCGTTGTTGCCGCACCACAGCGCCATGCTGGGGTGGTTGCGCAGCCGCTTGACTTGGTACTCGGCTTCCTTGGCCACCTCGTCGAGGAGGACGGGATCGTCGCTGGGATAGACGATGCAGGCGAACATGAAGTCGTGCCAGATCAGTATCCCGAGCTCGTCGCAGGCCTGGTAGAAGCTGTCGTGCTCGTAGACGCCGCCGCCCCAGACGCGGAGCATGGTCATTCCGGCGGCGCGGGCGAGCCCGACGAGATCGTGGTGCCGTTCGGCTGTGACGGAGCCGACGAGCATGTCGGCAGGCAGCCAGTTCGCGCCGCGGGCGAAGATCGGCACCCCGTTGAGGATGAACCGGAACAGCCGCCCGCCCTCGGGATCGGGGCTGCGATCGAGCGTGATGATGCGCAGGCCGACCCGGTCGGTGATCCGGTCGAGGACGGTGTCTCCGGCATGGAGGCCGACCGCGAGGTCGTAGCGGGCTGGTTCGCCGAGATCGTGTGTCCACCACAGTTCGGCATCGGGGATCGTGACCGGGCCTGCGGCGACACCGGCTTCGACGGGCAGTTCGACGATCGTGGTGCGACCCGCCGGTGAGGTCAGCTTGGCCCGGGCGGTCAGCGGTTCGCCGGCGGCGAACGCGTCGACCTCCACCCGCAGGGTGAGCTCGGCCGAGCCATCGGGGCCGAGCCGGTCGGTACGCACGTGGTGCCCGGTGATCACTGCGGCGCGCTGCACCGACAGTTCGACGGGCCGCCAGAGACCGATCGACGGTACCCGCGGCCCGAAGTCCCAGCCCCAGGAGAAGGCGGCCTTGCGGATCCGGGATGCGCGCGGGAGAACCGAAAACATCGCCGGTGTCTCACCATCGGAGAGATCGCCGGCGGATCCTTCGAACGCTGCCGTCAGCCGCTCGGCCATGCGCGTGAATACCTCGGGCGTGGTGCGCCCGGCCAGCGGCGGCGCGAACCGCACCAGAAGGTCGTTGTGCTCGCGCAGCAGCGTGGTCACCTCGAAGATCGCGGGCCGGAACATGTTCTCGTGGTGGCCCAGGTGCTTTCCGTTCAGCCAGACGTCGGCGACGGTGTCGAGGCCATGGAAGATGAGGCGGGCTCGATCGGACGCATCCGTTGTGGGCGCGGCGAAGGAGGTGCGAAACCACCAGTCGCGCTCCTCGATCCACCGGATGTCGTCCTCATTGCGGTTCCAGTAGGGGTGTTCGATCTGCCCGGCAGCGAGCAGCGACTCGTGCACCCCACCCGGCACGACCGCGGGAATCCAGCCTTCGGCGGGCAGATTCGCCGGACTGGACGCGGATTCCGTCCCGATCAGCTCGAAGCCGTCGAGGTGCAGCGAACACTCTCGGGTGAGAAGCATAATGGAAGGTTAACCCAATGTGGGAACATTTGCCACTTTGGAAGAAGGTGCCAGTTCTGGTAGGTTGTCGCGGTGGGATTGCGGGAGAAGAAGGCGCGGCTGGTTCGTGAAGCGATCTTCGAGGCGATGCTCGAGCTCGCTGAGGAGCAGGGTTATGCCGCCGCGACGATCGAGCAGGTGGCCGAGCGGGCCGAGGTCGGCGTGTCGACGGTGTATCGCTACTTCGCCAACAAGGACGCGATCCTGCTCGCCCCGATGGCCGACCACACGTCCCGGCTCGCCGATGCCTTCAGTGCGCGTCCCGAGGAGGAGGACGTCGCCGTGTCGCTCGCCCAAGCGGTATCGGCCGTCCTCGACCTGTCGCCAGGGCAGCGTGCCGACCTGCGCCGCCTGCGGGCCCAGCTCGATGTCGCCACCGGTCCTCGCGCCCGGCTCTGGGACGTGGTCAACCAGCAGCAAGTCCTGCTGGAGGAAGCCATCCGCGCGCGCACTGGGCCCGATGCCGACCCGCTGTGGATCACCACCGCGGCCCACACCACGACGATGGTCCTGCACATCGCACTGGATCACGACCGCGGCACCGTGGAGCCGGGCAACCCCGCCGACTACGCCCGCCGGATCATCGACCTTCTCCACGGCCCGGCGGCGCCCTTGCCGAAGATGCCGCCCCCGGCCCAGCCGAGGTGAACCGGCGCCCCCGGATCGCACGGCATTTCCCTGATGTGCGTCGGGTGATCCCGGTCCACGCCTTCCGCGGACCGGGATCACCCCGGCCATCAACGCCGAGTTCCCCCGACCGAGGCTTGCTCGTGCGGAGCGACCAGCCAGCCGGAGAATTCGTCCGCCGTCACGACTGCCGTGGCCACGTGGTTGGCCCACTCCACGAACGCCTCGTATTCGTATTTGCCCATGCTCGGCTCACCCGGGCAGCAGTCGGGCAGGACGATGGTCCGGTAGCCGAGGTCGAGTGCTTCGCGGGCGGTCGACTCCGGGCAGCCGCGGCTGCTGATCCCGATGACGAACAGGTTCATCACCCCGTTCATGACCAGGATCCGGCCGAGGGGAGTGCCGCTGAAAGCGCTCAGGCCGGTCATCCGGATGGTGATCTCGTCCTCGTGCGGCGCAACGGCTTCGTAGAACTCGGCGTCCCAGCTGCCCACCAGATTCCGCCCTACCTGAGGGATTTCCCCGAGGCCGCCGCTCTTGGTGTTGAGCTCCGGATAGCCGTCGGACCACGCGCCTTGCGCGAACACCACCAGCAGGCCCGCTTGCCGTGCCGCGGCGAGTGCGGTCTGGACCTGCGGGATCGCTTCGGCGATCATCGCGGGCCACGGCGGCGAGTTCCGCATGAAGTGCCCCTCCGGATGGACCGCGTGGTTCGTGTAGTGCATCACGACGAGTGCGGACCGTGCCGGGTCGAGCTCCGCCAGCGTCATCTGTCCCATTTCCGGTTTCCTTTCTGCAGTGGACGAGCGAGACCAGGGGAGGGCACGGTCTGCGAACGGGCCGGGAGTGCCACCCCGAGCACGACGGCGACGGCCACGACGGCCAGCGTCAGCCAGAACACCGTGGTGAAGGCGTTCCAGGACGGGACCGGGGCGCCGGGGATCAGGTCGCTCGCGAGCACGCTGCCGCTGATCTGGCTGCCGAGGGTGCCACCGACGCTCCGCAGCACGAACGGGAGCCCGGCGACGCTGCTGGCCCGTTCGGCCGGGACCGAAGCCGTTACCACGTTGATCAGCTCGGTGAACACGAGCCCGATCCCGATGCCGAGCAACCCGGCGGCGATCGCGATCCGCGCGCCGCTGGACGCCGCAGCGAGCAAAGTCGCGCAGCTGCCGAGGATCAGCACGTTGCCGAGGATGATCACCGGCCGCGGTCCGAACAGCCGGTCCAGCCGCCCGGTCACCGCCGCGGCGACCGCCCCGGCGACGCCGAACGGCACGAGGACCAGCCCGGCGGTGGTGGCCGTGCCGCCGAGGCCGTAGCCGGTGGATCCCGGTGCGGCAACGAGGTTCGGGATGCAGACGTAAGCGAGAGTCGTCGCGAAGCCGACCACGAACGAGAGCAGCGCCGAGAGGGCCAGCACGCGGCGCCCCAGCCGGAGGTCGACCAGCGGCTGTTCGACCCGCAACTCCACGAGGACGAACGCCGTGAGCAGGACCAGCGAGCCCGCGACCGAACCGAGCAAGCCCGGGGAAAGCCATCCCCAGACCGGTGCTTCCGTCACGCCGATCAGCAGGACCAGCAAGCCACCTGCCAGCAGCGCGGCGCCGGGCCAGTCGACCGCACCGCGGCGGGCCGGTCGCATCGGCGGCACGATCCGGGCGGTGGCCAGGCCGATCACGACCAGCAGCACGAGCGCACCCCAGAACAGCCACCGGTAACCCACCGCCGTGATGATCGGGCCGGCGAGCGCCGGACCCAGCCCGGTGGTGAGCGTGACGCTCGCGATGATGATCCCGTTGCCCCGGCGTACCCGCTCCGCCGGCTGCGTATCGCGGACGATGCCGGTCGCCAGTGGTGCCAGGCACAACCCGGCGCCCTGCAGGATCTGGCCGATCGCCAGCGGCAGCACCGAGGTGGCCGACGCGGAGAAGATCACGCCTGCCGCGACGACCGCCAGCACGCCGAGCAGCACTTTCCGCTTGTCGCCGACGTCCGCGAGCCGGCCGACGAGTGGGGTCGTCACCGCCGAGGACAGGAGCAGGCCGGTGAACACCCACGCCACCGAGGCGGGGGTGCCGCCGACCCCGGCCTGGATGTCGGGCAGAGCCGGCGCCAGCATCGATTCGAGCAGGAAATAGACGACGACCGCGCTGGTGATGACGAGGAGCACGCGGGAAGGTCGTGGTGAAGCAGACATGGCTCTACCTCCGTCTGCACCGCAAGGGGTTCCGGGCAACCGGGTCAATCCGGTTGCCGCACTGGGGAATTCACCGCCGCTCGCCGGAGCCGGCGGTCGCTAGGAGCGATTCACGCGTCCGGGATCCACGTTCGGTTGTATCGGCCGACCGCGAGACCGCGTTCGGCTGCATCGGCGAATCGCGCCGGAGTCGCCGGGTCCAATTTCCCGGCATTGTGGTTGAGTGCGGCAGGCGTTGTGTCGCCCCAATTCCCGGTGTCGAGCCGATGGGTCATCACCTCGAGCAAAGTGGCGCTTTCAACGGTATTGGCGGCGAGGTGCCCGTCGGCGTCCACGAAGGCGAAACGCACCAGATCTTCCCTGCCCAAGGCGTGTACGCGCTCGCGATACCCCTCGGCCAGGCTGAACGGCACCGCAGTGTCGCCCAGCCCGTGCACCCGCAATACCGGTACCCGAGGTTTGCCGGAGACAGTACGTCCGGGCGCTTTCCAGAATTCGAGCGCGAATTCGGAAGCTTCGACCCGCGGTGCCGCATTCACCCGGGCCAGATCGTCTTCCACCTTCCATCCGGCTTTCCGGTAGAGGTGCGAGACCGCATTCCGGTAGTGCTCGTTTCCGTTCGCGAAAAAGGCGGCGTAATCGACTTCGGTGTTCCAGGACAGTTGCTGCCCGCGGCCCGCATTCTCGAAGATGATGCGACCTGCGCCGCCCGCGTTCAGCGCGTCCCGGTGCACGAGGTGGTACATGCTGTGCTGCAGGGCTTCCGGGTCGTCCAGCCGTGGCGCCGGATGCAATCCGCTTCCCCACGCGGGCCACTGCCCGAGGGTGATTGCCAGTGCGATCCGGGCCCGGCCGAGGGGAGTGCGTTGCGCCGCATCGATTGCCGCCCGCCAGGACTGCTCGATCGCGGCGTCCGGGAGGTAGGCGATGGTGTCCTTGATCCGGCGCATGCCCGCGTTCGGCAGGTCGGTGACGAGCAGGTCGGCGAGCCTTGCGGCACCCGCGGCCTCGGCGTCCGGCCCGATGAGTGCCTTCAGAGAGAACCACATGTCCAGATGCGTGTTCATGATCCACACCGGCGTGTGGGCGTCGAAGGCGATTGCGCCGTCGATGCGGTCCGCGAAATCCTCCGCGACCGCCAGTGACACGTGGCCTCCGCCGGAACCGCCGTGGTGAATCACGCGTGCGGGCCGCTCGAACTCGGCGTCGAATCGCTCCAGTACCTCGTCGAGCATCGCGATTTCGTGTACCGGGTCGTACTGGAAGAAGTCCAGCGGGTGCCGCGCGGTACCGGCGACCGCGAATCCCCGCCTCAGCATGTCGGCATAACGGTCCGCGCTGCCTCCGGTCGCTCCGGTCGAAGCGAGCAGCACCTCGTCGCCGGGCATTTCCGCGACGGCGGCGAAATCCATGTCGCGGACCAGGACCCCGTTCCAGGTTTCGGGCACCCGCATGAGGAACGGGGTACCGTCGGGCAGCAACCCGCGCCGCTGCGAGAGCTTCATCGCCGATCACCGGCAGGCAGCCCGTCGAGCCAGCCGATCATCACCTGGGCCAGTTCGCGATGCCGTTCGATCTGGATGGTGTGGCCGGAGCCTTCCCATTCGAGTGCCTTGGAATACGGATTCCCGAAGGTTTCCTTTTCCCAGGCCGCCTTTCCGGGCAGGGAATGCACGGAAAGTACCGGGGCCTGCCTTCGCTTCAGATATTCCGTGGCCGGATCGCGATGGAACACCCCGGACGGAGCGTCGGCGAGGCCCTCGTACGGCTTCCAGACCATCTCGGCGGGCATGCTCTGGATGCGGCGGCTGTTGAAGGTCGGCAGGAAGCCCGGCGTCGCCAAGGTCGTGCCCGCGGCCGTCATCTGATCGAGCAGGAGCCGCTGCCCTTCGCCGGGGGACTGCCGCCACTTCGCCCGCCCGGCTTCCAGCACCGCAACGTACTCCGGGGCGTGCCCGTATGCCGGGTCCACCGCGACCATGGCGTCCACGAGCCCGGGATGCTCGACCGCCATCGACGCGGCCAGCGCACCGCCGAGCGAATGCCCCACCGGTACGACGGGCCCGCCGCCGAGATGCCGGATGAGGTCCACCATGTCGGCCACCATGCATTCCCAGCCGTAGTGGTCGGGCACACTCGAATGCCCGTGCCCGCGCAGATCGCAGGCGACGACCCGGTACTTCCCGGCGAGCAGCGGGATGAGCCAGACCCAGTCGTTGGAGTCGACGCCCCAACCGTGCATCAGCAGCAGTGTCCGCGGGCCCTGGCCTTCGTCGGTGTAGAAGAGCTCGGCTCCCTCGGTGTCCACATAGGGCATTGCTGCCACTCCTTCCTGCGGTTCACGATGACGCGGCCGGATGCGCCCCGGGCCGCCGGTAGGGGAAACTTTTCGCCCGCCTCAGCGCGGTGAGCATTTCCTCGACCGACAGCAGCGGCACGATCTCGACTTTCGAGTACGCACCTCCGGCGCTGATCGCCGCTTTCAGCATTGCGGCCGACGTGGTGTCGGGAGCTTCGAAAAGCCCGTACACGTCGTACTCGCCGAACGCGTACCAGTAGCCGTGGACCTTGCCGCCGTACAGCGACTCGGCTTCCACCGAGGGTTGTCGCCGATCTTCCGGGTTCTCGATGAGATCGGCCCAGGTCTGCGGAGTGGCTTTCGAGCGGATCAGGTAGAACGCCATTGTCCTTCCTTTCTCGGTCCTTTCTTTCTCGTCATCCCCGTTCGTGGACCAGTTCCCCCTCGAAATAGGTCTCGAGGACCTTCAGTTCGGCGATTTCCCCGTCCGGGCAGGTGAGAATGTCCCGGTCCAGTACCGCGAGATCGGCGTACTTCCCGGGTTCGAGCGAGCCGATGCGGTCCTCCCGCATGAGTGCGTAGGCCGCGTTGCTGGTGTACATCCGGACCATCTGCTCCCGGGTGATCGCCTGGTCCGGCAGGAGCACCCCGGCGAGCGTGCCGTTCGTCAGCGCCGAGTACTGCCCGAGGAACGGCCGTTCGGGATCGTAGGTCGCGGCCGGGATGTTGGAGCCACCGCTCACCACGAGACCCGCTTCGAACCAGTCCCGCGTGCGCGGTGCCCACATCCGGACTGCCTGGTCCCACGCGTCCGGAGCGATCCCCTGGTGGAAGCCGGTCGCTTCGATCTGCTGGTGCATCCGCAGGGACCGCTCGGCCGCGTAGTAGCTGAGCAGCGGGTTGGGGTTCACCATCAGCCCGAGCTTCTTCGCGCGCTCGATGTCTTGCGGCAGCCGCAGCCCGTGCGGATGCGTCAACGTGTGCCTGCGTGCCACGAACTCCGCCGGATCGGCTTCCGCGGCCGTTTCGAGGATCGACAGCACCTCGCTGACGGATTCGCTCACCCCGATGCTCGGGGGGATCGCGACCGTCCAGCCACGGGCTACCGATTCCAGGACCATTTCCCGGAGCCGGGGCTCGTCGATCTGCATCCAGCCTTCGAGGTTGTAGCCGATGGAGACACCCGCGACCCACAGGAGATCGCCGCCCATCTCCCACGGCTCGAAATAGGAGCCGAACAACCGGTCCCGATCCTCCTTGGCCCACAGATGCCGCTCGGGGACCGCGACCAGCACGCCCAGCCGGTTCCGCAGCAGACCGCGCCGCCGGGCCTCCACCCAGGCCCGGATTTCGACCGGGTACGTCGCGTCGTCGCGCACCGTCGTGATGCCGCACGCGAGGTTGACCCGTTGCTGCGCAAGGGCCGCGTCCACCAGCGCTTCGCGGTCGAAGTGCAGGAAGTCCCACTCCCAGGCCGGTCCGCCGACGAGCTCGGACCACCGTTCGCGGGCCAGGTCCGCCGCTCCTCCGATGAGCTGGCCGGTGGGTTCCCCGTCGGCGTCGCGGCCGATGATGCCGTCCGGCCCGGTGGGGTCAGGGCTGTCCCGTCCGATCCCGGCCAGCCGCAGCGCATAGCTGTTGGCGATGATCGGCCGCCCGCCCTGCCGGATGTACACCGGATGGTCCGGGGCGATTTTGTCCAGGTCCCACCGGTTCGGCCACCGGCCGCCCTCGAGCGCCCCGCGGTACATGCATCCGGCCTCGACCCACTGCCCCTTCGGGGTCGCGTCGACCCGGCTCTTGATGGCGGCGAGGATGTCGTCGATCGAGGTCTTGGTGATGAGGTCGACCGCGCCGCGCTCGCCGATCATGTCGATGCCTGCGGTGATGAAGTGCTGGTAGCTGTCGATCTGCCCGGGCACGACGCATTTTCCGTGCAGGTCGACGGTTTTCGTCCGGGCCCCCGACAGGGCTTCGACCTCGGCCCGGCTGCCGGCTGCGACGATGACACCGCGGGAAACGGCCAGTGCCTCCGCGATGCTGAATTCCGGGTCGGCAGTGACGATCTTGGCGTTGGTCAGGATGAGATCGGGCGCGGTCATCGGCTGAGGTCTCCTGCCTCTCGAAGAGCGGTGTCCGTATCGAAGATCATCACGGTGCTGCCATCGGCTGCCGGCCAGGGCTTTTCGCGGTGCACGAAGGAGATCCACGAGTGGTGCATCCGGGTACCGAGGGAGCGCACCAGTTCGGGGTCGAGCCCGGCGAGGAACGGGGCCGCGGCCCATTTTTCGGGATTGGCGAAGGTGAAGGGCAGTTCCAGGCAATGGGTGGCGCCGAGCGCTCCGGAGAATGCGGCGGCGTCGAGGGCGAATTCGTATGCGTAGGTGGTTCCGTTGCCGCTGCGGCGAGTGAGGACTTCGCGTGCGGGAGTTTTGAAGAGGTAATCGCTGCATTCGGCCGACAGCACGGCGCGGGGGTCGTCCCCGAGCCGGTCCGCATAACGCTGGTAGACGTGTCCGGGATTCTCGTGTCGTTCCCGGAAAAATGCGGTGACGTCGTCGGCGGTCGCGGTGTCGTATTGCGGGTCGGCGGCGAAGGGGAATGTGCCCTCGTCTTCGGTCCAGCCGATCAGAAGGTCGAGGCGAGGGTCGGCAAGCGCGTCGCGGGGGTGCGCGGGCATGAGGTCGTCGAGGACGGGGGTGAAGGCGAGGTTCCAGGCACCGAACGCGGCGGACCGGCGGAGCATCGCGATGGTTCCCTCGACGAGGCGGGTGGCGGATTCTCCGGCGAGCCCACGGCGATCGGCATGACCGAGCAGATGCGCCATGGTGTCGGTTCGTTCGGTTGCTTCCTCGGAGGTCGGAAGGTCGAGCCCGAGCGGGGCACTTTGCACGATCGCGCGATGGAAGAGCGGGGCGGCGGTGGGGTGCTGGGCGAGCGCGCCGATGGAGAATCCGCCGCCGGACTGGCCCATGAGGGTGATCGCGTCGGGATCGCCGCCGAATGCGGCCGCGTTCTCGTGAATCCAGGTCAGTGCCGCGGCCTGGTCGCTGAGCCAAACGTTGGAGTGGCCCGGCACCATGCCGTGCAGGAAGCCGAATGCGTTGAGCCGGTAGTTGATGGTGACGACGACGAGATTTCCGTTGCGGGCGAACGTGTCTCCGGCGTAGTACGGGATGTTTCCCGAACCGCTGGTGAAGCCGCCGCCGTGGATCCAGACCAGCACCGGCCGCTTGGCTCCGTCGAGCCCCGGGGTCCAGACGTTGACGGTGAGGCAGTCCTCGGCGAACGGCGGGGCGCCGTGCTCGCCCATGATCGGGCTTCCGCCGGGCAGGTACGGCTGGTGTGCGCTCGGCCCGTACTGCGCCCCGTCGCGGACGCCGGTCCACCCCGGATGGGGTTGTGCGCGCCGCCACCGCAGGTCGCCGACCGGTGGGGCGGCGTAAGGGATTCCGCGGAAGACGGCGAGGCCGTCCTCGAGGATTCCCCGGACTGTGCCGCCGGAGGTCACCGCAACCGGGTTCATCGCACCTCGTTTCTTCGGTCCGGTCCCTGACTGTCCGGTGCGGAGCGCCGTGCCGGTCGGCTCGAAAGCCCCGGGAGTACGTCAGGCCGGTGAATGCTCGTGAACTGAACTGATCCGTTTAGTTCAGCTACTGGTAGAGTAACGCTCCATGGAGCGACGTCAAGAGGCATCCGGGGCCCGCGACAAGAAACGGGCAGCGATCGTGGCAGCGGCGGAGGAGGTGTTCGTCGAACGCGGATTCGCCAATGCCACCATGGATCTCGTCGCCACCACGGCCAACGTCTCGAAAGCCACCGTGTACGCCAAGTTCAGCAGCAAGGACGAGCTGCTCGCGGAGATCGTCGCCTCGATGGCGGGCCGGATCAGCCAGGAAATCGACCGGCACACCGATCCGGAGGAAGATCCGCGCACCAGGCTGACCGCGCTCGCCTGCCGTTATGCCCTGGTGCTGTTCGAACCGCACACGGTCGCCCTGCTGCGGCTGGTCGTCGCGGAGTCGCACCATCGGCCCGAGATCGGCAAGCGGTATCTCGAAGCCGGGCCGTTGCCCGCGATCGCGCATCTTGCTTCGGCGCTCCAGGAACTGGTCGACCGCGGTGATCTCGCCATCAAGGACGTCGACCACGCGGCCCTGCAGCTGGTCGGGATGGTTCAGGCTCGGCGCCTGTATTCGTTGCTGGACCCGAGCCTGCTCCCGTCACCCGAGGACATCACGGCGAGCGCGACCGCCGATGTCGAGGTTTTCCTTGCGGCATATGGGACCGGAATCCGGTAGCCCCGTCACTTCGTCAGGACCATCGTGGCGCGCGCGGCGGCCAGCTTGGCCGGAAAACCGATGCACAGCAGCACGGCGACCGCGCCGGCGACGGCGAACACCACGAAGGCGAGCCGGAAATCACCCCACGTCGGCTGTGGCTGCCCGCTGGCGGCCAGCAGCGCTGCCGCGATCTGCCCGCCGAGCGAGCCGCCGACGGCCTTCATCACGAACGTGATGCTGCTGACGCTCGCCAGCCGCTCCGCGGGGACGGCGGCGACGACGATGTTCATCGCCTGGGTGAGTCCCAGCCCGATGCTGACGCCGACGAGACCGGTGGCCAGGAAGATCAGCCAGAGGTGCGCGGCCCCGAACAGCAAGGCACTCGACACGGCGAGCGCGCCGGTGGCGGTCAGCATGACCGCGCGGGCCCCGATCGCGTTCTCCAGCCGCCCCGTCACCGGTGCCGTCACGGCACCGATGATGCCCATCGGGAACAGGATGAGGCCGGTGAGCGCGGCCGAGGCGCCCATTCCGATCCCGGTTTCCGCCGGCAGCTGCACCAGAATCGGCACCAGCACGTACACCGCGATGCTGACGAACCCGATCACGAACCAGACCAGGCACACCAGCAGCACCGGCCGGTCGGCCAGCAGCCGCAGGTCGATCAACGGTCTCGCGATGCGCAGCTCCACGACCACGAACGCGGCCAGCAGCACGACGGCGCCGGCGAACAGCCCGAGCGTTCCGGCGGACAGCCATCCCCACTGCGCGGAGAGGGTGATCGCGAGCAGCAGCCCGACGATGCCCAGCCCGAGCAGGGCAGCCCCCGTCCAGTCCACCGATCCCGACTTCGCGGGCGGGCAGGACGGCACCGCGAACCAGGCCACCGCAAACGCGAATGCCAGCAGCATCAACGGAAACCAGAACAGCCACGAGTAGGGCAGGACGCTGACGATCGGCCCGGCCACCAGCAGTCCGACCCCCAGCGACAGCGTCGCGGACCCGATGATCAGGCCATTGGCCGATTTGATCGCACCCGGCGGCTGCGTGTCGCGGACGATGCCCGCGGAGAGCGGCAGCAAGCCGAGGCCCGCGCCTTGCAGCAGCTGCCCGATCGTGAGGACGACGATCGACGTCGAGAGTGCGGCAACTGCGGTGCCGAGCATGACGATGGCGAGCACGCACAGCAGTACGGTGCGTTTGTCCCGGGTGTCGCCGAGCCGCCCGACTACCGGAGCCGCGACCGCGCCTGCCATCAGCACCCCGGTAAAGACCCAGGCGATGGCCGGCGTCGTCGCGCCGACTGCTTCCTGTACGAGGGGCAGCGCGGGCGCGAGCATGGTCTCGAGTCCGTTGTAGGCGAACAAAGTGAGGACGAGGACGGACAGCACGACCCGCGCTCGTCCGGAAGAGATGCTGAGGGCAGTCACGGGACCTCCATTGGTCGAGAACGTGCGCGGTGCCTGCTGGGTCAGAGCGGAATGTCGGAGGTCGCGAGGTCGGCCGCGGTCAATGCCATCGCGAGGCTGCCGGTGTGCATGGCCTCGAACGCTCCGGGCTTGCCGGAGTGCTCTTGGGCGGCCGGGGTGTGGAACGGGACGTCCTCCGGCCAGGTGGCGACGGAGAACAGAATTCCGGGAACGAGCTCGCTCACGTCGCCGAAGTCGGTGAACGCCAGCGCGGGCCAGTCCACCACCTCTTCGCCGAGCTCAAGCAGGTTCGCCCGGACCGCTTCGCCCAGCGGCCGCGCGTAGTGGATCGGCTCGCTTCTGGTGCCTTCCACGATCTCCAGCGTGGTGCCGCTCGTGTCGGCGGCGCGCCGCGCGCAGTCCAGCACTGCGCTCGCCAGGCTTTCGAGCTCCGGCCTGCTGTCCGCCCGCACCGCGACGTGACACGCCGCTCGCTCCGGGACGCCGCCAAAGGCATCGCCCCCGTGCGTTTCCAGCCGATGGACCCGGACACCGGGTTGCAGCGCGGTGATCTCGCGATAGGCCATGGCCGCGCCGTCGAGGGAATTGGTTCCGGCCCAGGGATCGGCAGTGGTATCGCGTTGTCCCCGGAAAATCAGTTCGAAAGTGCGGAGGCCCATGCAGCCGGTCATCACGCTGGTCGAATGGTAGGCGTGAAAAGTGAGAGCGGCGTCGATACCGTCGAATGCCCCGGTGCCGATCAGCCGCGCTTTTCCGGTCAGCAATTCCTCGGCGGGGCAGCCGAACACCTTGACAGATCCGGGAAATGCATCCCCGAGCCGGGCGAGGGTGAGACCCGCCCCGACGGCGGAACCCGCGATCAGATGATGGCCACAGCCATGGCCGATACCCGGTAACGCGTCGTATTCGGCAAGCAGTCCGATCGTCGGCCCTTTTGTGTTAGTGGTGAATTCCGCGACGAATGCGGTCGGCAGATCCGCGACATTCCTGACGGTGAATCCGGCACTGCCGAGAACCTCACGGCACCAGTCCGCGGCGCGGTATTCGTGGTCGCTGAGTTCCGGATGCTCGTAGATCCTCCTCGCGAGGACTTCCGCCGTGTCCCGGGTGGCCGTATGCGCCGCGCGGACCGCCTCGTGCATCGGCGTCGACGGCCGCGCAGCGGGTTCCCTTTCCGCGGATCTTCGATTCATCGGGCTGGTCCCTTCTGCCGGGCACGACACTGCACCGTGCGATGACCGGCTTGGCCGATCACCGCACGGGGGAACCCGTTGTGTCTGCCTGTCGGACGAGCTTGGTGCCGACTGTCCCGGCGGTCCCCGGCGGCGAGCTGAACTGATCCGTTTAGTTTAGTTCGCCGAGCGATGGTTGTCCAGAGGGCTGCGGGTGCTGGGAGGCGCCGACGGCGCAGGCAAGTGCGGAGGGCCCGGCCGACGGCGCTCGATCGCCGCCGTGGCCTGGGTGAACCCGATGCGGGCACGGTCGCGTGGCTCGTCCGGGCCGAATCTCTGATGCTGACCCGTCGCCACCCCGACGACGGCAGGGTGGAGGCGGGGTTCCAGGCAGTCGCCGGATTCGACGGCGCGGTGATCGCCGGTCGGGACCGTGCGGTCGGCGACGTAGCGGCGATCACCGGCCAGGTGGGTTCAAGATCGGCACCAGCAGCCGGAGTACCGGGTCAGTCACCGTCCGGGCCGCACCCAAGCGGGACGGGCAGGCGGGAACTCGCCGGTCTCCGCGAATACTCCCCAGGTGCCGCGCCACAGGTCCCACAACCGGGTGAGCTCGGTCAGCGGCTCCGGATGGTCGTCGACGCGGAGGTCGACCACCGGCCACGAATCCTGCTGCCAGACGACCAGTGCGGCCGACTGACGGCCCCGGGCGTCGCCGCCTGCGGACTCGGCGGCGTGGCCCGCCGCGAGGAGGGTTTCGACCACCTCGCCACCAGAGCGGCAGATCTCGTCCATGGCACCGACGACGTCGCCGGACGACAGCAGGTTCCCGGCGCACGCGTGGTCGGTGCCGGTGGCCGTGGCGGCTGCGGACGGAACCCGGTCACCGGTCGTCGCGAAGGGCGGGCCGTCCAGGGCGATTGCGAGCAACTGCCGCAAATGTGGTTCGCGATCGGCGGCGAATGCGCCGGTGACCGCGTCTTCGAGGCTCGACCCGGAACGCCGGCGCCGCTGGACGTCGTCCGCCAGGCTGGTGCTCGCCTTCGCCTGGGTGACGACCAGCAGGTCGGGCGCCCCGAGTACGGTCCGCGCCCCGACGGCGGGCCGGGCGCTGGCGATGAGCGCGCCCAGCGCACCGGTCGCCGGGTCGCGGAGGATGGCCGAGAAGGTCACGCCTCGTCCATCAGGTCCGGACGGGTGCCGGTGGCTTCCTCGGAGAAGTGCGCGTGCACGACGCGCCAGCCGGCGTCGGTCTGCTCGAACACCTGGGTCGCGCGCCAGTAGGAGATCACGCCTGCCGCCAGCTGCCGGTCGTCCAGGTCGCGGCCGCTCTGCGGGACCCAGCGCTTGTGCCGTCGCCCCTTCTCGGTCACTGCCACCGCGATCGTGCCGCGGATCCTGACCTGGGTCTGGCCGGGGTCGAACGGCTCGATCACCTCGAACTGCGGCCGGTAGAAGTCCCAGATCCGGCACCAGTCGTCGAGGCCCCGGTAGGTGAAACCGTTGGCATTGAAGAACAAACAGCCGGGATCGGCCGACCAGATGGTGCGGAGCACGTCCGTGTCGATCGTGTCGTTCGCCTCCAGGAACCTCAGCAGCAGGTCCCACAGCTCGGTGTGGTCGCTTTCGCTGCCGCCGTCGAAGGTGACGCGGTCGGCGTAAAGCCGTTCGTAGTCCCGGTTCGCGATGGTCATCTTCCGTCCACCCATCCCTCATGTGTGCTTCCAGTGCGACCATGCCATCACATCGCTTTGCGCCGCCGACATATCCAATGCGCACAAGTTGGTCTCTCGCGGTGCCCGGGCCGTTGTCGGCCTGCGGACTGCTGCCCGAAGGTGGGATCGCCCCAGACCGAGGGAGACTCGATGATTTCACCCGCGCCCGGCGACGAGCTGAGCTCCGCAGCACTCGACACGATGCTCGAGGAAACCCGCGCCCTCGTCCGGATTCCCACGGTGAGCGCCGACGCCGGCCCGGCAATGCGCACGGGAGCCGATGCCGTGGCCGGGCTGCTGGGCGCCCGCGGTTTCGACGTGTCGCTGCTCGGTACCCCGACGCATCCACTCGTCGCCGGACGCCGTCTCGTCGATCCGTCGTTGCCGACGATCCTGGTCTACGGGCACTACGACGTGCAGCCTGTGGGTCGCCTCGAGGACTGGCACAGCGCCCCCTTCGACCCGGTCGTCCGGGACGGCCGTCTCCACGGAAGGGGAACGGCGGACAGCAAGGGCCAGCTCGTCGCGGCGGTCGCCGGGATCGACCTCGCGCATCGGCTGGGCGCACCACCGTGCAACGTGGTCCTGATCGCCGACGGCGAGGAGGAGATCGGCAGCCCGAACCTCGCCGCCACCTGCACCCAGCACCGGGACCTGCTGGCCGCCGACCTGGTGATGGCCGTGGACGGGTCCATCCACCCCAGCGGCCGCCCGGTGCTGGCGCTGGGCGCGCGGGGCCTGCTGTGCCTGGAGCTGGTGGCCACGGATCAGCGGGTCCCGCTGCACTCGGGCAACTTCGGTGGCGCCGTCCCCAGCCCGGCCGACCGGATCGCCCGTGCGCTGGTCGCACTGGGTTCCCCCGACGGCGCACTGGCCCCACCGCTCGCGGCCGACGCCGTCACCCCCACGGGCGACGTACTCGCCCTCGTCGACGCACTGCCCGCCCCCGAGCTCCCCGACGGCGTACCGGCGCGCCCGGCCGCCGAGCACTACCGCCGGATCCTCCTCCACCCGACCTTCAACGTGTCGAGCATGGAGGCGGGATACACCGGACCCGGTTTCGCCACGACGATCCCCACGAGCGCCCGCGCCCGGGTCGACGCACGGCTGGTCCCCGACCAGGACCCGGAACGGCTGGCACAGCAGGTCCGCGACCGTTTGCAGGAGCTGGGAATCGACGTCGAGGTCCGGATGCTGGCCCGGATGCCACCGACGAGCACCACCCCGCTCGATTCGGCCTCGGCCGCCGTGACGGCCGCACTGGAACAGGCGTACGGCCGCCCACCGGTCGTCCTGCCCCGCCTGGCGGGCACCGTGCCGGTCAGCATCCTGTCCGACCTGCTGGGAGTACCGGCGATGGTCGTCCCGCACGGCAACCCGGACCAGAACAACCACGCCCCGAACGAGAACCTGGTGATCGGCCAGCTCCGGCGCGCCGCGGAGGCAATGGCGCGGACGGTTCGCTGCCCCGGTCTGGGGTGAGCGGGGCGGCTCGGGTCTGGCGTACCGCAGAGGCGATGGCAGCGAACCATCCACCGCCCCGGCCTCCACTGGCCGGGGCAGCCGAAACGTCAAATACTCCCGGCAAGGCCCCCAAGCACGCCCGCATCAGCCCCCGGCACAAGCAGAACGACCTCGTCCGCGTCGGCGTAAGCCTGCCGTGCCCGGGCGACCAGATCCTCAGCCGTACCAACGCAAGCAAGCTCCCGCACCAGACCCGACGAGAGCGGATCAACGCCACCCGCACGGGCCGCTTCCCGTAGCTCGTCGCCAAGGGGGGACGGGAGGTCGCCCGCGAAGGTGTCGAACACCGGGTTTCCCGCGAGCCGACCCAGCGTCGTGCCCAGCTGGGCCCGCGCGACCTCCAACGCAGCCTCGTGGGAATCCGCCACCACTGCATGCACGTAAACCACCACCCACGGCCGAGCGCGACCGGCGGCACGAGCGGCCTCACGGGCCACCGTCGCAGCGCGGCGCACGAAGGCAGGCGGGGCGTTCAGCGACAGGACCAAGCCATCGGCGTACGCGCCCGCCGTGGCGATCATCTTGGGTCCCGTCGCTCCGATCAGGATCGGCGGTTCGGGGATCGGCTCGGCCGGGGGAGCCGCGGACTCGAACGACCGCACCGCGTCGATCTGCGCCCGGACCGTGCCGAGCGGGGAGCGTTGTTCCACGCCCAGCCGGGCGGCCTCGGTGGCGCTGCCTGCCCCGAGCCCGAGCACGAAGCGGCCGGGGCCGATGCATCCGGCCTGCAGCGTCTCCATGGCGAGTACCTCGGGATGCCGGACGTAGGTGGTGACGACCCCGACCCCGACGGTGAGGCGGCTCGTCGCCCCGAGGACGGCGCCGGCGACGGCGAACGCACCGCGCTCGCGCGGGTTCTCGTACACCCACAGCCCGTGCGCCCCGCTTTCGTCCAAAGTGGAGAGCAGCGGCCGGACTTCGGGCCATGGCAGGCGATACGGGTACACGAACGAGATCTCTGGCATCGGCCAAAACTACAAAGCTCCACCCCGCCCGGGTAGGGCCAATTCCGGGGCATTGGTCGCGACGTTCGCCGGAAGCCTGGCGACCGCGCGGCCACCCGGAAACGATCGGGCCATGAGTACGACGTTTCCTGCCGCGAGCCCGCAGATCCGCCCGGCGAGCGCGGCCAGCATGCAGCGGATGCTCGAGGCCCAGCCGGTCCTGGTCGACGTGCTCCCCGCGGGCGAGGCCCTGGACGGGATGACGCCGGACACGGTGCTGGTCGCCGGTCCGGTCATGGCGCCGGGGGAGTACCACGGTCCGCAGCGCGACGCGATCCGGTACGCGGCGGTCCACGAAGGACTCGCGCCGGACCCGGACCAGGCCTGGGAACGCCTGGTCGCCGGGAAGATCAAGCTCGGGCACACGCTCGACTACGGCTGCGTCGGCTCCACCGCGGGCGTGCACACGTTCTCGACCCCGGTGTACCGCGTCGAGGACCCGGCGACCGGCGTCCGGGCGCACTGCGGGATGTACGAGTTCGGGACGCGCCGGGGGCTCAGCCTCGGGGTGTACGACGACGAGGTCCGCGACCGGCTCCACCGGCTGGAGGAGGAGGTCGCACCCGCGATCGGCGCCGCCGTCCGCGCCGCAGGCGGGATCCCGCTGCTGCCGATGATGAGCCGGGCCCTGCGGATGGGCGACGAACTGCACAGCCGCACGCTCGCCGCCGCGCACGTGCTGGCCCGCACTCTGATGGCCCCGCTCGCCGACCTTGGTCACCCGCATCGCCGCACCGCGATCGAATACCTGACGACGATCGACCCGCTCTTCCTCCGCCTCTCGATGGCGGCCGCGACCGTGATCGTGACCAGCGGGCACGGGGTCCCCGGCTCGACGGTCGTCACCGGAATGGTCATGAACTGCCGCCGCTTCCACGTGCGGCTCGCCGGAAGCGACCGCTGGTTCGCCGCCCCGCTGCCGGAGCCGCGCGGCCGGTTCTTCCCCGGCTTCAGCGTCGACGACGTCGTGTGGACCGGCGGCGAGAGCTGCATGACGGAGTGCGCCGGGCTGGGCGGGATGGCGCAGGCCGCCGCGCCCGCGCTGCTGGACTACCACGACGGCGATTTCGCCGGGCTGATCAGGCACAACCTGGGCTTATACTCGATCGTCCGCACGGAGCACCCGGACCTGGTCATCCCGGCGCTGGGGTTCCGTGGGGTGCCGTTCGGCATCGACGCCGAGCTGGTCGCCGACACAGGGCTGACTCCGCTCATCGACGTGGGGTACGCCGGGATCGGGGTGGGGCAAGTTGGCGCAGGGTCGGTCCGCGCACCACTGGCGTGCTTCACCGAGGCGCTCGCCGCCGGTGCCGCAACCGGTGCCGATGCCACCGGTGCCTGACGTCCGCCCGCGGGAGATGATCCCCGCGGAGCAGCTGGTGGCCATTCTCGGGCACTGGTCGGAAGGCAGCGCGCCGCTGTACGAGCAGCTCGCCGAGGCGATGCGGGCCGCGGTCCGCCGGGGTGAACTCGCGCCCGGCGTGCTGCTGCCCCCGCAGCGGGCTCTCGCCGGTCTGCTCGCGGTCAGCCGCACGACGGTGATCGCGACCGTCGACCTCTTGCGCAGCGAGGGCTGGCTGCACAGCGTCCAGGGAAGCGGGACCTGGGTGACCAGACCGCAGGGCGCGCCGCACGGTCCGTCGGCCGGTCCACCGTCGTCGCACCGCGTGCGGCGCCTCATCCACGAGAGCGGGTCGCGCTTCCGGCGGACGGCGCTCGACCTCGGTTCGGCCATCTTCGACGAGCCGTGCTGGCCGTCCGGCGTGTCGATCGACGGGCTGCGTGACGACCTGGACTCGCTGGCCCGGCTCAGCGGCGAGATGGCGTGCGGGGTCCGGGAGCTGCGGGAGGAGATCGCGGAGTTCCTGACCCGGCGCGGCCTGCCGACCACCTTCGACCAGATCTGCATCACCACCGGCGCGCAGCAGGCGGTGTGGCTCGCCGCGACGTACTTCAGCGAGCCGATGCGGCCGGTCGTCGTCGAGGACCCGACCTGGGTGGCCGCGCTCGACGTCGTCCGCTCACTGCAGTGCCCGATCCTTTCGGTGCCGGTCGACCGGCAGGGGCTGAGCGTGCTCACCCTGGAACGGCTCCTCCAGCGGACGCGGCCCGCGATGGTCCTGACCGTCCCGGAGTTCCACAACCCCACCGGCGCCCGGATGCCCGAGCCACGGCGGGACCGGCTGGCGACCTTGAGCGCGGAGTACCAGGTGCCGGTCGTCGAGGACCTGTCGCTGTGGGGGCTGTCGCTGCGCCCCGGCGGCGATCGGCTGAACTCGATCGCCGCCTGCCGGCCGGACGCTCCCGTGGTCACGATCGGCTCGTTCACGAAACTGCTGTGGCACGGCATCCGCGTCGGCTGGATCCGCGCGCGGGAGGACGTGATCAGCCGGATCGCCCAGCTGAAGGTGACCGTCGACGCCGGCACGCCCGAGCTGTGCCAGCTGCTGGCCGCGCGCTCGCTACCGGTGATCGACGAGGTCTGCGCGCGCCGGACCGCGCACCTCGAAGCGTCGCTCGCGGTGATCGACGACTGGCTCGGTTCACTCGATCCGGCATGGAGCTACGAGGTCCCCGACGGCGGGATGTCGATCTGGACGCGGCTGCCGGTGGGGAATGCCATGGAGTTCAGCCAGGTAGCGTTGCGGCATTCGGTGGATTTCTGGCCGGGCAACGTCTTCTCGGCGACACATGCACACGGCGACCGGGTCCGGCTCCCGCTGGGCCGTCGGCTCGACTACCTCGGGGAGGCACTGGGGCGGCTCGAGGTTGCGTGGAACGAGTATTTGGGCCGCTGAACGCGGAGTTCCGCCATGTCCGGCAACAGGTGGCTCGGGTATTCGTGAACCCGCCATGGAAACCAGCCGACGACGAGGCTCAGCGTGAGCAGGTCCGCGTGGGTGTGCCCAGGGCCCGAAAACCGCGTCGAACCCGGCTGCCGTTCCGCATCACCACGAGGATCCCGCCGGGCATCATCGTCTCCGAGGGCGTGCCACCTCCCAGCCGCCGGTCCACAGCAGGAAATGCCGTCCCGGATCTTCGGTTGTGGTCCGGTCCGGCGCCTCGGCGATTGGTGTCGTTCGCGCCCGGATCGGTTGCGGACCCGCCGAGCACCTCGACGGTGCCGAGTCCCCAGCGGGCCGCGAAACACCCGAGTTCAGCCACCACGCACCTCACGGACAAGCTCAGCCGCCGACCCCTGCGCGAGCCGGGCAATGTCGCGCTCGGTGACCTCACCGCCATCCAGCGTGCCGACCACATCACCTTCGCGGATGACGTGCACCCGGTCGCAGATCTGCGCGAGCTGGCTGAAGTCCCCCGAAACGATCAGCACCACCGCGCCGCTGTCGGCGACGGCGCGCAGCCGCAGCAGGATGGCCTGGCTCGCGGCGGCGTCGACGCCCTGGGTCGGTTCGTGCAGGATCCACGTGCTCGGGTCGGTTTGCAGCCATTTGCCGAGCAGCATCTTCTGCTGGTTGCCGCCGCTGAATGCCCACACCGGCCGGTCCGCGTCGAGCGGGGTCACGCCGACGTCGGCCATCACCTGCCGTGCGCCCGCGCGCTCGCGCGAGTGGCTCAGACCGAGGCGGCCGTGGAAGCGGGACAGGACAGTGATGCTGACGTTGTCCCGTGCCGAACCCTCCCGCCAGAGCCCGGCGCGCAGCCGATCCGCGGGTACGAGCGCAACCCCGCGCTGCCGGGCGACGCGGTACCCGTGCCGCGCAGGCAGGACAGACCCGTCGACGGACACGGTGCCGCGCAACGGTTTTCGCAATCCGGCCAGTACCTCCGGCAGGTCCTCACAGCCCATACCCGCCAGCCCGGTCACTCCGGTGACGATGCCGCGGGGTGCGTCGAGATCGACGGCGCGGAGCCGCTCCGTGGACAGGCCGCGGACCTCGAGCCCGGGCCGCGGGTCGAGGGGGTGCTCCGACCGCAGGGGTACCGCGTCGAGCGAAGCGCCGAGCATCGCCTCGATCAGCTGGTCCCGGCTGACGTCGCGAGTGTCGGCCGACAGCGCGACCCGGCCGTCGCGCAGGATGCTCAGCCGATGCGTCACCTCGTCGATCTCGGCCATCCGGTGGCTGACGTAGATCACCGCATTGCCCGCCTCCGCGACCCGGCGCACCGTGTCGATCAAGTGCTGGACCTCGCCGGTCGGCAGGTTCGCGGTGGGCTCGTCGAGGATGAACAGCATCGGCTGGGCGCCCGACGTCCGGCGCAGGCGGAACATCGCCCTGGCAAAGGCGACCTGGGCCCGCGCGGCCGCCGGGAGGTCCGCGACCAGCTGCCGGGGATGGATCCGCGCCTGCAGTTCCTCCAGCAGAAGCCCGACCTCGGCAGCCAGCGCACGCCGCCGGACCGGCGCCAGCGCCCGGGTGGCGTAGCGGCTTGCGACGACCACGTTGTCCAGCACCGGAAGGGACGGTTCGAGACCGAGATCCTGGTGCAGCACAACGACCCGGCCGGTGCCGTCGCCGAGCGGTTCGCCGCCGAACGTCGCCAGACCGGCGTCGGCCCGGTGGTACCCGGAGAGGACCTTGACGAGCGTCGACTTCCCGCTGCCGTTGAGCCCGAGCAGCCCGTGGATCTCGCCGAGCCCGACCTGCAGGTCGACGCCGTCCAGGACCCGGTTGGGGCCGAACGACTTCACCACGCCGGACACAGTGAGCCCGCCGGTCATCTGTTCGCCTTTCCCGACGCGAGCTTGGCGACCGTGATCGCCAGGATGAGCGCCAGCCCGTTGAAGACGTTGTTGACCCACGCCTGTGCCCCCGCGAGCTGCATGCCCGTGATGCCGATGGTGAGCAGGTACAGCGCGATCATCGTGCCCCAGGCGTTGACCTGCCCGGCTTTGACGGCCGTCGCGCCGAGGAAGATCGCGGCGAACGGCTGGAGCAGGTAGCTCGGGCCGCTGCCGGGGTCCGCCGCGCCCATCTGGCCGAGCAGCACTATGCCGGCGAACGCGGCGATCAGTGCGCACGCGATGAGCGCGCCGGCCCGCAGCCGCGCGACCGGCAGGCCGGACAGCCGCGCGGCCTCCGGGTTGCCACCGGTGAACAGCAGGTACCGCCCCAATGGCGTGCGCTCGTAGACGTACCAGACCACGACGACCAGGATCCAGGCGTACCAGGTCGCGGCGGGCAACCCGAACACCTCGTGCCTGCTGAACTCCACCAGCGAATGCGGGACTCCGGTCAGGATCTGGCTGCCGGTCGCCGCGTAGGCCATGCCGCCCAGCGCGATCAGGGAGCCCAGGGTCAGCACGAGCGAGTCGACACCGACCGACACGATGAAGAACGCGTTGACCGCGCCGACCACGAGTCCGAAAACCAGTGCGGCGAGAACCGCGATCAGCACGGGCACGCCCGCGATCGTCAGCGCGGCAAGCAAGGCCGCGGCGCCGGTCATCACCGCCGAAACCGAGAAGTCGATGTCGCCCACCAGGATCGGGATGGACGCGCCCAGTGCGAGCAGGAGAACGACGGACTGGGTGTTGACCATCGCCTTGAGGTTGCCGGTCGTCGCGAACGTGTCCGGGTAGAGCACCGAGAAGCCGATGAACAGCACGACCGCCACGATCACGACCGCGTACCTGCTCACCCAGCCTCGCCACGCGATACCCGGCCGTCCGGCCACGGCTTCCGTTAGCGCCATTGCTTGCGGTTCCTTCCTGCTGCGGAGATCGGGGGATCAGCTGACGCCCCACGCCTTCCCGAACACCGCGGGCGTGTTCTCGTAACCGGGGAAGAGATCGGTCACGGTCTTGGCGTTGCCGATGTTCGTCTTGTCGACGAGTCGGCGCGGCACGGAGACATCCCACGGCTTCGCCCCGACGATCACGCGCGCCAGCTGGTCGACGACGGCGTAACCGACCCAAGCAGGCGGCGGCAGGACCACGTCCACTGCTTCGGTGCCCTCGCGGACCATCTTCAGGTTGGCCTCGACGCCGTCGCCGCTGACGATCTTGACGTCGGGCCGCAGGGAGGCGACCGCGGGAGCACTGAGCGTGGCGAGACTGTCGAAGAGGGTGACGAGGTACTTGACGTCGGGGTTCGCCCGTAGCACGGCCTGCGTTGCCGAGGGCACGCTGGTGCCGAGCTGGGCCAGGTCGATCGGGGCTTCGGTGACCTTGCAGTCCGGGCAGGTGCCGAAGACCTGGTGGATGGCGTCCTCGTGGCGGTTCGCGGCCGGGAACGCCGGAAGGTGCAGGACCGCGGCCTTGGCGGAGCAGCCGGAGTCGGCCAGTATCCAGTTGGCCATGTCGGCGCCGCGGCTGCGGAAGTCGGACGGCACGCTGGCCTGTATCCCGTCGGGCAGCTTCTCGCCCGGCGGCACCTGGAAGAGCGTGATCACCGAGATCCCCGCCTTGCGGGCGTCCGCGATCTGCTGGGTGACCAGCTCGAGGTGCACGTTGACGACGATCCCTGCCGGATGCTGGGCGACGGCCTGCGCCATGCCCTCGGTGGCGGACTTGGACGTCCCGTCGGAGTAGAACACCTTCCCGGTCGCCCCGGCGGCCTTGGCGGCCGCCACGAAGCCGTCCCCGATGTCGTGCTGGATCTTCACCTGTGCCGGCTGGATGAGCCAGAGTTCCTTGCCCGCCAAGCCCTTGACGTCGAGCTGCGGCGGCGTCGCCAGCTGGGGTACCGCGCGGGCGGCGTCGGTCGCGGTCTTGGCGGCTTGGACGCAGGCAGCCGCACCCGCGGAGGTGCCGTTCCCGCTTCCCGCGTCCTGTTTCGATCCGCAGGCTGTCATCGCGGCCAGCAGCGTCAGCACGACGGCTCCGACCATCATTTTGCGTTCCACGGGCGTTCACCTTCCGGCTGGATCGGGCAGGCACCCAGTGTCGAAGCCGCCGGATGCCGCGGCCAGATCCAATACCGCGGGTTTGGTATCGCGGTGGCGCTCAGAGGTCGACGACGAGCTCGGCGGACAGCGCGCGGGAAACGCAGGCGTACATGCGGCCGGGCGCCGCGCCGATGTCGTCGCGGTGCTCCGGTTCGCCGGACAGCACGGTGAGCTCGCAGCTGCCGCACACGCCTTCGCGGCAGCCGGAAAGGACCGGGTACCCGGCGTGGTTCAGCACGTCGAGCAGCGATTCCCCGGGCGGGACCTCGATCGTCCGGCCGGAGCGGGCGCAGCCGACCCGGAACGCGGTGTCGGGCCGGAACTCGCGGACCGTCGGCCGGAATCGCTCCACGTGCAGGCGCTCGGCGGGGAACACCGCTTCGGCGGCCGCGAGCATCGAGGCGGGACCGCAGCAGTAGACCAGCGTGCGGGGGTCCAGTTCCGCGGCCAGCGCAGTGAGGTCGGGCCGTCCGTCGCGTTCGGTGGCGATGATGCGTACTCGGTCATCGGTGGTGAGTTCATCGGCAAAGGGCATGGTGGCGAGTGATTTTCCGAGATACACGAGGGTCGCGGTGGGGGCGGCCCGGAACATCGGCAGGATGGGCGTGATGCCGATACCACCGGCGAGGAACAGGTAGGCCGGTGCGGGCCGGAGCGGGAAGTTGTTGCGTGGCAGGGAAACGTTCATGGGCCGGTGGGGGCGCAGGAACCGGTGGATGTATTCGGAACCGCCGCGGCTGAGCCGCTCGTGGCGCACCGCGATGCGATAACGCTCGCGGTCGGCCGGATCGCCGCACAAGGAGTACTGGCGGGTCAGCCAGTTCGGCAGCGCCACGTCGATGTGGGCGCCCGGTTCCCAGGGCGCCAAGGCGGTTCCGGTGGCTCGGAATTCGAGGACGGCGACGTCTTCGGCGATCTGGTCGACGCGTTCGAGAATCGTTTGCTGCATCAGGAGTTTCCCCGGTTCAGTACAGGTGCCGGTACGCGGCTTCGAGGCGTTCGTCGACCACTTCCGGGGCGATGTCGAGCCCCAGCTGAGCGGTGACGGCTTCGCCCGGCGAAGGAATCTCCTCCGCGAGCGCCTGGCTGGCCGGATTCCAGAGCCGGGACCGGCTCAAGGCGCGGCCGCAGTGGAAATACGCCTGCGTCACCTCGACGATGATCGCCAGGTCCGGCCGCTTGGCCTCGGTGGCCATCCTGGTCAGCACGTCGGGCTCGTCGGTCGGATAACCGCGGCCGTTGACCCGCAGCACCTCGCGGACCCCGGGAATCAGGAACAGCAACCCGATGCCGTCGGATTCCGCGAGATTGCCGAAGGTGTCGGCGACCTTGTTTCCCGGCCGGTCGGGGATCGCGAGCGTGTGTTCGTCGAGCACCTTCACGAAGCCCGGGTAGTCGCCCCGCGGCGAACAGTCGGGTAATCCCGTCGCATCCGCCGTGGCCACCGCCACGAACGGCGAATGCGCGATGAAACGACGGAAATAGGAATCGATGTGGGTACCCCGGATTCTCGCCTCGGCCGACAGCGCACTCGGCGGCCCGAGCCGCGCGCGGACGTCGTCCGGTGACACTCGGCGGTAACGCGTGCGAACAGTGTTCATGGCACCATTATTCGAAGCCGCGGACGCGGTGCGCTACTCGCTTTTAGGCCGGTCGGAAGGAGGTGGCATGCCGTCGGAAAAGCGCCGGATCCAGCCACGTAAACGGCCCCGCCAGGTGCGGGCCGAGCTCACCCGGGAACGGATCCTCGACGCGGCTGCTCGCGTTTTCGCCGAACACGGCTACGGCGCGGGCACCACCAACCGCATTGCCGAAGAGGCTTGGCTCTCCATCGGTTCGCTGTATCAGTACTATCCGAACAAGGACGCGATCCTCGCCGAGCTGTTCGCGCGGCATCTGTCCGCGGGTGTGGTCGCGGTGGGCCGCTATCAAGAGGCGCCGCTACCCACCTCGCTGGAAGCCACCGTCCGCCTTTTCGTCCACACGACCATCGAAACCCACCGCGACGACCCGCGGCTGCTGCGCGTGATGACCGAACAGGCCCGCCGGTCGCCCGAGCTGCGCGAGAAAATGGCCCGGCATCAGCAGGAACTCGTCCGCCATACGCAGCAGATGCTGGACACGCACCCGGAGGCGGGTGTCGCAGACACCGAGGCAGCGGCGCGGCTCGTGGTGTCCACTGTGGAACTCGTGGTGCACCAGCTGATCGCGGAACCCGGGTCGGTCGAGGTGGGTCGCTTCGAGGACGAACTGGTGGCCATGCTGACCCGCTACCTGAGGGGAATGACCCGCTGCCGGATGCCTCCCCGGGGCGACGCTGAGTGGGGCGGACCGTTGCACAGGGTGATGTGACGGGGTGCAGGGTTGCGCAGGCCCGCGGCGCGGATATCCTCGACCTAAGCGCTCGCTTAGCAGTGGCTGGCCGGCGGACAAGGAGACGGTGTGGTGGAGTCGTTCAAGGATCGCGTTGCCCTGGTCACCGGGGCCAGCAGGGGGATCGGGCTGGCGATCGCGAAAGGGCTGGTCGAGCGGGGGGCGCGGGTGTGCATCACGGCGCGCAAGCCGGAGCCGCTCGCGGAGGCGGTCGAGGAGCTCGGCGGCCCGGACGTCGCGATGGCGGTCGCGGGCAAGGCCGACGACGCCGCGCATCAAGAGGAGGCCGTCGGTGCGGCGGTCGAGCGGTTCGGCAGCCTCGACATGCTCGTCAACAACACCGGCATCAACCCGGTCTACGGCCCCACGCTGGACATCGACCCGGCCGCGGCGAGCAAGATCTTCGCGGTGAACGTGCTCGCGCCGCTGTCGTGGATCCGCGTCGCGCGGGACGCCTGGATGGGTGAGCACGGCGGGTCGGTCGTCAACGTCGCGTCGATCGCCGGCTTGCGGACGTCGCCCGGGATCGGCATGTACGGCGTCAGCAAGGCCGCGCTGATCCGGCTCACCCAGGAGCTCGGTGGCGAGCTCGGCCCGGACATCCGGGTCAACGCGGTCGCCCCGGCGGTGGTCAAGACGAAGTTCGCGACGGCGCTGTACGAGGGTCGCGAGGAAGAAGTCGCGTCGACGTACCCGATGAAGCGGCTCGGCGTCCCGGAGGACATCGCAGGCGCGGTGGCGTTCCTGCTGTCCGCCGAAGCAGGCTGGATGACCGGGCAGACAATCGTCCTCGACGGCGGCGTCTCCCTCGGCGGCGGCCTGTGAGTGCCGGTGTCGTAGTCACCGGCGGCGGGGGAGGCATCGGCGCGGCCCTGGCGCGCCGGTTCGCCGCAGACGGCGCCCGGGTCGTCGTCGCGGACCTGGACGGCGACCGCGCAGCGGAGATCGCTGCCGAGGTGGGCGGTACGGCATTCGCGGGTGACGTCGCGAGCGAATCCGGAGTCACGGACCTGATCACCGCCGCCCGTAGAACCCTCGGCGAGATCGACATCTACTGCGCCAACGCAGGCGTCGCCCCCTTCGGCGGCGCCAACGCCGACGACGATTCCTGGGCGCTGGCCTGGGACGTGAACGTGATGGCACACGTCCGCGCCGCCCGCGCGTTGCTGCCGCCATGGCTGGAACGCGGAAAGGGCCACTTCATCGCGACGGTGTCCGCGGCGGGCCTGCTGACCAGCCTGGGCTCAGCACCGTATTCGGTGACGAAACACGGCGCATTGGCTTTCGCGGAATGGCTGTCGGCGACGTACCGGCACCGCGGAATCACCGTGCAGGCAATCTGCCCCCAAGGCGTACGCACGGCAATGCTGGAAGAAACCGGCGAACGCGGGAAACTGCTGATGGGCGCCAGCGCCATCGAGCCGGACCAGGTGGTGGACGCGCTGTTCACGGCCATCGCGGAGAACCGCTTCCTGGTCCTGCCGCACGAGGAAGTCGCCGGGTATTACGCCCTGCGAGCCACGGAAACGGACCGCTGGCTCGGCGGGATGAACAAACTGCAGCGGAAAATGGAGCAACTACCCGACGATTCTTGAGCTCCTTTGAGTGCAGGCAGCCACTCCCGAGAGCTCAGGCCGGGCAGCGTTTTCGGGTACCCGATCGGCCTCGGCTCCGGTGGTCCACCCGCGGCTGCGGGCCGTTGCCCTGCCGGTCGCTCCTTCCTGCCGTGACGCGAAATCGTGCTGCCGGGAAACCTCGAGCCCACCTCGGCAGGTGAGCTCACGCCTGGAATCAGACCTCAATCACCGAGCCGGTGCCTCAGCAAGACGTTGTCATCGATGAGGGCCGGTGATCGCGAGGCTGGCGGTGAAGCCATGGCTCATCGGCCGAAGTGTTCGGTGCAGACCCGGCCCGCGGGGGAGATCGGGGGAAGTGATCGACGCGTTCGACGATTCCAGGTTCGCCCGGCCAAGTCCGGGTAGGCGGCGAAGGCCAGGAAAGCTGGCAGGGACTCGCATTTCGCGACCGGCATCCTCGACCTCCGCGACCAGCCTCCTGCCGACGGCTGTGTCGAGAAGTCCGGGCCGCTGAACAGGTCACCCCCGCTCCGGCCGAGGCTGTTCCCACGGCGGCCCGGTTGCGCGACCTGCCCACGCACCACCGGCATCCAGCACCTGTTCGCCGCGCTCGAGCCCGCGACGGACAGATGTTCCATCCGTTCCGTGACCGCAAGCGCCGACCGGTAGTTCCCGGACTTCGGAAACTGGCTGCGCCGCCGTTCCCGGCCGGCACGCTCTCCCCGGTCTGCGACAACCACAGGCCGCACGGCAAGGCCGAGGTCGCCACGTGGGGTGCGGCCCCGGACGTGCTTCGCGGTCAATTCCGAAATCCGCCGCCCCGATTGTCCGCCCGGCATTGCTTGATACGGCATTGTTTTGGATTGCCCCAAGAAAACGACGAGTCGGGCATCGATGACGGGTCTCTGGGCAGAACGGGATCTTCGACCTTGTCCGAGGAGAACGCGGCAGCCGACGATGGTCCGGCTGCGCAGGTGATCGTTCGCTGCACCGGTCACCTGTGATAAACCGCATTCGGGTCCACTGCCAGGGGAGATTTCAGAAGACGATGACAAATGTGTCTGCACTGTCCGTTATTCGCACTGCGCCGGGGAGAAGGGGACTACGGTGACCACAAAGTCGATCGGCAGGCGGCTGAGGACTTTTCTTTCTTCGGTCGTGGCCGGAATCTTGGCTGTCGGATACTTCTCGGTGGTCACGGTGCCTCCGGCGAAGGCAATCGAGGGTGGCTACGACGGAGTTGTCGTAAACAGCACCGTGCAACTGTGGTTCAAACAGGCGCAAGGCTTTCCGGACCAGTTCCTGTGTGGTGGCGCGGCCACCGGCGCTTCCTGGGTCCTCACGGCAAAGCACTGCTTCAAGTATTCCAATAATCTCGACGACTATTACGTACTGGTCGGAGATTCCGACCTGGGCAAGGGGGCGAAGCACGGCATCCGATCGGTGCAGACTCCTGCCGCGAACTCGGACCTCATGGTCCTCACCGTGGACGGTCCCATGGACACCCGCGGGGCGGCATACTTCATGCTGGGCCCCAACAAGAGGGTTCCGTTGAAGAAGCAGCTCGATTCCTACGGGTGGGGCAGAACGTGTGAGACGTGCGACCCTTCCCCCAGCCTCAAATGGGCGCCGGGCATGGTCAACGACAGCGAGGACGGAATAACCGATACGTTCGGCGGTGGTGCATACCGGATCCGGCCGTTTTCCGGTGCCATCATTCACAAGGGGGATTCGGGCGGGCCTTCCAGTTACCACACCGGGCGCAGCGCTTCGTCACCTCGCGTTCTCGTCGGGGTGATGTCGCAGTCGAACATTTCCACCCACAATGCCTACGCGGCCGCAACCTATGACATGCCCGGATGTGGCCGGGCCGGTGCCGTGCCCTGTGTTTACGACTGGCTGCGCCGGGAGGCGCACATGCAGGTGTACAACCCTGACGAGCACAAGAGTGAGCTCCGCAAACGAGATGTCAGCGTCATGGTGGAGGGCGATTCGATCGGCGAGGGCGTCGGAAGCGACTCGGCTTTGGGATATGCCGGCTATCGCAAGCCGATGTATTACGGGCTCGCGGCGGACGCGCGTGGCGTGGACTTCGTGGGTACCCAGCACTCCGGCCAGATCGCGGATCCGGACCACGAATCCTACAGCGGCAAGACGATCGACTACCTGGCGGAACGCTCGGCCGTCGCCATCCCGGTGTTCAAGCCCTCGGTCGTCACCCTCCACATCGGCACCAACGACATGAACGGCAATGTCGATCCGCCGTCCGCCCCGGCGAGGCTGGGCAGGCTCGTCGACCAGATCGCGAAGGACTCCCCGGAGACCACCGTGCTGGTGGCGACTTTGGTGCCGTCGAGGATCGCCGGCACGCAGGAACGGATCGACGCGTACAACGAGGGGATCACCGAACAGGTACGACAGCGCGCGGAAGCGGGCAAACGTATCGCGCTCGTCGACATGAGCGAGGTGACGGTGGACGACCTCGCGGACAATCTGCACCCCAACGACCGCGGCTACGAGAAGATGGCCGAGGCGTTCACCCGCGGCATCGCGGCGGCCGCCGAAACCGGTTGGATCAAAGACCGGACAGGCGGCGGGAGCCAGTGCAACGACGCCCCGAACCGCTGGCTCGACCGCGGCCAATACGCCTCCGGCGTGGGCGCGAGCGGCTACGAGGTCCGGTTCGCCGATATCAATGGTGACGGCAAGGACGACTATCTCTGGGTGCACGGCGACAGTTCGGTCGATGCGTGGATCAACGTGAACGGGGATGCGCCCGGTGGTCCGGCTTGGCGGCCGATCGGCCGGATCGCCGCCGGGGTGGGCGCGCCGGGGCCGGCCATCCGGTTTGCCGATATCAACGGTGACGGCAAAGACGACTATCTCTGGGTGCACGACGACAGTTCGGTCGATGCGTGGATCAACATGAACGGGGATGCGCCCGGTGGTCCGGCTTGGCGGCCGATCGGCCAGATCGCCCAGGGCGTGGGTGCCAAGGGCGTGGAGATCGTTTTCGCCGACATCAACGGTGACGGCAAGGACGACTACATCTGGAAGCACCCCGACAGTTCGGCCGACGGATGGGCCAACGTCAACGGTGACGGTCCCGGCGGCCCCGGCTGGCGCCCCTTGGGGCAGATCGCGGCCGGCGTGGGCGGTGGCGCCATCGCCTTCGCCAGGATGAACTGCGACGCACTCGCCGACTACCTGAGGCTGGACCCGAACACCGGCACGGTGGACGCGTGGATCAACGCCCACGGAGACGCCCCAGGCGGCCCCGGCTGGGTACCGCGCGGCCGGGTAGCGTCAGGCGTGGAGAAACACGGAGACGAACTCCACTTCTTCGCCGACATCAGCGGCGACGGCCGCGCCGACTACCTACTGGTGAACCAGGAAAACGGCAGCATGCGAGCGTGGATCAACAACGGCGGCGACCCCGCCTGAGTACACTGAGCCCGCTCCGGGACGAGCGCCACCACCCGCATGCCCGCGTGTGGTGGCGCTCGTGCGCGGTCCGCCGGTGTGCCGGGGGTGGTGGCGCTCGTGTGCGGCCACCGGCCACCCACGCCCGATAATCCTTGCCTGGTAACCCGGCCTGGCAACCCGCGCCCGGCACTCCGGGCGCCGCAGCGGTCCCCGGCCTGGGCTTGGTGGGGTGGGTGTCCGCCCATCCTGCCGCTTCTGTCGCATGGGTGCCCGAACGGGCTGTCGTCCGGTGAGGAAGCGGTCCGTCGGGACCGTGCCGAGGTGCGCAGCACCAACCCGCGACACCGCACCACGCCACGGCAGCGCACCGCACCATAGCACCGCCGCACGGCACCACAGCTCCGCTGCGCCGCGCCGCACCACCGCGCCGCGCCGCACCACACCGCAGCACCGCGGCGCCGGTTCGGATCGGCGAAACCCGCGGCCACCGCGCCGGTCCGGATCGGTGCCGTGGCTGCGGCGCAACCCGCGGCCACGGTGCAGGCGGCCGCAACGGCGTCAAGCAGGCAGGTCCACCAGATCAGCCAACCGAGCCCGATGCCGTCCAGGAGTACCGAAGGCGATCGAGTCGCTCTTTGCTCGCTTCAGGTACAGGTGTGCCGGATGTTCCCAAGTCATCCCGATCCCGCCGTGCAGCTGGATTGCTTCCTCGGTTGCGTGCACCGCGATCGGCGCGACGCGGGCCTGTGCGACGGCAACGGCGATCGGCACGTCGTACCCGCCGGACAGTGCGTCTGCGGCATAGCGCGCCGTCGCGCGGGCGTTGACCAGTTCCGTGTACAGGTTCGCCAGCCGGTGCTTCAGCGACTGGAACCCGCCCACCGGACGGCCGAACTGGTACCGGCCCTTCAGGTACGTCACCGTCTCGTGCAACGCCCACTCGGTGACCCCGGTCTGCTCCGAAGCCAGCAATCCGGCGGCGGTGGTCAATGCGCTGTCCACGGCATCCACCGCAGCGGAACCCGTGCAGATGAGCCGCGCGGGTGCGGAATCCAGGGTGACGTCGGCGATTCGCCGGGTCAGGTCCAGCGACACGGCTTCCACGATCGAAGCCGCACTGGCCTCGACCTCGTACAGTCCCGGTCCGTCCGGGCCTACCGCCGGGACCACCAGCACCTCAGCCACCGAGGCATCGACCACTGTGGACACTCGGCCGGTGAGCGTTCCGTTGGCCTGCACCGTTTCCGGGAACGGCGAACCCGGTGCGGTGGACAATGGCACCGCCAAGGCGCCGGTCAGCGAGCCCGAAGCGAGCCGGGGGAGCAGCTCCGTATCACCGGCCGCGAGGAGCGCTGCCGTTGCCAGCACTGCACTGCCCAGGTACGGCACCGGCGCGACGCTCCGGCCCAGTTCCTCCATGACGACAGCCACCTCGCGCGCCGAAGCACCGTGTCCGCCAAGGGATTCCGGCACCATCAGACCCGCGGTGCCGAGGTCGGCGGCCAGCGTGTGCCACAGCTTGAGGTCATACGGCTCGTCCGTCTCCACCCGCGCCAGCAATGCGGACGGCCCGGCCTGATCGGTGAGCAACGCCCGCACCGACGCACGCAGGTCCTCTTCCACTTCCGAGTACAGCAGGTCCGGCGAGTTCATCGCGGCAGGTCCTTCCAGGCGACGTCCTTGTCCACCCGCGGCTCGGACGGCAGCCCCAGCACACGTTCGGAGATGATGTTCCGCAGCACCTCGGTGGTACCGCCCTCGATCGAGTTCCCCTTGGCCCGCAAGTACCGGTACCCGGCCTCGCGGCCGAAGAAGTCGACCTTCTCCGGACGGCGCATCGTCCAGTCGTCGTAACGCAGGCCCTCCTCGCCGAGCAGTTCCAGCTCCAGGCCGGACAGCTGCTGGTTCAGCTCGGCGAACGCCACCTTCATCGCGGACCCCTCCGGCCCCGGCGCACCCGCCGTGAGCTGCTGCCGCAGCCGCGTTCCGGCCAGCCGCAACGATTCCGCTTCGACCCAGTGCTGCACCAGCCGGTCCCGCAGCTCCGGCGTGCGCAGCTCCGGACGGTCCCGCCACGTCTTCGCGATCAGCCCGATCATGCCGCCTTCCCGCGGCATTGCGGTGCCACCGATCGCGACTCGCTCGTTCATCAGCGTGGTCTGCGCGACCTTCCAGCCCTCGCCGACCGCACCCAGCCGCTGCGCGTCCGGGATCCGCACCTCGGTGAGGAACACCTCGTTGAACTCCGCCTCACCGGTGATCTGGCGCAGCGGCCGCACCTCGACGCCCGGCGCGGTCATGTCGCACAGGAAGTACGTCATGCCCTGGTGCTTGGGCACGTCCGGGTCGGTGCGGGTGACGAGGATGGCCCACTGCGCGTTGTGTGCGCCGGACGTCCAGACCTTCTGGCCGGTGACCACCCAGTCGTCCCCGTCGCGGACTGCGCGGGTGGCCAGCGCGGCGAGGTCGGACCCGGCACCGGGCTCGCTGAACAGCTGGCACCACACCTCCTCGCCGGTCCACAGTGGACGCAGGTAACGCTTGCGCTGCTCGTCGGTGCCGAACGCGAGGATCGTGGGCGCGGCCATGCCGAGCCCGATCATGATCCGGCGCGGGTTGTTGTCCGGCGCGCCCGCGGCGGCGAACGCGGCATCGACGTCGGCCTGCAGAGCCCGCGGCGCGTCCTGCCCGCCGAGGCCCGCCGGGAAGTGCACCCAGGCGAGCCCGGCGTCGAAACGGGCCCGCAGGAAGTCCAGCGGTGCCGACGACTTCGGGTCGTGCCCGGCGAGAAAGGCGCCGACCTGGGCGCGCAGCTCCTCGTCGGTCACTTGGCCGCCTCCGTCCGGTACTTCTTCAGCTCCCGGCGGGCCAGCGACCGCTTGTGGACCTCGTCCGGACCGTCGGCGAGCCGCAGCGTGCGCACCCCCGACCACAGCTCGGCCAGCGGGAAGTCCTGCGACAGCCCGCCCGCGCCGTGTGCCTGGATCGCTTTGTCGAGAATCCACTCGACCGTGAGCGGCGTGGAGATCTTGATCGCCTGGATCTCGGTGTGCGCGCCCTGGTTGCCGACGGTGTCCATCAGCCACGCGGTCTTCAGCACCAGCAGCCGCTGCTGCTCGATCCGGACGCGCGACTCGGCAATCCAGTCCTGCACCACCCCGGCGTCGGCGATCGGGCGGCCGAAGGTCTCGCGCGACAGCGTGCGCCGGCACATCAGCTCCAGCGCGCGTTCCGCCATGCCGATCGCCCGCATGCAGTGGTGGATGCGGCCCGGCCCGAGCCGGGCCTGCGCGATGGCGAATCCGGAACCCTCGTCCGCGATCAGGTTTTCCGCCGGTACCCGCACGTTGTCGAACAGCACCTCGGCGTGCCCGCCGTGGTCGCCGTCGGTGTAGCCGAACACCTGCATGCCGCGCACCACGGTGAGCCCCGGCGTGTCCCGCGGGACGAGGATCATGCTCTGCTGCTGGTGCGGCGGCGCGTCGGGATCGGTCTTGCCCATCACGATGAAGATCGCGCAGTTCGGGTTCATCGCGCCGGTGATGTACCACTTCCGGCCGTTGATGACGTACTCGTCACCCTCCCGGCGGATGCTGGTGGCGATGTTGCGCGCGTCCGACGAGGCCACGTCGGGCTCGGTCATCGCGAAGGCGGAGCGGATTTCCCCGTCCAGCAACGGTTGCAGCCACTGCTTGCGCTGCGCCTCGCTGCCGAACATGGTGAGTACTTCCATGTTCCCGGTGTCCGGTGCGGCGCAGTTGACCGCGATCGGGGCGAGGTGCGGGCTGCGGCCGGTGATCTCGGCCAGCGGCGCGTATTGGAGGTTGGTGAGCCCCGCCCCATGATCGCCGGGCAGGAAGAAGTTCCACAGACCGCGTTTGCGGGCCTCGGCCTTCAGCTCGGCGACGATCGGCGGCGTCGACCACGGGTCGGCGCGCTCCGCCACCTGCTCGTGGAAGACCGCCTCGGCGGGGTAGATGTGCGAATCCATGAATTCGAGCAGCTGCCCGCGCAGCTCCTCGGTACGGGCGTCGAACGCGAAGTCCATCACTTCTCCTCGGTGAGCGTCTTGGTGCCCTGCGCGATCAAGGGGGCCACGGCGGCGCCGATCTGGTCGAAGCCGGTGCCCACGGTTTGGCCCTGCTGGTAACGGAAGTAGATGCCTTCCAGGATCACCGCGAGCTTGAAGTACGCAAAGCCGATGTACCAGTTCAGCGCCGACAAGTCACGGCCGGACCGCTGCGCGTAGCGCGCGATGACCTCATCGGTGCCCGGATACCCGGCGGCGGCGCTGGCGTTGGACACCATCGGCAGCGACATCTGGTCTCGTTGCGCGTACGTGATCATGAGGCCGAGGTCGGTGAGCGGGTCGCCGAGCGTGGACATCTCCCAGTCCAGCACCGCGGTGATCCGGTCTTCGCCGTCGACGAGCACGTTGTCGAGCCGGTAGTCGCCGTGCACGATCGACGGCGTGCCGGACACCGGGATCGCCGCCGCGAGACCGGCGTGCAGCTCGTCCGCGCCCGGCAGATCGCGGCTCCGTGACCCGTCGAGCTGTTTCTTCCACCGCCGCAGCTGCCGTTCCAGAAACCCTTCCGGGCGGCCGAAATCGCCGAGCCCGACGGCTTCCGGATCGACCGAGTGCAGGTCGACGAGCGTGTCGACGAGCGAATCCGCAAGCGCCCTGGTGCGCTCTGGCCCGAGTTTTTCGAGCTCTTCGGCCATGCGGTACGGCGTGCCCTCGACGTACTCCATCACGTAGAACTGCGCGCCGAGCACGTCCGCGTCCTCGCACAGCAGGACGGTTTCCGGCACCGGCACCGGCGTCCCCGAAAGCCCGCTCATCACCCGGAACTCACGCCGCATGTCGTGCGCGGTGGGCAGAACGTGGCCGAGCGGCGGGCGGCGGACCACCCAGCGGCGCGTGCCGTCGGACACGATGTAGGTGAGGTTGGACCGCCCGCCCTGCACCACGTCCGCGGTGAGGGCGCCGGACACGAGCCCGGGCCGCTCGCGGTCGAGATGAGTACGCAGCCGCCCCAGGTCGAGGCCGGGCGGGTCGGTGGGGGTCATCGTGAGGACTCCATTCTTACCGGTCCGTGCAGTTTGTGCGAGGGTCCAGATCGGGGATCAAGCGATGAGCCGCGCGACCATCTCGGCCACGCACGCGGGTTTCGCCTCGCCTTCGATCTCGATGGTCCAGCGGATCACGGCCTGCTTGCCACCGGCCACGTCGGTGACCTCGGTGAGATCGGCGCTGCCGCGGACCCGCGAGCCCACCTTCACCGGCTGCGGGAACCGCACTTTGTTGAGCCCGTAGTTGATCCCCATCTTCAAGCCCTCGACGCGGTAGATCTGCGGGCCGAACGACGGAATCAGCGACAGCGTGAGGAATCCGTGCGCGATCGTGCTGCCGAACGGGCCGGTGGCAGCCTTTTCGGCATCGAGGTGGATCCACTGGTGGTCGCCGGTGGCGTCGGCGAAGAGCTGGACCTGCTCCTGGGTGACGGTGTGCCACTCGCTCTCGCCAAGGTGCTCGCCGGTCGCGCCGGCCAGCTCGGTCAGGTCGGAGAACACGCGCATCGGGATCAGTCCTTCGGTCCGCCGGCGACGTAGATGACCTGGCCGGACACGAAGCCCGCGCCCTCGCTCACGAGGAACGACGTGACGTTCGCGATGTCATCGGGCGTGCCGACGCGCTGCACCGGGATCTGCGACGCCGCCGCGGCCTTGAAGTCCTCGAAGCTCATCCCGAGCCGTTCGGCGGTGGCGGCGGTCATGTCGGTGGCGATGAACCCGGGCGCGATCGCGTTGGCGGTGACGCCGAACTTGCCGAGCTCGATGGCGAGCGTCTTGGTGAAGCCCTGCATACCCGCCTTGGCCGCGGAGTAGTTGACCTGCCCGCGGTTGCCCAGCGCCGAAGTGCTGGACAGGTTCACGATCCGGCCCCACTTCTCCTGCGTCTGGTACTTCTGCACTTCGCGCGTCATCAGGAACGAGCCGCGCAGGTGCACGTTCAGCACCGAGTCCCAGTCCTGCTCGGTCATCTTGAACAGCAGGTTGTCGCGCGTGATACCGGCGTTGTTGACCAGCACGGTCGGCGCGCCCAGCTCCTCGGCGACCCGCGTTACGGCCGCCTCGACCTGCCCGGCGTCACTCACGTCGAGCGCGACGCCGATCGCGCGGCCACCCGCCGCGGTGATCTCCTCGGCGCCGTTGCGGACTCCGCCCTCGTCGAGGTCGAGCAGCCCGACGGCGAACCCGTCGGAGGCGAGGCGGCGGGCGACGGCAGCACCGATGCCACGGCCGGCACCGGTCACGATGGCCACACGGGAAGCGGTCACGGGGGTCTCCTCTTCTTCGGGGAAGGCGCACGTCTTCGCGCAGGGTGCCACGGCACGACGCCCGGCGCTGGCTGCTAAGCGTACGCTTATTACGGGTAGTTGGCGAGACCCGGCTCCCGATCGGGCCGGTTCAGCGGCGCCCGGCCGGCGCGGCGAGGGCGGCCAGTGCCAGCAGTTCGGTGAGCGCCATCCCGCGTTCGACCAGGCCGAGCGGGATGAGCAGCCACCAGCGTTGATCGGTCAGTGCGGCAACCAGAACTGCGCCCAGGATCACGGCGAACCACGCCAGCGACGCCGCCGCGAGCAGCCGCGCGAGGAACCGGCGGCGCGGCGAATCCGGGAACGCGGCACGGGCGGCGACCAGCACGGCCACCGGCAGGCACACGAACGCCACGACGCTCGCGATCCGGTGCACCGTGCCCCCGGCGCCGGACGCGGTCACGCTCGTCCAGTCCGTCTTCGGGAACGCGACGATCGTCAGCAGCCCGGCCGTCCACAGCGCTCCGAGCACCGCCGCGGCGACCGGCAGCCGCCGTTGCAGCCGCAGTACCGTGAACGCGACCGCCGAACCGGCCGCGACCAGCACCACCGCGAGGTCGAACACCCATTTGTGGTCGGACAGGCCGTACTCGCTGATGGTCCGGCGGGTCACGCTGATCTCGTCGGTGGGCGGCACCAGCTGCAGCAGCAGGACCAGCGCGGCGCCGAGGACGAGCGCGCCGATCCCGGCCAGGGAGAACAACGTGGGGCGGCGATCGGCGGGCACGGTCGTCATGGGACCAGTGTGCCGGGCGCCGGATGTGCCCGCGGTGAGTCAGGCCGCGCGGCCCGATCCGGTGACCTGCGCGCGGACCGTGCGCAGTGCGTGATGGTCCACTGTGGACGGTTCGGCGGACAGCCAGCCGCCGATCTCGTGCAGGAACAGCTCCGGCGTCATCGGCGGACCGGGCTCGCCGTCCGGTTCGGCAGTGGTGACCTCGCCGTTTCGGCTGGGGTACACGATCATCGCGCCGCGCAGCGCGATGCCGGGCAGCAGCTCGCGGTAGTGGCCGAGGCTCTCGGCGAGCCGCGTGCCGCCGCCGCGGAACGGGCGGCCGTTGCGCAGCAGCCGTCCGTCCTCGGCGGTTTCGTAGTGCCCGGGCAGCCACAGCTTCGATTCGATGAGCACCAGGCGTTTTCCGCACAGCACCGCGTGGTCGACGTCCGCGAACACCGACCCCGGCCAGGCGAGACCGTGGAAGATGCGCGCGCCGGGCAACCTGGTCAGGTACCGCTGGAGCAGGTCGGCTGTGAGCCGTTCGGCCAGTTCGTCGGCCTCCGTACCGGGCGCGCCGAACACTGCGGTACCACCGAATTCCTCGGCGAACGCCTGCCGGGCCTGCCGCGCGGCGAGGTACCCGCGCGCAAGCCGGTGTACCAGCAATGCCGTGCCTGCGGTCAGGGTGAGCCACACGATCAGCACCGGCGGCGTGAAGTCCACCCCGGTGACCAGCGGCAACAGCACCAGCACCGCTCCCGCGACCGCGGCGACCACCGGAGCGTGCCCCGGGCCGCGCCGCCGTCCGTGCCGCATCCGCAGGTCTTCCCCGGCGAATGCCCACCATTCGAGGTCCTCGGGCGCGATGTCCGTCGCTTCGGGCGCGAAGCCGGGTTCGTCGCCGAACCGCCGCCGGGGCCGGGGTTTGGGCAATGTGGGTACGCGCGCACCGGCGTCGTAGCGCGCGCGGCGAGTGGGGTTACCGAGAGTGTCGTAGGCCTCGCGCAGAAGCTGGAACGTGCCGACCGTGCCACCCGCATCCGGGTGCAACGTCTTGGCCAACCGGCGATAGGCGGCCTTGATCTCCGTGGGCGACGCAGTCTTCCCCACGCCGAGTACCGCGTAGTAGTCGGGCACGGTCGGGTTCCACCTCCGGATGGCTGCCCGCGCAACGATATGGGGTCGCCGGATCGACGTGCCACCCACCTCCGCGGCGCGCCGGAGTGAACGGCCGGACGGGGTTTCGGGGTGGTGTTTTTCCGTCAGGGGAGCGGAAGTGCCGCCGGATCGCATCGGGTGCCGGGCGGCCGGAAATGCCCGTTCCTGCCGGTCGGTACGCGTGCTCTCCCCCGCTCCGGTTCGGGCACCTTTCCCGGCGCACCCCTTCCGGCCTCGCACATCTTATGTTAAGAAACCTTACTAACTATTGGATGGAGGCACGACGTGAGCTCACCCACCCGTCCGGGGGACTCCGCGACCCTTCCGCGGACCGGTCTCGAACGCCGGATCGGGCCGCTGCAGGCGACCGCGATCAACATGACGCAGATGTGCGGGATCGGCCCGTTCGTCACCATCCCCGCGATGGTCGTGACGATGGGCGGCCCGCAGGCGATGTTCGGCTGGATCATCGGCGCGGTCATCGCCCTCGCCGACGGGCTCGTGTGGGCCGAGCTCGGCGCCGCCCTCCCCGGTGCCGGTGGGACCTACATCTACCTGCGCGAAGCGTTCCAGTACCGCTCCGGCAGGCTGATGCCGTTCCTCTTCGCCTGGAGCGCGGTGCTGTTCATCCCGCTGATCATGTCCACCGGCATCATCGGGCTCGTCCAGTACCTCGGGTACCTGGTCCCCGGCGTGACCGGTGACGGCGGCGTCACCCCGCTGGGCAAGGTCATCGGCATCGGGATCGTCGTGCTGATCGTGCTCGCGCTGTTCCGCCGGATCGGCCAGATCGGCAAGCTGACCACCGCGTTGTTCGTGGTGATGCTGTGCGCGGTGCTGGCCGTGATCGCCGCGGCGTTCAGCCATTTCGACGCGCACCAGGCGTTCGCCTTCACCCCGGGCGCGTTCGGCTCGGGCGGGGCGTTCTGGTCCGGGCTCGGCGCGGGTCTCGTGATCGCCGTGTACGACTACCTCGGCTACAACACCACGGCCTACCTCGGCGGCGAGGTCCGCGCGCCGGGCCGCACCATCCCGCGCTCGATCCTGTTCTCCATCCTCGGCATCATGTCGCTGTATTTCCTGCTGCAGGTCGGGGTTCTGGGCTCGACGCCGCTGGCGGAGATCAAGACGGCGACGTCGGTGGCGTCGTCGGTGCTCGAGCAGGCGTGGGGCTCGGTCGCGGCGAAAATCATCACCGTGCTGATCGTGATCGCCGCGGTCGGTTCGGTGTTCGCGGGTCTGCTCGGCGGGTCGCGGGTGCCGTTCGAAGCCGCGCGCGACAAGGTTTTCCTGCCGGTTTTCGGGAAACTGCACCCGAAGCTCAACCTGCCGACCGCCGGGGTACTCGCCATGGGACTGGTCACCGCGATCGGGTCGCTGTTCACTCTCACCGACGTGATCAACGCCGCCGTCACGGTGCTGGTGCTGATCCAGTCGCTGGCGCAGGTCGCGGCGATCGTCGTGCTGCGGCGTCGTCAACCCGGGTTGAAGCGGCCGTACCGGCAGTGGCTGTATCCGGTGCCGACGATTGTCGCGCTGGCCGGGTGGGTGTACGTGTTCCACTCCGCGACGCAGCTGTCGAAACTGCTGGCCGTCGGCTGGGTCGTCCTCGGTGTTCTCGCCTTCCTTGCTTACGCCGCCAAGGAAAAGGTGTGGCCGTTCGGTCCCAAGGAGATCCGGGAAGCGTTCGCCGCGGGATCGCAGGCATGAGCGGCCTGGTCATCGATGGGACCCGCGCGTGATCTCGGACGATCTGATCCTGGGCATCGACTTCGGCGGCACGAAAGTGGCGCTGGGCCTCGCCGACCGGACCGGCACGCTGCGCGCCACCCGCCGGCTGGACACCGATGCACAGGCCGGCGCCGAACAGGTGGTCACGCGCGCGCTGACGGCAGCAGCCGAGCTGGCCGCCGACGTCCGGGTCGGCGCGGTGGGGGTGGTGAGCCCGGGAATCGTGCTGCCGGACCGGATCCTGCTGGCACCCAACGTGCCCGGCTGGGAGGAACTGCACCTGGCGGAGCTGGTGTCGGCGTCCTTTCCGGAGGTCCCGGTGACAGTCGGCACGGACGCGAAGGCGGCCGCGCTGGCGGAATGGACGTGGGGCACGCTGACCGGCGCCGACCCGGCCGTGTTCCTCTCACTGGGCACCGGCATCGCAGCCGCGGTCCTGGTCGGCGGCCGCCTGCTCACCGGCGCGAACGGCGCAGCCGGGGAGATCGGGTACAACCTGCGGTTCCCCCAGGACACCGACGGTTTCGCGGGCGGAGCTGCGCCACTGGAGGAGGCCGTCGGCGGCCGGGGCCTCGGCGACCGGGCGACCGCGCTGCTCGGCCACCCGGTCACCGCGGGCGAGCTGTTCGCGCTGGCCAGGGAGGATGCGGAGGCGAAGGAACTGGTCACGGCAGCGTTGGACGAGCTGTCCATGCACGTGGCCAACCTGGCGATCGCCTTCGACCCGTCCCGCATCGCGGTGGGCGGCGGGCTGGTCCGGTCGGCAGACATCCTGCTGCCCGCATTGCGGGAACGTCTCGCCGCGGCGGTCCCCTTCCCACCGGACCTGGTCCCGGCGCGCTTCGACCAGGACGCCGCCCTGCTGGGAGCGGTGGCATTGGCGCTGGGCGGTGAGTGACCTCGGTGGCCGGTGGAGTTGCTGTGCCGCTCTGCCGGCTGCGGTTTGTGCTGGGTCCTCTGGTGTCGGCGGTGCGCTGAGCGGCTGGCTGCGGATGGCTTCTTACCCTCGTGCTGGTTTTCCTGGGTGAGGAGTGCGTGCGTCGGCCTTTGCTTCTGCTGGCCGAGCCAGTGGTGCGGTCTCAAGGGCCGCGTCGGCATCGACGCCATGTTTGCCGTGTGGCTCGTTCTGCCTGCCGCTCGTTTGTTCCGACACGCCTGCCTGCCGCCTGTTCCGGCTCGTTCGGCTCTCCCGCCCATTCCTGCTTGCGCGGCTGCTGGCTCGCCCTGCTCGCCTGTCTGTTCTGGTTCGTGTGTCGATTGGGTTGGTCCTGTTTGCTTGTCGATCGTCTGTTCTGGCTCGTGTGTCGATTGGGTTGGTCCTGTTTGCTTGCCGACCGCCGGTTCCGGCTCGTGCGTCGACTGGCTCGTCCTGCACGCCCGCCACCGCCCGTTCCTGCACCCCTGTCGGCGGGCTCCTCCTACTCGCCTGCCGTCTGCTTGTTCCCGGTCGCCTTCCGACCGGATCTTTCTGCTCTCCAGCCAACCGCCCGTTCCGGACCCTCGCCGCTGGCTCGTCCGGCTGGCCCGCCGACTGCGCGTTCCTCCTCGCCGACCTGCTACCTTTTCCGGCCCACGGACTGCCACTTCGCGCTCGCCCGCCGACACCCCCCTCGCTGCCTCCGGGCGACCGCCGGTCGATCAGATCCGTGCACTCCCCGGCAGGCCGCCTTCCCCCACCTGCCGATCTGGCGGCTATCCGGCTATCCCGCCATCCGGCAATCCCGCAATCCCGCAATCCCGCCAGATCTCGTCAAGCGGCCGCCCCACTCCGGCCCCGCGCTCGTACCCGCCGCGAGACCTCCACCCCACTCAGCCCTCTGACCAGCGAATACGCCCGCCAGATTCGATCTAGTGCCGCGTCACGCAACGTTGGGTAGGTAATCTGGGCGGCGGATCTTCGAGCCGGCTGCGAAGTGGCGCTTCGGGTGGCAGTGCCGGTTGCGCCAC
>NZ_JNYZ01000029.1 GCF_000717335.1 Amycolatopsis jejuensis
CGAGACCACCGGATGCCCGTATCCGCATCCGCCGGTGATGCCCCAAGACGGCACCCCGTTCCAGCCCTCGCCGGAGTTCGCGAAGTGGCGGACAGAGGCGCCCGCGACGCGGCTCGCCGCTGAGAACGGCACCATCGGCTGGTTCATCACCGGGTACGAACTGGCGCGGCAAGTACTGCAGGACACCCGGTTCAGCATGGCCGACCGGCGGACTCCGCTGGGCCCGTCGCCGTACGAGATGGGCAGGCCGATCGACGAGGAGAAGGGCCGGGCCCTGGTCGAGGGGAACGTGCTCGGGCTCGACCCGCCGCAGCACACGAAGGTCCGCCGGGCTGCGGTCGGCCGGTTTTCGGTGCGTGCGGTCCGCGGGCAGCGGCAGGCGATCGGCGAATACATCGAAGGGCGGCTCGGGGACCTCCTCGCTGCCGGGCCGACCGCCGACCTGTTCGAGGATTTCGCCCTTCCCGTCTCGGTTTTCGCGCATTGCCGGGTGCTGGGCATCCCGGACCCGAAGGTTGCCGAGTTCACCGCCATCTTCGCCACCGAGGACCTGAAATTCGGGGACATGGTGCACTTCGCGGCCGAGGTGCTCGAGCTCAAGAAGGACGACCTCGGCGACGACACGGTGAGTGACCTCCTGCGTTCGGAGCTCACCGGGTCCGAGCGGCTGGGCATCGCCACGGTGCTGATGGGTTCGGGGCGGGACGCGGTCGCGTACATGATCGGGACGATCATGGTGTCGCTGCTGTCCGACCCCGCCCAGCTGGACCTCCTGCGACGCGAACCCGAGCGGATTCCCACAGTGGCCGCCAACCGCGACGCCACCCGCTTCCCCGACCCCGACACCTTCGACGTCACCCGCGAAGCAACCGGACACCTCGCCTTCGGCAACGGCATCCACGCCTGCATCGGGCAGCAGCTCGCCCGCGTCGTCATCGGCGAAGCCATCACCCAGCTGCTCCAGCGCGTGCCGAAGCTGCGGCTGGTCGAGGCGCAGCAACAGGAGCCCATGGCCTTTGCCGGGGACCTGCCGACCTACGCGCCCGGAACCGTCCGGGTCGCCTGGGACGGGGACTGAGCGCCACCGGCGGGACAGCGCCGTGACTCGCCGGAGCTGGTAAAATTCCGGCCATCACGGAAGGAAGCGGATGTCGGTCGCCTACGAGCATCTCGAGCCGCTGTACCCGCTCGGCTGGCGGCATTTCCGGCTCACGCTGCCCTGGATGCCGCTGCGCCGGCACCGGCATCCGGAGTTCGAGCTCACCTGCGTCCTGCACGGGGCGGGCACCCGGTTCGTCGGCGATTCGGTCGAGCCGTACGACGCCGGCGACCTCGTGCTGATCGGCCCGCATCTCGCCCACGCACACGCCTCGCCGCCCGATGCCGGGCCGATCGAAATCGTCGTCGTGCAGTTCACCCGGGACATTTTCGGCGACGCGTTCTTCGACCTCCCGGCCTTCGCCGGGGTCGCCGCGCTGCTGGACGCCTCGGCCGCGGGGCTCAGCTTCCCCGAGGTGCCCGCCGCCCTGCTGACGCTCGACGACCTCGGCTCCGCGGAGAAGTCCGTCGCACTCCTGGACGTGCTCCTCGCGCTGAGCCGCCAGCCGTACGTCCGGCTCGGCAGCGGCCAGCCCCCGTCCGGCACCGGTGCCGAAGACCGGATCGAGACGATCGTCGCGTACGTCCACGAGCATTACCGTGCGCAGATCAGCCTGCAGGACATCGCCGATGCCGTGCACATGAACGCGAGCGCCACGAGCCGCCTCTTCTCCCGGTCGACCGGCTTCACCCTCACCCGGTTCATCGCGCTGGTGCGGCTGAACGCCGCGTGCCACCTGCTGAGCGACACGGACCTGCCGGTCGCGGCGATCGCCACGGAATGCGGGTTCGCGAACCTGCCGAACTTCAACCGCCGGTTCCGGGAGATGAAGCAGACCACGCCCACGGCGTACCGCGCGCTGCGTGGCGAAGGCGCGACGACCCGGGAATACCTGCCCAACCGGAAGCTCGCGGACCTCTTCCTGGGCGAGTGACGACGGCACTTGCCGCCGGGCAAGCCGAGCAGATCCTGGTGCCGGGCACCCCGCGCCGCCGGATCCTTCCTCCTTGACAACGTGACGTTGAATGCATCTACTATCTGTTTAGAACAGGTAGGAGGTCCTGGTGGCAGGCAGCAACATCAGCCGCGGCGAAGCACGGGAGAGGGCGGCTCTCCTTGCGGTCTCGGATTACGAGGTCCACTTCGACCTGACCGGAGCCGCCTCCGGGGCGGCCACCTTCCGATCGGCGTCGGTCATCCGTTTCACGAGCCGGAAGCCGGGCGCGGGCACGCACGTCGATCTCACCGCGGACCGGCTCGTGCGCGCCACGCTCAACGGCGAGCCACTCGATCCGGCCGAGCTGTACGACGGGCATCGGCTGCGGCTGCCGTCCCTGGCGGCCGAAAACGAACTGGAAGTGGTCGCCGACTGCGGGTACATGCGCACCGGCGAGGGCCTGCACCGCTTCGTCGACCCGGAGGACCAGGAACCGTATCTCTACACCCAGTTCGAGGCGTTCGACGCGAACCGCGCGTTCGCCTGTTTCGACCAGCCGGACCTCAAGGCGCGCTTCACCTTCGCCGTGACCGGGCCCGACCACTGGCAGGTCGTCTCCAACACCCCGGCCGTGGTGCGCCCCGAAGCGGACGCCACGGCTAGGTGGCAGTTCGAGCAGACCGTGGTGATGCCGACGTACATCACCGCGCTCGTGGCCGGCCCCTACCACCACGTCCACGACGAGCACGACGGAATCCCGCTCGGGCTCTACTGCCGCCCGTCTCTCGCGGACCACCTCGATGCCGACGAGCTCTTCGAGATCACGAAGCAGGGTTTCGATTTCCTGCACGAAAGTCTCGGGTACCGCTACCCGTTCGGCAAATACGACCAGCTCGTGGTTCCCGAAATGTACGGCGGAATGGAAAACGCGGGGTGCGTGACCCTCGGCGAAATCGTGCTCTACCGCTCGAAGGTTCCGGAGTCCACGCGACAGCGCCGGGCGCACGTCATCCTGCACGAGCTCACCCACATGTGGTTCGGCGACCTCGTCACGATGCAGTGGTGGGACGACGTCTGGCTCAACGAGTCGTTCGCGACCTGCTATTCGGCCGTCGCACTCGCCGAAAACACCCGGTTCCGCTCGGCCTGGACCGCCTTCGTCACCGGGACCAAGACGAACGCCGCCCGCCAGGACCAGCTGCCCTCCACCCACCCCGTCACCGCGGACATGCCGGACACCGATTCGATCGGGGTCAACCTCGACGCGATCACGTACGACAAGGGTGCCGCCGTGCTCAAGCAGCTTGCCGCGTGGGTCGGCCGGGAGGCTTTCGACGCGGGGCTGCGGACGTATTTCCGCAAGCACGAATACGCCAACACCACCTTGCCGGATTTGCTCGATGCACTGGAAGAATCGTCGGGGCGCAGCCTCACCTCGTGGTCGGCGGAATGGCTCGAAACCCCCGGAATCAACACCCTCCGGCCGGTTTTCGAAATCGGCGGGCACGGCGAGTTCGCGCGTTTCGCGATCGCCCAGGAGGCGAGTGCGGACCAGCCGCGGCTGCGGTCGCACCGGGTGGCGGTCGGCCTCTACGACCTCCGCGACGGGGTCCTGGTCCGGCGCGACCGGATCGAGCTCGACGTGGCCGGCGCACGGACCGAGGTGCCCGCACTGACCGGGGTCACCGCGCCGGACGTCGTGCTCGTGAACGACGACGACCTCACCTACGCCAAGCTGCGCTTCGACCCGGGCTCGCTCGCCATGGTCACCGAGCACCTCGGCGCGTTCCCGGACTCGCTGCCCCGTGCGCTCTGCTGGGGTGCGCTCTGGGACATGACCCGCGACGGCGAGCTGACGGCTCGCGACTACCTGCAGCTGGTGCTGCGGTGGATCGGCACCGAGACCGAGGTCAGCATCGTCGAGCCGGTGCTCGCCCAGGCGTTCACCGCCGTGCACAGCTACCTCGCGCCGGACTGGCAGCCGACCGGCCTGGCACTGTACGCCGACGCGATGCATGCCCGGCTGCGGGAACTCGAACCGGGCAGTGACCTTCAGCTGGTGTTCGCGCGGGCGTTCATCCGCAGTGCGCACAGCGAGGACCACGTCGCGCTGGTGCGTGCTCTGCTGTCCGGTGCGGAGGAGATCGACGGGCTGGCGATCGAAACGGAACTTCGCTGGATGCTGCTCGAACGGCTGGCGACCCTCGGCGCCGCGACCGAGGACGAGATAGCGCAGGAGTACGCGGAGCGCGACGCGACGGCGGCCGGGGAGTCCCAGGCGGATCTGTGCCGGGCGGCGCGTCCCACCGAAGCGGCGAAAGCCGAAGCGTGGCATCGGGTGATGGATGACGCCGAGGTGCCGCGGGCCACCGTCGTCTCGCTCGTGCAGGGGTTCCAGCGGCCTGGTCAGCTCGCGGTCACCGAGCCGTACGTCACGCGGTATTTCGACGAGCTCGGCACGATCTGGGCCGAGCGCAGCGAAAGTGTGGCGAGCTCGATCGTGCGGATGCTGTACCCGAGTTTCGCGGTGGACCAGCGGACCGTCGACCAGACCGCCGCGTACCTGGAAAAGGAGCAGCCACCGGCACCGCTCGCCCGGCTGCTCCGGGAAGCTCAGGCGGAAATCGAACGTGCCTTGAACGCCCGGGCGGTGGACGCCGCTGCTGCAGGCTGAATCCCTGCCCGCCAACCCGTGGTGAACGACGTCAACGACGAGAGTGTCGCACCAACCGGGCGGCTTGCCGGAGTGACTGGCGGAGCGTGATCCCGAGTGCCACACAGGCCAGCAGGGTGAGCGCGGGCGGCAGGTAGGTCAGCAGGAACGGGAACACCGCGTAGTGCGTGAGGTAGATGGCGAGCGACGCGTCGGCGATCAGCCCGGCCGGGCGGACCAGCGCGCGGGGGACCGGCAGCCGAACCGTGGCGAGCAGAAGGAACAGGCCCGCGATGACGATCGTTTCCCGGCCGGGGTCGGCGAAAAAGCCCGGGACGAGGGTGAGAATCGCCGCGGCCACGAGGAGTTTGCGAGCCGGGGTCGTGGCGCGGTACACGAGCCAGCCGAGCGCGAAGAACCAGGCGCTGCCGGGCAGGCTGAACCACCCCGGCCACGCCATCGCGGCGATGAGGGCGACGGCGAGCATCGCGGCCGCGGTGGAAAACCCGTGGCGGCGTTCGAACCGGCGGACGGCCGGGATCGCGAAGACGGCGGCGAGGATCAGCAACAGCAGCACGAGAACTTCGACGTACCAGTAGCCGGTGGCCGGTGCCGTGTGGACCAGGTTGTTGACCAGCAGGATGTTCGCCGTTCCGACGGTGTCGCTGACCGTGGCGCGCCAGGTGATCCAGGCCATTGCGGGCAGTGCGATGGCGGCGGCGCTGCGCAGGAGCCGTCCGCTGGGGCCGTTCGCCGGGGCGAGGGTGAAGCGGGCGAAGGCCCACCCGGACACGGCCAGCAGCAGGTGCGCGCCGCCGAGGAGGTGGTACGCGCCGAGATGGGTGCCCACCACGAGAAGGATGGCGACGGCCCGGAGGGCGATTCCGGTGTCGAGATGGGCGAGGCGGGTGGCCGGGGTACGCCGGGATTCCAGTTCCTGCACGGTCATCGTGGGCCACGAGGGCGGCAGATGACCGAGGACGGCCTCCAGTTCGATGGACATCCGCACGTAGCTGAGCGAGTCGCCGCCGAGGCCGGTGAAGGTGTCGTCGCCGGTGATGTCGTGCTGGGGCAGGACTTTCCGGAACGCGCTCCGGACCGAGGTGGCCGGCCGGGGGTCGGTGGCCGAGCCGTGGAGGGCTGGGTAGTCGATCTTTCCGTTGGGGTGGCGGGGGATCCGGTCGATCAGGTGCGGCCGGATACTCGGCGAGGGCAGACCGGTTTTCGCGCGGACGATCTCGTGTGCTTGCTCCGCATCGGCGGTGACGAACACGTTGAGCACCTCGTCGTCACCGGTGCAGGCGGCTGTGAAACCGTGATGGGACAACAGGTGTTCGATCTCGTCGAGGTCGATCCGGTGCCCGAACGGCTTGCCGAACCGGCTTTTCCGGCCGACGATTTCGTAGAGCCCGGCGGGAGTGCGGCGGGCCAGGTCACCGGTGGCGAGGGCGTCGATCGTCCGGCCGCGCGCGAGATCGTGCGGGTGCCGGGCGTAGCCCAGCATGGTGTTCGGGCCGCGGTAGACGAGTTCGCCCGTGCCGGAGGCGTCCGGGCCGGCGATGGTGAAGCTGCCGCCGTCGATGGGGGTGCCGATCGCGCCGGGGTGTGTTTCGGCCAGTTCCGGTGGCAGGTAAGCCATTCGCGCGGTTGCTTCGGTCTGGCCGTACATCACGAAGAACTGCCAGCCGCCGCGCCGGGCCATCCGCGCGTACCGGCGGACGGTTTCCGGGGCGAGCCGTCCGCCTGCTTGGGTGACGTAGCGGAGATGCGGTGCGGTGTGTTCGTCGAAGCCGATTTGGTCCAGCAGCGCAAAGGTGTGCGGGACGCCGTGGAGGCTCGTGGCGCGATGCTCGCGGAGGGTGGTCCAGAATCCGGGGTCGACCACGGATCGCTCGGTGAGGACGACGGCTGCCCCGGCGGCGAGGTTGCTGGCGAGGACGGAAAGCCCGTAGCAGTAGTGCAGGGGCAGGGACAGGGCCGCGCGGTCGCCCGGCCGGATGCCGAGGTACCGGGCGATGGCCTCCGCGTTGGCCTGCACCCCCGTGGCGCCGAGCCGGACCAGCTTGGGCGACCCGGTGGAGCCCGACGTGGACAGCAGCAGCGCGAGTTCGGGATGCAGCGTATGCCGCGTGCCCCGGCGCCGGACGTCGATGTCGCCGTTGCGGAGGATGACGTCCGGATCGTAGTGCGCGGTAAGGGATTCGGCGGCGGTCAGCAGGACCGGATGCCCGCCGCGCAGGGCGGCGAGGTAGCCGATCACGGTCGCGAGGTCGTTGCGGGCTTCGAGCTGCACCAGGCGACGGGTGGTGCCGAGCTTCGCGGCGAGCTCGCTGACGTGGTGGTCGAGTTCGAGGTAGCTGACCGTCGTGCCGTCGGCGATGATCGCGGGACGGTTGCCGGGCAAGGCAAGTTCCTGCGCGAACCGGACGCGAGTGTCCGCAGTGGACAGTCTGACGCGGAGAGGTGCCTTGGCAGGCAACGGGATCAGGGCGTCCTGGGTCATCGTCTCTCGTCCTCGCTCGCGACGGCCGGGCGGCAATGCGCGGCCGGAGCGAAGCATAGGCTAACCAAACCGAAAGGTGAAGTTGCCTGCGCCACAAGGAAAGTTAGCGGACGGTAAAGCCGAAATACATTCAGGCCGCGGCCGGATTTTCCGTGGGAAAGCAACGCACTGTGCGCCGGGAAGGATCATCGGTTCGGCGTAACGGGCGTCACGCTGCTTGCTGCCCGGATTGCCCTTATGGTGTCCTGACCAAGCTAAGGCTAACTTTCGGAGGCGGGTCCCCATGCGGTTCACCAGGCGTGCGGCGCTGGCGGTTGCCGGTGCCGTCGTGGTGCTCACGGCGAGCGCGTGCGGCGCCGGCTCCGGCGAGGCCGCCGGCGGGCTGACGCTGTACAACGCGCAGCACGAGGACCTGGTGAAGGCGCTGGTGGCGGGGTTCACCCAGGAGACCGGCATCAAGGTCGACCTCCGCTCCGGCAAGGACTTCGAGCTCGCGAACCAGCTGGTGCAGGAGGACGCGGCGAGCCCGGCGGACGTCTTCGTCACGGAGAACTCGCCCGCGATGAGCCTGGTCGACGGCAAGGGCCTGTTCGCCAAGGTCGACGACAAGACGCTCAGCCAGGTCCCGGCCGGGTTCGTCCCGTCGAGCAAGAACTGGACCGGATTCGCCGCGCGGTCGACAGTGCTGGCGTACAACGCGAAGAAGCTCCCCGCCGCCGACGTGCCCGCGTCGCTGATGGACCTCGCGCAGCCGCGCTGGCAGGGCAAGATCGGGGTGGCCGCCGCGGGTGCGGACTTCCAGGCGATCGTCAGCGCTGTCCTGGAGGTCAAGGGCGAGGACGCGACCCGGCAGTGGCTGGCCGGGCTCAAGGCGAACGCGAAGGTGTACCCGGGCAACATTGCGGTGCTGAAGGCGGTGAACTCCGGCGAGCTCGAGGCCGGGGTGATCTACCACTACTACTGGTACAAGGATCGTGCGGAGGCGGGGGCGAACAGTGCCGCCACCGAGCTGAAGTTCTTCGGTGGCAAGGATCCCGGCGGTTTCCTCAGCATTTCCGGCGCGGGCGTGCTCAAGAATGCGAAGCACGCCGCCGACGCACAGCGGTTCGTCGCGTACCTGACCGGTCCGGCGGGGCAGAAGATTCTCGCCGACAGCAAGGCTCTCGAGTACCCGATCGCGCATGGCGCCCAGCCGAACCCCAAGCTCAAGCCGCTGGCCGAGCTGGACCCGCCCGCGGTCGACCCGGCGAAACTGAACGGTCCGAAGGTCGTCGAGATGATGCAGCAGGCGGGCCTGATCTGAGTGACCGAGGCCCGCGCAAGGATTCCCTTGTGGACGGTCGGGGCCGCGGCGGCGGTCGCGGCGGTCGCCGTGGTCCCGCTCGGCTTCGTTTTATGGTCCACAGTGGACGCCGGATGGGGTGAGGTACGCCGCCTGGTGCTGCGGGCGCGGACCGCGGAGCTGCTGTGGAACACCGTCCGCCTCACCGGGGGAGCGGTGGTACTGAGCGGAATTCTCGGGACCGGCGCGGCCTGGCTGGTCGAACGGTCGACGGTACCCGGCCGTCGCTGGTGGACAGTGCTGATGGCCGCACCGCTGGCGGTTCCGGCGTTCGTGAACAGCTACGGCTGGGTGTCGCTGGTCCCGGCGGCGAGCGGGTACACCGGTGCGCTGCTCATCGTTACCCTGTCCTATTTCCCGTTCGTGTACCTGCCGGTCGCCGCTGCCCTGCGCGGGCTCGACCCGGCGCTGGAGGAAACCGCGCGCAGCCTCGGCGACAGTCCATTCCGGACGTTCCGGCGGGTGGTCCTGCCGCAGCTCCGACCGGCGCTCGCGGGCGGCTGCCTGCTGGTCGCCCTGCACCTGCTGGCCGAGTTCGGCGCCCTGCAGCTGCTCCGGTTCCCGACGTTCACCACGGCGATTTACGACCAGTACCAGTCATCCTTCAGCGGTCCGGCGGCGAACATGCTGGCCGCCGTGCTCGTCCTGTGCTGCCTGCTGCTCCTGCTCGGTGAGCTGCGGGCGCGGGGGAAGGCGCGGTACTCGCGGGTCGGCGCCGGGGTCGCGCGACCGCCGTCGCGGGTGCGGCTCGGCGCGTGGACGGGGCCGGTGCTGGCGGCCCTCGGCGTGCTGTCGGTGCTGGCCCTCGGGGTTCCGCTGGGCAGTCTCGCGTACTGGCTGGTGGCCGGGACCTCGTCGGACGTTTCGGTGAGCCTGCTGCTGGAAACCACCGGAACGTCACTGGGTCTCGGGGCGCTCGCGGCGTTCTGCGCGGTGGTCGCGGCGATTCCCGTGTCGTGGCTGGCCGAGCGTTACCGGAGCCGGACATCGACGGTGCTGGAACGGAGTACGTACTTCGGCAACGCGCTGCCCGGCATCGTTGTGGCGCTCGCTTTGGTCACGGTGGGAATCCGGGTCGTGCCGATCTGGTACCAGACCATCGTGCTGCTGGTCGCCGCGTACGTGATCCTCTACCTGCCGAGGGCGGTCGTGAACGTGCGGACCGCGTTCGCGCAGGCGCCACCGATTCTCGAGGACGTCGCGCACAGCCAGGGGCTCGGCCGGGTACCGACGCTGCTGCGGGTCACGCTGCCCCTCGCGGCACCCGGGCTCGGCGCGGCCGCGGCGCTGGTGTTCATCGCGGTGGTCACCGAGCTGACCGCGACCCTGCTGCTGTCCCCGATCGGAACCCGCACTCTGGCAACGCAATTCTGGACCGACAGCGACAGCGCCGCTTATGCCGCGGCCGCCCCGTACGCGGCGGTGATGGTGCTGCTGTCCGCTCCCGCCACGTATCTGCTGACCCGCGACACCCGGAGGAGTTCTGCGCTATGACCTCGCTGACCGTGTCCGGGCTGACGAAAGCCTTCGGGACCACCCGCGTGCTCGACGGCATCGACCTGCACGTTCCCGCGCACGGCCTCACCGCGGTGCTGGGACCTTCGGGATGCGGGAAGACGACGCTGCTGCGGATCGTCGCCGGGTTCGCCGACCCGGACAGCGGCACCATCGCCTTCGGCCCGGACACCGTGGCGGGCCCCGGACGACCGGTCCCGCCGCAGCGGCGGCGCGTCGGGTTCGTGCCGCAGGAGGGCGCGCTGTTCCCGCATCTGACCGTCGCCGCCAACGTCACGTTCGGCTTGCCGCGAGCCGCCCGGGCCGACCGGCTGCCGGAACTGCTCGAACTCGTCGACCTCGATCTCGGGGTGGCTCAGCGCTATCCGCACCAGTTGTCCGGCGGGCAGCAACAGCGGGTCGCCTTGGCCCGCGCGCTCGCGCCGTCGCCCGCGGTGGTGCTGCTTGACGAACCGTTCTCGTCTCTTGACGCGGGCCTGCGCGAGGGAACCGGCCGCGCGGTCGCCGCGGCCCTGCGAGCGACCGGCGCGACTGCCGTGCTGGTCACCCACGACCAGTCCGAAGCCCTCTCACTCGCGGACCAGGTCGCCGTGATGCGGGCCGGGCAGCTCGTGCAGCTCGACACGCCGTCCGCGGTTTACCGGACCCCTCGCGACCCGGGGGTGGCCAGCTTCGTCGGGGACGCGGTCCTCCTGCCCGCGGAAGTCCACAATGGACTGGCCACGTGCGCGCTCGGCGCGGTGGCGGTGCGGGATGCGCCGCCGGGGAAGGTACAGGTGCTGGTGCGGCCCGAGCAGATCCGGCTGGCGGACGCTTCTTCGCCGGACGGGGTCGCGGTCGAGGTCGAAGACCTCAGCTACTACGGGCACGACGCTTCGGTCCGGCTGCTGGTCGCGCCCGACGGGCCGCGGGTGACCGCCCGGGTGACCGGGGATGTGCTGCCGGAGCCGGGGACGCGGCGGAAGGCAGTCGTGTCGGGGGTCTGCCGTACGTTCCCGGTGGGCTGAGCTGTCGATTCCGGGGGTCGTCGTTCGTCTTACTGCGACCGGCCCGGCCGGGACGAGGAGGATGCGATGAAGTACGTGATGCTGGTCTACCAAGGCGGTGCGCAGGAGCGGCAGGCCGCGCTGTCCGAGGAAGAGCAGAAGCAGGTGTACGCCGACTACCAGGGCATCAACGAGATGCCTGGCGTCACGTCGGTGCCGCCGATGGGGCTGCCGGAGAACGCGACCACGGTGCGCGTCGAGGGCGGGCGGACGCTGACCACGGACGGCCCGTTCGCCGGGATGAAGGAGGCCGTGGGCAGCCTGTTCATCCTGGAGGCCGACGACCTGGACGCGGCGATCGAGGTGGCGGCGCGGGTCCCGGCGGCGCGTTATGGTGGCGCCGTCGAAATCCGGCCGTCGGAGGTGTATTGGTAGTCCCGCTCGACCAGGTCTTCCGTGAGGAATGGGGCCGGGTACTGGCCACCCTGATCGGCTTCCTCGGTGATTTCGACCTCGCCGAGGAAGCCGCGCAGGAGGCGTTCGCGCTGGCCGCCGACCGGTGGCCGCGCGACGGCGTACCCGGCAACCCGCGCGCCTGGCTGATCACCACCGCCCGCAACCGCGCGACGGACCGCCTCCGCCGCGACCGGGTGCTGGCCGCGAAAATCGGGCTGCTCACCCCGCCCCCGGAGGTGCCGGTGCCGACGTTCCCCGACGAGCGCCTGGAGCTGATCTTCACCTGCTGCCATCCGGCGCTCGCGCTCGACGCCCAGGTCGCGCTCACCCTGCGCACCCTCGGCGGGTTGACCACCGACGAGATCGCCCGCGCTTTCCTGGTGCCCCGGCGCACGATGGCGCAGCGGCTGGTCCGTGCGAAACGCAAGATCAAAGCCGCGGGAATCCCGTTCCGCGTGCCGCCGGACCACCTGCTGCGCGAACGCCTGGACGCCGTGCTGGCCGTGGTGTACCTGATCTTCAACGAGGGTTACGGCGGCCGCGACGAGCTGTCCGGCGAGGCCCGGTGGCTGGGTCGCGCACTCGCCGAACTGCTGCCGGACGACCCGGAGGTACACGGCCTGCTCGCGATGATGCTCCTGCACGACTCCCGCCGCGAAGCCCGCTTTTCCGACGGCGAACTCGTCCTGCTCGCCGACCAGGACCGGTCGCTGTGGAACACCGAGCAGATCGCCGCGGGCCGCGCCGAGCTGGACCGCGCATTGGCCCTGCACGGCCGCGGACCGTATGTCCTGCAGGCCGCCATCGCGTCGCTGCACGCCGAGGTCCCGTGCGACTGGGCCGAGCTCGCGGTGTTGTACGGCCGCCTCGGCGAGCTGACCGGGTCACCTGTGGTGGAACTGAACCGCGCCATCGCGGTGGCCGAGGCCTCCGGCGCCGAAGCCGGCCTGCGCCTCGTGGACGGCCTGGCACTGGACGACTTCCGCTACTTCCACTCGACCCGAGGTGAGCTTTTGCGCCGTCTCGGCCGTACTGGGGAGGCGCGGGCCGCGTATCTGCGTGCGCGAGAGTTGACCGACGATGGCGCGGAACGACGCTTCGTCGAACGTCGCTTGACGGAGCTGGCGTAACCCGCGGTTCAGCCGCGCTCGAGCAGCCCGGGCCGAAGACCTCGTACCCGATCCGGTCGGCGGGCAGTCCCTTGCGGAGCAGTCCGCCGCGGACGCCGTGCGGGAATGGCAGCGGCCCGCAGCGAGTCGTTTGGCGACGCGCCACCGTCGGCAGAGATCGGCCGGGTCGAGGCAGGTGACGCCCAGCGATCGGGTACTGCTCGGCCCGGATCCCGAGAGAAACGTGCTTGTGCGCAATCCGCCCGGCGATCTGCTCGAACGACCCCGCGCCGCCGCCGAGGAGATGCCCGACAACGGCCGACGCCAGCGCGAGCTGCTGCCTGCCGTCGGCCTGATCGCCCTGGTTGAAGAGATCGACCAGGTCCGGATGCGCGGCGAACATCGAGGAGTAAAACACCCGGTGATGTCGGCGGCGTGCGCACGGCAGGCAAGGTGGTCCGGACCAACCACGGCGGATGCCGGGGGTAGCAAGGAGTTCCCCTTCGTGGTGAGGAGGCGGACGCGCCGGTGTGCCGGTGAGTGTCCACAGTGGAGTGTGCGGCACCACGGATGGTAGCCGAGTGCCTCCGCCCGGTGCACCCGCCCGGGTGCCGGATCCCGGCGTTCATCCGAGCTTCGCCCGGTGTTCGGCTGCACGGCGGGGGCACTTCGGGGTCCCGCGCCGATAATTTCCCGCGTGACGAACCTCAACCGCAGACGATTCCTGCAGCTGGCGGGTGGCACGGCGGCGACCTCGCTGATGTCGGCCAGTATTGCGCGGGCGGCCGAGATCTCGCCTGCCCGGCGGACCGGCACGATCGACGACATCGAGCACGTCGTGGTGCTGATGCAGGAGAATCGCTCGTTCGACCACTACTTCGGCACGCTTCGCGGCGTGCGGGGCTACGGCGACCCGCGGCCGGTCACCTTGCCCGGCGGCAAGCCGGTCTGGTACCAGTCCGACGGCAAGCGCGACATCCTGCCGTTCCGGCCCGACGCGGACAATCTGGGCCTCAAGTTCATCCAGGACCTCCCGCACGGCTGGAACGACACGCATGCCGCGTGGAACGGCGGCAACTACGACAAATGGGTGCCCGCCAAAGGCAGCACCACGATGGCGTACCTGACCCGCGACGACATCCCGTTCCACTACGCGCTCGCCGACGCCTTCACCGTGTGCGACGCCTACCACTGCTCGTTCATGGGCTCGACCGACCCGAACCGCTACTACCTGTGGACCGGCTACACCGGCAACGACGGCCAGGGCGGCGGCCCGGTGCTCGGCAACGACGAGCTCGGCTACTCGTGGACGACGTATCCCGAGCGGCTCGAAAAGGCCGGCGTCTCGTGGAAGATCTACCAGGACATCGGTGACGGCCTCAACGCCGAGGGCAGCTGGGGCTGGATCGAGGACGCCTACCGCGGCAATTACGGCGACAACTCGCTGCTGTACTTCAACCAGTACCGCACCGCGAAGCCCGGCAACCCGCTGTACGAAAAGGCGGTCACCGGCACCAATGCCAAGCAGGGGCAGGGCTTCTTCGACCTCCTCGCCGCCGACGTCAAGACCGGCAAGCTGCCGCAGGTGTCCTGGGTCGTCGCGCCCGAGGCGTTCACCGAGCACCCGAACTGGCCGGTCAACTACGGCGCCTGGTACCTCTCGCAGGTCCTCGACGCGCTCACCGCCGACCCGGCTGTGTGGAGCAAGACCGCGCTGTTCATCACCTACGACGAGAACGACGGCTTCTTCGACCACGTCGTGCCGCCGTACCCGGTCGCCGGTCAGTCCACTGTGGACACCACGGGCGAGATCCACGTGGGGTCCGCCTCGCATCCGGCCGGGGTCTACGGGCTCGGGCAGCGCGTGCCGATGCTGGTCGTCTCGCCGTGGAGCAGGGGTGGCTGGGTGTGCTCGGAAACCTTCGACCACACCTCGATCGTCCGGTTCCTGGAGAAGCGGTTCCGGGTCCAGGAGCCGAACATCTCACCGTGGCGCCGCGCCGTGTGCGGTGACCTCACGTCGGCGTTCGACTTCCGCCGCACCGACCGTGGTGTCCCGGAGCTGCCGGACACCGCCTGTTACGTTCCGCCGGACAACAAGCGGCACCCCGATTACGTCCCCGCCGTCCCCGCGAAACAGGCGTTGCCGCCGCAGGAACGCGGCCTGCGTCCCGCGCGGGCGCTGGCCTACGACCTCGGCGCGGACGCCGTCGTGACCGGGTCCGCGCTGCAGGTCACGTTCGCCAGCCGCGGCGGCATCGGGGCCGGATTCCACGTGACCACACCGGGTGCCACCCCGCAGACGTTCACGGTTTCGGCCGGGCGGACCCTGACCGGTTCGCTGCCCGCGCCGCCCACCGGGTACGACTACACCGTGCACGGCCCGAACGGCTTCTACCGCCACTTCGCGGGCGCAGCCGCCGGGGTCGAGGTGACCGCGCACCACGACCGCGCCGGGAACGTCCGGGTCGAGCTGCTCAACCGGACCACCCGGCCGGTCCGCCTGACCCTGGAGAACGCCTACGACAACGGCCGCCGCTCGACCCGGTTCCTCTGGCCGGGAGCCCGCCAGACGGCCACGTTCGGCAGCTGGTCCAGCCACAACTGGTACGACGTCACCATCACGTCCGACCACGACCCGAAGTTCGTCCGCCGCCTGGCCGGACACGTCGAAACAGGCCGCCCGAGCACGAGCGACCCGGCGACGATCACTGCCTGAGCCCCGCACCGGAATAGCCCGCCGGCGGAAAACCGCCGGCGGGCTTTCGCGTCACGTCGACCCGGCGCGGCCGAGCAGCGAGAAACACTCCTCCACCACCTGGCTCACGGTGGCCACCACCGGATCGTTCGCCGCCGCCGCGGAGTACGCCAGCAGCACCGACCTCGCCGGTTCGCCCGGGAGCCGTTCCACGCTGACCCGGTCGTCCCCGGTCAGGTCGCCGATCGCCAGTGACGGCAGGAAACTGTGTGCCAGCCCGGCGAGCACCATGGCCTTGTGCAGCATCAGATCGTGGGACTCGAACTGCACGTCCGGTTCGAAGCCTGCCGTGCGGCAGGTCGCCGCGGCCCAGCGGCGGGCCGCGGTGCCGTCCGGTTCCAGTGCCCACCGGGCGTCCGGGTCGAGTTCTGCCCGGGATCCCGCGGGGGCGGCGAGGTACAGCGGGTCCTGCAGTACCACGCGGGCGATCACCGAGCGAGGCTTCGGCAGGGGAGAACCGGGATATTCCTCCAGTACGGCGATGTCGACGGCGTGCCGGGAGAGGTTGTCCAGTGCCACCCGCGGCTCCAGGTGCACCACATCGAGCCGGATGCCGCCGAAGTCCCGCGCCAGTTTCCCGTGGACGGCGGGCAGCACCGCGAGCGCGGCCGACTGGAAGGTGGCCAGCCGGACCCGGCCGACCGGAGTGGCGCCGAGGTGCCGGACCTCACGCTCGGCCGCGTCGAGCGAGTCGAGGATCTTCCGGGCGCGGGCGGCCAGCACCGTGCCCGCGGGGGTGAGCCGGACGCTCCGTCCGGACGTCACGAACAACGTGCTCCCCACGTCGCGTTCGAGCTGCGCCAGCTGCTGGGAGATCGACGCCGGCGAGTAGCTCATCGCGTGCGCGGCGGCGGCCATGGTTCCGTGCGCGTCGAGCTGGCACAGCATGCGCAGCCGGCGGACATCCAGCGTCACCGCGTGTCCTTCCCCCGGCCGCCGCGTCGATTCCCGGCCCTGGACCTCTTGCGGTTCACCAACTCCGGCACCGAAGCCAACCTGATGGCCCTCGCCGCGGCCACCGCGCACACCGGTCGCTCCACCATTCTGGTGTTCCAGGGTGGCTACCACGGCGGGGTGCTGTCCTTCGGCCAAGGCAACGCGCCGCTGAATGTGCCGCACCGGTTCGTGATCGGCGCGTACAACGACATCGACGGCACCAAGGCCGTCATCGCCGAGCATGCCACCGACCTGGCGGCGGTGCTGGTGGAACCGATGCTCGGCAGCGGTGGCACGATCCCCGGCGAGCCGGCGTTCCTGCAGATGCTGCGCGACGAGACCACCCGCGCCGGGGCGCTGTTGATTTTCGACGAAGTGATGACGTCCCGGCTCGCCCCGGGTGGGCTGCAGCGGGAACTCGGGATCACCCCGGATCTCTGCACACTGGGCAAATACCTCGGCGGCGGCATGTCGTTCGGTGCTTTCGGCGGCCGTGGAGAAGTCATGGCCGGGTTCGACCCGGCGGGTGAGGGGCCGCGCTGGGCGCACGCCGGGACCTTCAACAACAACACCCTCACCATGGCCGCCGGTCTCGCCGGACTGGAGCAGGTACTCACCGACTCGGCGTTGACCGACCTCAACGCCCGCGGCGACCGGCTCCGCGGACGGCTGCAGGCGGTGTTCGCCGAGGCCGGCGTCCCGGTCACGGTGACCGGACGCGGATCGCTCTTCACCTTCCACCCGGTACCCGGCCCGGTCCGTTCGCCTGCCGATCTGACCGCAGCCGACCCGGCCGCCAGGGAGCTGCTTTTCTTCCACCTCCTCGAACGCGGCTACTGGATGGCCCGGCGTGCGATGGTCGCGCTGAGTCTCGCGATCAGTGACGGCCACGGCGCCGGATTGGTCACCGCGGTCCGGGAATTCGCCGACACATACGGTCCCGCCCTGCGGGCCGGCACCAGGTAAGGGAGCACGGAAAATGGGACTGCGCACAGTCCGGGGCGACATCAGCGGCCACGAGGCCGGGCACATCCAGCCACACGAGCACGTGCTGTCCCACATCGGCGGCACGACCCGCCAGCAAGGCACCGCGCTGGCGTCGGAGGAGCCGATCACCCTCGAGAACTACAACGAGGTACGCCGTCACCACAGCGCCTTCGACATGCGGGTGGACGACATCGAGGACGCCGTCCGGGAACTGGAAAGCTACCGCGCGGCAGGCGGGTCGACGATCGTGGACGCCACGAGTATCGGGCTCGGCCGCAACCCGGCCGGCCTGGCCGAGGTCGCCGAGCGCACCGGTCTGCACGTGATCATGGGCAGCGGGTGGTACCACCGCGATTATCACCCCGCCGGCCTGCGCGACCGCTCCCGCGACGACCTCGCCGCCCAGATCTCCCTCGAAGTCACCCAAGGCGTCGGCGACACGGGAATCCGCGCCGGGCTGATCGGTGAGATCGGCCTGAACTGGCCGGTGGACCCGGTGGAGGACACCGTGCTGCGTGCCGCCGTCGACGCCCACCACGAAACCGGCGCCGCCCTGATGATCCACCCCGGCCGGGCCGAGCAAGCCCCCGCCGACGCGATGGCACGGGTGCGGCAGGAAACGTCGTCGACCAAGATCGTGATGAGCCACATCGACCGCACACTGTTCACGCTCGACGCGATGCTCGAACTCGCCGACACCGGCTGTTACCTCGAATTCGACCTGTTCGGCCAGGAATCGAGCTACTACCCGTACGCCGACATCGACCTGCCCAACGACGCCACGCGCCTCGGCCACATCCGCGCGCTGTGCGAACGCGGGCATCGGGACCGGATCCTGCTCTCGCAGGACATCTGCTTCCGTTCCCACCTGCAGCGCTACGGCGGCGAGGGCTACGCGCACCTGCTCCGCAACGTCGTCCCCCTGATGCTGCGCCGGGGCTTCGACCAGGACGACGTCACCGCACTGACCGCCGACAACCCGCGCCGGATGCTGGAGATCGCCCCATGACTGACCGCACATCCGCAGGCCGCCCGCTCGCCGGCGCCGCGATCGGCACCCTCATCGAGTTCTACGACTTCGCGATCTACGCCTTGGCGGTGCCGGTGATCGCCTCGGCGTTCTTCCCCAAGGGTGATTCGGGCGCCGCGTTGCTGGCCACGCTGGCGACCTACGGCGTCGCATTCGTGGTCCGGCCCCTTGGCGGGATCGTGTTCGGCCGCCTCGGCGACCGCATCGGACGGCGCCGCGTGCTGGCGCTCGTGCTCACCCTCATCGGCGTGAGTACCGCCGCGATCGGGGTACTGCCGACGTATGGCCAGGCCGGCCTGCTCGCGCCGCTGCTGCTCGTCCTTCTCCGGCTGCTGCAAGGACTTTCCGCCGGGGGAGAGGTCACCAGCGCGACGTCGTTCGCCCTCGAACACGCACCTCGCGGCCGTCGTGCCTCCTGGATCACGATCGTGATCGCCATGTCCGCGGTGTCGTCGATCATCGGCCTGCTGGTGGTTCTGGGCGTGGCCGCGGCGACGACGAACGCGCAGTTCGAGGGGTGGGGCTGGCGGGTTCCGTTCCTGCTGGCGCTTCCGCTGAGCCTGGTGGGTTTGTACCTCCGGATGCGCACCGAGGAAAGCCCGGAATTCACCGAGGCGGCACGCACGGACAACCTCAGCCGCACGCCGTTGCGCGACGCCGTGCGCCAGAACCCCGCCGCCATCTGGTACGCGTTCGCGCTTTCGGCCACGAGCGCGCTCGCGTTCTATTACCTGGCAGGCTATTTCCCCACGTTCCTCCAAGTAACGGCCGGGCTGAGCCGGGTGCAGGCACTCACCGCGAACGGCGTTGCGCTGGTGGTGTTCATCGTCGCGATCTGTTTGGCCGGGATCGCCGGTGATCGCTTCGGCCGCCGCCGCATGATCCGGATCGGCGCGGCTCTGCTCGCGGTGTCCGCCGTCCCGGCGTTCCTGCTCGCCGCGTCCGGCTCGATCGGCGGCGCCATCGCCGGACAGGTCCTGGTGGCCCTCTCACTGGGCACCTTCGGCGGCGGCAGCTACACGGCACTGCTCGAAGTGTTCCCGACCCGCCTCCGGGTCAGTGGCGCCTCGCTGGGCTACAACATCGGGTACGCCCTCCTCGGCGGAACCGCCCCGCTCCTCGCCGCGGCTCTCATCCGGGCGACCGGTCTGGTCACCGCGCCCGGTATCTACCTGGCGATCATCGCGGTGCTCGGCCTGGCCGGGGTGTGGCGGATTCCGGAGACCCGGGAACCTCGGGACGCGCAGGTCACCGCGGTGGAACCGGCCCGGCGTGCAGGGTGAGCAGGTCAGATCCGCCGCAGCAAGGCAGCCAGTGCCTGCCCACCCCCGATGCACATGGTCACCACTCCCAGGTCTCCGTCCCGGCGGAGGAGTTCCTTCACCACCCGCAGAGTCAGGATCGCGCCGGTTGCGCCGACCGGATGGCCCAGTGCGATCGCGCCGCCGTACGGGTTCGTGCGGTCCTCCGGCAGGCGGGCGTCCCGGATGACTGCGGCGGCTTGGGCGGCAAACGCTTCGTTCACCTCGAACACGTCGATGTCCGCCGGGACGGTTCCCGTTCGGCGGAACAGGGACTCGAGGGCCGGGACCGGGGCGTAGCCCATCAGGCTCGGGTCCATCGCCGCGGTGGTCACCGCTTCGATGGCGACCAGCTGACCGCTGAAGCCGCGTTCGCGGGCGACGGGTTCGCGGGCCAGTACCAGCGCGGCCGCACCATCGTTGATGCCCGACGAGTTTCCTGCGGTCACCGTGCCGGACGGGGTGAAGGCGGGGCGCAGGCCGGCCAGTGCGGCGAGGGTCACGCCGGGGCGGGGATGTTCGTCGACGCTCACGCCGATCGGGACCGGCGTGATTTCCTCCTCGAACGCAGCCTGTGCGGAATCCGTACCGGCCCGCCGTTGCGATTCGACGGCGAACTCGTCCTGCACCCGCCGCGAAATCCCGTACTTCGCCGCGACATTCTCCGCCGTCACTCCCATGTGGACGTTGTCGAACGGATCGGTGAGCATCAGCATCGTGCCGTCGGCCAGAGTCCGGTCGCCGAGTGTGCGTCCGTGGCGTGAGCCGAAGTCGTAGAACGGCATGCGGGACATGGATTCGTTCCCACCGGCGAGTGCGAAGTCCAATCCACTCCAGCGCATCTGCATGGCTGCGGACCACACGGCCTGGAGACCGCTGCCGCACAACCGGTTCACCGTGTATGCCGCGACACTGTCGGGGAGACCGGCGGCGAGCGCGACCCGGCGCGCGTTGAAGGCGTCCTTGCCCACCTGGCCGATACAGCCCATCACCACCTCGCCGATCTCCGCGGGCGCGACCCCGGCCCGGGCCAGCGCGGCCCGGGCGGCCGTCGCCCCGAGCTCGTGTGCCGGGATGTCCTTCAGGGAGCCGCCGAACCGGCCGACGGGAGTGCGGGCGCCGTCGAGCACCACGATCCGGTCCGCCATCAGAAGATCGCCAGCGGGTTGACCGGCGAGCCGACCGCGCCGGTGATCGGCAGCGGCGGTGCCACGAACAGGAACTCGTACCGGCCTTCGCTGCGGCAGGTTTCGGCGAGTGCTTCGAGATCGAAAATCTCCCCAAGATGGATTCCGGCGTTGACCAGCAGGATCAGATGCAGCGGCTGGAACACGTTCTCGGTGTCGTTCGGCTGGACCTCGGCACCCCACGTGTCGGCGCAGACCGCGGCGATCTCGTTGCCGAAGATCCAATGGGCACTGTCCACGCCGAGCCCGGGCGCGTCCCCGGCCTCGTAGGTGCCCCAGCTGCCCTCGGCGCGGACCTGCGCGAGCTGCCCGGTCCGGACGAGGACCACGTCGCCGCTGCGGATTTCCACGTTCTGCGCGCTCGCCGCACCGGCCAGGTCGGCGCTGGAGATCGCCTGGCCGGGCGACATCCAGCCGACCCCGAAGTACCGCGGCATGTCGAGCAGTACCCCGCGGCCCGCGATCCCGTCGGCCACCTTCTCGATGCCGTTGCGCGCAGCGCCCTTGCTCGTGACGTACTCGACGCCGTGCCCGCCGTACATCCGTCCGTTGTGGAAGATGTGCGCCAGCGCGTCCCACTGGGTGCCGCACTGCAGCGGCATCGTCACGGTGTCGTCGGTGAACCGCAGCTCGGAAAGGTGATCCTGCGCGCCGATCGCGATATCGCCGCCGTCCTGGAGCATCGTGTGCACCGGGTTGTGCCGTCCGCCGAACCGGCCCGACTGCGGCCCGTTCTCGTCGAACGGCAGCGCGCACGACACGATCCTGCCCGTCCGCACCAGGCCCGCCGCCCGGACGAGCGCCTCCGGCGTGATGAAGTTCAACGCGCCGTGCTCGTCGTCCAGCCCCCAGTTTCCCCACCGGCGGTAGCGCCGGCACAGGTCGTCGACGTATTCGCGACCCGGTTTGCCTGTCGTGGTCATGCTTTCCCCTCGGTTGCGGTGAATTCGGCGCGCCGGGCGACGAACTCGTCGATGGCCCCGGCGTTCTGCAGCGCGCTGCGGCTGACGGCGGTTTCCGGCGACGCACCCAGCAGAATCCGCTTCACCGGAACCTCGCATTTCTTCCCGTTCAAGGTGCGCGGTACCTCGGCGATGCGCACGAACCGGTCCGGCACGTGCCGCGGCGACAGCTCCCGCCGAAGTGCGGCGCGCACCTGGGCCACCGTCGTTTCCTCGTCCGCATCCGGGGCCAGCACGAGGAAACACAGCAGCGGCGCGTCGTCATTCCCGGACGAGATGTCGACGACCAGTGAATCCTCGACCTCCGCCGAACTCTCGATCACCGAGTAGAACTCCGCGGTGCCCATCCTGACCCCGCCCCGGTTCAGCGTCGAATCGCTGCGCCCGTACACGACGTACGAACCGCGCGGCGTTTTGCGGACCCAGTCCCCGTGCCGCCACACTCCGGGGAAGTCCTCGAAATACGCCGCGCGCAGGCGAGTTCCGTCCTCGTCGTTCCAGAACCCGACGGGCATCGACGGCATCGGCGTGGTGACCACGAGTTCCCCCAGCTCGTCGAGCACCGCCCGCCCGGCCGGATCGAACGCCTCGACCGCGACGCCCAGCGCGGCACAGGAAATCTCCCCGGACCACACCGGGACGTTCGGCGCGGACATGATGAACGGGGTGCACACGTCGGTCCCGCCCGAGTTCGAATAGATCTGCACCTGCGGGCCCACGTGCTCGGCAACCCAGGCGAACCCGTCGGGGGAGAGCGGCGACCCGGTGGACCCGAGCATCCGCATCGCGCCCAGATCGTGCTTGCGGCCGGGGGAGCGCCCGGCGCGCAGGGCCGCGTGCAGGAACGACGCCGACACCCCGAAGAACCCGATGCGGTACTCCTCGGCCATCGCCCACAGCCGGTCGTCGTCCGGGAAGGACGGGCTGCCGTCGTAGCACACGATCGTCGCGCCGGCCAGCAGCGCGCCGAGGACGTAGTTCCACATCATCCAGCCGGTGGTGGTGAACCAGAAGAACCGGTCGCCAGGGCGCAGGTCGCTCATCACCGCAAGGACCTTGAGGTGCTCGACCACGATTCCGCCGTGCCCGTGCACAATTCCCTTGGGCAGCCCCGTGGTTCCGGACGAATACAGCACCCACAGCGGATGATCGAACGGCACCGCGGCGAACTCGAGCGGGGCAGTGCGCGCGGTCAGCTGCGCCCACGACATCGTGCCGGGCACGCGGGCACCGGGGTCGAGATAGGGCACGAGCACGGTCGCCCGAAGTGACGGGAGCGCGGTCCGCAACCGCTCCACCCGCTCGCTCAGCGAGTAGGCCCGGCCGTTGTACTGGTACCCGTCGACGGCGATGAGCACCGTGGGCGCCAGCTGTTCGAACCGGTCTTCCACTGCCCGTGCACCGAAATCGGGGGAACAGCACGCCCAGATCGCGCCCAGGCTCGCGGCGGCCAGGAACGCCACGACGGTCTCGACGCAGTTCGGCGCGAGCGCCACCACCCGATCGCCCCGCCCGACGCCGAGGTCGACCAGCCCGGCCCGCGCCGCGGCGACCCGTTCCCGCAGCTGACCGTAGGTGACCTGCTCCCGCAGGCCGTCCTCGCGTTCGAACAGGATCGCCAGGTCGTGCTCGCCCCGGCCGGTCAGCGCTTGTCCGGCGTAGTTGAGCGTGGACCCCGGAAACCAGCGGGTCTGCGTGATGTCGTCGAGGTTTTCGACCACTGCGCGTGGCGGGCGGTGGAAGCGGACGTCGCCGAACCGGGCGATCGCGTCCCAGAACTGCGCCGGTTCCGCCACCGACCACGTATGCAGGCCCGCGTAGTCGAGCTCGCCGAAATCCACGCCGTATTCCCGCCGGAGGAAGCGCAGGAAGTCCGCGAACCTGGTTTCCGAGACGCCGTCCGGCCGCCACAGCGGCACCGGATCGTTCATTTTCTTCCCCCTAGGAGATTTCGGCGGTGTAGCGCTGCGATTCCGCCCGCGCCGCAGCCTGGAACTCGTGCCCGGTCGCGCACGCGGCACAGATTGCTTCGTGCCGGTGGGTCGGATCACGGTCCATTTCGACGGCCACATACGATTTCCGGCACTTGTGACATTCGACGTGCACATTCCACTCGTCGGCCACTTCCTGCGCCGGGTCGAACGGCCGCGCCATCGTGAACCACCCGGCTTTCGCGAAGGCCAGCGCAGCGCCGTACCCCGCCGTCGCCACCGCGTAGGTGATGATCAGCGCGTAGGTGAGGGAGAACGCCGACCCGGTCGCCAGCAGTACGACACCTGCGATGGACCCGGCCGCCCATCCGGCGAGTCCACCCGGGTTGACTCGCGGCACCCGACCCGGACGCGTCTCGAACTCCCGGTCCGTCCTCGTCTTCCGTGAAGCGAGGTGCACGATTGCCACCGCGACCCACGCGATCGCCAGCACTCCTTGGTAGGAAAGCAACTGCGTGACGAACCCGAAGATGTCGGCCGACATGATGCCGAAAAGAATTACGCCCACCGCCACTGTCCACACGGAACGGGAGAGCGTCAGCTTCACCGTGCGAGAGAAGAAGATCTGCAGATTCAGCGACGAGAGATACATGTTCGCCGTCTGGATTTTCGCTTGCGTGGCGAAGATGTAGACCACCCCCCAGAGCCCCATCATCTGCACGATGCCGGTGACCACGCCGACCTCGGTGACCCCCTGCACCGGCACGGCTTTCGACAGGTAGATGCCGATGCCGCCGATCACGGGGATCGCCAGCAGGTAGTACACCCAGCCGAACGTGACGTGCCCGTTGTACTTCACATTGCGGACCTTCCCCATCCGCGCGAAGTCGACGGTGTAGATCACGTTCACCATGCCGGTGAGGTACAGCGCGAACGCGTGCAGCCAGCCGGGTCCGCTGAAGGCCGACGGGTCCGGGGCGGCGGCGGTGAGCCAGTCGCTCTGGTAGCCGTACTGCACGATCGCCCAGATCAACGCCCCGAAGAGTCCGGCCAGGAACACCGGCAGCAGCCAGGCGTTGAGCTTCTCCAGCCACACCCGCACCCCGCCCAGCGTGATCAGCGTGCAGAACACCGCGACCACGCCGTACCAAAGGTGGATGCTGCCGCCGAAATGCGTGTGGAACGCCACCGACAGCACCGAGCCTTCGAAGATGGCGAGACACGACGCCGACACCACGACGATCAGCGCGGCAATCGGCGTGCCGATCAAGCCGAACAGGCTCCGCGAGAAGTTCGCGAGTGTGACACCGGTGCGCGAAGCCACCTTTTGCAGCGGGTAGGACACGGCGAAGTACACGATCACCGCGAGCGCCATTCCGATCAGCGCCTGCTGCGTGCCCACGATCGAGGCGGCGATCGCCGCGAGCACGACCCAGAACAGCGCGGCGAGCGTGGACGACCAGGCAATCGCCATCTTCGTCCGGCCCAGCCGCCAGATGGGCGGGACGACGTGCAGGGCGTAGTCGTCCACCGCGGCGTCGGCGAGCACGGCCGGATCGTCGTCGGGCCGGGTGACCAGCGGCGGGGCGACCCCGTGGCCGCTGGCCGATTCGATTTCCGAAGTCATGAGACAGTCCTTTCCCGGACGTCGTCCCCCGGGCGTGGTTCAGCAGGGGCCGCCGCCCCCGTGGAACGCACGGCGGCCCCTCGTGAAGATCGGCCTCAGAGCACCGCGAGCGCGTGGATCTCGTGGACGTAGCCCTCCTTGAAAAGCCCGGTCACGCCGACCGGTGTCCACGCCGGCTTGTGGTCGCCGAAGAACGCCAGCCCTTCCTTCTGCACGATCTCCCACGCCCGCGGATCCTTGTGGTACGAAGTGAGTTCGACGATGTTCTCCTTGGATCCGCCGAGCATTTCCAGCGATTCCACCAGCCGCGCGAAGGCGTAGCGGGCCTGCGCGGCCGTGTCGCCGGGAGTGGTGATGTTCCCGTCGCCATCGGAGGCGACCTCACCGGCCAGTCCCACGAAAGTGCTGCCTTCTTTTGTGGTGGCCCCGGAGATGTTGACGATCTTCCACCACAGGCTCGCGGGCGTCTTGCCGATCCGCTTGCCCGGCGACAGGTCGATGATCGTGCGCCACGCGGTCAGCGCGCCGAACTTGTGCAGGCCGGGCACCGCAATCGCGGTGATCGCCACGGTTTCGTCGCTCGCCAGGTTCTTGCCGTAGTCCTCCCACCACGCGTCCACCATCCCGGACATCCCGCGGGCGTCCTGGTGGAAGGTCGTGATCTCGACGACGTCATCGGCCGAACCGCCGGCCCATTCGGCGATTTCCTTCACGCGGTTCCAGCAAAACCGGGCCTGCGCCTCGTGATCGCCGGGGTTGATCACGTTCCCGTCGGCGTCGGTGGGCGTGATGCCGCCGACGAACAGGAGATCGCCCTTCCGGCAGCCTGCCGACGCAGGCAGGTCGCGGTACCACTTCAGCGTGTCCGGCGTGAACGTCTCCTTCGGACCGTCGCCGAGATGCGCGATCGCCCGGATCGACACCAGCGCTTCCGGATGCGGCAAGCCGGTGGACCCGACCGCGGTCCACGCCGGGTAGCCACCGGTCAGGAACTCGCGGGCGACGTCGAACACCGGGTCCATGCGCCGCAGATCGGTGTGGAAACTCTGGATTTCGACGATGTCGTCGAGCGTGCCGCCGGCCTGTTCGACCACGTCGCGCAGGGATTCGAAGCAGTTCCGCGCCTGGGCGGTGACGTCACCGGGGTCGCGGACCTCGCCCTCCTTGTCGACGCTGAGCTGGCCCGAAATGAACACCAGGTCGCCGACGCGGAAGGCGGACGAGGCAGGCAACGTGTCGTACCAGCGCTGGCTGTCCACGGTCACGGCCGCCCGCGCGGATTTGGTCGAGGTCATGGATTTTCCTTCCGTCACCCTGTTGTCCGCGAAAGTCTGCGTGGCCGGACCCGGCAGTGTCCATGTGTACGACCACAGCAACCGCGGCGATGTGATGTGGCCTGCCACGTCATTCCGCGTGGCTTTCCGGGGAATTGCGGGTTACCGTGACAGCCCAGGTCGAGGACCGGGAGGCATTGCCATGACCATGATCGTCCCGGTATTGCGCACCTGGATGCGCGCCGTATCCGAAATCTCACGGGCGGTGAATGTCGCCGAACCGCTCGAAGACATCCTGATGCGCGTCGCGGAACTGGCGCGGGACCTGATCGGCTTCGATTTCTGCGCGGTGATGCTGGCCGATCCGGCCGCCGACCGGCTCGACATCACCGGCTGGGCCGGGCTCAGCAAGGACTACCTCACGCGCCTGCGCAACGACAGTTCGCTCTGCATCCACCCGGACTCCGCCGACGCCGATTCGCCTGCGGCACAGGCATTCCGCGAGGCACACACGATCGCGATCCCCGACGTGCGGCGCGACACCGAGGTGTACGGGCGGCTCAGCCTTTCGTCCCTGCAGGGCTATCACAGCCTGGTCGCCACTCCGTTGAAGGGAGCCGGAAAACCGATCGGTGTCCTCGTCGGGTATTCGGCCGCGCCCCGGCGGTACGGCAATGCCGATCTCGAGCTCACCGAATTGCTGGCCGAACAGACGGTCACCGCAATTCACGCTGCGCAATTCCGGGCCCGCCGCGAATGGGCCGAGGAACAGCATCACCGGCTGATGCAGCTCGTACTCGACGAGGCGGGGCTCGCCGGTCTCGTCGATGCGCTGGCCGACGTGCTCACCGCCTCGGTCGCGGTGATCGACACCGAGGACCGTCTGCTGGCCGCAGCGGGGGAGAGGGCAGCCGGATGGCAAGCGCTGCCGAGGCTTCCGGCCGCGCCCGGCCTGGGGTACGCCACCCGGCACATCGAGGACGAGGGCCACGATGCCTGGGTCACGCCGGTCGTGATCTGCGGCGAGGTGGCCGCGAGCCTGTGGGTCCTCGGCGACCAGGCGGTACCGGACACCACCCGCCGCCGTCTGGTGGAGCAGTTCGCGCTCGTCGTCGGCATCGAAATGCTCACCGTGCGGCACGCGCTCGAAATCGAGGAACGGCTGTCCGGCGACCTGCTTTCCGATGTGCTGCGCGGGGAAAGCCTCACCCGGCCCCGCGTGCTCCGGCAACGCGGCACCGCACTCGGCTTCGATCTCGACCACGCCCGGAACGTGGTGTTGTTTGCCGGGGAAGGAATTCAGGACCACGTCGCCGCCATCGCCCGGTACACCCGGAATGCCGTGCGCGCCAAAGTCCTTGCGACTTCGTACGGCGACGACGTCGTGCTGCTCGTGCCCGAGGTGCGGGGTCTCCCTGGCGCGCTCGATCGGGTCCGGCAGCAGCTGCCCGGGCCGCTGGTCACCGTGATCAGCCCGCCCGTCGAGCGCCTCGGCGACATCCACTCCGCGTACCGAGCCGCGAGCGGCGCCGCCCGGCTGCGCACGGGCGGGCTCGTCGACCTGCGGGACCTGTCCGTCCTCGGGCTGCTGCTGATGGCCGACACGCCGTCGGTGTACCTGCAGCGGCTCGCCGGCCAGCTCATCGCTCCCATCGCGGAGCAGGACGAGCGGCGAGACGCGCAGCTGCTCGCCACCCTGCGCGCGTGGCTGCACTCCGGTTTCTCGGTCGCGCAGACGGCCACGGCTCTCACGGTCCACGTGAACACCGTCGGCCAGCGCCTGACCCGCATCGAAAAACTCACCGCGCAGGACCTGAAACTGGCCGATACCCGGCTTGACCTGCAGCTGGCGCTGCACGTGTGGGACATCCTGCACAGCTGACCGACGCCTTCCTCGTCGTAGCGGACTTTACTAGACGTCTATGTACGTATATGGTCCTTTTGCCATTCGACGAGGACTGGAGCCCGCCATGTCAGAAGCAGCAAGAGGTCCCGCCCTCACGTGTGTCGGCAGCTCGATGGTCGACCTGATCTCCTACCTGGAACGCATGCCCGCGCAGGGGGAGACCGTGTTCGGCCGGGATTTCGCGCAGGGGTTCGGGGGCAAGGGGGCGAACCAGGCCGTGATGGCCGCGCTGCTGGGCGGCCGGGTCGCGATGGTCAACACGGTGGCCACCGATTCGTTCGGGCGCGACACGATCGAGAACTTCCGCTCGTTCGGCATCGACGTCGGATTCATGCGGCAGGTCGAGGGCACGTACAGCGGGGTCGCGAATGTACTGGTCGATCCGGACGGCGGCAACCGGATCATCCTCGGCGCGGGCGCGAACGAGTTCATGACCGAGGACCAGGTCGACAGCGCGTTCGCCGGGCTTCCGGAGCCGGCCCTCGTGCTGAGCCAGCTGGAGATCCCGCAACCGGTGATCCTCCGCGGTTTCCGGCACGCCAAGGCTTCCGGCGCGATCACCGTGCTGAACCCCGGTCCGGCGGCCCCGGTCCGTCCGGAAATCCTCGAGCTGACCGACTGGCTGGTGCCCAACGAAACCGAGTTCGCCTTGCTGTTCGAAGCCGAATTCGGGCAGGCACCGGGGGACCTGGCCGCCGGCGCGGGCAAGTTCGCCGAACGGATCGGCAGCGGGCTCGTGATCACGCTCGGCGAGCAGGGTGCGGTACTCGTCGAGGACGGTGGCAGCCTGCGCTGGTTCGACGCGCCGAGCGTGCGGGCGATCGACACCACCGGAGCCGGGGACGCGTTCTGCGGCGCCTTCGCGTACTCGCTCGCCTCGGGGAGTGATGCCGCGGAAGCGATCGAGCTCGCGATCGCCGTCGCGTCGGATTCGGTGACCCGGCGGGGAACGCAGACGTCCTACGCGCGCGGTGCCGCGCTGGCCGCACTCGTGCGCCGATGAACGGCCGCAGCTGCGCCGGCGAGGTGCTGGGCACGTTCGCGATCGTGCTGCTGGGGACGTCTGGGGTGGCCGTGGCGGTCTTGTTCAAGCAGGTCACCGACCTGGTCACGATGGGCATCATCTGGGGCGGTGCGGTGGCGGTGGCGGTGTGGCTGTCGGCCACGTTTTCCGGCGCCCACCTCAACCCGGCGGTGACGCTCGCGTTCGCGGTCGCCGGCCGTCATCCGTGGAGCCAGGTACCGGCGTATTGGGCGTCGCAGCTCTTCGGCGCTTTTCTGGGGGCAGGGACGACCTTCCTGTGGTTCGGCGGCGAGATCCGGAAATGGATCGCGGCGAACCACATCACAGTCGATGCTCCCGGCGGCGAGCGCGCGGGCCTGATTTTCGCGCCGTACTCACCCCATCCGGCCATCATCGGGACCGATGCCGCGGCGTACCAAGCGGTTCCGATCTGGCGGGGTTTCCTCGTCGAGTTCATCGCGACGGCGATCCTGATCGTCTTCGTGGTCATCGCCACGCATCGGCGCAGTGCCAACGCACCCGCGGTGGGCGCGTTCCCGATCGCGATCGGCGTGCTGGTGCTGATGCTCACCGTGGCCACCGGATCGCTCACCATGACCAGCCTGAACCCGGCCCGCGATCTGGGGCCGAGGCTGTTGCTGCTGCTCGACGGCTACGGCGTGACGGCCTTCCCCGGGCCGCGGGGAGGGCTGTCGATGCTCGTGACAGTCGGCGCCCCGCTGGCCGCCGCGCTCGTCATCGGGGTGTTCCTGCGCCGCGGGCTGGACCGCGCGCTCGACCGGATCCCGGTATCCCTTTCGCCTCAGGAGAGTTAGGAGAACCCGAACCCCATGCACCTGACCACGACCGTCGAGGCCGGCCATGCCCGCCGCATGGCCCGGCTGTTCGCGGCGGACCGGAAAAGCCTGATCATCGGGTACGACCACGCGGTGTCCGCCGGTACCGCGGGCGGCGCGCTGGCCGCGTTGCCCGCGCTGGCGGAACTCAGCGGGAAAGGCGGGGCCGACGGGCTCCAGATGGGCCTGCACGCCGCCCGCCAGCTCGATCCGGACGGCGCCGGCCCGCAGCTCGGCCTGGTGCTGCGGATCGACCGGTCGGCCGTCGGGGACGACCCGCACCAGCTCGTCGGTCCCCCCGCGCGCTGGGCGTCGGCCGCGCAAGTGCTGCACGCTGACGGCGACGCGGCGGTCGTCTACTACATCCACGACACGCGGCGCATCGACGAGAACAACGCGTACGCCGTCATGATCGGGGAGACCGCGCAGGAATGCGGTGCGCTGGGACTGCCGCTGATGGTCGAGGTGATGGTGAAGACCGAGCGCGGCGCATCGCCGGTGGCCACGTCGCAGGCGATGGCCGACGCGGCGCGGATCGCCTTCGAGCTGGGCGCGGACCTGGTCAAGATCGACCGTACCCCGCATCCGGAGGCGATGCCGGACCTCGTCGCGGCGGTCCCGGTGCCGGTGCTGCTGCGGGGCGGCCCGCCACAGGACACCGTCACCGGCACCCTTGCCGACCTCGAACGGAGTCTCGGCGCGGGTGTGGCCGGAGCGGTCTACGGCCGCACCGTCTGGCACCATGGTGATCCGGAAGGAATGACCCGCACCTTGAGCGCGGTCGTTCACGGAACACCGGCCGGGGCGTTCCGGTGAGCAGGATCGGAGCAGTCGGTGAGTACCGGAGCGTCGCACGACCTCGCGTTCTCCCTCGTGCGTGACTCCGCCCTCCCGCTCCACGACCAGATCAGCGACGAGATCCGGCGGAAGGTCCGCGACGGCGAATGGCCGCAGCACTACAAGCTGCACGCCGAGGCCGATCTCGCGTTGTCGCTGAGCGTGAGCCGCGGGACGGTCCGCCGCGCGTTGCGCACGTTGATCGGCGAAGGGCTCCTGCAGCAGGTCCAGGGCCGCGGCACGTTCGTCACCGGGCAGCGGGCCGAGCCGGATTTCGTCGATCCGCTTCGTTCGATGGCCGAGGAGCTGAAGGCACAGGGCGTCGCGTACACCACCGAGGTGCTCGCCTTCGGCTCCACCGTGCCGCAGCAGTCGGTGGCCGGGCTGCTGGACCTGTCGCGCGGCGAGGAGGTCTGGCTGATCGAACGGGTGCGCCGGGGACCCGACGGGCGGCCGTTGATGTTCCTGCGCAACTGGGTGTCCAAGGCCGCGGTCCCCGGCCTCACTGCCGGGGACGTCGAAGGCACCAGCCTCTTCGACGTCCTCGAGCACCGGCACGGCGTCCGCATCACCCTTGGCCGCCGCACGCTCACCGCGGACCTGGCCGAGGGGCAGGTCGCGCAGATCCTCGACGTGCCGGCCGGTGCCCCGCTGCTGTGCATCGAGCAGATCACCTACACCGACGGCGATCGGCCGCTCGAACACTCCGACGTGTGGATCCCGTCGTCGCGGATTGCGATGACGTCGATAGTCCGAAGGCTCCGAGGGCGCTGACCGTACGAACATGACAGATCACAGACCTTCCCGGCGCGCCTGGACGTACCTGGCCCTTGCCGCGGTGACGCTCATCAACGTCATCTCCCACGCCGACGTCCAGAAGGAAGCGCACACCCGCCGGTTCGGGGACGCGCTCAGCTACTACCAGATGTCGGTGCAGACCGGGGCTCCGGTCGAGAATCCCTTTGCCCTGCGGATGCTCAGCCCGTGGCTCGTGCACCGCGCCCAGCTGCTCACCGGGTTGTCGTTCGACACCCTCTGGCTCGCCCTGACCGTGATCGCGACCTTCGCGGCGATCCTGGTGTTCTTCGAGTTCCTGTGGAACCACTTGCGGCTGCAGCTCTTCACAGCCGCGCTGATGGCCGTCGCGTTGTCGTGCACTTTCTGGTACGCGCCTTACGCTTTCTCCAACGCCGCCCTCGTCGACCCGCTCAACAACCTGGTCTACGTCGTCGCGCTGTGGCTGGCGTTCCGCGGCCGTCTCGTCGCGTTCACGATCGTCGTGGTCGTCGGCGCGCTCAACAAGGAGACGGCGCTGCTGCTCGCCCCGCTGTACCCGGTGCTCGCCTGGACCCGGCGGCGGTCCCTGCGAGACCGCCAGGTCCTCCTCGGCCTTGCCGCGACCGTCGTGGCCATCGGCGCGTACATCGGGTACCGCATGTGGGCCCAGCAGGTGATCGGTGCCAGCTACGGTTTCGGCGCCGGACAGGCCAACGGCGGTCTCCTGGAGAACTTCCGGTTCGCCCTCGCGGGCGGGAAGGACACCACACAGCTCAGCATTTTCGCCACGTTCCACTTCTTCTGGCTGATCTTCGCCTACGGCCTCTACCACCTGTGGCGCCGCCAGGGTCTGCGCAGCGAACTGCTCGTCGCGAGCGTCTGGCTTTTCGGCTGCTGCCTCGTCGGCCGGTTGCTGGCCACCGACACCGGCCGCGTGTTCGTGATGATGGCGCCGATCGTCCTGGCCGTCACCGCCGTCGTGCTCGACCAGCACCGCGGCGAGAAGGCCCGGCTCTGGATCGGGCTGCTCATCGCCGGGTACGTCGCGGTCAGCCTGCGCTGGGTACCGGTGCCCGCCGGCCTCGTCGTCGACCTGGTCGCCGGAATCGGGTTCGGCCTGCTGGTCCACACCGGACTCCTCCGGCCGCCGCGCCGCCCGCCGGCGGATTTCCCAGAGCCTGTCGGTGAACCTGGCTAGGTGGTCCTGGTCAGCACAGTGATCATGGAGAGGGTTGAAGGTGCGTTCGACCACCCAGCGCCTGGGCAGGACCACAAAAGTGCTCTGTCCGACGATTTCTTCACGATGTCGAGGGTGATCCGGAACGTGTTTTTGGCCCATGCGGCCAGAGGCGATGTGGCATTTGCGGCCGTCGATCTTCTTCCCGCCGTCATATCCCCGGTCAGCGCGGGCGAAGAACCCGTGCACTGTCTTCCACGGCGGGAAATCCACCGGCAGCGCCCGCCATGTGATGCCGTTGCCCACGACATACCGCAACGCGTCCACGATCGCGCGGTGGTGATGTTTCTCCGGACGGCCCCGGGCCGCGGTCTCGCAGGCCGCGGCAGCAGCGGTTCGAGCACTGCCCACTCGGCGTCGGTGGTGTCGGTCGGGTATCGAGGCGGACGGCAGCCCGCTCACGTGGCCTTATCGGCGGCAGAGCACAAAGATGACCGGGCCTCTGCGGGTTGTGATCGTGATGTGGTGTCAAGATCACCAGCAGACGCCCGACCCGTACCTCACGTCGCCACCCAAGACAAGTGCCGACCCCCCATTGCTCCGCCCTATCGAATTACGATAGATTCCCATCGCAACTCGATAGGAGGGTCATGGGAAAGCTGACAGTGCACGCGCTACGGGCCGTGCTGGTGCTGGTGCTCGGCGGCACCTTGTTCGTGCAGGTGCTGATGATCTGGATGGTGATCAGCGGAAACGACCCGGAGGACGGCTCGCTCCCGCTGACGCCGATGCGGCTGATCGCGGTCGCCGGCCTCGTCACGGTCCAGGTCGCCGGGGTCTGCGTGTGGCGGCTGGTCACGATGGTGCGTCGCGGAACGGTGTTCTCCCCGGCTGCCTTCCGGTACGTGGACGTGATCATCGGCGCCATCGTGGCGGCGGCGCTGGTGTGGTTCACGGTGACCGCCGTGAACGCGCCGGGCCAGCGCGACGACCCGGGTGTCACCCTGATCATGGCCGGTGTCGGCGTCGCCATCCTTGGGGTCGCGCTGATCGTGCTGGTGCTGCGGATGCTGCTGGCCCAAGCTGTCGCCCGCGACGTCGAAGCAACGCACCTGCGGGCCGAGCTGGACGAGGTGATCTGATGCCGATCGCCGTCGACATCGACGTGATGCTGGCCAAGCGGAAAATGTCCGTGGGCGAGCTGGCCGACCGGGTGGGGATCACGCCGGCCAACCTGGCGGTGCTGAAGAACGGCCGCGCGAAAGCGGTGCGGTTCGCGACGCTGGCGGCGCTGTGCGAAGTACTCGAATGCCAGCCGGGGGACCTGCTCCGCTGGGAGTCGGAGGGAACTCCAGCGGCAGCGGCGAACTGATCGCCCGCCCCCGCCGCGTTCCCCGGCAGGTCCGGATTTCTAGAGGACTTCGTTGTCGAACAACAGGATTTCGACATTTCCCGGCAGGGCGAAGTTCGGCAGATCCGCCAGTGCGGCCTGTCCTGCGGGGCCGTCCAGCGCGGCTTGTGCGGCGGTAAGGCTCTCGAAATGCAGGACTGCCACGAGATGGAGGTCCGACGGTCCGTCCGCGCCGGCGATTGCGCCGCGGCTGACCTCGTATTTCTGCAGCCCGGGGAATTGTTTCGCCAGCGGGACGTGGTGGGCGAAGTAATACCGGTCATAAGCCTCGGGATCGGGCGGGGTCTTATGGAGGGCGATGAGCTGCGCCACGAGTTTCTCCTCAGTCGGTGAAGATCGATTCCGGGACCAGCATGGTCACCTGGGCGTGCGGGACGTTCACGATCGAGCTGATCCGCAGGTCTCCGGCCACGCTTGCGGCCAGATAGGCCTGTTCGCGGGTCAAACCGTGGTCGAATGCCACAGCGTCGACCATGGCCGACACCGCATTGCGGGCCGCGAGCGCCGCGTCGAGCGGGTGGATGACTCCGTCCGGGGTCACGGAAATTCCGGTGGTCGCGTAATACCGTTCCAGCGGTTGCGTGATCGGGAAGGAAAATGTGGGGGAGGATTGGCCGCGTTCACGGGCGAGGCCCTTGTGCAGCACTATCCGCGCCGAGATTTCCGCCGCCATTTCGATCGCGGTACCACACGTTTCCCCGTCACCTTGGGCGAAATGGGCGTCCCCGGCAGACAACAGGGCTCCGGGGACGTCGACGGGGAAGTACGCCACCGCACCAGCACCCAGCTGCCGGATGTCCATGTTCCCGCCGACCTCGTGCGCGGCCGCGGTGCGCAGGCCTTCCCGGGCCACCACGGGGTCGTCCGGAATTGCGCCCGCGGCTCGCGGGCCCATCACCAGAGCCCCGTTTCCGGCGGCGATCCGCTCGCGTTCATGGATGTGCGCGAGCCGTTCCGGAGACGGGGCCACGCCGATGGTCCCGACGAATGGGGCCGCCGGGATCCGTACGTGCGGAACCTGTGCGCTGGTGGCAAATCCGCCGGAGAATTCCCAATGGGCCAGCAGCGGTCCCGGGAACAGGTCGGGCATCAGGCCGCGGCCCGGGAAAGTCGCGGTGAATCCGTGTGCCGACGCCGGTTTGACCCATTCGATATGTACGGCCACGACATCGCCGGGCTCGGCGTCGTTCACGTGGATGGGTCCGGTGAGGGGATGGACGCGGCCCAGTTCGAGGCCGCCGAGGTCGCTGATCGACGTTGACGGGGTGATCTGGGCATCGAGTGCGTCGTGGGTGGTCAGCCGCACCGTGTCGCCGGAATCGAGGACGAGCTGCGGGGGAATTGCCGGATGCCAGCGATTGTGCAGCCCGCTGCGGCGGTCGGGCGCCGGGGCCAGCAGATGTTCGGTCACGGCCGTTCCTTCCGTCAGGCGATCACGATCTCGACGTCGATGTTGTCTCGCACGGCATTGGAATACGGGCATACCAGGTGTGCCTCTTGCGCCAGCACCGTCGCCTCGTGGTGGGCTACCTCGGGCAGCGAAATCGAAAGCTTCACCGACAGGCCGAACGCGCCGCCTTCGGTGCGTCCCATGCTGACTTGCGCACCCACTGTCGATCCGGTGGTGTCCGCGCCAGCTGTTTTGGCGACGATCCGCAATGCGGAATGGAAACAGGCGGCGTACCCGGCAGCGAACAATTGCTCGGGGTTGGTGCCATTGCCGCTGCCGCCCATTTCCTTCGGCACAGCCAGCGCCACGTCCAGTTTGCCGTCGGAGCTGAGCCCGCGGCCGTTGCGGCCGTCGCCGGAAGCGAGTGCTTCGGCGGTGTACAGAATGTTCACAATGGACCCTCAAGGCGTGAGGACGATTTTGCCGAACACGCTGCCGGACTCCAGGCGAGTGTGTGCTGCGGCGGCTTCGTCGAGCTTCATGGTGTCGTGGATCAGCGGCCGGATGGTTCCCTGCGCCGCCTTGCCGAGCAACGTCTCGAAGACCGCGGCCCGGCCGTCGCCGGGGTGGCTGTTGAGGCTGAGCGTCGAAATCGTTAGTGACCGCTGGAATGCGGCGAGCAGGCTCATGCCGAACTCCGCCGGGGGTAGCCCACCGGCGATTCCGCACACGACGTAGCGGCCGTTTTCCCGGAGCATGCCGACGAAATCGGGGACACCGGCCCCGGCGACGATGTCGACCACCGCGTCGTATCCGAACGTACGGCCGTCGCGGGCGACGCCCTGCGCGTCGACGATGTGGGTGGCACCGAGTTCGGTCAGCCGGGTGTCGTCGTCGGCCGTGGTGGTCCCGGCGACGACGGTTGCGCCGCGGGCCGCGGCAAGCTGCACCGCCATCACGCCGATGCCGCCGCTCGCACCGCGGACCAGCACCTGGTCACCTGCGGACACCGCCGCTCTGTCCAAAGTGTACTCGGCGACGAGTGAACTGATGCCGATGCCGATCGCATCGACCGGGGTGACCGAGTCCGGTACCGCGGCAAGCGCCGAGACCTCCGTGACCACCTGCTCGGCGTACCCGCCGAGATGCTCGTCCATGGCGAACACCCGCCGCCCGACCCAGGCGCTGTCCTGGTCGGCGCTCACGGCGGTGACCGTGCCGACGACCTCGATGCCGGGTACGGCCCCGGGTGCTACTCCGGCAACTCCCTTACGGGTCAGCACATCGGCGAGACCGACGCCGATCGCCTCCACCGCGACGAGCGCCTGTCCGGGCGACGGCACCGGCGTGGGCCGTTTCACCGTCTTGAGGTTTTCCGGGCCTCCGAAGGCCGCGATTTCCACTGCTTTCACGTCAGGAGCTCATTTCGCTTCGGCGTTTTCGTCGATCAGTACTTCGGTGTAGCCGCCGGATTCGTCCGGCACGTACAACGTGGTGTCCGGGCGGCCGGGAAGGGTGAATTCGATGCCCTCGAAATCGCCGGACATCCGCACGTCGCGGTGCCGGTTGCGGGCGGGCTGGTAGAAACAGTCGCCCGCCTCGGCGCGCAGCAGGCCGGCCCCTTCGAACTCCAGCTCGATCCAGCCGCGGATGACGTAGGCGACCTGCACACCGAGGTGGTGGTAATGCCACGGGACGGTGCCGGTTTCCTCGCCGGTGCCGCGCAGCACGGTCATCCCCACCATGCCGCCGCTGGCCTCGTGGACGCCGACGTCCCGCAGTTCCACGTGGACGTCGCCGATGGACACCTGCCGGAAGCTGTCCGGCTGCAGGCTCAGCAGGACCCCCGGGGTCGCCAGCGTCATGAAGTCCTCGCGCGGCGGCAGCGGGGGTTCGGTCACCTGGACGGAATCGGTCGCGGACATGTCGGTACACCTTCCGGTAGAAGGGAGAAGCTGCGCCTTTCCAGCGCGGGCACTCTTCGAAGTTAACCCCGCATCTGACAGCTGTCAAGCCTTAACTTGACAGCTGTCAGAGTGCATTTTCCGGACATCCTGCTCCGCGGTCCGGAGGATTCCGGTAGGCTCGGCCGGGTGGAGACCACCGTTCAGTCGCTGTCCTACCCCGACGTGCTGCACCGGGGGCTGGAAGCGTTCGCCGAGCTGGGGTACGAGCAGACCTCGGTACGCGAGCTCGCCCGCCGGATCGGCGTCAGCCACAATTTCATCAACGACCGCCACGGTTCCAAAATCGCATTCTGGCGGGCCGTGGTGGACTACGCCTGTGCCGAATTGGACCCGCTGCAGCTCCCCGAAGACGAAAACTGCACGGACGACGAGAAACTGGCGCTGATCGTCCTGCGGTATTACGTGAACGTCGCGCGGAACCCGGCGGTGCACCGGCTGCTCGTCGACGAATTCTCCCGCGAATCCGAGCGGCTGAACTACCTCTACGAGAACTATCTGCTGCCGAACGCGGAACTGCTCGGCCCGATCATCGACCGGCTGGTCGCCGCGGGCCGGATGGCGCCGGTGCCGTTGTACCAGCTGGCGTTCGCGATCGTGGGCCCGTCGTCGGCGATGGTGCAGGGCCCGTTCGCGCGCCGCCTTGGCAGGCCGGAGCCGGTCACCACCGCGAATCTGGAGCAGTGGGCGGAAGGGCTGGCTCGCCTGGTGCTCGGCGGGGTGCTGCCGTCCTTTCAGGGGTGGGACACCCTGAACCGGCCGGGCGCGGCGGCGCCGGAATGACCACCGGTCACGCGTAGCCGCGTTTGAGCATCATTCCCGCGGCCTTGTCGAATTCCGCCTCGGTGGGAATCGCGAAGTCCAAGGCGTTGGCGTAGCGGGTGATGATGTTGAACACGGCCGCGACCGCTGCGGCGTCCTCGAGTTGTTGCCGGGTGGCCCCGGCGGCCATCGCGGCCGCGGCTTTTTCCGACGGCAATCCGGCCGGGTTCCGGGTCACCGTTTCCAGGAACGAGAGCGTGGCACGCAGCGGCGCCGAAATGGGGGCCGTGTGGTAGTCGGCGAGACAGGCGTCGGCCACCGCGGGGTCCATTCCGCGGACGGCAATGGCCCGGTGTGCTCCGATGCAGAACGGGCACGTATTCCAGTTCGCGACCATCGCCGCCATCAATTCCCGCTCGGACACGGACCATTCGCTCGGCCCGCGCATCACCTCGTGCGTCCACGCGCCGAGCGCCGGGCCGACGAAACCCTTGTGGTAGAAGGCAACCCGGGCGGCGTCCGGAAGGCGAGCCCCCAGTGCCGCCGAGATGACGCGGATCAGCGCCCTGGTGCGGAAGCTGTCGCCGCGCTCGACCTCAGGCAGACGCATCGCTCGCCTCCTCGATCGCGCGGAGAGCGGTGTCCCAGCGGGCCAAACCGGCCCCGACGCACGCGGACATGACGATCTCGAACGCCGCTTTCTCGCTACCCGTTTCCCGCCGGACGGCGTCTACCTCGGCATCGGTGACGCGGTAGGAAGCTTCCCCGATGTGCTGCGCGAGCGTGTCGTACGGTTCGCTCGCCGACGGCCCGCCTGCGGCGCGAGCCGCTACGGCGGTGCGGAGCGACGCATCGGTCACTCCGCCCTCGCCGGTCATCGCGGCACGCAGGTCGGCGGCGCGATTGTTGTTGATGCTCATCGGAATTCCGCGGTCAGGCTCGTGCCGTCGCGGCACGGAACCGTTCGAGGTACAGCGGCCAGCCGGAGCCGGTGCCCAGGCCGAGGAAGCCTTCCCAGCCGTCGCCGTGCCGGTCGAGGTGGCGGTGTTCGAGCACGACGCGGGTGCGCTCGGGGGCCTCGGCGGTGAACCGGATTTCGACCTCGCTGGTGCGCTCCGGGTCGGTCTCGATCTGCCACTGCGGGCTGATGTCCCAGCTGAGCAGGAGCCGGTGCGGCGGCTCGCAGGCGAGCACCCGCGCCCACGTGCACCGGCTCCCGTCGGTGCCGATGTCGTATGCGGTGCCACCGGCCCGCGGTTCGAGCACGGTGCGCTCGATCGGCACCGCGAGCAGGTTGTGCTCGCGCGGCTTGATCTCGTCGAACCGTTCGGTGAACACGCGGAACGCATGCTCGACCGGAACGTCGACGACGAGGTCGACCTGGACGGCGGTCTGGTCCTGGGAAGTGGTGCTCATCGAGACGGCGTCCCTTCTGCCGCGGCGGGCTGGTACGTCCGCTCGGCGACGTTCTTGAACCTGGTCAGAGTGGTGTTCCAGAAGGAGTCGAGCTCTCGGCGCAGCTCGTCGAGGCCGCCCGCCCGCATTTCGTACACGCGCAGCCGGCCCTGCTGCTGCACCTCGACGAGCCGGGCGTCCAGCAGCACCCGCAGATGCTGCGACACCGCAGGCCGGCTGACCGGCAGCTCCCGCGCGATTTCGGTGACCGAACACGGCCCCCCGGCCACGCGGGCGAACACGCGCCGCCGCGTGGGGTCGGCAAGCGCCTGCCAAGGATCGGCGGTCGTGGTCACCATGACGCGTAAGTTACTACTTACGCATCGCCCTGACAAGCGCTGACAAGCGCTGATCCGCAAGATCGTCCGCGAACAAGATCTCTTAACTTTGAGATACTTGACTTTAAGCAGTACCTGAGTGAGCATGACTCCCGTCACAGACGACAGCGGACGGAGTCGGTGCGAATGACCTCGGCAGAACTGCGGTACGCGACCGGGCCCGCCGGACCGATCGCCTACCGCGACGTCCGGCCACACTGCGCGGACACCATGGTTTTCGTCCATGGCCTCAACATGGCTTCCGGGGTCTGGGACGAGATGGCCGCCCGGCTGCCGGAGTTCCGCTGCGTTTCGTTCGACCTCCGCGGGCACGGCGCATCGGTACGCCGTGGCCCGTACGCCGTCGAGAACTACCTCGAAGACCTGTCCGCCGTTCTGGATGCGGCTGATGTTTCGGTCGCGCAACTGGTCGGTGTCTCCGTCGGCGGGCTGATCGGGTGCGCGTTCGCGGAGCGGCACCCGGACCGGGTCCGGTCGGTGGTCGCGTTGGGCAGCGGTTTCACCGCGCAGCACAACGATCTCGAAGCCGGGATGGCGCGGATGCGCGAGATCGGCGTGCGCGAGTACTTCCGGGTTTCGCTGCCCAGCGGCAGCCTGCCCGCGGACGCGCCGGACGCGCTCGGGGCCCGGCTCGTCGAGCTGGCGGTGACCGGCCGGGAGGATGTGGCGATGGTGGAGGAACTGATCCGTGAGGTCTTCGAGAAAGACCTGACGCACGTCCTGGCGGGGCCGGTCGGCCGTCCGGTGCTCGTGGTCAACGGCGAATTCGACCGTACCTGCCCGCCGGAGGGGGGCCGCGCGCTCGCCGCGGCGGCGGGCGGCCGCTGGCAAGCGGTGCCCGGCGCGGGGCACCTGCTGCCGCTGGAACAGCCGGAGCACTGCGCCCGGCTGGCGGCCGGTCTGTACCGGGAAACCCACGCGGGAACGAGGAGGGTCGCGCGATGAGTTCCGATTTCGTCGATGCACTGATCGGCCAATGGGAGACCGAGCTCCCGGAGGAGCACTTCGAGTCCTTCAGCGTGGTCTCGCGGATCGCGCGGTACCTGCGCCTGGTCAACCGGCAGACCAACGCCAACCTGGAGCGGTTCGGGTTCCAGGAAACACAGTTCAACCTGCTGTGCGCGCTGCGCCGGGCCGGTGCGCCGCATCAGCTCAGCCCGAAGGAGCTGGCCACGTCGATGCTCGTCACCTCCGGGGCCATCACGTACGTGATCGACCAGATGGAGTCGGCGGGGTGCGTCGAGCGCATCCCCGATCCGCGGGACCGCCGTGCCCTGCTCGTCCGGCTCACCGGCGAGGGCACGAAACGGGTCGAGGAAGCGATGCGGGCACACCTGCAGCTGTGCGACGAGCTGCTCGCACCGCTCGACGCGACCGGCCGCCGGGATCTCACCGATGCCTTGCGGGCCTTGCTGATCGGCATCGACGACACGGCACCGCCGTCGTTCAGCGCGGGGGAGGGGAAGTGACCGGGATTCGTCGCTGTATTGCTTACGGGGGCGAGATTCCTCTCGTGGACACCCTTGCCACGGTCGAAACCGCCGAGCGCGCCGGGCTGGACGGGGTCTGGTCGGCCGAGCACGTCGGCCTTCAGGACGCGATGGTGCCGAGTGTCGCGTATGCCTTGCGTACCAAGCGGATGGAGATCGGGCTGGTCGGGCTGAACGCCGACACCCGCAGCCCCGGCGTGCTCGCCATGGAACTGGCCACCCTTGCTGCGCTGGCACCGGGTCGTGTCCGGGTGCAGGTCGGGACCGGCAGCCTGCAGCGGGCGCGGTGGATCGGGGTCACCGGGGCACGGACCGTGCGCGGGGTGGAGGTGTTCGTCGCCGCGCTGCGGGACCTGCTGGCGGGCCGGGAGGTGACGGCGTCGAGCGAGGCGTTCACCCTCGACGGGCTCCGGCTCGCGACGCCGGTGCCGCCGCCGATTCCGATCGACGTGATGGCGATCCGGCCCAGAATGCTCGACCTCGCGGCGCGGGTGGGCGACGGGGTGTCGCTGTCGGCCGGGGCGAGCCGCGAATACCTGCGCACGACGATCCGGACGGTGCGGGAATCGTTGGTGCAGCACGGCCGGAGCGCGGAAGACTTCCGGATCTCGGCCGTCGTCCCGACGGTGGTCGCCGATGATCTCGCGACTGCCCGCCGTCAGCTCGCGATCTCGGGGCCGCTGCGGTTCCGTTTCCCCGAGCTGCAGGTGGGGGTCGACCTGCCCGACGCGACGCTGGTGAACGAGACGCTGGAGCGCGACGGCACGGACGCGGCCGCCGATCTCTTCGAGGACCGCACTACCGATCAGCTCGGCATCGCTGCCACACCGGACACGCTCGCGGTCCGGCTCAAGGAATACGAGGAGCTCGGGCTCGACGAAATCGTCGTGATGCTGAGCGGCGACCCGGCCGCGCATCCGCGTACCGCCGAGCTGCTCGCGCATTGAAAAACGAAAAGGAGACGGCATGTCCACTGCAGTACTGCCCACGAGCCAGCCGAACTTCAGCGGTCCGGCCGGCGACGTCGAAGCCGTCCGGGAGGCCCACCGCGACTGGTGGGCCGCGAACTTCACGCGCGAAATGGGGCGGCGCAAGCGGAGCTTCGCGCCGGACACCCTGATGTTCAACCTGAACGGCCACACCTACTACGGCCTCGACGAGATGGTTCAGGTGTGGAGCTACTACACCGACAACATCGACAACGGCGTCCCGGAGCTGTGGGACTACCGGATCTTCGTCTCCGGCGACCTCGCGTACCTGACATGTGAAGGCGTTTTCCTCTCCCGCGCCAAGACGGAGCAGGGCTGGGGGACGAGCAACGCCACGCTGAACGACCAGGCGTCGGACTTCACCCGGATCCGTTTCCGGGAGACCTCCGTGCTGCGCCGCGACGACGGCGAAGGCAATCCGGTGTGGAAGATCTGGCATTTCCACTGCTCCCCGGCCGCGCCCGCGGACGAGGAGCGGCCCGGCTTCGGCGACACGTGGACCTCCCGCGGCGGCGACCTGGACGGGGCCATCCCGCAGACTCCCGAACTTCCCGCTCCCGCCGAGTGACCGGCTGCCTCGCCCGACAAGGAGGACCAGGCTCATGTCGATCCTTCCCATCGCTCCGCGGCCCACCGTCGGCACTTCCGCGCCCCGGGCCGAAGACGTCCGCCTCCTCCTTGGCGAGGGGCAGTTCATCGGCAATGTGGCACTCGGGTACCGGCTGGAGATCGCCTTCCTCCGCGCGACCGAAGCCAGCGCCCGCATCACGCACCTCGACACGTCGGCGGCGGCCGCGGCCGAAGGTGTCACGGCTGTCCTCACTGCCGAGGATCTCGGTACGGCGAATGGTCCGGTTCCCGTGGTGTGGCAGCAACCCGGGTTACGCATTCCGCACTACCCGGCCTTGGCGAGCGGCGAAGTCCACTACGCCGGGCAGCCCGTCGCCGCCGTGGTCGCCCGGAGCCGGGCACTCGCGGAGGACGCGGTGGGACTGATCGACATCGACTACGAGCCGCGGCCACCCGTCGTGGACCCCGTCGCGGCCCTCGACCCCGGTGCTCCGGTGGTGCATGCGGAGCTCGGCAGCAACGAGGGGTACCAGGATGTCGCGCGCACCGGCGACATCGACGCGGCGTTCGCGGCCGCGGCAGTCGTGGTGGAGGAGACGCTGCGCATCCAGCGGCAGACCGCCCTGCCGATGGAATGCCGGTCGGTGGTGGCGCGGCCGGAGGCGGACGGGCGGCTCACCGTGTGGGCCACCGTGCAGCAGCCGCATTTGTTCCGGGACCACCTGGCCGAGGTGCTCGGCCTGCCGCCGGAGCGGCTGCACGTGATCGTGCCCGACCTCGGCGGCGCGTTCGGCGCGTACTACGAGGTGTACCCCGAGGACATCGTCGCCGCGTTCGCCGCCCGGCATCTCGGCGAGGCGGTCCGCTACCTCGAAGACCGGCAGGAATCGTTCCTCAGCACCGTGCACGCGCGGCAGCAAGTCCACCGGGCCGCACTGGCGTTGAGCTCCGACGGCCTGCTGCTGGGGTTCCGCGACCGGATCGTCGCCGACCTCGGTGCCTTCGCCGATTACTCGGGGGCCGGGACCGCGCTCGTGACGAAGACGTTCGCCACCGGCGCCTATCACCTCCCGGCCACCGAAATCGGGCTGCGGTGCGCGTACACCAACACGGTGCGGGTGGGTGCGTACCGGGGATTCGGCCAGCCCGAGGCGACGTTCGTGATCGAGCGGATGATGGACGTCGCCGCTGCCCGGCTCGGGATGGACCCGCTCGAGCTGCGGAAGCGGAACGCGGTCGGCCCGGACCGCATGCCGTACGCCATGCCCAGTGGCGCGGTGATCGACAGCGGCGACTTCCCGTCGTTGCTCGACACCGCCAAGGAAGCCATCAAGTACGACGCACCTCGTGCTTCGACAACCGGTCGGCGAGTGGGGGTGGGGTTCGCGCTGTATGTCGAGTACACCGGCTCCGGTCCCTCCGGCCAGCTGGGCGCGCGGGGGTACCGCAGCCCCGGGTGGGAAGGCGCGACGGCCGAGCTGCGGCGCGACGGTACCGTGCAGGTGTACAGCGGAGTTTCCCATCTTGGGCAAGGGATCCGCACCGGTTTGGCGCAGGTGATCGCCGACCGGCTCGCCGTCGATCCGTCCCGGGTGGTGGTGACGACCGGCGACACCGATCTCGTCCGATACGGCAACCGCGGCTCGATCGGGAGCCGGAGTGCGGTGGTCGCCGGGAATGCCGTTCACGAGGCGGCGAGTTCGCTGGCCCGCAAGATCACCGAGCTGGCCGGGCAGCTGCTGGAGGCGAGCCCGGACGACATCGTCCTGCACGACAGCCGGGTATCCGTGCGCGGAACGGCCGGGAGTGTCTCGTACGCCGAACTCGCCGACGAGGCTTACCTGCGGCACCGGACCACTGCCACCGGCCTGCCGGTCCTTGAGGCGACGTCGTTCTACCACCCGACCGGCAGCCCGACCGCGAGTGGCGTGCACGCGGCGCGGGTCGAGGTGGACGTGGAAACGGGCGAGGTGGAGATCGTGGAGGGCCAGGTGCTGGGCGGGACGGCGCAGGGGATCGGCGGCGCGCTGTTCGAGGAGGTCGTGTACGACGCGGACGGCCAGATCAAGACCGCGTCCATGATGGACTATCTCGTACCGACCGCGATGGAGATTCCGGACGTCACGATCATCCATCAGGAGACGCCGTCGCCGCTGAATCCGTTGGGGGTCAAGGGCGCGGGGGAGGCCGGGACTATCGCGCCGCCTGCCGCGCTGGCGAATGCGGTGTCGGATGCGTTGGGAGTGCAGGCCACTTCGCTGCCGTTGTCCCCTTCTGTGGTCTGGGGTCTGATCCGGGGGCGAGCGCGATGAAGCCCAGCCCGTTCGACTACCTGCGGGTCTCGGATCTTGGCCACGCGCTTGAGGCGCTCGCCGACCCGGACTGCAAAATCCTGGCAGGCGGGCAAAGTCTCGTCGCGATGCTCCGGTTGCGGCTTGCCGCGCCGACACTTCTCGTGGACATCAGCAGGCTGCCGGAGCTGCGGACGGTGTCGGCGGACGGCTTGACGATCGGCGCCTGCGTGACCCATCGGGAACTGGAGTCGGGCAAACTGGGCGCGCCCGCGCGGGCGGCGTTGCCGGTGCTGGCGCAGACCGCGCCACTCATCGGACACGCGCCGATCCGGACCCGCGGAACGTTCGGGGGCAGCATCGCGCACGCCGACCCGTCCGCGGAATGGTGCCTGCTGGCCCGTCTGCTCGACGCCCGGATCACCGCCCGGAGCCGGGTCGGGGAACGGGAACTGAGCGCGGGGGAGTTCTTCGAGGGATTCCTCACGACCGCATTGCGCAGCGACGAAATCCTTACCTCCGTGCGGTTCCCCAGCGTGCCGGACGTGGCCCTGGTCCGGGAAATGAGCAGGCGGCACGGCGATTTCGCGCTCGTCACCGTGGGCGTCGCGGTGTGGTCTCGGGGGACGCACATCGCGCTCGGCGGGGTCGGTGGCACCGTGGTCCGGGCGCAGGCTGCGGAACAGCGGCTCGCCGACGGCCCGCTCACCGAGGACGCCATTGCCGAGGCCGCGGAACTCGCCGTGGGTGCATGCACGCCTGCCGCCGACATCCACGGTCCGGCGGACTACCGACGGCACCTCGTACAGGTGCTGACCCGCCGCACCCTCACCGAGGCGGCCCACCGGCTGGAGGAACGCCGATGACCGACGACCACCTGATCCGGCTCACCGTGAACGGCAGCGAACACGTGCTCGCGGTCGAACCCCGGGCCTCCCTCGCCGACGTGCTCCGCGACGACCTCGGCCACACCGGGACGAACGTGACGTGCGAGCAGGGCATCTGCGGGGCGTGCACGGTCCTCGTCGACGGACAGGCGACACGGGCCTGTCTCGTGTTCGCCGTCCAGGCCGACGATTCGCACGTCGAGACGGTCGAATCACTCGGGACCGCGGATCGGCTTTCCGCGCTGCAGCAAGCATTCCGGGAGGAACGGGCTGTGCAGTGCGGGTTCTGCACCCCTGGCTTCCTCATGCTCGCGACCTGGCTGCTGCGGGAACAACCGGACGTCGACGACCAGGGGTTGCGCGAGGTCCTCGGGTCCAACATCTGCCGCTGCACCGGGTATCGCGGCATCCTGCGTGCGGTGGCGCGGGTCCGGGACTCCGGGGAGCCGGTGTCATGATCATCCGGCGGAGCTTCGACCTGGCCTGCCCGGCAGCCGACACCTACGCCGCGCTGGGCGACCTAGAACGGCTGGCGCGGTCTTTTCCGGAGGTCTCGGGTTTCGTGGTCTCCGCGCGGGTTTTGGCCGTCGACGAAGCCTCTCGTTCGGTTGTCGTCCGGCTCAGCGGGCAAGGCGCACACCAGGCGGGAGACGCCCACGTCGAGGCACGGGTTTCCGCCGCTCCTGACGGGTCCACTGTGGACTTGACGGCCGATCTGCGCCTGCGCGGAATGGTGGCGCAGATCCGTGTGGACGACCTTGCCGATCGCTTCGCCGCCTGCCTCGCACAGGCGATCGTCCGGCCCGTCGAAAAGGCGATTCCGGCCGCGGTGCCGGAATCGCCCCCTGCTTCCCGGTTTTCCTTGTCGATTATCCCCGGTGCATTCGCTGCGGGTGCACTGTCCGGCTACTGCTGGGCTCGCTTCGGCGCTCGCCGCCGCTGATACCTCTCGTCCGAAGGGATGGCTCCCCATGACTCGAACCGCGCAGGAAAAGATGGCCAGGAAAGCAACGCTGGCCAGCATGTTCGGCACCACCATCGAATGGTACGACTATTTCATCTACGGCCTTTCCGCCGGCCTGGTGTTCAAGAACGTGTTCTTCCCGCAGATCTCGGCGGCCGCCGGCACGCTGGCGGCGTTCGCGACCTTCGCCGCCGGATTCCTCGCCCGCCCGCTGGGCGGCATCGTCTTCGGGCACATCGGCGACCGGCTGGGCCGCAAGCCCGCGCTGATCGCGACGCTGCTGGTGATGGGGGTGTCCACCACGCTGATCGGGGTCCTGCCGACGTACTCCGCGATCGGGATCTGGGCGCCCATCCTGCTCGTGGTGATGCGGCTCGCGCAGGGCCTCGGCGCGGGTGGCGAATGGGGCGGGGCGGTGATCCTGACGGTCGAGCACGCACCCGCGGGCAAACGCGGGCTGTTCGGGAGCACCATCCAGTCGAGCATCGCGCTGGGCTCGCTGCTCGCGTCGGGGGTGATCGCCGCGGTCACCAGCCTGACGTCGGCGGCCGCGTTCGCCGCGTGGGGGTGGCGGATCCCGTTCCTGCTGAGCGCGGTGCTGGTGGCGCTCACCGCGATCATCCGGCTGAGCATCGACGAGCCCGCGCAGTTCGCGAAGCTCAAGCGGGACCGGGCCCGCGACCGGTTCCCGGTGCTCACCGCGATCCGGCGGCAGCCGAGGAACATCCTGGTCGTCGTGGTGGCGGCAGGGGCGAGCCAGCTCGTGTTCTACGTCGTCGCCGTGTTCGCGGTCTCGTATGCGGCGTCGCAGAAACTGATCGGCACGTCGACGATGCTCGGCTACCTGGCGATCGCCAACGCGGTCCAGATCGGCGCGATGATCGCCTTCGGCGCCCTGTCGGACCGGGTGGGCAGGCGGCGCGTGATCATGGTCAGCACGATTCTCATGGGGATCTTCGCGTTCCCGTTCTTCTGGGCACTGCAGTCCGGCGCCGGGTGGTGGATCCTGCTGGCGATGGTGGGGTACGTCGGTATCATCGAGTCCGCCGCGTTCGGCCCGCAAGCCGCGTTCATCCCGGAGCTGTTCGACACCCGGGTGCGGTACAGCGGCACTGCCATCGGGTACAACCTGGCCGCCCTGATCGGCGGGACCGCTCCGGCAGTGGCGACGTCGCTCATCGGCGCCGCGCAGAGCACGTGGCCGGTCGCGGTGTACATCATGGTGGTGTGTGCGCTGGGTGCGGTCGGGGTGCAGTTCGCTCGCACTGCCGGTCAGCTGGACGAGGCGCCGACCGTCGCGTCTCGCGAGGCCGTGAGCTGACGTGACCTATTCCCTCGTCGCCAAGGACCCGGAGAGTGGAGCCTTGGGTGTGGCCGTCCAGTCGCATTTCCTTGCCGTAGGGGCGAACGTACCGTGGGGCCGGGCCGGGGTGGGCGTCGTCGCCACCCAGGCGACGGTGGACCGGCGCTACGGCGCGCGGGGCCTCTCGCTGATGTCCGCCGGGTCGTCGGCCGCCGAAGCACTCCAGGCGTGCCTGGCCGCCGACGACGCGCCGGAGACTCGTCAGGTCGGCATGCTGGACGCGACCGGCCGGACAGCCGCGCACACCGGCACCCGCTGCTGGCAGTGGAACGCCCACGCAACCCGCGACGGGGCGGCGGCACAGGCGAACATGGTCACGGATGCCGCAATCCCGACGGCAATGCTGGCCGCGTTCACTGCTGCGCCCGGCGATTTCGGCTCCCGGTTGCTGGCCGCCCTGAACGCCGCGGAAGCACTGGGCGGTGATCTGCGCGGTCGCCAGTCCGCTGCCCTGCTGGTCGTCTCGGGTGCGCGCTCGGATGACGGAGTCTTGGTGGACCTGCGGGTCGACGACCATCCTGAGCCGCTGGTCGAGCTGCGGCGTGTTTATGGTGTACACCAAGCTTTCACGCAGATGCTGCCCGCCATGCGGGGGCGCTCCTGCCGGGGCCCGGTCCCGGCAGACCCGGCTGAAGTCGATGCAGCTGTCGCGGCTTTCGCCGCTGCGCAGAAGGAGTACGGACCGTCCAATGTGGAGCCGACGTTTTGGCAGGCGGTCGCGCTTCACCGGGGCGGCCGGGTTGCGGAGGCTTCGCGGTTGGTCGCCGAGTTGCGGGCCGAGCATCCGGGGTGGGGGACGTTGTTCGGTCACGTTACTGCTGTCCAGTCCTCTTGCTGATGGACGCGCCGACCGCGATGGCGGTCCTGGAGGGAGACCCTCAGATCGCATAGCGCCAGCCGACGAGGGAGTAGGCGCCGAACCACGCGCCGAAGGCGACGTATCCGGCGGTCGCGGCGATGGCTGTCGCGGGGCGGCGCGCGGCGAGGCCTGCGGCGACCGGGAGCAGGAGCGTGAAGCCGGGGAGCAGGAAGCGGGCTTTCGCGAACGGGATGCCTGCCGTGCCCGCCACCAGGACGACGACCCCGATCCCGTAGAGCGCGAGCGGCCAGCGGCGCGGATCGGCCCGCGCGCTGCGGGCCAGCAGGACCGCGGCCACGGCGGCGAGCACCAGGATGAACACGTTGAGCAGTTCCATCACCGAGGTCCCGCGGAGCAGCTGCTTGCCGACGAACTCCAGGGTCTCCGCGCCGAAGTCGAACCGGGTACGCCAGCCGCGCCATTCGAGGTCGAACCAGCCGGACGGGCTCCCGGTCTGCACGGCGACCCACAGCCAGTAGCCGACCAGCCCGACCGGGGCCGCGACAGCCGCCACCAGCGGCTGCGGACGGCGCGGACCCTTGAAGAACGCGACGAGCGCAGCGATCACGACCACGCCGACCAGCACGGACGCGGTCGGCCGGGTCAGCCCGGCGGCAATGCTGCACAGGGCGGCCAGCAGCCACCGCCGTTCGAGCACGCCGACCAGCGCCCACGCGGCCAGCGCGGTGAAGAGCGCCTCGGTGTAGACCATCGACAAGGTGATCGCCATGGGTGCCCCGGCCCAGAGCGCGACCAGCAGCACGCCGGTGCGGTGGCTGCCGGTCACGGTGCGGCCGATGCGGTAGATCGCCGCCGCCGCAAGGATTCCGGCGGCCACGCTCAGCAGCAGGCCCGCCGGAAGCGACCCGCCGACCCACGGGCTGAGCAGCCGCATGAGGGTCGGGTAGGCCGGGAAGAAGGCGAGCGGGGTGTGCGGGGCGAAATGGCCTTCGGCGTCGTACAGGCCGTGGGTGATGCCGTCGTAGCCGTGGTCGGCGATCGCGAGGTACCACAGCCCGTCCCACGCGGTGAGCCGGTCGGACAGCGGCTGCCCGCTGATCGCGCTGCACACGGCCAGCACGACGACCCCGAAGAGGCGGATGCCGAGGTAGACGGCGGCAGCCTGCAGGTAGGGCCTGCGTTCGGTGGCGACGGCGGGGTCTGTGCTCTGGGTGATCGTCATCGGTTCTTCCGGGCCTCAGCGCGAATGCGGGACGGAGCCGGTCGTGGTGCCGGTCGTGGTGCCTGGTGACCTGCCGGTGGTCCCCTTGGTCCCGGTGGTCCGGGGGGAGCCGGTGGTGGTGGGCGGGTGCGGGGTCTGCCAGGTCGGCGGGGGGCTCGTGGTCGCCACGGGGGTGGGCGGCGTGGCGGGGGGGACCGGCGCGGGGGCTCGCGTGCCTGGTGCGTGCCTCGTCGTCGTTCATGCGCTCGGTCCTCCTCCGGTGCTGGATGCGAACCCGGTGAGCGCGAGCGCCTGCTGCAGCGCCACGAGCCCCCGGGCCGTCTGGCTCTTGACCGTCCCCGCGGAACAGCCCATGGCCGCGGCGGTCTCCTGGACGCTGAGGTCGTTCCAAAACCGCAGTACGAGAACCGCCCGCTGCTTCGGCGGCACCTCGGCGAGCGCCGCCCGTACCGCCAGCCGCTGGACGTGGTCGGCTTCCGGCGCGGCAGGCGGGTCCGGCACCCCGGCGACGACCTCTTCCCGCTGCCGCCACTTGCGCCGGTTCTCGCTGAGGAAGGCGCGCATCAGCATCCGCCGCACGTAGCCGTCCAGCTCACCGCGGCGGACCAGCCGGGGCCACACCACGTACAGCTTGGTCAAGGTGACCTGGACGAGGTCTTCGGCACGATGCCAGTCGCCGCAGAGCACGTACGCGGTCGAGCGCAGCAGCCCCGCGCGGGCCTGCACGAACGCCGTGTACTCACCTTCCCAGCGGGCGCCCGCACGATCTTCTTCCACGTCCACCCTCGTCCTGGCCGGCAGGCCCGGTGAGGCCCTTACCGGGAGAACAGGTCCGAGCCGCCCGATCCGGTTGCATGGGTGCGGAAGAGATCTGCGCCACACCGGTGCGCCCGGGCGGGAACGGGACCCCTCCCGGCGCACCGGGCCTACCGTCCCGGCATGGTCTCCTGTGACATCTGCGGTCGCTCGACCCATTCCGGCGCGAAGCAGTACTCGGCGGCGCACGTGCGCTGGGCCGCCGACGCGGGGTTTCGCCCGGTCGAGGCGCTGGCGCGGTTCCGGCCGCTGGCCGGCGTCGTGGGGATCGAGGACGGTCACCTCGTGGAACGATGGCTGGAAGAGGTCCGCCGTGATCGGACCGACTGGCTGCTCTGCTGGTCGTGCTCGAACGCGCTCGCGCAGTACCTGCGTCCCACCGGCGGCCCGCCACTACCCGGGGAACCCGTGGTGCGGGGCCGGTTCTTGCGGTGGGTACGCAAGCGTTCGGGCGTCCGCGGGTCCACATAGGACTGCGCAGCGGACCCGGATGATTCCACCGCTGTCCGCGGCCGCGACTCGCGCGTACCCTGTCCTACGGGTTCCGACCCGACCGGGACCCGGTGGGATGCGGACATGTCCGGTGGGCGGGTTCCAGATCTGACGGTCGTCGAAAAGGCGGTGGCCGCGGCTCTTCGCGCGCCCACGGTGTATGGCGGCTCGCCGGGGCAGTGGCGGATCGGCCACAGCGCGCTGCACCTGTTCGCCGACACTGCCCGCTGGGAACCCGCCGTGGACCCCGACGGCCGCGCGCTGATGCTGAGCTGCGGTGCGGCGCTGCACCACTTTCGGGTGAGTTTTGCCGGTCTCGGCTGGAGCACCCGCGTGGTGCGGCTGCCGCGGCCGGCGGACGAGCCGGGCCACCTCGCGGTGGTCACGCCGCTGCCGGCCGAGCCGCCGCCGGAGGAGGCCGCCCTCGCCGGGGCGATCGACCGCCGCCGCGACCGGCCGCGGCACGGCGGACGCCCGGTACCCCGCGAGTACGTGGACGGCATGGTGCGGGCAGCGGCGCGGGAAGGTGCGGTGCTGCAACGGGAAGGCTTGGTCCGGCTCCGGCCGGGAGCGGGGACGGCGGCGCGGGGCGCCCGGCACCGGGTGGTGGCGCCGAGCCGGGTCATCAGCGGGCGGCGGCCACCCGCGGTCGAGGTGCGCAGCGCCCCGGCAGTGCTGGTGCTGAGCACGGCCGACGACACGCCGCTCGCCTGGCTGCGCGCCGGGGAGGCATGGAGCGCGGTGGTGCTGACGGCGGCGAAATACGGGCTGGCGGTCCGTACCGATCGCGTATTCGAGGCGAAATGGACGACGGCCGGGCGGATTCCGCAGGCCGCGCTGCACCCGGGCTGGCCGCTGCCGGTTGCCGAGCCGGTGCTTGCGGACGTCGCCGAGGTCCTCGAACCACTCGAGGTCCTCGAACCACTCGAGGTCCGCTACCAGGTGAGCGGAAGCTGGTACAGGCCGTAGATGTTGGCGTCGTCCTTGAACGGCAGGTCGTCGACCTCCGCCGCGAGGGCGAGCGTGGGAATCCGCCGGAACAGGGTGTCGAACACGATCTGCAGTTCCATCCGGGCCAGGTTCTGCCCGAGGCATTGGTGCGGCCCGAACCCGAACGCGACGTGATGGCGCGCGCTGCGGGTGATGTCGAGTTCGTCGGGATTGTCGAACGCCCGCGGGTCGCGGTTGGCCGCGTGACCCAGTGCCAGCACGCCTTCGCCCGCCTTGATGAGCTGTCCGCCGACCTCGATGTCCTCGATGCACAGCCGGGCCGTCGCCACGTCGAGGATGGTGAAGTACCGCAGCATTTCCTCGACGGCATCGAGAGTTTTGCCCGGGTCGGCCTTGATCGCCGCGAGCTGGTCCGGGTTGCGCAGGAGGGCGACCGTCGACAGCGAAATCATGTTCGCCGTCGTCTCGTGCCCGCCGGCCAGCAGCAGGAAACCCATGGCAGCCAACGACGCCCGCCGGTACGTGCCTTCCGCACGCAGCTTGCCGATCTGCCGCCCGAGCAGGTCGTCCGGCGGGTTCTTCTCCTTCTCCGCGACCAGGTCGGTCAGGTACCCGGTGAGGGCGCCCAGCGCCGCCCGCCTTTCTTCCGGCGACGCGGTGCGGCTGATCAGGTTCGTGGTGTTCTCCTGGAAGAAATCGTGGTCGGCGTAGGGAACGCCGAGCATCTCGCAGATCACCAGCGACGGCACCGGCAGTGACACCGTCTCCACCAGATCACCCGGTTTCGGCCCGGCCAGCAGCGCGTCGACCTGCGTGTCGACGATCTTCTGGATCCGCGGCCGCAGCGCCTCCAGCCGGCGCACGGTGAACTCGCCGAGCACGGCCTTGCGGGCCCTGCTGTGCTCGGGCGCGTCCATGGAAACCAGCGTGCGTTCGTCGTCCGGCCGCCGGAAGGCCGCCTCGCCCTCGACGATCTGCGGGAAGTCCGGATGCTGCCGGTCGGCGCTGAACCGCCGGTCGTTCAGCACCGTCCGCACGTCCTCATGGCGGCTGACCACCCAGGCGTACCCGTCGTCGGGCAGCCGGACCCGCGTGACCGGCTCCTGCTCGCGGATCTCCTCGTACGCGGGCGGCGGTGCGAACGGGCAGGTGCGTGCCATGGGGAACTCGTGTTTCCCGACGGTGGTCATGACTTTTCCTTTCCTGCGGATGACCGGGTGAAATACGGTTCGGCGGCTTCGAGCCGGGGAACCGGAACGCCGAGGCGGCGGGCTTCGGCGAGGGTGTCGCGGCAGACTTCCCGTGGCTCCACCGCATCGGGGTCGGAATGCGCCACGAAATTCGCCCGCACCGGCTCGAAATACGCGGTGAGCCCGGCGAGCACGGCAGCGGTCAGCCAAACCGGCCGGCGGAACAGCGGGAGCCGGTGGCGTCGGAGGTCGACGCCGCGTGCCTTCAGCAGTGGCACGAGTTCGCGGCCGGCGAGCAGCGCCCGATGAAGATCGCCGGGCGCCCCGGCCAGTTTCGACAACGACCCGAGCCGCACGGCCTGCGACATCAGACCCGCATCCGACACGAAGTGGATCCACAGCCAGCCCCGGAAATCCGGTTGTTCCCGCAGCCGGAACCCGGCCTCGCCGAACAGGTCACGCACGGCCTGCTCGCGGGCGGTCGGCGGCCGGCCGAGAGTCCCGAGGACGACCGAGGTCATCAGGGTCGCGCGGAGCACCCCGTCCTCGCCGAAACCGCCGCCCGCTTGGGGAAATCCCCACGCGACCCGGTCGACCGGCAGCGGCGCGATCGCGTCGAGCGGTTCTTCCCAGATGTTGCCGAACACCAGCACAGTGGCGTCCCCGAGCCGCGGCGCCAGCACCGCCGCCGCCTCCGCGAGCCGATAGTGCGGGACGCTCACCACGATCAGGTCGAAGTCCCCGTCGAGGTTTTCGCGGTACCGCACCGGCCACTGCTCCGTTACCCGCTTCCCGCGCAGCCGATGCCGCGTGTCGAGGAGATCGAGGCCGATCGTGTCGCCGTACGTCGCGGCGCGGCCCGGCCGGACGTAGAACTCGACCTCGTGGCCGGCCTGTTCCAGCGCCCACCCGTAGACGGTCGAGATGACCCCCCGGCCGAACATCAGGATCTTCATGAAGGACTCCGTACGGTACGATCCAAGTGGAGGTGATCTCCACTTACGAAAATATGGAGATGATCTCCATTTGTCAACCGGGAGGCGAACCCGCATGACCACCGGCAAACCGCTGCGTGCCGACGCCCAGCGCAACCGCGCCGCCCTCATCGCGAAGGCCCGCGAAGTCTTCGACGCCGGTGAGTTCTTCGACCTGCGCTTCGACGATTTCGCCGCACTGGCCGGGGTCGGCACCGGGACGCTGTACCGCCATTTCCCCACCCGCGAAGCCCTCGCGGAGGCCGTCTACCACGAAGAAATCCTGACTTTGCGCGACCACGCCCGTGAGTTGCAGGCCACCCTGCCCGCCGCGGAGGCGTTGTCGGCGTTCCTGCGCGCCATGGTCGAGCACATCCACACCCACCACGGCCTCGCCCGCACGCTGTCCACCCTCATGGCCGCCAGCACGAACGGCCTCACGGAAGGCAGCCAGGCGCTGGAAAATGCCGTCGCCGACCTCGTCGCGACCGCCGCCCGGGAGGGTGCTGTCCGCGCCGACATCGACCCCGGCGCGGTCATGATGGCGCTGCACGGCATCGGCGCCGCCCACGACCGCCCGAACTGGCGCACCGAGGCGGACCACCTGATCACCCTCGTCGTGGACGGGTTCCGCCCGGCAGGGGAAAAGCCGTAGTCAGCGTTCCAGCAGTGCCGCGGTAGCGCGAAGCTGGGCGGCAAGTGCTTGCGCACCAGGGGAAAGCGGGCGCAGAGCCGACATTGTCATGCCCACGGCCTGGCGCACCGACGTCGGTTCCGCCGGGAGTGCTTTGATCCCCGGGGAACGCTCGGCCACCAGCTCCGGGATCACGCCCACCGCGTCCGTCGTGAGCAGCAGCTCCTGCAAGGTCAGCGGCGACGTGCACTCCACGACATTGCGCGGCATGGTGACCTCCGCACCGACGAAGAGCTGCTCGAGCTCCGCCCGCAGCGTGGTCTCCTCACCGGGCAGGACCCAGGGGTAGTCCACCATCTCCGGCAGCGTGGTGTGCTTCCTCCGGTGCAGCGGATGTCCTTCCCTGGCCACGAATCTGACCGGCTCCGAGTACAGCCGGTCCTGCACGGTCCCCTCCGGCGCGGTGGCGGTGAGTCGGCCGAGGATGACGTCGAGGGTCCCGGTGAGCAGTGAACGCCGGAGGATGTCCTGGGTGCCCTCGACGACCTTCACCGTCAACGTGGGGTGCAGGGACTTGAGGGTGGCGATCGCGCGGGGGAGCAGGATCGCGGACCCGGCCAGGTGGGTACCGACCGCGACCGTCCCGAGTTCGGCCCGGCTCAGCAGCTCCAGGTCGCGCGTGGCGTGGCGTAGTTGGGCGAGCACCGCGCGGGCGTGGCTGATGAACGATTCGCCGTAAATGGTGGCGACCGTGCCGCGCGGCAATCGTTCGAACAACGGCACGCCGAGGATTTCTTCGACGTCGCGAATGGTGCGGGTGACCACCGGCTGGGTCACGTGCAGCACTCGCGCGGCGCCGACGATCGAGCTTTCGTCCGCGACCGCGGTGACGAAGACGAGGTGCCGCAGTTTGAGCCCGCTGCCGAGGAGGTCACTGGCCGAGTACTGCATGAGCGAAGCATAGCTGAACAAGCATGGGTGTCGCCCTGAAGAGCATTAGACGAGCATGTCTCTCCTGCCTAGGCTTGGTCACCATGAACTCCTCGCGAGCGGCCGCCGTCCTCAACGTGGTCGGCGGCGAGCGGCTTCCCGGCCGCGCCACGTTCGAGAAGGTCAACCCGGCCGACGGGTCCCTCGTCGCGCTCGTTCACGACGCCGGTCCGGACGTCGTCGACCTGGCGGTTTCCGCTGCGCGGACGGCGTTGGACGGGCCGTGGGGCGCGATGCCGGTCAACGAGCGCGCGCAGGTGCTGCGCCGGATCGCGGACAAGATCGACGAGCGGGCCGACGAGCTCGCTGCCGCCGAAACTGCCGACACGGGCAAGCCGGCCGCGCTTGTGCGGGACCTCGACGTCGCCCGGGCGGCACAGAACTTCCGGGCTTTCGCCGACGTCATCGCGAGTGCCGGGCAGGATTCGTTTCTCACCGACCTCGCCGGTGGCCGCAAGGCGCTCAACTACGCGGTCCGCAAGCCGCTGGGGGTCGTCGGCGTCATCGTGCCGTGGAATCTGCCGATCTTGTTGCTGACCTGGAAACTGGCGCCTGCCCTCGGGTGCGGCAATACGGTCGTCGTGAAGCCGTCCGAGGAAACGCCGTCGAGTGCGACGCTGCTGGCGGACATCCTGGCCGACGCCGGGGTGCCCGACGGGGTCTACAACGTGGTGCACGGGTTCGGCCCGGGCTCGGCGGGCGAGTACCTCACGACACACCCGGGGATCGACGGGATCACCTTCACCGGCGAGTCCTCCACCGGCTCGGCGATCATGCGGGCGGCGGCGGACCGGGTCCGGCCGGTTTCCTTCGAGCTGGGCGGCAAGAACGCCGCGATCGTGTTCGCGGACTGCGACCTGGAGAAGACGGTCGACGGGCTCACCCGGTCGATCTTCCTCAACACCGGGCAGGTGTGCCTGTGCACCGAGCGGGTGTACGTCGAACGGCCGATTTTCGACCAGGTCGTGACGCGGCTGGCCGACCGCGCGCGGCAGTTGCGGCTCGGGCATCCGGATGGTCCGGAAACCACCACCGGTCCGCTGATTTCCGAGCAGCACCGCAAGAAAGTGCTGTCGTATTTCGACCTTGCGGTGAGCGAAGGCGCCACGGTGGTCACGGGCGGCGGGGTGCCGACGGTCGATCCGGGGCTCGACGGAGGGTTCTGGATCGAGCCGACGCTGTGGACGGGCCTCGGCAACTCGGCCCGCGTCGTCCGCGAGGAGGTGTTCGGACCCGTCGCCGCGCTGATCCCGTTCGACACCGAGGAGGAAGCGATCCGGCTGGCCAACGACACCGAGTACGGGCTGGCCGCCTCGGTGTGGACGACCGACCTCGCGCGCGGGCATCGCATGGCGCAGCGGATGGACGTCGGGATGGCGTGGGTGAACACGTGGTACCTGCGGGATCTGCGGTCGCCCTTCGGTGGCGCCGGGCTTTCCGGAATCGGCCGGGAAGGCGGGCACCATTCGCTGCAGTTCTATTCCGAGCTGACCAATGTCTGTGTCCAGCTCTGACCGGGAGGGTTCCATGGCTCAAGCGAAAGTCGTCGAGGGAAAAGCCACCCCGCGCGGGGCTTTTCCGCATGTGAAAGTGGCGGGTAACCACGTTTATGTGTCGGGAACCAGCAGCCGGCGCCCGGACGATACGTTCGAGGGCGTCGAAGTGGCTCCCGACGGGACGGTCACCCTCGACATCCGGGCGCAAACCGACGCGGTGATCCGCAATATCGGCGACATCCTGCAGGCCGTCGGCGCCGGATTGGGTGACCTCGTCCAGGTCACCGCCTATTTGGTGAACATGCAGGATTTCGAGGCGTACAACGAGGTGTACGGCCGGTATTTCGACCGGAACGGGCCGACCCGGACCACCGTCGCCGTCCGGGAACTTCCGCATCCGCATCTGCTCATCGAAATCCAGGCTGTCGCCTGGCTGCCGGGCAAGGAGCCGAACTCATGACCGCCATCCCGCCGGTGTTCGACCTGGAGAGCTGGATCCGCGAGCACGAGGCCGATCTGCGGCCGCCGGTGAACAACAAGCAGATGTGGGAACCGCAGGGCGATTTCATCGTGCAGGTGGTGGGCGGGCCGAACCAGCGCACCGACTACCATTTCGACCCGTACGAGGAATGGTTCTACCAGTACCGCGGAAACATGCACGTGAACCTGATGACCGACGACGGCCCGGTGCGCGTGGACATCCGCGAAGGCGAAATGTGGATGCTGCCCCGCAATGTCTACCATTCGCCGCAGCGGCCGGAGCCGGGTTCGATCGGTCTGGTCATCGAGCGCATCCGCGAGGAAGGCGTGCTGGAGACGTTCACCTGGTTCTGCCTGGACTGCAACCATCTCGTGCACCAGGTGGAACTGCAGGTACGGGACATCGTCGCCGATCTGCCGCCGGTGTTCCGGCAGTTCTACGATTCGGCGGAAGCCCGCACCTGCGGCCATTGCGGCGCGCTGCATCCGGGCAAGGGCTGAGCGGTGGGTGCCATCGACGTCCACACGCACGCGGTGCCGCGGGGCTGGCCGGACCTGGGGGAGGGAAAGCCGTGGCTCCGGGTCGAAAGCGAGCGGGAAGCCGTGATCATGATCCGCTCGGCGCAGTTCCGGCGCATCGGCTCGGAATGCTGGGACCCGGAAATCCGGCTCCGCGACATGGCCGCCGACGGAATCGATCTCCAGGTCGTCTCGCCGACCCCGGTGTTCTTCAGCTACGACACCCCGGCGCGCGAAGGCGAGCGGATTTCCCGCATTTTCAACGATCTGGCGCTCGAAATGTGCACGGGGCCGCGGCTGGTGCCGTTCTGCCAGGTACCGCTGCAGGATCCGGATGCGGCGTGCCGGGAACTGGAACGAGCCGTCGCGTCCGGCCATCGGGGGGTGGAAATCGGCAACCACGTCGGTGACCGCGACCTCGACGACGCCGGCATCGTCACCTTCCTGCAGCACGCCGCGTCGCTGGACGTACCGGTTTTCGTGCACCCGTGGGACATGCCGGAATCGCCCCGCCTCGACCGGTGGATGGCCCGCTGGCTCACCGGTATGCCCGCGGAAACGCATTTGTCGATCATCGCGATGATTCTCGGCGGCGTCTTCGACCGGGTACCGCCTTCGCTGCGCATGTGCTTCGCGCACGGCGGGGGGTCGTTCGCGTTCTGGCTGGGGCGGTTCGAGAACGCGTGGCACCAGCGTTCGGACACTATCGCGAAATCGGCCCTCCCGCCGTCGCAGTACGTGGACCGGTTCAGCGTCGACTCGGTCGTCTTCAGCCCGGTCGCGCTGCGGGCTTTGGTGGACAGCCTGGGCGCGCAGCAGGTGATGGTGGGCTCCGATTACCCGTACCCGTTGGGCGAACGTCCCGCGGGCGCGGTGGTGCGGAGCGCGGACTTCCTGTCCCCGCAAGACGCCGACGCAATCCTGTCCGGCAACGCCCGCCGCTTCCTGGGGGCAGCGACGGTGGACCCGATGCTGGGCCGGAGCGAATCCCCGCCGGCGGTCTGATCCGTCAACGCGGCGCCATTCCCAAGCGCTGCATCAGAAACGCCAGCCAGTGCGTCGCCTGGGTGACGCCCTCGGACCTGCTCGTGGCCGTTCCATGCCCGACGCCGTCCCACACCCGCAGCAGCACCGGTTCCGCGGCCGCCGCTTGTGCCCGCGCGATGAACTTGCGGGTCTGCCCCGGCGGGCAGGCGACGTCGGCGCCGCCCGCGTGCACGTAGAGCGCCGGGTACGCCGGGCCGTCCTCGATGAGCTGGTACGGCGACATCCGGGCGAGCCGGGCCACCTCGGCCGGATCGCCGTACTCCGCGTCGATGGCGAACCGGCCGTACGGATGGCGGTGGCAGCCGATGACGTCGAGGATCGGGCATTGCGCCACGACCGCCGCCCAGAGGTCCGGGCGCTGGCTGAACGCGACCCCGGCCATGATGCCGCCGTTGCTCCACCCGGTCACCGCGAGTAGGTCAGGGGTGGTCACCCCGGTCCGGACGAGGTCTTCGGCGATCGCATACAGGTCGTCGAAGCTGTTCTGCTTGTTCTTGACGCGTCCGGCGTCGGCCCAGCCGGAGCCGAGGTCGCTGCCGCCGCGCTGATGGGACAGGACCAGCGCGCCACCGGCCGCGACGAAAGCCGCCAGCGGGCCGGGGAATTGCGCGGGCCAGGCGACCCGGCCGCCTCCGTAGGCGGTGATGAGCGCCGGGAGCACCCCGGACGCGCCCGCCGGCCGGACCAGGTGGTACGGCACGCTCGTGCCGTCCGCGGACGTCGCCCAGCGGAGCGAGGACGTCGCGCCGGGGAGCTCGACGCGGGGTGCGCGCAGCGTGTCGACCTCCCCGGAGCCGAGCCGGTAGCGATACAGGCCGGGGGAGGAAACCGGGGTGGAGAAAAGGAAAACGAAGTCGTCCGGGTGGCCGGTCGGGGTGAGGGCGGCGTTGGGGAGCACGTCGAGCGGCAGGGCGCCGCGGCCGGGCAGCGGGACTTCCTCCAGTTCCCGTCCGTCGCGGTCGAAGACCCAGGCGCGCGCCTCGGTGTCGGCGGATCCGGTGACCACCAGGCGGCCGCCGATCAGCCGGACGTGGCTGAGCACCCGTCCGGATTCCGGGACCAGCTCATGCCAGGTGGCCGGGTCCGCCGCACTCGGCGAGCCGAGCGGGATGGCGACGATCCGGCCCCGCGATGCGCCGTGGTCGGTGACCGCGACATACCGGTCGCCGTCGATCGAACCCGCGACCGACGCGTCGACGCCCTGGACGAACGGCCGCCACTTCCGCTCCGGCAGGTCGCACACGTACTGCGGAAGCGGCCACACCGCAGTCACCACCGCATGTTTGCCGTCCGCCGAGACCTGGACAGTAGCGCCGTGCGCGATGTCGACCGGCTCGGGCTCGGTGGCGGGCGCGCCGCCCACGGTGTGGAAGTACACCCGGAAGGCGAACGACTCCGCGGTCAGGTCACCGGCGGTGTAGAAGAATCCGGAGCTGTCCGGCAGCCAGTGCGGGGTGACCATCGGCCCCATGGTGCGCTGCGGGATGTCGTCGGGCAGGCGGTCGCCGGTTTCCGCGTCCAGCAACCAGACCTCGCCGAGTTCGGACCCGCCTTCGCATACCCCGAGCGCGGCGAGGCGCCCGTCCGGTGACGGCGCGAGCCACGAGATCTGCCGGGTCCCGTCGCCGTTGGGGTCGTAGAGCACGCGGCCGGGACCGTCCGGTGCGTCGGAGACCACGAGCACGGCGCGTTCCGGGTACTCCGGTCCGGGGCGTCGGTCGAGGCGGAACCAGCGGCCGCCCGCGAACTGCGGTACCGGGTCGACCGGCCAGTTGGGGGAGCCGGTGCCGTCCGCGACGAAGCGGCCGACCGACGCGTGGAGTGCCGCCAGGTGCGGCCATTCCGTGACGAAGGCGTCGGTGACGGAGTTCTGCTTTTGCTGCCACGCCGCGGTTTCGGCAGTGTCTTCCTCAAGCCACCGGTAGGGGTCGGGGAAGCTGATGCCCATGACGGTGTCTTCGGCGTCGACAGTTCTCGCCGCCGGGTAATCCGGGCGTGCACCGGTCATCGGTTCCGTCCTTCCACTGCCGCTCCACTGTGGACACCACTGTATTTCGCGGGAATGGCCGTCACCATGAACGTTTGGCGCACGATCCGCGCCAGGGGATGCGGCAAACGTCGAACGAGGTCAGGACACCGAGCGCATCCTGGGCGGCTCGGCGGCGTTTTCACTGCGGTAGCCGGCGGCGAGCGCGCGCATCTTCAGGCCGAGGTGCAGGGTCAGCCGGTCCTCGCCCCGGTTCAGCACGCATCCGGTGAGCTGCTCGATCCGCTTCAGCCGGTGGTACAGCGTGGCGCGGTGGATGGTGAGCTCCTGCGCGGTGCGGGCGACGTCGCCTGCGTTGTCGAGGAACTGCTCCAAAGTGGTGACGAGCGTGGGGCCGCCTTCGCGTTCCAGCGCGTCGAGTACGGGCGTGCGGGCAGCGGCGAGCAGGTCGTCGGCAGGCATGCGCAGCAGCAGTTCGTACGGGCCCAGCGCGCCCCAGCGGGCGAGTGGCCCGAGCGACGGCACCAGTCTGGCGGCGCGTCCGGCGAGGAAGGCTTGCCGGTAGGAATCGACGACCTGCTCGACCTGGTCCACGACGGCACCCGCGCCGAACACGAGCTGCCCGCCGTCGCCGGTGAGCCGGTCGAACCGCGCGGTGAGCCGGGCACACAGCGCGCCGAGTTCCGCGGGGGACAGGGGTTCGCGGCGGACGAGCAGCAGCCACGCACGGGCTTTGTTCGCCGCCATCAACGTGTACGCCGGTGGTTGGCAGGCGTCCCCGGCCGCCGCCTCCAGTGCCGCGTACTGCGGCGCCGTAGCAGCGTCGAGCCCGGGATGCTGTACGCCGAGCACCTGGAACCGCATCGCACCGGCCGGGTACAGCTGTTCGGCCCGCAGGTCGTCGACGGCCTGGGTGCGGATGGCGGGGTCGGCGGAAACCAGCTCCCAGAGGATCGCCTCGTGCCGTGCCTTCGTGCGCTCGTGCACGACGAGCCGGTGGTAGAGGACCACGCCCGCGCGGTCGGCGGCGTCGCTCGCCCGCTCCTGCTGCTGCTCGCTCAGCGGCCGGTCGGCGTCGATGAGCCACAGAAATCCCAGCAGCAGCCCGGAACAGCGTACCGGCAAGCACAACCGGGACCGGGCTTCCGCCACCGGCGCCAGCACGCGGCCGGGTGCCGTCCACCGCGCGATGCCCTGGGCGAGGATCTTCTCCCGGACGTCGGCGTCGAGTGTGCGGTTGAGCACCGACGCCACCCGGATCCCGTCCTCGTCCCCGAAATGCCGGCTGGCGGCCAGCAGCCGGATCGACGGGTCGTCGATCGCCACCGACCGCTGCAGCCGCTCGGCCAGGTCGTCGACGATGTCCTGCAGATCGTCGCCCATCGCGCTCACCTCCCGGCTCCACTGTGACCCGGCGACACCCGGATTGCGATCGACAGATGACGAGGTGAGCGCGTTTTTTGTACGACAGACGTCGCGTGCTGCGCACCACGCCCCGTTCGGCGACGGCTTTTGCGCGGCACGCGCAACCGCCCGCGGCGAATGCGCACCGCGCCCCGCTCTCCGGGGCAATCGTGGAGTCCGGGACGTGCCGGGAATGGGTTCCCTTCTGTTTCACTGTGATCCACGCAATAATGGGTGGAAACGGGGAAGAATGGGCCGGGAAAACAGCGATACCGATGTTCTCCTCGTGGGCGCGGGTCCGGTGGGGCTGTACGGTGCTTATTGCTCCGGATTCCGCGGGTTGCGGACAATGCTCGTCGACGGCGAAAAACAGGTCGGCGGGCAGATTTCGATGTTGTACCCGGAGAAATCCGTGCGCGATGTCGCCGGTGTTCCGGAGGCGTCCGGCCGGGAACTCGTCGCGCGGCTGCACGAACAGGCGATGACGTATTCCCCGACCGTCCTTTTGGGACAGCACGTCCGGCAGGTGGACACGGCCGATCCGGACCACCTGACCGTCGAGCTGTCCGGGAGCGGGCCGGTGCGGTGCCGCGCGGTCGTCCTCACCGCGGGCATCGGGTCCTTCACGCCCCGGCGGCTGCCTGCTGAGACCACGTGGTCCGGCGAGGGAATCCACTACACGGTGGCGGATCCGGGAGCGTTCCGCGGCCGCCGGGTGCTCGTCGCGGGCGGTGGGGACAGTGCGGTCGACTGGGCGCACGAGCTCGCCGGGATCGCCGGGTCGGTGACCTTGGTACACCGGCGCCGTACTTTCCGGGCGCACGCGGCGAATGTGGCGCAGCTGGCCGGTTCGGGAGTCGACGTGCGGACCGAATGCGAGGTGGCGGAGCTGCTCGGCGACGGCCGGGTCGAGGCGGTGCGGCTGACCGCGCCGTCGGGCGAGGAGATCGTGCCCGCCGACGACGTCGTGGTCGCGCTCGGGTTCCTCAGCGAGCTGGGGCCGCTGGCTTCGTGGGGGCTGGAGCTGCGGGGCCGCGCGGTCGCGGTGGACCAGCAGATGCGCACGTCCGTCCCGCGCATCTACGCGGCCGGGGACCTCGCCGACTACCCGGGCAAGGTGCGGCTGATCGCCGTCGGGTTCGGCGAGGTCGCGACCGCGGTCGGCAATGCGGCCTGCGCGGCCGGGATGGCGGAATCGCTTTTCCCCGGCCATTCGACAGACCTGCCCGCAATGGAAGGGAGGGTCCGTTCGTGACCTTCGTGATCGGTGAAGCCTGTATCGACGTACTGGACAAATCCTGTATGGACGTCTGCCCGGTGGATTGCATTTACACCGGGCTGCGGAAGAATTACATCAACCCGGCGGAATGCATCAATTGCTCCGCCTGTACCGACGTCTGCCCGGTGGATGCCATTTACGTGGACACCACCGTCGGCGACGACGAGGGGAAAGCAGCGTACATCGGCGATTCCCGGCAGTTCTTCGAAGGCATTCTCGACGGAATGACCGGCCCGGTCGGCAACCCGGGCGGGGCGGGCCTGCGCGGGGACATCGGAGCCGATACCGCGCTGGTGACGGCCCATCCGCCGCGCAACTGAACCGGAAACCACCCGAAGGGATCGAACGTGACCGCATCTGTCGCCAAAACCGGGACCGAGCTGCTCTCCGACGTCGTCGTCGGCGGGGTACGCGACCCGTTCCCGCTCTACAACGAACTGCGCGAGCTGGACGAGGGCGTCCACTGGTGCGCGGAGCTCGGCGGCTGGTTCGCCACCCGCGCCGCCGACGTCCGGCGGATGAACGAGGACCTCGTGACGTACTCGAACAATCACGGGGTGCAGAGCGGGGCCGTCGGCTTCAACCCGGACGACCCGGTCGAGGCCCGCTTCGGCGAGGTCGCGCCGAACTACCTGATCTTCCTCGACCCGCCGATCCACACGAAAGTGCGTTCGGTGTACCGCCATGCGTTCACACCGCAGTCGATCCGCTCGTGGCGCCCCGTCGTCGAGCGCATCGCCGACGAGGCGCTCGCGCCCTACTCCGCAGGCGACGAGATCGACCTGATGGCCGACCTGGCCCGGCGGATCCCGATCAAGGTGATCACGTCGATTCTCGGGGTCCCGCAGGCGGACTACGACGATTTCGTGCGCTGGACCGAAGCGCTCATGCTGTGCGCCGACCCCGGCGTGCAGGGCGAGCGGCGCTCGGCCGCGATCCACACCACCGTCGAGCTGCTGGACTACCTCGCCGACATCGCCGACCACCGCCGCCGCAACCCGGCCGACGACCTCTTCTCGACGATCGTGAACACCCCGGTCGACGACGAGGAGACCCTCGAGCCGAACATGGCACTGGCGCAGGTCTCGCTGCTGCTGGTCGCGGGGAACGACACGACCACCACGCTGATCGGCAACGGGATGACCGCGCTGATCGACCACCCGGACACGAAACGGCGGGTCGCGGCGGACCCGTCGCTGCTGCCGGGCGCGGTCGAGGAGATGCTGCGGTTCGACCCGCCGTTCCACGTGGACTTCCGCAAGTCGGCCGCCGACCACGTGCTCGGCGGCCGGGAGATCCCCGCCGAGACCCCGATGTTCCACCTGCTGGCCGCCGCGAACCGGGACCCGCGGGAGTTCGAGAACCCCGAGGTCTTCGACATCGACCGGGCCAACAAGCGGCACCTCGCCTTCAGCCACGGGATCCACTACTGCGTCGGCGCGCCGCTGGCGAGGCTGGAGGCCGCGGTGGCCTTCGAGCGGATTCTGGGCCGGTTCCCGGAGATCGACAACGGGTCGTCGCCCGCGCTGCGCACGATCACCCACGTCACCGCGCGCGGTTTCGAGACCCGGCCGGTCACCCTGAAGGCGGCCTAGCGTGGGTGCCCGGGCCAGCCGGTACTGGACGCCCGGTCCGCACGGCCTGCTGTCCTACCTGCGCTGGCCGGGGCCGGGGGAGCCGATCCTGTTCCTGCATCCGGTCAACACCGCCGCGCGGGTCTGGACCGGCATCGCCGAGCGGGTGGACCGGGCTTCGGTCGCCGTCGACTTCCGCGGCCACGGCCGGTCCGAACCCGGGTCGTCCTACCTGCCGCAGGATTACGCCCGGGACGCGCTCGCGGTACTCGACTACCTCGAAATCGATCGCGTGCACGTGGTCGGCGGCTCGCTCGGCGGCGCCATCGCGGTGGAACTCACCGCACTGGCACCGCGGCGGGTGGCGAGCATCGCGCTCTTCGGCGCCTCCCTGTGCATCGGCTTCCCGGCGGCGCAAACCGCGGTGATGGTGGAGTCGCTGCGGGACCTGGGCGTCGACGGGTTCTTCGCGAAGCACGGCGGCGAGATCCTCGGCCCGGATGCGGCTCCGGAGGCTGCCGAGGAACTGGTCCGGCTCGCGTCGGGGCGAAAGGTCGGCTGCGTGGCCGCGATCATCGCCGACGCATTCGAAGTCGCCGATTCGCGGCCGACCGCGCGTGCCCTCACGGCCATTCCGCCTGCCCTGGTCGCCGTCGGTTCCCACGACCCCACCTGCCCGCTGTCGATGGCCCGCGAGCTCGGCGCGGCGCTGGGTGTGGAGCCGGTCGTCATGGAGGGCATCGGGCACCTTCCGATGATCGAGGACCCGGGCGCCAGCGCCGCTCTGGTCGAAGCATTTTTCGCCCGCGTCGAAACCCCGTACCCGCCCGCTACCTCCCGGGACCGCTCATGACTCCTGCACCACCGGTCGGCCTGCTGATCGGCAGCCACATTCCGCCCGCCGAGATCGGCCCGCTGTCCACCTTGGCCGAGGAGGCCGGGTTCGGGGAGATCTGGCTGCCCGAGGACCTCTGGTACACAAGCGGGATCGTGTGTGCGGGCGCGGCGCTGGCGGCGACCCGGACCATCCCGGTCGGCCTTGGCATCCATTCCGCTGTCACCCGGCACGCGTCGATCCAGGCACTCGACTTCGCGACCCTCTCCCACGTGTACCCGGGCCGGTTCTGGCCGGGCATCGGGCTGGGCCTGCCGTCGTGGCTCGACCAGATGGGCCTGCGGCCGAAGTCCGGGATCCGGGCGGTCGGGGAGACCGTCCGGAACGTCCGGCGCCTGCTGGCGGGCGAGACGGTCAGCGACAAGGGCACCCACCTGCTCGACGACATCCGCCTCGCCTACCCGCTCGACACGGTGCCTCCGCTCTACATCGGCGCGGTGGGACCGCAGTCGATCCGGCAGACCGGCCGGATCGCGGACGGGCTGGTCGTCTCCGTCACGGCAGGCACGGCGTACACGTCGTGGGCCAGGCAGCTGCTCGACGAAGGCGCAGCCGAGGCTGGGCGGCCACGGCCGCGGATGGTCACCTTCGCGCTGTTCTGCGTCGACGACGACCCGGTCGCGGCCCGCGCTGCCCTGCGCCCCACCGTGGGGTTTTACCTCACCGCCATGCAGGGCACCGATCTCGTGCGCGTGTACGGCATCGAGGACGAGCTTGCGGCCATGACCGGGGACGTCGGCGAGAACCTGCCGGAGCAGTGGCTCGAAGACCTCACGGTCAGCGGAACTCCCGTGCAGTGCGCCGCGAAGATCGACGAGCTTCTCGCTGCCGGTTCCGATGCGGTGATCCTCTTCCCCGCCCCGGTCGAGCGCGGCCGTGCGCTGGCCGAACGCGCCGGTCAGGACGTGCTTCCCCGAGTCACGCGATGACGTACTCGATCGTTGCGCGGGACCCGGCGACCGGTGAGATTGGTGTCGCCGTCCAGTCGCATTACTTCGGCGTCGGAAGCTTGGTGCCGTGGGCGCGCGCAGGCGTCGGTGTCGTGGCGACGCAGTCGGTCGTCGAACCTCGCTACGGGTGGCAAGGGCTGCGTCTCCTCGAAAGCGGACGCCGCCCCGCCGAAGCCCTCGCGGAGCTGCGCAGCGCGGATTCCCGTGCGCCGCAACGGCAAGTGGCGATCATGGACGCGACCGGCCGCGCCGCCGGGTTCACCGGCTCAGCGTGCATCGGGCACGCGGGGGAGAGCGTTTCGCCGAACGCCCGGGCCCAGGCGAACCTGGTGTCGTCGCCCCGGATCTGGACCGCGATGACGGAGGCCTTCGAAGCGAGCACCGGAACGCTGGGCGAGCGCCTGCTCCACGCACTCGTCGCCGCCGAGGACCACGGCGGCGACCTCCGCGGACGGCAGGCGGCCGCGATCACCGTCGTCCGGGGTGCCGCGACCGGGGATTTCACCGCGGACCTGGTGACCGACATCCGGGTCGACGATTCGGCCGACCCGCTCGGCGCGCTGGCGGCGCTGCTGAAGCGGTCGACCGCACTGGACTGCCTGATCCGGATGCTGTCCGCCGAAGGCCTGCTGTCCGGGCCGTTCACCGCGTCGGCTGCCGAGCTCGACGACGCGCTCACCCGGCTCGATCGTGCCCAGGAGCTGTGCGGCGGTGACAACCGGGAGCCTGCCGTGTGGCGCGGTCTGCTGCTGGCCCGGGCCGGGCACGCGGAGCAGGCCCGGGCGGCGTTCGCGCTCGCCCGCGCGGCGAACCCGAAGACCGACGAGCTGGTCCGCCAGCTGGCCAGGGCCGGGATGTGGCCGCATCCCGCGGACGAGCTCGATGCCTTGCTGACCTGACCATCACAAGAGAGGTGACACTCATGTCCGAGCACGACGACCCCGACACCGCAGCCGTCCTGGAGCTGCACCGCAACTGGTGGGACGCCAACCACCAGCTGGTGATCCCGCTGATGCGGTCGGTGTTCCCGGCCAAGGACGCGTACCTGATGTTCAACGCCAACGGCCATCCCTACTTCGGGCTCGACGAGAAGACCGAGCTGTGGGAGTGGTACCAGAAGCAGATCGACGTCGTCGCCTTCCCGCAGATCGAGATCATGCGGCTCACCATCTCCGGGGACATGGCCTGGATCGCCTGCGAGGGCACGTTTCCGATGCGGCCGATCGGCGAGGCCGGTACCGGTTCGGAGACCTGGCAGATGCGCGACGTCACCGAGAACCGGCTGCGCGCCACGGAGATCTACCAGCGCGACGACGGCGAGGGGAACCCGGTGTGGAAGATGTGGCATTTCCACGCCTCCCCGCTGCCCGGCCCGGACGAGCAGCGGCCCGCGCTCGGCGGGACCCTGCGGGAGCGCGGCCTCGGGCACGGGCCGGGCATCGTGCCGCGGCGGGTGACGAGCGAGGGCGTCCGGGAGTAGCCCGGCCGGGTTCCGGTTGACGGGGCTTCGCCCGGTCACCGAGGCTGTATTCCGGCTCATCGGCAGGCGGTGGGACCGGGCGGGGCATCCCCGCGGGATTCGGGACGGGACTGCGCATGGACGCGACAGAAGCCACCTGGTTGCGGGAACTGTCGCCGTCCGAGGACGGCCGCCCGGTCCCCGTTCCGTACTGCAGCAGGGAACTGCTCACCCGGACCACGGCAGGCACCGGGCCGGGCGCGGTGGCGTGGGCGTTGCAGGTCGGGCACGGCGCGGCCGAGCGGATCTTCGAGGAGATCCCGCTCTTCGGGGCGTCGGACGAGCTGCGCGCCCTGCTGTACGCCGCGTGCGAGTCGGCGACGCTCACCGCGCTCGGGATGCTGTCCGGCCCGGACCACCAGCCCCCGCCGCTGACCGAGGAAGCCAAGTCCGCCATCGGCTACTACGCCGAGCACGACATCCCGCTCGACCAGATCCTGCGCGGGATCCGGTTCGGCCACGCGGAGATGTCGTCGGCGCTGCTGGCCGCCTGCGACTCACTGACGACCGGCGACGGGCGGACCGCGCTGCTGCGCGTGGTTTCCGCCCAGCTTTTCGACCACATGGACCGGTACGCGCGCGAAGGCGCCGACCACTACAAGGCCGCGCACGACGCGTGGGCCGAGAGCTCCGACGCGGTGACGCGCCGGATCGTCGAGGCGGTCCTCGCCGGAACGGACACGAACGCGGCCGCGCTGCCCTACGAGCTGGAGCAGACCCACCGCGCGGTGATCGTCACCCGCGCCGGGAACACCGCCGCGGGCCTGCAACAGGTGGCCTACGACGTGCTGCGGCGCGCCGGGGCGGCGTCCCCGCTGATCGTGCCGGTGACCAGCTCGAAGGTGTGGGCGTGGGGCGGGTTCCGCTCCCGCCCGGCCCCGGCCGGACCCCTCCGCGGCTACGCGCAGCCGGGCGTCCGGGTCTCCGTCGGCGCCGAACAGCACGGCATCGACGGGTTCCGGGAGTCGCATCGGCAGGCCTTGGGCGTGCACGGCCTGCAGCAGGCGAGCAGCCACCCGCTCGCCACCCTGCTCTTCGACGACGTCGAAATGGCGGTGCTGCTGGCCAGCGACCTGCCCGCCGCCCGCCGGTTCGTCGCCCGGATACTCGGCCCGCTGGCCGAGGCGAGCCGGCGCAACCTGGAGATCCTGTCCACCGTGAAGGCGTACCTCGACCTGTGCGGCAGCCCGAGCGCCGTCGCCGACCGGATGAACCTGGCCCGCAACACCGTGTCGGCGCGAATCCAGCGCGCGTCCCAGGTCCTGCGCCGGGAAATCGGCGTCGACTGCGCCGATCTGCATGGGGCGCTGGTTCTCGTGGACCTGCTTGGCGAGCGCGTTCTCACCGACGCGCCCGGATGAGCAATCCGGCCGGGAGCAGTACCTGCATCGTCACCGCCGCGACGGGCCGTGGTCGTGGTCGTGGAACACCTGGGCAGGAACACGAGCCCGGCCAGTCCGTACCCGGCCGCCAGCCGACCGGCGCGGCAGCGGCAAGGTCGACCAATTTCGCGAGCACTTCCCCGGCCGCCAGCTTGGCGCGGTAGTACCCGATCGGGATGCGATCGATGCCCACGATGGACACCCTGCATCACGCAGCCAGCCGGGCGACCTTGGCCCGCCCGAGCACCGGACACCGCGCCGAGGTGACCTGGCCGCCGTCGCTCCGGCACCGGCAACGCGAGCGACACCGAGTCGTGCTGCTGCGCGGTTTCCATCGGCCCGAGTGCGCCGTCGGTGGTGAGCACCGGCTCGGGCAGCCACGTGTTGCTCGCGCCGCCGCGGTCAGCCGGGTGAGGCACAGGTTGGTGGTCACTTTGGCCAGCCAGGCCGGTAACGCGGTGATCGCGCCTCGGTCGGCCTTGTCCAGCCGCAGGAACGCGTCCGGCACGACGTCCTCGGCCGCCGAACCGAGCAGGCGGGAGGTCATCCGGCGAGATCAACGCCCGGCGGCCACGGACAGCACCAGCCTGCTGTTCCTTCCGGCCGGAGCGTGTTACGTTCATACTAACCGGTCGGTATCAAATGGAGGTGCGGACATGGCCGAAACAGTCTTTTCCGAGCGCGAGGTCACCTTCGACCCGATCGCGGCGGCGCTCGCGGCGATGAGCGCGGGGCAGCCGGTGGTGGTGCTCGACGACGAAGACCGTGAGAACGAGGGCGACCTGGTCTTCGCGGCCGAGCTGGCCACGCCCGCGTTGCTGCATTTCACCGTCCGGCACACGTCGGGGTTCGTGTGCACCGCGCTGCCGGGCAGTGAGCTCGACCGGCTCGGCCTGCCGCCGATGACCCCGGTCAACCAGGACCCGCGCGGTACGGCGTACGCGGTCACGGTGGACGCCAAGGACGGCGTGACCACCGGTATTTCGGCGCGGGACCGCGCACGCACGATCCAGGCGCTGGCCGATCCGGCGACCGGCCCGGCAGACCTGACCCGGCCGGGGCACGTCGTTCCGCTGCGCGCCGTCGGCGGGGGAGTGCTGGAGCGTGCCGGGCACACCGAAGCGGCGGTGGACCTGGCGCGGCTCGCCGGGCTCCGGCCGGCGGGTGCGCTGTGCGAGCTGGTCGACGACGACGGCACGATGATGCGTGCGCCGGAGTGCCGCCGGTTCGCCGACGAGCGCGGGCTCGTGATGATCTCGATCGCGGACCTGGCCGCGTACCGCCGCCGCACGGAGGTCCAGGTCGAACGCGCCGCCGACACCCGGCTGCCGACCGCGTTCGGGACCTTCCGGGTGGTCGGCTACCGCTCGGGGCAGGACGAGCACGTCGCGCTGGTGTCCGGCGACCTCGGCGACGGCGAGGACGTACTGGTCCGGGTCCATTCGGAATGCCTCACCGGCGACGTCTTCGGCTCGCGGCGCTGCGATTGCGGGACCCAGCTGCAAGCGGCGCTGCAGACTGTCGCTCGGGTGGGCCGGGGAGTCGTGGTGTACGTCCGCGGGCACGACGGCCGGGGGATCGGCCTGCTCGACAAGCTGCGCGCGTACGAGTTGGAGGACGCCCGAGCTGACCCGCACCTGGGTCTCTCCGCTGACGCCCGCGACTACCGCGCCTGCGCGCACATCCTGGCCGACCTCGGAGTGCGGTCGGTGCGGCTGCTGACCAACAACCCGGCCAAGCTCGCCGCACTCGCGGGCTACGGCCTGTCCGTGCGTGACCGGGTCCCGCTCCAGATCCCCGCCACCACCGACAGCGTCGCGTACCTCCGCACCAAACGCGACCGGATGGGGCACGCCCTGCGCCTCGACGAGATGTGCGTTTAGCCCCGATCCGGGCTACGTACGGGGCGCAGGATACGTAGCGGATGGGTAGTCGCACGAAGGCGCGGCAGTCCGGTCTCGTGAGTGAATCCCTGGGTGACGCCGATCACCGGGAGGAGGAAGTCATGAGCGGACCGGAAGCCCTGGCAGGGCGAAGCGCCTGTCGACCTTAAGTACCAACTAGTCGGAATTATCAATCGGGAGTGAGCATGGAACTGGATCTGCTGTACGCGCTGACGAACCGCTCGGGGACCCAGGACTGGCACGACATCATGCAGGAGACGCGCCGGCACGCGGTGATGGCCGACGAGCTGGGGTACGACCGGATCTGGCTCGGCGAGCACCACTTCGACACCGACGGCAGCGACGCGAGCCCGAACCCCGTCCTGCTCGCCACCGACCTCGCCGCCCGGACCGAGCGGATCCGCCTCGGCATGGCCGCCGTTTCGCTCACGCTCTGGCATCCGCTGCGCCTCGCCGAGGACCTCGCGGTCCTCGACCACTTCAGCGAGGGCCGTCTCGACGTCGCGTTCGGCCGCGGCATCCTGCCGATCGAGGTGATGAACCTCAACCCGCAGGCGAGCCGCTGGAACGGCTCCGACACGAGCCGCGAGATCTTCGACGAGAACCTCGCGATCGTGCGCGGCATCTGGACCGAGGACCCGTTCCGCTGGCAGGGCAAGCGGTACACGTTCCCGGAGCCGGGCACGAAGTTCATCCACTCGCCGGGTGCGCCGATGCCGCAAGGCTGGGTCGGGGAAGACGACGAGCTGGTCGCGTTCGGCATGACGCCCAAGCCGTTCCAGAAGCCCACGCCGCCGCAGTTCGCCGTCACCGAGTCGATGACCGGGTTCGCGCACGCCGGGCGCAACGGGCTGCGGCCGATCACCTGGTACCCCACCGGCCGGGTGCTCAAGAACCTCTTCGAGACCTACCGCGCCCAGGCCGCCGCGGCGACCGGGCAGGCACCGGCGTTCGGCGAGGGCTGCGGCGTGCTGCGGCTGTGCTGCATCGCCGAGACCGACGAGGAAGCCCGCCGCATCGCCGAACCGGGGATCGTGGAGTTCTTCGAGTTCCTCTGCCGCGTGCGCGGCCTCGGCGTGTGGCTCGACGAGGGCGAGGACCCCGAAGACCCACGCTTCCGCGAGATGGACCCGTGGCAGCTGCTCATGGAGCGCGACCACCTGATGATCGGCTCGCCGGACAGCGTCCTCGAGCGGATGACCCGGATGACCAGGTCGCACGGCATCCGGAACTGGTTGCTGCAGATGGGTTTCCCGGGCATCCCGGCACCGGACGTCGATCGCTCCCTGCAGCTCTTCGCCCGCGAGGTGATGCCTGAACTCCGCAAGCTCGACAGCCCGCTCAGCGCCGCCAGCTGACCGCACCGACGAAAGGCGAAACCCGTGCCGCAGTACCTCAACCCCGACGACCTGCCCTACCCGCGTTACGGCATGACCCCTGGTGTCGCCACGCGCGATTTCGTCTTCGCCGGAGGAATGGCGCTCGACCTGGAAACCTTGCGCCGCAAGGACGAAGCCAAGACCATCCCGGACGAGACCAGGATCGCGCTCGACGAGGTCAAGGGTCTCCTCGAAGCCGCCGGCTGCAGCCTCCGTGACGTCGTGAAGACGACCTGCTACCTGGCCGACGACTCGTACCGCAAGGAGTTCTGGGAGGCCTACACCGAGGTGTTCGCCCCGGGCCCGTACCCGGCGCGCACCACGTTCGTGGCCGGCATCGCCGGGGACTGCCGGGTCGAGATCGACGCGATCGCCGCCCGCCCGCGCGCCGGGCAGGCCTGACATGCCCGATCGCCCGTTCGCCGACTGGCACACGCACGTCTACCTGCCGGAGCACACCGGTCCGGTGTGGACGGACCGCGGCGCCGAGCTCGTCGGGCGGCCTGCCTTCGGCCTCGCCGGTCTCGACGAGCACGCTCAGGCGATGGAGGCCGCCGGTGTCGACCGGTTCCTCGTGCTCGGCCTCCAGGTCGCCCGGATGGGGATGCACGTGCCGAACGACTACGTGGGCGAGTACTTCGAAGCGAACCGCGATCGGGCGATCGGTGTCGGCAGCGTCGATCCGACACAGCCGGGGGCGGCGGCGGAACTACGCCGCGCAGTCGAGACGCACGGACTGCAAGGCGTGAAGCTTTCCCCGCCGTACCAAGGGTTTCACCCACATTGCGCGGAAGCGTTCGAGGTGTACCGGACGGCGGCGGACCTCGGCATTTTCCTCATGTTCCACCAGGCCAGCGTGTTCGCGCCGGACGGCTGCAACGAGTTCGCGTACCCGATGCTGCTGGACAAGGTCGCGCGCGAGTTCCGCGGGACGAAGATCCTGCTCGCCCACTTCGGGAAACCGTGGCCGAACGAAGCGGTCGAGCTGATGATGAAGAACCCCAACGTGTACGCCGACGTGTCCACGCTCCCGGTCAAGACCTGGCAGCTGTACAACGGCCTGCGGCTCGCGATCGAAGGGCACGTGACCGACCGGCTCGTGTTCGGCTCGGATTTCCCGTCGTTCGACCCGCGCGAGGCAGCCGACCAGTTCCTCGCCATCGCGGACCTGGAAATGCCGCTCCCCATTCCCCGGGAAACCGTCGAGGACATTCTCTACCACCGGCCGTTCGACCTACTGCTCTGAAACGGAGGACATTTCGTGCCGACCTACCTGAATCCGCCGGAACTCGGCGACTACCGCCCGATGGGCCTGTCTTCCGGCACCGGCACCGAATCGCTGGTCTACGCCGCCGGGCTCGCCATGGACCCGGACACGATGCGCCGCCGCGCCGACGCCGTGACCATTGCCGACGAGGTCCGGATCTGCCTGGAGAACATCGGGCTGATCCTGCGGGACGCCGGGCTCGGCCGGTCCGACATCGTGAAGACCACCTGTTATCTGCGTGACGATGCATATCGAAGGGAATTCATCGAAGCTTATCGAGCCGCATTCGGCGAAGGCCCTTATCCGGCCCGCTGCACGTTCGTCCTCGGAATCGCGTCCGATCTGCGCGTGCAGATCGAGGCGGTCGCTGTCCGCCCGGAAGCAAGCTGAACCGGAGGAAATGCCATGTACGACAACCAAGTCTCGTTGAACGCGCAGGTGCCGACCGTTCTCTACATCGTCGGCCTGATCGCGATCATGCTTGCCGTCGGCGGCGTGTTCCTGTTCGACGCCGGCCTCAGCCGGGCGGGCAACGCCCTGCACACGATCGTCCAGAAACTCGTCGCGGCTTTCGTGGCGGCGGCGGGCATGTCCATTGCCGGGTTCGCGATCTGGGACACCCAGTTCAACCAGGCCTTCGGCGTGCCGAACCCGTTCGGCGAAGCGCTGAAGTCCTGGTGGCTCGGCGGTCCGGACATCAACACCCTGCCCCAGCACCTCGACCCGGCGACGGTCCCGGGCGCCGACTCCTTCCAGGCGTTCTTCGCCGTCTTCATCCTGTTCGCCGCGTTCTTCGCCGCACTGCTCGCGGGTGCGGTGATCGAGCGGGTCAAAACGGCCGGGCTGTCGGTGGTCACGCTGGTGTTCGGTGCGCTGGTGATCCCGTTCGCCGGTTACCTCGTCTACGGTTCGGTCGGCCCGCTGTCCAACTCCGGCACCCACGACTTCGGCGGCGCGTTCTTCTACCTGCTGCTCGGCTGCTGGGCCCTCGTGCTGGTGTGGCGGGCGAAGCCGCGGCCCGGCGTGTTCGGCGGCCGCGCGACCGAGCCGCCGGTGCCGCACAACCTGGTCCTCACCATCGGCGGCCTGTTCCTGTTCCTGGCCGGGCTGTGCGGGTACGCGCTGCTCAACGGGTACCTGGTCCCGGGTTCCGGTTATTTCGGGATCACGCTGAACGAAACCGGCATGGGCCTGATCGTCACCAACCTGATGATGGCGTTCACCTTCGCCGTGGTCGGCGGGCTGCTCGCGTGGAAGGTCGGCAAGAGCCCGTACTTCCTGCTGGTGTCGCCGGTCGCGGGCTGGATCGGGGTGTCCGCGCTGCTCGACGTCGCGAAGCCGTGGCAGGCCGGGCTCACCGCGTTCTTCGCGCCGCTGCTCGTCGTGGGCGGGTACAAGCTGATGAACCGCTGGAAGCTCGACGACGTCAAGGTCGTGCCGCTCACGCTCGGTCCCGGCATCTACAGCGTGCTGATGACCGCGGTGTTCACGTCCGGCGTGAAGCAGGGCGGCTACTTCGGCCTGACCGGGGACTACGCACCGCAGCACGCGTCGATCGGCATCGGGCACCAAGCCCTCGGGCTGCTCGTGTTCCTGGTGTTCGGCCTGGTCAGCGCGCTCGTCGTGGTGTTCGCCGTGGAGAAGACGATCGGCCTGCGCGACAAGCGGGTCGACCAGGGCATGGACAGCAGGCTCGACCACGCGGTGCTCGGCGAAACGGCCTATCCGGCACCGTCCGAAGCGGACCGGAAGGCCACCGCGCTCGCCTGATCCGGCTCAACAGAAAGGAAACCGTGCCATGGAGTTCGGCATCTTCATCCCGAGTGCCCGCAACGGGTACATCATGTCCGAGACCGCCCCGCAGTACTCGCCGACGTACGACCACATGCGCGAGATCATCACCACCGGCGAGGACAACGGCTTCTCGTTCGCGCTCTCGCTCTCGGCCCTGCGCGGCCACGGCGGGACGACCGGTTTCTGGGACGACGCACTGGAGTCGATGACCCAGATGGCCGCGCTCGCCCGGGACACCACCGCCATGAAGCTGGTCGGCTCGGTGAACATCCTCGCCATCCACCCGGCGATCGCAGCGCGGATGGCGATGACGATCGATTCGATCTCGGACGGCCGGTTCTCGCTCAACATCGTCCCCGGCGGCTGGCATCCGCGCGAGCTGGAGACCATGAAGGTCTGGCCGGGTTACGAGTACAACTCCTACCGCTGGCAGTACGCGGGCGAGTACTGCCAGGTCGTGCGCGAGCTGTGGGAGAACGGCGTCTCGAACTTCCATGGCGAGTACTTCCAGTACGAGGACCTGCGGATGGGCCCGAAACCGGGGCACCCGATGAACATCGTGTGCGCGGGCACGTCCGACGACGCGATCAAGTTCACCACCCGCTACGCCGACTACTCCTTCCGCCTGGCCTGGGGCGGGCAGGACGCGCTGCGCGAGGTCGTGAACCGCTTCAACTCGCAGATGGACGAAGCGGGCCGCACCATCCGCCCGTACGTCGCGCTCGGCGTCGTCATGGCCGACACCGACGAGGAGGCCGAGGCGAAGCTGCAGAACTACGTGGACCACGCCGACATGAAGGCCATCGAGTACATGATCGGCGGCGCGCTCACCGACTCCGCGGAGGGGGGCACGTCGGAGATCCTGGCCAGCATGGACCGCAAGGGTTCGGTGCAGATGTCGACGGACTTCATCACCGGGTCGCCGGAGAGCATCGCCCGGCAGCTCGACGAGTGGGCCGAGATCGACGTCGCGGGTTACATGCTGATCTTCCCCGACTACGTCGAGGACATCAAGCGGATGGGCCGTGAGGTGTTCCCGCTGATGAAGAACTTCACCGCGGCGCAACCCGCCTGATCCGCCACCCCGGGAAGGACGGAAAACCATGGCGACAACGACCGAAACGCTGCCTGATTCATTGCGGGCGAACGTCGAGAAGGCCCGCCGGATGCTCATCGGCGGGGACTGGACCGAGGCTGACTCGGGCCAGACGCTGCCGGTGTGCGATCCCTCGACCGGCCAGGTCGTGGTACCGGCTCCGGCGGGCGATGCGTCCGATGTGGACCGGGCGGTCGCGGCGGCCCGCACGGCGCTGACCGGACCGTGGCGGCTGATCACCCCGCAGGAACGCGGGAAACTGTTGTGGCGCTTGGCGGACCTGGTCGAAACGCATGCGGACGAGCTGGCCGCGCTCGAAGCGCTCGACGTCGGGATGCCGATCAACGAAGCCCGTTTCGTCGACGTTCCCTTCTCGGTGGACATCCTCCGGTACTACGCGGGCTGGCCGACGAAGATCACCGGCGACACCATCCCGGTCTCGTTCCCGGCGAACTTCGGCGGCCCGTACCACGCGTACACGCGGCGGGAGCCGGTCGGTGTGGTGGGTGCGATCGTGCCGTGGAACCTGCCGTTGATGATGGCGGTCAAGAAGCTCGCCCCGGCGCTCGCGACCGGCAACACCATCGTGGTCAAGCCTGCCGAGCAGACCCCGCTGTCGATCGCGCGGCTGGCCGAGCTGGTGCTCGAAGCCGGGATTCCCGAAGGCGTCTTCAACTACGTCAGCGGATACGGCGAAACGGCCGGAGCCGCGCTGGTCGAGCACCGCGGCGTCGACAAGATCACCTTCACCGGCTCGGTGGCCACCGGGAAGGCGATCGCCCGGGCCGCGACCGGCACGCTCAAGCGGGTTTCCCTGGAGCTGGGCGGGAAATCGCCGAACATCATCTTCGGCGACGCCGACCTGCCCGCCGCGATCGCGACCGCCGGACTGGCGATTTTCGCCTGCCAGGGCGAAAGCTGTATCGCCGGTTCGCGGCTGTACGCGCATCGCAGCGTGTACGACGACGTCGTGGCCGGGCTCGCCGACCGGGCGCGCTCGATCAAACTCGGCCCGGGCCTCGATCCGACCACCGAAATGGGGCCGATGATCTCGCCCGAGCATCGCGAGAAGGTACTGGGCTACCTGGGAATCGGGCGGTCCGAAGGTGCCGAGGTCGTGGCCGGGGGCGGACCCTGGGGCGAGCAGGGCTGGTTCGTGCAGCCGACGGTGCTCACGAACGTCGCCCGGGATTCCCGGATCGCGCGCGAGGAAATCTTCGGCCCGGTGCTGTCGGTGGTGCCGTTCGACTCCGACGAGGAGGTGCTGGACCTGGCCAACGACAGCGATTTCGGCCTGGGTGCCGGAGTGTGGACGCGTGATGTCGGGCGGGCGCACCAGGTCGCCGCGGCGCTGCAGTCCGGGCAGGTCTGGGTGAACTGCTACCAGGCGGTCGACGCCGCGCTGCCGTTCGGTGGGTACAAGCAGTCCGGCTGGGGCCGCGAGACCTGCAAGGAGAATCTCGACGAGTACCTGGAGCTCAAGACGGTCGTGGTCGGGCTCTGATGGCAACCTATGACTACGTGGTAGCCGGCGGCGGGACGGCGGGCTGTGTGCTCGCCGCCCGGCTGTCGGAGAATCCGGACGTCTCGGTGCTGCTGCTGGAAGCCGGTGGCGACGAGCGGCGGCCGGACGTCGAGGACCCTGGCGCGTGGCCGGTGTTGCTCGGCGGCGACGCGGACTGGGGCTGGGAAACCACGCCGCAAGCCGGCACCGGCAGGGCGATCCCGGCCCCGCGTGGCCGGGTGCTCGGCGGATGCGGGTCGATCAACGTGATGGCGCACCTGCGCGGCTACCGCGGTGACTTCGACCGCTGGGCCGCCGCGGGGGCGACCGGCTGGGATTACGCCGGGGTCCTGCCGTATTTCCGGCGTTCCGAGGACGTCCCCGGCGGCGATCCGGCGTACCGCGGGCGCGGCGGCCCACTGCGGCCGCGGCCGATCGCGAAACCGCATCCGCTCAGCGAGGCACACGTCGACGCCGCGCGGCGGGCCGGGCACCGGGTGGCCGCCGACCTCAACGACGGCGAACTGCTCGGCGCGGGCCTTCACGATCTGCTGATTCGGGACGGGCGAAGGGAAAGCGCGGCGACGGCGTACCTGCGTCCGGCGATGGACCGGCCCAACCTGACCGTCCGGCAGGGAGCGGAGGTGCACCTGCTGGCGGTGAAGGACGGCCGGTGCCTCGGCGTCGAGTACGTCGTGGCCGGTACCCAGGAATGGGCGGCGGCGGGGAGCGAGGTGCTGCTGTGTGCCGGTGCGGTGGCGTCGCCGCGGCTGCTGATGCTGTCCGGCATCGGACCCGCGGACGAATTGGCCGCGCTGGGTATCCGGGTCACCGCGGATCTCCCCGGTGTCGGCCGGAACCTGCAGGACCACGTGCTGCTGGCCGGGATCCGGGTGGAGGCCGAGCGGCCGCTCCCGCCGCCGGGCGGGAACTACGCCGAGGCGACCCTGTTCGCCAAGACCGATGCCGCGCAGGACGGGCCGGAACTGCAGATCGTGCAGGTCCAGGTCGACTACCACCTGCCGTGGCAGGCCCCGGCGGACAACAGTTTCACGTTCGGCGTCGGGCACATGCGCCCGCGTAGCCGGGGCACGATCCGGCTCGATCCGGCCGGCGCGCCGCTGATCGACCCGGGGTACCTCACCGAGGAATACGACCTGGACCAGCTGATCGCCGGGATCGAGGAGGTGGACCGGCTGGTCAGCACCGGCGCGTTCGCCGAATGGGGCGGCAAGTCGCAGACCGGCTTGCTGCTGCAGATGGACCGGGCCGAGCTGGAACGGACAGTGCACGACGCAGTCAGCAGTTTCTTCCACCTGTCCGGCACCTGCCGGATGGGTGCCGACGGAAATGCGGTGGTCGATCCGGCACTGCGCGTGCACGGGGTGGAACGGCTTCGGGTGGTGGACGCTTCGGTGATGCCGGAACCCGTGTCCAGCAACCCCAATGCGGCCACGGTGATGATCGCCGAGAAGGCCGCGGATCTGGTCCTCGGGCGGGCAGAACCGCGGTGATGACCGGCCCGTACCTGATGTCCGATCCTGCTCCGGTGATTCCGCGGCACGCCATCGCCCCGCGGCGGGTTCTGGGGCACACTACCGGGATGGTCCGGCCGCCGACAGGGGATGCAGACGCCGCCGACGAGCCAGGGGCGCTGCCGCTGGAGCTCACCCGGTTCATCGGGCGGCGGCGGGACCTCGCGCTCGCCCGGCATGCGCTGGAACGGTCCCGGCTCGTCACGCTCACCGGCACCGGCGGGGTCGGCAAGACCCGGCTGGCGTTCCAGCTCGCCCGCGAGGTCGCGCGGGCGTTCGCCGACGGCGTGCACGTCGTCGCCCTCGCCGACGTCCAGGACCCGGCGCTGCTCGGGCACACCGTGAACACGGCAGTCGGGATCCGCGAGACGTCGGCGCAGTGGCAGCTGGAGACCTTGGTCGAGCATTTGCGCGACCGGCAGGTGCTGCTGGTGCTGGACAACTGCGAGCACCTGGTGGCGGCCACCGCCACGCTCGCCGACGCGCTGCTTCGCGCATGCAGCAAACTCACCGTGCTGGCGACCAGCCGGGAGGCGCTGAACATCGCCGGCGAGGCGGTCGTGCCGGTGCCCCCGTTGTCGACGCCGGACCCGGATCAGGAGCTCACCGAGGCGACGGTCGCGCAGAGCGAAGCGGTGACGCTGTTCGCCGACCGGGCCGCTGCGGCGATCCCCGGATTCGAGGTGACCGCGGCAAACCGGCGGGCAGTCGTGGAACTGTGCCGTCTGCTCGACGGCATCCCGCTGGCGATCGAGCTGGCCGCGGTGCGGCTGCGGGTCTTGCCGCTGCCGGAGCTGCTCTCCCGGATGGGGAACCGGTACCGGCTGCTGACCCAGGGCAGCCGCACCGCCCCGGCGCGGCACCAGACGCTGCGCGCGTCGATCGACTGGACCTACGACCTGTGCACCCCGGCCGAACGGCTGCTCTGGAGCCGCCTCGCGGTTTTCTCCGGCGGGTTCGGCCTCGATGCCGCCGAAGCGGTCGCATCCGGCGGCGAGATCGAGCCCGCGGAGGTGCTGGACCTGGTCGCGGCGCTGGTCGACAAGTCCATTCTGACCAGGGTCGCGGATGCGCGCGAGCCGCGGTACCAGATGCTGGAGACGATCCGGCAGTACGGGACCGAGCGGCAGGCCGGTTCGGCGGAGCTGAGCCGCGCGCATCGGGAGTGGTTCGTGACGCTCGCCGAGCACGCGGACGCCGACTGGTCCGGCCCGCGGCAGGCGGAGTGGCTGGAGCGGCTCCGATGGGAGCACGCGAACCTCCGGGCCGCCCTGAACTCGTCGCTCGCCGACGACGCCCAGAGCGGATTGCGGCTGGCGTGGTCGATCGAAAACTATTGGCTGGCAAGGGGTTTCCTCAGTGAAGCCCGGCACTGGCTGAACCAGCTGCTCGCCGCCGCGCCCGAACCGACGGTGGACCGCGGCCGCGCGCTGCGGCTCGCCGCCTGGCTGGCCATCCTGCAGGGCGACCACCACGTGGTACCCCCGTTGCTGGAGGAGGCCGAGCGGATCGCGGACCCGCTGCTGGCCGTGTTCGTCGCGCAGACCTGGGGTCTGCTCGCGTTGTTCAGCGGTGACCTGGAATTCGCCATCGAGCGGCTGGAGGATTCCGTCGCCGCGTTCGCCGCGCGGGGACACCGCACCGGCGAGATCCACTCGATGTTCGAAGCCGGGCTGGCGCTGAGCCTGGCGGGGGAGAGCGAGCGGGCCTCGGCGTGGCACCTCCGGTGCCAGGAGGTCGCGACGCCGATCGGCGAGGCGTGGTGGCGGTCGTTTTCGTTGTGGGCCTTCGGGGTGGAGAAATGGCGGCAGGGCGACAACGTCGCGGCGGCCGAGCTGGAACGCGAGAGCCTGCGGCTGAAGCGCCCATTGGAGGACCAGCTGGGCCACTCGGTGTGCCTGGAAGCGATGTCGTGGATTGCGGCGTCCGACGGCGATGCCGAACGCGCCGCCCGGTTGCTCGGTGCGGCGGATGCGTTGCTGCGCAAGGTCGGACTGGCGCTGGAGGGCATTCCGCGGATGTGGGTGTACCACCTGAAGGGCGAAGGTGACGCTCGCCGCCGGGCGACCGAAGGCGGGTTCCGTACCGCGTACGCGTCCGGGGCGGCGATGCCGGTGGAGGCGGCGGTCGCGTACGCGCTGGGGGAGGCCGTGGCGGCGCCGGTGGCGGAACCGGCGCGGGAACCGTTGTCCCGCCGGGAACAAGAGGTGAGCGAGCTGGTGGCGAAGGGGATGACGAACCGGGAGATCGCCTCGGTACTGGTGATTTCGGTGCGGACCGCGGAGAAACACGTGGACAACATCCTGGCCAAGCTGGGACTGGCCAACCGGACGCAGCTCGCCGCGCACGTCGCCGGGCGGGCCTGAGCCGTATTCATACCGACCAGTCTGAATGATTGACGGACCGGCAGCTCGCTGCCTATGGTAGTACATACCAACTAGTCGGAACTTAGAGCGGAGCGGACATGCACACGGGACTGACGCTGGTCTTCCAGAACCTGGAGCGGCAACGGGCCGACGGGGACGTCTACGCGCACGAGCTGGGCTACGCGGCGAGGGCCGAGACGCTGGGGTTCGACTCCGTGTGGACGCCGGAGCACCATTTCACCGACTACCAGCTCACCCCGAACGTGCCGCAGTTCCTGTCCTGGGTGGCGGGGCAGACGAGCCGGGTGCGGCTCGGCACGATGGTGTCGGTGCTGCCGTGGCACGACCCGATCCGGGTCGCGGAGAGCTTCACCATGCTCGACCACCTCTCCGGCGGCCGGTCGCTGCTCGGCATCGGCCGCGGGCTCGGCCGGGCCGAGTTCGAGGGCTTCCAGGTCGAGATGGGCCGGTCGCGGCGGCTGTTCACCGAGTACACCGAGGCGATCACGAGCGCGCTGGAGACCGGGGTGCTCGAGTACCAGGGCGACGTCTACGCGCAGCCGCGGGTGGACATCCGGCCGGAACCGCACAGCTCGTTCCGCGGCCGCACGTTCGCCTCGGCCGTGTCGCCGGAGTCGATCGACCTGATGGCCCGGCTCGGCATCGGCCTGATGGTGATCGCGCAGAAGCCGTGGGACACGGTGAAAACCGAACTGGCCACGTATCGCAAGCGGTTCTTCGAGATCAACGGCCACGAGGCGCCGAAACCGGTGGTGTGCGTGTTCGTCGGCGTGGCGCCGACCGAGCGGGAGGCGGAGCAGCTGCGAGACGTGTACCTGCAGCGTTATGCACTTTCGACGGTCGAGCACTACGAGTTCGACAACGTCGGCTTCGCGCAGATCGAGGGGTACGAGTACTACGCGGGCCTCAGCCGCAACATCGCCCGTCACGGCATCGACAAGTTCAGCAGCTTCCTCGCCGACCTCCAGGTGTGGGGCACGCCGGACCAGGTCGTCGAGAAGCTGCTCGGATACGTCGAATTCCTCGACGCGGGCGCCGTGCTGCTGGTCCCGGCGTACGGCGGGATGCCCCCGGAGGTCGCCGACGCCAACTTCGACCTCCTCACGCGCGAGGTGCTGCCCGCGCTCAAGGCACACGACGTCGGCGGCGACATCGGCGTGCGCTATGCGGAAGAACCGGTCCGGGACGAGGCGCAGGCGGGTCTCGGCTCGCCACGGTGAACGGGAAAAGGTGAGGGAAATGATCGAACCGGAGCTGTTCAAGGCAGTGATGGCGGCCGCCCCGGGGCCCGCCGCGGTGGTGACGGCGATCGGGGCCGACGGGATGCCGTGCGGGCTCACCGTGTCCGCGGTGTGTTCCGTTTCGCTCGACCCGCCGCTGGCGCTGGCCTGTCTCGGCCGCGAGTCGAACACGCTGGCCGCAGTGCTGGCCGGACGCGCGTTCACGATCAACTACCTGGCCGGCGGCCGGGAAGAGCTGGCCCTGCATTTCGCGACCAAGTCGGACCGCAAGTTCGATCGCGCGAGCTGGACCGCGCCCGCGGGCGGGACCGGCGGGCCGATCCTCGGCGAGGACGCGGCTGCGTATGTGGTGTGCCGGCTCGAGGAAACCGTCGAAGCGGGGGACCACGTCATCCTGGTCGGAGCGGTGACCGAAGGCGGCGTCGTCGAGGAGCAGCACGCGCTCGCGTACGCCCGGCGCGCGTTCTTCACCGGACGGCATCCGGAGCGGGTCGGATGAGTGTCCTGCTACAGTCTGAACGGTCGGTATCCCTGACGTCGGACGAGGAGTACGCGATGGCCGCCGCCCAGCGAACGGGAAAGCGCGGCGCCGCGCAGAGCCGCACCCGTGCTCCCCGCGATCCGGACGCCACCCGCAAGGCCCTCGTCGACGCTTCGCTGAAGCTGTTCGAACAGGACGGGTTCCATGCGACCTCGGTGCAGAAGATCGTCGACGAGGCGAGGCTCACCAAGGGCGCGTTCTACTACCACTTCGAAACCAAAGAAGACGTCCTGCACGAGATCCACGACCAGTTCATCGATTTCCAGCTCAAGCGGCTGAACGCGGTGCTCGCCGAGGGCGGCGAGCCGGACGAGGTGCTGCGCCGGATCATGACCGACGTGCTGATCGAGCCGATCAGCATCTACCGGGCCGAGATTTCCGTCTTCATGCAGGAGCGGCGGTTCCTGTCGGGCAAGACGTTCGCGTCCATCGGGCGCAAACGCGACGAGTTCGAGCAGCTCGTCACGGAGGTGGTCCGGAAGGGGATCGAGGCGGGCACGTTCAAAGCGGTCGCGCCGGCGCGGGTGCTGGCGTTCGCGGTGATCGGCGTGGCCGCGTGGGCGCACACCTGGCTCGACCCGCGCGGGGCGATGACGCCGCGGCAGATCGGCGACGCCTTCGGCGAGATCGTGGTCGACGGCCTGCGCGCGGGATCGCTGCCGGGAAAAGCCTGAGCGGCCTGCTCCCCGGGTACGCCGGGCACCTTGAAATACCAACTAGTCGGATTGCAGTATTCCGCAGATGAGGTCGAGAAATGAACGCACAGATCGAAGAGCACCCGCGGCACCTGATCGGCGGCGAGTGGCGCGCCGGATCGGGGACGGCGGCCCAGGACGTGTTCGACCCGGCCACCGGCGCACGGATCGCCGAGGTCGGGTTCGCGTCCGGGCCGGACGTCGACGACGCGGTTTCGGCTGCGGAACAGGCTTTCGGGCCCTGGTCGGCGCTTTCGCTCAACCGGCGGGTGCAGTACGTCCAGCGGATGAAGGCGCTGGTGCAACGGGACGCCGAGGAGCTGGCCCACACGGTCAGTCTCGACCAGGGCAAGACGCTGGACGAGGCGCGCGGCGAGGTCGGCAGGCTGGTCGAGGCGATCGACTGCGCGGCCGCGGCGCCGATGTTCTTCCAGTCGTCGAGTGCCACCATCGCAACGGGCCTCGACGCCCGGCACGTGCGGATCCCGGTCGGCGTGTGCGCGGCCGTCACGCCGTCGAACTTCCCGGTGATGAACCCGGCGCAGTTCACCGCGTGGTCGCTGGTGTGCGGTAACACGTTGGTGCTCAAGGTGTCCGAACAGGACCCGCTGGCGTCGACGCATCTCGTGCGGATCCTGCAGGAGGCCGGACTCCCCGCCGGGGTCCTGAATCTCGTGCACGGCAACGCGGACACGGTACTGCGGCTCGTGACGCACCCGGCGGTCGCGGCGGTTTCGTGTATCACGTCCACGCCGGTCGCCCGGGCGATTTACGTTGCCGCGGCGGCGGAAGGCAAGCGGGTGCAGGCGAACGGCGGCGCGAAAAACCCGATCGTCGTGGCGGACGACGCCGATCTGGAAGCTGCCGCAGCGGGCATCGTCGCGTCCGCGTACGGCATGGCCGGGCAGCGGTGTCTCGCGGGCACCCGGATCATTGCCCAGGACGGCGTGTACGCCGAGCTGCTGGACCGGGTCGTCGACCTGGCGTCCGGGCTGGTCGTCGGCAGCGGACGCGACGAGAAGACGACCATGGGCCCGGTGGTGAGCGCGGGGAGCAAGCAGCGGGTCGAGGAGTTCGTGACGTCGGCGGTCGACGGCGGCGCCCGCGCGGTGCTGGACGGCCGCGGCGTGCTTCCGGCCAGCGACGGGTATTTCGTCGGCCCGACGGTGCTGGTCGACATCGAGCCCGGCTCGGCGGCCGACTGCACCGAGGTGTTCGGCCCGGTCGTGAACGTGCACCGCGCCGGTTCGCTCGACGACGCGATCCGGATGGCCAACGACACCGAGTTCGGCAACGCGGCCACGATCTACACCCGCTCCGGGTCCACCGCGCGGGCCTTCGAGGAGGGCTCGACCGCGGGCAACGTGGGGATCAACGCCTTCCCGGCGCCGCCGATGAACATGACCATGGGCGGGCTCGGCACGTCGTTCTTCGGCGACACGCACATCTGCGGCGACGGCCCGCTGCACTTCTACACCGATCACAAGCTGGTGGTGTCCCGGTGGTGACCGGCGAGTTGCGGGCCGAGGTCCGTGCTTTTCTCGCCGAATACGGCGGTGCGCCACAGGTCGACTCCTGGCTCACCGGCTGGGACGAGGAATTCACCCGCGCGCTGGCCGCCAAGGGCTGGGTCGGGATGACCGTCCCGCCCGAATACGGCGGGCCCGGCCGCAGCCACCTGGAGCGGTTCGTGGTGACCGAAGAGCTTTTGGCCGCAGGTGCACCGGTGGCGGCGCATTGGATTGCCGACCGGCAGATCGTCCCGTCCCTGCTCAAATACGGTACTGAGGAACAGAAACAGCGCTATCTCCCGGCAATCGCGCGCGGCGAATGTTTCTTCGGGATCGGGATGAGCGAGCCGGACTCCGGGTCGGACCTGGCGAGCGTGCGGACGAAAGGAACTCGCGCGGACGCCGGGTGGCGGATCACCGGCACGAAGGTGTGGACGTCCGGCGCCCATCGCGCCGACGCGTTCATCTGCCTCGCCCGCACCAGCCCGCTGGACCCGGACCACCGGCACGCCGGGCTCAGCCAGTTCATCGTTGACCTGCGCTCGCCGGGCGTGGAAATCCGCCCGATCGTGTCGATGAACGGCGCACATCACTTCAACGAAGTAATCCTGGACGACGTGCTCGCCCCGGTCTTCGGCACGATCGGCGAGGGCTGAGCCCAGGTCACGTCGGAACTGGCCTACGAACGCAGTGGTCCGGAGCGGTTCCTCTCCACCTTCCCGCTCCTCGCCGAAGTCGCCGAACAAACGCGGCTCGGCGCCGTCCCACGGCAGGCGGACCTCGGCCGGTACGTCGCCCGGCTCGCCGGACTCCACGGGATGTCGCTGGCCGTCGCCGGCGCGCTGGAACGAGGCGAACCGGCCGGTACCGCGGCCGCATTGGGGAAACTCCTCGGCACCACGACCGAGGGCGACATCGCCGATTTCGCCGACCTGCTCACCGAACCGTCGTCGCCGCCGGAGCTCCGGCGGCTCGTGGCGGACGCCGTGGTCCAGCGGCCCGGGTTCACGCTGCGCGGCGGTACCAACGAGGTCCTGCGCGGGGTCGTCGCGCGGGGATTGGGGATGCGCTGATGTCCACAGTGGACCCATCGGTGACCGAGCTGATGACCTCGGTGTTCGCCGACTACCGCGCTGCGGTGCCCGACCCGGTGCCCGGCGACCCGGAGCTGTGGCGCACGCTCGGCGAGCTGGGTCTGGTCCGGCTGACCGGAAGCGAACAGCACGGCGGCAGCGGCGCAGGCTGGCCGGAAGCCGCCGAACTGCTGCGCGCCGCGGCCACGCACGGGGTACGGGTGCCACTCGCCGAACACGATCTCCTGGCCTGCTGGCTGCTCGAAGAAGCAGGCCTGACTCCGGACAATGCGCGGCGCACGATCTGCCTGCTCGGCGACGACGGAACCGCCGCCGGAGTGCCGTGGGTTGTGCAGTCCGAGCGCGTCGCCTTGGTGTTTCGCCGCGGCGGTACCTGGCAGGTCACGGATGCCGCGGTGCCCGACCTGGACGTCGAACCGGGAACGAACCTGGTGGGCGAACCGCGCGACCGGGTGTCGGCGGATACCGGGCGATTCCCCGGCGTGGCGGTGCCGGACGCCCTGATCTCCCGCCTGCTCCTGCGGGGCGCCCTGGTCCGCGGGGTGCAGGTTTCCGCCGTGCTGGACCGGATCGTCGAGTTGTGCGTGACCCATGCAAGTGACCGCACGCAGTTCGGCCGCCCGCTGTCGAAATTCCAAGCGGTGCAACATCTGGTCGTCGATGCCGCCGCCGAAGCTGCGTCGGCCCGCTCGGCCACCGAGGCGGCACTCGCCGATGGTACCGAGTTCCGCATTGCCGTGGCCCGCTCCTGCGCCGGGCACGCAGCGTCCATCGTGGTGCGAAACGCCCACCAGGTACACGGTGCAATCGGCACGACCCGCGAGCACCGGCTGCACGAGTCCACCACCGCCGCACTGGCGTGGCGCTCGGAATTCGGTTCCGTCCGGCAGTGGGACGAGCTGCTCACGGACCGCGCAACCCAGTCCGGCCGCCGCGGTCTGTGGCCCCTTGTGTGCTCCTGACCTCAGGCGGCAACCGACGTCCGCCCAGGGAGAAATGCCGTCAATGCCAACCCGGCCGCCAACAGCCCGGCCGCCCCCAGGAGCGCCCATCCCGTCGCCGCAGCGGATCCGTGGGGGAGGAGTCCGAAGTAGACGGTCCCGAACAACGCGATTCCCGTAGCCGTACCCAGCTGTACCGTCGTGTTCATCACCCCCGATCCCGATCCCGCCAGTTCCGGCGGAACCTGCGCCAGATAAGCCCCGAACAACGACCCCAGTGCAGCACCCATCCCCAGCCCGAACGCGATCGCGGGAACGAGCAGCGCCAAGGCGTTCAACCCGGTACCAAGCACCAACGCCAAAACCGCAATCGCGACCAGGCTGGCCAGCAGAATCCCGAGCGCAACTGCCGTGAGCACACGCCTAAGACGAGCGCCGAGCCGGAAAGCGAGCATGTTCCCGGCAACAACACCGATCGTCGCCGGCAGAAAGGTGAGCGCGGCTTGTAGCGGCGAGTACCCGAGAGCCTGCTGAAGATGCAGCGTGAGTACGAAGAACACCGCAATCGACGCGTTCACGATGAACAACACCGCCTGCGTGGCGAGTAGCCGCTTCGAGCGCAGCAGTTCCGGGGCGATCAAAGGCTCCCGCGAGGAAGAGCGCTGGGCAGCGAGGAAGAGCCCGAACAGCGGCGCACTCGCCACCATCACCGCGATCGTCCACCCCGGCCACCCCAGTTCGCGGCCCTGTACGAGCGGGAAGAACAGGGCCACCAGGGCAACGGTGAGCAGCAGGAGTCCTCGTACGTCGAAGCGATGGTGGGCGACCCGGTGGTCGCGGGGCATCGTGAGCAGGGCGCCGGCCACGGCGAGCACGCCGATGGGCACGTTCACCAGAAACACTGCGCGCCAGCCGGTTCCGAACACGTCGGCCTCGGTGAGCAGCCCGCCGAGGAGCGGCCCGGCCAGTCCGCCGAGCGGAAACGCGACGGCGTACAAGCCCATCGCCTTCGCCTGTTCGGCACCTTGGAACCGCGTGTGGATGAAGGAAAGCACCTGCGGGACCATGAGCCCGGAGCCGATTCCCTGCACCACCCGCGCCGCGATCAGCACCTCCGGGTTCCCCGCCAGCCCGGCACCCAGCGACGCGAGGGTGAACACCGTCATCCCGGCGAGGAACAGCCGGACGTAGCCGAACCGGTCACCGAGCCGCGCCCCGGTGATCAGCGTCAGCGCGAACCCGAGCGCGTAGCCCGCGGAAATCCACTGCAGCCCGGCATCCGCGGCACCGAGGTCCCGCTGGATGGTGGGGAGCGCGACGGTGACGATCTGGTTGTCGATCATGTCCACCAGCACCGCGAGGATCGCGACGCCCAGTGCCCACCAGCGGCGGTCGCCGGTCCGTGGTCGTCCGAGGGCAGTTTCACTCATACATCTGACTTTATCAAACAGATGGATGATAGAGCTAGGTGTACAGCTGACTGAGTTGCCGGAGGGTATGATCACGGCATGCCACCACGGAGCCCACGCCGCTCGCCCAAGGCGGGTGAGCGGCAGCGCGACCCCGAGCGCACGCAGGCGCTGATCCTCGACGCCGCCACCGCGGAATTCGCCGCACACGGCTACGCGGGCGCGCGGGTCAGCACCATCGCCAAGCGGGCCGGGGTGAACCAGCAGCTGATCTCGTACTACTTCGACGGCAAGGAAGGCCTCGCGAAGGCGATTTCCGACCGCTGGCGCAAGCGCGAGGACGAGCTGGTACCCGCGGACACGCCGCTTCCCGAGCAGGTCCGCCGCTACGCACTGGAGTCCCTGTCCAACCCCGCCGGCGTCCGGCTGCTGGCCTGGAGCGGCCTGGAGTACGACGGCCCGGACGGCGACCCCGACCAGGACGCCCGCGCCGAACGGCTCCGCGGCAACATCGACGGCCTCCGCGCCCTCCAGCAGGAAGGCCGGCTGCCGGAGGGAGTCGATCCGGCGGTTTTGGCCGTGATGCTGATGGGTGCGGCAATGGCCCCGGTCGTCCTGCCACACGTGGTGAAAGGCCTCTGCGGCGCCGACGCCACGTCGGAAGACTTCCTGCGCCCGTACGCCGACCAGCTGGCGGTGCTGGTCGAAGCACTCATCGAACCCGGTAAGTAGGTCTATTCGGATTTCAGCTCGAGAATCGCGGTACCGTCCGCAATATCCTTGACGGTCACGAGTTGTTTGATATACATCCCAACGATATCCGCAGGCTCTTTCGAACAGGACGTGACTTCCAGGCCGCTGGCATTGTTCCCGTAGAAAGCAGCCGTACAGCCGGTCTTGACGGTCGTGCTGAGACTGGGCCCGGCAGGGAGCGCCATGCTGACCTGAACGCCGTCAGCGCTCACCTTCTGCACGGTGAGCGGCCCGCCCTCGATCGGTGAATCGGACAACTTGATCGTGACCGGTTTCGACACCGTGATCTCGCAGTCACCGCCCATGCAGGCGTCGTAGTTCGTCCCGTCCGGTGCTTTCGGCCGCACTGAACTCGAGGATGTCGCTGCGCTGGTCGGGACAGCCTGCGATGGGATGGCGGTACCTCTGCCATCCACCTGCACGCTGCCACAGGCCGCCAATGCCCCTGCAGTCACGAGCGCCCCAGCAGCGGCCAGTCGGCGGATTGTCACGGTCGTCATCCCGGGATGATGGCATCACCGGCCAGGGACCGGTCCCGCGCGATCAGGCCTCAGCCGACGACTCGGGTGGGAGTTGCCGTCGGTGCAAGCTGGGCAGCCGATGACCCAGCGGCCTAGCGCTTGTCATACGCCATGCGGGCCGCGTCGATGTGCGGCAGGTGCGTGATGCTCCACTCGAGCAGCGGCGCAGTCGCCTCGCGGAGGGTATGGCCCATCGTGGTCAGCTCGTAGCTGACGTGTGGTGGCATGACGTTGCGGACTGTGCGCGTCAGGATCCCGTCGCGCTCGAGGTCGCGCAGTGTCACGGTGAGCATGCGCTGGCTGATGCCGTCGATGGCCCGCTTGAGCTCGGTGAAGCGGCGCGGCCCGTCCTTGAGCATGCGCACGATCAGCAGCGCCCATTTGTCCCCGACGATGCCGAGGACTTCGCGGGCCTGGCACGGGTCCTGCATGGTTACCTCCTGAGAACCGGGGCACCGGAAAGTGCCGTATTGCCCGGGGCGGGTCGCGGGGATGACGATGTTCCCGGTTACCAAAAGGTACCGAGGAACGAGGAGGAACCGACCGACCATGGCCACCTTTCTGCTGGTACACGGCGCCTGGCACAGCGGGCGGAGCTGGGACCGGGTGGTCCCGCTGCTGGAGTCGGCCGGGCACCGGGTGCTCGCGCCGTCGCTGACCGGCTACGGCGACAAGGCACACCTGCTGAGCCCCGGCGTCGGGCTCGGCACCCACCTCGACGACGTCGCCGGCCTGATCGAAGGCGAGCGTCTCGACGACGTCGTGCTCGTCGGGCACAGCTATGCCGGGATGGTCATCTCGGGAGTCGCCCACCGGGTCCCGAAGCGGATCGCGCATCTGGTGTTCCTCGACGCGATGGTCCCCGAAGACGGCGAAACCGCGGTCGATGTCCAGCCGATCACCAAACAGCTCGTCGACGCCGCCGTCGACGGCTGGCGGGTTCCGCCGATGCCCGAGCAGCCGCCGCCGCTCGGCTTGTTCGGGGTCACCGATCCCGGCGACGTCGCCTGGTTGCGCTCGATGCTGTCGGACCAGCCGGTGCGATGCCTTCAGGAGCCGGTCCGGCTGGGAAACCCGGCAGCGCGCACGATCCCGCGTACCCACATCCACTGCGCCGGGGGCCGGCCGGCGGGCATCACCCGGCGTCCCGTCCCGGCTGGCGAGCGGGTACGGGAACTGCCGACCGGCCACGACTGCATGATCACCATGCCCGCCGAACTCGCCGGGCTCCTGCTCGAGGCGGCCTAGTTTCCTGCCTTGAGAGAACCGTTCCCCTTGGCTGCGACCGGAGAACGGCAAGGTGGAGCCCTTCCCGGCCCGGAAGAATTCATTCGGTACAATGGGTGCGCATATCGCGGTCCCCATTGCCGGGGCGTTGTCTGGGTGGCTAGTCGGTTGCTGCAGTGGTGGGGGATGACGAAGTGAAGTGGAGTTCGCGAGCCGTGCCGGTCCGACGGCGGACGGCGGGCGCCTGTGGGCCGGCACGAGCACGATCGCAGGGAATGTGGGCGGCTGTGCGCGACATCGGGACGCGGCTGTCCCCGTGAGGAACCGTCCGGTTCCCCGGGCCTGACCTCCACGTCGGCGCACCTCCACCTACGGAGATTTCATGAACTTTGTCCTTGCCGTGTCCGGCCTGATCGTTCTCTGCCTGCTGGTGGGCGTGTTCTGGGCGAAAATCACCACGAATGGCTACCTGCGGGCCGGCGTGTTGATCGTCGTGCTGGGGCTGTCGCTGGTGCATCAGCTGATGTTCGGGACGGTTGCCGAGGACGCTTACATCAGTTTCCGATATTCGGAAAACCTCGCCGCGGGAAACGGGCTGGTATTCAATCCCGGAGAGCACGTCGAGGGCTACTCCAACTTCCTGTGGGTCATTCTGGTGGCCTTGCCCAAGGCCTGGTTCGGGGCCGACATCGTCACTACCGCGGCCGTTCTCGGCATCCTCTGCACCCTCGGCAGCGTGCTGGTGTCGTACTACCTGGCGAACAAGCTCGCCTCCCGGACCGGCCGGGAGTCCCCGGCGCTCGGCATCGTCGCCGCGGTGTTCACCGCGACCGCCAGCGGGCTCGCCGCCTACGGCCCCTCCGGTCTCGAGACGCCGCTCTTCCTGCTCCTGGTGCTGTCGGCGTTCCTCGCCCTGGCGCACCGGCACTGCGTCGTGGCCGGGCTGCTGAGCGGGCTGGCGGTCATGACCCGGCCGGACGGTCTCGTGGTGGCGGGGCTGGTGGGCGTGTGGCTGATCGCGGGAGCCGTCCGGGCCCGCACCTGGCGGGCGCTGGTCGGCTACGCGGTCGGAGTGCTGGTCTTGGTCGTTCCGTGGACGGTCTGGCGCGTCAGCTACTACGGGCATCTCCTCCCGAACGCGGTCGCCGCCAAATCCGGGGCGCCGTTGCGCTGGCAGCTGCACATGGGCTGGCACTATCTGGTCGACTTCGGCATTGCCCACCAGGGCTACCTATGGCTGGGCCTGGCAGCGGTGGTCTTGCTGATCGCTCACCGGAGGACCACATCCCGTGCGGACGCACCGGCGGTGGGTATCGGGTGGCTGATGCTGGCCGTCGCGGCTTGCTACGCGGTATTCGTCGGGGTGACCGGCGGGGACTGGATGCCGGCGTGGCGCATGCTCGCTCCGGTACCTCCGCTCATCGCGATCGCCGCCGTCGCCATCTTCGGCCTGTCCCGCCGATCTCCCGAGGCTGCCGCGGAGCCGCTTGCCCTGGTGAAGACGAGGTACCTGGCGGCCGGGGCGATCGCGCTGTGCACGGTGCCGCTGGTGGTGTCGCAATACTCGCCGAAAATGGTTCCGGCAATGCGCAGCTGGGCGCCGAAAATCGCGGAAAACGCCGAAATCGGCGACTGGGTCAAGCACACGCTTCCCCCGGGCACGACCATCGCCACCTTCGCCAACGGTGCCTTGTCGTATGAGGCGGGGATCGGCATCACCGTCATCGACGTCCTCGGCCTGACCGACGAGCACATCGCCCGGAACGGAATCCGCGATGTGAAGACGGTCGGGCTCGTCGGGCACATCGCGAGTGATTACCAGTACGTCACCAAGGTCAGAAAACCCGCCATCGCCCTCGACACCGGTGCCGCCTACCTCGCCCGGCAGGACTGCAGCACGCCCGACGCCTACGCCGACGACTACGACACCGCGACGTTCCGAAGAACCGGAACCGACGGCTGGGTCTCGGTTTATGTCCGCCGCGACCTGAAAAAGGACATCATCGCCCGGCTGAGCACCGACCCGCGTTACACGCTCACCGCGTGCGCGACAGACTCGACCCACGAGACCAACTGAGCACGGCACAGAGCCCGGACTGCCCGTGCGAGATCGGGGTGCCCATGCGCGCGGCTGGCACCGCCGACTCCCGCAGACCCCGGCCCGACCTGCTGGACCGCGCCGGAAACGTGGTCACTCCACCGCTTTCGGCGGCAGCCGTGCTGGTCAACGCCGGCTGCCCAGTGGTCATCGTGCCGATGCGGCCTGCTCCGGTTGCGCCGACGCAGTTTCCTGACCCCGGTGTGCAGCCAAGAGGAGGCCACTGATGCCCGCAACACTGAAGCTGACGCACAAAGCGATCGGAGTGGAGGTGCGCCGCGGCACGTATGAGGTCGACGGTGAGCTTGCCGGGTCCGTCGACATGAACGACACGATCGAGATGACTCTGGTGCCTGGCCGGCATACGGTGCGGCTCCGCAATGGCCGGAACTCGAGCCGGACGGAAACCTTCGACGCCGCCGACGGCGAGACGATCGCCTTTCGATGCACCGGTAAGAGGTTCCTGCCGCTCTTTCTCGCCTCGTTCGCGTTTCCCCGCCTGGCGATCAAACTCGTCCGAGAGTAGTGCGGCAGGGGTTTCCTGGGCCGATCGTCGCGCCGCTATGGCGTTGCCGGGGTCAGGCGTGCGGGGAAGCTCAGGCTCATGAGGAATGCAATGAGGCCGACTGCGCTGAGGACAAGGAACGCCGTCGCGAAGCCGATCCAGGCGGGCAGGGCTGTGCCGGGCAGGGTGAAGCTTGCGATGAGTCCGGCGCTGATCTGTGAGCCGAGTGCGCCGCCGACGGCTCGGGAGACGAGGGTGAGTGCGCTCGTGCTGGCGACGCGTTCGGCGGGGACGATCGCGGTGACGACGTTCATGGTCTGGGTCATGCCGATGCCGATGGTCAGCCCGATGGTCGCTGACGCCACTGCGATGGTCCAGGGAGCGTGTGGGGCGGCGAGCAGGATCAGTGCCCCGGTGAGCATGGCGGCGTTGGAGAAGGCGAGGACCCAGCGGGGTCCGATGAGGCGTTCCAGGCGTGCGGTGAGTGGTGCGGAGACGAGGCCCATGACGCCGAAGGGCAGGAGGTAGAGGCCGGTGAGGGTGGCGGTGCCGCCGAGTCCGTAGCCGGTGATCGAGGGGAGGGCGACGAGCATGGGGATGGCGATGAGTAGCGCGGTCGTCCCGAATCCGGCGACGAAGGCGACGGTGCACACCAGCAGCACGGGTTTGCGTCGCAGCAGGCTCAGTGCCACGAGGGGTTCGGGGGTGCGGATTTCGATGGTCGTGAACACGGCGAGTACGAGGATGCCGCTGCCAAGCAGGCCCAGCACGAGCGGTGCGGTCCAGCCGTGTCCGGCGGCCATGGTGATGCCGAGCAGCACGAGCGCGAGACCGGCCGCGAAGAGCACGGCGCCGCGCCAGTCGACCGGCCCGCGTCGTGCTGGCGGTGTCGAGGGGACGTAGCGCCAGGCGGCGGCGATGGCGACCAGCATGATCGCGAACGCGATCCAGTACAGCCAGGTGTAGGACAGCGATCTCAGGATCACGCCGATGAGCAGGAGTCCGGCGACGGTGCCGACCCCGCCTGCGGCGATCAGGAATCCGTTGCCCCGGCGGGCTTTTTCTGGTGGTTGGGTGTCGTTGAGGATTCCGACGGCCAGTGCGAGGTATCCGCCGCCTGCTCCTTGGAGGATCTGTCCGACGGTCAGCAGTATGACGTTCGGGGCGAGTGCGGGCAGGAGGGTGCCCAGTGCTGCGATGCTCATCGCGGCGAGTAGCAGGGGGCGTTTGTTGCGGATGTCGCCGAGGCGTCCGGTCAGTGGGGTCAGGATGGCGCTGGCGAGCATGACGCCGGTCAGGATCCACGCGATCGTCGGGGTGGAGGCGTGGACGGCCTGCTGGATCGCGGGTAGTGCGGGTGGCAGCCCGTTTTCCAGCATCATGAATCCGAAGAACATGGTGACGAGGGCGAACAGCGTGCCGTTCGCCGAGCCGCGGCGCCGGGCCGGGAGGTGGGTGGGCAGGGAAACCGGCGGGTTCATGGGGACCTCCTGGTTGTCACGCACGACCGGGACACGAGAGAAGAGCCCGGCCACAGGCAATACTTGATCACCTAAGCCTTGCAGGAATTGGCGCCGCTAAACCACTGGCGGAGACCGGCGGTCATCACCGGGAAGGATCATGCCCTCGATGACTGCGCTGATGGTCGTTTTGCCGCCACGAGAACCCCGGTGCAGAGGGACACCGGCCGAGTCACGGTGCAGCCGGATCCGCCGCGAGGTGGACGCCGAAACGACGGTTCTGGTACGTCATCGGGGCGTGCGCACCGGTCTCCGCGGCGGTGACCGTGCCGAGTGCGATCAGGTGATCACCCCCGTCGACGAGGCCGGTCAGCCGGCAGGCCAGCCAGCCCGCGGTGGCCGCCAGCCGGGGCAGTCCGTCCGATGGGTGCCAGGACACGCCGTCGAACTTCCCGGCACCCTTGCGGGCGAACGTGGTGGCGAGGCAGGACTGGGCATCCGCCAGTACGTTCACGCCGAACTGCCCGGTCTCCTGCACCCGGGCGAGCAGCTGCGATCTCCGGTCGAGCGAGACGAGCACCATCGGTGGCGACAGGGACAGCGACGTGAAGGCACTCACGGTCGTCCCGTGCGGGCCGGTGTGGTCCATTGTGGTCACGACGGTGACCGAAGTCGGTACCGTCGCCATGACTTCGGTGAATGCGGCGCGCACTCGATCGGATGTGGTCATGACATCTCCCTCGGGAATCGTGGAAACGCCGGGCTCAGAGCACGAGCATCGGGCGTTCGTCCCGGCCCAGCAGGGCTTTGCCGAGGATCTCGTAGCCGATTTGCGACGTCATGGCTGCGTGCCGGGACGCGATCCCGATGTCCCGCCAGATCCGCTGCAGCCGGTTCGATTCGGCGAAGGTGCCTGATCCGTGCGCGTTGACCAAGGTCTCGACGGCGCCGCGCAGCAGATCGGACGCCCAGCCGCATTCGGCCCGGATGAGGGCGCGCCGCTCGTAGGGCAGCTTTTCGCCCCGGGCGGCCGCGGTGTCGATCTCGTCGGCCGCCCGGAAGACGTGCAGATGCGCGGAATCGATCCGCAGCGCCGCATCCCCGAGCTGGATCTGGAAGCCGGCCGATTCTGCCTGCAACCGGGAGGTGTAGGTGATCCGCCGCTTCGGTGCGGCTTCCCGCACCAGTTTCAGCGCGGACCTGGCGAGGCCGAGCTGGGCACTGATGATGACCAGAGTCTGCACCGGGCCGAGGGAAGACTGGTACAGCGTCTCCTCGGTGTGTTCCGTGGCGACCTCGCCCTCGATGCAAGGCAACGCGCGCTGGACGCGGTGGTCGGGGATGAAAGCGTTGTCGAGGACCAGGGTGCTGGAGCCGGTGCCGCGCAACCCGGTCACGTGCCAGGTGTCTTCGACGGTCCCGTCGGAGATGGGCACCAAGCCCACCGCGAGGTCGATCTGCTCGCCCTGGCTGTCCACCATCGGGAAGCCGACGTAGGCCCACTGGGTGTGGTAGATCCCCGACACGTATGCCCATTTGCCGCTGATCCGCCATCCGCCGTCGACCCGGACGACGTCTTTGACCGGCGCCATCGTGCCGCACAACAGCGCGTCCGGGTCGGTTTCCCAGATCTCGCGCTGGGCGCGGTCGCCGAACGTTCCCGCCATGGTGCAGCCGCCGTTGATGTTCTGCGCCACCCAGCCGGTGGCACCGCATGCCTCGGAGAGCGTCGCGGCGACCTCGATCTGGGTCCGGATCGTGGCTTCCTGACCGCCGAAGCGGCGCGGAATTCCCAGCGACAGCAAGCCGGCCTGGCGAAGCGCGGCGATGTTCTCCTCCGGGATGCGCCGGTCGGCCTCGGCCCGTCCGGCGTTGGCGGCGAGCAGCGGCTGGAGCTCGGCTGCGCGGTGGACCAGCTCGGCCGGGCTCACCTGGCGGCTCACCGGAGCGGATTCGATAGTGGGCATGTGCAGCCTCTCTCGTCTGTGGCGTTCTGCTGACGATCGTCAGGTATGAACCCGATCCGCGTCAAGCTTGATACCCCTCTTAACTGATATGTAATCTATTGGCATGACATTCGCTGAGGCAACCGGCGCACTGGCAGCCGGGGTGGCCCGGATCAAGGCCGCTGATCCGGGGTTCGACGTACGCGATTTCGAGCGGTCCGCGGGCTTGACGATGCTTGCCGTGGGCCGGGCATGGCAGGACGGGGACCGGGAAGGGGCAAAGCCGTTGATGACCCCCGGCCTGCATCGGGAGTGGAGTGCCAAGATCCGGCTGCTCGCCGATTCGGGCCAGCGCAGCATCATGTCCGGTTCGCGGATCGACTCCGCCGAGCTGGTCAAGGCCGGTTCGGGGGCCGGGTTCGACGAGCTGACCGTCCGGATCGGCTTCACGTGCGTGCACTACGAGGTCGACGCTCGCACGGAGCGCCTCCTGTCGGGCAGCCGGGACCCGGTGTCGCTGACGGAGTACTGGACGTTCCGGCGCCGGACCGGCGCGGCAACCACCCCGGCCCGCCGGATCCCGGCCGATGCGCCGGGCGACGACGAGCTGCGGGCGGCCGTGAATGCAGGCTGGGCGCTCGCCCGGATGGAGCGCGAGGCCGACTACCGTGGCTGACCCGGCCGGGGCGCCGCAGCACGCTCTCCCGCGTGGCGCCTAGGATCGCGGTCGTGCAGCCACAGGACCTCTGCTTCACCATCTTCGGCACCTACCTGCGCGAACGGGGCCGCCTTGCCTGGGCAGGCGGACTGGTGCTGCTGCTCGGTGAGCTGGGAGTCACGACGGACAGTGCCCGGCAAGCGCTGAACCGGCTCGCGGCGCGGGGCCTCATCGAGCGCACGAAACGCGGCCGCGAGGTGTACTACGGCCAGACGCCGCAGACCCACGAGCTGATGGACGTCGGCGACCGGCGGATCTTCCGCTTCGGCGAGGCGGTCGGCGAGGTCGGCACCTGGACCGTGCTGTGGCATGCGCTGCCCGAGGGCATGCACACCGAACGCTCTGCGCTCGGCCGGTGGCTGCGGCTGATGGGCTTCGGGCTGGTGCAGCATGCCACCTGGATCACGCCGCACGACCGGGCGGAGGAGGTCGTCCAGGTGCTCGAGAACCTTGGTGTCGCCGAGCATGCTTCGGTGCTCGTCGGTCGCCCGTTGCCTGCGCTCAATGTGGACGTGCTGCTGCGGGAAGCCTGGGATCTCGACGACGTGCAGCAGCGATATGAGGCGTTCGTCGAGGAATTCGCGCCTTACCGGGCGAAGGCCGCGCAGCGCAGTCTCGACGACCGCTCGGCGTTCGCCGTGTGCACGCGGGTCAGGCATGAGTTCCGCGGGTTTCCTTACCTCGATCCCGAGCTGCCGGACCGGTTCCTGCCCCGCCCCGCCGCTCGTTCCGCGGCGATCGCCACGTTCCACGAGGTGTACGAGGGCCTGCTGGCTCCGGCCACCCGGTATTTCCACGCGGTAGCGGGCGAAAGCCGCACGTCCGCCGGCTGAATCAGGTCCATCGCACGGGTCTTGCCGACGGCCCGCCCTGCCGTGCTGACCGCCGAACAGTTGACACATCAGTTGAGAGATAAGTAGTCTATTTGCATGTCCTCGCGACCCTCCGGCGTCCGCCCGGACGGGTTCCCGGTGGACGCCGGACCGGGGTGGCACCCCCTGAGTCGTCGCGGCCTTGCCCGAGATTTCCCGCGCAGCCAGCACAATGCTTCGAAAGGGTCGATGTATGAGCTACACGATTGCCGTTGACGTAGGCGGGACCTTCACGGACGTCGTCGCGACCGACGGGGCGGACGGGGTGTTCACCGGAAAGGTCTCCTCCCGCCCGCACGACGAGGCCACCGCGGTGCTCGAAGCCGTCGGAGCCGTGGCCGCGCACTACGGCAGGGAAAGCACCGAAGTACTGGCGGACACGGAGTTCTTCATCCTCGGCACCACGGTCGTCACCAACGCGATGCTGGAGTACCGCGGGGTGCCCACCGGGCTGATCACCACCAAAGGGTTCCGGGACATCCTCGAACTGCGCCGCGGCTACAAGGAAAGCCTCTTCGACCTGCAGCTGCCCGCCCCGCATCCGATCGTCCGGCGGCGCTTCATCAAGGGCGTCACGGAACGGATCGACGACACCGGTGCGGTCGTTTTCCCGCTGGACGAGGACGAGGTACGGGCCGCGGTACGGGAGCTGAAAGCCGCCGGGATCTCGTCGATCGCGGTGTGCCTGCTGTTCTCCTTCGTCAACGACGCGCACGAACGGCGGATCGCGGAAATCGTCCGCGAGGAGCATCCGGAGTGCTTTGTGACGCTGTCCTGCGACGTGCTCCCGCAGATCCGGGAGTTCGAACGGGTCAGCACCACGGTCGTCAACGCCTACACGAGCCCCTTGCTCGGTACGTATCTCGAACGCCTCGACGAAGGCTTGCGCTCGGCCGGTTTCGCCGGGGAACTCGTTGTCGTGCAATCGAACGGCGGCGTGATGGACGTCGGCTACTCGGCCGGGCACGGCGTGGACGCGGTGCTGTCCGGGCCCGCCGGGGGAGTGGTCGCGGCGGTCGCGCTCGGCGAGCGTTCGGGCTACCGCAATCTCATCACCGCGGACATGGGCGGCACGAGTTACGACGTCTGCCTGATCCACGACGGCAAACCGGAAGTGGGCGTCGACAACTGGATCAGCCGGTATCGCGTGGCCGTGCCGCTCGTGGACATCCACACCATCGGCTCGGGCGGCGGCTCGATCGCGTGGGTCGACGACGCGGGCGCGTTGCGGGTCGGCCCGGAAAGTGCCGGAGCGGCACCGGGTCCGGCGTGTTACGGCCGCGGTGGCACCCGGCCCACGGTCACCGATGCCAACCTGCTGCTGGGATTCATGGACCCGGAACGGTTCCTGGGCGGCACGATGGCGCTCGACCGCGCGGCCGCCGAAGCTGCCTTCGCGGAACACGTCGCGAAACCGCTGGGAATCTCGGTCACCGAAGCGGCGGTCGGTGTTTTCCGGATCGCCAACAGCGATCTGGCCAACGCCTTGCGTTATGTCTCGGTGAAACGCGGCCGCGATCCGCGCAACTATGCGCTGATGGCCTTCGGCGGCGCGGGTGCGGTGCACGCCGGGGTGCAGGCGGTCGATCTGGGCATCAAAACCGTGCTGGTGCCGCGGAATGCGTCGGTGCTCAGTGCGTTCGGCGGAATGGTCGCCGATTTCAAGGTTTCCCGGGTCCGGTCCTATGTGCGCAGCGTGGAGGCAGCCGATCCGGAGGAGCTGTCGGACGTGTTCTCGCGGGTGCAGGCCGACGCCGAAACCATGCTGCCGCCTGCCGAGACCGTACGGCTGGAGCGGTTCGCCGACATGCGGTACGAAGGCCAGGTGCACGAGGTGATCGTGCCGCTGCACACCCGCACCCGGCGGATTTCCGCGGTGGCGCTTTCCCGTGCGGTGCAGGACTTCCACGATCTGCACGAACAGCTGTACGCGCACAAGCGGCCCGATGAGCCGGTGCAGATCGTTTCGATCCGGCTGGAGCTCACCGGAATGCGCGGGATGGACTCGGTGGTCGTCCCGCGGAAGCTGGGCGACGAGGACGCCGCCGGGGCGCGGGAAGGCAGCCGCCCGGTGTATTTCGAACCGCTCGGCGGGTTCGTGGACACGCCCGTCTACGACGGCGCCGCGGTGGTGCCCGGCAACGTGGTGACCGGTCCGGCGGTGATCCACGAGCCGGGTACGACGATCGTGGTCGGGCCCGGTCAGGAAGCGATGCTCGACCAGTACGAGACCTACGTGATCGAGGTCGTGGGCTGATGGGCGTCCCTTCGATCGAGCTGGAGATCCTGCGCACCACCTTGGCCGCGTGCCCGGAGGAACTGGGCGCGGTGCTGGCGAACACCGCCCCGACCGCGCAGATCAGCCAGGATCGCGAGTACGCGGTCGCGATCGCCGACCCGGCAGGCGCGGTCGTGGCCACCGACAATCCGCTGCAGCTCGCCTCGATGGCCCGGACGATTTCCCGGGTCGCCGGATACTTCGAGTTCGACGTCGGCGACGGCGACGTCGTCCTCACCAACGATCCGTACGCGGGCGGCACGCAGCTGACCGACATCACGCTCGTGACGCCGCTGATGGCCGACGACCGGCTCGTCGCGTTCGTCGCGGTGCGGGTGCGGGTGGGCGACGTCGGCGGGCAGGTCGGCGGGAACCTGAACCCGGACGCGACGGAGCTGCTGGCCGAGGGACACCCGTATCCGCCGGTCAAAATCCGGCGCGGCGGCAAACCGGTGCGCGACATGCGTTACGCGTTCCTGCTGAACGGCCGCCGGATGACGGAAACCCGGCGGACCCTGGACGCCGCGACGGCCACGCTGGAGCTCGGGCTGCGCCGCCTGCGCGAGCTGATCGGCCGCCACGGCGCCGAAACCGTCCGTGCCGCTCTCGGCTACGCGCTCGACTACAGCGAACAGCTGACGAGCAAAGCGATCCAGGGCTGGACCCGCGGCACCTACGAGGGCACCCGAGTGCTGGACCTCGGCGAGCCGGTCACCGTCCGGCTCACCGCGACGGTCGCCGACGGCCACGTCGTCCTGGACTTCAGCGGTTCCGGCGACCAGCTTCCGTTGTTCGTCAACAGCTCCGCCGGAACCACCGCATCCCGGGCCGTCGGCGCGGTGTTCGCGCTGCTGACCGGCGAGATCCCGGCCACCAGCGGAGTCTTGCGGGCGGTACGGGTGCTGACCCGCCCGGGCAGCGTCGTCCATCCGATCGCACCGGCACCGGTCGGCTGGGGCGGCGCGCATTGCGGGAACGAGGTCACCGAGGTCGTCGCGGCGACGCTGCGCCAGGCCGGTGCGGGTCCGGCTCCGGCGCTCACGGTGCCGCAGCCGCTGGTGCTGAGCCGCCCGGCGGCGGACCGGAGTGACCAGCTGGACCTGGGGCGGTGGGGAATCGGGGGCGCGGGCGCCGTTGCCGGGCGCGACGGGTGGGGGCCGCCACAGCTCGCCACCCGCGGGCAGCTGCATTCCGTCGAGCATTGGGAAAGCGAGCACGACATGCGGATCGAGCGAATGGAGTTCGTGGTGGACAGTGCCGGGGCCGGGCGGTGGCGCGGGGCGTCCGCGGTCGAGGCCGCGCTGCAGCTCGCACCTGATCGGCGGTACACGCTGTGGACCGGGACGATCGGTGATTCCGTTGCGGGACAACAGGGTGGCGGTGCGGGCGAGCCAGGAGCGATCGCGTTTCACACCATCGAAGGCTGGCAGCCGGCGCCGCTGACCGCGACCGAGACGGCGATCGACGCCGACCGGGTGCTGCTCCGGCTGGCCGGGGGCGGTGGCTTCGGCGATCCGGCCGAACGCGACCGCGAGGCGGTGATCGACGACCTGGCCGACGGGCTGATCTCGGAGCAGGCCGCGCACGAGGTCTACGGCCTCACCGCGGCGGACCTGGGTGGCCGCGATGACTGACCCGATCACGGCGGAGATCATCCGCAGCTACCTCGACACGACGGCCGAGCACCTGTACGAAACGATCTGCCGCACGTCACCGAACCCGCTGGTGAACGAGGCCAAGGACTGCGGCGGCGGGATCTACGGCTACGACGGCACTTCCGCGCGGATGGTCGCGCGCTCCGGCATCATCGCGCACTCGTTCGCGCTGTCCACGTCCTGCCAGGCCGCGCTCGACTTCTTCCGCGGTGACCTGCATCCGGGCGACGTGATCCTGGTGGGCGACCCCTACCACGGCGGCAGCCACTGCGGCTGCTGGTCGGTCGTCGTGCCGATCTTCGTCGACGGACGGCCGCGGCTGCTCGCGGCGGCCCGGCTGCACGTGCTGGACCAGGGCTCGCCCACGCCGAACGTCAACTTCGCCTGCCGCGACGTGTGGGGCGAGGGACTGCGCCTGGCGCCGCTGAAGCTGTACGAGAAGGGCGAGCGCCGGCGCGAGGTGTGGGACTGGATCACCGCGAACAACCGGGTCCCGTTCGTCGTCGAGGGGGACGTCGAGGCGATGATCGGCGCCTGCCGGGTCGGTGAGCGGATGGTCCGCGAGCTCGTCGGGCGGTACGGACTCGGCACGGTCGAGGGCTCACTGGAGTGGATTCTCGGCCATTCGGCGCGGAAGTTCCGCAAGCAGATCGCCGAGTGGCCGGACGGGCTCTACCGGTCTGCTTTCCGGGTGGACAGCGACCACGCCGGCAACGACGACCGGCAGATCAAGGTCGCGATCTCCGTCGACGGCGACCGGATGACCGTCGATTTCGACGGCAGCGACGCGCAGACCGACGGACTGATCAACAGTGCGAAACCGAACACGATCGCCTACGTCGGGGTCGTGCTTTCGGCGCTCTGCCCGGACATCCCGGTGAACGCGGGGTTCTTCGAGCCGCTGACGATCCGGCTGCCGGAGGGCACGATCGTCAATCCGTCGCCCCCGGCGGCGACCGTGACCGGCACCGTCGTCGCCGGTTGCCAGATCGGCCAGGCGCTGATGAAGGCGTGCGAGCAGTTCGCCCCGGAGCGCGCGGCCAACGTGTCGGTGGACATCACCGGCCCGATCGTCTACGGCACCGACGCGCGCGAGCACCGCTTCCAGACGCATTCGGCACGGAACCCGCGGTTTTTCATGTTCATCGACATGTCCATGGTGTCCATGTCGAACAGTGCGGCGTTCGGGCACGACGGCTGGGGCATGTGGGCGACGCCGTTCAGCGTGGCGCGCCCGATCAACGTCGAGATCACCGAAGTCCAGCAACCGACGCTGTACCTGCAGTCCGAATTCGGCACGGACACACCGGCGCCGGGCCGCTGGCGGGGGACACCCGCGCTGACGATGCGCCGCATCGACCGTGGTGCCGAGGACATGAAGGCGGCGTTTTTCGTGCAGTCGGTGGTGCATCCGCTCAGCGGCTGGGTCGGCGGCTACGAGGGCGCCGGGAACTACCTCGTCATCAACGAGGGCGAGCCGGACGAGCTGATCTGCGCGGAGCATCCGATCTCACACGTCAGCTACGACCCGGCGAAGCCGATTTTCTCGCAATGCGGCGGTGGCGGTGGCTGGGGAGACCCGCTCGACCGCGACCCCGCCGCGGTCCGCGACGACGTGCTGGACGAGTACGTGTCGGTGGAAGGCGCCCGGTACGACTACGGGGTGGTACTCGACGCGGCGACGTACGAGATCGATCAGGTGGCGACCGAACAGCTGCGCGCCACCCGGAGAGCAGGGCCACGCAAGCGGCGCGGCCTCGGCCGGGAACGGACCATCGAACGCACCGGCATCGCCCATCGCCTCGAGGCGGCGTCGTGACCGCGCCGGTGGACCTGCTGGTACGGGCCGGTGCGGTGGCGACGATGAACCCGGAGCGGGAGATCCTGCGGGACGGCGCGGTCGCGGTGGCGCGCGGGCGGATCGTGGCGGTCGGGAAGGCGCGTGAGCTGTCGGCCGAGTTCGTGCCCGCCCGGGTGATCGACCGGCCGGACGGGCTGCTCACCCCAGGCCTGATCGACGGGCACAATCACCCGCACGACTACCTGCTGCGCGGGGTCCTCGACGACGTCGGCGACGTGCGGGAACGGGCGGTGAAATACGTCGGCCCGTTCGACTACGGCATCACGCCGGAGGAAGCGTACGTTTCCGCCCGCGCGAATTTCGCGGAGATGCTCCTGAACGGCACGACGTGTTTCTGCGACGCGGCGAGCCCGGACACTGACGCGATCGCCCAAGCTGCCGTCGACATCGGAATCCGCGGGATCGTCGCCCGGCAGAGCAGTGACGTCGCCGGTCCGTTCCAGGCGAAAACGTTCGGTGCCGACGAGATCGTCGACCGAGCAGTGTCCACAGTGGAACGCTGGAACGGGGCGGCGGACGGGCGGATCCGGGCGCGGCTCGCGCTGGATTTCCCGTTGAGTGTCACCGACGACCTGTGCACCGCGGTGGTCGGACAGGCCGAGGCGCTCGGCGTCGGGATCGTCGGCCATTTCCACGGCTTGCCCGGCGACCCCCGTGCCGACGGCCGCAATCCGCAGGTGCAACGGTACGAATCGCTCGGGGTGCTGTCCCGGCAGCCGGTGTTCGCGCACATCGGCTGGCTGCCGGAGGAGGACGTCGCCGTGTTCGCCCGCAACGGGGTCGGGGCCGTGCATTGCCCCACCCCGGCCATGTTCGGCGGGGTGGGCACGATCGCCCACGGATGCATCCCGGAGCTCGTCGACGCCGGGGTAGCGGTGGGGCTGGGTGCCGACGCGGCGTGCATCAGCCGGTTCCTCGACCTCGTCCGCGTGATGTACCTGGCGGCGTGCGCCCACCGCGACGCCCGGGAGGACCCGCTGGTGATCGGGGCACACAAGGCGTTCGAAATGGCGACGATCGACGGTGCGCGGGCGTTGTCGTGGCAGGACGAGATCGGTTCGCTGGAACCGGGTAAGCGGGCGGACCTGGTCTTGTTCGACACGACCGGGCCGGAATGGCAGCCGAACGGCCTGGCGAGCCCCATCGCGAACCTCGTCTACAGCGCAAGCGGGCGGTCGGTGCACACCGTGGTGGTGGACGGCCGGGTCGTCGTCGATGCGGGAAACCTCACCACGGCCGATCCCGCGGCACTGGTCGCCGAAACCAACCGGACCACCGACGAGGTGTTCGCCCGCCTCGGGTTCGCCGTCCGTCCAAAGTGGCCGGTGCGGTGATGCGCATCCGGATCATCTACCCGGTGGTCGAAGGGGCACTCGGGCCCGATGCGGTACCGGCGCTGCCGTCCTTTATGGACGCTGTGGACGCCGAGCCCGCATGGCTGACCGGCGGCCCGTCGTCGATCGAGACCCGCGGCGACGAAGCACGCGTCCTGCCTGCGGTGCTCGACGCCGTCGAGAAGGCCACTGTGGAAGGGGTCGACGGCATCGTCCTGAACTGCTTCATGGATCCGGCGCTCGGGGCAGCGCGGGAGTCGACGCAGCTGCCGGTCGCCGCGCCCGCCCAGTCGGCGATGACCCTCGCGACCACGCTCGGCGACCGGTTCTCCGTGATCCTGCCTGCCGCGAGCGGGGCACCGATCGTCACCGAGCTCGCGCACGCGTACGTGGGGCGGGAGCGGCTGGCGTCGGTGCGTGGGGTGGAGATGCCGGTGGCGGAACTACGCGAGCACGACCGGCTCGTGACTGCCCTGTGCGAACAAGCGGAACGGGCCATTGCCGAGGACGGAGCACAGGTCCTGATCCTCGGCTGCACGGGGATGTGCGGGGTGACCACAGCGTTCCGCGCGGCGCTGGCCCACCACGACGTCCCGGTGATCGACCCGACGGTGGCCGCCGTTTCCGCGGTGGTGTCGCAGCTGATGCTCGGGGTCCATCACAGCGGGCGGGCGTATGCGCTGCCCGCGTGGCGCAGGGAGGCGCGATGAACACGTGGCGGATCGACGAGGACGCGCTGGAGTCGATCGTGATCGGGGCCGGGATTCTCGGCACCGGCGGCGGGGGCAATCCGTATGTCGGCAAACTGACCGCTCGCAAGCTGTTGCGGGCAGGTCGTCCGGTGGAGGTCGTGGCGCTCGACGACGTCCCGGACGACTGGAACCTGTGCGTGGCCGGTGGGATGGGCGCGCCGACGGTGTCGGTCGAAAAGCTGCCGCGCGGCACCGAGACGACCGACGCCGTCCTCGCACTCGAAACCCATACCGGACAACGGATCGATGCGATCCTGCCCGCGGAAATCGGCGGGGGCAACTCGATCGAGCCGATGGTGGTCGCGGCGAACCTCGGGGTGCCGGTGGTGGACGCCGACGGCATGGGCCGGGCGTTTCCGGTCATGCCGATGATCACGTACCTCATCTACGGTATTTCGCCGTTTCCGTGTGCGCTCGCGGACGAGAAGGGCAACCGGGTCGTCTTTTCGCACGGCGTCGACAGCCATTGGCTGGAACGGCTGGCGCGCACCAGCACCGTGCAGATGGGCGGATTCGCGGGGTGCGCGGTGGCGTGGATGTCCGGCGCGGACGCGAAGCGGACGGCAATCGACGGCACGCTTTCCTGGGCGCGCCGCCTGGGTGACCGCGTCCGGCGTGCTCGCGTGGCGCGGGAAGACGTGCTCGACGGGATCGTCGAGGTCGCGGGCGGACGTCCGCTGTTTCACGGCAAGGTGGTCGACGTCGAACGGGACAGCGCCGGCGGATTCGCGCGGGGCCAGGTCGTGCTCGACGGGTTCGGCGGCGACACCGGTGCACAGATGACGATTTCGTTCCGGAACGAGTTCCTGGTGGCCTGGCGCGACGGTGAGATCGTGGCGACCGTGCCGGACCTGATCTGCATGGTCAACCGCGAGGACGGCGAGCCGATCACCGTCGAACGGCTTCGGTACGGCTTTCGCGTTGCGGTGCTGGGTGTTCCGTGTTCGGACCTGCTGCGCACGCCGGAGGCACTGGCGGTCGTCGGCCCGCCGGCGTTCGGGTACGACCTGCCCTTCGAACCGCTGGAGGCACGCTGATGAGGATCGGCATCGATGTGGGCGGCACGAACACCGACGCCGTGCTGATGGACGGCACGGCCGTGCTCGCGAAGACCAAGACGGCCACCACCGCGGATACGATGTCCGGCATCGTCACGGCGGTCGAGGCCGTGCTGGCGTCGTCCGGCGCGGACCGGGCGGCGCTGGGCGCGGTGATGATCGGCACCACGCATTTCACGAACGCGGTGGTCGAACGGCGGCGGCTCGCCCCGACCGCGGTGCTGCGGCTCGGGTTGCCTGCGGCGCAAGCGGTCGACCCGTTCGACGACTGGCCGGACGACCTGCGCACTGCGGTCGGCGGGCAGTGGCGGCTCGCGCACGGCGGGTCCGAGTTCGACGGGCGGGAGCTGTCGGCGCTCGACCCGGCGGAGATCGCGAAGCTGGTGCGGGAACTGACCGGCGCGGGCGTGGAGTCCCTGGCCGTCACCGCGGTGTTCTCCCCGATTGCCCCGGCCGCCGAGCAGCGGGTCGCCGAGCTCATCGCCGCGCAGGCCCCGCAGCTCACGGTGAGTCTGTCGCACGAGATCGGCCGGCTCGGGTTGCTGGAACGGGAGAACGCGACCGCGGTCAATGCCGCGCTACGGCCGCTCGCCGCGGCGACCGTGTCGTCGTTCCGGCGCAGCCTGGCCGAGCTGGGGATCGACGCGCCGCTGTATCTGACGCAGAACGACGGCACGCTGATGACAGCGGAGGCGGCCGAGCGCTACCCGGTGCTCACGTTCGCGTCCGGGCCGACGAACAGCATGCGCGGCGCGGCTTTCCTGTCCGGGCTGTCCGACGCGCTGGTGCTCGACATCGGCGGGACCACGTCCGACATCGGCGCGCTCGTGCACGGGTTCCCGCGCGAGTCGGCGGTGTCCGCGACCTTCGGCGACGTCCGCACGAACTTCCGGATGCCCGACCTGCTTTCCTTCGGCCTCGGCGGCGGAACCGTCGTGCGCGGAGACCGGCCGGACCTCGGGCCGGACAGCGTCGGCTACGCGATCACCGAACGCGCGCTGGTGTTCGGCGGGGACACCCTCACCGCGACCGATCTCGCCGTCGCCGGTGGCGGGGCCAGGGTGGGAGATGCGGCGCTGGTGTCCGATGTGGACAGTGCGCTGGTCCGCCGCGGGGTACAGGCGATGCAGGCCATGATCGAGGACGGGCTCGACCGGATGAAGCTCAGCAGGCACCCGGAACCGGTGATCGTGGTCGGTGGCGGGAGCGTGCTCGCCGGTACCGGGTTCGCCGGTGCCTCGCGGGTCGTGCGGCCCGAGCACTACGAGGTGGCGAACGCGGTCGGGGCCGCGATCGCCCAGGTCGGCGGCGAGGTGGACCGGATCGAGCCGATGACCGAGGGCCGCTCGCAGATCCTGGCCCGCGCCCGCGCGGCGGCGGTCGAGCGGGCGGTGCAGGCCGGTGCGCTGCCGGACACCGTGCGCCTGGTCGAAATCGAGGAGGTCCCGGTGCCGTATCTGGAGGAACGGATGGTCCGGGTGCGGGCGAAGGCAGTGGGCGATCTGGCCGCGGCATTCGGCGGGGTTCCCGATGCAGCGCGTTGAGGCGGAGATCCTGATCCCGGGCCGCGGCGAACCGGTGTCCGACGGCGTCGTGGTGTTCGACGGGGCTTCGATCAGCTACGCCGGGGCCGCGTCGGACGCACCGGAAACACCGGGCGCCGACGTCACTCGCGCGCGGGTGGTGATGCCGGGGCTGTGGGATTGCCACACCCACGTCACCGGCCTGCCCGGCGCGAGCAGTGCGGATTTCGCGTTCACGAACCTCGCGGCGCGGGGCGCGCGAGCGGTACCCGACCTGCGGGCGGCCCTCGACGCGGGAGTCACCTCGGTACGGGAACTCGGGGGATTGGGGGTGGCACTGGCGAATGCGGTCGACGATGGCCCGGCGATCTATGCGGCGGGCGCGTTGCTGGGCGCGACCGGCGGACATGCTGATCTGCACGACGTGCCCTCGGCCTGGAATCACGAGCTGGCTCTTTCCGTCGGCGAGCGGCGCCAGTGCGACGGCCCGGCCGACTGTGCGCGAGCGGCTCGGGAACAGTTGCGCCGCAACGCCAAGGTACTCAAGGTGTGCGCGTCGGGCGGCGTCTTCTCGGAGGTCGACCACCCGCTGCACCAGCAGCTGACCGGCGCGGAACTGGCAGCGATCGTCGAGGTCGCCGGGATGGCCGGCCGTGCCGTGGCAGCCCATTGCCACGGCAAACCGGGCATCATGGCCGCGCTCGAGGCAGGCGTGCACACCATCGAACACGGCACTTTCCTGGACGAGGAATCGTGCGCCGCAATGCTCGAAACCGGGGCCATCCTGGTCCCCACCTGCACGGCCTTCGCATCATTCGGCGAAGCGTGGGTCCCGGATTTCGCACGGCGCAAGGGCGCGGAGATCGCCGCCCGGCACGCGGAAGCCGTTGCCATGGCACACGCCCGCGGCGTCCCGATCGCAGCGGGGACGGACATCGCCATGTCCGCCACGGCAAGCACGAGGCTGCGCTGGGGCGCCCACGGCGGCGAGCTGGGCCTGCTGGTCGAGTCGGGACTGTCCACTGTGGAGGCAATCGAGGCGGCCACCGCCACTGCACCGCGGACACTGGGCCCGCAGGCGCCGCGCAGTGGTTGCCTCGCCGCCGGTTACGACGCGGACGTGATCACTGTGGCCGCGGACCCGCTTGCCGACATCGCAGTCCTTGCCGACCCGGCGCAGGTGATCGACGTCTGGCGCGGGGGAGTCCGCCGGAAGGGACCGGAAGGGAGCTGACTTCAGGTGTGCTTCCCGGACCCTGTCTTCGGGGCGGGGTCGACGGGCTCGTACAACAGTTGCGGATGCATCACACACAAATTGAGATCGATGTAGCCGCTCACGCTGTCGAAGTCGTCGGCAGGTTTGTCGTTCGGTTCCGGCACGGTGGTCCGGTCGCGACGGCAGTCTCATCCGGAGATCGTGTCGGTGGAGGCCTTTGCGCAGGCGCAGTTGCTGCGGCGCTCGCGTGGCGCGGGCGGGATGCGCGGCATTGCGAAGCTGGAGCGGGACCGTCCGGCGGTGAAGAACGTCTACCTGCTGAAAGGGCTGATTCGCTGCGAGATCTGCGGGAGGAAGATGCAGGGTGCGCCGATTCGGAAGACGGTCTACTACCGGTGCATGGCTCGCACATTGGCGCCCGGATCACCTGCGCTGGAGAGTCATCCGAAGACGGTCAACCTGCGTGAGGACGTCGTGACGCCTGCGCTGAACGGCTGGCTGTGTCAGGTGTGTTCGATCCCGCGAATCGGGATGAGACCGTCGCCGCGCTGGTGGCTTCGCAGGGCGGCGCGCACGCGACCGGCCGGGATGCGGTGGAGACGCGGCTAGCCGACGCGGAGTCGCGGTTGCGTCGGCATCAGGCCGCGGTCGAGGCGGGAGTGGACCCGGCTGCCGTGGTCGAGGCGATCAACGCCGTGCAGGCGGAGCGGGCTGCAGCTCGCGCCGAGCTGCAGCATCTGCCGAAGGCGGCGGTCATCGAGGCGGCGGAGGCCTACGCACGGCTGGATTCGATGGACGACGTTGCCCGGGCGTTGAACTCGCGGACACCGGAGCGCATCACGCAGGTCTACCGCGACCTCGGGGTGCAGCTTCACTACGACAACAAAAAAGAGGCGGTCTTGGTGACCGGCTCTCCCCGTGTGTCTAACGTGTGTGTCCGAGGGGCGAGTTGCACACTAACCACACAGTTGAAGCTGCATAGCTGAGACGTCGACGGCACCATGCTCCGCCGCCGCGGTATGGACGTTCGGCCTGCCAGTCGGCCGGATCGTGACGAGATCAAACGTTACTCGAAGTTGGTAGCCAGCAACCAGTGGACCCAGCCCCTGCGCCCACTCGGCTGGCTTGATCCGCGGCGTCGTAACAAGCCGTGCTACTCGCTGAACTCCGCGTGAGCGGCGATAGCTTTCTGTACGATCAGATGCAGCTCGCTAGCCGCCTTTTGAAGTTCCCAATTCTTTGGCCAGTAAAGCTGCACCTCCCCGCCGTGTTCGTGGTAACGGGAGTCTTCGACATTAGGTCTACTTTGTCCGAAATGGACGGAAGAATTGAAATGACATCGCATGAATCTTCCATTCTTGGAATTGCCCACATTCCTGAATGTCACACTGTCATTGAAGCGAGTGAATCGGAATACTGTGGTCTCACCCAGGGTGGCGTGATCGAAAATTGCGCTACCATCGAAGTGGGACTTGGAAAAAAGGCACGAGTAGAAAAATTCACGCCGGAGAAATTCGCACCATGCCCGAAGGTGGAGTTTTCGACCCATGCAATTCTATCGAAGGTGGAATTAGTGAAATTGACACGACCGAGAAAACGAACACCGGCAAACCAGGATCGCGCTCTAAATGTCGCGCCAACAAATATGGCCTTCCGGTGGAACTTGGATTTTGTAAACCATGCCTTTTGTTCGAATTTTGCCCCGATGAAGGATGCGCGGTAGAAATGTGCTCTGTGAAAATTTGCATCACCTCGGAATTTGGCCCCGTTAAAGGACACACTTTTCTCAAATCTTACACCTTCGAATTTCGCGTCGCCGAGGAATTCGACATCAGTGAAGTCGCCACGGTATATGGAGCGGTTGCGAAAGTTGAAATGTGAAAGAACTGCGCCTCGCAAGTCAACGGTAAGTCCGGGCCAGAAGTTTTCATCCTGCGGAAATAGGTGTGCCGTTAATATACGTTGAGCGGCCATGTGAACTTCGAAATCGTCTTCGATTGGAGCAGTTGGCGTTCGGAGATACGCGCATATTACTGCGGTGACGATTTGCCGCTGGCTCGGAATTTCCTGACCGAGGCGCTCTAGTGCATAAAGTCCTCCAAGCTTGATAAGCGGATTCTTACTCCCAAATTGTTCTAGAGCCTTGCCGTACAGGTCTGTCGCATGTCGATCGCGGGCGTCGTCCCTGCTGTCTGTGGCCACTTTCTCCTTGTGCAGTAAATCAAGTTCAGTTGATTTTTGCCGTCGATAATTCAGCCACAGCGCGGCACATCCGCCGCCGCCAACAAGCAGATTTAAGCCAAATTGAATTAGATCTATTTTTGAATTTATACCAGTTTCAGGATTCGTCGAGAAACGAATTAAGAGGAACACGGCCGTCGTAAGCAAAGTGACAAAAAATACTAGCGTGAATATCCGTAATGAAATGCGCGTTTTCAAACTACTTGATCCTCCCCATGCGGGCCGAACTCGCGAGCCGGTTGCGGAAATCATAGCTTGATGTAGACAAGATGCGCTGGAACTATCGGCCCTTGTCGGACCTCAGGGGTGCGGACTGCGCGTCAAACGCGCACGAAGTGCTTGGAAACCGCTCGAAGCTTTGAAGGCGCGCTTGCGGCGGTGGCTAGGTGCGGCGTTCACATGGACCTGCGCGAGGAGCGCTCGACGCCAAGTGAGGCTCGTACCTGTCCCCGGGTTGGTCCGCGTCGGGGACGGCGAACTGGGACAAATCTCGCCGCCGGGTGGAGGGGTCTGTCAAGCGAGCGGTTGCAACTCGGGTTGAAAGGGAACTATTTGCCGTCCGGCGGCCAGGCGACCGCCGAAGGCGATCTCGAACGTTCAGCGCGGGTTTCCAGCCCTCTAGGGATCCATTCGCTCGGCGACGGTCTGCGGGACACTGGCCGACGCGACGACTGCTGGCATGAACCACCCCAGGTACTGCGTGGCCTGGAGATACACTTTGGTCTGCGCCGACGTGTACTTTTGCGCCGCAAGAAGCCCTGCGAAGGATGACATTGCTTCGTGCATCTCCGCGTTGCACCGAAGTCATTAGGTTCGTGGCGAGCTTCGCTTCCACCAAGTCGGAAGTGGTGGACGTTCGGTAGCGGGGGAAATCTCTGAATAGTCGTTCTTCAGCAATGTGTTTATTGGCGGTACGTTCCATGTTACTTTATCGTCGGCAATCCAACGATCATGCCAGTCGCGATTGAATTTTCCGTCCACCCGCCATTCTGCGACTACACCCTTGTTTGCCATCTCGGCGCGAAAGCGTGCGAAGTCCTTCATCGACTTCGGCGACACGACGTTCTCCGCGTCGCCCGAGATTATGCGGATCTCGGTTACGAAACCGGTATCCAACTCTTCCGCGATTTCTTCCAAAGCGCGAGCACCAAAGTGCGGGTCGGCCCACCAGACGATGCCCTTGAGTGCGCGAAGGACCCGCCGCAATCGAACTACGTTCAAATAGGGTGTCTTAGGTGAGACCATTGCCGCGATTGCTTGGACTTCGCCTGCCAATGCTGCGTCTGGTGCTGGCGCAAGGCTGCGAACAGTCTTGAGTTTTGTCGAATAAACAAGGACGCCCACGGCATTAAGCCACCGCAGTGTTGGTCTAATGTCGTCGACACTGACTTCGGCTCCAACGGCTCGGTGTTGGCGTAGCAGATCAAGGACGCCAGCTTCGGGAACTGCGCCAAGGCCATGCAACTCCTGCTCGATGACTTGTATCGGAGTCAACTGCCGTAGGGCACGTCCGAGCGCTTGCTGTGCTTCGTCGGTCTTCCGCAGAACCCAGGCGAGCTTAAACAGCGCCCGTCCGGCCTCGGTCAACTCTCCGCCATATACAAGGCCGCATCGATTCAGTAGGAACTCCGGGCCAGGATCAACCTTTCCGGAGGAGGCTGCTGCACGTATCCCATCAAGCAGGGCTGGTGCAGGAATAGCGAAGATGACGGCGTCATCGACGCTGTCGTCATCCACGAGCACCGAAGCCAAGAGTCGAGAGAATTTTTATTACATCCTCCGTGCGAAAGTTGGACAAGTCAAGCGTTAAGGAAAGAGACATGTTCGGCACGAAGGAAAGATGGCCATTCAACTCCTGTTTTATTTCGCCTTCAGCTTCCTCGTCGAACGCGCGGTCAATTTCCGCCGCCTGCGTCTCGTCGTCCGGATCAGATTCAGCAACATCGCCTGCTGTGCCAACGGAATTTACGGTTTCTTTTGCAGAAGTCGCGACGCCTTCCTTGCGGACGAAATTGTCGTCGTCAAGCATTAGAGCATGCTTGAGGGAGTCCGTAAAAGCCGTCGCTGCACGCCTAGCAAAATCGTCGGTTTTGCCATACTCGAACTGAAGTTTCGTGGCAATTACAGTCGCGTCTGGAAGTTTCGTTCCGTTGAAAGCTTCGACTAATTCACGATACGCCTTCAGGTTCATAAAAGCGGTCTGGCGCGCTTTGGATTGTCCTGCGGGATTGGAAGCGTCGAGCAGTTGTTGCCCTAGCTCCGATAATCCAATCATCTTACCTTCAAAGCGAAGAAGCTTGAAGCCGCGCAACATAGCCATACGGGTATCCCAGGTGCTCCCCGATGCCTTCGTCTTCTCGCCGAACTGACGAGCGAATGCCTCGGGTGAGGCTGTGCCGAGGCGGGCCACCGCCCAGAGCTTGGCTGCCGCGCCCTCGGCGGCGGGAAGGCCCGTAGCAGGTAGTCCCTGCTTGACGCCCCTGTTTGCTGGCGCTGTACCGGTCGTTGCGTTCATGGATGCGCTGGATTCAGCCACGGCAATCATCTCCTTCTCGTAGAACTGTAGAGTGCTCGAATATTGATCGTGAACGGTGGGGTCAGTTTGTCGCCGGTCCTGCAGAGATGTGCTGCCGCAGAGTGTCTGGCAAGCTCGCTGCTCAAGAGATGTTCGGGAAGTAAAAGCGGAGTGTTTGCCAAGTGTCGAGATCGGAAGCAAATGACTAACCGATGACGCCAGCTAGTGCGGAAGGCGGCTAAAGGCTTCGGTTGCGTATGCTGGCGATTGATGCCGACGCAGCGGATAGTGTGCGGTGGATCTTCGTCCGATACACATCGAAGGGGTCGGACCGCACGATCACGAAAATGTGGCTGCTTTTCGGGGTGTCGGCTGGACCAGAATCGGAGGTTCAACGATATCGATCTACGTTGGGATAGCGACTGGTTCAGGTTCGTCGAGCTGATCGCAAATGCCCAAGTCACGAAGCAGCGCGACTGCGATCGACTTGTTCGTGTCAGCCTGCCGGTGACCATCCGGATCGGTGGTCTGACTGCGGCGGACTGTGGTGCGGCGAGCTATAGCCTAAACTCATCTGCGGGCGGTCCAGTCTCGTCCGCGATGTGGCGTAGCTGCTCGACGTCTGCCACGTATGGCGACACGGTGCAGTGTCGCTCCACGGTGAAGATCCCGAAGCTCGGCTGACCACAGTAGACGACTGCACGTCCGTCAGGCATCGAATACAGGTCGAACCCGGCTAGGAGGCCGTAATGCCACGCAAGGCCTGCATGGACTATTCGGATTCTTAGCGATCGGGATGTCGTGTGGACCTGGAGCAGTGGCATCAGCTGGTACCCCAGCGAATCGGCCTGCGCCTCGGCGGCGCGAATGGCTCGGTCAGAGAGGAAAGCTTCAACCGGGGTTGCATGTGGTTCAGGCTGCTGGTCGACGATCTGGAGCAGTTCCGGAATCGCGATCGGATCCCAAGTCACCACACTTCGAGCGGCTCGTTTGTGGGCGTTGAGAGCGATAACGCGGCCTGGTGACGAGGGTGCGCCGTGAACGACCCATGACTCTTCTGCGGTGCCGCGAGCGAGGTGAAGGATGTCGCGCTTCGTCTCGCCGGTTGTGCCGATCGCGCCAAGGATGCCTGCAACGTCGGCGACGCCTGGCGAACGGCGCGCTTGCTCCCAGTTGGAGAGCATGGCGGGTGTAACGCCGATCCGGCGCGCGAGTTCGCGGAGTCCGAAGTTTGCTTCGACGCGTGCGTTGCGCAGGCTAGCGCCGAGGATGCGCGTGCGAGGAGTCGGCGGCATGGCGGTTCTGATACGTTCGTGCTGGTCGTGGGTGAAACGTCACTTGTGGCGCAGCTGCGGCAACGCGGGGTGGTTCGGCGGGATCGGGATGCCGCGGGCGCAGCGGTACCGGTAGTCGCAGTCGGCGCACGAGACCAGGACGCAGTTGGGGTCGCGGCTGTCTCGCGACTTGAAACCGGCCGGGGCGGTGAGGCCGCAGAGCATGGTCACGTCGTCGCCGGGGTCCGGGACCGAGTCGAGGAGAGCGCGGTGCCACACGCCATCCACGACCGGGTGCACGTGGTCGAGGTCGATGAAGATCAGCGCTTCCATGAGGGTCTCCGTGCCGGTGGTAGATGCGTCTCGGAGCTGTCACGGTGTGCCGGGAGGCTGCGGAGCGGCGTGACACGACGAAACTGGCCTTGACCTGGGTGAATCCCGGTTGTGACAGCTGTGACGTGTCCCGCAGCAACAGCGGTTCGGGCGTCCGAGGAGGCCAGTTCTGGCTGTCGGCGACTGGCGCGCGTGGTGTCACGGTGCTCCGCGTCGGTCGGCATCGTCCTTGTCCTTGACGTCGGGTGATCTGTTGAAATCATTCAAGGTGAGCGATCACCCCGAGACCATGGCGCGCGTGTGGCAAGGCTGTGGCACTTGAGCGATCTACGTGCGTCTGCATTTGGTATCGTCCGGCTTGGCTAGCCAGAGGAGGCGGTGTGAGGGCGATGGCAGGGCGGCGAGAAGCGCTGATTTTGGCTCGCGAGGACGCCGGGCATACCCAAGAGACCCTTGCTGCAGTGCTCGGCGTGGATCGGACGACCGTTGCGCGCTGGGAAGCCGGTGGGCATCGTCCGTTGCCTCACCAGTGGCCGGAGCTGGGCCGCGCGCTCGGGCGGCCGGTCGCGGATGTTCGGGCGTTGTTCGGGGGTGGCTTGCCGGAGGTGGGAGGCTCTGCGCTTGCGTCGGCCTTCGCGTGGCTGGACAAGTCGGTGGGCTGGACTGCGGGCACTGCTCGACGCGCTGCGCGAGCAAAGCCGGGTCGCGCGCGTTCGCTTAGTCGCCAAGCGGCCGAGGCCGAGGCACTTCGGCGGTATTACGGCGCGCCCGAGGGCACGTATTGCTACTTCGGCGCGAGGGTCGGCGGCGAAGCCGTCGCCACGAGCGTGGTTACCAGACCGGGTTGGACCAATCTCCGATGTTCGCTCGATGGCCACCGGGACGCGCTCGCGCTTGATGCCCGTGCTGGAGCGGCGCGAAGGACCGTGACTCCGGACGTCGCCGTGGCCCGGCTGGCGGAGGCTGCGACGGCGGCCGTCCGGATTGCTGACCGGCCGCTCTATCGGTTGCTTGACGTTGACGTACACGCCGACCGTGTCGGCGGGACGGTCGGCACAACATCGTTTGTCGAGTACGCGTTAGGGCCGGATCTGCTCGAACGGGAGTTGGCGACTGGTGAGACCCAATTGCGGAGCGAGCTCTTGCCGGATTTCTCCAGCGTGTTCGACGTGCGTAACAGGCTTTGCGCTGGTGGGGTGCTGGCGCTGACGGCGATTGCGCGGCCGGAGGGCTCGGCGCGCGGCGAGGCTGACTATCTCCTGCTCGTGCAGGAACGGTCGGATCACGTGGTCAACGGGTCGCAGCGACTCGCCGTGATCCCGAAGGGGTTTCATGGGCCGCTGGCGGACAAGCGTGGTGACGCGCGGATCGGCGCGACCCTCCGGCGTGAGCTGGAAGAGGAACTGTTCGGCCGGGATGACGTCGACACCACGGCGGAGGCGCAGCGTGCGGCGGACCCGATGCACCCGGCGCGGTTGTCGGAGCCGATGCGGTGGCTCATGGCGGAGCCGGGCCGGATGCGGATGGAGTGCACCGGGTTCGGGTTCAACCTGGTCAGCGGTAACTACGAGTTCGCCGCGCTCGTCGTGATCGAGGGTGAGGAGTTTTGGCCGCGGTTCGGTGGAGTGGTCGAAGCGAACTGGGAGGTCTCCGGTCTCAGGCAGTACTCGTCGCTTGATCGGGAGCTGGTTGGTGAGCTGATCGCAGACGAGAAATGGACGAACGAAGGCTTGTTCGCGTTTCTGCTCGGGCTGCGGAGATTGTCGGAAATCGGTGGTGATCGGGTATCGTTGCCGCCGATTGAATTACGTTGCTGACGGCCACCGGACGGTCAGCACGACGGAATCGGCGATGGCTTCCCAGGAATGGTCGATTCCTGGTCCCCACATGACGTAGTCGCCTTGGCGTGTCATGGTTTTCGTGCCGGTGGTGAGGTGAATCCGGAACTCGCCGGAAATGAGCATCAGGAGCGTGGTGCGCTGGTCGTCGGCTGTCCACTCAGGACGCCTGTCTCCGGCAGGATGGTTCGCCCACTTGACTTCTACGTCGGTCGTGGCTCGAACGCCGTGTGACGGGTCGAGGAAATGGCCGATCAGCCAGCCGCGGTTGTCGGCGGCGTCTTCGTTGGCGTTGCCGCTCGTCCAGCCGTCTGTCACTCGCTGATCTCCCATTCGATCACCGGAAGTCGCACCCGTTCTCCGCCGATTCCTGCAAGGCGCCGTAGTCCTTGCGTCATGGCGAACAATCCTTCGTTGCTCCACGCTACATCACTCAGTAGCTCGGTGACGAGTTCGGCGTCTGTGGTCGAATATTGGCGGAGAGTGGTTGATTCCCAATTTGCGGCCACTACGCCGCCGTACTGGCGCCAGAATTCTTCGTCTTCGATGACGATGAGGCTGGCGAACTCGAAGTTACCGCTTACCAAGTTCAAGCCGAACCCGGTCGTCTCCATGCGAAGGCGGCCGGGTTCTTGCATGAGCCAGCGCATGGGTTCCGACATGAGTGTCGGGTGCATGGGGTCCGCCGTCAGTGAGTCGGCGACGGTGTTGTCGATGTCCGGGCGGCCGAACAACTCCTCTTCCATCTCGCGGCGGAGGGTGGCGCCGATCTGCGCGTCGTGGCGGACGTCGGTGAGCGGCTGGTGGAAGCCCTTCGGGATGACCGCGAGGCGGCGGTTCGCGTTCAGGACGTTGCCGGAGCGTTCTTGGACCAGCAGGACGTAGTCAGCCGGGCCGCGGAACGGATCGGCCGGCCGGGCGATTGCGGTGAGGGCGAGAGCGCCACCGGCGCAGAGTCGGTCGCCGACACTCAGGGCGGAAGCGAGGTCGGGCAGGTAATGGTCCCGCAACGGAAGCTTGAGTGGTCCGCCTGCGGTGATGGCGTCGACCAGCTCACCCTCTAGCAGGTCCATGGTCAGCGCGTAGTGGACGAAGTGCGTGATGCCGAAAGAGCCGGACAGCTGGTGCTCGGCGATGTCCAGCGTTAGGGCGCGGAACAGCGGGCTGTTCACAAGGCGGGTGTTCATGGCCAGTGACTCGGCGAGCCGGTGAACGGCGGCAGTGGTGGTGCATTCGTCAATGGCGACATCCGTCCCCGGCTGGGCGGTGGCGACTCTGAACCGGTCTGATGCCGGGCGTAGGTCGCAGTCGAGGTCGAGCCAGTCCGCGCAGGTCAGGATGCTGGTGGTCACGAGTTCGTCGCCGAACCGTGCGGTGTACAGGCCGTGTTCGCCGGTTCGGGTGCCGTAGTAGTTGGTGAGTGCGTCGGCCGTGTCGCTTTGGGTGACCCAGCTGCGGCGGGTGCTGCGGTCTCGCAGTGCTTGGGTGTCCAACTGCGCGGTTTTGGCTGCGACGGCGCGGCGGGCGGTTCCGGGTGGCCAGTGTGCGTGCTGGTCGATCCATTCGAGCGCGGATGTGATGTTCGGATCGTCCATGCGGGGATCGGTGGGAGCCGCGGTTGGAGCGCCGGTCAGCTCGGCGAAACGGGCCCGCTCAGCGTGACCGATCCGTTCGTAAGCGCGGTCGAGTAGCTGTTGCATCTCCGACCGCTGGCGCAAGTCTGGCTTTTCGTGCCAGGACGCGACCGTGCGGACGCCGATGCCGAGGTGTGCGGCGAAACCCTCATTGCTCATTCGGAGTGCGGCTTGTAGCGCTGATGCTGTTCGGCCTGTCCATTTGTCGGCCGGATTCATCAGTGTGCGCCTCCCGAATTCGAAGCTGCATTGATCGTGCACTGGTCCTGCATTGGCGATGCATGGGAACTGTCGCCGCTTCGGCCTTGAATTCCGGGTATGGAAATCACCTGGTTCATCAGCCCGAAGCGGCGGCCGTCAGCGTTTCTTCTGCACGTGGTCCACGACGGTCGCCAGACTGGTCTGGACCTTGTCCAGCCGGTCGGTGATGTCGGCGAGGCGCTGTTCGAGCGCGTCGAGGCGGGACCACAGTTCGCCGCCGTCGTCGGCCGGTTCGTCGGGGTGTGGCGGCGTGCGGTTCTGCAGCACGGCCTGCAGATGCTGCGGGTGCCAGCCGAGCGTGGTCGACAGTGCTTCGAGCGTGCGCGCGCTCCGTCGGCGCTCGACCGTGTGGTGCTGCAGCTCGCGCACGATCGCCTGCGACACGTGCGATCGCTCGGCCAGCTCGCGCTGCCGCCAGCCGAGCTCCTGCACGCGCATGTCGATCGCCTTCGCGACCGCCGCCCAATCCTCCGACACCTATTCCTCCGCGCTCCGCCTCAGCGCCGAGATTAGCGGTTCATTGCGCTTTTCTCGCGCCGCATAGCGGATGTGCCGCGGCGCGTCGGATATCCCTGTCTATTGGACAGCTGAAATCAACAACATAGTCTTGAAATCATCAGATTGGCCATTTCTCATGAACTCAAATCTCACTTTTCACACGCCGGATGAAGCGGCTTGGCTGCTCGGCATCTCGCGGGGCGCGGTCGGTCGGGCCATCCGGACTCGCAAGCTGCGAGTGGTCCGGCGCCGGGAAGGGCTCCGCATCCCGTCGACCGAACTGACGCGCGTCCTCGGCGGAGGTGCGGCGTGATGGACGAACTCACTTTGATCGGGATTGCTTGGCGGCTCGATGCGCTGCGTTGGGTGCCGTCCGACGTGCTCTACGACGTCGTGACCAGGGACGGAGTCTGCATGTGGCTCCATGATGGGGACCCGCCTCCGGCTGCGTCGGACAGGGAACTTGCCGCGCGGCTTTGTGCTGGGTGCCCGGTGCAGGACATGTGCTTGGAGCTGGAGTTGCGGACCGGAGGGGCTGCCACAGTCGGAGTCTGGGGCGGGATGACGGACGACGACCGGCAAGCGTTGCACCCGCACTGGCTGCGCCGTGGCGAGCGGGCCGGAGGTGCGCGATGAACGGGCTGACCGTCACGCCGACGCAGCTCATGGCCGGAGTCGGTGTGTTGCTGGTGCTGTTCTGGGTGTGGCGCGCGGGTGCGCGCCGGGCGAAGTTGGCTGCAGAGAAGGCGCGGTCCGGGGCGCGGCTGATATCGCTTGCCGGGCGGGTCTTGTTCAATGCGGCGCTGATTGTGGCTGTTCAGTGGGTCGTGATCGCGCACCAGGGCGGGCCGTGCTTGCTGTTGGCGGTGCTGGGGTTGCCTGCGCTGTTCGCGTCGTATGCGCTGACTCGGGCGCTGACTGTGACGACGGTCGAGACCTCGAAGCGGGGTGGTCGGCGATGAGTGGGGCGCAGAAGCTCGCGCGGGACGCTGCCGAGGCGGCGGAGGTTCGGGCGTATCAGACCGACCCGGATGTGGTCGCGTTGCGGATTGAGCGCGTGCGGCGGCAGGTCGACTGGATGGCGTGGTCCGGGATCGTGCTCGGTCTGGGGTTCACGATGACGAACGTGCAGACGTTCGCGTCGGTCGGTACGGCGGTCTGGTCGTTGCCGTGGCTGGCGGCGTGGGTGTTGGACCCGACAGTTTCGTTGGTATTGCTCGCGATTCTCCGTGCGGAGCAGGTGACGGCGCGGTACCAGGTGCGGACGGGGCCGTGGGTGCGGCGGGCGAAGTGGTTCACGCTTGCGGCGACGTATGTCATGAACACGTGGACGTCGTTCATGGGCGGTTCGGCGGCGGAGATCGTGTTGCATTCGGTGCCTCCGTTGGTGGTGTTCGTGGCGGTGGAGGCGGTCACGGATCTTCGGGACAAGCTGACGGATGCTGTGCTGGTTGCAGCCGGTGCTGGTCGGCCTGGGGAGCCTGGGCGGCGGAAGCTGTTCGCGGACTACCTCGCGGAGGCGCGGGCGGCTTGGGCGCCGGAGGTTGAGATAACGCCGGCGTGGGTTCGGCAAGTGACGGCGTGTTCGCGCGGGTTGTCGCCGCGGTTGGCTCGGGCGCTGCGTGCGGAGGTGGCTGATGGCTGACGACGCGTTGGTCAGGGCTGATCCGGTGCTTGACGGTGAGTTGGTGGATGACACGTTGCCGCAGGCCCGGCCGCGGAGGCGGTTCGCGCGACGGTGGGTGCCGTCGTGGTTGAACGATCGTCAGGCGGCGAAGGATTTCGCGGTGGCCGTGCTGCGATCGCCGTTCCGGTGTGTCGGCGCCGTCGCTCGTGGGCTGGTCGCGGTTGCGCGGTGGTGGCGGGCATGGGTAACCGTCCGGGACTTCCGCGAAGCTGCTGAGCAAGCCGAGAAGCTGGCGGACAAGTTCGCCGATATCCGGGCGTTGACCTTGTTCCGGTGGAAGGTGACCGGGGCGGTCGTGGTCGGAGCGGCGGTGGTCACGGTCGTGGCTCACCTGGGCTACGGCGCCCTTGCTCTGTGGATCATTGGCGGCAGTCTGGCGGTCGCGCTTGCGGTGCTTGGGCGGCGTCGGGAAGGGAGTCCGGGCAGGAAAGCAGTGCTCGCCGGGCCGCGGACGTTGCGCTGGACCATGGACCCGCAAGTGCTGGTCGACGCCTTCCGGGACGCGAAGCTGGTCGGCAAGGATGAGACGTTGCGGCTGGTCGAGCGCGCGAACCGGATGGGAGACGGCTGGGCGATCACCGTGGATCTTCCGGCGACGCGGAAAGCCGCGGACGTCATCAAGAACCGTGAGGCGTTGGCGTCGGCGCTTGCCGTCGATGAAGTGCAGCTGATCGTCGAGCGGGTGCGCGGTAATGGCGGGCACGCTGGCCGGGTCGCGATGTGGGTTGCGGATCAGGATCCGTACGCGTCGCCTCCGCGGAGGACGCCGTTGCTCGACGCTGCCCAGTGGGACGCGTGGCGGCCGGTCCCGTTTGGCCGGGATGCGCGAGATCGGCGGGTGGACCTTCCGTTGGTGTGGACGTCGTTGCTGGTCGGGGCGATTCCTCGGCAGGGCAAGACATTCGCGGCGAGACTGGCGGCGGCGGGGCTGGTACTTGACCCGTTCACGCGGCTCTATGTAGCGGACTTCAAGGCAGGCAAGGACTGGGACGCGGCTGCTCGCGTGGCGCATCGGTTCATGTCCGGTGACGAGCCCGAGCACGTGTTGGCGCTGGTCGGCTGGCTGGTGGAGCTGGTCGGTGAGGTGCAGGGACGGTTCCGCCGGATGCGGGAGTTGGACGACGAGACGTGTCCGGAGTCGAAGGTGACGCCTGCGATGTCGCGGGATCGGTCGCTGAACATGCCGATCACTGCGATTTTCGTGGATGAGGTGCAGGTTCCGCTGGAGGATCGGACGCCGGTCAAGGTTGAGGGCAAGACGTTGACTGCTGGTGAGTATGTCGGCGAGCTGCTGACCTGGCTGGCGAAGAAGGGTCCGGCGGCTGGGATCGTGCTGGTGTTGGCGACGCAGCGGCCGGATTCGAAGACGATCCCGTCGGGGTTGCGGGCGGTGCTCGGGTCGCGGTTTGCGTTGCGCGTCATGGATTGGCGGGACAGCAACATCGTCCTTGGCGAGCAGATGAACACGCGGGGGTATGACAGCAGTCGGCTGCTGGCGTCGCACAAGGGCGTCGGGATTCTCCGGCCGGACGGGGATGCACAGGCCGGTGGTGACGTACTGGCGTTGACCGTGCGGACGTATTACATGCCGAACGAGGATTGGCAGACGATCTGCCGCCGTGGTCGGGAGTTGCGTGAGGCGGAAGGGACCCTGACCGGGCATGCGGCAGGGTCGGATTTGGCGCTGGAGAACACGGTGAAGGTGCTTGGACCAGCGGAGGCATCCGAGCTGCCCGAGCCGCTGGCCTCGCTTGCGACGCATCTGGAGGGTGACGAGCGGGAGTTCATCCCGACGGCTGACCTGGTCGAGGCACTTTCGATCGATGCGAAGGAGTTTGCGCAGCTGATGGCGGACCTCGGGTGCAACCGCACCCGTGGGCGGCTGCCCGCCGAGGACGGGCGCGTCCGACAAGTTCGCGGGTACCAGACAGCTGAAATCAGGACAGCCATCGAACGGGAGCGCGGCCGGTCGGGTCAAGGCGGTGCGTCATGACTCGTCGCGGTGACCAATCTGGCGAAGTTCGCGTTATCCTGCCTGCAGTGACACCAACACTGACAGTGCCTGCGGCGCGGACGCTGTTGGCGATTCTGAGCGAACTGACTGCGGTTTCGATCCCGGAGCCGGTCGAGGGGGTGCAACGTGACGGCTGATTTCATCAGTGATCCGTGGGCGACGCTGGATGAGATTCTCGGTCTTCAAGCGGTAGAGCCGGTTGACGAAGGCATCGGGCCAGTGGCGTTCTACGGACGTTGCTCGACGGAGGACAACCAGGACCCGGAGACGTCACGCGGCTGGCAACTCGGGAACGCGCAGAAGTTCGTGGAGCCGTTCGGTGCGCGCGTGACCACTGAGTACTTCGATGTCGGTCAGTCGCGGTCAGTGCCATGGGAGCGACGGCAGGAGGCGTCTCGGCTGCTGGCAGCGCTCAAAGACCCTCGGCGTGGCTGGAACGCGATCGTGGTCGGCGAGGGTACACGGTGCTGGTTCGGTAACCAGTTCTCGCTGATCGCACCGCGGTTCGCGGCCTACGGAGTGGATCTGTGGGTGCCGGAGCTGGGTGGGAGGTTTGATCCGCGAAACCCGTCGCACAAGATGCTGATGAGCGTGCTCGGCGGGATGAGCGAGTCGGAGCGGCAGCATGTTCAGGCGCGTGTCCGTGCGGCGATGGATGCGCAGGTCATCAACGAGGGACGGCACCAGGGTGGCCGCGCGCCGTATGGGTACGTCGTGGTGGATGGCGGGCCGCATCCGAACCCGCGAAAGGCGGCCGAGGGATTCCGGTTGCGGGTACTTGCCGTTGACGAGGAACCGGCGGACATTGTGCGCCGAATTTTCGCGGAGTACTTGTCCGGCAACGGAGATCGGGCGATTGCCACTGGGCTCAACCGCTCCGGGATCCCGTGTCCGTCGGCGCGGCGGCCGGAGCAGAATCGGCACCGCCTCGCTGATGGGTGGCAAGGCAGCACGGTGCGGGCGATTTTGGAGAACCCGCGCTATACCGGCTATGCGTTCTTCGGGCGCTGGGCTCGGCAGGAGATGTTGCTTGACCCGGAGGACGTCGCGGCGGGGAACGTCGTGCGGTTTCGGCGTGCGGCGGCGGATCGCGTTGTGCGTTCCCGGACGCCCGCGCACCCGGAGGTCATCTCCGTGGAGGACTTCACGCAGGCGCAGCTACTGCGCCGTGCCAAGGCAGCCGGTGGCTTACGGACTGCTCGAAAGGCAGAGCGAGCTGGCCGTGCGGTCAAGCACCCGTACCTGTTCCGGGGCTTGATTCGCTGTGCGACGTGCGGACGGAAGATGGAGGGCAGTCCGCGCAAGCATGGCATGTACTACCGGTGCCCGGCGCGGACCCTGGCTCCCGGTTCACCGGCACTGGCGACGCATCCGCCGACGATCTATCTCCGTGAGGAACCGCTGCGGGATGCGGTGAACTGCTGGATTGGCGAACTGTTCGACCCGAAGAACGTCGATCGGACCGTCGAACAGCTGGTGGAGGCGCAACCCGTCGGGAAACCGGGGAGTGACGGGGCCGCTCGCCGACGGCTGGACGAGGCCGAGGCCAAGCTGCGACGGTTCCAGGACGCGATCGGTGCCGGGATCGACCCGGCAGCACTGGTGGAGAGCATCAACGAGGCGCAAGCCGACAGAGCGGTAGCGCAGGCCGAACTGGCAAGCACGGGACAACCGGCAGGGCTGACAGACGCCGAGGTCTACGCCATGATCGATTCACTCGGTGACATCGGAACTGCGCTGAACGATGGAGAACCGGGGAAGCTCGCCCAGCTGTACCGGGACTTGGCCCTTGACCTGCGGTTCGACCACGAAAAAGAGGCCGTCGATGTGACGGCCTCTCCGCGGGTGAATAATGCGTGTGTCCGAGGGGGGACTTGAACCCCCACGCCCGTTAAGGGCACTAGCACCTCAAGCTAGCGCGTCTGCCATTCCGCCACTCGGACTTGCTGATGAAGAGAGTATACGACGGTCAGGGCCATCATTTCAGGGGGGCCCGCAACGATGCCTCACACTGACATGAGATCATCATATGTTTTCAACATTCCGATGAGAATCAGGGAATTAGCTGGTCAACGGCCTGTTCAAAGACATCGTGGGCTGGCCTGACGGTCACATCGATCTTCACGTTCGTTGGGTGCTTCCAGTCACGATCAAGGGGAGCGTCGACCACTTTGGTGCCGCCACCCGCGACCTGCAACCCTGCCAGGTCCTCGGGCCGCAAAGCAGTGATCGGCGGGCACACCGCTGGTCACCGCGGCGTGTTCAAGTCAATCGGCGACGGACCCGCGCGCCACGTCGTGGACCTGCTCAGGGACCTCCTGGCCACCTCCATCTGGCACCCAAGCGAGCGAGTATCGCCGTCGAAGTGCAGCGGCGTCAGAACAGGGTCGCGGGTTCGACCGGCTCCGGTTCGGGCAGTGGGGCGAGATCAGGCACCAGCGCGCGCACCTCGGAGTGGAAGCTGCGGGTCAGCGCGGGTGCGTCGACGTTGTCGGGCGTGTGGACAAAGACCGTCGGTGACCGGCCCTCTCGTAGCCAGGCGGCGACCACCTCCGTCCATGGCCGCCAGCCCTTGACTGTCTCGCTGATCGAGTCCCGGCCCAGGTAGCGGACGATCGGGCGGTCGGTCAGTGCGCGGGTTCGCCGCGGGAGGCGTGGTTTCTTGGCCCAGGCGTCCTCCTCGGCCTCGCTGGTTGGGGGGCGCTGGAAGAAGACGGTGGTATCGAAGGGCACCCATTCGGCGGATGCGTCGGCGAGTGCCCGCTCCAGCGACGTCGAGCCGGTGTCGGTGAAGAAGCCGGGGTGTCGCACCTCCACTGCGCGACGGCGGTCGGTGGGGAGGCGGCGCAGGAAGCGGCGAAGGGCGTCGACGTCCGAAGGGGCGAATGACGCGGGCAGTTGCGTCCACAGGACGGCCCGGTCGCCGAGGGGGTCGATCGCGTCCAGGAACGTCCGCATTTCGGTCTCGACTCCGGCGAACCGGCGTTCGTGCGTGACGACCTTGGGCAGCTTGACGACGAACCGGAAGTCCGGGTCGGTCTGCTGTGCCCAGGTCTCGACGGTGTCCCGGGTGGGCGTTGCGTAGAAGGTGGTGTTGCCTTCGACCGCGTTGCACCAGCCAGCGTAGGCCCGCAGTCGCTCCTTGACCGGCAGTGGCTGCGGGAGGAACCGCCCCGGCCACGCCTTGTGGGTCCACATCGCGCAGCCGACATGAAGACGTGCCAACCCGGTCAGCTCCCCTCGCTCGCGAGTGAAGTTACTCCGAGGCCAGCGGCTCGTGCCTGGATGGTCAGCGAGACGAGGTGACCGGGTGCGGACGAGCTGGTCTTGACCCTGACGCCCGTGATCGCCACCGTCAGCGGCGCGGTGCTCACGGCCGTTACCGCTGCATCGCCCCCAAGCAACTGACGCTGCGGCCTGCTGAGATCGGGTTCGCCAGGGACGATGGTGGTCGGCGGTTGGTCGGGCTTCGCGCCGCAGGCGTTCTGTAGCTGCTGTCGGGCAGCGTCGAAGCCGGTTTGAAACTCGTGATCGAGTCGGGTCGTCGCGCCGTTGGCTGGAGCGGCGCGGTCGTCCAGGTGATTACTGCCTGATAGACGTGAGAGGGCGGTGGTGGCATCCCTCTGCGCATTGGCGAGTCGCCAGGCGCGGGCGCGGAGGTGGTTGCCAGTCTGTGGTGGGCCGAGCGGGTCAGCTACATCCACGATGGAGCAGACAGCCATCCCAGGGCTTCCGGTGATCAAGTCGGTGGTACATCTCGATCACCAGAAGCCCCGCCCCACACCCTCACACCCCGCCACACCATCCGCCAAGGGGCTCTCAGGGGCCCCTCACGGACCGGTCAAGCGTGCCGGAACAGCTCCAGGTCGAAGGCCTCGGCGATCGCCGCGTGGCCGGAGTCGTTCGGGTGGACGCCGTCGTCGGAGATCAGCTCACTGCGAGTCTTCGTCGGCTCGGCCGGATCGCGCAGTGCCGCGTCCAGGTCGGTGACCGCGTCGAACTCGCCGCTGTCGCGGATCCAGCGGTTCACCTGCTGGCGGGCGTCCTCGAACTCCGGGGTGAAGACCGGGGATCCGCCGATCGGCGGCAGCGTGCAGCCGATGACGCGCAGGCCGTGCAGATGCGCCCGCGTGAGCAGCAGGCGATAACCGTCGATGAGGTCGGCCGCGGTGGCCTGTTCGCTTTCCGGCATTCCCGGCAGGGAGCCGAAAATCAGGTCGTTCCCGCCCTCGAACAGAACGATCCAGCTGGCACCGGGGCGGGCCAGCACGTCACGGTCGAAGCGGGCCAGCGCGCTGGCTCCCATGCCGTCGGTCTCGCGCAGGACGCGGTTGCCGGAGATGCCCATGTTGACCACCGCGCGGGGCGGGAGATCGCGGCAGGCGGCGAACCGGCGGGCGAGCACCGAAGGCCAGGGTGCGTCGGCGCCGGGGGTGGTCTCCATACCGTCCACAAGGGAGTCGCCGAAGGCGATGACGGTGGCGGCGCCGCGCGGTGCCAGCACGTCGATGCCGGTGAGCCACAAGTACGACTGGAACTCGGTGGCGTCCCGCAGATTCGGTTCGGCGGTCTGGTCGCCCGGAGCGAGCCAAGCCGTGCGGAGTCCGACCTCGTGGACCGTCGGGGCGACCTTCTCGTCGGGGAGATACAGCGAGACGGTCAGGTCGGTCTGCGGGGACACGGTGTAGTCGATCGGGTCGCTGTAGAGCAGCGCGCCAGTCGGCAGCACTACTTCGGCATGGTCGCTGAAGGTCAGCTGTGTGCCGTCGAGGAAGGCGGAGCCGATGCGGACCGGCGCGTGGCCGAAGGAGTTCGAAAGGGCGACGCGCACGGCCGTCCCGCCGACCGTGGAACGCGCCACCATGCGGACGGTTTGCGCGCTCACCGTTTCCGGGGTGGTGTCGAGGTCTGCTTCCGGCGGTGCTTCGTCCGGCATTTCCGGCCCGCCGCCTGCCTCGGCCGCCATCGCCAGCTGCTGCGCGGTGCCCCAAGCAGCGATCCAGTGGTTTTCCATGATGTCTACCTCCGTCAAGGGTCAGAACCAACGGGTGAGGGCGTTCTCGAACGAGCCGGGGTCCGGGTCGCGGTCGCCGGCCCAGGCGACGATGCCGTCCGGCCGGACGAGCACGGCGCCGAAGCCGAGGTCGTCGCGCGCCGGTACGGCCTTGTACTGGACCGGGTAGCGCTCCGCCACGTCGCGCAGCCGTCCGTCGGCGCTGAAGTCCAGGGCGACGCCTTGGCCGTCCCTCAGGAGTTCGCCGACGCGGCTGCCGTCGGCGAGGCGGAAGTCCGGCGCGTTGTGGCCGGCCAGCGGATGCTCGTCGCCGAGGTCGTAGCGGAGCGACAGGCCCGAGGTGCGCTCGAAGACGTAGGTGGTACCGGCTCGGGTTGCCATCAGGTCGCGCGTCACAGCCTGGATCGCCCGGGAGTGCGGGTCCGGGCGCATGACCGCCACCTGGGCTCGCGACCAGTCGAGCACCCGCGCGCCGATCGGATGGCGTTCGGCGGCGTAGGTGTCGAGCAGGCCGTCCGGCGCGTCCCCGCGCACCGTCGCCGCGAGCTTCCAGCCCAGGTTCATGGCGTCGCCGATGCCGAGGTTGAGTCCCTGCCCGCCCAGCGGCGAATGGATGTGCGCGGCGTCGCCGGCGAGCAGGACGCGGCCGCGCCGGTATTCGGTCGTCTGCAGTGCCCGGTCGGTGAAGCTGGAGGCGAGGTGCACTTCGTCGAGCGTCACATCGGTGCCGGAAACGCGGCGCAGCACCGTTTGGAGGTGCTCGCGGGTCAGCGGCTGCGAACGATCGTAGGTGCCGCCGTCGAAGTCCATCACGCCGAAGTGGCCGGGCGTGGGCATCGTGAGGTACATGCCCGCCGGGGTCAGATTGAACCCAGGCGTCAGCTTGCCGGGATCGGCGAACGCCGCCAGCGCGACGTACCCGGTGAGCTGCGGCTCCGTGCCGACGAAGGCGAAGCCCGCGAGCCGGCGCACCGTGCTGCGTCCGCCGTCGCAGCCGACGAGCCAGCGAGCTGGGTACTCGTGCTCGCCGTCCTGGACGACCACGCCCTCGTCGTCCTGGACGAGACCGGAGACCTGGACGCCGTGCCGGATCTCGGCACCGTGCTTGACTGCCCGTTCGGCCAGCACCGTCTCGACCGCTTCGAGGCTGGTCATGATGCCGTCCAGGGCGGGGCTGGGCAGCCGGTAGGGCAGGGCGGAGAGGTCTACGTCGGCCGGGTCGAGAGAAGTGCCGGCGAAATGGCCGACCCAGCTCGGGCGCACCTGCTCTTCCTCGGCGGGGGCCGCGCCGGACTCGGCCAGCAGCGAACGCAGCATTCCGCGGCGGTAGAACGCCTCGGCCGACCCGCCCGACAGCCCCCGCATCCCGAGCGGCATCTTCCGCCACGGGGAATGCGGGTCCGCCTCCTTTTCCAGCACCAGCACCGAACAGCCGGCGAGAGCCAGTTCACCGGCGAGGAACAGGCCGACCGGCCCGGCCCCCGCGATCACTACGTCGTGCATGACAACCCCCTTCTTCCGTGGTGAGCCCGAGACTGCCCGCCACCACTCACACGAGGCGCACACGGCGCGCACATCCCGGTGCTGGCGGCCATCGGGCAGGCACGCGAAGATCGAAGGGTGGCTGTTGTCCCGCTTCGTGTGACGTTGCTCGGCACCGTGCAGGTGTCTCGCGGCGATGCTGTCCTGTCCGTCCCGGGCGCGCGATTGCAGGCCTTGACCACGCGGCTGGCGCTCGCCGGCGGGCGCACGGTCGAGCCAGCCGTCCTGGTCGACGCGATCTGGGCCGAGGACCCGCCCGCCGATCCCGCGCATGCCCTGCAGGCTCTCGTCTCGCGGCTGCGCCGGATGCTCGGTTCGGCGGACGTCGTCGTACCGGCCGCTGGCGGCTACCGGCTGGACGTGGCTCCGGCGGACGTGGACGCGCTGCGGTTCGAACACCTGATCGTCGCTGGCCGGGACCACCTGCGGTCCGGCGAGCTGTCCGCAGCCGCGGAGGTGCTCGGCGAGGCCGTGGCGGTGTGGGGCGACCAGCCCCACACCGAGCCGGCAGCAGTCGCCGCGGTGTCGGTGGCCGCCGCGACCCGGCTCGCGCAGGTCTCCGTCGATGCCGTAGCCGATCTCGCCGACGCCGAACTGTCGCTTGGCCGCGTCGAGGCGGCTGCCGCCCGGCTGTCCCGCTTGCTCGCTGAGCACCCGGTCCACGAGCGGGCAGCAGCGCTGCTCATGGACGCGCTGGCGGCACAGGGCCGCCAGGCCGACGCGCTCGCTCGCTACGAACAGATCCGCGAGGCGTTGGCCGAGACACTCGGCACCGACCCGGGCACCGCACTGCGCGAGCGGCATCTGCGCCTGCTGCGCAACCCGGTCGCGCCGCTTCCCGCCCAAAGCCCGGGCAACCTCCCCGCGGCACTGACCAGTTTTGTCGGACGGGACGACGACCTCGCCCGGATCGGCGAACTGCTCGCCGCCGGCAGGCTGATCACCGTGCTCGGCCCCGGCGGAGCCGGCAAGACCCGGCTCGCGCTGGAAGCCGCCCGCCGCCACGAATACCCGGGCGGTGCTTGGCTGATCGACCTCGCTTCGGTCTCCGAACCTGCCGAGGTCGGCGCGGCCGTGCTGGCCGGGATCAGGATGCGCGGCAGCGGGCTTTTCGAGGGGCGGACGCGGGTCGAGGGTGCCGAGCTGGATGTGCTCGCGGACCAGCTCGGCGGCCGGGAACGGTTGCTGCTGATGGACAATTGCGAGCACCTCGTCGACGCCGTGGCCCATCTGGTGGAGGCGCTGCTGGCCCGGTGCGCCGGGCTTCGGGTGCTGGCCACCAGCCGTGAACCGCTGGCCGTCGACGGCGAAGCGCTGGTGCCGCTCGGCCCGCTCGCCCTGCCCGAGCCGGACGCGGAGGTCGAACCGGCCCGGCGGACCGCGGCGGTGCGCCTGTTCGCCGAGCGGGCTGCGGCCGTGCGTCCCGGTTTCGCGGTGGATGAAGCGAATCTCGCCGACGTCACGATGGTGGTCCGCGGCCTGGACGGCTTGCCGCTGGCGCTGGAACTGGCCGCAGCCCGCCTGCGCACGCTCGCCCTGCCTGACCTGGCGGCCGGTCTGTCCGACCGGTTCCGGCTGCTCGCCACCGGCAGCCGCACCGCCTTCCCCCGGCACCGCACGCTGCGCGCGGTCATCGCGTGGAGCTGGGAGCTGCTCAGCCCGGACGAGCGCACGGTCGCGGAACGGATCTCGGTCTTGCCCGGCGGAGTCACCCGCGACTCGGCCGCCGCGGTCTGCGCGGGCGCCGCGGTGCCGTCCGGCGAGATCCCGTACCTGCTCGCCGACCTGGTCGACCGGTCGCTGCTGCGGCTCGTCCCGGACACCAGCCGGTACCGGATGTTGGAGACGATCCGCGAGTACGGGCTGGAAAGCCTTGCCGCACAAGAACTCCGGACCAGCGTGCGGGATCTCGCTGCCGAGTACTTCGCCGGTCTGGTCGCCGAAAACGACCCGCTGCTGCGCGGCCCTCGGCAGCTGGACGCGCTGCGGGTGCTCCGCGCCGAGTACGACAACGTGCTCGCCGCCCTGCGCCACCGCTGCGACACCGGCGACGCCGACGGCGCGATCGGACTCGCGGTGAACCTGACCTGGTACTGGCAGATGCTCGGCCGCCACACCGACGCGGCTCATTGGCTCGGCGAAGCGGTTTCGACGCCGGGCGCGCGGCCGAGCGTGCCGCGCGCCGTCGCCGAGCAGGTGCTGCTGATCAACCGGTTCGCCGCCTATGCCCCGCCCGCCGACTGGCGTGAGCAACTGTGGGCGCTCGCCGGCCAGCCGGAGCTGCCGTCCTTCGGCGGCGCGCTGGTCGCGCTCCGGCTGGCCACCATCCCGGAGACGAACGCGGCGCCGGAGACCGTCCAGCGGTTCATCGACGGACCGGACGAATGGCTGTCCGGGCTGGCGCACCTGTTCCGGGCCCAGTTCGCCGAGAACGCGGGTCACTTCGACCAGGTCCGCGGCGACGTCGCCGCCGCGCTGGAGATCTTCGGCCGGGCCGGCGACCGCTGGGGGCTGGCCACCGCACTGCCGCTGCGCGCGCTGCTGCGGCAGTACGACGGCGATCTCGGCGGCGGGCTGGCCGATCTGGCCAAGGCCAGTACGCTGGCCCGCGAGTTCGGCTCGCTCAGCCTCAGCGACGAGATCTTCCTCAACCTGCGCTCGATCGACCTGCACGTCCGGCGCGGCGAGACCGCGCGGGCGGCCGGGATGATCGCCGCCAACCGGGAGCGCGTGTCGTCTCCCGAGCTGGCGATCCTGACCGACGCGCTGGAAGCCGGCCTGTGGGTGCGGATCGGCGATCCGGACCGGGCCCGCGAGCTGATCGAGTCGGCCGAGGCCGGACTGTCAGAACACCCCCAGTTCGACGGCAGCGGCCACAATCGGGCCCTGATCTCCGTGGCGCGCGGTGCGCTCTGCCTCGAGACCGGCGACGGACCAGGTGCCGAAGCGGCGCTGAGCCGGGCATACCTCGCCGCGGTGGACAGCTCGGACATGCCGATCCTGGCGATGGTGGCTGTGGCGGTAGCCGGTGTCGCCGCGCTGTACGGGCGCCCCCGGGACGCGGCCGCCCTGCTCGGCGCGGCGGCCAGGCTGCGCGGTGTGCACGACCGGACCGATCTGCAGATCCGCGCGCTGAGCGCCCGCGGCCGCACCGCGCTGGGCGACGAAGGTTTCGCTGCCGCGTACGAGCGCGGCTGGCAGCTGACCGCCCCGTCAGCCCTGCTCTCAGCCGACCCAGCGCTGCTGCGGGGCACCGGTCCGTGAGGGGAGTCCTGTGAGCCTGTGGGCGATGGGTGTGGCGGGGGTGTGAGGGTGGCTTCTGGTGATCGAGATGTACCACCGGCTTGATGACCGGAAGCCCTGGGATGGCTGTCTGCTCGATCGTGGCTGGGGAGGCCGGTTGCGGGGTGGGTGGTTGGGTGACCCACTCGAGCAACTGCGGACTCGGCACACCGAGCGTGTGTGCTCGAGTTGTCATACGAGCCAGGTAGTGGGGGACGACAACGGGGAAAGAGCGATCGTCTTCGCCTAGGGCGTGTCTGACAATGCTTTGGTCCAGGTGAGCACCGCGTGCAGGATCACTGCTGATCGGTAGACGATGGCCAACTTGTCGTAGCGAGTGGCCAGCCCGCGCCATTGCTTGAGTAGATTGAATCGTCGTTCGACGACGTTGCGGCCGCGGTAGTCCACCGCGTCGAAGGCGGGTGGCCGACCGCCGCGGGAACCGCGGCGCTTGCGGTGCCCGGCCTGATCGGCAGGTTCGGGGATCACGGCGGTGATGCCGCGGGCGCGCAGGTGTCTGCGGATCGCTCTCGAGGAGTAGGCCTTGTCGCCACGGACGCGGTCCGGCCGGCTCCGGGCTCGTCCGCGTCCTGTCCGGCGGATGCGCAGGTGCCGCATCAGGTGCGGGAACATCGGCGCATCCCCGGCCTGGCCGGGCCCGACCAGAGCCACCAGCGGCCGGCCATTGCCGTCGACGAGGTGGTGCACCTCGGTGCTCCAGCCGCCGCGGGAGCGGCCAACCGCGTGATCAGGCGGCTCGCTTCGTAGATCCGTGTAGTTCGACCCAGCCCCCTGTGGGACGGGTGATGGTGGTGGCGTGCTGATGAGCCCGGGCGATCGTCGAATCCACCGACACCGACCACTCGATCACGCCTGCGGCGTCGGCGTGGGTGAGCAGGCGTTGCAGGACGGTGTCCCAGGTACCGTCGCCGGCCATCCGGCGGTGCCAGGTCCAGATCGTCTGCCATGGACCGAACACCGACGGCACGTCCCGCCACGCGATGCCACACCGGTAGCGGTAGATGATCCCTTCGACCATCGCCCGGGCATCGGAAAACGGCCGACCTTGCCTACCGGTGCGGACCGGGAGCAAGTCCTCGATCAACGCCCACTGCTCGTCTGAGACCAACTGAAACCGCGACACGACGACCAGCATCCCAGCCAGCAACCGCAACCTTTGTCAGACACGCCCTAGTTCGGTGGTGAGCCGAGCGATGTCATGGCTCATCCAGCCAGCATTGTGCTGACGGGCGGCGCGCCGGACCTTTGCCGCGACCATCTTGGTCCGCGTCTCGACGTTGTCGGAATTGAGTCCCTTCTCCAGCAAAAGGCAGTAGTAATAGCGGTCGTGGTCGAGGGGGCTGCCGTTGAGCACGACGTTGCTGACACGATCGACGATCGGGAGCGCGGGGTCGGCTTCTCTGCGCGCCGCGTGCGGTCGTAAGACGTTCGAACGGGTCCGGCTGCTGACCGATCCGGCTACCGTCGCTTCCCATCAGCAGTGGCGCGATACTGTCTGGCCGTCGTCGCGCCCCACGACAAGCTGCTCGCACCGACGACGAGGAGCTCGTGATCGAAGACCCGAACGCGCGGCTGCTGGAGTTCGCCGACGGCCTGCGGCAGCGACGGATTGCCCACGTCCCGGCGATGACGCAGAAAGCTCTTGCCGAGTTGCTCGGTTGGCCGGAGACGACAGTGTCGCTCATCGAACGTGGGACACAGGCGGTCACCGAGCCCGAGCTGACCGAATGGGCTCGGGTTCTGGCGTGCCCGGCAAGGAACTCGACGCACTGCAGCAGGAACTGAAAGCGATCAGGCTCGGTGGAAGACTCGGCTCCGCACAAGCGGCCATGGGGGTGCGCAGAAGTCGTTCGCCGAACTGGAGCAGACGGACCGCAAGATCGTCGATGTGGAGACCGCGATCGTGCCTGGCCCGGTTCAGATACCTGCGTACACACGCGCAAATTCTCGACGACGAGACGAAAGCCATCGAGCTGCTGGTGTTCGAAGCTGTGTTGCACAGTCGGTTCGTGCGGCCGGAGACGACGGCTGGCCAGATCGACCGCCTTATCGCCGTCACACACTCGCGGAACGTGCGAGTGGGGATCGTTCCGCTCGATGCCGGGCTGGAACTCCCGCCACTGCACGGGTTCTGGCTGTTCGACGACGAGCTGCTCAGTGTCGAGGCGATCCACAGCCGCCGAAGGTGACGATGCGCTCGTGGACTGACTCCCGGAACAGACGCGCGTGATCCACGCCGAGAGATCGACCGGGGACGGGCGCCGATCGCTTCGGCGAAGTTGCGACCGGAATCGTGCCTGGGGTGTCGGACCTGTCAAGTCCGCTGATCTTGTGGTTGACGTCGGTGAGGTTGCGGCCTAGCGTTCGACATCCGGACATGCGCCCGGTGGCACTGAGCCATGGCTTGTGTGGAGCCAGGGACGGTCACCGCCCGCGCAGGCGCTGTCGGGCGTCGTCGCCGGTTCCCAGTACCTTGCGCGCATTCGGTGCGCACGAGGGTCGCTGCACGCCGAACTGTTCCCGGCTCCACCTTGGTGCGCATTCCGGTTCACGCGATACCGACGAAGTCCCTTCAGGAAAGAAGAATGAGGAGTCAGGATCATGTCGCAATCGGTGCACTCTCCCGGTGTGGAACCGCGCGGGGCCAGCTCTGCCACGGTGGCCCGGCAGGCCGCGGCGAGGGATTCGCTTCCGTGGCATGATCGGCGGGCATTCGAGGATGTGCGGCGGGGTCGGGTCGCTGCCATCGAGCCGCCGGTCGTTCGTGACGCGGCGGGGAGGGTGGTCTGGGACCTCACGAGCTACTCGTTCGTGGAAGGCGATGCACCGGCGACTGTGCACCCGAGTCTCTGGCGGCTTGCGGAGCTCAACCGGCATCACGGCTTGTTCCAGGTTACGGAGCGGGTGTATCAGGTCCGCGGCTATGACGCGGCGAACATGACCATCGTGGTGGGCGACCGGGGTTTCGTGGTGATCGATCCGCTGACGTGTGTGGAAACGGCGGCGGCCGGACTGGAACTCGTCCGGTCGAGCTTGGGTGATCTCCCGGTGACCGCTGTGGTGCACACCCATTGTCATATCGATCACTTCGGCGGGGTGAAGGGGGTGGTCGACGAGGTCGACGTGCTCGCTGGGCGGGTTCCGGTGGTGGCTCCGGCCGGCTTCTACGAGGAAGCGGTGAAGGAGAACGTGTCTGCAGGTACGGCGATGGGCAGGCGGGCGGGCTTCATGTTCGGTGGCCGGTTGCCCAGGAATGCCTGTGGGCATGTGATGATCGGGATCGCGCCGGGTGTTGCGACCGGGACCAGTACGTTGATCCGGCCTACGCACGAGGTGACCGAAACCGGCGAGGAGCTGGTTCTCGACGGTGTCCGCTTCGTGTTCCAGTCCGTGCCGGGTACCGAGGCGCCGGCGGAGGTGAACTTTCATCTGCCGGAGTTCCGCGCCCTGTGCATGGCCGAGACGGTCTCGCAGCAGATGCACAATCTCTACACGCTGCGTGGCGCCCCGGTGCGCGACGCGCTCCGGTGGAGCGGCGCAATCGACGAGGCTTTGCGCTTGTTCGGCGGCCAGAGCGACGTGATGTTCATCAGTCACCAGTGGCCGACCTGGGGCCGGGACCGGATCGCCGAACTGCTCGGCATGCAGCGGGATGTGTACCGTTACCTGCACGATGAGGTCCTCCGGCTGGCCAACCACGGCTACACTCCTGCCGAGATCGGTGAGCTGATCGCCCTTCCTGCACCGCTGGATGCGTTCTGGGCGAACCATGGCTGTTACGGCTCGGTGAACCACAACGCGAAGGCCGTGTACCAGCACTATCTCGGCTGGTTCGACGGGAACCCCGCCAACCTCCATCCGCTTGCCCCGGCCGACGCCGGACGGCGGTATGTCGGCTTGATGGGCGGGGTCGACCAGGTGGTCGCGCATGCGCAGCGCGCGCACGACGAGGGGGAGGACCGGTGGGCCGCCGAGCTGCTGAAGCACGTCCTCGCGGCCGAACCGCAGCATGAACCGGCGCGAGCACTTCAGGCTGCTGTGTTCGAACAGCTCGGCTACCAGTCCGAGAGCGGAGCGTGGCGGAACTTCTACCTGGTCGGGGCGCATGAGCTGCGGCACGGTTTCCCCGGTGGACGGTCGTTCAGCAACGCGAGCCCGGATTTGCTCGCCGGGATGACGACCTCGATGCTGCTCGACTATCTGGCGATCAGGTTGAACGGCCCGAGGGCGGCGGCGAGGGAGCTCCGCGTCGGGCTCGACGTTGCGGATGCGGATTCGGGTTCGGTGGAAGAACGGCTGCTGCTGGTCGTGCAGAACGGGATCCTCCGCTCGGTGGTGGCGAGTGCAGCAGAGGAGCCTGCCGGGACCTTGCGGATCAGCCGGGCCGCGCTTGCCGCGCTGGCTTACGGCGCAACCTCGCTGGCGGAACTGCTCGCGGACGGAGGGGCCGAAGTGGACGGTGACGACGCGGATCTGGCCGATCTGCTCGGGCTGCTCGACACGTTCACCGGGGACTTCGACGTCATCACCCCGAATCTGCGGTAAGGGCGCCACCCGGCGAGGTGCGTTTTCCGTACGACCGTGACGTTTTGCGGGTAGCCGGATCGGGGCCGGCGGATGACCATACGCGAACAGAGTGCGTGGCACCGGGTGCGCACCGCGGACGGGTGTGGAGGCCGGAAACGCGATGAAGATCCAGGCGGCGGTGACCCGCGAAAAGGGCCGGGAGTTTTCGATCGAGGAGGTGGATCTCGCCACTCCGCGGGACGACGAGGTGATCGTCCGGGTGGTTGCGTCGGGAGTGTGTCACACCGATCTGATCGTCCGCGACCAGTACTATCCCGTCCCGTTGCCGATCGTGCTCGGCCACGAAGGTTCCGGCGTCGTCGAACGGGTCGGTGCACAGGTTCGCCATGTTTCCCCGGGTGACCACGTGGTTTTGAGCTATTACTTCTGCGGGGAGTGCCGGAACTGCATCGTGGGTGCCCGAAGCTACTGTCTTCGGCTCTTCGCCTGCAATTTCGGCGGCTCGCGGCTGGACGGATCCACGACTCTCAGCCGTGGCCCCGAAAAACTGCACAGCAACTTCTTCTCCCAGTCTTCCTGGGCGACCCGCGCGCTCGTGAACGCGCGAAACGTCGTCAAGGTACGCAAGGACGTCCCTCTCGAACTTTTCGGCCCGCTGGGCTGTGGCGTTCAGACCGGCGCGGGCGCGGTGCTCAACAGTCTCGAAGCCCGGCCGGGCTCGGCGATTGCCGTGTTCGGTACCGGTGGAGTCGGCCTGTCCGCGGTCATGGCGGCCGGTATTGCCGGCTGTCTCACGATCATTGCCGTCGACGTCAACGAAAGCCGGCTGGCGCTCGCCCGGGATCTCGGTGCCACACACACCCTGAACCCGGTGACCGATGACGTCGTCGCCGGAATTCAGGAGATCACCGGAGGTGGTGCGCACTACTCGATCGAAACGACCGCCCGTCCCGAAGTGTTCCGCCAGGCCGTCGACTCGCTTGGCCTGAGGGGCGTGTGCGGGCTGATCGGCGCGGCGCCGATGGGAACCGAAGCGACCTTCGACATGAACAACATCCTTTTCGGACGGACGGTGCGCGGAATCGTCTCGGGCGACTCGATCGCCGAAACCTTCATCCCCCAATTGATCGAGTTCTACCTCCAGGGCCGTTTCCCGCTCGACAAACTGGTTCGCTACTACAACTTCGACGAGGTCAACGAAGCTGCGCGCGCTTCCGAGCGCGGCGAGGTCGTCAAGGCAATCCTGCGGATGCCCTCGTGAGAACCGCCGAAGAACCGATCCCGGCAACCTCGTACTCGTAAGGAAGAAGTCACATGAACAACCGGAATCTCGCCGGCGCCGTGCCCGACGTCGCCCTGAAACCCCGCTATCTTCCGTTTGTCGACGGGAAGTTCACTGCCTCGTCGGACGAGGTCTTCCCGGCGGTCAACCCGGCGACCGGGGAACACCTCGCGGACCTGACTCGCGGGAACAGCCGGGACATCGATGCGGCGGTCGCCGCGGCCACTGCGGCTTTCCCCTCCTGGGCGGCGACTCGCGTGGAGGAGCGGTGCGCCATGCTGCTGAAGCTGGCCGACGCGCTCGAGGGCGACGCCGAGCGCCTTGCCCTGATCGACTCACTGGACATCGGCCGGAGGGTCTTCGAGACCACGATCGACCACACCATCGCGGTCGGCCAGTTCCGGTTCTTCGCCGCGGCCGCGGTGACCCACTCGGGATGGAACCGCTCGATCCCGGGCGGATGGGCGCTCGCCAAACGGGAACCCTACGGCGTGTGCGGCCAGATCATTCCCTGGAACGTGCCTGCGATCATGACCGCTTTCAAGATCGCTCCCGCGCTCGCCGCCGGCAACACGGTCGTCCTCAAGCCCGATGAGAACGCCTCCTTGTCCACCATGGAACTGTGCGCGCACGTCGCGGAGATCTTCCCGCCCGGGGTGGTCAACGTCGTGCCCGGCTTCGGCGAAGAAGCCGGCGCCGCGCTGACCGCGCACCCCGGGGTGGCCAAGCTGGCTTTCACCGGGAGCTCCGAGGTCGGGCGGCTGGTGTCGCACGCCGGGGCCGAACGGCTCGTACCGGTCACTCTCGAGCTCGGTGGCAAGAGCCCGAACATCGTTTTCCCCGATGTGCAGGACCTCGATGCCCTCGTCGACAACGTGGCGTTCGCGGCCACCTACTGCAACGGCCAATCGTGTCTCGCCGGCACCCGCCTGTTCGTGCATGACGACGTGTACGACCGGTTCCTGGGCAAGCTGGTGGAAGCGTTCCGCCGGATGAAGGTCGGGTCGCCGCTGGATCCGGCGACCACGATCAGCTGCCTCGTGTCCGGCGAGCAAGGGGAGAAGGTACTCGGCTACGTCGATATCGGACGGAATGAAGGCGCCGAGCTTCTCGTCGGCGGCAACCGGGTCGCCGTCCCCGGTAACGAACACGGCTGGTTCGTCGAGCCCACGCTGTTCGCGGTCGACAACCAGATGCGGATCGCCCAGGAGGAGATTTTCGGCCCCGTGCTGTCGGTGCTGAGGTGGAACGACTTCGACACGATGATCGCCGAAGCGAATGACGTCCGCTACGGCCTGGCCGCCGGGCTGTACACCAACGACCTCGCGAACGCGATGCGTGCCGCCGACGCGCTGCAAGCCGGTTCCGTCTGGGTCAACCAGTACTTCAACATGGTCGACGGCTCGCCGTTCGGCGGGCACAAGGAAAGCGGCATCGGGAGCGAGCTCTGTGCCGAGACGCTCAACATGTACACGCACCTGAAGTCGGTCACGCTGGCCGCCCAGCTGCCGCAACCCTTCTACCTCCCGCCCGCGGCCTAGCCCGCGGGCTGCTGCTCCCCGCTCTCCGACCCCCAGAGGCGACGATGAATCAGCCGACTGTGCCACCCGGTGGTATCCGCTCGTGGCTCATCACCGGAATGCTCTTCGTATTCTTGATCATCAACTTCGCGGACAAAGCGGTGCTCGGCCTGACGGCGGTGCCGCTGATGAACGAACTCGGGATTTCACCGGCCGCGTACGGCCTGTTGTCGTCAGGATTCTTCTTCCTGTTCAGCGTTGCTGCCCTGCTGGTCGGTTTGGTGTCCAACCGGCTGTCCACCAAGTGGGTCATCTTCGGGATGGCCGTCCTCTGGTCGGTGTCCCAGATGACGATTCTCGCGGCGGCGAGCGGTTTCGTGACCCTGCTCGTCACCCGCATCGTGCTCGGTGCCGCCGAGGGGCCGGCCACGCCGATCGCCAACCACGCCGCCCACAAATGGTTCGCGGATCGCGACCGCAGCCTGGTGAGCGGGCTGATCGGGCTCGGCGTACCGGTGGGGGTCATCATCGCGTCGCCGATACTGAGCTGGGTCATTGCCGACCACGGGTGGCGGGCTGCCTTCGGCGTGACCGGCGCGGTCGGGCTGGTGTGGGCGGTGGGGTGGCTGTTCATCGGAAAAGAAGGGCCGATCAAGGACAGCATGGTCACGCCCGGAGGCCGCTCCGATCCGCAGAAGACGGTCTCCACCTGGCGGATTCTCCGTACCGGCACCTGGCTGGCGAGCGTCGCCGGCAGCTTCGCCGCCTTCTGGTCGGTTGCCGTCCTCGTCGCGTGGCTGCCGCCGTACCTTGCCAAGGTGCTGGGGTACCCCACCCGGGAGACGGGGTATGTGGTCGTGGTTCCGTGGGCGGTGATGGGGGCGGCCATTTTCCTGCACGGGGTGGTCGCCCGCCGGGTGATGCGCCGCGGGGTGTCGAGCCGCCGAGCCAGGGGAGTGGTCCCGGGAGTGTGCGTCGTGGTGGCGGGAGTGACGTTGCTCGCCGCGATCGCGGTGGGGGACGGCTGGCTGAAGATCCTGCTGCTGGGCGTCGGTTTCGGCCTCGGCTCGGTGATCATCCCGGTCGGGCAGACGACGTCGGCCGAGATCTGCCCGGTCGAGCGGCGGGGCGGCGTCCTGGGCGCATACGCGGCGGTCTACTCGGTCGCCGGGATCATCGCCCCGGCCCTCACCGGATCGTTGGTGGGTGCGTACGTGCTGCCGGCCACCGGGTACGCGGTGGCGTTCGCCGTCACCGGTGCGCTTCTCGTGGTGTGCGGAGTTCTGGCTGCCTGCTTCGTCCGGCCGGAGCGTGATCGGGAACGCATTGCGATGGCGACGCGGGAACCCGACGGAGACCTGATCCGCCCGGCGGTCATGCCGTGAAGGTTCGCCCGGCCTGACTCGGGGATGGTCCGCCCGGAGACCACGGCAGGTATGTCGCATTCTTGGCGACCGTCACGTCTCGACGTAAGCTGTTCGCCCGGCCCTGATGACCGGGGCCGGGCAAATCTGCCGCCGCAGTGTCGCAGCGGGCTGAGGAGGGCACGATGACGTCGAGTCCACGGCTGCAAGTGTCCACGCAGGACCCGGACGAGGCGCATCTTCGCCTCACGGAGATCTACTGCGCGCACACGCAGGAGGTGCGCAGCGGGTTCGCCGGGTTCCAGGCCAGCCAGAAGTCCAGCGGGTTTCCCGGGCTGGACCTCGACGAGCTCGGATACGGCCGGGGCGAGGTCGTGGTCAAGCCGGTACCGTTCGAGGACTTCGTCCTGATCAGCCTGCCGGTCGGCGGGACGTTCGCGGTTCGTTCCGACACCGGCGAGGCGGTGCGGGTGGAGCACCGCTCCGTCGTCATGGACGGATATGGCAAGCACGAAATGCGGTGGGGCCTCGGCTGCCGGCTGCTGAACGTCCGGCTGAGCCGCCTGCGGCTGGAACAGGCGGCCGCGGACCTGCGCGGACTGGATGCGCCACTGCGGGTGCGGTTCGGTCTCGGTGAGCCGGTCGCTGCACAGGCCAAGGTGTGGGACAGTGTCGTGCGGAGCCTTTGGCAGCACATCGTGCCCAGCGGCGTCGCCGAGACCAGCCCGCTCGTGCGCACCCAAGTGCTGCGGCTGACTGTCGCGGCGGCGCTGGAAGCATTCCCGAACTCGGCCGAAGCCGTCGACCCGGTCGACCCCGATTTCGTGGCACCGTCGGCGGTGCGCCGGGCAGTGTCGTACATCGAGAATTCCGCAGCGGAGGACATCAGCCTGCGTGACATCGCAGCGTCGGCACGAGTGAGCCCACGGGCCCTGCAAGTCGCGTTCCGACGCCACCGGGACACGACACCCCTTCGCTATCTGCGCGACGTGCGGCTGCGGCGTGCGCACCAGGAACTCCGTGAAGCAGACCCGGAAGGAGGGACAACCGTCAGCGAGATCGCATTTCGCTGGGGCTTCGGCAACTTGGGCCGATTCGCCGAGGAACACCGGAAGGCATTCGGGACAACGCCGAGCCAAGCGCTGCGAGACGGTTGATCATGGTGTTCTGAAGGACAACCCAAGATCATGTCCGATGACGAGGAGTTCGTGAGGAACGCGGGCAACGCCGTGAGCAAGTGGGACAACAAGGGCGAGCTCGCCGGCTCTCCGGTACGGACTTGCAAGGCCGAGGACGGCGAGATCGTCAGCAACGTCCCGGTCTGAGCAAGATGCCACAGGCTGAGTGCGAATGTCGGCGCCGGGTGTCACTCTCGGGTGGGCCATTCTCGTAGCACGGCCAGGTATAGCCGGACTGCGGTGTCCTCGAGTTCGGGTAGGTGGGCGACCCGGTTTTCGCGTACGTAGGCGACGACGAGTTCGTGCATGGCGCCGACCAAGGCGCGGTAGATCTCCTTCGGGACGGGTGGCCAGTCTGGTTGCGCGCGGCGCGCGGACTGGTGCCAGCGGCCGATCCCCGCGGCGAACCGGGCGCGGGCGAGGTGCAGCTGTTCCCGTGCGGCCGGGCCGCACGGGAACAGTTCGATGAGGAAGCAGCGCGCGAACTCCGGCTCGCCGGCGAGGAATCCGAGGTATGCGCGCAGGGCGGAGCGGAGGCGGTCCATCGGGTCCGTGCCGTGGGTACCGGCGGAGATGCAGGTGAACAGCTGCTTTCCGCCTTCGTCCAAAGCCGTCAGGAACGCGGTTTCCTTGTCGGTGAAGTGTTCGTAGAAAACGTTGCGTGACACCCGTGCGCGCCGCACGACGTCGGCGACCGTCATGCCGTGGCAGCCGAGTTCTGCCGCGGATGCGATGACCGCCCGCACGAGTCGCTCCCGGTGTGCTGCGTTGCGTCGATCCGCGGGCAGCGGGGTTCGGCCGCGGGGGAGGCCTGGGTCGGCGCCGTGCGCACGGGCCAGGCTGCCGCCATCGGGCGGGGATTTCGCCATCACAATGATTATGCTAGCGTATTTTTGTGAATGATCTTCGACCAGGGTCCGAAAGTGCTGGTCGGCACGGCGTGGTGAGGACTCCGCGCCTGCTGCCCTTGCCCGCGGCAGAGTGGGACGATTCGGTACGTGAACTGGTTGCCGCGCGAGCCGATGATTGCGGCGCCGTTCCGAACATCTTCACCACCTTCGCTCGCCACCCGCAGCTTTTCCGGCGTTGGCTGCCCTTCGGCGGCGAGCTGTTGACCAAAGGATTGCTTCCGCCGCGCGATCGTGAGCTGATGATCCTGCGCAGCGCTTGGCAATGCCGGTCGGACTACGAATGGGGGCAGCACGAGCCGATCGCCCGCGCGGCCGGACTGGAGAACAGTGAGATCGAGCGCGTGCCGGCGGGCCCGGGCGCCGACGGGTGGCGGGAGTTCGACCGAGTGCTGCTCAGCGCCGTCGACGAACTTCACGCGGATGCGCGGATCGCCGATCGGACCTGGACGCGGCTGGCGCAGCGCTACGACGAACGCCAGCTGATCGAGCTGGTGATGCTGATCGGCCACTACCACCTCGTCGCGTTCGCGCTGAACTCGTTCGGCGTCCAGCGCGAAACGGGGATTGCCGACCTGCCCACCGGTCATGAGTAGCGCCGAGTCGGCGGGCGTGGCACCGGGCCGGGCTCGGCTGACCGGGATGCGGCTGCTGGTCGTGGGAGCCGGGACCCGCTCGGACCCGGATTTCCCGGCACCGCCGGGGAATGGGCGGGCGATCGCGGTGCTCGCCGCGCGGGAAGGGGCTGCCGTCGCCTGTGCGGACATGGACACCGCCGCGGCGAACGCCACGGTCGGCCTGATCGAGCAGGAGCGTGGCCGCGCGTTCGCGATGACCGCAGATGTCGCGGATCCGGCACAGTGCACGAATATGGTTGCCGAAGCGCACCGATCTCTGGGCGGGCTCGACGGTCTCGTGCTCAACGTCGGGATCGGACTCGGCCTGCGGCTCGACGGCACGAGTGCGACGGATTGGGACCAGGTTTTCGCGGTCAATCTCCGTGCGCACTTTCTCGCTTGCCGGGCGGCGTTGCCGTTGCTGGCCGACGATGGCGCAATCGTCTTCGTCGGTTCGGTCGCCGGACTGCGCCCGGGGAGTGACTCTCCTGCCTACGACGCTTCGAAAGCGGCCCTGTTCGGCCTCTGCCGGCAGGTGTCGAGGGAAGGTGCGCCAAGGAACGTGCGCGCGAATCTGGTGGTGCCGGGTCTGATCGACACCCCGATGGGGCGTGGGGCGTCGGCTCGTCGCCCTCGCCGTGAAGAGACCTCCCGGCGGGTGCCGCTGCGCAGACAGGGCACCGCATGGGAAGTCGCGTATGCGACCGTGTTCCTGCTGTCCGGTGAGTCCAGCTACATCACCGCCCAACCGCTCGTCGTCGACGGTGGGCTGACGACTTTGTGAGGAGCAGCGAAATCCGATGATCGAAGGCACCCTTGTCGTTGACGCCGTGGTGCACGGCTACCACTCACCACCCGAGACCTACCGCCACCCGGCCGCCGGTCAGGTGGTGGAGGCGTTGTACAGCGGCTACCACCGGGTTTTCTCGCCACGTGGCGATCGGCGCTGGCAGCTGGACCGGGAGCGGTTCGAACGCGTCGACGCCGACGTTCTCGGGCACGCGTTGTTCGCCGAGAGCCAGGTCGACTATGCGATCTACCACGACATCCCGTTGTACGGGATGTACGAGGGAGGGGCCTCGCCGTTGTGGGTCGGCCGGGATCTGCGTGCGCGCTACCCGGGCCGGGTGGCGCTGTTCGGCGGTATCTGGCCGCATACCCCGGATCCGATCGGTGAGGTCGACCGGCTCGTGGACGAGCACGGCTGTGTCGGCCTGAAGTTCTACCCGTACGACATCTACGACGGGGTCGGCCAGTCAGTGCGGATGGACGATCGCGAAGCCGTGTACCCGATCCTGGAACACGCGCAGAAGCGCGGTATCCGCAGTGTCGCGGTGCACAAGGCGGTCGCGATGAGCGGTTGCCCGGTCTCGCCGTTCGGCGTCGCCGATGTCGAGGACGCGCTGGTCGCGTTCCCCGGTCTGAACTTCCAGATCGTGCACGGCGGATTTGCTTTCCTGGAGGAGACGGCCCTGCAGCTGTCGTACTTCCCGAACGCGTCCGTCGTGCTGGAGAGTGCGACCGCGTTCCTGGTCAATGCACCGCTGCGGTTCGCCGAAATCCTCGCCCGGCTCCTGATGACGGGCGCGCACGACCGGATCATCTGGGCCACCGGATGCACCGCGTTGCACCCTCGGCCGCTCATCGAGGCGTTCCACGAGTTTCAGCTGCCCCAGGAGATGATCGACGGGTACGGCCTGCAGCCGCTGACGCCGAAGCTGAAGGCCGCCATCCTCGGCGGCAACATCGCCCGCATCCTCGACCTGAAGGTCACTCCCTTCGAACGCGGTGAACTGGCCGAGCCGTGGACCGCGAAGGCGGTCACGGCGTGACCCCCGAACAGATCCGCGCGCACCTCGACACAATCGTCGATCCGTGCAGCGTGGTCGCCGGAGCACCCGCAGGCTTGGCGGAGATGGGCTTGGTGCGCGAGGTATCGGTGAGCCAGGGACCCGGCGGGGCGGCGGTACGGGTACGTGTCGGGCTCACCGAGCCGGGCTGCATGATGGGCGCCACGTTCGTCATCCGCGCCCGCGAAATACTCGACGCGCTGCCCGGTGTCGCCCACGTTGACGTCGAACTGGAGCACGACTGCGACTGGACACCAGCCGACCTCGATTCCCGCTACGCGCTCCGGCTGGAAGCCGTCCGCGACGAAAGGCGGCAGGCGATGGCGGAGCGCCGAGTGTCTGGGCAGCAGGGGATTGCGGGGTGAGGATCCGCCCGCCGCCCAGAATTGGTGGGCGGTGCTCATCTTCTTCGCGACCGGCGAGAGTCGCCACGAGCGTGGAGCGACGATGACGGCGAACAGCGCGTACCCGCTCATCGGTCCGGGTCCTCGAGCCGGGCCTGCACGGCGGTGACCGTGAGGACGAACAACGGGATCCACCGCCACCCGAGGCTCATCGGCCCGAACACCTGCGCCGCGGTGAGGATGAAGCCGCCGGCCAGACGGCGGAGGTGACCATCGGTGCCACCCGGACCGGATGCACGGCGCGAGGGTCCCCGACCAGTAATGCGCGCTATGGCCTCAGCCTGGCCGTGGAAGGCCTCGTCATGGATGCTCCCGCTGCACCCTCCGGCAGCATCAGTGCGGCAGGCAAGGAGTTGCATTTGCTCCGCCTCGGTGGTGTCGGCCTGGTGACCGAGCTGGAGCGGGCATTGCGCGCGGTTGCGTGCGCCAGAAGTCGCGGGGCGTCGTGCTGACCGTACCGGGGCACCTGATGAGGGGCCTCGCCATGCAGCTGCCGGCCGTGCCATTCCTGCCGTCGCTGCTCGAAGCGTTCGCGACCGCTCATCCTTGGGTGCAGATCGAGTTGTCCGAAGGCACTCAGGACGACCTCATGTCCGGAACGCTGTCCGGCGACATCGACGTGTCGATGCGCTGCGAGGAACCCGCGCACCCCGGGCTGGCGATGGTCCAGGTCAAGGAGACCAGGGTTGCGCCGAACGTCCGATGGCAGACCCATGACATCGAACTCGTGCGAGGTCTCGGCGGGCATCCTCGCCGTGGCGACGATCGTCAGCGGCCGCACAGTTCACGAGTGCGCACGCGATGCGCCGGAAGGGGTCCCTCGGGTGCCGGTCGTCGGCAATCGGCTCGGGATTCCCGGACGGTCGTGAGTGATCAGGTCCCGTCCGGCCTGGACGGATCAGCCGCCGATCGGCCTGGACGGGGTCGGAGCCGCCGCACGATTCCGAGCCGGGAAGGTCCGCGCACAGGGGAGAGCGGGAGCGGGATCGCTGCTGGGCTTTGCGGTACGAAGAGGCTCAAGCAGTCCATCGCGGGACGCGCAGTGCGCGAGTCGTTGGCAGCGCCGATCGCTCCCATGCCTGTTCGAGCAGGCCGGCGACGATGCCGGCTTGACCGGTGGTCAGGGTGAACGGCAGCCGGAGCCACCGGTCGGCTGTGCCGTCGACGGTGAAGCGCGGTCCTGGGATGATCCGGAGGCCCAGGTCGAGCGCTGACGCGGCCAGGCGGGTTGCGCTCGGGCGGGGCAGTTCGACCCACAGGGCCATGCCGGCTTTCGGAGGGAACCACTGCCAATCCGGGAGACGGGCGCGCAGGGCTTGTTCGAGGGCGGCTCGGGAGCGGCGCAGATGGTCGCGTCGGCTGGCCAGTACGGTGGCTGCGTCGTCGAGGAGGTGCACGGCGACCAGCTGGTCCAGAACCGGGCTGCCGAGATCGATGGACGCACGTTCGCGTGCCAGCCGGGCCAGGAGTTCCGGATTTGCGCGTATCCAGCCGATCCGCAAGCCCGCCCAGAATGCCTTGTTGAGTGATCCGAGTGTGACGACGTCGTGCCGCAGGGCTGCGGCGGGTGGTGGCGTGGGCCCGTCCAGGATCAGGTCGGCGAACGTTTCGTCAACGGCGACGACCGGGCACTGCAGGCCGGCGAGAAGCCGGCGGCGGGCGGTTTCGTCGGCGACCAGCCCGGTGGGGTTGTGCCCGTCCGGGGTCAGGTGGGCCATGGTCATGCCTGCCGGGGGCGGGTCCCAGCCGGCGGCCGTGACCGGTAGCGGGACCGGGCGGAGGTGGTGGGCGCGGAGGGCGTCGAGCACGGCAGGGTAGGTGGGCTGTTCCACCAAGACCGGACGGCCGGGCCGGCCGACTGCACGGAGCAGAAGGTTCCAGCCCTGCAGGGCACCGCTGGTCACGAGTATCTGTTCGGCGTCGGTGGCGATGCCGCGGCCGGTGAGGTGCTTCGCGACCGCGGTTCGCAGTGCGGGCAGGCCGAAGGGGTGCAAGCCGTGGCCGGCCAGCAGCGACGGGAGCTCCGCCGCGGCTGCCACCGCCGCCTCGACCAGTCTGCTGGGAGCGGGTAAAGCGGCCACTGTCAGGTCCAGGATCTCCTCAGGTTCCCCGAGGCGGGTGTCTGGCCGTTGGACACTTGCTGCGGGAAGGGTGATCAGGCTTCCCGCTCCGTGTGCGCTACGCATATAGCCCTCAGCGCGTAGCAGGTTGTAGGCGGCGCTGACGGTCGTTCGGCTCACTCCCAGGGTCGCGGCGAAAGCGCGTTCGGACGGGAGTCGAGTTCCGTTCGGCAGCCGGCCGTCCAGCACGAGGCTGCGGATTCCCATGGACACCGCGGCGTAGCCGGCAAGGCTGTCCGACAGCCACGGTTCGAGCAGGTTCGCAAGGTGGTCCGGGCCCATGATGCCAACACCTTCAACTTGGCTGTGTTCCGATCAGGCCAAGTTTGCCAGGATGCGTTACGGCCGCGTCGCACCCGCGTGCTGTCGCAACCGCGGGGCGGTGCTGCCAGGGATCCCCAGCACAGGAGACGGAGCACAAGATCGTGAGCGATGCCCAATCAGTGCCGACGCCCCGCCCCGGCCGCCGCGAGGTTCTGGAGCTCACGCGTGAGCTCCTGCGGATCGATACGGTGAACCCGCCGGGAAACGAGCGCGAGGCCGCGGAAGTCGCTTTGGCATACGCCAAGCGCTTCGGGCTGACCGGCAGTCTGCAGCCGATCGGTGAAGGCCGCGCGAACCTGCATCTGGTCCTTCGGGGCAAGGGCGAGCAAGCGCCGATGATGTACTGCGGGCACCTTGACACTGTCCCGCTGGGCACCGCTGAGTGGACGCGCCCGCCTCATGCTGCCGAGGTCGACGAAGACGGCGTGCTGTGGGGACGCGGGTCCGTCGACATGAAGGGCGGCCTCGCCGCCATGCTGGTCGGGATGACCACCCTTGCGCGTGCCGACGTACCGCGACCGGCAGACGTGCATTTCCTCGCCACCGCCGGCGAGGAGGTCGATTGCGCCGGCGCCCGCGCGGCCCGCGACAGCGGCGCGCTGGAGGGCATCGCGAGCCTGGTGATCGCGGAACCGACCGACCTGGACCTCGTGGTCGCCCACAAAGGCGCCCTGTTCCTGGAATTCGTCACTTACGGCCGGGCAGCGCACGGCGCCATGCCCGACCAGGGAGTCAATGCGATCACCCACATGATGTCCCTGCTCGAGCGGCTCGGCGCGCTGGATCTCGGGCTCGCTGCCCACCCCGTGCTGGGAGGTCCGACCTTGAGCGTCGGGACCATCCAGGGCGGTTCGGTCGTCAACATCGTCCCGGATCGGTGCAGTGCGCAGGTCGATCTCCGCAGAGTGCCCGGGATCGAGCACGCGGCCCTGGTGGTCCGCATCGAAGAATTGCTCGAGGATCTCCGGTCCACCCTTCCCGATTTCGAGGCCCAGATGACGGTGACCGGCGACTACGCAGCCGTCGGGACGGATCCCGGCGAGCCTCTCGTGCGAGCTGCCGGACGCGTCCTGGAGGGCGTCCTTGGCTGGCCACCGGAAGTGTCCGGTGTCAGCTACTTTTCCGACGGTTCCATCCTCCACCCCGGCGCCAACCTGCAGACGCTGCTCTTCGGCCCGGGAGATCCCCATCTGGCGCACCAGACCGACGAGCGGGTGCCCGTCGCCGCTCTCGAGCGCGCCGCAGAGTTCTTCACCCTGCTTCCCTTGGCACCGGCCACTTCATGAGCCGGCGGGTGGGCCGCCGCCGCAGCGAAGTCGATCTAGGAGTGAGCAATGAGGTATGCGATCGCGATCCCGCAGTTCTATCCTGATGGCACCTTCGACCCAGCTGCGTTCCGCGCGTATCTCCAGCGCGCCGAGCAGCTGGGTTTCCACAGTGCATGGGCGCAGGAACAGGTGTACAGCCACTCGCCGCAGCTCAGCCCGACCGAGGCGATGACCTTCGCGGCCTCGTGCACGTACACGCTGCGCATCGGGTGCACCGTGTATGTGTCCACTGTGCACAGCGCACCGCATCTGGCCAAAAGCCTGGCCAGCCTCGACCAGCTCAGCCGTGGCCGGCTGGAAGTCGGCGTCGGCACCGGTGGCAAGAACCGGCCGTACGCCGCGTTCGGCATGACCGGCGAGCGCTACCTCACGCGGTTCACCGAGGGCGTCGAGCTGATGAAAGCGCTGTGGACCGAGCAGCGCGTCACGTTCGACGGCGAGTTCTGGCAGGTCGACGAGCTGGCCATGGAGCCGAAGCCGTTCCAGAAGCCGCATCCGCCGCTGTGGTTCGGCGGTTCGGGCGGTGCCGCGATCCGTCGGGCGATCCGCCTGGGCACCGGTTTCTTCGGCGCGGGCTCCTCGCCGACCGTCACGTTCGCCGACCAGGTCAAGGTCGTACGCGAGACACTGGCCGAGGCCGGCCGCACCGAGTCGGACTTCCCCATCGCCAAGCGGATCTACCTCGCAGTCGACGATGACGGTGCGCGAGCCCGGGAGCGGATGAACGCCGGACTGGCCAACGTCTACGGTCAAGTGCCCGCCGACATCGCATCTGCCGCGGTTGCCGGCACGGTCGGCGAGTGCGTGCGAGGCGTGCGCGAGGTGATCGACGCGGGCGCCGGCCTGATCCTGTTCACCGCCCTCCACGACCAGGCCGAGCAAATGGAGCGGATCGCTTCTGAGATCATCCCCCGGCTCGGCTGAGGAGCCGAACGATGAAGGCTGCGGCCGGTACGCCAGGCAGCGCCGGTGCGGCAGACCGACGTGCGCGGCAACAAGTCGGCGGCCGCCCTGCTCGGTCCGGTGCGGACAGGGGAGCCGGGTCGGCCTGATGGTGAGCAACGCCGGTATGTCAGGTCCTGGTGGAACGGTTGCGCTGCCCTCACTCGTATTCTGCAGTCCCGTTCACTGATTGGTACGCGAGGATGGCTCGTTGCCGGGCAGGCGAAATCGTATGCCGTTACCGGTGACGCTCGAGCATCTTGATCTGGTTCACGTGCCCCGGTCGCACACCGGATCAATACGGTAACCGGGGTCGGAAGTCCTGGGTCGCTCATGAACGTCGTGACTCGTCAGGAGCAGGCGGGGGAGACCAAGCGGCGGTGGCGGTAATCCAGCGGGACATGTCAATCTCGGCACTCGCTCGCGCGAATGGTCGCACCCCGGCTCGGCTGGCCCGCTGGCTGCGATTACGACGACGACCTGCTGTTCGCTGCCTTCGCCCTGCACGGCATCGGGGGTGGCCGCCGATGGCGTGCACAGCCGGCGGTTCGAGGTCGAGGGAGCCGACCTGCGCCGAATTCCTCACCGGGAAAGGGATCCTAGCCGCCGACGTCGACCAGGTGTGGCAGGCCATCGCGCTACATCCTTCGCCCGGATCGCCGGACGCCGCGGGTTCTCCAGGTCGACGAGGACGCTCATCCAGAACATCGCGCCCTCCCCGCCGACCCCATCCAGAGGCCCAGCACGTCCTTTTTCCCGTCCACCGTCACGCCGATGGCTGCGTGGGCAGGCCGGTTGGCGACCGGGCCGTCCCGGACCTCGACATGGATAGCATCGATGAACACGGCCGCATAGATCGCGTCGAGCGGCCGGCTGGCCCATTCCTGCCTCGCGGCGATCCCCGAGATCGTCTCCTTACTCACGGGCACACCGGCTCCGCCTGATTCTTCTCATGACCGAGGTGCTCGGTCATTTCCTCGTTCAGCGCCGTTTCCAGCACATTCTTGGTGAACAGTTTCAGCTGACCATCCGGGCCAGTCAACGCCAACCCTCGCGCGGCCATCACCCCCCCCCGCGGCGGCCTGCTCCGGCGACAGCTGCGCCGGCTTCTGGTCAGGCTTGCGTGGACTCACAAGGTTCGATGTCATCTCTCACAGTGCCCATCGCGCCGGACCTCAACCCGGCGTGTCGAGCCAGAGCCGATCTTGGAACAGTCCCTATCGCGAGGCTGGACTCAGTGGGCTCGATGGGAGTGCGTCACGGTCGATGAAGATGCCGTCCTTCATGACCGCCGTGATCTGCCGGTAGTTTTGGGGTTTGTCGAGCGGATCCGCGTCGAGTACCACGAGGTCTGCCCGCTTGCCTGGCTCCAATGTGCCGAGCTCGTCAGCTTTGCCGTACGCCAGGGCAACGTTGCGGGTGGCGGCCAGCAGTGCGTCCATGGGGCGCATTCCTCGCTCGTGCACGGCCATGAGCCACCGGAAGTGGCCCTCGCCGAGTTCGCCGAGCATGTCGGGGGCGCCATTGATACGAGGTCCGAGCCTCGGGTCGTGCCGGTACCGCGACTGCACCAGATACGAGTCGGTGGTCAGCAGCAATCGTGCGCCGGCCTCGATCAGGCGACGATTGTTCTTGTCGGCAGTCGTGTCCGCGCCGTTCGAGTCGTCCTTCGACGCTTTCCACGCCAGCATCGCGTCGGTCTGCACCAGCGCGGCGCATCCGACCTGCTGCTCGACCAGGAGATCGAGTGTGTCTTCGGGGATGGGATGCGGACCTGTGACATCTGGGTGCTGGATAAGGTCTACTCCGGCGTCGACCGCCATCCACAAGCTCTCCGGGGACGTTGTGTGAGCCTGCACGGTCAGGGCGCGAGCGTGTGTTTCTTCGACGATCGCGTGCTGAGCGCGTTCGGAGAACAGGAGGTGATCCTCCTGGACATGTCCGCTGGATCCGTACTTGACGAAGTTCACCAATCCGCGATCAAGGTAGGATCGGATCCGCTTTCGCAGATCGTTCATGCTCAGGTACAGCAGGTCGGAGCCGACGCCGGCATCCCAGATGCGGTTGATTCGTTCGAGCGTCTCTTTGTTGACTACCTTGCTTCCGTCGGCGAAGAAGTCCGGCGACAGCGGGCCCGCGAAACCGATGATGTTGCCTGCGGCAAAGATCCGGCTGCCCACGGCGTCACCCGAGTCGATTGCATCCCGGGCCTGGACTAGTGGCTCCAACGGGCCGTAGGTGTCGAACACCGTGGTCACGCCGCCTCTGAGCGTGACTTTGGCTGCCTCCAGCGCCATCTCGTGATAGCACTCAACGTTCTTCACCATCTCCTCGAACGGTGCGAGCGCAAGATGCACGTTGGCGTCGAGCAGGCCCGGAATGACGAACTTGCCGGTCACGTCGACCATCTCGGCATTCTGTGGCGCCGGCTCGGTCCCGGCCGACACGACGCGACCGCCACGGATGGTGACGACGGCATCGTGCACCGGGGCACCGCCGGTGCCGTCCATGACCGTGGCACCGACGAGTGCCATGCACGGCGCGTCACCAGCCTGCTCGGATGAGGCGGCCGGCCTCATGCCAATGGTCCATTCAATGCGGCTTCTGTTCTTGTACTCGCATGTGCTCGTCGTTCCGGAAGATTGTTTCGACCCTGCAAATCGATATTGCTTGACACCGGTGCTCGCCTTTCTGTGGGGCGTTCGCCGTAAGTGGTGCGTCGGTCTGTCGTTGCATCGACGAAGGTGGTCCACTGCCGCTGTCGTGCGCTACTTTGATACGAAGTACCAGTCTTCCGGGAAGATTCTTCCCGCGACGTTTTGCGGTGCCACGCCGCGCAGGTTCGTCGCGACAGCGGTTAGCTGGGCGACCTGGTTGGGTTGCCACACCACCGGGAGCTGGTCTGCCAGATAATCCTGATACTGATGCAATGTGGACAGGTCCGAGCTTTGGATCGTGCGGGCGATGTTCGCGTCGTTGACCTGGTCGGAATATCGGTTCTTGTTACCACCCGCGCCGGTGGCAAAGATCTGATCGCCGGTCGGGTAGCCCGTGACGGAGTATCCTGTTCCCCAGTTCAGGAACTGCCACTTGCAGACGTTCTCGTCGGGCTTGCACGGAATCAGTGATCCGATGACGTCGTTGAAGGTACCCCCGGAAAGGTTCAGTACTATTCCCGCCTTCGACTCGTCCGACTTCAGCGCCTCCATCGCCTGAGCCACTACCGACGATCCGCTGACATACACGAGATTGAACTCGAGTCGTTGGCCGGCACTGATTCCGGCACCACACTGGCCGGGCCCGGTGCCTGGCCTTGTGCACGTGCCGGGTCCGGACGTGTTGATCGTCCAGCCATGCTGTTCGAGCAGTGCCTTCGCCTTGTCGATCGAGTACGGGTACGGAACGGCCTGGCCGCGGCTGGAAACGTAGCTGCTCTTGGGCAGCAACGGCACCGGACCGGTGGTCGGATAACCATATCCCTTCATCGGTCCCTTGATGATGGCATCCTGGTTCACCAGATGCTGGAAGGCCTGTCGGAAGTAGAGCTGGCGAAAGATCGGGCCAACGGTGGGATTGTTGAAGTTCCACTCGAAAAAATTGATCCGGTACTGAATCCACGGGACCATGTAGTAGTTGGCGGCCAGCGGATTCGGTCCGGCCACGGTCGGATCGTTCGTCGGCGCGGTGATGTCTTGCGCCGGAATGTAGCCAACGTGGATACTGCTGCCGCCTGCGCGGAGCACGTTGTACTCCGCTGAATCTGTGGTGAAGGGCGCCATCTGGAATTTTTCCAGGCGCGGCTTGTCGGGTCCGGAGTAGAGCTTGTTCGGTACCATCGCAACGTGCCCGTCGGCGTCGAAGCTCGACAGTTTCCACGGGCCGTCGACCACCGACCAAAGCTCGCTGCTGGCGTAGGACTTGAGATCTTTGGCCTGGCTGTAGAGGTATGCATAGACTGCCGGGCAGTCGGACACGTTCCCGGCGCAGTTGCTGGGCCCGTTTGCCGTCCGATCCCACGCTCGCGGCATTGGCGTGATGGTCGTGAGCTGGTTGGTGGTGTACCACTGCTGCGAGTATGGCCGATCGAGGTTCAGCGTGATCGTCGTCGGGCCGTCAATGGTCGCTGACGTGATGTTGGCCGGAATCCGACCTGGTGAGTACCAGGCCCATTTGTCTTTTTGCGACCTGGCCATATTGAGCCAGAACATGACGTCGGTGGAGGTGACGGACGTGCCGTCGGACCACTTGTAGGGCTTCAGCGTGATGGTCACGGTCCTGCCGCCGTTGGAGTACCGCGGTGGATTCGCCAGGCTCTTGTTGTTGTTGATCGTGGTGGCCTGACCATCACCGAAGACGTACAGCGGCCGATACATCAGCGGCTGAAACTGCAGGACATTGGCGCCGGTTGAGTGTCCGGGGTCAATGAAGGGCCAGATCCAGTTGGGTGTAGTCGAAGGTTGCAGCGCGAAGACGGCCGTTCCACCGGCGACCGGTGTCCCTCCGGTCGGTACTCCGTTGTTGTCGCCGGTGCCGCCGTTGGCAGCGCCACTGCACCCCGCCGCGATCAGCGTCGCAACTGAAGCCGCGACGAGTAGCGCACCTCGTCTCGTTCTCACGCTTCGCCTCCAGGTCTTGTTTTGGGTCCCTAGGGGTCATCACGCCGCAGATAGGCGTGTGGCGAGACTGTACGGCGTTCGTCTAGACTAAACAAGAGCACGCACCGGCTCTGAGGAGGACACAGATCTGCGGTCTGCCTTCGAGCCGGCAGTGCTGACGGTGCACCGGATGGCTCGCCAGCACGGCATCCCACAACGTTGCCGATCGGTCCGCCCGGTCGACGTCCCGATACTCAGCCTGAACGACGACGAGCTCCTGCTCGGAAGGCTGGCCAAGGAATCCGATGCTCTTGTCACCGCCGGGGAGGCCGACGTCATCGTGCTCGGCTGCACGGGCATGCTCGGCGTCGCGGACGCACTCCAGGCCCGGCTGGAACGCGACGGCAGCGCGGTACCAGTCATCGACCCGACGAGGGCAGCCCTGGCCTGGCTGGAAAATCTGGTCCGGCTCGGCGTCGGGCCCAGTCGCACGACGTACTTCCCGCCGCCCGCCAAGGAAATTCTGCCCTGAGTGGAGAGCGGACGGCTGCGGCTATCTCCGGTGGATCCCCATACCACGGTTCGTTCGCCGATGAGGGGAGACTTTCGGCATTCGACGATCACGGTCTACCACGGGCGAGCCAGGTTCCGCCGGGTGAAGAATCGCTGTTCTCAGTCGGCCGGGAGCACCCGGCCGCGGTCGGTCTGGTGATGCGCGCGGCGGCGGTTCCGGCCGAATTGCGCTTGGCCACCACGATGTGCGGATGGGTGATTGGGCTTTCCGCCGCTGTGATGCAGCTGCGGCGGCGCAGGCGCGGCGAAGGTCACGATCTGGTTGATACCGGCGGCGCTCGGTGTGTCCGATGCGGAAAGGCAAGCAGCTCAACGTGCTTGCCGAAGCTATCCACAGCGAGTGTCGGCTTTTGGCTGCGCGACGCCGTCGTGCGGGCACGGCCGTCGTCCCGAGAATCATGTTTTCCGTGCCCGGAGAAGATTGCTGTGGCTCTTGCCGAAAATGGGCACCGGCCACCTCGTGGGCGGCCGCTGCTTCGCTTCCAGGTTGCGAGAAATCCTTCCGAGTGAACATCGCGACCCGGTCGGTGACCACGAAGTCGGTGAATGTCCTACCGGCACCACTCTTGATCGATCCGACCGCTTTGAGGGGCGCGGGAACGGAGTGCCGGGTGACAGCCCGTGCTCGCACCGCAGCCTGCCGATGGCGTTGCTCCTTGCACCGCCGGGCGGCTGGCGGACGAGCGGGAAGCTCGTCAAGACCGCTGGAGTCGGCGGACCGGCACGACGCTTTCCTGGCCGGCGATGCCCCGCAGGCGGCCAAGCTCGCGGTATTCGGGCGGCGTCACTGCCGTCGGGACCGAGTTGACGGTCGCAGCCTGCGTTTTCGCACCTTCACCGCGGCCGGGCTCCGCTTGGTCCGTCGGCCATGATGGAACTCAAGCGGCGGGCGGCGACCTTCACGGTGGCCGAGAGGGTCTCGACCCGGTCGGCGAGCCGGAACTTCGGGCCGGCGACATTCACCGACGCGATGATGCAGTTCGTGGAATCGCGGACGGGTGCAGCGATCGACATGTGACCTGCTTCGAGCTCGTCGATCGCAATGCAGCACGCCGTTTGCCGCTCGCGGTGGAGCGTGTCGA